>DASZZP010000080.1:0-11367 GCA_035544875.1 Thermoanaerobaculia bacterium | reverse complement strand
GTTCCGTGCGCCGTCAACCATTGCTGGAGCTGTTCCTGATCGCTGGGGTCCAGCTTCAAGGCGGGAAGTTTTCGAGGCATGACCAAGCCTAACCCAACTCCGCTCAATTGTCCAGTTATTTGCTGGACACTACACTAGCGTGGATCGATTCGCGGGCCTTGGGGCTCGCTGCGGCAAGAGAGGGAAGTTCAGATCGGCAACGGGTATGGCCTATGTGCTTGGTGATAGCTGATCACGATGTCTGGGCACCACTCTACGCGCCGATGGCCCGGGAAGGCGTTGTGTTTTCAACGAGTTGGGCAAGGCTCTCGTGCCTCCCCGCTGCGCGGCCGACCCCTCCGAGCAAATGCGTTGGGTGGTTGGGTGTGGGGCGGGTGGGCGGTGGCCCGGAGCTTTCCATACCCCGTCAGCTTCCTTAGCCGGGGTGGTGGGCTTTTCGGGTGGGAGGGGAGTTCTTCGGGCGGGGGTGGCTCTTCGGGCGGGAGGCGGTCCGCCGCGCGCATCCAGGGCGAACCCACCGGTTTCGATCGGCGATCGGGGCACTCCTCGAAGTGCGGAGAGAAGCCCGTCGAAGGGGGGTAGTCCGGGTAAGGGTGGGGGTGAGTTCGTGGCTTGTAGGGCATCCTGGCGCGTCTTTTTTTCGGGCGGGTTGATCCAAACGGCCTCGGGGAGGGTCGGGAGGGGTGGCAGGGGTGGGAGCCCCCGGACGAACGCTCCGGGCGTTGCGGCGGAGAAAACCTCCTGGCGACGCCGAAGAATCTCAGGGCTATGGCAGGCGTGGACACTCGCCGGGGTGAGCGGCCATCTCATGACAGATCCTCCGCTGACTGAGCCGGCGCGGAATGCTTGCGCCGCGACTCACCCTTGAGCCTGAGCTCGTGAGCGTTGTGCACCAGTCGGTCGAGCACGGCGTCAGCCAGCGTGGCATCGCCGAAGGCCTCGTGCTAGGTCGCCACCGGGAGCTGGCTCGTCACCACAGTGGAGCGCCTGCCGTAGCGATCCTCGAGGATCTCGAGCAGATCGCGGCGGTGAGCGTCGGTCAGCGGGTGCAGACACCAATCGTCAAGGACCACGAGATCGATCCGAGCCAAGCCGGCCAGCAGCTTCGAGTAGCGGCCGTCCGCCTTGGCGGCGGCCAGCTCCGAGAGCAGGCGCGACGCGTCGACGTAGAGGACGTGCAGGGTGGTCGCGGGGTATTGCTGCAGAAAGGCGGTGAGCTCGGAGGCCACGGCGGCGAGCGCTGCGGCGGGCACCGAGCCCGAGGTGTCGACGACGAAGGCGACTCGAGCAGGCGCCGCGGCGGCGAGGAGCGGGATGTAGAGGCCGAGCGCCACGTAGCGCGGGTTGGGGCGCTGCCAGGAGTAGTCCTCGCGGGCGGCGGCGCGCAGGAACTCGGCCAGCAGCAGGCGCCAGTCGACGGCCTGTGGGCGCCGCGGCGAGAGCGGCGGCGCGGCGGGCGCCGGCGCTGTCGCGGCCGGCGCCGCGCGCCTGCTGGGCGAGAGCGGTCATCAAGATCGCGTGCTCGGCGAGCCGCGCCTGGCGCTCGGCCGCGGTCGGCGGGGCCGGCGACGGCTGGTCGCGGACCTCGCCGTAGCTCGGGGCCGGGGGGCTCGGCGGCGCCGGGGACGGCGGCGCGCCGGGAAGGGGCAAGGGAATGCCGTCGGTGGCGCTTGGGCGAATGAGCTGTACAATCGCTGCGCTTTCCCCGCAGCCGGGTGGCGCCATGAGGAACTTAAAGAACACACCCGCGAATTGAGGCAGGGGGGGGTCAGGCTGTCAAGGCCCGAGCGCGCCGGTTACTCCTGCCGCCGGTGTTGGCGAGGTCGGTGAGGTCGCGCGCCGCCGACCTACTCCTGGCGAAGCACTCTCACCGGATCGACCCTGGCCGCGCGGCTGGCGGGGACGTAGCACGAAACCAGGGCGATCGCCCCCAGGCAGGCCAGAGCGGAGAGCAGCACGACCGGATCGTAGGGGCTGATCTGATAGAGCTGACTCGACATGAGCCGGGTGAGCAGGAGCGCCCCCAGGATGCCCACCGCGAGGCCGCCGACCGTGAGGAGCAGCGCGAAGCGCAGGACGAGCGCGCGCAGGTGGCCGGGTCGTGCCCCCAATGCCGAGCGGATACCGATCTCCGGCAGCCTCTGGTCGACGACGAAGGCGAGCACGCCGTAGATGCCCAGCGCCGCCAGCATGAGACCGAGAACGCCGAAGGAGGTGTAGAGAACCGCGCTGAATCTCTCGGGAGTCGTACGTTGGGCCAGGCGCTGCTCCATGGTCATCACGTCGTAGATCGGCTGGTCCCTGTCCACCGCGCGCGCGGCCTCTCGCACCATGGGCGCAAGGGCCAAGGCGCTCCCCCGCGCGCGCAGCGTGAACGTCAGACCGTCGAGCGACCCCACGGTCGATTGGGTGTAGGGGAGATACCAGGCATCCGGGTAAGGCAGCCAGTCGTCGTTTTCCTTGAGTGAGCCGACGACGCCAACCACCGTGATCCAGGGGCGGTTCGAGTCAGTACGGCCGCGCTTGACCCGTTTGCCGATGGCGCTCCCGCCCGGCCAGTAGCGCTCGGCCATGGACTTGCTCACGATCGCCACCAACGGGGCGCGCTCGTCGTCGTGGTCGGTGAAGAGACGCCCCGCGATCAGCGGTACGCGCAGCGATTCGAGATACCCCGGGGTGATCGCCCGGTGATGCAGCGTCTCCAGGCCTGTCGGCCCCGTGGCCGGGCGCCCCTCGATGGCGACTCCGGTGGCGTTGGTCCCGGGGAAAAGCGGATCGGTGGTGGTGGCGCCCACCGCGACGACGCTTGGCAGATCGCGCAGACGATCGAGGAACGGGCGCACGAAGGCAACCTGCCGCCGCAAGCCAGGGAACCTCGACTCGGGGAGGGACACGGAGAAGCTCAGAGTGTCGCGGACGTCGAAGCCGCGGTTCTCACCCTGCAGGCGCTCGAAGCTCCGCAGCACCAGGCCCGCCCCGACCAGCAGCATCAGCGACAGCGCCACCTCGGCGATCACCAAGGCGCCCAGCAGCCGCTGGCCTGATCGTCGCAACGTGAGCGTGCGGCCTGCCGCCTGAAGCGAGCCGCCGATGCTGGTTCGGGACAGGCGCAGCGCCGGCAAGAGGCCGAAGACGACGCCGACCAGCAGCGCGGCGCCAATGGTGAAGCCGAGCGTCGACAGGTCGAGCCGCGGTTCGATGTCGAACTCGCCGAGCGCGGAGGCCGGGCTCAGGGCGACCAGGGGTTTTATGCTCGACGCGGCGAACAGGGCTCCCAGGGCGGCGCCGAGCGCGGCGAGGAGCAGGCTGTGGATCAGTACCTGCCGCGCGACGCGGAGCCGCGAGGCGCCGAGGGCGAGGCGCACCGCTGCCTCCCTGCCCTGTTGAAGACCCTGGGCGAGGAGCAGGTTGGCAACGTTGACGCAGGCGATCAGCAGCACGAAGGCCGACCCGGCGGCCAACAGGTAGAGCAGCTTGTCGAGACCGTGCACCAGCTCCTCGCGCATCGGGGAAAGGTTCGCCGACCTCGGAGTGTTGGGCCTTGGATCTTCTTGCCAGAGGCGGGTCGCCAGGTCGTTCATCTCGGCCCGCGCCCGCTGCAGCGCGATGCCGGGCTTGAGGCGCGCCGGCGCGTAGTACTCCTGGCCGAGGCTGGAAGCACCACTGTAGGCGAGCGGCAGCCATATCTGGGCCTGATAAGGATGGTGGAACCCGCGCGGCATCACCCCGATCACGGCGTGACTGATGCCGTTGAGGGTGACCCGCCGGCCGACGACCCCGGGAGCGGCGCCGAAGCGGGTAACCCAGAGGTCGTAGCTTAGCAGCACGACCTGATCGCGGCCGGGTTGATCCTCCTCGGGCGCGATGCTGCGTCCGAGGAAGGGCTTGATGCCAAGCACCGGGAAGAAGTTGGCGCTGACCAGGGCGGCCGAGAGGTGCTCGGGGCGGCCTTCCCCGGTGAGGGCCGCATCGAACCAGGTGCCCGCCGCAATATCCGTGAAGACCCGGTTTTGAGCCCGCCACGGACCGTAGTTCGGACCCTGCAGGCTGCGCAAGTCGGGCCGCTGGCCAGGCGCCGCCATGTTCTCCCGAACCCGCACGACGCGATCGACGTCCTGGATGGCGAGTGGCCGCAGCAAGAACGCGTGCAGCACGCTGAAAACGGTGGTGTTGGCGCCGATCGTGAGGCCCAGCGAGACGACCACCGACGCCGTCAGGCCGGGGTGGCGGCGCATCAGATGCAAGCTCCACCGCAAGTCGTGCCGCAACCCATCCGCGACGCTCATACCTTGGCTCTCCCTTCGATCGGCTCTACAGAGCCGTCCCGCCCGAGGCTCTGGTACGCGAGTCAAGCGGCCAGGGTTGCAACGTGGTGCTGGCGAGATGTCTGCGCGCGCGGTGCCGAGCGGGCGGTCCTGACGCCAGGAGTAGGCCGCTCTCTGTTGAAATTGGCTGGGCGGCCGATGCTGACCTCGGAGGAGGTGCGGCGGCTGCCCGATCGGGAGGCGCTGATCTTCACCTCGGGGCATCCGCCGATCCGGGGGCGGAGGGTGCCGTACTACCGGGACGGGCGGCTGGCGGGGCGGTGCGCGGTCGCGCCGCCGGAGAAGTCGGATCGGTTGAAGCATGAGGGGGTGTGGGAGGAAGTGGGTCGGGTGCCTTTGCAGGAACTGGAGAGCGGCGAGAGCTGAGCTCAAAGGCGTCCGACCCACGCGCGCCCTGGAAACCCTCGGCGCTTTGCGGCGGGGCGATGACCCGGGGAGCCACCGAGCGAGCGACCGGCAGACGCCGACGGTCGCGGACCTCGCCAACCGCTTGCGGGCGCCCATCCGGCCGCGGAAGAAGCCCTCGAGCGTCGAGGCGCGTTGTGGTGGATGCTTTCCGGAAGCACTGGTACAATGCCCCGGAGACTTATTGCGAACTTGAAGGGACTAAGAGATGGAGACCGAAGCGGCCGCGCCCAAACCTCCCGAACCTCCGGGGTCTGGGGGAAATCCTTCGTGGCCACCGGGCAAAACACCGATCGAGTACACCACGCCGCCTGACCTCCACTTGGAGGCTTATAAATTCAGTTGTCGACGAATTGGACGCCGCGGGCGTAGTAGTGAGTGGAGTCCTCAAGCGACCGGAAATGGCCGGCAAGAGCGTCGAGCGCACGGCTCCCAAACCGGTCTCAACGCATTTGGTCTAGGAGCCCTGGCTTTGGTGCTAGTGTAGTGTCCAGCAAATAACTGGACAATTGAGCGGAGTTGGGTTAGGCTTGGTCATGCCTCGAAAACTTCCCGCCTTGAAGCTGGACCCCAGCGATCAGGAACAGCTCCAGCAATGGTTGACGGCGCACGGAACGCCGCAACAGGTGGCGCTGCGCAGCCGGATCATCTTGGCGAGTGCCCTCGGCCAGCCGGAGAGCAACATCGCTGAGCAGTTGCAGACCAATCGCAAGACGGTGCGCTTGTGGCGCGCCCGGTTTGCAGAGCACGGCCTGGAATGCCTCTGGCAGGTCGCTCCGGGACGGGGGCGCAAACCGACCTATGGGGCCGAGAAGATCAAAGCCATTGTGGAGGCGACGTTGCACAGCAAACCTCCGGGCACGACCCACTGGAGTTGCCGGCTGATGGCCAAGAGCCAGCGGGTGAGCAAGTCTAGCGTGAGCACCATCTGGCGCAGCCATCATCTCAAGCCGCACCGGGTCAAGCGCTTCAAGCTGTCGCGCGACCCGAAGTTTCTCGACAAGCTCACCGATGTGGTGGGCCTGTATCTGAATCCTCCGCAGCAGGCGATGGTGCTGTGCGTCGATGAGAAGAGCCAGATTCAGGCGCTGGACCGCACGCAGCCGGGCCTGCCCCTGAAGAAAGGGCGTTGCGGCACGCTGACGCACGACTACAAGCGCAACGGCACGACCACGCTGTTCGCGGCCCTGGAGGTGTTGGGGGGGCGGGTTATCGGGCAGTGCTTTGAGCGGCACCGACACCAAGAGTTCTTACGCTTCCTGCGCCGCCTGGATCAGGAGTTTCCCGGCGCCGTGCCGCTGCACTTGGTGATGGACAATTACGGCACCCACACACATCCGAAGGTGCGAGCATGGCTCGAGCGGCATCCGCGCTTCATTCCCCATTTTGTTCCGACCAGTTCGAGTTGGCTCAATCTCGTCGAGCGCTGGTTTGGCGAGTTGACGTCCAAACGTGTCCGCCGGGGTTCGTTCTACAGTGTCGAGGATCTGGAGGCCGCGATTGCGGACTTCCTGGCGACGTGGAATGAGCATCCCCGACCTTTCGTCTGGACGGCGACGGTCGAATCCATCAAGGAAAAACTCTCTCGCTGCCGCCAGACGCTCGAACAGATTCAGCCAGGCTGCACGCGGCCGCGCAGCCGCAAAGAGCAGAAAACATTGTCCAGCTAATTTCTGGACACTACACTAGTCCTCCTCGCTGCCTTCTTTCTTGGAGATCTTTCCACAGCCCTTGGCATCCTATTCGCTGGGATACTATTATTTGTGGCTGCGATCGGTCTATGGAGGCGGAGGGAATGGGCATTTGTGGCCGGCATTTTCATCTGTGCCCTCATAACGTTTTGGAACATTGTGCTAGCGGTTCTTACGTGGTGAGCCAAGACGCCCGCCGGCAACCTCGAAAGGTGTCCTTTCTCTCGCCCCTTCTCGACCGCTATCTTGGCCATCTCCGGTATTGGCCACCACGGGTCGGCGTTGCTCTTCTCTTTGCTCCAGGGAACATCAAACTCGATCGCGTCGCCCTCGCTCGTCTGCACCAGACCGTGGTACCGCGTTAGCCGCGCCTCGGCCTTGCGACGGAAAAACTCCTCCACGTTGCCCGCCGTTACTCCCGTCTCCTCGCGGACTTCGATCCACCAACTCGTCTGATCATCCGTAACTCGGGTTCGCAACACCCCTTTCGTTGCGTCCACGCACAGCGACAAGATCACCGAAGGCCTTCCCTTCGGAGCGGACACACGACACGCCACGCCTCTACCTGGATGCTACCGGGGTCGGCCAACCAGTCGTCGACCTACTCCGCGTCGATTGCCGGCACGCCGTCGTCTTCGGCGTGTACTTCAACCACGACGACCGCCGCCTCGAGGTCTCGCGCAACGAGATCCGCCTCGGCAAGGCGTGGCTCGTCTCACGCCTCCTGGCGCTGCTCCAGACCGACCGCCTCCACTTGCCGCGGACGCCGGAGGCGGAGGCCCTCGTCGAGGAGTTGCTCGACTACGAGATCGGCGTCGACGCGAACGCCAACGACCGCTACGGCGCCTTCAAGGTGGGGACCCACGACGACCTGGTCACCGCCCTCGGCTTGGCCGCGCAGGACCGGCAGCGGTCGTTCTCCTACGCCCGGGCCCGCCCCAGGCAGTCCGCTGGCTGAGCCACGCCTTGGGTGGAGTCGAGGTGTGGCGCGGTCGTGTAGGGAGGGCTTGTCTGTTGCCGGCCCTTTCGGTTGGGTCCGTCTGTACGTTGCTGCGAGCGGCGGCGGCGCAGGGTTGCTTTGCAAGGAAATCCGGGCTCCGGCCGAGTAGTCGATCTCGGACGACGAGTGAGATAGCCATACGGCGTGCGACCCGTTCATCGGTAGCACGAATCGACTCATCTCCTCGTCGCTGGCCCCTACGTCCCGGTCCAATGGCGTATGCCCTTGACTAACTTGCACGGCAGCTCCGAGCCCATACGCCGAGGGAAGGGGTATGTCGCACGGACGGGAGCGGAGGCGTTGGAGCAGCTCATGAGCGAGTTCTCGCCCCTCGAGGAGCCTTCAGATCGGACAGGCTGTATGACTCGACCGAATTCGACCCGATGGTCGGCAGCTGTCCCAGCGCCAGAGTTCATCACCGCTGTCGACAACGAGGCGGCGTTCCTCGATGAGCACGATGTTGGTGCGGAAACCACCGCTCTGCCCGGCGCCGAGACCACGGCTCCGCCCGAACCGGCACCGTTAGAGAGAGCTGGGCGCCGACGCCGATACCCTGGATGGCCTCAACGTCCACGGAGCGATCATCGATGAGCTCCACGCCCACCCCAGCCGCGCCGTCTGGGACGTCCTGCGTACCGCGACCGGCGCGCGCCGCCAGCCGCTCCTCTTCGCCATCACCACGGCCGGCTACGATCGGGACTCGATCTGCTGGGAGGTCCACGACTACTCGATCAAGGTCCTCCAGGGAGCGCTCGAGGACGACGCCCGCTTCGCCTACATCGCAACCCTCGACGAGGGCGATGACTGGCGAGACGAGGAGGTCTGGCGCAAGGCCAACCCAAATCTCGGTGTCTCAGTCAGGCTCGACGACATGCGCGAGCTCGCCCGCGAGGCCCGGGAGTCTCCCGCTGCCCAGAACACCTTCCGCCGCCTCCGCCTCAACGAGTGGACCGAGCAGGCCGAGCGCGCGATTGACATGGACGACTGGCGAGCCTGCGGCGAGCACCGCGTCGACTCCGAGGAGCTCCGCGGCCGGCGGTGCTTCGCCGGTCTCGACCTCTCGAGCACGACCGACTTGACGGCGCTTGTCCTCTTCTTCCCAAGCGAAGACGGAGAGCCGAGTCCGGCACTCCCCTACTTCTGGATGCCAGACGACAACATCGCTCGGCGTGAGAGAGCCGACGGCGTCCCTTTCACCGCCTGGAAACGCGACGAGCACCTCTTCGCGACCGAGGGGAACATCGTCGACTACCAGGCGGTGCGCGCCCAACTCAACCGCCTGGCCGAGATCTACCACATCGTCGAGGTAGCCTACGACCCCTGGAACGCCACAGGACTAGCGACCCAGCTCGAAGGCGACGGCTTCGTCGTGGTCCCCGTCCGCCAGGGATGGCAGTCCATGAACGAGCCGACGAAGGAGCTCTTGAAGCTCGTCGCCGGCCGCAAGCTCGCCCACGGCAACCACCCCGTCCTGCGCTGGATGGCCTCGAACCTGGCGCTGCTTCAGGACCCAGCGGGGACCTGAAGCCCGCAAAGAACAAGAGCAAGGACCGCATCGACGGCATGGTGGCGCTCATCATGGCGGTCGGGCGCGCGATGGTCCACCCGGAACCGGTGCTCAGCCGGTACGAGCAGGAGGGCGCGGAAATCTATGTGGTCTAGGGTAGCGTCCGGGTCCGCCGCCGGCCGGAACACCCCTCCTGAAACCACTACTAAACCACTGGCCCAAGAACCATCCCGCGAAACCACCCCCAGATCCGCACCGGCGGTGCCGCTGCCCTCCGTTTGGATGGCCCTCTTGCCGTGAGCCCGCTCCGGCCCCCTGCGCCATGCAGGCAGCAAGGTTGTCCTGAACTTACGCTCGATGGCTATTGCCCCGCGCACCGGGGCGCCAGGGACCGGGCCTACGACCCTGCCCGCGGCACGACAGCCCAACGCGGCTACGGCGCCCAGCACCGCTGGTGGCGCAGAGTGGTGCTCGCGCGCGACCCGATCTGCACGCGCTTTGAGGTCGCATCGTCCGTCATCGCGCACCACGTCATCGCGCTCAAGGATGGCGGCGGCTGGTCGCTGGAGAACGGCGCCGGCGTTTGCTTCTGGTGCCGCCAATAAGCTCACTGCCGGATAGACGGTCAAAAAGATGGTGCGTCGATAGGGACTGCCCAGGGGGGAGTCAAATCTCTGGCGCTCCAGGGCCGGTGACCCGGCCCCGGGTCGCACGCGCACACCCGCGAATTGAGGCAGGGGGGGGTACCTGATCAACCAGCCTCGCGGACGACGCCTTGCCTGATGCCTATTCCTCGTCCGACACCTCGAGCGGATTGCCCTTCGGAACGACCTACCCCGCCGGCGGGTCCGCCAGCGCGGCGGGCGCTGTGCCTTTCCTGGCGCTTCTCTGGCCGCTGCTCGGCCCGAGCCTCCCGCTCCTCGGGGGCAGCGTCAGAGTGCTGCTCGACCGCGCGCATCCGGTCTGGCAGGTCAATCTCGGCCCACCGCAGCGGGCGGCCTATCTCATCGTGGAATCGAGTTTGAGCCACGCCGCCGATCTCGCGGCCGGAACCGCGGTGGCGAACGTTCGCCTGGTGGCGGCCGGCGGGCGAAGCGGCGGCTGGACGCTGCGCGCCGGCAATGAAACGGGCGAATGGGCGGCGCGCCGGCCGGACGTGGCACGGGCGGCAAGCCTGCCCTCCCCGCCCGCCTGGAGCTCCTGGGTGGCCGGCGACTTCTTCGGCCAGCTCTACCGCAGCCGCTGGCGGCTGCCCTGGAGCGGCCCTTTCGAGCTCCTGCGCGTCGAGCTCGCTCCCGGCCTGCCGCCCGACACTGCGCTCGCCCTCCACGCCCTGGAGCTCGAGAGGTGACGGGGCCCGGCCGCGAAACGTCTGCACAGGGTTAATGATTCTGAGCTGAGAGGGGGACCGTGACTTAGCCCGGTGGGCACCAAAAACTATAAGACCGGGAAGCGATCCTCCATCGGAAGAACGACCGCTGGGAGCAGTACGAGAAAGCAAGCCCCCAGTCTTAGAACAACCGAATCGAGGTGTGCAATCCCCTATGCGGCAACTACTCGTCCTCAGCATCCTTCTTGTCGTACTGACCGCCTGCACGGGCAGTGCGTGTAAAGGTAACTACTTCGAGTACAAGGCTGGTCAGTGTTGTCTGGACGTCAACCAGAATGGCATCTGTGATAGTGACGAACGAGGTCCGCACATGATAGACGGGTCAAGCAATACCGCGGGCACGAGCGTAGCGAGCGCTTCTAACGATACAGCCCCTTGTCAAGCAAGTGAGACGATGACAACTCTCCAGAACGTAAACAGTTATTCTGAAGCCCGTGTGGCACTTGCAAGTTCGTCTTACACAAACGCTGGCACAAACGCTGGATATGACAGTACTAGCGCACAGATTATTATGCAACTACCAGACGCGCAGTTGTCAAAAGACTATGAGATTTACAAATACCGGGGACGCTTCGTTTTGTGTGATCCCTGTCCCGCCAATGAGTCGCTTCGTCCAATAACACAAGCAGTCGCCAGGCATGCATTTGGTGTGGAGGTCAGAACAATGGCAGACTTCAAGAAGGTGCTTATTGACCAGCACGTGAAGAGTGGTGAGGAGACTGCAGCAATACAACTTGCACAAATGACCGACGAACAATTTGGGCAGCTAATGGGTGGCAATTATGTGGAGCGACCCGACGGGCTTTGGATGTGTTCGTAACCATTGAAGCCCTAGGGTACGCCAGCACGATCAAAACAATGACTTTACAAGCAGCGTCACAGCAGCGCCAATAACTGCGCTGACTAAGGCTAACGAGGCTTCGCCTCAGACCGTCAAGCGGTGTTAAGGCAGGTGGATAGGAGATAGGCTCCGGCCGAGCCTAGCGGGAGACGAGGGACCTCGCTCCCGACCATCGGTCGCATCAAGCGGCAGGGGGTCCGTTGGACCG
>DASZZP010000079.1:0-120941 GCA_035544875.1 Thermoanaerobaculia bacterium | reverse complement strand
TCCACCGCCACATCGCAGCGCCGTTTCCGACCTCCGGGAAGTGCCGCACGTCCATAGCCGGACGTGCGGCCGACCTGCCGGAAGTGCCGCAACAGGCGAAAGCTGCGGCATCCCTCGGGATCGGCACCGCCGGTGGGGGCTAGTGCTAGTACTGAATCAGCGATGCCACCTCGTGGCCGGCCAGGGCGGCGCGGCCGGGCAGAAAGGTGAGCTCGACGATGAAGCCGCAGCCGACCACTTCCCCCCCCACCGACTCGACCAGGCGGGTGGTCGCGCGGGCGGTGCCGCCGGTCGCGATCAGGTCGTCGACGATCAGGACGCGCTCGCCGCCGCGCACGGCGTCGCGATGCATCTCGAGCGCATCGGAGCCGTACTCGAGCTCGTAGGATTGGCGGATCTTGTCGGCCGGAAGCTTGCCCGGCTTGCGCACCGGCACGAAGCCGGCGTTCAAGTTGTAGGCGACGATCGGCCCGAACATGAAGCCGCGCGACTCGATGCCCACGACCTTGTCGATGCGCTTGCCCGAGAACATCCAGACGAAGCGGTCTACCGTCTTGCGCAGGGCGAGCGGGTCTTGCAGCAGGGTGGTGATGTCGTAGAAGAGGATCCCCGGCTTCGGGAAGTCGGGCACTTCGCGGATGTATGCCTTCAGGTCGTCCATGGTTTCTCCCGATCGATCTCAAAGCTATCCCACGGCGGGACTTCCGTCATCGAGTGCTCGTCCATGCCGGTCACCAGGGCGCCCGGCGGACCCTGACGCGCCCACTGCTTGAGCTCTTCGACTCTGTCCGGGTCGCCGGCGGCCTCGATTTCCACCCGTCCGTCGAGCAAGTTGCGGACCCGCCCGGCAAGCCCCAGCTGGCGCCCGAGTTGGCGCACGAAGTAGCGGAAGCCGACCCCCTGCACCCGCCCGCGCAGGACGAGGCGCACGCCCCGCCGAGGCGGCGCCGGCGGTTCCGGCGGCGCGGCTGGCGCGGCCGGATTCTCCCCACCCTCCTCGGGATCGCCAGGGTCGCCGGTCACTTATCGGTCGCCTTCCAGCCGTGCCGTCCCACGAGCGGCACGAAGGCGACCTCCTCGCCTTCCTTGCGCCGCAGCTCGCCGCGCGCCGACTTGCGGTAGAGCACCAGCCGTTGGAGCTGCCTCTCTCCTTCGGGAACCAGCAGGCTGCCGCCCGGCGCCAGCTGCCCGAGCAGCGGCTCCGGCACCCGGGGCGCTCCCGCAGCCACCAGGATGCGGTCAAAAGGGGCCCACTCGCTCCACCCCACCGAGCCGTCGAAGACCTGGATCTTGACGTTGTCGAGGCCGAGCTGACGCATCCGCGGGATGGCCTGCTGGGCGAGCTCGGCGATCCGCTCGAGGCTGTAGACCCGCCGTGCCAGCACCGCGAGCAGCGCCGTCTGATAGCCGGAGCCGGTGCCGATCTCGAGCACCGAGTGCTCCGGACGCAACTCGAGAAGCTCGGTCATCCGCGCCACGATGTAAGGCTGCGAGATGGTCTGCGATGCACCGATCGGCAGCGGCCGGTCGCTGTAGGCCTGGGTGCGCAAGTGGTCGCGCACGAAGAGGTGCCGCGGCACCTTGCGCATCGCCGCCAGCACCCGCTCGTCCTTGATACCGCGAGCCGCGACCAGCTCGCGCACCATCCTTTCGCGCAGCACCGCGAAGTCGCTCATTCTTCGCCGCGCCGAGGCGGCCGCGGCGACTTGTCGTCGCTGCAGAGGCTGCAGAGGTCGATACGCGAGAGCTTCTCCTGCAGTCCGCTGAAGAGCTCGAGCCCGCGGTAGTAGGTCAGGTCGAGGTGCAGCGGCGTCACCGAGACGTGCCCGGAGGAAACCGCCTCGTGGTCGGTGCCGCTGTCTTTCTGCCATTGCGGCGTGCCGGCGATCCAGTAGTACTTGCGCCCGCGCGGGTCGACCTTCTCGACCACTGACTGCTTGTAGACGCGCCGCCCGAGCCGGGTGAAGCTCACCCCCTGGATCTCGCCGGCCGGGATATTGACGTTGAGCAGCAGGTCCCGCGGCAGATCAGGCGCCGCCAGCACCGTCTCGACCAGCGCCCGCGCAAAGGCGGCGGCGCGGGCAAAGGAGAACCCCTCCACGACCTCCTGGCTGAAGGCGAGCGACCGAATGCCGAGCAGCGTACCCTCGAAAGTCGCGCTCACCGTGCCCGAGTAGGTCACGTCATCGCCGACGTTGAGGCCGAAGTTGATGCCCGAGCAGACCAGGTCGGGCGGCCGGTCCTTGAGCAGCGACAACACCCCCAGGTTGACGCAGTCGGTCGGCGTGCCGTCGACCGCGTACCAGTTCTCCTCGACTTTCTGCATGCGCAGCGGCCGCGAGAGCGTCAAGGCGTGTCCCGAGGCGCTCTGCTCGCGGTCGGGGGCGACCACGAAGACCTCGCCGAGGGTGGCGAGCGCCGAGGCGAGCAGCTTGATCCCCTCGGAGAAGATGCCGTCGTCATTGGTGACCAGGAAGCGTGTCATGCGCGTTTGCGGCGAGCGCGACGCCGGCTCTCCCACACTCCAGCAGCGGCGCCATCGAGCGGCAAGCGCCGCCGGCTGGGTGGGCAGGGGCGCCGGGGCTCAGCGTCTCTGGATGTATCTCCCCACCAGCGGAGCGAGCGCCGCCAGCGTTTCCGCCGGTATCACCGCCGGATCGGTGATCAGCGCCGAGGCCAGGGCGTTGGGGCACGGACAGCCAAGCCGCTCCGCCCCCTCGGGCAGGCGGGCGACGATCTGCCGCACCACCTCCTGCGCCATCACCACGTTCTGGCGGATAACCTCCATCACCGCCTCGCCGCTCACCGCTTCCTCGGTCTCGTGCCAGCAGTCGTAGTCGGTGACCATCGCCAGCGAGACATAACAGATCTCGGCCTCCCGGGCGAGGCGCGCCTCCTGCAGGTTGGTCATCCCGATCACGTCGGCTCCCCAGCCACGGTAGACCTCCGATTCGGCACGGGTCGAGAACTGCGGCCCTTCCATGCAGACATAGATCCCGCCACGATGGACGGTGGCGCCCGCGGCGCGTGCGGCAGGCACCGCCAGGTCGATAAGCCGCGGGCAGATCGGCTTGGCCAGCGACACGTGCGCCACCAGGCCGCGGCCGAAGAAGGTGTCGGCCCGGTGGCGCGTGCGGTCGTAGAACTGATCCGGGACCACGATGTCGGTCGGCTTGTACTCGAGCTTCATCGACCCGACCGCCGAGACCGAGACCAGCTGCTCGACCCCGAGCAGCTTGAAGCCGAAGATGTTGGCGCGATAGTTGAGCTCGGTGGGCAGCAGGCGATGTCCGCGGCCGTGGCGCGGCAGGAAGGCGACCGGACGGCCGTCCAGCTCGCCCAGGACGTAGGTGTCGGAGGGGTCGCCGAACGGGGTCGCGATGTGCCTCTCTTCGCGCACCGTCAGCCCGGACATCTGGTAGAGGCCGCTGCCGCCGATCACGCCAACCCCGATCTTGCCGAGCTCGTTCATGCTCTTCCTCCTCCTCCTCCCCTCTTCGCTTTCGCCGCGGCGCGCTCTAGAGCCACGCCTCGCTGGCCGCCCCCACCGGGCCGATCGCCGCGGCCACCGCCAGCGCGGTCTCCAGCGCCTGCCTCCCCTGCCGGCCGCCGACCAGCGGCACCGGCTCGCCACGGCAGGCGGCGACGAACGCCTCGAGCTCGCGCCGCAGCGGCTCGGCCTGGGTCAGCTCCAGGTTGTCGGGCACGATCCGCCGCCCCGCCTTCCCTTCCTCGAGCCGGTAGCCATGGATCTCCTGCGCCTGGTAGTCGAGCGAGTAGTAGCGCCGCGGCAGGAAGGTCCGCAGCTTCCTGACGCGCTCGGCCGAGACCCGCGAGGCGGTCAGGTTGGCGACGCAGCCCGAGACCAGCTCGACGCGGGCGTTGGCGATGTCGGTGTGCGGCGACAGCACGGGCACGCCGGTGGCCCTCACCTCGTGCACCGGGCTGGGATCGAGAGCGTGCAAGATCTGCAGGTCGTGGATCATCAAGTCGAGCACCACGTCGACATCCAAGCTGCGCGGCGAGAAGACCGCCAGCCGCTGCACCTCGACGAAGCGCGGCGGCAGGCCCAGCCCGAGCAGCGCCTGGACCACCGGGTTGAAGAACTCCACGTGCCCCACCGCCAGGACGCGCCCAGCCGCCTCGGCTGCGGCGAGCAGGACGTCGGCCTCCGCCAGGCTGGCGGCAAGCGGCTTTTCGACAAGCACGTCGAGGCCGCGTCCGAGCAGCGCGCTGCCCATCTCGGCATGATGCACCGTCGGCACCGCCAGCACCACCGCTTCGGCCTGCGCCGCCAGCGCCTCGAGGGTGGAGAAGACTCGCGCACCATGCTCCTGAGCGACCGCGGCAGCCACCTCCGCCCGCGGATCGTAGACTCCGACCAGCTCGGCGCCAGGCAGCGACGCCAGGATGCGGACGTGGTGGCGTCCCATTGCGCCGGTGCCGACGACGCCGACCCGCAAGGGGCCCTCCGCAGCGAGCCAGGGGCCAAATCCGGGCCCCGCCTCGGGACCAGGCCGACCCATCTCCCCGGGCTCTGCCAGAGCCTCAGGCCCCATCGCTCCCCTCGCCCGCTTCGTCCCCTTGGTTCCCTTCGCCCCCCTCGCCCTCCTTGCCCTCCCTGTCGTCCATTCCGTCCTTCCGATCCTCCGCCGCGTCGATGCCGGCAGCGCGCCCACCCCGCGGCAGCGCCCTGTAGACCCCGCGCCGCGACCCCTCGACAAAGGCGATCAGGTAGTCGATTGCCGGGTCGCCGGCGAGCTCGGCGCGCAGCTTCGCCAGCGCCTGCCGCGTGTTGAGGCCCGCGCGCACCAGAATGCGCACGGCCTGGCCCAGCCGGCGCACGCTCGCGGCGTCCACGCCCTTGCGCCGCAGCCCGATGGAGTTCAAGCCATAGCAGGCAGGCCTCACTCCGACGGTCTTGACGAAGGGCATGGCATCCATCGTGACCACCGAGTAAGCCCCCACGTAGGCGTGGCGGCCGACGCGGGCGAACTGGTACACCGACGAAAAGGCCATGATCGAGGCGTCGTCGTGAACCTCGACATGACCGGCCAGCGTGGCGTTGTTCGCAAACACCGTGCGATCACCCACCTGGCAGTCGTGGGCCACGTGGACGTAGGCCATGAACAAGTTGTCGCTGCCGATCCGCGTCACTCCTCCCCCCGGAGCGGTGCCGCGATGGATGGTGCAGAACTCCCGGAACTGGTTGCGGTCGCCAATCTCGAGGTGGACCTCTTCGCCGCGGAACTTGAGGTCCTGCGGCTCGAAGCCGAGCGCGGCGTTTGGAAAGACCCGGTTGCCGCGCCCGAGCCGGGTCGGCCCCTGGATCTGCGCGCCGGCCCCGACCTCGGTGCCGTCGCCGATCTCGACCCCCGCCGCGATCACCGCGAACGGGCCGATCCGCACGTCGCTGCCGAGCCTGGCCTCCGGGTCGACCGCGGCCAGCGGGTGGATGAAGGTGCTCAGGAAGCACCCATGGTCAACGGTCCACCATGGTCGACGAGATCACCGCCTCGGCGGCGAGCTGCCCGTCGACCAGCGCCTTACCGGCCAGCAAGCAGTGGATGGTGCGCATGCGCAGCACGTCGATCTCGTAGCGCACCTGGTCGCCCGGCACCACCGGACGCCGGAACTTCGCCTCCTTGATCCCCATGAGGTAGATGAGCTTCCCGGGACGCGCCTCGACCGGCACCTCCTGCAGCACCAGCAGACCTCCGGCCTGCGCCATGCCCTCGATCAGCAGCACTCCGGGCACCACCGGCCGGCCGGGGAAGTGCCCGGCGAAGAAGGGCTCGTTGATGGTGACGTTCTTGATCGCCACCAGCCGCTTGCCACGCTCGACCTCGAGCACCCGGTCGACCAGCAGCATCGGATAGCTGTGCGGCAGCACCGACAGGATCCACTCGATGCCCAGCTTCCCGCCCGCCGCGCCTGGCCCGTCCGTCGCGCTCGGCCCGTCCGCCGCGCCTGGCTCGCCCTTCCCGTCCGGCTCCCTGGACTCGCTCTCGCTCATCTCATCCCTCCTCGCCGCCGCGCCCGCCCAGGCGCTTCTCGAGCTCCTTGATGCGGCGGCTCATCTCCTCCAGGCGCGAGATCAACACGGTCTGGCGCAAATAGCGCGGCAGCTCGATGGCGGGATGACCCGCGATCCTGGCGCGCGCCGGGATCGACTCCATGATGGCCACCCGCGCGGCTCCCTGGACCCCGTCTCCGACCTCGAGATGGCCCAGCGTTGCCGCCTGCCCTCCGAGCACCACGCCGTCGCCCAGCCGGGTGCTGCCGGCAAGGCCGACCTGGCCGCAGAGGATACAGTGCCGGCCGATCGTGGTGTTGTGGCCGACCTGCACCAGGTTGTCGATCTTGGTCCCGGCGCCGATCCGGGTCTCGTCGAGCGACGCGCGGTCGATCGCCGTGTTGACGCCGATCTCGACCTCGTCTTCGAGCAGCACCCGGCCGACCTGCGGAATCTTCTGGTGCATGCCGTCGTGGGTGGCATAGCCGAAGCCGTCGCCGCCCAGCACTGCCCCCGAGTGCACCTCGCAGCCGCGCCCGAGGACCGTCCGGTCGTAGAGCACGGCGTGCGGATGGAGCACCGAGCCCTCGCCGATCACGCAGTCGCAGCCGACGACCGCGAGGGCGAGCACCGCCGCCCCGGCCTCGACCCGGCTGCGGGCGCCGATGACCGCATAGGGTCCCACATGGGCCGCCGCGTCCACGGCCGCACCGGGCTCGACGACCGCCGTGGGATGCACTCCGGGAAGGCGCGGCTCGGCGGGATGGAAGAGGGCGAGCAGGCGGGCCCAGGCGTAGGCGGGGTCGTCGACCACCAGCAGGTCGCGGCCAGCCGGCCGGCGGGCGCCTCCTCCGACCAGCAGCGCACCCGCGCCGCTGGCTTCGCCGCGGGCGCGCAGGCGCGGCTGGCTGACGAAAGAGAGATCGCGCGGGCCGGCGGTCTCGAGTGACCGGAGCGCTTCGACGGTGCGCTCCGGATCGCCTTCGACGCGTCCCCCGACCAGCTCGGCGAGCTCGGCCAGACGATATGCCACCGCGGTTACTTGCCCTGCGCGACGGCGTCCATGCGCTGGATGATCGTGCTGGTGATGTCGACGGTGTCGTCAGCGTAGATCAGGCCGCTCTCGAACTTGCGGAAGATGAGGGTGTAGCCGAACTCCTTGCCCAATTGATTGATGACCGGCATGACCTTCTCATCGACGAGGCCGAGCATCTCGTTCTTCTTGTTGTTGAGCTCGGTGTTGGCGTCTTCCTGGAGGCGGCCCAGACCCTTCTCCCTGTCCAGCAGCTGCTTCTCCAGCTCGGCCAGCTTGTCCTGAGCCAGCGAGAGACGGCCCTGCGAGAGCTTCTCCTGCAGGTCCTTGATCTCCTGCTGCTTGCCGCGCAGCTCGGCCTCCTTCTGGTCCTGGGCCTTCTTGAGCTCGGCCAGCGCCTTCTTGCCGGCCTGCGATCCGAGGAGGATCTTCTCGGTGTCGATGACCGCGATCCGGATCGCTCCCGACGCGGCGGCGGCGGCCGCCGTTCCCGCGGCGCCGGCGGCCGGAGCGGCGCCGGCACCCGAACGAGGGGCCTGCGCGGCCAGCGGAGCCGCGGCGAGCGCGGCGGCGAGCGCCAGCCCCAGTAGGGAGCCGGCGGGGTTCCTTCTGCAACGGGCAATGAGCGGCATGGTCGTCCCTTCCTTTTTCTTTTAGAAGCTGGTTCCTATGCTGAACTGAAACGTTTCGAACTCGTCCTTCGGCAGCGGGCGCAGGTTCTTCGAGTAGATGAACCGCAGCGGCGCCCCGAAGACCGGCAGCACGATGCGCAGCTCGACGCCGGCGGTGTAGCGCAGCTGCGAGAAGTTGATGTTCTGGTCGTGGCCGTTGACTAGGCCGTAGACGCTCGCGGCGTCGCTGAACAGCAGCACCCGGAACGGCCCGCCGACCAGGAAATGGTACTCCATGTTGAACTGGACGTACTTGTTGCCGCCGACGCCGATGCCGAAGGCGTCGAGCACCGGGTTACCCTTGCTGTCGCGCACCGTGATCGAGCGGAAGCGGTGACCGCGGATCGAGTTCTCGCCGCCCAGGAAGAAGAACTCGAGCGGCGACAGCGGGCGGCTCGAGGTCTGATGCAGCCACCCGGCCTCGCCGTTGACCGCGAACACCGTCCGCAGCCCCTGGTTGGTGACCGGCAGGAACAGCGAGTAGCCGATGTCGGGACGGAGAAAGTCGTTGTTGCCTCCGAGGAACCCGCCGGCAAACTCCAGCGACAGGGCGAACTTCTGGCCGCGCACCGGCTCGAAGGGATCGTTGCGGCTGTCGTAGATCCAGGCCGGCTTGAGCGAAGAGGTGTCGATCAGGAATTTCTCGGTCAGCTGGTCGGCCACCGGCAGGCTGAGGTTGCTGGTGGCGGAGTCGTTGCGCTTGGAGAAGGCGTAGCTCAGGCTGACCGCGTTGAACAGTCCGTAGTTGCGGCCGTAGGTCACCACCGCGCCCTTGTCTTTCTGCAGGTACTGCGAGTCGAGGGCCAGGTAGTTGAGGGCCGAGTCGAAGACGCGCAGGCCGATGCTCTGCGGCCGGTCGAGGAACCAGGGAATGGAGTAGGACAGGTCGTATAGGTTGCGCCGCGCCCCGACCTGCACCGAGAGGCCCAACTGCTCGCCGCGTCCCAGGAAGTTCTTGGTGTTGACCCCAAACTGGCCGAAGAAGCCGTCGATCTGGCTCCAGCCGCCGCCGAACTGCAGCTCGGTCCGTGACGCCTCCTTGCCCTTGAAGACCAGGCTCACTTCCTTCTTCTCGGTATTGGTGTCGATGTCGACCGGGTCTTCTTCTTCGAGCTTGAAGTAGCCGAGCTGGTTGATCTTCAAGACGCTGTTGCGCACCGCGCCGATGTTGACCAGGCCGCCCTCGAAGAGCCGCACCTCGCGGCGCAGCACTTTGTCCATGGTGCGCTCGTTGCCCGCGAACTCGATGCGGCCGACCTTGAACTGGTCGCTCTCGTTGATATGGACCACCAGGTCGGCGACGTGGTTGGGCTTCTCCACCAGCTCGGGTTCGACCTTGGCGAAGATGTAGCCGGTGTTGTGATAGAGCTCCTCGATCTTCTTGACGCCGTCGTCGATCGCCTTGGAGCTCAGCCAGGCGCCGGTCTTGTGGGAGAAGAGGCGCAGGATCGCGGTGTCGCGATAGATCTTGTTGCCGTCGATCGAGACCTCGCCGAACTTCCAGCGGTCGCCCTCCTCGAGCGGAATGGTGATGAACATCCGGCGCTTCTGGTCCTTGGCGGCGGCGGCGCTCGGGTTCAACGCCCTGACCTCGATCCTGGGATCGCCGATCACCACGTTCTTGAAGCCGGCGCCGCGATAGAGGCTGCGGACCTTGTCGAGGTCCTCCTGCAGCTTGGCCGGATCGTAGATGTCCCATTTCAAGATGCGCGAGACCAGGTTGGTCTGCTTGGTCTTGCGCATCGTCCAGCGCAGGCGCCGGCTGCCGAAGACGCTGTCGCCCTCGAACTTGATCTCGGCGATCCGCACGCGGTCGCCTTCGTCGACGCTGAAGGTCACTTTCTTCTCGTTGCCCTGGAGGTCCTGCACCGTGTAGCGCGCCTGCGCGAAGCGGTAGCCCTTGTCTTTGTAGAGGTCCTCGATCAACAGCTTGACGCGCTGCAGCTCGCCGAGCGAGAGCGGCTCGCCTTCGTGGACCTTGATCCGCTGGGTTGCGATCTTGTCCTGGATGTCGGTCTTCGACACCCGCTTGATCCCCTCGTAGTCGATCGAGCGCAGGATCGGCCGCTCCTGGACGGTGATGGTCAGACGCAGCCCCGCGGACGGGGGAGTGGCCGGCGCGTAGTCGACCCTGATGTCGTCCACCAGCCCACGGTCCCAGAGCTGCTTCAGGTTCTGATTGAGCTTGCCCTGTGCGACCGGCTGTCCGATCTCGATGCCCAGATAGTAGAGCAGGGTCTCCTCCGAGAGGGTCTTGAGTCCCTTGAACTCGATGGCGGCGACCTTCTTGCCCTCGACGTCGAGCCGGGTCGGCGGCGGCACCGGTGGCGGTTGACTGGGCGCCGGCTGCGCCAGCGATTGGTCAGATGACGCCCGCGGCGCGGGCTGGTCGGATGACGCTCGCGGCGCGGGCTGGGCCGCCAGCGGCAGGCCGCCGGTCAGGTAGATGAGGATGAGAGGAAGAAGACCCAGCGCCAGGCCGCGGTACGGCCAGCTCGCGCGCTGCTCGCGCCGCCCGCGCCGCAGGCGGGCGCCCTGCTGCCCAGAGCGGCGGGCGCCGGCCTGCTGCCTGCCGGTTCCAGACCGCTCCCCGATCGGATCGCTTGGATGGGGCATCATGTCCTTCCTGCCTCGCTCTCGGCGCACACGCCGGAAAAAAGCCGTCTCAGATGGAGGGGCTGCCCTGCGGTCGATCAACGCTTCTGAGCGAGGATTTCCGGAGTCTCGCGGTCGCGCGCATGGAACTTGAGCTCGCCTTCCCCCAAGTCCACCTGAATGCGCTCGATGGCCTCACCGTGCTGATGGATCAGGATCTCCGAAACCGCGTCCTGGATATGGCGTTGGATCGTTCGCCGCAGCGGCCGCGCCCCGGTGGCGGGTTCCACGCCCGCCCGGTCGAGGAGCCACTGTCTTGCGGCTATCGAAACCTCCAACTGCAGGCCGCGTTCGGCCAAGGTCTCATTGACGTCATCCAGCAGAATGTCGACGATCGCTCGCAGCTCGAGCTCTCCCAGAGGATTGAACACGATCACTTCGTCGATGCGGTTGATGAACTCGGGGGAGAAGGTGCGCCGCAGCTCGCCCAGGATCTCTTCTTCGAGCCGCTGGAAGCTGGCATGGCTGTCGCCTTCGCCGAAGCCCATCCGCCCGCCGCGCAGGACCAGCTTGCTGCCGATGTTCGAGGTCATCAGCACCAGGGTGTTCTTGAAATCGACCTGATTGCCGTAGGCGTCGGTCAAGAGGCCGTCCTCCAGGATCTGGAGGAGCAGGTTGGCGACGTCCGGGTGGGCCTTCTCGATCTCGTCGAACAGGATCAGCGAGTAGGGCTGGCGCCGCACCCGCTCGGTCAGCTGCCCGCCTTCCTCGTGGCCGACGTAGCCGGGCGGCGAGCCGATCAGCTTGGAGACCGCGTGCTTCTCCATGTACTCGCTCATGTCGAAGCGCACCAGCGCCCGCTGGCTGCCGAAGAGGAACACCGAAAGCTGGCGCGCCACCTCGGTCTTGCCGACGCCGGAGGGTCCCAGGAAGATGAACGAGCCGACCGGCCGCTCCGGGTTGCTCACCCCCAGCCGCGAGCGGCGGATGGCGCGGCTGATGGCGCTGATCGCCCGCTCCTGGCCCACCACCCGCTTGCGCAGCGTCTCTTCCATGTGCAGCAGCCGCTCGGCCTCCTCGCTCTGCAGCGCCGCGACCGGGATGCCGGTCCACGACGAGATCACGTCTTCGACGTCGTGCCGGGTGACCTCGAGGACGCCGGTCTCGTCGGCCGCCAGGCTCATCCGCTCGAGGTCCTCGCGCAGCTCGATCTCGCGTTCCCGCAGGTAGACGGCGCGCTCGAAATCCTTGTCGGAGATCGAGGCCTTCATCTCCTTGACCACCTGCCGGATGTCCTGCTCCAGGCGGCGCAGGTTCTGGGTGTCGCGCACCCGCCGCAGCTTGACCCGCGCTCCCGCCTCGTCGATGACGTCGATCGCCTTGTCGGGCAGGTGGCGATCCGAGATGTAACGGCTCGACTGGTGGATGGCGGTGCGCAGCGCCTCGGCGCGATAGCGCACCTTGTGGAACGATTCGTAGCGGTCCTTGACCCCTTCGAGGATCTGCAACGTCTGCTCGGGCGACGGCGGCGCGACCTGGATGGCCTGGAAGCGGCGCAGCAGGGAGCGGTCCTTCTCGATGTATTTGCGGTACTCCTTGAGCGTGGTCGCTCCGATGCACGAGATCTCGCCCCGCGACAGCGCCGGCTTCAGGATGTTGGCGGCGTCGAGCGATCCCTCGGCGGAGCCGGCGCCGATCAGCGAGTGGATCTCGTCGATGAAGACGATCAATTCGCGGCTGTCCTTGAGCTCCTTCAAGATCCCCTTGAGCCGCTCTTCGAACTGGCCGCGATACTTGGTGCCGGCGACGATGAGCGACAGGTCGAGCGCCACGATGCGCTTCTGGGCGAGAAAGATCGGCACCCGTCCCTCGACGATGCGCTGCGCCAGTCCCTCGACGATGGCGGTCTTGCCGACGCCGGGCTCGCCCAGCAGAATGGGGTTGTTCTTGGTGCGGCGCGACAGGATCTGCACGATCCGATCGACTTCCTCGTCGCGCCCGATCAGCGGATCGAACGCCGCCTCGGAGGCGAGCGCGGTCAGGTCGCGTCCATATTCGGAGAGGAAAGGAAGCTCCTTTTTCTGCTGCGACGCCTCGCGCTCCTTGGCGATCGCCCGCGCCTCCTCGCGTACCGTGTAGACGTCGAATCCCTGCTGCGCCAGGATGCGCATCGCCGTGCAGCCCTCGACTCGCAGGATGCCGATCAGCAGGTGCTCCGAACCCACCGTCGCGTGGAGCATGCTCTCGGCTTCGTGGGAGGCATAGGCCAGGATCTTCTTCGATTCTTCGGACAGCGGCAGCTCGGCGGTCGAGGAGATGCGCTCGACGAACACCCGCTCGCCCTCGATCTCGCGGCGGATGTCTTCGGGCTTGACCTGGAAGCGGCGGAAGATCTCGTTGACGGTCTCTTCGCCTTCGCGCAGGATGCCTAGCAGGATGTGCTCGGATTCGATGACCCGGCTGCCCAGCTTGCTTGCCTCGTAGCGGGCGAAGAACAGCGCCCGGCGGGCCTTCTCGTTATACTTCTCGAACATTCCACGAACCTTTCGGCCGGGCCCGCCGGCCAAGCGCCGGAGCCCGAAGGACCGAGGCCAGCAACGGTGCGCATGCGGCCTGCAAGCGCACTGGATTCTAGCACACCGCCGGGGCTTGAACGGGCCTCCCGCCGGGGCTTGACCAGGCCTGCGACCGGGGCTCGACCCCTCCTGCCACGGGGGCCCGGCGCGCCACCCGCGGCGCCCCTCACGCCGGGGCCGGGTCGGGGAGCAGGACGCCGTTTTCGAGGCGCTGGATCGCGCCGCAGCGCCGGGCGATGGCCGGGTTGTGGGTCACCAGCACCGCCGTGGTCCGGTGCCGCTCCTGCATCTCGAGCAGCAGCGCGAAGACCTGCTCGCCGCTCGCCGGATCGAGGTTGCCGGTCGGCTCGTCGGCCAGCAGCAGCGGCGGTTCGAGCACCAGGGCGCGGCAGAGCGCCACCCGCTGGCGCTCGCCGCCGGAGAGCTGGCTCGGGAAGTGGTCGCGCCGCTCGGCCAGCCCCACCTCGTCGAGCAGCAGGCGCGCCTGTGCCAGCACCTGGCGCGGAGGACGGCCGGCGATCCGTCCGGGCAGCATCACGTTCTCCAGGGCGGTGAAGTCGGGCAGCAGCTGGTGGAACTGGAAGACGAAGCCGATGGTGCGGTTGCGGAACGCGGCCAGCGCGCCGCCGGAGAGCCCGGCCAGCGGCCGGCCGTCGATCTCGACCGTCCCGGAGTCGGGACGGTCGAGGGCGCCCAGCAGATGGAGGAGCGTCGACTTGCCGGACCCCGAAGGCCCGACCACCGCCACCAGCTCGCCCGGCTCGACCGCCAGGTCGACGCCGCGCAGCACCGGGATGCGCCGCGTTCCGTCCTGGTAGCTCTTGCACAGCGCGCTGGCGCGCACGGTGACGCTCATCGCCGCAGGGCCGCGATCGGATCGAGGGCCGCCGCCCGCTGGGCGGCATATAGAGCCGAGGCGAGCGCCAGGCCGAGGGTCAGCAGCAGCACCAGCGCCAGGTCTCCCGGCTTGACCAGGAAAGGCACATAGTCGAGGAAGTAGACCCGCCCCGGCACCGGCACCAGGCGGTAGTGGTCGAGCACCCAGGCGCCGCCGACCCCGAGCGCCGTCCCGAGCGCCATGCCGCTGCCGCTGACCAGGCCGCCGAGCAGCACGAAGGCGCGGCGCAGGGTGGCCGGCGTGGCACCCATCGTGCCCAGCATGCCGATCTCCGGGCGCTTGCTGGCGATGATCAGCGCCAGGTCGGCGACCAGCGCGAGCGAGGCCACCAGCACGATCAACGACACCGCGACGAACATCATCACTTTTTCCAGCCGCAGGGCAAAGAGCAGCGGCCGGTTGAGCTCCTTCCAGGTGCGAACCGAGCTGCCCGCCGGCAGCGCGGCCGGCAGCCGGGCGGCCACCGCGAGCGCCGCGTCGAGGTCGCCGGCCGCCACCTCGAGGTGCCGGTCGGCGCTGCCGAGCAGCGTTTCGGCGACCGTCCGCGGCAGGGCGACCCGCTCGCGCTCCTCCTGGGTGCGCCCGCCGCGGTAGGTGCCGGCGAGCGGCAGGCTGCGCAGGCGCGGCTGCGGTCCGAGCGGGGTCAGGGTCGGGCGCGGCGAAACCAGGGTGAGCAGGCGCCCCGGCGCGAGACCCCAGCGGGCGGCGAGCGCGGCCGGGACGTAGAGCCCCTCAGGGGCGCCGGCGGCGCCGGGAAAGGACTGCGGCACCTGCCCCTCGAAACCGATCAGGTCGACCGGATGGACCTTGCCGCGGTCGACCAGCCAGCCGCCGCCGCGCACCTGGACCTGGACCGAGACCACCCCCGGCACCCGCCGCACCGCCTCGCGGGCCGCCGCCGCCGCCCCGTCCGAGAGCGCGCGCGGCAGCTCGACCTCGATCTGCGCGGTGCGGCCGAGAAGCTCGGCGCGCAGCGCCTCCTGGAAGCCCGAGATCACCGCCAGCGAGAGGACGAGAGCCGTGACGCCGAGCGCGATGCCGCCTGCCGCCACCAGCGACAGGAAGCTCGCGAAGGCGTCGCGGCGGGTGCTGCGCAGGTAGCGCAGCGCGAGCAGCACCGGGAAGGGGAGCTGCCGCTCGAGCAACTTGGAAGGCGGACGCGGACGCGCCATGGGCGGTTAGCGACCGCCGCCCGCGGGCGGCCCTGGAGACCGAGGACGGCGGCAGGCCATTGCTGCTCAGCCCTGGCGCTCGGACCTGCCGGCCGGGGGCGACAGGGCGGCCGGGGGCTCCGCGTTGCTTGCCGGCAGTGTCGGAAGCGGGGGAACCGGGGGCGGAGTCGGAAGCGGGGGCAGCGGGGGCGCTTCCGGCTTGAGCAGCGGGAAGAGGATCACGTCGCGGATCGACTGGCGGTCGGTCATCAGCATGGTCAGGCGGTCGATGCCGAGCCCCAGGCCGCCCGCCGGCGGCATGGCGTGCTCGAGCGCCCGCACGTAGTCGTGGTCGAAGAGATGGGCCTCGGCGTCGCCGTGCTCGCGCGCCTGCAGCTGCTGGCGAAACCTGTCGGCCTGGACGTCCGGGTCGTTGAGCTCGGAAAAGGCATTGGCGATCTCCATGCCGGCGATGTAGAGCTCGAAGCGCTCGGTGAAGCGCGGATCGTCCTCGCGCTGCTTGGAGAGCGGCGAGACCTCGACCGGATAGTCCACGATGAAGGTGGGCTGGATCAGCCGCGGCTCGACCTCGTGCTCGAACAGCGCCATCAGCAGATGGCCGTAGCCGCCGCCGGGCGGCAGCGGGATCTGCCGCGCGCGCAGCTCTGCGGAGAGCGCCGCCGCGTCTTCGAGCCGCGCGGCGGGCATCCCGGCGAAGCGGGCGATCGCCTCGCGCACGCTGAGCCGGGCCCACGGCCGCTCAAGCTCGAGTGCGATACCGGCGTAGCTCAGCCCCGCCGCGCCGAGCATCGCCTGGGCGCGCGCCGCGAGCTCGGTCAGCAGCTCCTCGGTGAGCTCGATCAGGTCGCGATAGTCGGCATAGGCCCAGTAGAACTCGAGCATCGTGAACTCGGGGTTGTGGCGGGTCGAGATCCCCTCGTTGCGGAAGTTGCGGTTGATCTCGTAGACGCGGGGGATGCCGCCGACCAGCAGCCGCTTCAGGTAGAGCTCGGGCGCGACGCGCAGGTAGAGATCCAGGTCGAGCGCGTTGTGATGGGTGCGGAAGGGGCGGGCATTGGCGCCGCCCGGGAGCACCTGCATCATCGGCGTCTCGACTTCGAGGAAGCCGCGCCGGTCCAGGAACTCGCGGATGCCGCGCACCAGCGCCGCGCGCACCTCGAAGACCCGGCGCGACTCGGGGTTGGTGGCCAGGTCGAGGTAGCGCTGGCGGTAGCGCGCCTCGACGTCGGAGAGGCCGTGCCATTTCTCGGGCAGCGGGCGCAGCGCCTTGGCGAGCAGCGTCAGGTCCTCGACCCGCAGCGACAGCTCGCCCACCCGGGTGCGGATCAGCGTCCCGGCGGCGCCGACGATGTCGCCCAGGTCGAGGTTGGGGAGCAGGCGGAGGGCGCTCTCCGGGAGCTGGTCCTTGCGGATGAAGAGCTGCAGCTTGGCGCGCCCATCGTGGAGATCGATGAAGATGCTCTTGCCGTGCTCGCGCACCGCGCGCACCCGGCCCGGCACGCGCAGCCTGATGCCCGCGGCCTCGATCTCCTCGGCCGGGCTCTGGCCGTAGCGGGCGTGGACGTCGGCCGGCTCGAGGTCCCAATCGAAGCGGTGCGGGAAGGCGTCGATGCCCGCTTCGGCCAGGCGCTGCCGCTTGGCGCGCCGGTTCTGGATCTGTTCGTCGAGCTCGGACATGGGGGCGGCCCACGATAGAGGGGCAGCACACGATAGCGCAATCCGGCGCCCTGCTACCATAGCGCCCGCCATGGGCCGCACTGCCGAGGAGCTGCTCGAGCCGCTCAAGACGGCGGTCGAGCGCTGGGACGCGCTGGAGTGGCCGCGCCCGGCGGCGGCGGTGGTCTCGGGCTCCGGCCTCGCCGTTGCGCTCGGCGAGCCGGTGCGCGGGCCGATCGACCTCGAGCACTTCCTCCCGTTCCCGGTCCACGCCGTCGAGGGGCATCCGCACCAGGCCGAGCTGCTCGTCCCGCTCCCCGGCCGCACCGTCCTCTACCAGCGCGGCCGCCTGCACTCCTACCAGGGCTACGACGCCCACGAAACGGTCTTTCCGGTGCGCCTGGCTGCCCTGCTGGGGGTGAAAGTGCTCATCCTGACCAACGCCGCCGGCGGCCTGCAGCTCGACCAGCGGGCCGGCGACCTGGTGCTCATCCGCGACCACCTCAACCTGACCGGCTTGAACCCGCTGCGCGGCACCCTGCCGCCCGACTGGGGCCCGCGCTTCCCCGATCTGACGGCGGCTTACGACGCGCACCTGGGCGGGCTCGCCCGGCGGCTGGCGGCCGAGCTCGAAATCCCGCTCGCCGACGGGGTCTATGCCGGGCTTGCCGGCCCGAGCTACGAGACCCCGGCCGAGGTGCGGATGCTGCGCGCCCTGGGCGGCGACGTGACCGGCATGTCCACCGTCCTCGAGGTGATCGCCGCCCGCCACATGGGGCTGCGCTGCCTTGGCCTGTCGGTGGTCAGCAATCCCGCCGCCGGCATCTCGCCGCTGCCGATCGCGCATGCCGACGTGCTCGCCGCCGGCCAGGCCGCCGGCGGCCGCCTGCAGCGCCTGCTCCTGGCGCTGCTCGCCAGCCCCGAGCTGCTTTGATGGAGATCCTGATCAGATAGATCAGCCCGTGCCGTAGCCTGTCGTCAGGCGGTCGCGCACCAGCCAGATCTCGGGGAAAAAGCGCATGCCGAGGGTCGCGGCGAGGTACTTGGCGCCCGACGAGCCGCCGGTGCCGGCGTGCGAGCCGATCATCCGCTCGACCATCTTGACGTGGTGGAAGCGCCAGAGCGCGAAGCGCTCGTCGAATTCGAGCAGGTGCTCGGCGAGGCGGAACTGCGGATAGTGCTCGTCGCTCTCGCGGTAGAGCCGCACCAGGGCGCCGACGACGCCGTCGTCGGCTGCATGCGGCAGCGTCACGTCGCGCGCCAGCACCGGCTGCGGAATCGCGAAGCCGGAACGCGCCAGGTGGCGCAGGAAGTGATCGTAGAGGGTCGGCCGGCGCAGCGCCGCCTCCAAGTCGCGCTGCGCGGCGTCGTCCTCGCCCACCAGCCGCACCATCTTCGGGTTCTTTGCCCCGCACAGGAACTCGAGCTTGCGGAACTGCACCGATTGGAACCCGCTCGCCGGCCGCAGGTGATCGCGGAACTGGTTGAAGTCGACGGCGAACATCGTCTCGAGCAGCGGGATCTGCTCGATCAGTAGATGCTGGATGGCATGCAGCCGGTCGAAGAGCTGGGCGGCGCGCAGCGGCAGGTCGCGGTCCAGCCAGTCGCAGACCGCCGCCACCTCGTGCAGCATCTGCTTGAACCAGAGCTCGTAGACCTGATGGCTGACGATGAACAGCAGCTCATCGTGGTGCGCCGGCTTCGAGAGCTCGCGCTGCAGCCCGAGCAGCTCGGGCACGTGCAGATAGCTGCCATAGGTCAGCCGCTCGACGCCTGCGCTCGCCGGTTCATAACGCTCTCTCATCAGTCCATTCTAGCTCCTACCGCCTGCGGTGACCCCGATGCATGAAACATCGCTGCGATGTGGCTGTGGAGGCCTGCTAGAAGCATCTATCGGATCGCCCCCCGCAACCCCCGCGACTCCCCTTCCCGGTTGTCGGAAGCCGCCGGGTCTTGACCTGCCGAGAGTGCCGGCAATGGTAGATCGGCCGGCCTGCCCGGCGGCGCCGGGGGGGAAGGGGACGCCCCCTCCCTCTTGCTCCGGAGAGTTTCGTCTTAGCTCCGACTGGCTGCGCCTGCTAGTCGTCTCGCAGCGCCAGGATGGGGTCGCTGCGCGCGGCCTGGCTGGCCGGCAGGGCGCTGGCCAGCACCGTCACCACTACCAGCAGCGCCGCCATTGCTTCATAGGTGGAGGGATCGGTCGGCTTCACCTCGTAGAGCTGGCTGGAGAGCAACCTGGTCAACGCCAGTGCCCCCGCGCCGCCCAGCGCCAGCCCGAGCAGGGTCAGACGCACCGCCTGTCCGACGACCAGCCGGCGCAGGTCGCCGGCCCGCGCGCCCAACGCGACGCGCAGGCCGAGCTCGCGCCGGCGGCGTGAGACTGCATAGGACATGACGCCGTAGAGACCCACCGCAGCGAGCAGTAAGGCGAGCGCTGCGAAGGCGACGAACAGGATGGTGAAGAAGCGCTGGCGCCAGATCGAGATCGCAACGACCTGCTCCATGCTGCGCAGCTGGCTCACCGCCAGGTCCCGGTCGAGAGCGACGATCCTGCGCCGCACCGCCGCGGCCACCCGCAAGGGGTCTCCCGCGGAGCGCACGATCAAGCTCAGGCCGCCGCCGCCGTTCGGAATCTCGCCGAACGACAGATAGACGCTGGATCGTCCGAGCTCGAGCAGGGTCTGGTTTCGCACCACGCCCGCCACGCCCACGATCGTGTGCCAGGGCTCGTTGTCCTCGGGCGGGCCGAAGCGTACGCGCTTGCCGAGCGCGCTCGCGTGCGGCCAGTAGCGGCGGGCGAGATCCTGATCGACGATCGCCACCAGCCGGTCCTTGCCATCCGCCTCGGTGAAGTCACGCCCCTCGATCATGGGAATTCCGAGCGCGCGGAAATAGCCCGGCGTTACCACGGTATGGTTGACCATAGGCGCCTCTTTCAAGCTGAGCAGCCGATGCCCTTCGACGGTCAGGCTGCGGCCCCAGGCATCCATCAGCGGCACGAAGCAGGCTGCCGCCACGCCGGTCACCTCCGGCACGCCGGCAACCTCTTCGCGCACGCGCCGAGTCAGCGCCAGCTTTCTCGCGGCCTCGTGGTACTTGACCTGGGGTACAGCGACCTCCAGGGTCAAGACGCGGCGCGGGTCAAAGCCAGCCGGCACGGCGCTCAACGCGAGGAAGCTGCGCGCCATCAGCCCGGCACCGATCAGGAGGGTGAGCGAGAGCGCCACCTCGCCGACGATCAGGAGACGGCGAATGCGCTCGCCGCGCAACCCGGTGAGGCCGCTGCGGCCCCCTTCTTTCAGCGTCTCGGTGAGGCTCAGGCGCGAGCAGACGTGTGCCGGCGCCAGGCTGATCAGCAAGCTGGTGACGACGGCCGCTGCGACGGTGAACGCGAGGACGCGGAGATCGAGCCCGAAGCGCATCCAGCTCGGCAGCTCGACCGGAATGAGGGCGAGCAGGCACGGAATCCCGACGAGCGCAAGCCCCAGACCGGCGGCTGCGCCGAGGCCGCCTAGCAACAGGCTCTCGATCAGCAGCTGGCGCAGAAGCCTACCCCGGGAAGCGCCGAGGGCGCTGCGCACCGCGATCTCGCGCGTACGATCCACAGCCTGCACCAGGAGCAGGTTGGCGATGTTGGCGCAGGCGATGAGCAGCACGCCGAGAACGGCGCCGAGCAGAGTCAGCACGGCCGAGCGGTACGAGCTCGTGATCTGAGCGCGGAAGGGCAGCACGTTGACCGTCTGGTCATAGCTGGTGACCGGGTTCTCCCTGGCGATCTGGCGCATGATCGACTTGAGCTGCTGGTCGGCCAGCGCCAGCGAGACCCCCGACTTGAGACGCGCGATCCCCTCCAGCCAGTGGTCGGTCCTTTTCTGCGAGGCAGTGCTCAGCCGCAGCGGCAGCCAGAGCTCGGCCTGGTCGGGAAAGTGGAAACCAGCCGGCATCACGCCGACTACGGTCACAGGCCGGCCGTCGAGGTGGATGCTCTTGCCGAGCAAGGAGGGGTCGGCGCCGAACTGATCGTGCCAGAGGCGGTCGCCGAGCAGACAGACTCGCGGAGCGTTCGGCAGACCCTCCTCCGGCTGAAACACCCGCCCCAGCTGGGGCCGCAGGCCGAGCACACGGAAGATCCCGTCGGTCGCCTGGGCGGCGGCTATGCGGAGCCCTTCCCGCGCTCCGGTCAGGGTCGCAGACGAAGAGGTATAGAGCGCCAGGTCGACCAGGGTGCTGTTGCGGGCTCGCAGGTCCTGATAGTTGGGAAACGCCACGCCGAGCGAGGGCATGTTGTGCTGCGGCGCCGACTCGTCCACGGCCACCAGCTGCTCGGGGTGCGGATAGGGCAACGGGCGCACCAGCAGCCCGTTGGCGAGGCTGAAGACGACAGTGGTCGCGCCGATACCCAGCGCCAGCACCACCACGGTCACGGCGGTGACGACAGGCGACTTGCGCAGCATGCGGCCGGCGTAGCGGAGATCCTGGGCGATCATATGAATGTGCTCCTCGGGTGCTGCCAGGACGAGGCTGGCGGCGGCCCGCAGAAAGACGACAAGGAGTCCCGCGCCGGAGGCCTGCTCGCGGCACCGGTCGACGAAGACCAGACACATCTCGCGGCCATACTCGGCACGGACCTCGGGAGGATAGAAGCCGAGCAGCAGGCGGTAGGCGCGCAAGCTCCACTGTTCGAGACGGCGCGGTCGTGGGGGCACGGAGGTCGTCAGCGTAAAGCTGCCTTCCGGTATTGCGCCAGGACCTTGGTGAACTCCTCCTTGTCGCCGGGCTCGCAGAGGCTCAGCGCTCTCTCTTGAGTGGAGATCGCAAGCATGCGATCTCCGTGCGCGAACTGGGCCCGCGCCAGCGTTGCAAGCGCTCCGGCGTCTCGACCCCTGGTAACGACGACGGCCCGGTTTGCGGCGCGGAGAGCAAGATCGACATCGCGCGAAGAGGCGGCCCTTGCGGGATCCAGGATCACCTCGGCCAACCTATCCAGTGCTGGAGAGTCGTCGGGAAGCCATTCGTCGACGACTCGACGGCCAAATGCCGCGGCTTGCGCCGGTGCCTTGGCTTCGGTCAACAGCTCACGATAAAGGGTTGGCGCGTAGGGCGATGCGACTTGCGGATCAATGCTCCTTGTTTGCTCGAACAGCGCAATGGCCTGAGGCCAGTTCTTTGCTTTACGGGCCGATCGGAGGCGCTCCGCAGCGTCTATGGCCTCGAGGCGCCGCCGATAGGCCGCGGCAGCGCGCTCGAGGTCATGCGTACCCGCGATAACCTGGTCGAGAACTGGGTCTAATCTCTCCGGGTGGCCTGAGTATGCAATCCTACCCTTGCGATCGACGATGAAAGACCAAGGCCAGCCTTGGGCGTGCTCGATAGCCATCCACTGCTTGTAGTTGCGTCGACCTGTGTCCCAAGCAATGGGGTAGCCGACAGCGTCTTTCTTTTCGGCAAGAACCTTCTCTGCGGCCGCCAGAGTGCTACCGTAGTCGTCCGGTCCGGTCAAGCCTATGACGACCAGGCCGCGGCCGCGGTATTGGCGCTGAAGAGCTGAAAGATGGGCCATTCCTCCGACGCACGGTCCACACCACGGCGCCCAGATATCAACCAGATACACGTGATCCGGCTCGAGGTGCCCGATTGGCGGTCCCTTGAGCCACCTGTCCACTTGCAATGGGGGGGCGGGATCGCCCACCTTGGCCGAGTTTGGTCGGGCGCGCGGGTCCCTGCCCGCGCTTTGAACGTCTTCGGGGTTCGCCGCCGCCCCTGTTGCGGCAAAGCCGAGGAGTGTGATCAGCCCAGCGACGAGTACGGCCTTTCTCGGATTCACGTGCATTCTCTTGCCCGGGTCAACTGCGCTCCGGCAGCAGGCCGCTGGCACGGGCGTCCGCCAGCAGCCGGTCGAGCCGCCGCGCCTCGGCCATCGCCACCTGGCGCCCGAGGCTAGTCAAGCGGTAGTAGCGGCGGCGCTCGTCGTCGTGACCGGGGTCGGGCCGCTCGGCTAGCTCCGCGATCAACCCGCTGTCGAGCAACCGGCGGATCGACGCGTAGAGGGTGCTCGGGCTGAGCCGCACCTTCCCCTCGGTGCGCGCCTCGACGTCGCGCAGGATCGAGTAACCATGGCGGTCGCGGTCGGCCAGCGCGACCAGGATCTGGAAGGTGTCGCGGTGCAGCGGCAGGAAGTCTTCGGGTTGGAGGTCGCCATCAGGCTCGCGGGGCGTCATGCCGCATCTATAGCATGATCAGCTATAGCCGATCAAGCTATAACCGATTCTGAAGAAGGTTGCGCTGGGCTAGGCGATGGTGCCGCCGGGATTGCGCTTGAGGAGCGGCTTGTAGGCGAGCAGCCAGAGACCGGAGTAGTCGCGCATCAGGCGCATGCGCAGCAGCTGCAGCTGGCGCCCCTCGGTGACGCTGCCGGCCAGCACCGCCTCGTCGATCGCGTGGCAGAAGCGCCAGAGATAGGCGTCGGCGGTGCGGGCGGTCCAGCGGGCGCGGGCGTAGACGATCGAGTCCCCGGTCACCGAGGTCTCGTCGAGGATGCCGGCGATCTCTTGCGCCTCCTCGTTGATCCGCAGGCGCAGCGCCGCCCCTTCGAGCAGGAACTGCTCGAGCTCGCGGTCGCAGTTGCTGCGCCCGTAGAGGCGGCGGTAGGCCTGCACCTCGCGCGGCTCGATACGGAAGGGGAAGAGCTCGGGGGTGAGAATCGCCCGCTCGGGCGGCAGGTCGGGGTTGACCTCGCGCAGCACGTCGACCAGCCGGCGGTAGTACTCGCCGAGCAGATCCTCTTGCGCCGCCAGCGGCGACTCGGCGGCCGCCTGGGCGGCGGCGGCGCGATACTCGCCGCTGTCGGTCAACGACGGCTCGCCCAGCTTGGTGCCGCTCGGCAGGTCGGAAACCACCGCTCCCGTGCCCGTCGACACCGCCGAGCGGCCGGCGGCGGTCAGGCGCGGCAACAGGTCGCGCACCCGCTGGCGGATCTGCGCCAGGTCCTCGAGCTTGAACTCCTGGCTCTGCAGCTTCTCCTCGAAGCGCTCGATCTCCTGGCGGAATTGCACCAGCTCGCGGTCGAGCTCGCGGTCGACCGACACCTCGCGCTCGAGCTCGAAGACGCGCTGGTAGTCGGAGACGATCCCCCGCTCCTCCTTGGCATAGAGGGTCTGGATGCGGTTCTTGAGCGCCAGGTTGGTCTCCTGGATGGCGAGCAGGAGAGAGGGTTCGAGGTAGAGGTTGCCCAGGGAATGCTTGAGCTCGCGGTAGCCGTGGACCAGGCCTGCCTCGGTAACCTGCTCGAGCGACTCGAAGCCGGCCGCATCGTGACGGACCTTCTCGATCGCCTTGCGGCGCTCCTCGACGAAGGCGGGATCGGCGCCGGGGAAGCCCACCATCGCCCACAGGCCGTGGAAGATCTCGTTCAGCCGCCGGTGGTCGCGCAGGCGCGGCTCGCCAGTCCGGTCGTCTTCCTCTTCGCTCAGCCGGGCGAGCAGGAAGTCGATCTTGTCGAGCCGCTCGGTCGGCCAGATCTCGCCATGCTGGGTGTAGAGATAGAACTTGATCAGCTGGGTGAGGATCTTCTCGTCGTAGCTCTTGACCCGGCGGAAGAACTGGCGCAGGAAATAGGGCGCGACGCGGTGGTCCAGCTCGTCGAGCTCCTCGATCAGCTGGGCCAGCCGCCGGTCGATCCCTTCGAGCTTGAGGCGGACGCGCTCGCCCTCGGTGGTGTTGAGGCTCTGGGAAATCTCCTTGAGCTCGGCATAGAGGTTCTGGAACGCGATGGAGTGGGCTTCGCCACCCCGCTCCTGGCCGCCCTTGCCCAGGCTTTGGAGGAACTGATGGAAGGTCCAGGCCGCTCGGAAACGGTGGGAGGTGTCGGCGTAGCGGCGGTGGAGAGCGCCCAGCTCTTGTACGGTCGTCATCGCTTCGAACCGTGCTCGTGAAGTCGAATGTGGCTCGAGGATATCACGGCCCCCAGCGGCGAAGCCGCCGCTGAGAATACCGGCGAAGCCGCTGCTGAGAATACCGGCGAAGCCGCTGCTGAGAATATCGGCGAAGCCGCTTCTGTAATACCGGCGAAGCCGCTACTCGGCCCTGACCGCGGCCACCGGATCGAGGCCCATGGCGCGGCGGGCCGGCAGGTAGGCGGCAAGCGCGGCCACGCCCGCGAGGAGCAGTGCGAGCCCGCCGAAGGTGATGGGATCTTGCGCCGTGACACCGTACAGGAGACTGCCCAGGAAGCGGGTGAGCGCCAGCGCGAGCACCACGCCGGCGGCGAGCCCGGCCGCCGTCTGGCGCGCCCCCGCTCCCAGAATCAGGGCGCAGATCGTGCTCCGGCGCGCCCCGAGGGCCATGCGCACGCCGATCTCGCGCGTCCTCTCGCCCACCGCGCAGGAGAGCACGCCGTAGATGCCGATCATTGCGAGCAGCACCGCGATCGCGGCAAAAAGGATGAGCAGCCGCTGCAGGAGCAGCCGCCGCCCCAGCGAGACCTCGACGACGCGATCCATGGTGGCGAGCCGGGTTATCGGCCGGTCGGGATCGACCTCCCAGATGGCGCGGCGCACGGCGGCGGCGAGGGCCTGCGGTTCCCCTGCCGTGCGCACCACCAGGATCATGTCGGAGTCGACGAACTGCCGCTGCGGCAGATAGAGCTGGAGCGGCGGCGGCAGGTCGAGTCCCACGTGGCGAGTGTCTCCGACGACGCCGACCACGGTTCGCCACGGCTGGTCGGGGCCGCCGATCTGAAGCCGCTTGCCGAGCGGCTCTTGGCCCGGCCAGACCCGCTCCGAGAGAGCCTTGTTGATCATCACCGCGGGCGCGGTCTTGGTCAGGTCCCCGGGACCGAAGCCGCGCCCGCGCAGCAGCGGGATGCGCATGACGCGCAGGTAGTCCGGGCTCACCGCGTAGCGCTGCGCCGAAGAGCGCTCGGCCTCGCTCTGGTTGGGCCGGTCGAAGAGGCGCACGCCGCGGCCGTCGAAATCGCCGCCCAGCGGCAGCTGGCTCGTCACCGCCGCCACCTCGACGCCGGGCAGCGAGCGCACGCGCTCGAGGACGCGGTCGTAGAAAGCGACGATCTTGGCGTCGCCGTCGAACCGCGGTCCGGAAACGGAGATCTCGGCAGCCAGCAGCCCCCGCGTCTCGAAGCCGACGTCGACCGCAAGGAGGTGGAGCATACTCCGCACCATCAACCCCGTGCCGATCACCAGGACCAGGGCTAGCGCCACGTCCGCGGACACCAGCACGCCGGAGAGACGGCGCCGCCGGACCGCCGTTCCGGCGCCGGCAGCGCTGGCCGCCGCCCGCAGCTCGGAGCCGAGGAGGTGCCGGGCTGGCGCCAGGCCGGCGGCAACCCCGGTCAGCAGGCAGACCGCGAAGGTCGCGGCGAGGACGCGGGCGTCGACCGTCGCGGCGGCCAGACGCGGGATGTTGGGCGGGATATGGCGGACCAGGATCGAAAGACTGCCCGCCGCGAGCAGCAGACCCAGGCAGCCGCCGAGCAGGTGCAGCAGGACGCTCTCGGTCAGCAGCTGCTGCGCGAGGCGCGACCGGGTGGCGCCCAGGGCGGTGCGCACGGCGATCTCCCCTTGCCGCCGCTGGGAGCGCGCGAGCTGGACGCTGCTGATGTTGGCGCACGCGATCGCCAGCACGAAGCCGACCGCGCCCAGCAGCACCGCCAACGGGCGCCGGTAGTCGGCGAGCAGGTATTCCTCGAGGGGAATGAAGATCACTCCCGGCGCCTCGTACTCCTTCGGGTACTCCGCAAAGAGGGCGCGAGAGAGGGCGTCGAGCTCGGCGCTGGCGCGCACCAGCGGCACCCCGCGCCCGAGGCGCGCGACCACGCGCAGATGGTGGCAGTCGCGGCAGGCCCAGGGGAGGCTCGAGTTGTAGGCCAGCGGGGCCCAAATCTCGGCGGGCTTGTTGGGGCCGGTCGAGATCAGGGTCTGGTGACCTCGAGGAAGGACGCCGACCAGGGTGTAGGTCAGCCCGTCGAGCACGATCGTCTTCCCCACCAGCTGCGGGTCGCCGCCGAAGCGCCGCTGCCACAGCTCATAGCTCACGATCGCCACGTGATGCCTGCCACGCTGGTCCTCCTCCGGCAGGAAGTCCCGGCCGATCGCCGGCCGCACACCGAGGGTGCGAAAGAAATCGCGGGTGACGCGGAGCCCTTCCAGGCGCTCCGGCGTGCCCGATCCCGAGACGGAGGGCGCCCAGTAGGCAATCGCGGCGAGGCTTTGCAGCGAGTGGATCCGGCTCTGCCAATCGACGAAGGTGGCATAGCCCACGTTCTCCTGCTTCCCGTCCGCCCCGCGCTCCCACAGCGTGAAGAGGCGCTCCGGCTCGCCGTACGGCAGGGGTCGCAGCAGGACGCCGTTGACGATGCTGAAAACCGCGGTGTTGGCGCCGATCGCCACGCCCAGCGTCAGCAGCGACACCAGCGTGAGGCCGGGAGCCTTGCGCAGGGCGCGCAAGGCGTAGCCCAGGTCCTGGAAGAGCTTGCTCATCGTTCCATCTCCTTGCCGGTGGACCTGCCGGTGGCGACAGGGGCTGGAAGCGGCGCGCGCGGACAGCCGCGCCGCGAGGGCGGTGGCGGCGGCGGCCCGCTGCGCGCAGCCGGTGGCCGCCAGGTCACAGGCGGAGCGCAGCCACAGGCGGAGCACGCCCCACCGGCCGGCTTGCTCCAGCTCCTCATGCAGACGCTCGGCGAAGACCGCCCGCATCTCGGCGCCGAATCGGGCGCGGAAGGCCGCCGGATAGGCGCGCAACAGCCAGCCGAACAGCCGGCCGCCGCGGCCGTCGAGTGTTGCGCGTTGCCGAGGGTCGCTCACGGCGTGTCGCCCGCGGCCTCGACCAGGCCTTTGGCGCGCGCCAGACGCAGCACCTCGCGCAGCCGCTCAGCCTCCGCCTTCGCCACCTGGCGGCCGAACGGAGAGAGCCGGTAGTAGCGGCGCTGCTCCTCCCTCTCGCGCGCGGCGGCGAGCCGCGCGGCCGCTCCCTTCGCGTCGGCCCCGCCGCCCGCTTCCTCGATGAGCCGGGAATCGAGCAGCCGTGAGAGCGTGCGGTAGAGCGACCCCACCCCGAGCCGCACGGTTCCCCGCGACTCCCGCTCCACCTCTTTCATGATGCCGTAGCCGTGCAGGTCGCCATCCGAAAGAACCAGCAGCACGAACAGGTCGCGCGGCCGTAGCGGGAGCGACCTTGCGATGGAGCCACGATCTGAGTGGCCCGAGCTGCCCGAGCGGCCTACCATATATGCAGTATACATGTATCGAGGCCGGCGCCGCCTGTCAAGAGCCAAGGGCCTGGCGGCGACCCCGGCCGGCGCTCTGGAAAAGCTGAAAGCGAGCACGGCGATCGACGGAAGGGGGCGGGGCTGGGCGCTGCATCCCCTTCGCTACCGTTGAGCGGCGCGCTGGCGTAGACTCCCGCGCAATCGAACCGCGGCCTCGAGCTCTCGCGGCAGGTCGGCCGCACGTCCGGTGATGGACGTGCGGCACTTCCCGGAGGTCGGCCGCACGTCCGGCGATGGACGTGCGGCATGCCCCGGAGGGCAGGAGCCGCATGGACAAGGAGAGAGGTACCCTAGCGATGCGGGTGCTCATTCCCAGAGCGGCGCTCGAGCAGCGGGTCGCGGCGCTCGCGGCAGAGATCGACCGCGACTACTCCAACGTGCCGCTGGAAGAAACAGCACGTCAGCCCAGCGCCGCCCCTGGGCAGCAATTCTCGGCCGCGGCAACGGCGACCGGGCAGAAGGCGCGCCCGCCCGAGGACCCGCTGATCGTGATCGGCGTGCTCAAGGGGTCGGTCTTCTTCCTCTCCGACCTGCTCAAGCAGGTCACCGTGCCGGTGGCGGTCGATTTCTTCCAGACTTCGAGCTACGGCGGCGCCGGCACGAACCGCGGCGAGGTCCGCATCCGCAAGGACATCGACCTGTCGATCCGCGGCCGCGACGTGCTGCTGATCGAGGACATCGTCGACACCGGCTATACGGTGCGCACCATCCTCGACCTGCTGCGCTTCCGGGGCGCGCGTAGCGTGCGGCTCTGCGCCCTGCTCGACAAGGTGGACGCGCGCGAGATCGAGGTCCCGGTCGACTACCGCGGCTTTGCCATCGAAAACGCGTTCGTGGTCGGCTACGGTCTCGACTATGGCGAGCGCTTCCGCAACCTCTCCTACATCGCGGTATGGGAAGAGGCCGCGGACCAGAGCGCCGCGGTCCCGTCGCCCTGCTGACCCGATCCGACCGGAAAGGAGCTTTCGCGTCCCCATGCGGTTCCACCACAGCGACCACGCACCGCGCGCCATCGGCCCCTACTCGCAGGCCGTTTCCGCCGGCGGCTGGCTCTACACCTCGGGCCAGATCGGCCTCGATCCGGCAAGCGGCGAGCTCGTGCCCGGCGGCTTCGAGCCGCAGGCCCGGCAGGTCCTTCAGAACCTGCGCCACGTTCTGGCCGCGGCCGGCTGCACCTTCGCCGACGTCGTCAAGGCGACCGTCTACGTCGTCGACCTGGCCGACTTCCCCAAGCTCAACGCCTTGTACGGCGAAGCCATGGGCAAGCACCGCCCCGCCCGCTCCACCGTGCAGGCGGCGGCACTGCCCAAGGGCGCCCTGGTCGAGATCGACTTCGTCGCCCGCCGGCGCGGCCGGCGCCGCCGCCGGGACGCCGCGGGTTGATCTGCCGCCCCACTCCCTTGTCAAGCCCCCATGACGAAACGGGCGGCGTTGGAATGGAAAGTATTGGGACTTAGCCCGCCGCGGCCACCCGCGGAGCGAAGAGCCGCCGCAGGCAGGCGATTGCCTCGGCGATCTGCGCTCGGCCGACGTCGCGGTGGGTGACCAGGCGGACCTGGTCGTGGGCGAGCTGGTCGCCCAGCACCCCCGCGGCACGCAGGCGGCCGAGGAAGGCCGTGGCGAGGCCGGCCGGCGGGACGGCGCCGCCGAGCAGAGCCGGGGAGAGGCGAAAGATGACGATGTTGGTGCGCACGGCGGCCGGGTCGAGCTCGACGCCGGGAAGCTCGGCGACGGCGTGGGCCAGCATCGCGGCATGGGCGTGGTCGTCGGCGAGGTGCGCAGGTCCGCGGCGCAGCGCGACGAGACCCGCGGCGGCGATCACCCCCGCCTGGCGCATGGCGCCGCCGAACGTCCTGCGCACCCGCCGCGCCTCGCGGGCGAAGTCGCAGCTGCCGCAGACCAGCGAGCCGACCGGCGCCCCCAGCCCCTTCGAGAGACAGAACATGACCGAGTCGAAGCCGGCCGCGAGCGCCGCCGCCGAGCTGCCGAGCGCGATGGCGGCATTGAAGATACGGGCACCGTCGAGGTGCGCCGGCAGGCGATGGCGCCGCGCCACGGCGAGCAACGCCTCGAGCTCCGACTGCTCGTAAACCGTTCCCCCGGCCATGTTGTGGCTGTTTTCGACTGCCAGCAAACCGGTCCGCGCGCCTGGGCTGTCGGGGGGCGCGATGGCCTCTTCCACGGCCTCCGGCGAGAGCTGCCCGTGCGGGGTGTCGATCACGTGGGGCAGCAGACCCGAGAGCACCGCCATGCCCCCCATCTCGTGGTGCACGATGTGGCTGCGGGCGTCGCAGATCACCTCGCTCCCCGGCGCGCCGTGGAGGTGAAGAGCGATCTGGTTGCCCATGGTGCCGGTCGGCACGAAGAGCGCCGCCTCGAAGCCGATGGCGGCCGCCGCCTCCTCCTCTAGCCGCGCCACGGTCGGATCCTCGCGCAGACAGTCGTCGCCGACCTCGGCCGCAGCCATCGCCCGCCGCATCTCCGCATCGGGCCGGGTCACGGTGTCGGAGCGCAGGTCAATCGGCAGATCCATCGGCATCTGGCCTCCCTCTCGATGCGGCTCGAGCTTCCGGCGCGGCGCTGCCGGTCCGGTCGAGACGGGGCTCCGCGCCCAGATAGTCGGCGAGCAGCGTGTCGAGCAACGCCGGCTCTCCGCCGGCGGCGGACTCGGCGACCGCGCGCCGCGCCACGGCATCGAGCGCCGCGACCACCCCGAGATTGCCCTCGCGCGCCAGCGCCTCGACGTCGTAGGAGGTGGCGTCGATCCAGCGCGCCGCCCGGAAGAGCGCCTGCGCCTCTTCCGCCGGCCGGCCGAGCCGCAGCGACAGCTCGGCGGCGAGCTCCAGGTGGCCGCCGATCCGGCGGTTGCCGGCGCCGAGCAGCGGCGGACGGGGGAGGGGGCGAGCCAGGAAGGGCGCCAGCCCGTGGCGGTGCGCGAGGCGCGCGAAGTCGCGCTCGGAAGGCGGCGGGTGATGGAACAGCGCCGCGAAGACCTCGGCGCCCGCACCCTCCGCCAGCCGCCGCCGCTCGGCCGGCGACAGCGCCGGCGCGAGCGCCTGGACGCAGGGCACACCGGCCGCGGCCAGGCGCCGGCAGCCCTTCTCCCAGAGATCGGGATCGTCGGTCAGCCCGGGCAACAGCGGCCAGACCGCGGCCACGGCACCGGCTGGCGGCAGGGCCAGCGCGTCGAGGCCAAGGCGGCCCGGCCGGCGGCCGGCGTCGCCCAGAAGCGCGGGAAGCAGATCGACGACGATGATCAGATGGGACGAAGCGGCATTCAGATCGACCGGCGAGCCGGCTGGCGAACCGGCAGCCCTCCACGGACTCGACGACTCGCCGGCCAGCAGCTGCAGGACGACCGGGGTGCCGGCGGCGAGCAGCGCGCGCGCCAGGTCATCGCGGCGCTCCGCCAGCCGCCGCGGAACCGGCGGTAGATAGACCACATCGTCGAGCGCCTCCGCAAGAGCCTCGAGCTCTGGCGGCTGGCGGAAAGGCCGCCCCAGGCGGCCTGCTGCCAGGTCGGTCCATGGCTCCGCTGGCGCCTCCCAGGAGCGCGGCACGTAGCGAATCCAGCAGCGGCCGGCCTCCGGCGGCACGGCGGTCACCGAGGGATTCGGGCTCGGGGCGCTCACCGCGGGATGCGAGGAGCCAGGCCGCTCACGGTAGCTCGCCCGCTCCGGCCGCCTCGCGCAGACCGGCGATGAGCCCACGCGCGGCAAGCAGCCGCTCGACGTACTTGGCGAGAACATCGGCCTCGAGGTTGACCCGGGCGCCTGGGACCAGCTCCCCTACCGTGGTCACCTCCAGCGTATGCGGGATCAGCGCCACCTCGAAAACGCCGGTCCGGAGCGCCGCCACGGTGAGGCTCACGCCGTCGACCGTGACCGAGCCCTTCATGACCAGATAGGGGGCAAGCTCGCCGGGCAGCGAGAACGCGAGCTCGCGGTGCTCTGCCAGGTCGCGCCGGCCGACCACCTCCGCCGTGCCGTCCACGTGACCCTGCACCAGGTGGCCCCCCAGCGGATCGCCGGCCCGCATCGCCGCCTCCAGGTTGACCCGGTCGCCCTTGCGCAGCGCGCCCAGGGTGGTACGCGAGAGGGTCTCCGGCGACACCTCCATGCGCGAAATCGCCGGCGCGTGTCGAGCCTCCGCCGTCCTGACGCCCGTCCCTCGCTCTCCACTCTCGCCGGACGATGGCAGGTCCACTGAGGTCACCGTCAGGCAGACGCCGGAGACCGCCAGGCTCGCACCGACGCTCAGGCGGCGCGCCAGCTCGGCGCTGTGGGCGATCGCCAGCGCTACCCCTCCCTGCCCCGAGGGCCGGGGGTCGTCGGTCAGCCGCCCGCGCTCTGTGATCAGTCCGGTGAACATTGGCCGCGTCCGCGGCCCAGCCTACTCCGCCGCGGCCGGGCAGTCCACCAAACCGGAGATCTGCGAGATCTGCCGGTGGCCCCCGCCTTGGCCAACGCGATCTTCGCCGCGGGTGGACCCCGCCTCCGCGAGCTGCCGTTTTGGAGGTTCGTCCAGGTCCTCTGAGCCAGGCGTCACCGCGGGCGGATCAGGAAGAGGGCCCCTCTCCCGCTTGCGGGAGGGGGGCCGAGGCCAACCGGCGCGCTGGGCACGGCACGGCTGGCGCGGCGTGTTTCTTCAGAATTCGCTGAGCCGGATGTTGTAGCGGCCGGAGGCGCGGTCGAGGGCGAGCTCGACACGCCAGACCCCGGCCGGGCCTTCGACGCTCGCCGAAGCGCGTTTCCTCTTGCCGGGCTTGAACTCCTGCTCCCACTTCACGGTGCCGTCGGAGGCGAGAAGGCGGCAGGTCGCCTTGCCGGTGTCGAGCGCCAGCTTGACCCGGATCTTGGCTCCACTCCTGCCTTCGTGGATCTGGTGGGTGAAGACCTTGGTATCGGTCGCGTCGTGGAAGCTGTCGGTCTCCCACAGCAGCGAGTACGAGTACCCATGGGCCTTGGCCGTGGCGAGCGAGAGCGCGACGAGTGCCGCGACCGCGGCGATCGCACCACGGGAAGACCGTGTCCGGTTGCTCTTTTCCGGCATGTTTGCCTCCTTGGCCTGGCAGGCCCTGATGATCACACTACGACCCGTGGCGGCCGTTGTTTCACCCCAGGACCCATTTTTTCCGCCGTAGCAGGAAGCGTGTGAGAAATGGCGGCTACGGCAGGACGCGGGCCAGGATCTCGTCCAGGCAGCCCGGGCGCAGGGCGGTGAGCACGAGGTCGGCACCGCGCCGGCGGGCGGTGAGCTGCTCTAAGCCGACGGCCTCGGCGAGCAGGCGAACGCCGCCGCCGCCGAGCGGACCCGGCGCTGTCCGGCCGCCGATCAGGAGCGGCGCGCAGTCGACCGCCACCTGGTCGAAGAGGCGGCCGGCGGCGAAGCTGCCGAGCACCTCGGCGCCGCCCTCGACCAGGACGCTGCGCACTCCGCGCGCGTAGAGATCGGCCAACACCGGCGCCGGCGCCACCGCGGGCAGCGCCACCACCGTCGCGCCGCGTCCGGCGAACTCCTCGCGCCGCGCCTCGTCCGCCGACTCGGTATAGATCAGCACCGGACCCGGCACCGTGAACAGGCGTGCGCCGGCGCCGACCCGCAGCCGCCGGTCGAGCACCACCCTTGTCCCGGGTGACTCCGCCAGGCCCAGCCGGCGGTCGAGCCGCGGGTCGTCGGCCAGCACGGTGCCGCTCCCTACCAGGACGGCGTCGTGCTCCTCGCGCAGCGCGAGCGCCCAGCGGCGCCCCTGCGGCGACGAGATCCATTGACTCTCGCCGCCAGCGGTGGCGATGCGCCCGTCGAGGCTCATCGCCCATTTCAGGGTCACCGCCGGACGGGCGAGCGTGGCCGCCACCAGGAAATGGAGATTGAGGCGCGCCGCCGCCGCCGCCTGCTCCCCCACATCGACCGCGACGCCGGCCGCCCGCAGGCGTGCAAAGCCGCGCCCGCCGACCCGCGGATCGGGATCGCCGTGACAGGCCACGACCCGCGCGATGCCCGCCGCCAGCAGCGCCTCGACGCAGGGCGGGGTGCGGCCGTGGTGGGCGCACGGCTCGAGCGTCACGTAGATGGTCGCGCCGCGCGCCCGCGCGCCGGCGGCCGCCAGCGCCTCGACCTCGGCGTGCGGCCCCCCGACGCGGCGGTGCCAGCCGCTGCCGGCGACCTCGCCGTCGCGCACCACCAGCGCGCCGACCATCGGGTTGGGCGAGGTGGTGTAGCAGCCGCGGGCGGCCAGCCGCAGGGCGCGGCGCAGCGCCTCAGCCGAGGAGAGCAGCGGCGAACTCCCGCGACCGGAACTCCACCAGGTCGTCGGCGCTCTCCCCCACCCCGAGGTAGAGGACAGGCAGCCCGAGCTCCCGCGCCACCGCCACCGCCATGCCGCCCTTGGCGGTGCCGTCGAGCTTGGCCAGCAGCAGGCCGTCGACTGGCACTACCTGGCTGAAGGTGCGGGCCTGCACCAGGGCGTTCTGGCCGGTCGTGGCGTCGAGCACCAGCAGCGTCTGGCGCAGCCAGCCGGCGGCTTCGCGGTCGATGACGCGGCGGACCTTGCCCAGCTCGGCCATCAGGTGGTCCTTGGTGTGAAGACGCCCCGCGGTGTCCACCAGCAGCTGATCGATCTGGCGCGCCTCGGCGGCCTTGATGGCGTCGTAGACCACCGCCGCCGGATCGGCGCCGGCGGCCTGACGGATGACGTCGACGCCCAGCCGCTCGCCCCACAGCGCCAGCTGCTCGACCGCGGCGGCGCGGAAGGTGTCGGCGGCGGCGATCAGCACGCGTTCGCCGCGCTGCTGGGCAAGGCGGGCGAGCTTGGCGATCGAGGTCGTCTTGCCGACCCCGTTGACGCCGGCGACCAGGGTCAGCAGCGGCGGCAGCGCTTCGCCCGGGGCGCGTCTGCCGCGCCGGCGCCGCACGAGGGCGGGATTCGGCGGGCGGGCGGCGGGCGCCTCCTCGAGCAGCCCCGCCATCTCGTCGACCAGCAGCTTGCGCAGGCGGGCGGGGTCGGCGGCCTGCTCGCGGGTGGCGTTCTGCTTGACCCGCGCTACTAGCGCGAGGGCGGTGTCGACCCCGAGATCAGCGCCGATCAGCACCTCTTCGAGCCGCTCGAGCGCCGCCTCGTCGAGCTGCGCGCGGCCGGACGTCGCCGCGGCGACCTTCTCCAGGATCTCGGTATGAGTCATCAGCAGCCCGCGCTTGAGCTTCGACCAGAAGCGCCGCTGCTCGCCCTGCTGCCGCTCTTCCTTCTCCTCCTCCAGGCGCGGCTCCGGCGCCAGCTCGAGCAGCTCCTGCCGCTGCTCGCCGCGCGTCTCGCCGCCGCCAGCGTTTCGACGCTCCGCCATGGCGGCCATCATACCGGCATCCCCGGCTTCACCCTGGCGCTGGAAGCGCTCTTCGCCTTCTGAGGCGATTTCGCTTCACCGCGGCAGCGCTTCGGGGAAGAGCTCGCTGGTGAGCTGGCGGGCGGCGTCTTCGAGGGTGGCACGGGTGCGGGCCACCAGGGCGGGGTGGCGCTGGACGAGGGCGAGGAAGTAGCCGTCGGGCAGCGGCACGGCGTAGATGTGGGCCGCCTGCTTCTCGATGTGGACGATCCTGGGCTCGCCCAGGTTGTAGGTCAGGAAGATCTTCTCGATCCGGCGCAGGTAGATACCCAGATAGGCGCCCAGGAGTCGCAGCTCGTAGTGGCTCGAACCGGCCGACGCCAGGTCGATGGTCTCGCCGCTGCCATCCATGAAAAGCACGCCCAGCGCATCGTCGTTGTGAGCCAGGAGATTCGCCAGGACGTACTGGTACATGCGCGCCACTGCTACCGCCGCCAGGCGACCCGCGCCTCGATTTCCGGCAGCGCCCCGGGCTCGCGCGGCTGAATCGCGCGCACGTCGCCGGCCTGCACCGCGCGCAAGAAGGCGGTCACGACCTTGGCGTCGAAGCGGCTGCCGGTGAGCTTGGTGATCGTTTCCACCGCGAATTGCAGGTTGTAAGCCTGCTGGTAGGGCCGCGTGGTGGTGATGGCGTCAAAGGTGTCGGCGACCGCGACGATGCGGGCGAACAGCGGGATCTGCTCGCCTTTGAGTCCCTCGGGATAGCCGCGGCCGTTCCAGGCTTCGTGGTGCCAGCGGATGGCCGGGATCATCTCCTTGAGCTGTTCGATCGGGCTCATGATCTCGGCGCCGATGACGGTGTGCATCTTCATCTGCTCGTACTCTTCGGGTGTCAGCACGCCTTCCTTGCGCAGGATGGTGTCCTCGACCCCGATCTTGCCCACGTCGTGCAGCAGCGCGCCGATCCATGCCTTGTGCTGCACTTCCTCGCTGAGCAGGAGGTGGCGGGCAATCGTCCGGCTGACCGCCGCCACACGCTCGGAGTGGCCGCGCGTGTAGGGGTCCTTGGCGTCGATCGCCGCGGCGAAAGCGCGCAACGAGCCGATGAACAGATCGCGGTTGGCCTGCGCCGCCTCGCGCAGCTGCTGCACGTAGCTCTCGAGCTGCCCGCCCATCCGGTTGAAGTCCTCGGCCAGGTCGGCAAGCTCGAACGAGAGCCCGCGCATCTCCACCCGGCCGCCGAAGCTGCCGGCGGCGATCTCGTGCGTGGTCTCGCTCAAGCGCTGGATGGGGCGCCCCACCCAGCGTGCCGCGAGAAACGCGAAGCCGACCGCCAGCACCATCAGCGGCAGGGTGGCGAGCACGGTCCTGACGATCATCTGATCGATGATCGCGAAAGCCGCCGCGAGCGGCTTCTGCGCCACGATTCCCCAGCCGTTTTCGGGGATCGCGCTGACCTGGGCCAGCACCTGCTGGCGCCCATGGGGCGAGGCGAAGGCGTACTCCTGGGTGAGCGTGGTCGGACGTTTGACGAAGGAGTGCACGATCTCCGAGCGCATCAGCGCCTCGGCCATGCCGGGGCCGGCGTCCGACCACAGCAGCTTGCCGGAGCGGTCGACCAGGAAGACTCCGACCCCGGTTTCGCGCGGCGACTCCTCGCGGAAGGCCTCGGCAAGCGGCTTGAACTCGAGCAGCGCCTCGACGATGAGCGCGGGACTCTGCGGCGACGCCTGGGTCGGTTGCGCGGCCGGGAGCGGCGGCGAGGGCGGCGGCGAGGCCAGCGGCGAGGCCAGTGACTCCGGCGCCGCCGGCGTAGACTGAGGCAAGGACGAAGCCTCGAATGCCGGCACGGCGAGCGCCACCCCCGGCCGGTCGCCAGGGCCTTTGGCGACGAACCGGTAGGCCGGCGCCCTGCTGCTGCGCGCCTGTTCGAAGACTTCGTTCATGGCGGTCTGCGCCGCGGGCCCCAGCTGGCTCGGCCCGCTGCGCGGACCTTCGCCTTCCAGATCGACCACGTAGAGCGCCCGCAGATCGGGGTTACCGGCAACGAAGCTCTGCAAGTAGCCCCCCACCCAGGGTTGGCGCAAACGGGCGTCTATTCCGGAGGGGCCAGGGGCCAGCAGCAGGCCGCCGCCGAGCTGCGCCAGCTGGCGGCGGACGGTCGCCAGATAAGTGTCGATCTCGCGCGACAGGACGCCTGCCTTGCGGATGAGATAGTCGCGCTCTGCTCCCTGCAGCACCTCTTTGCTCTTCGGGATCAGCAGGACGCTGCTGATCAGCAGCGGCGTCGAGCTCGCGAGCAGCACGAACACCGCTAGCACGTGGCGCAGCTTGAGGCGGCGTAAGAGGCGGCGGCGAACGGTCATCTAGGTAACCCGTCCGGCCGCTGCAAACGAAGCAGCCTTCCGGCTGCTGGCCAGCGGGGCCGCGGGGTAGCGGAGCAGCGGTATGGCGGAGGGCTGGTAAGGGCGGGCGAACGGTGGCACTGAAGCTCCTACCCCACTGTCAACGCGGCATCGTCCTGTCCCGATTATATCTGAGCGAGGCCCCGCCCCTCCTGGACGAAATTGGTCCGTGCGCCCATGCGCCAGGGGAGGGGGCGTCCCCGACCTCCGGGGAGTGCCGGTCTGGCCACCGAGGCCAGCCGGCCTTCCCCCCCGGAGGGGTGGGAAGGGGATCGAGGGGTTGCGGGGGGCGATCCGATCGATGCTTCGAGTAGGCCTCCACCGCCACGTCGCAGCGCCGTTTCATCCCTTGCGGTCCACGCCGCCGGTGGGATCGCGCAGGAAGGCCCGCAGCTCCGCCATCACCTCTTCCCAGCCGATCCCTTCGACCATCCGGCCGTCGCCGAGAGCCGCGGGCAGGACCCAGACCAGCCCGCGCTCCCGGGCCTTCTTGTCGCGCGCCATCCGCACCGCGAGCTCCTGCGCGTCGAGGGCCGGCAGCGGCGGCAGGCCGAGGCGCAGGAGCAGGCCGCCGAGCCGCCCCGCGACCGCCGCATCGAGGCCGCGGCGGCGCGCCAGCCGCAGGGCGAACAGCATGCCGTAGGCGACGGCCTCGCCGTGGCGCAGGCCGGCGTAGCCCAATGCCGACTCGATCGCATGTCCCAGGGTATGGCCGAAGTTGAGCAGTCCGCGCTCGCCGCGCTCGTCGGGATCGCGCTCGACGACGCCGACCTTGGCGGCGGCGGCGGCGGCCACCACCGGGGCCAGGGCGGCCGGGTCGCCAGCCAGCAGGACGGCAAGGTCGCCCTCGACTCGCGCCAGCAGGGCCGGCTCGAGCAGCGCCGCCGCCTTGATCACCTCGACCAGTCCCGAGCGCAGCTCCTCGCGCGGCAGGGTTGCCAGCAGCGCCGTATCGCACAGCACATGCGCCGGGTGATGGAAGAGGCCGACGGCGTTCTTGCCCCCCGGCAGGTCGACGGCGGTCTTGCCGCCGATCGCCGCATCGACCTGGGCGAGCAAGGTCGTCGGCAGCTGGGTGACCTCGATACCGCGCAGGAAGCAGCCGGCGGCGAAGCCTGCGAGGTCGCCGACGCTGCCGCCGCCGAAGGCGATGAGCCGGCTGTCGCGCTTGCCTCCGGCCAGCAGCATCTGGCTCCACAATCGCTCGGCGGTGGCCACGGTCTTGGCCGCCTCACCCTCCTCCACCTCCAGCAGGCGAAGCTGCGCCGCGGCATCGCGCAGCGGCGCCAGGCGCTCGCCGTGCAGGGCGAGCACGCGCGGAGTCGAGACCACGAAGGCGGTCCGGCCGGCAAGCCAGCGCTCGAGCTCGGGGCGCGCCTCGGCCAGCGCGCCCTGGCCGACCAGGATCGGCGTGAAGCCGCCGGGGTGGCGCAGGAGGAGGCGGTGGAGCTCGGGCTGGGGGCTGCGAGAGTGCGCGCTGGTCATGGTGGCGGCGCCCGCGAAAGGTGGGCCCAGCCGCGCTAGGAGGCGCCGCTTTCGCCGCGCGGGCGGCTCGGCGAGGGGACGACCGCGATCCCGACCTCGCGCAGCTGCTTTTCGTCGACCGGCGACGGCGCCTCGGTCATCAGGCAGCTCGCCGACGCGGTCTTGGGGAAGGCGATGACCTCGCGCAGCGAGCGGGCGCCCGCCAGCACCATGATCAGGCGGTCGAAGCCGAAGGCGATGCCGCCATGCGGCGGCGCCCCGTAGCGCAGCGCATCGAGGAAGAAGCCAAAGCGGCTCTGGGCTTCGGCGGAGCCGATGCCGAGCAGCCGGAAGATGCGCTGCTGCAGCTCCGGATCGTGGATGCGGATCGAACCGCCGGCCAGCTCGAGCCCGTCGTAAACCAGGTCATAGGCGCGGGCGCGTACTGAGCCGGGATCGGACTCGAGCCGCTCGAGGTCGCGGGGATCGGGGCTGGTGAAGGGGTGGTGCATCGAGCTCCAGCGCTTCTCCTCGTGGTCCCACTCGAAGAGCGGGAACTCGGTCACCCAGACGAAGGCGTGCTGATCGGCCGGGATCAGCTCGTAGCGCCGGGCGATCTCGCCGCGCAGCGACCCGAGCGCCGCCGCCGCGGTCGCCGCCGGTGCCGCGACCAGCAGCGCCAGACCGTCTTCGGTGAGGCCGAGGGCGTCGGCGGCGGCGGCGGTCTCGCCGGCAGTGAGGGCGTTCTTGACCTGGAAAGTGGTCTCGCCGCCGCGCCGGCGGAGGGTCAGCACGCCGGCGGCGCCGGCGCGCCGCGCCGTCTCGGCCCAGCCCTCGACTTCCTTGCGGCTGGCCTCGGCGGCGGCGGTGCGGCCGGGGATCGCGAAACCGCGCACCACGCCGCCCTGGGCGACGGTTTCGCGGAAGCCGCGGAAACCGCTCTCTCCGAGCAGACCGGTCAGGTCGGCGATCTCCAGGCCATAGCGCAGGTCGGGCTTGTCGCTGCCGTAGCGGGCCATGGCCTCGGCATAGGTCAGCCGCCGGTAGGTCGAGGGCGGCTCGATGCCGCCGAGCGGGAAGAGGGCGGTGAACAGCCCCTCGACCAGCTCGATGACCTCATCCTCGTTGGTGAACGACATCTCGACGTCGATCTGGGTGAACTCCGGCTGTCGGTCGGCGCGCAGGTCCTCGTCGCGGAAGCAACGGGCGATCTGCACGTAGCGCTCGAAGCCGGCAACCATGAGGATCTGCTTGAAGAGCTGCGGCGATTGCGGCAGGGCATAGAAAGTGCCGCGCTGAACGCGCGACGGCACCAGGTAGTCGCGCGCTCCTTCGGGCGTCGAGCGGGTGAGGATCGGCGTCTCGACGTCGACGAAGCCGCGCTGGTTGAAGTAGGAGCGCGCCGCGAAGGCGACCCGGTCGCGCAGCAGCAGGTTGGCGAGCAGCTCGCGGCGCCGCAGGTCCACGTAGCGGTAGCGGAGCCGGACCTCTTCGGCGACTTCGCCCGCGCCATCGAGGGCGAAGGGAAGAGGCTCGGAGCGCGCCAGCACCGCGGCGCGCGACGCCACCACCTCCACGGCGCCGGTGGCGAGGTCGGAATTGACGTTCTCGGGCGCGCGCGCCACCACCTCGCCCTCGATCTCGACGACCCACTCGGCGCGCGCCGCGGCCAGCGCGGCGGCAGCCTCGGGCTGGGACTCCGGCCGCAGCACCACCTGGACCACGCCGCTTCTGTCGCGCAGGTCGAAGAAGAGCACGCCGCCATGGTCGCGGCGCCGCTGCACCCAAGCCTGCAGCAGCACCGGCTGCCCCACGTCGCCGGTGCCAATCGTCCCTGCGCCGCGCCGCTTCATGTCTCCTCCTTGAGTCGCCCGATCGCCGCCGCCCGCGGCCAGCGCGCCTGCTCGCCCGCCGCGAGGTCGCGCACCGTCACCTCGCCCGCGGCCAGCTCCTCGGCGCCGAGCAGCGCCACCCGCCGCACTCCCAGACGGTCAGCCCGCTTGAGCGCCGCCTTGAGCGGGCGGACTTGCAGGTCGGCAACCGCTGCCACCCCCGCCTGCCGCAGCTCTTCGGCGAAAGCCAGCGCCTCGGCGAGCCCGACCGGCGCGACCGCCGCCACGAAGACCGCCGGCGGCGGCAGTGCGTCGCGCCGGAAGCTTTCCGGCACCACGTCGAGGAGCCGGTCTTCGCCGATCGCGAAGCCGATGCCGGAAACCTCCGGGCCGCCGAGGTCCGAGATCAGCCCGTCGTAGCGCCCCCCGCCCACCACCGCATCCTGGGCGCCGAGTCCGCCGGCGGTGATCTCGAAGACGGTCCGGGTATAGTAATCGAGCCCGCGCACCAGGCGTTTTTCAACCCGGTGCGGCACCTCGAAGCGGCACAGGATGTCGAGCACCGCCGCGAAGTGGTCGCGGCTCTCCGGGGAGAGGAAGGACTGCAGCTCGGGGGCCGCCGCGAGCAGCTCGAGCTCGGCTGGCGCCTTGGTGTCGAGGATGCGCAGCGGATTGGTGTCGAGCCGCCGGCGGCTGTCCTCGCCGAGCGCCTCGCGGTGGGGGGCGAGATGGGCGCGCAGCGCTTCGCGGAAGGCGGCACGCGAGGTTTCGTCACCCACGGTGTTGACCAGCACCATGAGCTGCGGAAAGCCGAGCTCGCGCAGGAAACGCACCAGCATCAGCAGCAGCTCGCCGTCGCCGGCCGGCCCCGGATCGCCGAGCAGCTCGGCGCCGATCTGGTAGAACTGCCGGTAGCGTCCGCGCTGCGGCCGCTCATAGCGAAACTGCGGTCCGATGTAGAAGAGCTTCTGCGGCGCCGGCAGCTCGCGCAGGCCATGCTCGATGTAGGCGCGGGCCACCGGCGCCGTGTTTTCCGGCCGCAGGGTCAGGCTTTTGCCGCGCTTGTCGGTGAAGCTGTACATCTCCTTGCCCACGATGTCGGTCGACGCGCCGACGCCGCGCACGAAGAGCTCGGTCTCCTCGACCACCGGCGTGCGGATCTCGCCGTAGCCGTAGGAAGCAAAGACGCGCCGCGCCGTCGCCTCGACCGCCGCCCAGACCGCCGTCTCGGGCGGCAGCAGGTCGCGCATCCCCTTGACGCTCTGGATGCTCTGCCTGCTCCCGGGGCCGGGTGCCGCCTTCACGATCGCGGCCCCTCCGCGCCGGCCTGGCTGACCTCATTGACCTCATTGACCTCGCCGATCTCACTGACCTCAGCCAGGATCGCGCGGTACTCCTCCTTGAGCTCGGCATATCTCTGGCAGGTGTCGGCGATGTGGCACGACTCCTCGGCGGTGAGAGGACGCACCACCCGCGCCGGCACCCCGAGCGCCAGCTGTCCGGCGGGCACCCGCTGGCCCGGCGCCACCACCGCTCCGGCCCCCACCTGCGCCCCCGCCTCGACCACCGCCCCGTCGAGCACCCGTGCGCCGATGCCGATCAGCGCCCCGTCGCCGATCGTGCAACCGTGGAGGACCGCCTGGTGCCCGATGACGACGCCGGCCCCGATCCGCAGCGCGTGCGTGCGATAGGCAACATGCAGCACCGCCCCATCCTGGACATTGGTGCGGGCGCCGACGCGGATCGAATTGACGTCGCCCCGCGCCACGGCGTGGAACCAGAAGGAGACGTCGTCGCCCAGCTCGACGTCGCCGGCCACGCAGACGCCGGGGGCGAGGAAGACACGGGCGCCGAAAACGGGCCGGCGCCCGCGGTAGGGGAGAAGGAGGTGAGGGCGCGGCATTGGACTGGTGGGGATTGGTGGGGATTGGCGGGTGTTCGAGGGGGCGGCGGGAGCGGCGCGCGCGCGGGACTCCTCGCGCGCCCTACTTGACGGGCCGCGGAGAGGCGGCCGGCGCCGCGCCAGCGCCCATCGCCGGCGGCGAGGCGCAAGCCACCGCCACCAACACCAGAGTCATGTAGAGGGAAGACGGAGATTTCATGGGGCACCTCGGGGCCGAGCGGCGTGGCGGCGCACAGCATGGCATAGAATCTGCCCCTCGCCAAAGCGGTCTTCCTGAAGGAAGTGTCCGCGTGGACACCGCCTAGACCGTGACCATCGACGTCGTCATTCCGGCGCTCAACGAGGAAGGCTCGCTGCCGCTGGTGCTGGCAGACCTGCCGCGCCCCCTGGTGCGGCGGGTCGTGGTGGCCGACAACGGCTCGTCCGACGGCACGGCGCGCGTCGCCGCCGAGGGCGGGGCGGTGGTGGTGCCGGCGCGGCGGCGCGGCTACGGCAGCGCTTGCCTGGCGGCGCTCGACTACCTCCGCCACCACGCTCCGCCCGACATCGTAGTCTTCGTCGACGCCGACTACTCGGACTATCCGGACGAGCTGCCGCGGCTGGTCGCGCCGATCGTGGCCGGCGACGCCGATCTGGTGATCGGCTCGCGCGTGCTGGGCAGGCGGGAGCGCGGCGCGCTGCTGCCGCAGGCGCGGATGGGCAACCTCGTTGCCTGCCTGCTGATCCGTCTGCTCTACCGGCACCGCTTCAGCGATCTTGGCCCCTTCCGCGCCATCGGCTGGCCGGCGCTCGAGCGGCTCGGTATGGCCGACCCCGACTTCGGCTGGACCGCCGAGATGCAGGTCAAGGCGCTGCGCCGCGGCCTGCGCGCCACCGAGGTGCCGGTCTCGTACCGGCGCCGGGTCGGCGTCTCCAAGATCACCGGCACACTCTCGGGTACGCTGCGCGCCGGCTATAAGATCCTGTGGACCGTGCTCCGCCACGCCCTGGGGTCCCCCTGAGGACCACAGGTCTGCGGACGAGCCGCAGAAGGAGATTGGAGCTGATGGCCGAGCCCACCCGCTGCACGACCGAGGTCGAGGTCCGCTACGCCGAGACCGACCAGATGGGCGTCGTCCACCACGCCAACTACGTCGTCTGGTTCGAGCTCGCCCGCACCCGGCTCTGCGCCATGTCGGGTTATCGCTACGCCGACATCGAGCGGCTCGGCTATCAGCTCATGGTCACCGCCGTCGAGATCCGCTACCGGCGCCCGGCCCGCTATGGCGACACCGTGGGCGTGGTCTGCTGGGGCGAGCGCCTCGCCAGCCGTGGCGTCCGCTTTGCCTACGAGGTGCTGCGCGGCGCCGACCTGCTGGCCACCGGCGCCACCGAGCACGTCTGGGTCGAAACCGCGACCGGCCGCTTCTGCCGCACCCCCGCCCCGCTGCGCGCCCCCTTCGAGCGCCTCGCCGGGATCGACGATACGTCCAACAGCGGGGCGGGCGGCGTACAACAGGCTGGATCGGGGACCGGCTCTGCCGGCCCCCGGGTCAAGGAGAGAGATCGATGAAACAGACCCTACGCATCTTGACCGGACTGGCGGCGCTCGCGCTCCTCGTGATGGCCGCGGCCGCCTTGCGCGTCGGCCCGGGAACGGAACAGCCCACCCAGGCCGGAGTCCACTACCTGCCGGCAGAGCCGGCATTGGCGGCACTGGCGGCAAATACCGCCGAGCCGCGGCCGGCCCCTGCAGCAAGGATGGTCTTTGCCGCCTACCGCGCCACGGCGGCGCCGGCAAGTCAGCACAAAGGAGGAACCGTGATCGACATTCCCGGCAACACGCTGCTCGAGCCCGCCAAGGACCGCGTGATCAAGACCGACGACGAGTGGCGCAAGCTCTTGACCCCCGAGCAGTTCCACATCACCCGCGAGAAGGGAACCGAGCGGGCGTTCACCGGCGAGTACGACCACAACAAGGCGGCCGGCACCTACGTCTGCGTCGCCTGCGGCAATCCGCTCTTCAGCTCAGAGACCAAGTTCGACTCCGGCACCGGCTGGCCGAGCTTCTGGGCGCCGCTCGGCCCCAAGAGCACCCACACCGAGAAGGACCGCAGCTTCTTCACGGTCCGCAACGAGGTTCTCTGCGCCCGCTGCGACGCCCACCTCGGCCACGTCTTCGACGACGGCCCCGCCCCCACCCACCTGCGCTACTGCATGAACTCCGCCGCCCTGCGCTTCGTCCCCAAGAAGTAACGCCTGCGTCTCGCCCCTCTCCCGCGCCGTGGGCGCGGGAGAGCGGGGCTTGCTACCGGTAGATCGAAAGGCCCGTGCTGCGGAACTCGGCGGACTTCTGGTCGAGGCCGGCGGCGAGGGCTTCGGTTTCGGAGAGGTGCTGCTGGGCGGCGTAGGCGCGGACTTCTTCGGTGATCTTCATCGAGCAGAAGTGCGGGCCGCACATGGAGCAGAAGTGGGCGAGCTTGGCGGCCTCGGCGGGAAGGGTCTCGTCGTGGTACGAGCGCGCCGTCTCGGGATCGAGGGCAAGGTTGAACTGGTCCTCCCAGCGGAACTCGAATCGGGCCTTGGAGAGGGCGTTGTCGCGCGCCTGGGCGCCGGGATGACCCTTCGCGAGGTCGGCGGCGTGGGCGGCGATCTTGTACGCGATGACGCCGGCCTTGACGTCGTCGCGGTCGGGCAGGCCGAGGTGCTCCTTGGGGGTGACGTAGCAGAGCATGGCGCAGCCGTACCAGCCGATCATGGCGGCGCCGATCGCCGAGGTGATGTGGTCGTAGCCGGGCGCGATGTCGGTGGTCAGCGGCCCCAGGGTGTAGAAGGGAGCCTCGCCACAGGCCGCGAGCTCCTTTTCCATGTTGACCTGGATGAGATGCATCGGGATGTGTCCGGGCCCCTCGATCATCACCTGGACGTCGTGCTGCCAGGCGATGCGAGTGAGCTCGCCGAGCGTGTCGAGCTCGGCAAACTGGGCGGCGTCGTTGGCGTCGGCGATCGAGCCCGGACGCAGGCCGTCGCCGAGGCTGAACGAGACGTCGTAGGCCTTCATGATCTCGCAGATCTCGGCGAAGTGGGCGTAGGCAAAGTTCTCCTGGTGGTGCGCCAGACACCACTTGGCGTGGATCGAGCCGCCGCGCGACACGATGCCGGTCATGCGGCCGGCGGTGAGCGGCACATAGCGCAGCAGTACGCCGGCGTGGATCGTGAAATAGTCGACCCCCTGCTCGGCCTGCTCGATCAGCGTGTCGCGATAGATCTCCCAGCTCAGCTCCTCGGCCTTGCCGCCGACCTTCTCCAGCGCCTGGTAGATGGGCACGGTGCCGACCGGCACTGGCGCGTTGCGCAGGATCCACTCGCGGGTCTCGTGGATGTTCTTGCCGGTCGACAGGTCCATGATCGTGTCGGCGCCCCAGCGGATCGCCCAGGTCATCTTCTCCACCTCTTCGTCGATCGAGGAGGTGACCGCCGAGTTGCCGATGTTGGCGTTGATCTTGACCAGGAAATTGCGGCCGATGATCATCGGCTCGCTCTCGGGATGATTGATGTTGGCGGGAATGATCGCGCGGCCCCGCGCCACCTCGTCGCGCACGAATTCGGGCGTGATGCGCCTGGGAATCGCCGCCCCCCACGAGTGACCGGCGTGCTGGGCGCCGTCGCCCCCATTGTTGCCCGCCGCCTCCCGGCCGAGCTCCCGCGCCTGGTTCTCGCGGATGGCGATGAACTCCATCTCCGGGGTGATCTTCCCCTGCCGCGCGTAGTGCATCTGGGTCACATTGGCGCCGGCCTTGGCGCGCAGCGGCCGCCGAGGGTGAGCAAAGCGCAGGCCCGCGAGCCGCGAGTCGGCGAGCCGCCGCCTGCCGTACTCGGAGGAGACCGCGGGCAGCTCCTCGACGTCGCCGAGTCCAGCGATCCAGGGGCGGCGCAGCGCCGGCAGGCCACGCTGCAGGTCGATTTCCACCGCCGGATCGGTGTACGGGCCGGAGGTGTCATAGACCAGGACGGGCGGATTGGCAATGACCGCCTCCGCCGCCGGCACCGCGGCCACCGGCTGGTGCGGGCGGGTGGGCGAGAGCGCGATCTCGCGCATTGGCACCCGCACGCCGGGAAGACTGCCCGCGACATGGACCTTGCGGGAAGCGGGGAACGGCTGCACGGTTGCCGCCACCCGCGACGGCTCGGGAGCAGCAGTGGCCGGGCCGCTCCGGGCGGCGGGGGCCGGCGAATGAGTTTCGGTGGCAGTCGCAGGCTTGACCGGATCGATCATCGCAATCTCCTCTCGCGCCGGGGGGCGATCCAGGGGCCGGAGCAGGTCGCTGCCTGACAACAGAAACGCCGCACCCTGGGCGCGGGGGTGCGGCGTTTGCCGATGGGCCGGTGCTCGGCATCGCTTCCCTACGCTGGCATTACCCAGGTCAGGTAGTGAGGGTCGCCCGCGCCTGACGGGCTCTCAGCCTCGCGGCCCCCCTAGCTGGCACCCATCTTAGCTCGTTTACGGGCCGCCGGTAAACGCCAGCGCGGACCGAGTAGAACGAAATTGGTCCGTGACCGCGCAGGCCGGGTCCACCCGTCCGCGCGCCGAGCAATGACCATCAGCTCGTAGCGCGTAGGCGTCTGGCGAGGGTGGCGGGAATCGGCACCGGCCGCGGACCGCTCGGTTCGTTGAGCACGCAGCAGACCGTCGTCACCTTGCCACGCGCCACCGCGGTTGCGCCGCGGCTGATCGCGATGCTGAAGGTGAGCGAGGTGCGGCCGACGCGCTCGACCTGGAGATGGATCTCCAGCTCCTCGCCATAGTGGGCCGGCGCCAGATACTCGCAGCTGGCGGCGGCCCGGGGCCAGCCGATCAGACGGCCGTCTTCGACCAGCAGGGCGCCGGGGTCGACACCCAGACTGCGCAGGAACTCGTGCTCGGCCGTCTCCATGAAGACGAAGAAGCGGGCGAAGTGGACCAAACCCGAGAGATCCGTATCGGCGAACTCGACCCGGCGCCGGGTGCGATAGTCGTGCACGGCGGTCATGGCCCTCCCAATCGTGCGCGCCCGTCAAAACAGGGCCGATGCATAATACCCCCTCGGATGCGCCGTCCTCTTCGCACCTGGCTGCAGTGGCCCGCGCTCGGCCTGTTCTGCTTCTTCCTGGCGGCCGCGCTTCCTCCTGCCCTGGGTCGGGCATTCATCCACCTTGGAGAGGTCTCTCTCCACGCCCGCGAGGACCCCCTGGCGGCGCGCGCGCGCTGCCTCGGAGCGGCCTTCGTCGGCGCCGTCGAGGAAATCCGGCACGAGCTCGGGCCGGACGAAGACTACCTGCTGGTCGAGGGGGGCGATCCCCGCGCCGGCGGCGCGCTCTGGGTGCGCTACGAGCTGGCGCCGCGGCGCGCCGTTTTCCTCGGCAAGCTCGGCGACCTGCCGCCCCCCCGGCGCCTGCGCGGCATCCTCGCGGCGAACCTGCATCACGTGGTGGTGGCGTACGGACCGGGCAGGCCGCCGGTCCTCTTCGAGCGCTACCGCTTCATGGCCGCGCTGGAGCGCCGGCTTGGCCGTTGAGCTGTGGAGCGGGCTGGGCGGCGTCGGGCTGTTCGCCGCTCCCGGGCTCGGCCTGACCGAGCTCTTGCCCACCGTGCGCCGCCTGCCGCTGGCGCGGCGCCTGGCCTATGGCTACCTGCTCGGGATGACCGGCGTGGCGGGGACTCTCTATGCGCTTTCCCATTTGTTCGGCGTGCCGTTGCGGCGCCCGGCCGTCTTGACGGTCGTAGCGCTGCCGACGGTCGCCGGCCTGACCCTGTTCCTGGTCCGCCGGCACCGCCGCTCTCGCATCCACCGCATACGCGGAACGGCCAGGCGCCACGGGGTGAATAATGCCGCGCTGCGCGCCTGGGTGCGGCGCGCCGGCGGCCCGCTGCCGCTGCTCGCGGCGGCGGTGGCGGCGGCGGTGGGGCTCGGCGTCGTGGCCCAGACGGCCAGCAACCCTCTGACCGACTGGGACGGCAGGATGACCTGGTGCGCGCAGGCGCTGTACATCCGCCATGAGGGCACCGTCGACCCCGCGGTGATGCGCGACAAGCGGTGGTTCATAACCCATCCGCAGTACCCGCTGCTGCTGCCCGTGGCGCAGGTGGCGGCGCTCGAGGCCTTTGCCGGCGCTCCCGACTCGCATTTGTTCCGCCCGCTGTATGCCGCCTTCCTGCCCGTCCTGCTGTTGCTGGTCTACGACGGCGCCAGGAGCCGCGCCGGCAAGAACGCCGCCGCCCTGGCCGCACTCAGCGCCGCGCTGGTGCCCTTCTTCGCTTACGGCGAAGGCAGCGCCTCGAGCAGCTACAGCGACCTGCCGCTCGCCTGCTTTTTCGGCGGCGCGGTGGTGTTGCTCTGGCGCCCGGGCCGCCGCCGGAGCGATGCGCTGGCCGCCGGGGTGCTGCTCGCTGCCGCGGTCCTGACCAAGAACGAGGGCGCGCCGCTCGCCGTGCTGGTGCTCGCGCTCGCCTTCTGGAGCCCCATCCGTAGCCATCTGAGGCAGGGCGGCCGCCGCCCCGGCTCCGCGGCCGGCGAGCTGGCGCGCTTCGGCGCCGCCGCGGCGCCGGCGCTGCTCGCCCTTGCCCTCCTCCTCTGCTGGCGCTCCGGCATTCCGAACCGCCAAGACGAGAACTACTTCGGCCGGCTCGATTGGAGCGCCAACTGGCCCGGCGCGGTAGGCCAGGTGGCGGTTTTCGGGCCGGTGCTCGTGGCGCGCATGTTCAGCTGGCGGGACTGGAGCGCTTTCTGGTGGATGGCGCCGGCGGTGCTGCTCGCCGGGACTCGTGCCCTGCGGCTGCCGGCAAACCGCCGCTGCCTGATCGCCGCTGCCGGTCCGCCCGCGATCGGCTGGGCCGCCTATTCCGTGCACCTGGACCCGGCCTACCTGGCGCAGGTGACCTGGGACCGTTTCTTGCTGCAGGCCGCGGTGCCGCTGCTGATCGCTCTCGCAGCCGCCCTGAACGAAGTGCTGGCGGGGACCCTTGGTTCATTTGCAGGCCTCCGCCCGCGCCGGAAACGACGCGCAGGGCCGGAGGGCACGGAGCGCTCCGGGTAACCAGAATTCTCCGCGCGGCCCGTGCGCTCTCGGCGGTCAGAGCGTGAAAGCGGCGTTGTCGATGCCGCCGCAGTAGTTGCCGGGGTTGTTCTTGTAGCTCTTCACCGCGCCAGTCACGGTATCGGTGACGGTGATCGCGTAGCCGAGATCGGAGAGCGTGCCCCAGAAGAACTTGATCGCCGTGCCGAAATCGAGCGCCTTCAGGACCAGCTCGACGGCCGAGGGGTCGTTGAAGCTGAACAGCCCCGACTCGTCGGAGAGCGCCGCCGCGGCGCCCGGACCCGAGGTGTTGTTGAACTGGTTTTGCCAGTTGACCGAGACCGCCAGCCGCCGGTTGAGCAGACAGAGAGTGTTCGTGCCGCGGATGCAGCTTCCCCCCGCCTTCGCGACGGGCGGGGCCGCGGGCGGGCTCAGGGGGGCGCTCTTGGCGCTGTCCGGCGCGAAGGCCATCTCGTCGATGGTGCCACAGTCGCCGGGCGCATTCGTATAGTGCTTGACCGTCCCGGTCTTGGTATCGGTGACCGTGATCGTGAAATGCAGATTGGTGAGCTCGCCGTAGAAGACCTTGATGACGGTGCCGAAGTTGAGGATCTTCAGGATGAGCTCGAAGTTGGACGGGTCGGTGAAGTAGAAGAACCCCGTCGAGTCGGTGCTCGGGATGGCGCTCCCCGTGCCGGAGCTGCCATTGAACTGATTGGTCCAGGTCACGGTCGCCTGGAAGCGGCGGTTCATCAGGCAGAGGGTCGTCGACCCGGCGCGGCAGCCGCCGACGGCGGGAACCGGGCTCAAGAACGGCGACAGCGCTTCCAGGAAGCTGTGGGCGAACGCGCCGTCGATGGTGAACTGCAGTGGGCTGCAGTCGTTGGCGTTGCCGCAGCCGCCAAACTCCTGGCCTACCACCTCGCCGTTGGCCAGTAGAGCGGCCGAGCCCGAGCTGCCGGCGAAGGTACCGCCGGTGACCTGGGTCGAGTAGAGGAAGGTCGGCCGGTCGCCGCCGCAGGCCGGGACCGAGGAGCTCGAGCGGGTGACGACGAAGTTCTGGGGCAACCCCCCTGGATGCGACAGGCGATAGAGCAACGTGCCGTCCGCAGCCGCGTTCGGATCGGCGTTCCAGCCGAGGAAGGTACGGCCGCCCGGCAGGTTGTTGAGGCGCAGCAGCGTGTAGTCGCTGGTGCCCTTGTCGGCGCTGCCGGTGGCGAGCAGGCGCGCGCCGTGGCTGTGCGGCAACTGGGTGAGGGCGGGAGCCTGTCCGTTGCACGAGGTGGTGAAGAAGTCGAAGGCGGCGTCGATGCTGGCCGCTGAGTCCTGGGTCGAGATGCAGTGATTGGCGGTCAGCAGGTACGGCGTCTGGTCGTTCAGGGTGTCGTTGAGCAGCTGCGCCGAGCAGAGTGCGCCCTGGCCCGTGCCGTCCACGAACTCGATGCGCGCCAGGGCGTGGCGGGCGGCATCGATGCTGGGAAAGTCGCGGTCGCCGAAGCAGCTCGCGTCCACGTTGCAGCTCATGTCCTTGAGCCGCAGGGTGGGGCTGCCGCCGCTGCCGGCGGTCTCGGCCGGCGGCAGGAGCTCCAGCACGCGGTCGATGGTGAAGCCATAACGGCCGCCGCGGGCTAGCGCCGCGGCCGGCAGCTCGACATCGATCGCCACCGTCTCGCCGCTGACGCTCGGCGTCCACAAGCCGCCGTCGGAGGCCAGCAGGTCGGGACCGAACGGCCCCACGGTCGATCCTCCGCTGCCGTGCACCCAGATGCGGGCGTCGGGCGGCAGGTGGACGCCGGCGAGGTGCAGGCGCAGCCGGTCGGCCTGCGCCACTTTGACCGCGCCGCCCCAGGCGAGGCTCTCGAAGGAGGTCTGGGTCGCCATGCCGCCGGCGTGCTCGACCAGCGGCCGGTCGAGCAGCGCGGCGTCGAGCTCGACGCGCTGGACTGCCGGCAGCGGGCGGGAAATGCCGTTGCGCAGCGGTTGGTGGTTGGCCTCGTTCCAGGCGCGCAGCGCCGCGAGGCGCCCCGGCTCGGCGACGGCGGCCTCGGGCAGGGTGGCGAGCGGCGCGACGCCGTAGGTGTCGACGACGTGGGGCGCCGCGGCGCCGGCCTTCTCGGCCGCGGCCTGCGCCGCCGCGGCCGCCTTCTCGATGTCCGGCGGGATCAGCGGGCGCATCTCCTGCGCCGCCGCAGCCGCAGCCATGGTGGGAACGAGGACGGCGAGGGTGAGGGCCGGCAGCAGGATCGAGGCCTTGATTGATCTCATTGGGGGTCTCCGCGCAGCGCGGGCAGGGGCCACGCCCGATCTGTTGGCCGCCAGATTATACGGCCTGCGCCCCTGGCACCGTCCTGCGCCGGCGAGCTCGGTCGCGCGCTTCAAGGATGGGTGGGGTGGGTGGGGTGCGGCGGGACATCCCGAGACCACTCGCGTGCTACGATCGCCGCGGTGCTCCCGGCCGCCAGCTCCCGCGCGATCCGTATGGCTCGACCCGGCCGCGGGCCGGAGACCGGGCGATGAGGATCGCGGTCATCGGCGGCGGCCCGGCCGGTCTCTATCTGGCGCTGCTGGTCAAGAAAGCCGACCCGCGGCATCAGGTCACGGTCTACGAGCGCAACGGCCCCGACGACAGCTTCGGCTGGGGGGTCGTCTTCTCCGACCAGACGCTCGGCAACTTCCGCGCCGCCGATCCCGAGTCCTATCAGCGGATCTGCGACAGCTTCGCCCGCTGGGACGACATCGACATTCACGTCCGCGGCGCGACCATCACTTCGGGTGGCCACGGCTTCAGCGGCATCGCGCGGCGGACGCTGCTCGCCATCTTGCGCGACCGCGCCGCCGAGCTCGGCGTCGAGCTGCGCTTCCGCTGCGAAGTGGGCGAAGCCGAGCTGCCGCAACACCCCGATCTGCCCAGGGCCGAGCTTGCCTCGGCCGATCTACCCGCGGCCGAGCTTGCCTCGGCCGATCTGCCCAAGGCCGAGCTTGCCTCGGCCGATCTACCCGCGGCCGAGCTTGCCTCGGCCGATCTAATCATCGGGGCCGACGGCGTCAACAGCATGACGCGCCGGCGCTACGCCGCCGCTTTCGCGCCCGACCTCGACGTGCGCACGGCGAGGTATGTCTGGCTGGGCACGACGCGGCAGTTCGACGCCTTCACCTTCATCTTCGTCGACAACGCCGACGGCGTTTTCCAGGCCCATGCCTACCGCTTCGACGAGCGGCTGTCGGCGTTCATCGTCGAGTGCGACGAGGCGTCGTGGCGCGCCGCCGGCTACGACCGGTTGGATAGCGCGGCGACCATCGCCGCTTGCGAGCGGCTGTTCGCGCCGTGGCTAGACGGCCACCCGCTGCTGGCCAACGTTCCGCCGCATCTTGCCGCGGCGCCCTGGCTGAGCTTCGTGCGGGTGCGCAACGCGCGCTGGCACCATGGGCGGGTGGTGCTGCTCGGCGATGCCGCCCATACCGCCCACTTCTCGATCGGTTCCGGGACCAAGCTGGCGATGGAAGACGCCATCGGGCTGGCCCGCGCGCTGGCCGGCGCCGGCGCCGGCCAGCCGGCGGAGCTCGCCTGCGCCTTGGCCGACTATCAGGAGGAGCGGATGACCGAGGCGCTGCGGCTGCAGAACGCGGCGCGCAACTCGATGGAATGGTTCGAGAACGTCAAGCGCTACATCGGGCTCGAGCCGCCCCAGTTCGCCTACAGCCTGCTCACCCGCAGCCAGCGGGTCAGCCACGAGAACCTGCGCCTGCGCGACCGCACCTACCTGACCGGCGTCGAGCGCTGGTTCGCGAGCCGCGCGGCGCTGGCCGCCGCCGCCGCGGCCCCCCCGGCTTCGGACCCGCACGCCCTACCGGCGGCTGCGCCGGCCACGCCACCGTCACCGCCGCCGATTTTCACCCCCTTCACCCTGCGCGGCATGACGGTGGCCAACCGTGTCGTGGTCTCGCCGATGGACATGTACAGCGCCGACGACGGGTTGCCGAACGATTTCCACCTGGTGCACCTCGGAGCGCGCGCGCTCGGCGGCGCCGGGCTGGTGATCACCGAGATGACCTGCGTGTCGCCGGAAGGGCGCATCTCGCCGGGCTGCACCGGCATGTATTGCGAAGAGCATGCGGCGGCGTGGCGGCGCATCACCGAGTTCGCCCACCGCTGGAGCGGCGCCAAGATCTGCCTGCAGCTCGGGCATTCCGGCGCCAAGGGCGCCACCAGGCTGATGTGGGAAGGGATGGACGAGCCGCTGGAGCACGGAGGTTGGGAGATCATTGCCGCTTCGCCTCTGCCCTTCCGCCCGGGCATGCAAGTGCCGCGCGCCATGACGCGTGCCGACATGGAGCTGGTGCGCGGCCAGTTCGTGCGCGCGGCCGAGCTCGCGGCGAGCGCCGGCTTCGACATGATCGAGCTGCATTGCGCCCACGGCTACTTGCTGTCGGGTTTCATCACGCCCCTTTCCAACCGGCGGCACGACGACTACGGCGGAACGCTGGCCAATCGCCTGCGCTACCCGCTCGAGGTACTGGCCGCCATGCGCGCCGCCTGGCCGGCGGAGCGGCCCATCTCGGTCCGCATCTCGGCCACCGACTGGGCGCCCGGCGGCCTTGCCGAGGGCGAAGCGGTAGCCGCCGCGCGCGCCTTTCACCAGGCCGGCGCCGACATCATCCACGTCTCGACCGGACAGACTTCGGCGGCGGCGCGCCCGGTGTACGGGCGGATGTTCCAGACCCCGTTCTCCGACCAGATCCGCAACGAGGCGCAGGTGGCGACGATCGCGGTCGGCAACATCACCGATGCCGATCAGGTCAACTCGATCATCGCCGCCGGCCGCGCCGATCTCTGCGCCCTGGCGCGGCCGCACCTGACCGACCCGCACTGGACGCTCAGGGCGGCGGCGGAGCTGGGGTTTGCGTGCCAGCCCTGGCCGGTGCAATATCTTCCGGGCAAGCAGCAGCTCGAGCGCCTGCTGGAGCGCCAGGCCCTGCTGAGCGAGCCGCGGGGCTCGAGCGGCGTCTGAGCGGCGCGCCCCCGGCACACCGGGCAGCGGTCCGTGCCAGGCGACGCGGAAGAGCGGCGGAGACAGGGCGCCAGGCGATGACGTTGGCGGGCGAAGGGCGGCTGGACGCAGCGCCAGGGGCGCGAGGAGGGAAGGCACGTGAGCAGTGAGCTTAGCGTGGCGGCCAATATCCGCCCGCAGCACTTCGGCTGGAGCGTCGCGGGGCGCGTCGCGACCATCACCCTCGACCGGCCCGAGCGCCGCAACCCGCTCACCTTCGCCTCGTACCGAGAGCTCGCCGACGCCTTCCGCGCGCTCGGCCGGGTGAGCGAGATCCGAGCCGTGGTGTTGACCGGCGCCGGCGGCAACTTCTGCTCGGGCGGCGACGTGCGCGAGATCATCGGCCCGCTGATCGAGATGAAAGAGCAGGGGCGCCTCGACGAGCTGCTCGCCTTCACCCGGCTGACCGGCGAGCTGGTGCGCACCATGCGCGGCTGCCCGCAGCCGATCGTGGCGGCGATCGACGGCACCTGTGCCGGCGCGGGGGCGATCCTCGCCATGGCCTCCGACCTGCGCCTCGGCACGCCGCGCAGCAAGGTCGCCTTCCTCTTCGTCCGGGTCGGGCTCTCGGGGGCCGACATGGGCGCCTGCGCCATGCTGCCCCGGATCGTCGGCCTGGGGCGCGCCAGCGAGCTGCTCTACACCGGCCGCTCGATGGACGGCGTGGAGGCCGAGCGCTGGGGCTTCTACAACCGGCTGGCGGCGCCCGAGGAGCTGCTCGCCGAGGCCCAGGCGCTGGCGGCGTCGCTGGCTCAGGGACCGACCTTTGCCCACGCCATGACCAAGAAATCGCTGGCGCAGGAGTGGGCGATGGGTCTCGACGAGGCGATCGAGGCCGAAGCGCAGGCGCAGGCGATCTGCATGCAGACCGAGGACTTCGCCCGCGCCTATCGCGCCTTCGCGGCGCGCCAGACGCCGGTCTTCGAAGGCAACTGAGGGAGCGGGGCGCAGCGGCTCACCCAGGGCACCCGATGGCAGACACGACCTATCTCGGCTGGCCCTTCTTCGACGGCGCGCATCGGGAGCTGGCGCGCGAGCTCGGAGCCTGGCTCGACGGCGGCGGTCTCTTGCCGGCGGGGCCGGCGGGGCCGGCGGCGGGCGGGCCCGGAACAGATCGAGCAGGGACGGACGGGGCGTCCGCCGGCGGCGACGAGCCGCGCGGCCGCGACGCGCTCGACGCGGCCTGCCGCGGCATCGCACGCCGCCTGGGCGCGGGCGGCTGGCTGCGCTACCTCGTGCCCCGCGGCGCCGGCGGCGCCTTCGACCACCTCGACGTGCGCTCGATCTGCCTGCTGCGCGAGGCGCTGGCCGCCCGCGACGGGTTGGCCGATTTCGTCTTCGCCCTGCAGGGGCTGGGCAGCGCCCCGATCTCGCTTTTCGGCTCGGAGGAGCTGCGGCGCGCCTACCTGCCGCAGGTCTGCGCCGGCCAGTCGATCGCCGCCTTCGCCCTTTCCGAGGCCGAGGCGGGCTCCGACGTCGCCGCCATGCGCAGCGTCGCCCGCCGCGAGGCCGGCGGCAGCTACGTCCTCGATGGGCAGAAGTGCTGGATCTCCAACGCCGGGATCGCCGACCACTACGTCGTCTTCAGCCGGCTGCCCGAGCTGGGCGCCAAGGCCTTCGCCGCCTTCGTGGTCGACGCCGGCAATCCCGGGCTTTCGGTGACCAGCCGCGTCGACGTCATCGCTCCTCATCCGCTCGGCACGCTCGAGCTCGCGGGGTGCCGGGTGCCGGCCGCGGCACTGCTCGGCGAGCCCGGCGACGGGCTCAAGGTGGCGCTGGCCACGCTCGACGTCTTCCGCGCCACGGTGGGGGCGGCGGCGCTCGGCTTCGCCCGCCGCGCCCTCGACGAGGCGCTCTGCCAGAGCCAGCGGCGGCAGAGCTTCGGGCGGCCGCTGGCCGATCATCAGCTGACGCGGGCGAAGCTCGCCGACATGGCAACCGCGGTCGATGCCAGCGCGCTGCTGGTCTATCGCGCCGCCTGGGCGCGCGACAGCGGCGCGCCGCGCATCAGCCGCGAAGCGGCGATGGCCAAGCTCTATGCCACCGAGGCGGCGCAGCGGGTCGTCGACGAGGCGGTGCAGCTCTTCGGCGGCCGCGGCGTGGTCCGCGGCGAAACAGTCGAGCGGCTCTACCGCGAGGTCCGCGCCCTGCGCATCTACGAAGGGACGAGCGAGATCCAGCGCCTGATCATCGCCGGCCAGCTGCTCGCCGGCGCGACGCCGGTGGCTACCCCGCCGGAGACCGCGGCACAGACCGCGGCACCCCAGCCCAAGCTGGCGCCTGCCGCGGGGCGCGCGGTGGCCGAATCGGGGGCCGCGGCCGAGCCGAGCGAGCCGAGCGAGCCGAGCGGGCACCTCGACAAGTTCTGCCGCGACTCGCTGCCGCCACGCGAGCTGTGGCCGGAGATGAGCTACGCCGGGGTGCCGGAGCTCGCCTTCCCAGGCCGTCTCAATTGCGCCGCCGAGCTCCTCGACGTCAGGGTGGCCGCGGGCGAGGGCGAGCGCACGGCGCTGGTCTTTCCCGGCGGGCGCTGGAGCTACGCCAAGCTGCTCGCGACCGCCAACCGGATCGCCCGCGTGCTGGTCGAAGAGCTCGGAGTGGTGCCGGGCAACCGCGTCCTGCTGCGCGGGCCGAACAGCCCGATGCTGGCGGCCTGCTGGTTCGCGGTCCTGAAAGCGGGCGGGGTGGCGGTCTCGACCATGCCCCTGCTGCGGGTGCGCGAGCTGGCTTTCATCGCCGACAAGGCGCGGATCCGGCTCGCCCTGACCGACCGCCGCATCGCCGCCGATTGCGAGCAGGCGATGCTCACCACGGCTTCGGGAGCGGCGCGGCCGGGGACGAGAGTGGTCTGCTTTGACGCTGCCGGCGAGGTGGACGGCGGCGCGGCCGGCGCGGCCGGCGCGGCTAGCGCGGCTGGAGCGGCTGGAGCGGCTGGAGAACACTGCGAGGGGCCGGGCTCCGGCCCGCCGTCGCTGGAGACGATGATGCGCGGCAAGCCGGCCGGCTTCGCCAACCGCGACACCGCGGCCGACGACGTGGCGATCATCGCCTTCACCTCGGGCACGACCGGCCAGGGCAAGGGCACCATGCATTTCCACCGCGATCTGCTGGCGGCGGCCGAATGCTTCCCGCGCTACGTGCTGCGGCCCCAGCCCGACGACCTGTTCTGCGGCTCGCCGCCGCTCGCCTTCACCTACGGCCTCGGCGGTCTGCTGCTCTTCCCGTTACGCATTGGGGCCGCGGCGCTGCTGCTCGAACAGGCCTCGCCGCCCTTCCTGCTGCAGGGCATCCAGGACTACCGGGCGACGATCTGCTTCACGGCGCCGACTGCCTACCGGGCGATGTGTCCGCTGGTCGAACGGTACGATCTTTCCAGCCTGCGCAAGTGCGTGTCCGCGGGCGAGACCCTGCCGCTCGCCACCTTCGAGGCCTGGCGGCGGGCCACCGGCCTCCGGATCATCGACGGCATCGGATCGACCGAGATGCTGCACATGTTCATCAGCTCATCCGGCGACGACATCCGGCCCGGCGCGACCGGCAAGGTGGTTCCCGGCTACGAGGCCAGGGTGGCCGACGACAGCGGCGCCGAGCTGCCGCCCGGCACCATCGGCCGGCTCGCTGTGCGCGGTCCGACCGGCTGCCGCTACCTCGACAACCTCGAGCGCCAGCGGGCGTACGTGCAGCAGGGATGGAACTGGACCGGCGACTCCTATCTCATGGACGCCGACGGCTACTTCTGGTACCAGGCGCGCACCGACGACATGATCGTCTCGGCCGGCCACAACATCTCCGGCCCCGAGGTCGAAAGCGTGCTGCTCGAGCATCCGAAGGTGCAGGAGTGCGGAGTCGTCGGCGTGCCCGATCCCGAGCGCGGGCAGGTCGTCAAGGCGTTCGTGGTGCTGGCCGCGGGCGCCGAGCCAAGCGCCGAGACGGTCAAGGAGCTGCAGGAGTTCGTCAAGGCGGAGATCGCGCCCTACAAGTATCCCCGCCGGATCGACTTCGTCGGCTCGCTGCCGCGCACCGAAACCGGCAAGCTGCAACGCTTCCGCTTGCGCGACCAAGCGGCCGCGCCCGATCAATTGGCCGCGCCAGCGGCCGCGCCCGATCAACCGGCCGCCCCAGCGGCCGCGCCTGATCAACCGGCCCCGCCAGCGGCCTCGCCCGATCGGACTACCAGCCCGTGAAAGGCGCCGACGGGCCACTCGAGCGCTTGCAGCCCCCCGGCTGGGCCGCACCGAGCGGCTACGTGCACGGCATGGCGGGGCGCGGGCGCCAGGTCTTCGTCGCCGGCCAGGTCGGCTGGGACCCGGTCACCGGCGCCTTCGCCGGCGACGACCTCGCGGCGCAGGTGGGCCAGGCGCTCGCCAACGTTGCGGCGGTGCTGCGCGAGGCCGGCGCCGAGCCGCGCCATGTCGTGCGGCTCACCTGGTACCTCACCGACCGCGCCGAGTACCTGGCGGCGCGGCGCCAGATCGGGGCCGCCTATCGCGCCGTCATGGGGCGCCACTTCCCCGCCATGTCCGTGGTCGTCGTTCAAGCCCTCCTCGAAGAGCGCGCCCGGGTCGAGATCGAAGCCACCGCGCTGCTGCCCGACTGAGACACTATCTATCTAGTCCCCAACGGCGGTGCCGACCCCCGAGGGATGAAACGGCGCTGCGATATCGCGGTGGAGGCCTACTCGAAGCATCGATCGGATCGCCCCCCGCAACCCCTCGATCCCCTTCCCACCCCTCCGGACGCCCCCTCCCTCTTGCTCCGGGGAGTTCGTCTTGGCGGGCGTCGCCCGCCGCTTGTCGTCGATCGACGCCAACGCAGGTTTTCCGCGCCCCTCGTGTTCCATCGTACAGCTCGACATCGCCCGGAAGCTGAACGGGAGACCTGATGACCGATTCGTTGCCTTTCACAGCCATCTTCGCCGCCTTCGCCGCCAGTCTCGCGGCGACGGCTGGGGATGCGCCGGCAAAGGCGCTCCCGATCGACAGGGTCGCCCTTTCCGCCGCGGCCACCGCGTGCCCAGCGGGCCCGACGGCCCTCTGCATCGACGATCAGCCAGGAGACAGGCGTTGGCAAGTGACGGTCAGCTTCCATACGGCGCAAGGCGGCGGCTTCTCCGGCAGCGGCAATGCGGTTCCGCTCGTCAGCCTCGGAGTCGCGCACGGTGGGCTGTTCTGGTTCTTCAGCGGCGATAACCCCGAGATCCTGGTCAAGGTTCTGAACGGCTGCGCGGTGAATCGGCAGTTCTGGGTTTTCTACGGGGCAACCACCAACGTCGGCTTCACAATCGAGGTCACCGACACCCGCACCGGCCGCGGCAAGAGCTACGCCAACCAGGACGGCGCCGCGGCGCCGCCGCTGCAAGACACCGCCGCTTTCTCCTGCGCGGCGGGCGAGGCGACCGCCCCGACCCGGTCGCCGGCGGCCAACCGGGCTGTGGACCGTGCCCTCGCCGAGGAGCTCGGAGCGTGGGTCCGGCCGGCGCCGCCCCACTCGGGAGGCGCGCCGCAGGAACGGCCCGACGCTCAATCCGGCTGCGCGGCAGGCGCCACCACGCTCTGTGTCGATGGCCGCTTCCAGATCCAGGCCAGCTTCCACACCGCTGAGGGCGGCGGCCGCTCCGGGTCTGGACAGGCGATCGGCTTGCAGAGCCTCGGCGTCGCCCAAGGCGGCCTCTTCTGGTTCTTCGGCGCCGACAATCCGGAGATCCTGGTCAAGGTGCTGGACGGCTGCGCGGTCAACAACCGGTTCTGGGTTTTCTACGCCGCCAGCACCAACGTCGCCTTCACGTTGACCGTCACCGATACGCAGACCGCCGGCACGCGCACCTATCAGAATTCCGACGGCACCGCGGCGCCGCCCGTCCAGGACACCGCCGCCCTGCCTTGCGGCGCCTCATCGATCCTCTATGTCGCAGTTGACGGGCAGGACACTTGGAGTGGCATCTTGGCCGCTCCCAATGCCAGTCACACGGACGGTCCGTTTGCCTCGTTGGCCCGGGCTCAGCAAGCGGTGCGAGCGCTAGCGGGCACTAGGGCAGTGACGGTCGAGGTCCGCGCCGGTACCTATTACCTCCCGCTGAGCCCCACCAACCCGGGAACGCTAACCTTTGTGGCCGCCGATTCCGGCACCGCTTCTCTGCCCATCGCCTGGCAAAACTATCCCGGGGAGACCGCGATCGTCAGCGGCGGCGTACCTGTCGGCAACGGCGGGCTGGGCCTGACCTGGACCCAGTCCGGCAGCAGCAATCTCTGGCAGGTTCAGCTGCCCGCTGCCAGCCAAAACTTCGAGTACCTCTTCTACACCGCCAAGGGCGACGCTCCGGGCGGTGGCGGCACGCGTCGTTTACGTGCTCGCCTCGAATCGCCGAACGGTGTGGGTTACTACATGAACGGCAGCCAGTGCACTTCGGTCGACCCGATCGGGCCCCCCGCCGCCGTCCCCACCTCGCTCTGCAGCCTCGGGACCTACCTCAGGGTTGCGGGGGCAATCCCGCAAAGCGGCTCGACCTGCAGCGTCGCGAACAGCATGGCGGACGGCAAGGGGCACACCAAGTGCCTGGACCGCTTCTACTACAATCCTGCCGATCCGATCAGGGCTTGGGTCAATCTCAATGGAACCTATACCGGTAACCCAGTGAGTCCCTGTCAGGCGAATCCCGCGAACCCATACCCCGTGGGCGACGTCGCGCTCACCCTCTATGAGGCCTGGACGGTGGACGCGATGAGGATCGGCTGCATCGACACGACGAACCACATCATCTATCTCACGGGGCCGGCCAAGCGGAGCGGCGCCAACGTCTACAACCTCTTCGGCCCCGGCGCCGGTAAACGCTACTTGGTCGAGAATGCCAAGGACGCTTTCACCTTGGCCCTGAACGCCGGGCAAACCGGCCTCTGGTTCCTCGATCGTTCCACCGCGCAGCCGGTGCTGAGCTACATTGCCAACGCCGGCGAGAACCCCAACTCCGACATCGTGGTGATTCCGCAGCTCGGCGGTGCGATTCCGGGAGAGCCGGCGACCGACTACGTCGGGGGAAGCCTGATCTCGGCGACGAATCTGAGCTATGTGACTTTTCAGGGCATCATTTTCGAGGTCGATGACTTCTTCCCGTCCACAACCGGATTCAACAACGACGACAACGGGGAGCTGGCGCTTCCGCAGGCGATCGGTTGTGAAGGCTGCCAACACGTGGTCTTCGGCGCCGTGACCGTACGGCACACCTCCGCCTCAGGCATTCTCGTCGCCAGCTCGGCCGCAACCGCCCAAGCCACAAACGATCTCATCCAGGGCTCGACCTTCTACGACATCGGCGACAGCGGCGTCCGCATCGGTCATCTTCCCCGCAGGAGCGACACGGCTGCCGATGTGGTCACCAACGTGACCGTGCAAAACAATCTCATCCAGGGCTATTCGCGGGTTTTCGCCGACGGCGAGGGAATCGCCCAGGGCAACGGCAATGGCATCACCTACCTCCACAACGACATCCTCGACGGCTACCACGCGGGGATCTCCATCTGCAACCTCGGCTGTCCCGGAGCTGCCGCCAACGTCAACGGCACGAACATCTTCAGCCAGTACAATCACATCCGAAACATCATGCAGGGTATTACCTCCGATGGCGGGACGCTTTACTATAACGTCGGCGGCCCGGACGGCAGCGGAACAGGAAACAAGATCTACAACAACCTTGTCCACGACACCACCGACTCGTCGATCATCGACCCGGTCATCAACGGCAAGCCCTCGGTGCCCGGCTCTGGCTACGGCGGCCAGGGAATCTACCTCGACGCCCAGTCGGGCGGCGTCGACGTGAAGTACAACGTCGTCTATCACATGTCATCGTTCGCCATCTCACTGACCGAAGGACCAACGGTGAGCAGGCCGGCCAATCCCAACCTCTTCGAGAACAACATCTTTTCGCTGGCGAGGCGGGGAATGTTCGCGCAGGGGACTCCATGGCCTGCAGGCTGTGGTCCGAGTCCGGGGCTTCAGGTCGAGCTCTGGTGGAACATCTTCAACTTCGACCTCGACGAGTCGCCCGCCAGTCTGCAGGGCTTCGCGGTCCAGACCGGGTGCACCAACTCGTGCGGGCTGGACTACGATCATTTCCAGGATTTCGAGGGGAACGCCTATTGGCGGTCCGGCACGCCGACCACCGGTTACCCTCTGTTCTGCGACGACGGCAACGCGTTCCGCGTCTTGCGGAACCCGCCGCCCGACGGCAGCTGCACGGCCGGCGGCCAGAGCGTGTTCCTGACCTTTGATTCGCCGGTTGCAGGGAGCCAGACCTGGCAGCATGGGCTCCCGTCCACGACCCCGGTGCCGATGAATGAAGACCTGAATGGAACGTGTTCGTGGAACCCGAACTTTGGCACCAGCGGCAACCCCAGCGACTATCTGCTCACCGGCGGTCCACCGACCCAGTTCAACAGCGTCTATACCAACGACACGATCAACAACGCGGGCCGGACTTCCGGTCCGCATGCTCTCGCGAGCGTGCCTGCCACCTTCCCGACCTATACCTACAGCAGCTTCTAGCGTCCTGTAGCCGAGGACTCCAGGTGTTGGGATCTCTGAGAATTAGGGCCGAGGGCTTGACCGAGGCTAGGATGGGGCGATGAGCACGACTCGACGGCGGCTCGGCTTCGGTTGGTCTCTTGCCCTCCTGCTGACGCTCGTCGCTGCGGCGGCGGCGGCCCCGACCACGGGCTCGGACGCCGACCTCTTGGCGGCGACCGCGGTGGCACGGGCGTTCTACGAGTACCACTTCGGGCATGACATGGGCTTCACCGAGGCTGGCCTGCGCGCCCGGAGCCGGTGGCTCGCGCCCGCGCTCTACCGCGCCCTGCTCGCCGAGGCGCGCAAGCCCAAGTCGCCGGACGAGGTGCCGCTGATCGACGGCGACCCCTTCACCGACTCCCAGGAGTATCCGAGCTCGTTTCGCATCGGGGCGGCTGGCAAGGATGGCCACAATCGCGACCAGGTCCTCGTCGACGTCGCCATGGTCACCGGCACGTCCACCCGCCTCGTCCGCCTGGTCCTCGCGCGCTTCGACGGTCGCTACCAGATCGTGAACTTCATCTTTCCGGGCGGCTCGCCCGATCTCATCCATCTTCTGGCAAGAGGCGGGCACTGATGGCCTCCAGGCCGCCCCCGGCTCGGGCACCGACCGAGCCGAAAGCGGCCTGGATCGGTATTTGGTCTCAGCCCCCATCGGCGGCGCCGACCCAGAGGATGAAACGGCGCTGCGATGTGGCGGTGAAGGCCTACTCGAAGCATCGATCGGATCGCCCCCCGCAACCCCTCAATCCCCTTCCCTCCCCTCCGGGGGGGAAGGGGACGCCCCCTCCCCTGGCGCACGGACTAATTTCGTTCTAGCCCGGACCGGGAGGGAGCGGCTTCATCGCCCGCGAGACGTAGTCGAACATCGCGCGATCGATGCCGGTGCGCTCGCGCAGCGCCGGCTCCTGCTGGTACATGGCTCCCAACGCCTTGGCGACGTCGGGGTTGCCGCCGGTGAACTCGCCGACCAGGCTCATCCAGCGGCGGGCCAGCAGCTGCACGCGCTCGCTTGCCGGATCGGTCCCCTTCTCCATCTCGCGGTGGACCGCGGCGATCAGCTCCTGCCACTCGCCCTCCACCTGGCGGATCCGCTCCTCGCCGACCTGGCGGCCGCGCTCCTTGATTTCCTGCAGCTGCTCGGGGGTGTAGTACTTTTCGAACATGGTGATCTCCTCGATCGTTCGGGTGAGCTCGTCGACGGCGATTCCCGCCGCCGAGTCGAGTTGCGCGGCGATGAGCTCCAGGCGCCAGCAGAGCTTCTGCTGGAGCGCGATCTGCTCCTTGAGCCGCGCGATGTGCAGCTCGATGACGCGGCGCTGCGGCATTCCTGGACTGCGCAGCGTGTCGCGGATCTCGTCGAGCGAGAGGCCGAGGAAGCGCAGCGACTTGATCTGCTGCAGCCGCGCGATATCGGCCGCCTCGTAAAGGCGGTGGCCGGCCGCGGTGTGGCGCGACGGCCGCAGCAGGCCGATCTCGTCGTAGTAGTGGAGCGTGCGCACCGACAGCCCGGTCTGGCGCGCCAGCTCGCCCACTCTCCAGGGTAAAGACCGCATCGGCCGCTCCTTGCTTGCTCTCGTCCGATAGCCGCGGGATTGCGGCCAATCGGCCGATCGGCGACGATTGAGAGATCCTAGAACCTCACGTTACGTGAGATGCAAGCCCCGACTGCCACACATCTCGGCTCCGAGGCGGCCAGAGGCGGGAGATTGAGAGAGCTCTGGCCGCGGGTCCTGGTCACCGCCCCAAGCTTGGGATCTCCTCGAGATGAGGAAGGGGGGCGCCCAGGGCGTCGGAAAAGAGCGTGAGGACGCGGAAGGTGAGCCCCCAGATGGCCTGCCCCTGGCAGCGGATCGCCGGATAGAGCAGGCGGGTGCCGTCGCGCTCCCATTCGACATGGCAGCCGTTCGCGGGGTCCCAGAGCTCGGCGAGCGGCACCCAGAATGCCGCGGCGACCTCGTCGCTCAGGGTGAATGGCGGCGGCTCCCCATCGAGGGCATCGAGGGCGTAAACGAACGAGTGCAGGACCATGCGCCCGCCGCCACCGCCCAGGCGCACGAGGAGCTGCGAGAGGGCGCCGAGCCAGTGCCGCTCGGCAAGGGCGATGCCGACTTCCTCCATCGTCTCGCGCTCCGCCATCGCGCGCGGATGAGGGTCCTCTGGGTCGGCGCGTCCGCCCGGCAGCGCCAGATGCCCGGACCATGGGTCGCCGGCCCGCTCGGCGCGCCGGATCACGCACAGCGCCGGCTCGGGCCGGCCGGCCAGCACCAGCGCCACCGCCGCCTCGGCCTGGTACGGCTCGCGCTCGGCGAGCTGGGGCGGATGGTGGGCGGCGAGCGCCTGGCGGATCAGATCGAGCGTGAAGGACATCGGCACCGGGCTCCGGCAGGGAAGCGATGATACGCCCCCCGCTCTTCAAGAGGCGCACGGCCCGAACCGGGGCAGATATGATCGCCCAGGATCGCGGCACGGCCCCGGCCCCCGGCTCCGAGACCGGCAGCCGCCGAAGCCGACAGCTCCGCGATGATCCCGCTCCGCCGCTGATCGCCGATGATCCTGCTCCGCCGCTGATCCGCGATGACTGACAGAGTGCCGAGCCCCCCTCTCCCGGTCTCCCTGGCTGATGTCCAGGCGGCGCGCGCCCGCATCGCGGCGCATGTCCATCGCACGCCTGTCTTGACTTCGCGCCAGCTCGACGCGCGGCTGGGCTGCCGGCTCTTCTTCAAGTGCGAGATTTTCCAGCGCGTCGGCGCTTTCAAGGCGCGCGGCGCTTTCTCGCGGCTCACTCTACTGGCGCCCGAGCAGCGCGCCCGCGGCGTCGTGGCCTTCTCCTCCGGCAACCACGCCCAGGCGGTGGCCCTGGCGGCGCGCGAGCTGGGCATACCGGCGACCATCATCATGCCAACCGATGCGCCGGCGGCGAAGGCGGCGGCGACCCGGGGATACGGCGCGGCGGTGCTGCCCTATGACCGCGCCACCGGCGACCGCGAGCAGATCGCGCGGCGGATCGTCGCCGAGCGGGGGGCGGTGCTGGTGCCGCCGTTCGATGACGACGCGGTGATCGCCGGACAGGGAACGCTCGCGCTCGAGCTGCTGGAGCAAGTACCGGATCTCGAGGTGGTGGTGGCTCCCTGCGGCGGCGGCGGACTGCTCTCCGGTATCGCGGTCGCCGGGCGCGGGTTGAATCAGGCGCTGCGGGTCTTCGGGGTCGAGCCCGAGGCGGGCGACGACATGAAGCGCTCGCTCGCCGCCGGCGCGCCGGTGACGATTCCGCTGCCGGCAACCATTGCCGACGCCCTCCAGACCACCCGCCCCGCCGACCGCACCTTCGCCATCGTGCGCGCGCTCGCCGAGGACGTGCTGACCGTCTCCGACCTCGAGCTGCGGCGGGCGATGGCCCTCCTCGCCGCGCGCCTGAAGCTCGTCGTCGAGCCCGGCGGCGCGGCCGGTTTCGCCGCGCTTCTCCACGGCAAGGTCCCCGGCGTCGCCGGGCGGCGGGTCGGGGTCGTCCTCTCGGGAGGCAACGTCGATCCCGACCGCTTCGGCAGCCTGATCTCGGGGCTCGAAACGAGCTGACCCGGCCAGCGTTGGTCCGCGCGGAGCGGCAGAGGCGCTCAGCAGTCGCCCAGGCGCTTGCCCTTGATGTGCTGGGTCATCTTCATCGCCCCATGCTTGGCGCTGCCCGGGACCGACGCCGTATTGGTGCCCTCGTAGCTGGTGCCGCTGAATGCGTACTCGCTGCTGCCGCTGGGTCCGCTCTCGCAGGCGTAGCTCCAGGACACCTTGTCGCCTTCGTGCTTGACATCCGAGATCTTGCACTTGCCGTTGCGCTTCTGCGCGTCGTCGGCGAAGCTCTGGGTGTCCTTGTATTGATCGGCTTTGATGCAGTGAGTCACCTTGATGGGTGGCGCGCCCAGCCGCGGGGTGTACACTGCGGCATCTGTTCCACTCGCCAACGACGGGGCCCGGATGCCGGAGGTACGCCGAGGTGACTCGCTCCCGCGCGCAGCGCCGTAGCGCCGCCGCCCTTTCCCGACTCTCAATACCCGCCGCGCTCGCCGCGCTCTCGATGATCGCCGGGCTCGGCGGGCTCTCCGCGCTCGCCGCGGCCTGCGCCCGGCCCTCGCCGCCGCCGGCGCGCCCGCTGCGCATCGCGGTGCACAGCGATCCGCTGGTGCTCGATCCCCACCTGCGCAACGAGGCCCTGACCTACTCGCTGCTGCGCAACATCTACGAAGGGCTGACCGCCTTCGACGTCGAGATGCGCATCGGACCGGCGCTGGCGGCGTCGTGGGAAAACCCCAACGACCTGACCTGGGTCTTCCACCTGCGCCCCGGGGCGCGCTTCCACGACGGCCGCGAGCTGACCGCCGGCGATGTCGCCTTCAGCCTGGACCGCGCCCGCACCCTCCCCGCCAGCAGCTTTGGCAGCTACCTGGTGGCGGTCGACCGGGTGCGCGCACTCGACCTCCACACCGTCGAGCTCACCACGCGGCGGCCGTACGCCATCCTGCTCAACAAGCTGGCCTTCGTGCTCATCGTGCCGGCCGGCTCGCCGCCCGAGATCCACCACCCCGTGGGCACCGGACCCTACCGTCTGGTCTCCTACCAGCCGGGCGTGCGCCTCGAGCTGCGCGCGGCACGCGGCCACTGGGATCTGGCGCCTCCCTTGAGCCAGGTGGAGTTCCTGCCGGTCACGGACCCCGGCGAGCGCGTGGCGCGCCTGCGCCGAGGCGAGGTCGACATCATCCAGGAGCCCGGGCCGGAGAACATCGACGGCCTGCGCTCCGCCGCCGGCTGCCGCCTGCTCGAGCAGGAGAGCTTGACCGTCAACTACCTCATGCTCAAGGCCAAGCGGCCGCCGCTCTCCGACCTGCGCGTGCGCCGCGCCATCCACCTCGCGCTCGATCGCCCGGCGCTGGTCCAGGCCGCGCTGCACGGCGAAGGCCGCCCTGCCGGCCAGATGGTGGGCCGCAGCATCTTCGGCTACTCGCCTGACCTCAAGCCGCCGCCGCGCGACCTCCCGGCCGCCAGGCGCCTGCTGGCCGACGCCGGCTACCCGGGCGGGTTCGACGTCGACCTCGAGTTCCGGCGCGGCCGGCCGGCGGCGGAGATCCGGCGCCAGCTCGCCGAGATCGGCATCCGCGTGCACCCCATGGAGCGTCCGTGGGACGAGCTCTTCCCGCGCCTGATGGCCCGGCGGGTGGACTTCTATCTCGGCGCCATCATCACTCCCTCGGCCGACGCCAGCGACCTGTTCGACGCCATGGTGCACAGCCGGGACGCGGCGCTGGGATACGGCGACAGCAACTTCGTCGACTACCGGAACGAGACGCTGGACGCGCTGATCCAGGACAGCGGCACCACGCTCGACATGCTCGCCCGCCGGGCAAAGCTCGAACGCTGCATGCACATGCTGATGGAGGACCTCAACTTCATCCCGCTCTACGTGCCCTACGCCGTCTACGGCGCGCGCGACGACGTGGTGTGGCAGCCGCGCCGCGACGGCTTCATCCTGGCGCGCGAGATCCGGCGGCGATGAGAGGCACCCCGGCAATCAGGGCGACCACGGCGATCACTCGGCTACGACGGCACTTCCGGCCCGGCGCTTCCGGCCGCTCCGGCAACCCCGCCGACCGGATCGGCCGGATCGGCCGGTTCGGCGCCCGCCGGCGCCCCGGCCGGCCTGGCGGCTTCTCCCGCGGCCGCCGCCTCGAAGCGCTCGCGCAGGCGCAGCGGGGCGGGGCCGGCGAGGATCTCCGGCATGGCGAAGTAGAAGCCTTGCGCGAAGGTGACTCCCATCGCCCGCAGCGTCTTGAACTCCTCGACGCTCTCGACCCCCTCGGCGATCGCCCGGGCGCGGATCTTGTCCGCCAGCACGACCAGGGTCTCGAGCAGATTGCGCTTGATCGGCGAGAGGTGGACGTCGCGCACCAGCGAGATGTCGAACTTGAGGTAGTCGGGCTCGACCTCGGCCACCGCCTGCAGCGAGGAATAGCCGGCGCCCATGTCGTCGATGGCGATCGAGAAGCCAAGGCCGCGCAGCTTGGCGACGATGGCACGGAACTCCTGCCACTCGGTGATCGCCACCCGCTCGGTGACCTCGAAGACGATGTCGCGCGGATCACGTCCCGCTGCGCGCACCTCATCGAGGATCGCTGGCGACACCAGCTCGGGGTCGACGAAGCCGTGCGCCGAGCAGTTGATGAACAGCTTCTGTTGCGGATGCAGCAGCGCCGCGCCGCGGATCGCCTGCTGGCGGCAGAGACGCTCGAGCTCGACGATCTGCTCGGTCTCCTCGGCGAACGAGAACAGCATCTCGGGGTTATGGAAGATGTCGCCCGAGGGACCCGAGGAGAGCGCCTCGAAGCCGTGGATCAGGCCGTCCTCGAGGCGCACGATCGGCTGGTAGCGGATGAGCACGTCGCGCGAGGCGAGGATGCGGCGCAGCTCGTTCAGATGCATGCCGCGCCGCCGCTCGCGCTGCCGCCGGCAGATGCTGCGCACCTCGTCGATCGACTGGTAGATCGAGCGCTCGATGCGCACCGTGGGGTCGGTGCGCACCATCGCGCTGCCGCAGGCGACCACGATCCCCTGCGGGACCTGGCTGTCGAGCTCGAGGCGCAGGCGGCCCTCGAGGTCGTCCACCAGGCGCTCGCGCAGGCGGGTCAGGCGCCGCTCGTCGAGCGCCTGGTTGGGGCGCGGCCCGACGAAGAGCAGGAACTCGTCGCCGCGCACCGCGGTCAGGGCGACCGCGTCGCGCGGCGTCAGCGCGCCCTCGCGGAACTCGAACAGCGTCGCGGTCAGCTGCTGCAGCAGGCGGTCGTAGGTCTGCCAGCCGCAGATCGCTTCCATCCCGCCGCCGCTCGACAGGTCGAGGTAGATCAGCCCGATCGGCTCGCCATCCTCGAGCCGGCGGCGCACGTCCTCGATCACCGCCGGCAGCGCCGGCAGCCCGGTTCCGGGGTCGAAGAGATAGCCGCGCAGCTTCAGCCACTCGGCGCGCAGCTCCCAGTACTTCTGGTCGCTCACTTGCCGCCCTCCGCCGGCGCGGCGAGCACGGCCTCGACCTTCTCCACCAGCTCGCGCACGGCGAAGGGCTTGGTCACGTAGTCGATCGCGCCTTCCTGGAGACCGCGGATCTTGTCCTTGGGCTCGACCCGCGCCGATAAGATCACCACCGGAATGCCGCTGGTCCGTTCGTCCAGCTTGAGCAGCTTGAGCACTTCCCAGCCATCCATCTGGTGCATCATGATGTCGAGCAGGATGAGATCGGGAAGCGCGCTCTGCGCGCGCGCCAGTCCGTCCATGCCGGAGGTGGCGGTTTCCACCTCGTAGCCCTTCTTGGCCAGCACCAGCCGCACGACCTCGACCACGTCCTCCTCGTCGTCCACGACCAGAATCTTCTTCTTCATGCCAGACCCTCCTGCCGACTGGCGGGCCCCAGGGTGCGCTCGATCTCGTCGAGCAGCGAGCCGAGATCAAAAGGCTTGCCGACGAAGTCTACGACTTTGAGGCCCTCTGCGGCTGCCCGGTCGAGGGCGCCGCTGCGGGCGCTGAGCACGATCACCGGCAAATCGGCGGTCGCCGGGTCGGCACGCAGCCGGCGCAGCACCTCCCAGCCGTCGAGGTCGGGCATCATCAGGTCGAGCAGCAGCAGCGCCGGCGGCCGGTCGGCGATCAGCTGCAGCGCCTCGCCGCCGCCGGCGGCGCCGCGCGCCCGGAGGCCGTCAGCCTGCAGGCGGTCGACCAGCAGGCGCCGCAGGTCGTCGTCGTCGTCCGCCACCAGCACCTCGGGGGCGCCCGCCGGCTGCCCCAGCGTCTCCAGGATTAGCTCCTTGACGCGGGCCGGCGCGACCGGCTTGACCAGGTATCCCGAGGCCCCGAGGCGCAGGCCGAGCGCGCGTTCCTTGCGGATCGAGACCACCAGCACCGGGATCCGCGCCGTGCGGTCGTCGCGCTGCAGGCGCGACAGCAGGTCAAAGCCGTCGCCGTCGGGGAGGAGGCGGTCGAGCAGCACCAGGTCGGGCCGCGCCGCGGCCACGCGGTCGAAGCCGGCGCGCGCCGTCGGGGCGGTCTCGACCGCGAAACCTGCCCGGCCGAGAAACTCCTCGAGCAGGTGCGCGAATCCAGGATCGTCGTCGATCAGCACCACCCGCCGCAATGCGGGATCCTCGGGCCCCGCGGCCGGCGCGGCTGCCGCGGCGCCCGCGGCTCCCGGGGCTCCTGCGCCTCCCGCGGCGCCCGCGGCTCCCGCAGGCAGGGCGAGCGGCAAGCTGAAGCGGAAGGTGGTGCCGGCACCCACCGCGCTCTCCACCCCGATCTCGCGCTGGTGCGCGGCCAGGATCTCGCGCACGATGGCGAGTCCCAGCCCCATGCCGCCGTAGCGCCGGGTGGAAGAGGTATCCACCTGGTAGAAGCGCTCGAAGATGAGCGGCTGGGCCGCCTTTGGAATGCCGATGCCGCGATCGGCGACCGCCACTTCCACCTCTTCGCCCCGGCGCCGGAGGCTGACCCGGATCTCGCCCCCCGGCGGGCTGAACTTGACGGCGTTGGTGACCAGGTTCTCGATCACCTGCGAGATGCGGCCGGGGTCGCCCCAGACCAGCGGCAGGCCGGGCTCGACGTCGAGCCGCAGGTCGAGCTCTTCGGAGCGCTCAGAGTGCTCTGAGCCGGGTCCGGCGCGCACGCCGGCGGCGACCTGCGCCGTAACCTGCGCCGCCACCTCGCCCAGGTCGAAAGCGGTGCAGTCGAGCTTGCCGATGCCGGCCTCGAGACGCGAGAAGCCGAGCAGCTGCTCGATCATACCCATCAGGCGGCGGGTGTTGCGCTGCACCACCTTGAAGGCGTCTCGCTGCTGCGCGTTGACCTGACCGAGCAGCCCCTCGTCCATCGCCTCGGTGTAGCCCTGGATGGCGGTCAGCGGCGTGCGCAGCTCGTGGCTGACGTTGGCCAGCAGGTCGCTCTTCATATGATCGAGCTGCTGCAGCTCGAGGTTCATCTGCCCCAGCGCCCGGTTGCTCGCCTCGAGATCGGAGATAGTGCGCGAAAGCTTCTCCGCCATCTGGTTGAAGGTCACGGCCAGCACGCCGAGCTCGTCGCCGGCCTCGAGGTCGATGCGGCGCTCGAGCCGCCCGTCGGCAAGGTCCTGGGCGCCGCGGGTCAGGGCCTCGAGCGGGCCCAGGATCTGCGCGGCGAGCAGGACGGCGATCAAGACGCCCAGGCCGAGCGAGCCCGCCGAGAGCCAGAAGATCTGCCGCACAGCCGCCCTGGCCGTCGCCGCGAGGCTGTCATAGACGACGTAGAAGACGACCGAGTAGCGGTGCCGTCCCCACTCCTCGACGAATGGCGCCACCACCACATAGACCGGCTTGCCGTCCTCGCTGGCCTTCCACGCCGAGAGCGACAGGCCCTTGACGGCCTCCCGCATGGCGGGGTCGGAAGTGACCGCCGAGGCCGAACGCGTCGGCTCCATCAGCTGGCTCTGGAACTCGCTCGAGTCGAACAGCACGCGGCCGCTGGTGTCGTAGAGCGCCAGGCGCGCCAGGTCGGGATCGAGCCGCATCGTCTCCAGCACCAGCTCGCGGAACTTGCTGTAGCCGCTGGCGTAGTAGGTCTCGTAGGCATTGCAGATCGGCCCCACCGACAGCCGGGCGTAGGCCTGCGCACGGCGCTCGATGTCCTCGCGCAGGTGCGGGCGGCCGGCGAGCGCCAGGACCATACCGTTGGCCACCAGCACCAGCGCCACCAGCGCCGAGATGGCGAGCACGAAGCGGACGCGCAGGCTGCGCACCCGGACGTCGCTCAAGCGCGCCGCCTCCTCTGCCCTGTCCGCACTACTCGGCCGCCCGCCGCATGTCCGCGGCATGGATGCGGTAGTCGAGCCGCGGCGCCCACTCCAGCCGCTGGCGGACGCCGAACAGGTTGTAGGGGACGACCAGCGGGATGAGCGGAAGGTCGGCGTCGAGCACGTGCATGGCGCTCTCGAGGATGCGGCGGCGCTCGTTCATGCTGAGCGTCGCGCCGCTGCTCTCGATCAGCCTGTCGAGCGCCGGGTTGCCGTAGCCGTTCGAGTTGCTGTCGCCGTAGCCGCGCGCCAGGTCGCGGCTGTGGATCTTGTTGTCGAACAGGTCGCTGGCATCGCCCGACGAACAGAGCCAGGTGCCATAGTAGAAGCTCACCTTGCCAGCCAGCAGGCGCGGGTAGAGCTCGCTCCACGGCCGCGGCTCGAGGCGCAGGCGGATGCCGGCTTCGGCGAGCTGGCCGCGCAGGGCCTCGATCGACAGGCCGGCGCGGTACTCGACAGTCAGGTCCAGGCCGCCGGGGTGCCCCGCTTCGGCCAGCAGGCGCCGGGCGGCCGCGAGATCGCGGCGCGGCGGCCGGATCTCCGGCGCATAGCCGAACACCTTGGGCGCCACCATCTGGCCGGCGGCGCTGCCGCGGCCCTGCAGCAGCGCGCCGACCAGCGCCTCGCGGTCGACCGCCATGCTGATGGCGCGGCGCACCCGCAAGTCCGAGAGCGGCGGGGTGTCGAGACGCGGCTGCAGATAGCTGACCGCCAGGCCGCCGGTGGCGCGCACGTCGCAGCCTGCCGCCGCCACCACCCGGTCGGCGTCCTGCGACGGCAGCTCGGCGACGAGGTCCGCCTGGCCTGAGATCAGGCACTCCACCCGCCGCGCCGCATTGCTCTCGAAGCCGAAGCTCACCCGCGGTTCGGCAGGGCGCCGCCGCCAGCCGCGCTCGAAGGCCGCCAGCTCGAGGCCCCGGCCGGGCGCGTAGGAGACGAAGCGGTAGGGGCCGGTGCCGAGCGGGCTGGCGATGCGCGGCGGCGCGTCGTGCGGCACGATGGCGATGAAGGTCAGCTTGTTGAGCAGGATCGGGTACGGCCGGCGGGTTTGCACCTCGACCGTGCGCGGGTCGAGCGCGCGCACCGCCGCGACCTCGACCAGGTAGCCCGACATCTTGCTCTGCGGGTGGGAGCGGGCGCGCTGGAGGCTGAAGACCACGTCCTCGGCCGCCAGCGGCCGGCCGTCGTGGAACAGCACGCCCGGGCGCAGCTGGAAGCGCCAGGTGAGATCGTCGGGGTTGTCCCAGCCGGCCGCCAGCGCCGGGTGCAGGTGCATCTCCTCGTCGAAGGCGGACAGCCCATCGTAGATGTTGTCGAGCACCCAGTGCGTGGCCGCCTCGTCGTGCAGGTGCGGATCGAGCCCCTGCGGGCCGCTGTGGAGGACGATGCGCAGCGGCGCCGCGCCGGCGCCGGGCCCGTGCGAGCAGGCCGCGCACCACATCACACCGGCGGCGAGCGCGCCCCCTGCCACCCAGCGCCAGGTATCCTGGCTCAGCGCAAGCATCCTGCGGCTCCTAGTGAGCCGAGTGTATACCCCATTGCTCCAATCACCGCGATTGCCGCGATTGCCGCGACTCGAAGCGCCACGAACCCGACCCTGTGAAAATTGCGGCCACCGCGCGCCGGCGGGCGCAGGGAGAACGCCGCGGCTTTTTTCTCTTTTGCCCGGAGCGCGCGGTGCCCTTCAATGGTATGGCGCCATTGCAGCCGGCGGGGGCTTGCCAGGATTCAAATGCTGTTATAGCATTGGACAGTCGCCGGAAGGAGCGCGCAATGCGATCACCATGCCGCCCGGTCCGCCGGTTGGCGGGCCTGCTCGTCCTGGGCCTCTGCAGCCCGTGGTCACCCGTCCTGGGCGCGCCGGCGGCGCACGCCGCGGAGACCGCACGGCAAAACGCCGCGCTGCCGCCCCCGCCCCACGTCGCCGTCATCCCCCCTCAGCCGCAGGCGGGTGCGCCGCTCGCGCTCGTCATCACCGGCGGCCCGCCGGCCTGCACCCCGTTCTTCGCGTCGCCCGTGGTCACCGGCAACGCCATCGTCGTCAGCGGCTCCATCCCGCTCGATCCGCCGTGCGGACCGGGGCCCTGGCGACAGCGGGTGGAGCTGCCACAGCTTCCCTACGGCTCGTACACGGTCGACGTCGAGGTGAATGGATCGCCTTACGCTGCGCTGGCTTTCGTCGTGGGACCAACCTTCCCCTTCCTCAGCCTCGGGGGCACGCGTTTCATCGTCGGTCTCGAGCAGTTCGGGGAAGCGCCGCTCGGCAACGCGGTCAAGCTCACCGACGAGTCGGGCTACTTCTATTTCGTCGACAGCGCCAATGTCGAGGTCACGGTCAAGATCATCGACGGGCGGGCGGTCAACGGTCGCTTCTGGCTCTTTGCCGCCAGCATGACCGACCGCCCCTACATTCTGCGGGTCTTAGACTTCGCGGCCCGATGTCCGTCGGCGGCGGCGGCGACCCCGGCCTCGCCGGCCACGACGCCCATCGGGGTCGGGTGTGACCGCGCCTACGCCTCCTTGGGCTCGCACAATCAGAACATCGTCGACGTCGAGGCCTTTGGCGCCGCGGCGCCCGCGGTCGGAGCGTCGCAACAGCTGGCGCTCGAGATCAACCCGCGCTATCTCACCACCTCAGACCGCGTGGTCATCGACGTGTCGGGCAACGCGGACGCCTTCACCTGCGCTCCGTTCTTTCAAGAGCCGGTGGTGAAGCCGGACGGCAACATCATCATCCAGCAGATCCCAGCGCCCAGCTGCACGGCGGGTCGCTGGCTGCAGCGTTTCGAGCTCCTCCGCCTCGCGGAGCAAGGGATCTACACCGTCTCGGTGCTGCCGCTCGCCGGCTCGCCGAACCCCGCCCCGCTGGCGGTGCAGACTTTCGCCGACCCCTTTCCCAGCCCCGGCTTCCTGCCGCCTCAGTTTGCCGTCTCTCTGCGCTGGACCGACCCGGCCGGCCAGGATCACTCGGTCGAGCCGGTCAACCTCGGCGAGTCGCTCTACTTCTGGCTCTTCGACTCGGCCAACGTCGAGATCACGGTCAAGATCCTCGACGGCCGGCCGGTCAACGGCCACTTCTGGGTCTTCGTCGCCAGCATGACCGACCTCGCCTTCGACTTGCAGATCAAGCAGTTCATCCCGGGCTGCGTCGATTCGCCGCCGGGCTCCACCTGCCCCATCCGCCACTACGTCAACACCGCCCACCAGAACCACAACTTCATCGACGTCAACGCCTTCTGAGCGCGGCTGGACTGGGACGATGGGCACCGCCTGGAACCCGCCGGCCGAGGGGTGAAGCGCGATCAGACTTGACCGGTCAGATCTATCGGACTAGAGTGGTTTCATGAAGACCGTCAGCATTACCGTGCTCAAAGCCAAGCTTTCCGAGCACCTGGCGCATGTCAAGGCCGGCGAGGAGGTGATCATCACCGAGCGCGGCCTGCCGATCGCCCGCATCCAGCCGCTGCCCGAGACGGCGCGCACCGCGAGGACCGCGAAAAAGGTGCGGGAGGGCAGGCTGATCCTCGCCCCGAAGGGACCGATGAGCCCTGAAGAGGTCGAACAGTTCTTGCGCCGGCGCCCCGAAGATCCGAACGGAGCCGTCCTCAAGGCGTTGCTCGCCGAGCGGGAGGAGGACTACTGAAGTTCTGGGACAGCTCGGCGCTGATCGCCATCGCATTGCGCGAATCGTCGGCCTACCGCGTTGCGTCGATTCTCCGCGCCGACCCTGAGCTGAGCATCTGGTGGGGCACCCCGGTGGAGTGCGCTGGCGCCCTGGCGCGCGCCGCGCGTACCGGCGAGATCGACGAACGATTCCAGCGCGCTGCCAGGCGGTCGCTATCCGACCTGTTGGGAAGATCCGACGAAGTGCCGCCTACCCAGGAGCTTCGCCAGCTGGCAGTCCGCCTGGTCGGCATCCACGCCCTCCGCGCCGCCGATGCTTTGCAGCTCGCCGCCGCCCGCGACTGGTGTGACGAGCGCACCGCCGGCATTGGCTTCGTCTGCCTGGACGACCGCCTGCGCACCGCCGCGATTCGAGAGGGATTCGACGTCCTCCCCTCCGCTGAAGAGGTCCACGAGCCGTAAACCCCTTTTTCTCAAAGGAGATCTCATGGCCGAGGTCAAGCTCATAGTAATGTATCCGCCACCTGTGGACGTTGAGGCTTTCGAACGGGTTTATCAACAAGAGCACGTCCCGATGGCGGTTGAGAAACTGGCCGGCAAGACCAAGCTCGTGGCGACCAGGATCACCGCCTCGCCTCAGGGCAAGCCGGCGTTCTACCGCATCGCGGAGATCCACTTCCCGAACCCGGCAGCGCTGCAGGCTTGCGCGGCGTCCGCGGGAGGCAAGGAAACCCTGGCCCATGCCGCCAAGATCTCGACCGGCGGCCCCCCGGTCATCCTCATCGGAGAAGAGCAGACGTTCAGCTTCGACGCGTGATGGACGAACGGCCTGCGCGGCACCCCGACGGCTGGAGCTGGGCGATCTTCTTCGTGCGCTGGGTCCTCGGGCTGATCTTCTTCATGGCGGGCTGGTGGAAGACGTTCGACTTGGGGCCGCTGGAGCACGCGCGGCGGCTCTTCGTCGTGCCCTACGCCGACAGCTGGATCCCGGTCTGGCTGCTGTGGACACTCGGCGCCGTCATCCCCTTCGTCGAGCTGATCGCCGGAGCGCTGATGTGCCTGGGCCTGCGGGTGCGGGCGGCGGGCATCGCGCTGGGCGGCATCCTCGTCGTCGTCGCCTACGGCCACCTGCTGAAAGACGCGCTCTTCGACACCACCCACCACATCTTCCCGCGCCTCGTCCTGCTCGCCTTCGTGCTGGCCGCGCCCGCAGAGCGCGACTTCCTGAGCTTCGACTCCTGGCTCGGCCGGCGGCGGCCCGGCAAGGCGACCACCGTTCCTCAGCCGCCCTAGCACCTATGACCGTCAAGGTTGGACTCTATCGCTCGCTTCGACTCTTGCCGCCGCTTTCGCATCCACTGCACGAAGCTCGCGGGCCGAGGGCAACGAGCGGATCGTCCTGCAGCACGGCTTCCAGTCCTATCCCACCGCGCTCGCCAGGTGCGCTACCTCGACGCCGCGACCGCGCTCGGCGTCGACTGGCCAGCGCGGAGCTTCTCGATTGCGCAACGAGAGGCGGCGGAACTAGCGGTTCGACGAGCGGCGAGGTTCTGGCACCAGCGCGCCCGGTGAAGCCTCGGACGCGGCGACCGGCAACGCGCGATAGCGCAATCTCGACCCCCCATGGAGAGGAGCGACCTAACGGGCCTCCACATGCCGGGTTCGTTGAGCGCCGGCCCATCGAGCCAGAGCGATAAGGCGACTGGGCTTGCCCGGGTGCTCATGCGTGCGGAGCTTCTATGGATGCATGAGCTTGCCAGGTGGGATCAGGGCTCGTAAGATGAGAAGGTACGAAACTCTTTCCCTTTTCGTCGCAGGGGGACTCGGAAATGCGCCGGCGGCTGCTGTGAGGGCGGCGGCGCCGGCGGGTGGGTGCCCGCGGAGGCTGCGGAGGTCATTGGGCGCGGACCGCCTACCGCCGCGGGGTTCAGCGCTGCTCGAGCGGACCGAAGCGCTCGATGCGGTTGGCGGTACGAAACTCCACCGCGTTGACGACGCTGTCGACCACCGCGCCGAGGCCCTTCTCATGCAGGGCCACGACGTTGTTGCGGAAGCCGCCGTCGTTGGCCCACATCTCGCTGTTGCCCTGCGGCCGGTGCAGAAGATGGCGATAGAGGCCGCCCACCCGCTCGACGTCGCGCTCCTGGTAGCCGCGCGCCCCAGGGGCGCGGCCGAAACCGAGGTCCTCGGCGCGGCGCGCCAGCGACGCGGCGACGCTCAGCACGCCGCCATAGCCCTCGAGGTAGATGCGGTCGGCGTCCCCAGCCTTCTGGGCGTCGTCGGTCGCGGCGCTGCCGAGGATGGCCTGATAGAGCATCGAGTTGAGGTTCTGCGCCTTGAGCCAGCGGCGCTCCTCGCGGCCCGCCGGCGGCTGGACGGCCGCACGCCTGGCGGCGGCCTCGCCGATCTTGAAGGTGATGCGGCCGCTCTTGAGGTCGGCATGCATCTGGTAGTCGCCGACCACCTCGTACCCCAGCTGGGCCAGGCCGTTGCCGCCGGCGGCATTGACGTTGACCAGCGCCCAGCCGGGACCGGTTCTGTCGAGGCTGATGTTGCCGCCGCCGGCGGCGACGACAAACCGCGCCTTGACGACGCGGTCGACTGAGGCACCGTTGACCATGGCCGCGCCGATCAGGCTGACCTTGACCTGATCGCCGACGTTGACCGGCACCCCATCGCCGGTCTCGAAGGTGGCAGACGTCGAAGCGGTGAGGTTCTCGACTTGGGTGTGCAAAGCAATGACCTGGAGCGCCGCGGCGGCGGCCGTGGAACTGGCCGCGAGCGCCAGCACCAAACCTGTCCTGGCAGCGAAATGGCTCTTTCTCATAGGTTTAGCGACCTCCCGGACGTACGGCGAGACTGCCTCGCCGAGCTTCTCTCCGGGATGGTGCAAGGAGCTCGCCAGCAAAGGCGGCTACTCGACGACGATCCCTGTCAGGTCCTCTCTGGGCTCCGGGAGTTTGGCCCACGGGGCTCGGCGTACTTTGTGAGAATCGATTCGACGTACTCGTCGGGCGTCATGTCGCCGCCTCTTCAGCACTGCTCTTCTGGGCATATGGGCATGAATCGCGGATAGTCAGAAACGCCCTTTCTGAGCGATTCTCAGCGTCCGGCGCCCAGTGCCATCGAGCTATGGGCGGTAGCCTTGAGTCGACCGCCCCTGCTGGCGACGAGGGGCAAACCAAAGACGCGGGCCGAACACCTACCCTCGCCGGGGAATGATACGCGAGGAGGGCGCAACCTTCCCGCCACTCACCCGAGTCGGGTCGGATGGCCGTCCTCCCGAAGAAACGAGGCGCTTGCTGCTACGGACTACGCTGGTCTTGGATCCCAACCGTTTGCTCTGGGTTTGCTCGGCCTCTTGACGAGGACTCGGCTGATTTCGCCAAACTGTTGATATAGATATGCTTACCTGGTGCCCAGGGACGGAATTGAACCGCCGACCCCGTGATTTTCAGGCTGGTGTCCTGGCGGCCGGGCGGACCGCAGCGAGATAGAGGTCGCGGCCGCTGCCGGCCAGCGGGTCGTTGCTGCGCGCCCAGGCCAGGCGCCGCAACAGGTCGCGCTCGAAGGGATTGCGGTGGTCGTCGGATGGGCCGGCGGTTCCGGGGTTGCCTGGGGCAGGGCCGTCGCCGGGGGCTCCGGGGGCGGCGCCAGGCGAGGCGAAGAGCTCGCCGGCGAGCTCCACGGCGCGGCCGGCGTAGCGCAGGATCTGCACGGTCTCGATGCCCGCCAGGTCGCTGAAGAACCAGCCGCAGCTGGTGTACATGAGCATGGCGTGGCGCTGCAGCTCGAGCAGCTTCAGGGCGCGCTCGCGCTCGGCGCCGGCGAGCCTCCGCCCACCCGCCTGGCGCGCCAGGAAGGCGTCGACGCACGCCGGCGAGCGGTCCAGAACCACCTCGATGTAGGCGTCGCGCGCCGCCCAGGGCGAGCTGAAGATCTCCCCCGCCGCCGCTTCGTAGAGCGGGGCCAGCTCGTCGCGCAGCGCGTCCAGGGCGGTGCGCAGCGGTGCGCGCCAGGCCTGGTTCCACGCCGGGCCGCCTCCCGTCCGGCAGCCGCAGTCGTCGCGCCAGCGCTCGACGCCGTGGGCGCAGCTCCAGGAGCTCGCCTCGACGATCTCGATCTCCTGCTCGGGCGGGTGGGCGGCCAGGTACTCGCCGTAGTTGGTGAGCGATGCGCCGCCGGCCGAAGCCAGCCGCTGGAGGGCATAGGAGAGCGCCATCTCGCCGTGCCGGTGGTGGTGGCCGTAGGTCTCGCCGTCGGTGGCGACGTGGACCAGCTGGTCGCCGGCGCCGGCCGCGGGGAAAGCGGCGAGCAGGCGTTCGGCAAAGGCCTCGCCGCTCGCCAGCAGGCGCTCGAAGGCCACCGCCCGCGAGATGGCGGCGTCGTAGAAGAAGACGGCGATGCCGCGGCCCGACGGCAGCGCCAGCCGGTAGGGGCGGGTGGTGTCGACGGCGGATGCCGCCTGCTGCGGCTCGAGGATGGTGAAGCGGACGCCCAAGGCGGCGAGCAGCTCGAGGCTTTCGCTGTCGACCGCCGTCTCGGGCAGCCAGGCGCCCTCGGCCGGGCGGCCGAAGCGGCGCTCGAAGTCGTACAGCCCCCAGCGGATCTGGGTCGCCTTGTCGCGCCGGCTGGCGAGCGGCAGGATCATGTGGTTGTAAGGCTGCGCGAGCGCCGAGCCGTGGCCGGAGAAGCGCTCGCGGCTCTCGCGGTCGGCCGCGAGCACCGCGCGGTAGACGGCGGGCTGGTGCGCCTCGAGCCAGCTCAGCAGGGTGGGGCCGAAATCGAAGCTGATCAGGGCGTAGTTGTTGACCAGCCGCGCGATGCAGCCGCTGCCGTCGAGGATGCGGGAAGCGGCGTTGGGGGCGTAGCACTCGGCGCTGATGCGCTCGTTCCAGTCATGGTACGGAGCGGCCGAGGACTCGGCCTCGACCGCCTCCAGTCCTTCCAGCCACGGGTTCTCGCGCGGCGGCTGGTAGAAGTGGCCGTGAATGCAGACGAAGCGCGCCATCAGGCTTCCTCGAGCTCCCCGGCCTGCTGGCCTTCCGCGGCCTCCTCGGCCTGCCGGGTTTCCGCGGCCTCCGCGTCCTCCTCGGCCGCCTGCCGGCTCTGGAGGAACAGGGCGCCGAGCGGCGGCAGCGTCAGGGTGAGCGAGTGCGTCAGGCCGTGGAGCGGCACCGGCGCGGCATCGACGCTGCCGAAGTTGCCTTGCCCGCTGCCGCCGTAGTGCGGGCTGTCGCTGTTGAGCAGCTCGCGCCAGGTGCCACCGCCCGGCACGCCGATGCGGTAGTTGGTGCGCGGCATCGGCGTGAAGTTGAAGACCGCGACCACCGGCGCCGCGGGCGCCCGGCCGTGCCGCGCGAATGCCAGCACGCTGTTCTCGTTGTCGGTGCCGTCGATCCAGGCGAAGCCCTCGCGCCCGGCGTCGAGCTGGTGCATCGCCGGCTCCTCCCGGTAGAGCCGGTTGAGGTCCTCGAGCCAGCGGCAGAGGCCGGCATGCGCCGGCTCGTCGAGCAGGTGCCAGTCGAGGCTGGCCTCGTGATTCCACTCCCGCCACTGCCCGAGCTCCGCCCCCATGAAAAGCAGCTTCTTGCCCGGCTGGGCGTACATCCACGCCAGCAGCAGGCGCAGGTTGGCGAGCCCCTGCCATTGATCGCCGGGCATCTTGGCGGCCAGCGAGCCCTTGCCGTAGACCACCTCGTCGTGCGACAGCGGCAGCACGAAATTCTCGCTCCAGGCGTAGATGCCGCGAAAGGTGAGCAGGTTCTGGTGGAACCGGCGATAGATCGGGTCCTTCTCCAGGTAGTCGAGAGTGTCGTGCATCCAGCCCATGTCCCACTTGAAGCCGAAGCCGAGGCCGCCCAGGTAGGCGGGGCGCGACACCATCGGCCAGGCGGTCGATTCCTCGGCGAAGGTCTGGCAGCCGGGGAAGCTGAGGTAGACCTCGCCATTGAGCTCGCGCAGGAACTCGATCGCCTCCAGGTTCTCGCGCCCGCCATGGACGTTGGGCAGCCACTCGCCCGGCTGCCGCGAGTAGTCGAGGTAGAGCATCGAGGCGACGGCGTCGATGCGCAGCCCGTCGGCGTGGTACTTCTCCAGCCAGAAGGCGGCGCTGCTGATCATGAAGCTCCGCACCTCCCGCCGCCCATAGTTGAAGATGAGGCTCCCCCAGTCGGGCTGGAAGCCCTGGCGCGGATCGGCGTGCTCGTAGAGGTGGGTGCCGTCGAAGAAGCCCAGGCCGTGCTCGTCGGTCGGAAAGTGCGAGGGGACCCAGTCGAGGATCACCCCAATCCCCTCCTGGTGCAGGGTATCGATCAGGTACATCAGGTCCTGCGGCGTGCCGTAGCGCCTGGTGGGGGCGAAGTAGCCGGTGGTCTGGTAGCCCCAGGAGCCGTAGAACGGATGCTCCATGATCGGCATCAGCTCGACGTGGGTGAAGCCCAGCCGCTTCAGGTGGGCGGCGAGCAAGGGCGCGATCTCGCGGTAGCCGAGCGAGCGGTTGCCGGCTTCGGGGACGCGGCGCCACGAGCCCAGGTGCAGCTCGTAGATCGAGATCGGCGCCGCGAGCGACTGGCGCTCGCGCCGCCCGGCCAGCCACTCGCCGTCGCCCCACCGGTAGTCGAGCTCCCACACCACCGAGGCCTGGCGCGGCGGCGTCTCGGCGCAGAAGGCGAAGGGGTCCGCCTTGTCGACTCGGTAGCCGCGGTAGCGCGAGGCGATGTGGTACTTGTAGCGCGCCCCGCCGCCAACTCCGGGCACGAACCCTTCCCAGATTCCCGAGCCGCCGCGCCGCGCCAGCGGATCGGCCCCCTTGTTCCAGCCGTTCCAGTCGCCGATCACCGACACGAACTGCGCGTTGGGCGCCCAGACCGCGAAGTGGGTCCCTGCCGCCCCAGCCGCCCCCGTCCCGGCGGTGGCGCCGGCCTCCGCCGCCCCGGCCAGGCGAGGGTGCGCGCCGAGCCGCTCGTGCAGGCGGTAGTGCGTCCCCTCGTTGAACAGGTAGAGATCCTGCTCGCTGATCGGCGACTCCGAGCTCATCGTCACGCTCTCCCCTTTCTCCGCAGATCGTCGATGCGGCGCAGCAGCGCAATCAGGTCGGGATGGGCCGCAAGCTCCTCGAGAGTCAGCCGCGCCTTGCGCCGCCAGTTGGGGCGCTCCTGCTGGGTGCCCGGCACGTTCTGCGGCTCGCTCTCGCCCCACAGGTCCTCGAGATTGATCAGCAGCAGATGCGCCGGCCCCGCGGCCAGCTCCTCCAGCAACGCCTCGAGCACCGCCTGGCGGCGGTCGCCGCCGCGCTCCGCCGCCGCCCGCAGGCGGGGGGGCAGGGCGGCGGCCAGCCGCTCGCGCTGCGCGGCGCGGCGGTCGCGCTCGGCCTGCGCCTGCGCGGCGTCGAAGAAGCCGAGCCGCCGCAGCTCCTCGATGTCGCGTCCTTCCCAGAAGCCGCGAAAGGTCGGCATGTCGTGGGTGTTGAGGCTGGCCACCGACAGCGCCGGCGGCGGACGCTGCAGCGCGCCCGGGCCGGCCTCCGCCGGCGCCAGCTCGTACTGCACGACGTACATGCCGAGCATCTGGTGGCGCGCCATCGCTTCGCCCACCTCCGGCGGCACGGTGCCCAGGTTCTCGCCGACGATCATCGCACGATGCCGGTGCGACTCGAGCGCCAGGACGGCGTACAGCTCCTCGGCCGGGTAGCGCACATAGACGCCGTCGCCCGCTGCCATGCCCTGCGGCACCCAGAACAACCGGTGCAGCTGCATCACGTGGTCGATGCGCAGCATCCCGGCGTGCGCCAGGTGATGGCGCAAGCAGGCGATCAGGTGGTCATAGCCGCGTTCGCGCAGCCGCTCGGGCTGCAGCGGCGGGAAGCCCCAATTCTGACCCTGGGTGAAAAAGAGGTCCGGCGGAGCGCCCGCGGCCACGCCGTCGGCAAAGAGGTCGCGCTCCCTCCAGACGTCGAAAGAGCTCGCATGGACGCCAAGCGGCAGATCGAGAGCGAGAGCCGCTCCCTGCCGGCGCGCCGCGCCCGCCACCTCCTGCATCTGCGACTCTGCCGCCCACTGCACCCAGAGGTGATAGCGATAGTCCTCCTCGTCATAGTCGGCGGGAGCGAGCGTCCCCAGGCGCAGCCGCTCCGGCCATCCTTGCCAGCTCTCGCCGCGGCGGTCGCCGACGGCGCGGAAGGCGGCAAAGCTCGCCAGCTCGGGGCGTGCGGCGAGGAAGGCCTCGAGCTCCGCGCGGCGCGGCCCCGTCTGGCTCCAGAACCACAGCGCCATCTCTTCGAGCAGACGCCGCTTCAAAATCGCCAGCCGCGGATAGTCGACCAGCGGCTGGGCGGCCAGGGCGCGCCGCTCGCCGTCGATCTCCGGCGATTCGAGGAGGCGCCGCGCCGCCGGGCAGAGGGCAGCCTCGGGGAGGCGCTGCGGGTCGAGGTAGAGCTCATTCCAGAACAGGCGCGAGGCGGGAGCGTACGGGCTGGGTTCGGCCGGCGCATCGAGGAACGAGGCGAGCAGCGGCAGGGTCGCCACCGCGCCGCCGCCGAGCGCCGCCGTCCAGCCGGCGAGCGCCTCGAGGTCGGTGAGATCTCCCGCCCCCCAGCCGCGCGCCGTGCGCAGCGCATAGAGCGGCAGGAAGACGCCCCACCGCGGCCGGCCGTCGCCGAGATAGAAGCGCGCCGGCGCGGCGATCACTCGCGCCTCGGCCGCCCTCCCGCCGAGCTTCAGATGCAGGGTGTGATAGCCCGGCGGGAGATCATCCGGCAGCGCCAGCCACCGATCTCCGTGGTCCGCGGCGGCGAGACTCTCGACCTCGCAGGTCCAGGCGCGCCGCTCGCCTGCTTCGAGATCGAGGTGGCAGGCGAGGACGCCGCGCTCCTCGCCGGGAGCGACGCGCAGCGGCACGCCGGACAGCCGCCCGTCCCAGGCCACCAGCGCCGGCGGCACCAGGCGCGCGGCCAGCTCGTCGCGGCGGAAGGCCAATGCCTCGCCGACCTCGGCCATCTCCGAGAGCGGGCTGCCAAGCGCCGCGAGGACGGCCAGCAGCGGCTCCTCGCCCGCCTCGACCAGGCGGCCCCAGGCATCGTGATACGAGGTCTGCACTCCGTACAGATGGGCGAGGGCCCGCAGAGTTTCGTTCGCCAACTGCTGGGCCCTGCCCCTTCTAGCGTCCTCTTCCCGCAGGCGGCTGCGGTGGCGCCGGCGGCGGCGGCGGTGGCGATCCTTCATCCGCCGCATCCGCCGCAGCAGGGCGCGCGAGCCCCAGGATCTGGCGGATGCCGGCGAGGGGGATCGAGACCCAGCCCGGACGGTTGTTGAGCTCGTAGCCGAGCTCGTAGATGGCCTTCTCCAGCGTGTAAGCGTCGAGCAGCAGGGCGAGCTCGGAGGGCGCCGCGGGCACGAACGAGGCCGGCCCGGCACGCTCCAGGTAGGCGCCGAGGAAAGCCGCCGAGGCCCAGCGCTCCCAGTACAGCGCCCAGCTCTCGAGCTCCGGCAGCTCCTGGGGTGTGACGGTGCCGATCGCCGACTCCTCGATCAGCCGGGCATGGGCGGCGTACTGAAAGGAGCGCAGCATCGAGGCGACGTCGCGCAGCGGCGAGCGCTTGAGGCGCCGCTCGGAGAGCGGGCGGGCCGGCTCGCCCTCGAAATCGAGGATGACGAAGTCCTTGCCGGTGTAGAGCACCTGGCCCAGGTGATAGTCGCCGTGGGTGCGGATGCGCGTCGCCCCGACCTTCTCGCCCAGCAGCAAGCCGAAGCGGCCGATCACCTGGGCCTCGGCGGCGAGCAGCTGCTCGGCGCCGGCCTGCGCCGCCGCGGGCAGCGCCGCCAGCCGCTGGCGGAGCAGCCCGAAGATCCGCCCCGTCAACGAGCGCATCGACTGATAGAGCGAGCGCTGGTGCAAGGTCGAGAAGGGCTCCGGCGCAAAGGCGGGGTTGTCGGCCGGAGCCGACCCCAGGGCGAGGTGCAGCTCCGCAGTACGCGCGCCCAGCAGGCGGACCGTGGGCAGGTAGGTGCCGAGCCGTTCGTAGAGCTCGGCCGGCGCCGCCGCTCCGCCCGCCACGGCCGCCAGCTCGAGCACCGATCCGGCGGGCAGCGCCGCGCGCCCGGGCTCGCCGCGCCCCCAGCCGGTGCGGGCGCGCTCGAAGTAGCGGCCCAGGGCGTCGAGGGTGAATTGCCAGGCGTCCCCTTCGTTGGGGACGAAGCCCTGCAAGACGCCCAGCGTCATCATCCCCTGGGCGGAGGCCCGGACGCCGTGCGGCTCGCCGGGCTCCCGCCGGCGCCGGATCTCGAAGGCGCCCGCGACCTGCGGCATGTGGCGGAACGTCGTCGCCTCGGTCAGGAAGAGGCCCACTTCGAGGTCGGGGTTCTCGCCCGGCTCGAGCTTGCGGAACAGCTTCAGCACCAGACGGTCGCCGTAGCGCAGCGAGGAGTTGCTCTGCTCGACCCCGAGCAGCCCTGCCTCGAGCTCTGCGAGCGGCTGCGGACCCCGCAGAGCGGCGAAGGCCGGGGAGGTCCAGCCGATCACCTCGTGCAGCGGGCCCCGGAAGCGCCGGCCGGCGGCCAGCGCCGCGAGCAGCCGGCGGCCGAACTCGGGGTCGGGCAGCGGATCGAAGAGCGTCCCCGTGCCTTCCGGCAGGTCGGACTCGAGGCGCGCCCAGACGCTCGCCGGGGGAGGCGCGGGGAGCGCCCCGGCTGGGGACACCGGGGACGGCGCGGGCGGCGCCGCCGGCGCAATGGGTGCGGTGGCTGCCGTGGCCGCGGTGCTTGCCGGGGCCGCCGCGGACGCTGCGGCCCCCTCGGCCGCTGGCCCCGCCGGCGTCCCGCTCGCGGCCGGAGCCGGGGCGGCAGCCGTCGCGCCGGCTCCCGGCAGGTCGCCGGCGACAGGCTGGGCTGCCGGAGAGAAGGCCAGCGGCAGGCTGTAGAGCTCGGCCTCGCCCTGGGTATAGGTCACCTCGACCAGCAGCAGGACGGCGCCGCTCGCCCCCGCCGCCGCCTCGAGCGGAACCGCCTCGGTGACCGAGGCCGTGCGCAGGGTGCGCGCCTTGCCGCCAAACCAGCGGTACTCGGGCAGGCGCGCCGCCAGGGCCGCCTCGAACGCCGCCCGGGAGGGGCCGGCGAAACAGCTCTCCCACGAGCCCTGGAGCGCGATCACCGGCACCTCATCCTCACCGGTTTCGCCCCGCGCATTCTTGCCGGCCGCTACGCCGGCCTCGCGCAGCCCCGGCCGGCGGGCCGGCTCCCGCTGCAGCGAAAACCAGTAGAAGGCGTGCTGGCCGATGGTCAAGGGGTAGGGGCGCTCGGCGGAGATGAGCGGGAACTGGGTGCCGCCAAAGAGCTCGACCGGCGTCAGACCGGCGAATTCGCGGAGGTCGAGCTCGACCGGCTGCACGAAGCGCGACAGATTGGCGACCACCAGCATGGTCTCTACCTGCCAGCGGCGCACGAAGGCCAGGACGTGGTGGTTGCCGGGCCGCAGCAGCTCGAGACTGCCGCGGCCGAATGCCCGGTAGCGCTTGCGCAGCGCGATCAGCCGGCGCGTCCACCAGAGCAGCGAGTGCGGGTTGCCCTGCTGGGTCTCGACGTTGATCGCCTGGTAGTGGTACTCGGGGTCGGTGATGACCGGCAGGTAGAGGCGCTGCGGATTGGCGGTCGAGAACCCGGCGTTGCGGTCGCCGCTCCATTGCATCGGCGTGCGTACGCCGTTGCGGTCGCCAATGTAGATGTTGTCGCCCATGCCGATCTCGTCGCCGTAGTAGAGGACCGGCGTGCCCGGCAGCGAGAACAGCAGGCTGTTCATCAGCTCGATCCGCCGCCGGTCCTTGCCGAGCAGCGGCCCCAGCCGGCGCCGGATGCCGACGTTGATGCGTGCCTGGACGTCTTGCGCGTAGACGCGGTACATGTAGTCGCGGTCTTCGTCGGTCACCATCTCGAGGGTCAGCTCGTCGTGGTTGCGCAGGAAGGTCGCCCACTGGCAGCCCGGCGGGATCGGCGGCGTCTGCTCGAGGATGTCGACCACCGGATAGCGGTCCTCCATGCGGATCGCCATGTAGAGGCGCGGCATGACCGGGAAGTGGAACGCCATATGGCACTCGGGGGCGCCGTGCTCCGGGTCGCCGAAGTAGGGGATCGAGTCCTCCGGCCACTGGTTGGCCTCGGCGAGCAGCATCCGTCCCGCGAAGCGCGCGTCGACGTGGGCACGCAGCTTGCGCAGGAAGGCATGGGTCTCCGGCAGGTTTTCGCAGTTGGTCCCCTCGCGCTCGTAGAGGTAGGGAACGGCGTCGAGCCGCATGCCGTCGACCCCGAGCTCCATCCAGAAGTCGAGCGCGGCAAGCAGCGCCTCGTGGACCTCCTCGTTGTCGAAGTTGAGGTCGGGCTGGTGGGAGAAGAAGCGGTGCCAGTAGTAGGCGCGGGCGACCGCGTCCCAGGTCCAGTTGGAGGTCTCGGTGTCGGTGAAGATGATGCGCGCGTCGGCGTAGCGGTCCGGCGTGTCGCTCCAGACGTAGAAGTTGCGCTCCCGGGTGCCGGGCGGCGCGCGGCGCGCGCGCTCGAACCAGGGGTGGCGGTCGGAGGTGTGGTTGACCACCAGCTCGGTGATCACCTTGAGCCCGCGGCGGTGCGCCTCGTCGAGGAAGAGCTTGAAGTCGTCGAGCGTGCCGTAGGCAGGGTGAACGCTGGTGTAGTCGGAGATGTCGTAGCCGTCGTCGCGCCACGGCGAGGGGTAGAAGGGCAGCACCCAGATGGCGGTCACCCCGAGGTCGCGGAGGTAGTCGAGCTTGCCGGTCAGGCCGCGAAAATCGCCGACTCCATCACCGTCCGAATCGGCGAAGGCCCGCACGTGCACCTCGTAGATGAGCGCGTCCTTGTACCACAGCGGGTCGTCCGCGCGCGCCTCGCTCGCTCGCCTGGCGGCCGCCAGGGGCCGCGCCCTGTCGTTCACGTCAATGCTCATCGAGTCTCCAAGGCGCCCGCGGGATCGCTCACTGGAAATAGTCGAAATCGCGCTCCGACCTCACCCGCCGCCGCACCTTGAACAGGTGCGCCGGCACCTGCTGCGGATCGAGCCGCACGAAGCTGCGCGAGCCGTGCCAGAGGTAGCGCGCCCCGGTCAGCAGGTCATGGACCTGGAACGGACGGTCCCCCGGCAGCCCGAGCTCGGGCAGCGCCAGCTCCAGCCATCCGGACTGCACGTGGTGGGGGTCGAGGTTGACCACCACCAGCACCGCGCTGTCGGCGCCGGCGCCGCCCGGGGAGCGCGCGCGATGGAACGGCTCGGCAGCGCCGGCCCACCCCGAGGACGGGGCCGCGGCCGCGGCCGCAGTTCCCGGCACCGTCTTGCTGTAGCACAGGAGCTGCTCGTTGTCGGTCGGGTGGAAACGCAAACCGGCGTTGCTCTGCAGCGCCGCGTTCTCCCGCCGTGCCCGGTTGAGGAGGGCGATCAGCTCGCGCAGGCTGCCCGGCGCCGCCAGGTCCCAGTGGCGCAGCTCGTATTTCTCCGAGTCGAGGTACTCCTCGCTGCCGCGCTCGCGCGGCTGCGCGAGCTGCAGCTCGAAGGCCGGACCGTAGATGCCGTAGCTCGCGCCCAGGGTGGCAGCCAGGACCAGGCGCTGGATGAAGGCGGGGCGGCCGCCGAACTGCAGCTGCTCGGTCAGGATGTCCGGGGTGTTCGGCCACAGGCTGGGACGGAAGTATTCGGCGATCTCGGTCCTGGTCAGCTCGGCGAAGTACTCGCTCAGCTCGAAGCGTGTGGTGCGCCACGGAAAGTAGTTGTACGACTGGGTGAAGCCGAGCTTGGCGAGCCGATACATCAGGTGCGGGCGGGTGAATGCCTCGCCGAGGAAGAGGACCTGCGGCTGCTCGCGCTTGATCTCGGCGATCAGCCACTCCCAGAACACGAACGGCTTGGTGTGCGGGTTGTCGACGCGGAAGATCCGCACCCCTTCGCCGATCCAGTGATCGAAGATGCTCTTGAGCTCCTGCCAGAGCTCCCACCAACTGTCGCACTCGAAGTCGAAGGGATAGATGTCCTCGTACTTTTTGGGCGGGTTCTCGGCGTACTGGATCGCGCCGTCGGGGCGCTTGCGGAACCACTCCGGATGCTCGGCGACGTAGGGGTGGTCGGGCGAGCACTGGAAGGCGACGTCGAGGGCCACCTCGAGGCCATGGTCGCGCGCCTGCGCCACCAGCCAGCGGAAGTCTTCCGCGGTGCCCAGCTGCGGGTGGATCGACTTGTGGCCCCCCTCCGCGGAACCGATCGCCCACGGGCTGCCGACGTCGCCGGGGCCGGCTTGCGGGCTGTTGTTCTTGCCCTTGCGGTGAGTGCGGCCGATGGGGTGGATGGGCGGCAGGTACAGGACGTCGAAGCCCATCCCGGCGACGTAGGGCAGCCGCGCGGCGCAGTCGCGCAACGTGCCGTGGCGGCCCGGCTCCGGCGAGCAGGAGCGGGGGAACATCTCGTACCAGGTCGAGAAGCGGGCCCGCTCGCGGTCGACCACCACCGCCAGCTCGCGGTCGTGGAAGACGGCATGCTCGCGGTCGGCGTAGCGGTCCATCAGCTGCGCCAGCTCGAGATCGAGCGCCAGGCGCAGCCGCGCCTCGCCTTCCTTGCCCTGCTCCAGCGCCTTGGCCAGACCGGCGAGCACCCGCGCGTCGGCGCGCCGCCCGCCGGCCCGCGCCCGCTCGCCCGCCGCGCCGACCAGCGCCGCGCCCGCCAGCAGGTCGAGCGCCACGTCCTGGCCCGCATCCAGCCGCTTGCGCAGATCGCGCCGCCAGGTGTGGAAGCGGTCCACCCAGGCGGTCACCGTATAGAGCCAGCGCCCGATCTCGGTCACCGTGAAGGCCGCCCGGAAGCGGTCGTTGCCGAGCTCCTCGAGCAGCGTCTCGGTCCACCGCCCAGCCCGCTCTGGCCGGTGCAGCAGCAGGCAGGTGAGCGAGTCGTGCCCGTCGGCGAAGACGCTGACCTCGATCTCCACCACCTCGCCAACCACGCGCTTGATCGCGAACCGCCCGCCGTCGATCTGCGGCCGCAGCTTCTCGATCACCACCCGCCGTCTGCCCTCGATCTCGCTCATCCCCTCTCCGTTTCGCTGGCCGGCCACCTTCCGTCCTAGTTCTCGCCGGCGGTGCCGATCCCGAGGGATGCCGCAGCTTTCGCCTGTTGCGGCACTTCCGGCAGCTCGGCCGCACGTCCGGCTATGGACGTGCGGCACTTCCCGGAGGTCGGAAACGGCGCTGCGATGTGCCGGTCGAGGCCTACTCGAAGCATCGATCGGATCGCCCCCCGCAACCCCGCGAGTCCCCTTCCCGGTCGTCGGAAGCCGCCGGGTCCCGACTTCCGAGGAGTGCCGCCCGGCCATAGCCGGACGGGCGGCCTGCCCGGCGGCGCCGGGGGGGAAGGCCGGCTGGCCTCGGTGGCCAGACCGGCACTCCCCGGAGGTCGGGGACGCCCCCTCCCCTGGCGCACGGCGAATTTCATCTTAGACCGCCCGCCGCCGACCTCCTTCCTCAAAGCCGGATTCTACTCGCGCCCCGGGTCGGCTGCTGAAACTTTCCTTCCCCGCCAGTCGTCTGAGAGGCGGAGACGGCGCTCACGCGAGATCGACATAGGAGACGAGCGATGACCCGTAATCGAATCTTGGCGCTCACCCTGCTGACGCTCGGCAGCGCAGCGGCCCGGCCCACGTTCGCGACCGACCTCTGGCTGCACAAGGTCCACGACCGTGCCGAGGACAGCAAGGTGACGGTCAACCTGCCGCTCTCGGTGGTCCAGGCGGCGACCCCGCTGCTGCCGGCCGAGAGCCGCACCTCCGGCCAGCTGCGCATCGACGACCAGGACCTCTCGGTGGCCGACCTGCGGCGGATCTGGAACCAGGTCCGCGGCCTCGACGACGCCACCTTCGTCACCGTCGACGGCCGCGACGGCAAGCTGCGGGTGGCGAAGAGCGGCCGCTTCTTGTTGCTCCATGCCGCCCATGCCGCCGACACCGCCGACAAGGGCCGCCGCAGCTTGCGGAGCGACCTCCGGGAAGTGCCGCCCGGCCATAACCGGCCGGGCGGCCAGGTCGAGGTCAGGATGCCGCTGTCGGTGGTCAGCGCCCTGCTGTCGGGCGAGGGCGACCGCTTCAACGTCGTGGCCGCCCTCGAGGCGCTCGCCCAGGAAGGTCAGGGTGAGCTGATGACCGTCGACGGCGACCACGAGACCGTGCGTATGTGGGTCGACCGGCGGCCCGAATCGCGCTGACGCCTCGCTTTCGACCCGCCTCGCCTGCCTGGCCTCTCCCCCACCCAACCGCTCGCCGCCGCGCCGCGGAGCGCCCCGCTCCGCGGGCGCGGCTGCACCGTCTCGCCTGGCGAGCCGCGGCGCCTCCGCGCAGCCCCGCAGGCGCGCCGCGGTCCTCAGGCTCCTCCGGGCAACAAAAGTTTGGATGCCCGGCGGTCACGGTCCCTGCGCGCAGAGCTGCCGGCCGGCCAGGTGCATTTTCCGCCAGTTTAGAACCTTAGAGCCAGAGTGAGGACTCACCTGGTAGACCTAAACGTCAAGACCCCATGCACAATCAGCGCGATCGATCCGGACGTCTGTTACGGTTCGGCCTCCTCGCCACCTCGCTGGCCCTGGCCCTGGCTCCGTCCGCGCGCCCGGCGGGCCCCGATCTGACGGCCACTTCTGGGCTCCAGCGCGCCGCAGGCGAGCCCGGGCTCCCCGGCGCCAACCCGGTGCAGACGGCATCCTCGCCCGGATCCATCGGCTTCGAGATCACGAACTACATGTCGTCCGAGGCCGCCACCCGCGCCCTCATCGTCGTGCTGCGCAGCGGCGGCACCAGCGGCATGGTCTCGGTCCACTACGCGACCAGCGACGGCACCGCCGTCGCCGGCATCAACTACACGCCCGCGTCGGGGACGCTGAGCTGGGCGGACGGCGACTCCACGCCCCAGGCCTTCAGCGTGCCGATGATCGACGACGGCGTCCAGGACGGGACTCACACCGTCAACCTGGCGCTCAGCAGCCCGACCGGCGGGGCGACGCTCGGGCAGTCGACGGCCACCCTGGCGATCGCCGACGCCGACCAGCCGTCCTCGCCGGCGGGCCACATCGAGTTTGGCGACCTTCCCGCCGTGGTCTCCGAGAACGACGGCTCGCGTAGGATTCACGTCCTGCGCGATGGCGGCAGCGCCGGCGCGGTCACCGTCCACTACGCCACCAGCGACGGCACCGGAGTGGCCGGCGTCAACTACTCGGCGACCTCCGGCACGATCAGCTGGGCCGACGGCGAATCGTCGTCCAAGGCCTTCTTCGTCGCCGTCCTCGACGACGGCGTGGCGGACGGCGACCATACGGTCAACCTGACGCTCAGCAATCCGACCGGAGGAGCCGTCCTGGGCTTGCCCTCGACGGGGATCCTGACCATTCTCAATAGCGACGGCGGTGCGAGCGCGCCCGCCGCCCCTTCCAACCTGGTGGCGGCCGGCTCCTCCACTTCGTCGATTCATCTCACCTGGAAGAGGAACTCGACCGACGAGAGCCTCTTCCACATCCTGTTCAAGGTGCTCGACGGCAGCCCTTTTCAGAACGGCGTGCCGCTGCTGCCGGCCGGCACCACGGAAACCACGGTGACCGGCCTGCAGGCGGCGACCGGCTACGGTTTCCGGGTGCAAGCGGAAAGTGATCGCGGGGGCTCGGCCTTCAGCGCCGAGGCCGATGCTGCGACCGACGCCACCGATACCCCTCCGATCTCCTGCGCCGCCGACGCCAACACGCTCTGCCTGGGCGGACGGTTCAAGACCTCGGTCGCCTGGAAGACGGCCTCCGGCAGCGGCGTCGGGACGACGGTGCCGCTGGCCGGCATTCCCGATTCGGGGCTCTTCTATTTCTTCGGACCGAGCAACATCGAGATGCTGATCAAGGTGATCAACGGCTGCCCGGTCAGCAACGCCTACTGGGTCTTCTTCGCCGCCACCACGAACGTGCAGTTCACGGTCACGGTGATCGATACCATGAGCGGCAAGACGCGGGTCTACTTCAACTCTCTCGACCAGGCCGCGGCGCCGGTGCAAGACACCAACGCCTTCGCGACCTGCCCCTGAAGCTGCCGCGCTCTCGGCCCAACCGCCGAGCGGTCACCCCGACTTAGAACCCTGCACCTGGTTTAGAGGACTCATAGGTAATTCCAGGAGCCTCCACAACCATGCGCAAGAATCGATCTGGATCTCTGCTGCGGCTCGCCCTACTCGGCGCGTCGCTGACCTTCGCCTTGACGCCAGCCGCCCGCGCGGCGGGCCACAACGTGTCGGCCACCTCCTCGGCTACCTTCTCGCCGGCGAACCTCACCATCAACGTCGGCGACTCGGTGACCTGGACCAACGCGAGCGGTCTGATGCACAACGTCACCGCCGACAACGGCAGCTTTCGCTGCGCCAACGGCTGCGACGGCGCCGGCGGCGACGGCACCCCTTCGGGGGCCTGGACCTTCACCAAGACGTTCAACCAGGCCGCCACCATCGCCTATCACTGCGAGATCCATGGCGCCTCGGGCGGGATCGGGATGTCGGGGACCCTCACCGTGCAAGCGGCGTCGGCGCCCGGCACGCTCGGCTTCTCGTCCTCGAGCTTCAGCGTGCCCGAGAACGGGGGACACGCCACCATCTTCGTCGGGCGCAGCGGCGGCAGCAGCGGCATGGTGTCGGTCAGCTACGCGACCAACGACGGCTCGGCCGTGGCCGGCACCCACTACATGGCGGCTTCAGGCAGCCTGAGCTGGGCCGGCGGCGACTCCTCGCAGAAGAGCTTCAGCGTGCCGGTGCTCGACGACGGGGTGAACGATTCGACCCACACCGTCAACCTGACGCTCAGCTCTCCCGGCGGCGGCGCGACCCTGGGGCAGTCGACCGCTGCACTCGCGATCACCGACACCGACTCGCCGCCCGCCCCGTCCGGGACCATCCAGTTCAGCTCCGCCGCTTACAGCGTCGCCGAGAACGCCGGCTCGGTCACGATCACCGTCACCCGCAAAGGCGGCAGCTCGGGCATGGTCGGGGTCCACTACGCGACCAGCGACGGCACCGGGGTGGCCGGCACCCACTACACGGCGGCCTCCGGGACCCTGAGCTGGGGCGACGGCGACAGCGCCGCCAAGACTTTCCCGGTGCCGGTCCTCGACGACGGCGTCGCCGATGGCAACCACACGGTCAACCTGACCTTGAGCGCGCCGACCGGCGGCGCCAGCCTCGGTGCGCCCTCGGCGGCGGTCCTCACCGTCACCAATACCGACGGCGCCGGTACCCCGCCCGCCGCCCCTTCGAACCTGGCCGCGGCCGGCGCTTCGACCACCTCCATCCGCCTCACCTGGAAGAGCAACTCGAACAACGAGACCGGCTTCCGGGTGCAGAGCAAGGTGCTCGACGGCAGCGCGTTCCAGGACGTCCTGCCGCTGGGGCCGGCCGGCAGCACGGGGGCGATAGTGGCCGGCCTGCAGCCGGCGACCGGCTACGGCTTCCGGGTGCGGGCCGAGAACGCCGCCGGCAGCTCGGACTTCACGGCCGAGGCTGACGCCGCGACCGACGCGACGCCCGCTCCCTGCGTCGCCGACGCCAACACCCTCTGCCTGGCCGGACGGTTCAAGACCTCAGTCGCCTGGAAGACGGCCTCCGGCAGCGGCGCGGGGACGACCGTGCCGCTGGCCAGCAATCCCGATTCGGGGCTCTTCTACTTCTTCGGACCGAGCAACATCGAGATGCTGATCAAGGTGATCAACGGCTGCTCGCTCAGCAACACCTACTGGGTCTTCTTCGCCGCCACCACCAACGTGCAGTTCACGGTCACGGTGATCGACACCATGACCGGCAAGACGCGGGTCTACTTCAACCCGCTCAACCAGTCCGCGGCGCCGGTGCAGGACACCAGCGCTTTCGCCACCTGCCCCTGAGCCGGGGCGGGCGGATGAAACGGCGCTGCGATGTGGCGGTGGAGGCCTACTCGAAGCATCAATCGGATCGCCCCCCGCAACCCCTCGATCCCCTTCCCACCCCTCCGGGGGGGAAGGGGACGCCCCCTCCCCTAGCGCACGGGGGAGTTTCGTCTTAACTCATGGGGCCAGCCGCTCCAGGGTCCAGACGCCGCCATCGGGGCCGCCAGCGCCGCCGCCATCTTCAGGGGGGCGGCGGCGGTAGACGAGGCGGTCGTGCAGGCGGTTGGGGCGCCCTTGCCAGAACTCGATGCGGTCGGGGCGCAGCCGGTAGCCTCCCCAGAGCTCAGGCAGCGGCACCGCGGCTCCGGCAAAGCGTTGGGTCACCCGGCCGAGCTCGGCCTCCAGCTCTTCGCGCGCGACCGGCGCGCTCTGGCGCGACGCCCAGGCCCCGAGCTGCGAGGGCACCGGGCGGCTCGCGAAGTAGGCCTCCGACTCGGCGCGCGAGGTCGGCTCGACCACCCCTTCGATGCGCACCTGGCGGTCGAGGGCCGGCCAGTAGAAGGCCAGGGCGGCGTAGGGGTTGGCCCGCAGCTCCTGCCCCTTGCGGCTGCCGTAATTGGTGTAGAAGACGAAGCCGCGCTCGTCGCACCCCTTGAGCAGCACGACCCTGGCCGACGGGCGTCCGCCGGGACCGACCGTGGCCAGCGTCATCGCGGTCGGCTCGAGCGGCTCGGCAGCCATCGCCTCCTCGAGCCAGCGCTGGAACTGGGCGATCGGCTCCGGTGCAACGCCGCTCTCGCGCAGCTCGCCTCCCGTGTACTCCCGGCGCACGTCGGAGATCTTCATGGGACGGCAGGCCGGGCAGGCGCGGCTCGCTCCTAGCGCCCCCCAGGCGAGCCCGCGGCGCCTCGCCGCTGGCCCTTCTCGTAGGTGCCGACGAGCTCGGCATGGGCCACGACATGCCCCTCCATCGCCCGCTCGAGCTGCTGCTTGGTGGGGCGGCCGAGGTCGGGCAGCTGGGTAGCGAGAGCATAGAGCTTGAAGAAGTAGCGGTGGCGGCCGATCGGCGGGCAGGGCCCGCCATAGCCGGTGCGCTTCCAGTCGTTGAGCCCTTCGCGGGTGCCGGCGGGCAGGTCGCGCGCCCCGGCCCCTTCCGGCAGCCGCGCCGCCGAGGCCGGGATGTCATAGAGCACCCAGTGGACCCAGGTGGTCTGCGGCGCCTTGGGGTCGGGCGCGTCGGGGTCGTCGACCACCAGGGCGAGGCTCTTGGCGTTGGCGGGGACCCCGCTCCAGGCCAGGGCGGGCGAGATCTCCTTGCCCGCGGCTTCACAGGTGAAGCGGGCGGGGATCTCCCCCTGATGTCCGAAGGCGGGGGAGGTCAGATGCAGACTCATGGCGGCACCTCCTCTGGCGGTGGGTTGGATCGGAGCGCTGGAGGCGGGAGCGGAGCGCGCCGGCCGCGCTCCCCAGCAGAGGAGGGCCAGCAGCACGGCAGGGACGATCTTGTGCAGCGCCATCGGTCGATTGTAAGCCAGGTGAGACGCGCGGACCGCGGGCGGGCGGTGCAGGCCCCAGCCGGGCGCAGGGCCGGCACGCCCTGGAGGAACCGCGAGTCTCTCGACCCGCGCTTTTGTGCCGTGGTTAGAGCACAAGGGAGTCGAATTCCGTCAACTCTTTGGGCTCTCTTGACTTACGCTCTGTTTACGCTTTAGATTGCGGCTACGGAGCGGAGGGAAAACCCATGGTCATCGCGCTCACCCCACGACCACACCGCAGCAGCCTGCCGGATGCCCCCGACTTCTTTCCGCCGGACCCGCCGGACTTTTCTCCGCCGGACTTCTCCCCGGATCCTTCTGCCGATCTCTCTCCGGACTTCTCCCCTGCCCCCTTTCCCGCGGCGCCCGCCCTCGAGCGGCTGCGGCCGTTGCTACCCGAGCCGCTGCACGAGCGCATTCAGAGCGCCCGCGAGCTGGCCAGGGAAGTGCGGGAGCGCCAACGGGGGTTGGATGCCCCTCTGCCCACCTCGTTCCCCGCTCTCGACCGCCTGCTCGGCGGAGGGCTCCCCCGCGGCCAGCTCGTCGAGATCGTCGGCGGCCGTTCGAGCGGCCGCTTCTCGACGCTGCTGGCCGCTCTCGCCACGGCTACCGGGATGGGTGAGGCGGCGGCGCTGGTAGACCTGGGAGACAGCCTCGATCCTCAGCTCGGCGCCGCCCTGGGGATGGATCTCCCGCGCCTGCTCTGGCTGCGCCCCACGACCCTCAAGCAGGCCCTGGCCGGCGCTGAGATCCTGATCGGCGGCGGTTTCCCGCTGGTGGTTCTCGACCTGGGCTACCCGCCGGTCCGCGGCGGGCCTGGCTCCGCACGGTGCGAAGCCGCCTGGCTGCGCCTGGCGCGGGCCGCCCGTACCCACGGCTCGGCGCTGCTGATCGGCAGCCCCTACCGGGTGAGCGGCACGGCCGCCGCGGTGGTGCTCGAGGCAGGGCCAGCCCGCGCCGCCTGGCACGGCGGGGGGGGCGCCCCCTGGCTGCTTGCCGGAGCCCGCCCGCGGATCGTCGTCGAGAAGCGCCGCGGCCAGCTTCCCGGCGGCGCCCTGGAGCTTGCGCTGCGCACCGCCGAGACAGTCGTGGCGGAGCCTCCGGCCCCGCCGGGACGACAGAGCGCCAGCCCGGCGGTCCCGGCGGCAGTGCCCTCCTCTCCCCCGGCGCCGCCGCAGCCCCATCGTCCGAAAGATCGCCCCACCGCCCCAAGGATCGCCTCGCTGACCCCGCTAACCCCGCTGACCCCGCTAACCCCGCTGATCCCGCTAACCCCGCTAACCATTGCCCGATGAGAGCGCCGCCCCCTTCTGATGATCGAGCGAGGCTCCGGCCCCCACCCGCTGCGCATCGCCTGCATCGCCGTCCCCCTCTTTGCTCTGGCCGCCCGGCTGCGCAGCGAGCCGGAGCTGCTGCGCGAGGCGCTGGTCATCGTGGAGGGCAACGGCAACGCCGCCCGCGTCGTCGCCGCCACGCGGCTGGCGCGCAACGCCGGAGTGCGGCCGGGGCTCACCCTTCCCCAGGCCCGGGCGCTCATCCCCAAGCTGGTGGCCCGCCCGCGCGACGACCAGTGCGAGCGGGCGGCCCAGGAGGCGCTGATCGAGACCGCCGAGAGCTTCTCGCCGCGGGTCGAGGACGCGGGAGAGGGGACCGCCTTCGTCGACCTCGACGGCAGCGGGCGCCTCCCCGAGATCGACCTCGGGCGCGCCCTCTTGGCCGCCGCCGCCGCCGCCGGCCTGCCGGCCCGGGCCGGCATCGCCTCGAGCAAGCTCGCGGCCCAGGTCGCCGCCGGCCTCCCCGAATCGCCGGTCGTCGTCCCGGCCGGGGAGGAGGCGGCCTTCCTGGCGCCGCTGCCGCTCGCCCGCCTGGCGCCGCAGGTGGAGATCGCCGCTACCCTGGAGCGCTGGGGCATCCGTTCGATCGGCGACTTCGCCCGGCTGCCCAGGGCGCGAGTGGCGAGCCGGCTGGGGAACGCCGGCAACGAGCTGCATGCGACCGCCCGCGGGCTCGATCCCCGCCCGCTGATGCCGCGCGAGCCGCCGCCCGTCTTCCACGAGGGGATGAGCCTGGAGTGGCCGCTGGTCTCGCTCGAGCCCTTTCTCTTCGTGGGCCGGGCGGCGCTGGAGCGGCTCTGCCGGCGGCTGGAGGCGAGAGGGCTCGCCTGTGCCCGGCTGGAGCTCGCGCTCCGGCTCGAGCCCGAGGGGCATCAGCTGCGCACCATCGATCTGCCCGCTCCCACCCGCGACACCAAGACCTTGCTGACGCTGGTCCGCCTGGATCTCGAGGGGAGCCCGCCCGGCGCACCGGTGGCCGGCTTCACCCTGGCGGCCCGCCCCGACCGGCCGCGGGAAGAGCAGCTGTCGCTCTACGGTCCGGCCACCCTGTCACCCGACAAGCTGGCCTCGACGCTGGCCCGCCTTTTTGCCCTGCTGGGGCCGGGGCGGATCGGCTCTCCGCGCATCGTGGACGGCCATCTGCCGGAGCGTTTCGCCCTGGTCGAGTACGCGCCGCCGCCGCCGCCCATGGTGCGGCGCGAGCCGCGCCGCCGCGACGCGGCGGGACACGGCTTGCTGGCGGTGCGGACGCTGCGGCCGCCGGTCGCGATCGAGGTGATCGTGGCAGAGCCGCCGGCCCAGCCGCCCCCCTCGCCACTGTTGCGGCAGGAAGCCGCCGCCCTACCGCAACTGGACCCCGCGCCGGATCTCGCCCTGCTCCCGCCGTGCGAGATCCGCGCCCTGGTGGCGGACGGGGCGGGCGAAGCGGCAGGGCGGCCGCGCATCGCCGGGCGGGTCAAGGTGGCTTCCGGGCCGTGGGGGCTGGAGGACGGATGGTGGGCCCCCCAGCCGGCCGGGCGCGACTACTGGGACGTCGAGCTCACCGGCGGCGGCCTCTACCGTCTCTTCCGTGACCGCGGCACCGGAGCCTGGTACGCCGACGGGATCTACGACTGAGTGCTCCCCACCGGAAATGCGGTGTCGTTCCCGGCAGGTCAAGAAGCCGGTGGCCCGGAGGTACGAGGTGACCCCCGCGTCATGAAGACGCGGGGGTCAGGTCAGACGGGCCAACAGGGGCCGGAGACTAAGGAACGAAGTGGTTGGCGGCGCAGGCGCTGTCGAGCTTGATCGCGTCGATGCCGACCGCGAAGTGGCCGTTCGAGGCGAGCGTCGAGACGACGTAGGCCTGGGCCGCTGCCGGGTCGACCGGCGGCAGGCCGGGAGCGCACGCCACGATCGTGTTCAGGTCGAGGAAGAGCCAGCCGAAGTTGAACGGCACCGGGAAGCTGGCGCCGTTGACCACGGTGCGCTGCGTCTCGGCCGGGAACGGAATCAGGGTCTGTCCCGGCGGCTGCGGCGAGATCGGCTGCACCGTCGGCGTGAATGGGTTCTCCTGCTCGTCGAAGATGACGATCCCTTCCTGGCCCAGCGGGTACCAGCAGGGGCGAACGCCTGGAGTTACCGGACAGGTGAACGGGCCCTGGTTGACTTTCGAGTCGCGCCAGACCAGCAGCGAGGTGCCGCCGCTGAAGGTGCCACCGTTCAAGAAGCGGGTGGCGAAGGTGGTGGCCAGCGGCTCACGGTTGTCGATCGCGGTGAAGTTGGGGTCGTAGCGGCCATAGAAGGTGTAGCGGCCCGAGACCGTGGTCGCCGGGTTGGTGGGGCTCGCCTCGATGTGCACCAGGTCGCCGCCCTGGGCGAAGTTCTGCGCCGCGTTGACGATCGCCCAATCGCCCCAGAGGACGTTCTGGCAGGTCGCGTCGCCGGTGCAGCCGGCGGCGAAGTAGCCGAGGTCGCCCGGCGAGCGCAGGGTGCAGTTGTTGACCGTGTCGACCGTGATGTAGCCGCGCGCGATGTTGTCGCCCAGGTTCTGGGCGAAGCACAAGCCTCTGAAGAGCGTGTCGGACTTGCCGGTCAGCGCCTGCTGCATATGGGTGACAAAGGCCGCGGAAATGGGTGGCGGCGGCAGCACGCCGTTGCAGCTCGCGAAGTTGATGTCCTGCGACTTGACGCCCTTGGGGCTGATGGTGTCGTTCGGGTCCTGACCGGCCGAGGCCGTCTGCGGCAGAATGCCGTTGATGAAGATGTCGCGCAGGTTGACCGTCTGCACGTCATAGCCGGTCAGGTAGACATCGAAGTCGAGCACCACCACCGACAGGTCGGACCAGACGGTCACGTGGGCCAGGATCGCCGTGGCCGAGGCGTTGTTGATGGAGAACAGGGTAGTCAGCCCGTTCGGGTTGTTCAAGTCCACCTCGAAATACGGCAGGAGCAGGGTCGCGGCCGGCACCTGGTCGATGGTGCAGATCACCGCCGACGCGGGGGCGACCACGGCGAGCATCCCCACGAGGGCCAAACAGAAAGCAGCTCGGGACATTTCTCTCCTCCTTGGTTTTCGAAATCCACCTATCGCGAGCAACTTGGCGTTGGCGTCGGCGACGGCGGCGGCGGGCCCTGAGGCTTCCACCATGGTTAAGCGCGGCGAGGCTACATCAAGGCAGCCGCCTTTTGCAACAGGGCGCAACAGGCACACCTGATTAGAAAGTCGGAAAACTGGAGAGTCGAGCTCTTGGTTTACTGCTCTAACTATCGGAGAGTGGCGGCAGGTACGAGAAGACCCCCGCGTCATGAAGACGCGGGGGTCAGGTCAGACGGGCCTGCAGGGGCTGGAGACTAGGGAACGAAGTGGTTGGCGGCGCAGGCGCTGTCGAGCTTGATCGCGTCGATGCCGACCGCGAAGTGGCCGTTCGAGGCGAGCGTCGAGACGACGAAGGCCTGGGCCGCCGCCGGGTCGACCGGCGGCCGAGTGGCGGCGCACGCCACGGTCGTGTTGAGGTCGAGGAAGAGCCAGCCGAAGTTGAACGGCACCGGGAAGCTGGCGCCGTTGACCACGGTGCGCTGGGTCTCGGCCGGGAACGGAATCAGGGTCTGTCCCGGCGGCTGCGGCGAGATCGGCTGCACCGTCGGCGTGAATGGGTTCTCCTGCTCGTCGAAGATGACGATCCCTTCCTGGCCCAGCGGGTACCAGCAGGGACGAACGGTTGGATTGACCGGGCAGGCGAACGGGGCCTGGTTGACTTTCGAGTCGCGCCAGACCAGCAGCGAGGTGCCGCCGCTGAAGGTGCCGCCGTTCAAGAAGCGGGTGGCGAAGGTGGTGGCCAGCGGCTCACGGTTGTCGATGGCGGTGAAGAAGTTGGGGCCCGATCCATCGTACCGGCCATAGAAGGTGTAGCGGCCCGAGGTCGTGGTCGCCGGGTTGGTGGCGTCCGCCTCGATATGCACCAGGTCGCCGCCCTGGGCGAAGTTCTGCGTCGCGTTGACGATCGCCCAGTCGCCCCAAATGACGTTCTGGTTGGTCGCGTCGCCAGTGCCGCCGGCGGCGAAGTAGCCGAGGTCGCCGGGCGAGCGCAGGGTGCAGTTGTTGACCGTGTCGACCGTGATGTAGCCGCGCGCGATGTTGTCACCCAAGTTCTGGGCGAAGCACAACCCATTGAAGAGCGTGTCGGCCTTGCCGGTCAGCGCCTGTTGCAGATGGTTGACAAAGGCCGCGCTCAGGGTTGGCGGCGGCAGCACGCCAGGGCAGCCCGGGAAGCTGAGGTCCTGCGACTTGACGCCCTTAGGGCTGATCTTGTCGCCCGGGTCGTCCTGGAGGTCTGCGGTCTGCGGTAGATTGCCGTTGATCAAGATGTCGCGCAGGTTGACCGTCTGCACGTCATAGCCGGTCAGGTAGATGTCGAAGTCGAGCGCCACCACCGACAGGTCGGACCAGACGGTCACGTGGGTCAGGACCGCCGTGGCCGAGGCGTTGTTGATGGAGAACAGGGTGGTCAGCCCGTTCGGGTTGTTCAAGTCCACCTCGAAATACGGCAAGAGCAGGGTCGCGGCCGGCACCTGGTCGATGGTGCAGATCACCGCCGACGCCTGCGTCACCGCGGCGAGCATCCCCACCAGGGCCAAACAAGAAGCAGCTCGGGACATTTTCTCTCCTCCTTGCTTTTTCGAAATCAACCTACCACTCGCTCGCCGGGTGAGGCTCGCTGAGCTGCGAACCGCACCGAGGTTCCGCTCGCGCCCCAGCCGCGAGCATCGCGGGCAACCTGGCGTCGCGACGGCGGCGGCGGGCCCTGAGGCTTCCACTACGGCAAGACGGAGCAAGGCTATATCAAGGCGGCCGCCTTTTGCAAGGCGGCAGGTACGAGGTGACCCCCGCGCCATGAGGACGCGGGGGTCAGGTCAGGCGGGCCCACCAGGGGCTGGAGACTAGGGCACGAAGTGGTTGGCAGCGCAGGCGCTGTCGAGCTTGATCGCGTCGATGCCGACCGCGAAGTGGCCGTTCGAGGCGAGCGTCGAGACGACGTAGGCCTGGGCCGCTGCCGGGTCGACCGGCGGCCGGGTGGCAGCGCAAGCCACGGTTGTGTTGAGGTCAAGGAAGAGCCAGCCGAAGTTGAACGGCACCGGGAAGCTGGCGCCGTTGACCACGGTGCGCTGCGTCTCGGCCGGGAACGGAATCAGGGTGGTCCCCGGCGGCTGCGGCGAGATCGGCTGCACCGTCGGCGTGAAGGGGTTCTCCTGCTCGTCGAAGATGACGATCCCTTCCTGGCCCAGCGGGTACCAGCAGGGACGAACGGTTGGATTGACCGGGCAGGCGAACGGGGACTGGTTGACCTTCGAGTCGCGCCAGACCAGCAGCGAGGTGCCGCCGCTGAAGGTGCCACCGTTCAGGAAGCGGGTGGCGAAGGTGGTGGCCAGCGGCTCACGGTTGTCGATGGCGGTGAAGAAGTTGGGGCCCAATCCGGTGTAACGGCCATAGAAGGTGTAGCGGCCCGAGGTCGTGGTCGCCGGATCGGAGCCGTAGGTTCCCCAGTTACCGCCACCACCGGTGCCGGCACCTACGCTGGGAGCCGCCTCGATGTGCACCAGGTCGCCGCCCTGGGCGAAGTTCTGCGCCGCGTTGACGATCGCCCAATCGCCCCAAAGGACGTTCTGGTTGGTCACGTCGCCACTGCCGCCGGCGCCGAAGTAGCCGAGGTCGCCCGGCGAGCGCAGGGTGCAGCTGTTGACCGTGTCGACCGTGATGTAGCCGCGCGCGATGTTGTCGCCCAGGTTCTGGGCGAAGCACAGGCCGCCGAAGAGCGCGTCGGACTTGCCGGTCAGCGCCTGTTGCATGTGGTTGACAAAGGCCGCGCTGATGGGTGGCGGCGGCAGCACGCCGGTGCAGCTCGCGAAGTTGATGTCCTGCGACTTGGGGCCCTTGGGGCTGATGGTGTCGTTCGGGTCCTGGCCGGCCGAGGCGGTTTGCGGCAGAATGCCGTTGATGAAGATGTCGCGCAGGTTGATCGTCTGCACGTCATAGCCGGTCAGGTAGATATCGAAGTCGAGCACCACCACCGACAGGTCGGACCAGACGGTCACGTGAGTCAGGATCGCCGTGGCCGAGGCGTTGTTGATGGAGAACAGGGTGGTCAGCCCGTTCGGGTTGCTCAAGTCCACCTCGAAATACGGCAGGAGCAGGGTCGCGGCCGGCACTTGGTCGATGGTGCAGATCACCGCCGACGCGGGGGCCACCACGGCAAGCATCCCCACGAGGGCCAGACAGAAAGCAGCTCGGGACATTCTTGACTCCTCCTTAAATTGTACGCCCGCCTTCAAGGCGCTCACCGAGCGGGTCGCTCAAGAGCGGCGAAAGCACGCGGTTCAGATCAGCTCAGACTCGAACAACGGGGTGCGGACCTACACAGCTCCGCCAGGTGGAAACGGTTACACCTTACCCGAAGATCGCGGTCTTTGCAACCCCGCCCTGAAAATCTCAGGATTCTGGCGCTTTAGTTTAGCGCCAACGAATCAAGCCGGCCTGAACCGGCACCGGCCGCCTGGCGGGCTGGCGGCCTGGCATTGCGAGCGCCTTGGCGGCACAGGGCGACTCATTCACCGCGGCGCCAGGTCGAGGACCAGGTAGTAGCGGTCACTGTAGACCGTCTTGACCCCGGCTTCGGCGAGCAGCTCCTCGGCGAAGCGCTGGAAGACCGGGACGCGCCACAGGGTGACATAGCGCGCCCCGAATCGTCCGCGCACCTCGGCGGCCGGCGCCGGGCGGCGGCCCTGCACGAGGTCGACGTACTCCTGAAAGAGCGCCGGGTCGCGGGCATAGAAGAGGGTCGGATCGAGCGCCACCAGCGATTGGAGCTGGGGCGCGGCGTAGAACAGCGGTGCCGCGTCGGCCCACTGCGCGGTGAAGACCCGCTCGCCGCGCTTCCCGTTCTCACCCAGCCAGCGCGCCATCTCCTGCGGCGGCGACACGCTGCCGAAGCCGTACGAGCGCACGGTGGCCGAGGTCCACAGACCACCGACCAGGAGCGCCAGCGGGGCGATCCACGGCCCCCAGCCACCCAGCACGCCGCCGCGCCCCTGGCGCTGGCGCTCCGCGGCGAGGACCGCCAGGGCGAGAATGCCGAGCGGCGCGCCCAGCTCGAGGAAGCGGCGCAGCATGAGACTGCCGAGCAGCAGGAACCCGGCCGCCAGGAGGGCCGAGGTCATCGTCGCCCGGGTACGCAGGCGCGGCTCGCGCAGCAGCGTCAGCAGAACCAGGCCGGGGGCGAGGAAGATCGGCCATTGCTCGGCGACGATGCCGAGCCCGGGCGCGGTCAGCTCCTCGCCGATCTGCGAGCGCAGCGCCAGGTTGCCGGCCGGGCTGGCCTGGAACGGGATCACGAGATTGACCAGGCCCAGCAGGCGCAGATTCTGCGGGAAGTTGGGGTGGAGCAGCTGGCCGCACACCCAGCCGGCGGCGATCCAGGCCATCGGCCGCCAGACAAATCGGCGCGCCTCCACCGTCGACGTGGTCCTTGCGGTGGTCAGATGGCCGGCCAACGCCCAGGCGCCGGCATAGGCGATCCCGATCCAGCCGCCGGCGTGCGCCAGTCCGAACAGCGCCGAGCTGACAAAAAGGGCCAGCGGGCGGCCGCCCGAGACGAGCAGGCCGAGCAGGAGCACCGAGAAGCCGATCAGCAGCAGATGCGGGCGGCACATGTCGAAGCGCATCGCGAACATCGAGCCGAGCGTGGCGAGGCCGAGCAGGTAGACATAGGCGCTGGGCACCCGCAGGCGCCAGAGCACCCAGGCGAAGCAGCCGACTAGGAACAGCTGGCTGAGGACGACGCCGGCCAGCCCCGCGCGCTCGATCGGCAGCGCCGCGAACGGCATCAGCAGCAGATGAAAGAGCGGCGTCCCATCGGCGAAGCGGTCGCTCAGCAGCGAGAAGGGGGTCCAGGGAAAGCTGCGCAGCGGGAAGTGCGACCGCAGCTCGCGCGCCACCCCGAGGTGGTAGTACTCGTCATAGGACCAGGGGGCCGGCGCCGCGATCCGCACCGAAACATAGAAGAGTACGACCGCCAGTCCCGCCAGCACGAGCTTGGCCACGGCAGCCCGCCCGGCCCGGCCGGCCGCGACGTCCGCCCCGCCAGGCTGCGGCGGCGCGGCCGGCCCGCGCCGGGCGGCGGGAGCGGGCGGGCCGGCCCGCCGGCCGATATTGCCGCCAGGGGAGCCAGGGGAGCCAGGGGAGCCAGGGGGGTCAGGTGAGCCAGGGGGGCCGGCGGCGCCGGCGCCGCCGCGCGAACGGCGTGGCCGGCGCCGGTTGTCCTGCCGCATCAGATCGAGCCGGGGAGGAAGTGCTGGGGGCTGCAGGCGCTGTCGAGCCGGATGGCGTCGATGGCGGTCGCGAAGCGCCCGGCCGCGGGGTTGCCCGGAGAGCCGTAATAGTCGTGGGTGTTGATCACCCACGCCTGGGCCGCCGCGGGGTCGACCGGCGGCCGCGTGGAACCGCACGCCACCGTTGCCGCGGTAAAGTTCAAGTCGAGGAAGAGCCAGCCGAAGTTGAACGGCACCGGGAAGCTGGCGCCGTTGACCAGGGTGCGCTGCGTCTCGGCCGGGAAGGGAATCAAGGTGGTCCCCGGCGGCTGCGGCGAGATCGGCTGCACCGCCGGCGTGAAGGGGTTCTCCTGCTCGTCGAAGATGACGATCCCTTCCTGGCCGAGCGGGTACCAGCAGGGACGAACGGTTGGATTGACCGGGCAGGTGAACGGCGACTGGTTGTTCTTCGAGTCGCGCCAGACCAGAAGAGAGGTGACGCCGAAGTTGCCGCTGGTGACGAAGCGGGTGGCGAACGTGGTGGCCAGCGGCTCGCGGTTGTCGACGGCGGTGAAGAAGTTGGGACCCGATCCATCGTACCGGCCATAGAAGGTGTAGCGGCCCGAAGTCGAGGTTGCCGGGTTGGTGCCGCTCGCCTCGATGTGCACCAGGTCGCCGCCCTCGGCGAAATTCTGCACGGCGTTGAAGATCGTCCAATCGCCCCAGAGAACGTTCTGGTTGGTCGTGTCGCCAGTGCCGCCGGCGGCGAAGTAGCCGAGGTCGCCCGGCGAGCGCAGGGTACAGTTGTTGACCGTGTCGACCGTGATGTAGCCGCGCGCGATGTTGTCGCCCAGGTTCTGGGCGAAGCACAACCCATTGAAGAGCGTGTCGGCCTTGCCGGTCAGCGACTGCTGCAGATGGGTGACAAAGGCCGCGCTCAGGATTGGCGGCGGCAGCACGCCAACGCATCCCGGGAAGCTGATGTCCTGCGACTTGACGCCCTTAGGGCTGATCTTGTCGCCCGGGTCGTCCTGGAAGTCTGCGGTCTGCGGCAGATTGCCGTTGATCAAGATGTCGCGCAGGTTGACCGTCTGCACATCATAGCCGGTCAGGTAGAGGTCGAAGTCGAGCACCACCACCGACAGGTCGGACCAGACGGTCACGTGGGTCAGGATCGCTGTGGCCGAGGCGTTGTTGACCGAGAACAGGGTGGTCAGCCCGTTCGGATTGTTCAGGTCGACCTCGAAGTAGGGCAGCAACAAGGTCGCGGCCGGCACCTGGTCGATGGTGCAGATCACCGCACCGGCGCGGCGGGCGCCGAGCAGCGAGCCGCCCACGAGCAGGACCGAGATCAGGGCTAGCCCCCTCTTCCAGGCCGATCGAGCCATCGCACTCTCCTCCTATCTCTCCGTAAACTGGCGCCAGTATATGCCGAAGAAAGGGCGAAGAGAGGGAGGTCAACCGCGGCGGTTGGCGGCCAGCACCCGCTTGCGCAGCCGGAAGGCGGCGGGCGTGACCTCGACCAGCTCGTCGTCGCGGATGAACTCGAGCGCCTGCTCGAGGTTCATGAGCCGCGGCGGCACCAGGCGGATCATGTCGTCGGAGCCGGAAGCGCGCATGTTGGTCAGCTTCTTTTCCTTGGTCACGTTGACGTCGAGGTCGTTGGCGCGGGCGTTCTCGCCAATCACCATGCCTTCGTAGACCTCGTCGCCCGGCGACACGAAGAGCACGCCGCGCGGCTGCAGGTTCTCGATCGAGTAGGCGGTGGCCCGCCCCTGGCGGTCGGCCACCAGGGCGCCGGTCGAGCGGCGCTCGATCTCGCCCTGCCATGGCGCCCAGCCGTCGAACAGATGATTCATGATGCCGGTGCCCTTGGTGTCGGTCAGGAACTCGTTGCGGAAACCGATCAGGCCGCGCGACGGGACCCGGAACTCCATGCGCACACGGCCGGAGCCGTGATTGCTCATCTTCATCATGCGCCCGCGCCGCGCCCCCATCTTCTGGGTCACGACGCCGATGAACTCCTCGGGACAATCGATCGCCAGCATCTCCATCGGCTCGCGGATCTGGCCGTCGACGGTGCGGGTGATCGCCTGCGGCTTGCCGACCGCGAGCTCGAAGCCTTCGCGGCGCATCATCTCGATCAGGATCGCCAGCTGCAGCTCGCCGCGGCCGGAGACCCGGAAGGCGTCGGGGGTGTCGGTCGGCTCGATCCGGATCGAGACGTTGACCAGCTGCTCGCGCCCCAGGCGCTCCTTGAGCTTGCGCGAGGTCACGTGCTTGCCATCGCGCCCGCCGAACGGCGAGTCGTTGATCGACATCACCATGGTGATGGTCGGCTCGTCCACCTGGATCGGCGGCAGCGGGCGCGGATCCTCGCGGTCGGAGATCGTCTCGCCGATGCTCACTTCGGCTATGCCGGCCACCGCCACGATGTCGCCGGGCGCGGCTTCGGCGATCTCCACCCGGCGCAGCCCGTCGTAGCCATAGAGCAGGGTGGCCTTGACCGGCACCGTCTCGCCGCTCAGGCGGCAGAGCGCGACCTCCTGGGCCTTGCGCAAGTGGCCGTTGAAGACGCGGCCGATGGCCAGCCGCCCGACGTAGTCGTCGTAGTCGAGGGTGGTGATCAGGAGCTGCAGCGGCATCGCGGGGTCGAATGCCGGCGGCGGCACGGTCTGGAGGATCTGCTCGAACAGCGGCACCAGCGACTCGGCGGGGCCGTCGGACGCGCGCCGGCAGAGGCCCTGGCGGGCGTTGCAGTAGAGCACCGGGAAGTCGAGCTGCCCGTCGCTGGCGTCCAGGTCGATGAAGAGATCAAAGATCTCGTTGAGCACCTCGGCGGCGCGGGCGTCGGGGCGGTCGATCTTGTTGATCACGACGATCGGCGGCAGCCCGGCCTCGAGCGCCTTCTTGAGCACGAAGCGGGTCTGCGGCAGCGGGCCCTCGGAGGCGTCGACCAGCAGCAGCACGCCGTCGACCATCTCGAGGGTCCGCTCCACCTCGCCGCCGAAGTCGGCGTGCCCCGGCGTGTCGACGATGTTGATCCGGGTGCCGCGATAGAGGATCGCCGTGTTCTTGGCCATGATGGTGATCCCCTTCTCGCGCTCGAGGTCGATCGAATCCATCACCCGCTCGGCCACCTTCTCGTTGGCGCGGAAGATGCCGCTCTGCCAGAGCATGGCGTCGACCAGCGTCGTCTTGCCGTGGTCGACGTGGGCGATGATGGCGAGGTTGCGGACGTCGTCTCGGGTCAGCATGATCGACTGGCGGGACTCGGCACACCGGCGGTACGGAACCAGCGGCGGGGAACGGCGGGAGGGGCTCCGGAGCGGGAAGCGCGGCAACAACCCGCGCCTGCGCACCTGATCAAACCGCGGGCGGGACCCGCGCGCTTGATCAAACCGCGGCAGGATACCACAGGTGAGAGGGCCGGTCCTCGTGGCCTGCCCACGTCAAGGCGCAGAACGAAATTCGCTTTGAGCGCCAGGGGTGGGGGGCGGCCCCTACTCCCCGGAGGGGTGAGCCACGTCGAACACGACCACCAGATTGTCCGGCAGGTTGTCCGCGCTGTCGGCGACGTAGAGGTGCGCGCCGTTCGGGCATGGACGGTCCCCGGAGGGCGGCCGTACGCTTGCAATAGAGAAGGTTGGTGCTGCAGGGAGGCGGCGTATCTCCCACCAGAAGGAGGAGCGGTGTCACACAAGCTCAGATTGGCGATGTGGGTTTCTCTGCTTGCGGCCCTGGCCGGCGAGGGCCAGGCCGAGGTCGGAGGCGGCCTGACGGCGGAGCGCGGCGGCACGGCCTCGACAGAGACCGGCGCAGCAGCAGAGGCGGCGCCGCCCATCCCGGGCGTCCCCGCCTTGCTCCGCGTGCGGCTCGATCACGTGGAATCCGCGCACGGTTCCTACTACTGGAACCAGGACCTCTTTGTCGCCAGGGACCGCACGGTGATGGCCAACAGTGTGGCCAACAAGACGGCGGTGCCGGGCGAGAACGAATGGCTGGCCACCCGGTTCACCGGCGTCGCGGCGGCGGCCGACTACGCCGCCTTGCTCCAGGCGCTCACCGACACGCACATCGGGGTGCGCAGCGACCGCTGCTCGGTCGTCAATTTCGACGTACTGCACACCACCGGAGTGTACGAAATCACCTGGTATGGGATCCTCCTGCGGAGATCGCTGGTGATCATCGAGCTCAACGGCGGGACGTCGCCGGAGTGCCCGGCGGACCTGCTGGCGCTCGCCAAGCAGATCATCGCGTTCGCGCGCGCCACCGGCGTCGCAGACTTCGGCCCGCCGTTTCTGGCGCGGTAACTCCGCCGGGAAACCGGCATCGAGAGCCATCGCGCGGCCCCGTGGGCTAGGATTGCCGCGTGGCCAATGGGAGCGTGGGGCCCGATCGGGTGGTGACGGCGCGGTGCCGGGGAGCCGCGGACGGCCGCCGTGAGAGAAACCCTGCAGGCCGCCGCGCCACCGCGAAGCCGCCGCGGTGCCTTGCAGTCCTCGGGCGCCTCCGGGCCAACAGCATTGGAAGCCTGCTGCAAGTCCAACGGCCAGGAAGCAGATCTAGCGGGCAGGCGTTCCCGAAGCACCTGATCCCTTGGCTCGGTTCGGTGGGGCTGGCGACTACGCTGCTCGCCGCACCGGCGGCGCAAGCGCCGGCAGGGGCGCCCCGCGCACCCGACCAAGCGCGGGCAGGGACCCGCGCGCCCAATCAACCGCCCGATCAGATCACCCCCGTTCCGGGCCACCTGCTGGAGCGTCTCTCCTGCGCCGCCGATCCGTCGCAGAGCTATGCCCTCTACATCCCTTCGACCTATCGCAGCGACCGCGACTGGCCGATCGTCTATGCGCTGGATGCGGGCGGCCGCGCCATGGTGCCGGCCGAGCTGCTGCGGCCGGCGGCCGAGCGCTATGGCTATGTCGTGGCCAGCTCCTATAACTCGGCGAGCGACGGCCCGCTGGCGCCCAATCTCGCCGCGATGAAGGCGATGTGGAACGACACCCACGGCCGGCTGCGCATCGACGACCGGCGGGTCTATGGCGCCGGCTTCTCGGGCACCGTGCGCAGCCTGTGCGTGCTGGCGAAGATGGCGCCCGGGACTTTTGCCGGCATCCTCGGCGCCGGCGCCGGCTTCCCGGCCGAGCAGCCGCCCGCGAAGGATGTCTCTTTTGCCTTCTTCGGCACCGCCGGCAACCGCGACTTCAACTACGACGAGATGGTGCTGCTCGACGAGAAGCTGACCGATCTCGCCCTGCCGCATCGCGTCGAGTTCTTCGACGGCACACACCAGTGGCCGCCCGAGGCCTTGGCCAGCCGGGCGCTGGCCTGGATGGAGCTGCAGGCGATCCGTTCCCACCGGCGGTCGCCCCAGGCGGCGTTCGTCGACGCGCTCTGGCGCCAGGAGAATGAACGCGCCGCGGCAGCCGCTGCCGCGGGTCAGCTTTTCGATGCCTGGCGCAGCTATGCCGCCCTCGCCGCCGATTTCGCCGGGCTGCGCGGCGCCGGCGACCTCGAGGCGGTTGCGCGCCAAGCCACCGGCCTGCTGGCGCAGCCGGCGCTGGCGCAGGAGATCCAGGCGCGCCGCGCGCGCGTCAAGCGCGACGAGGAATACGTCGCGCGGGCGCAGCGAATCGTGGGCGGGGCGCTGGCAGCCGCCGACGCGGACGGCTCCGACCCGGCGAGCCAGCTGCCGAAAGCGCTCGCCGAGCTGAGCATCGCCGACCTCAAGAGCAAGGCGAGCGGCGCGCCCGACCTCGAGGAGCGGCTGTCGGCCCAGCGGAAGCTGTCGAGCGTCAAGGTGCAGACCGGTTTCTATCTACCCGGCATGTTCGCCGGGCGCAAACAATATGACCGCGCCCTGTTCTGCCTCTCGATCGCCGCCGAGATCGCGCCGGACGATCCCTATCTCTGGTATCAGATGGCGTCGGCGCAGGCGCGCCGGGGCAATGCCAAGCAGGCGCTCAAGCTGCTCGCTCGGGCGGTCGACAGCGGCTGGCGCGACCGGGCACAGCTGGAGAGCGATCCGGCCTTCGAGAGTTTGCGCCGCGACGAGCTCTACCGCAAACTGGTCGAAAGGCTCGGCGCTCTGCCCACGCAACCGTCCTGAGCCGCCCTGCGCCGCCTCGGCCGCCCTCGGCTGCTCGGTTCCGGCTTCCCGTCGCCCGCCGGCTTTGCCCGGCATGGCTTGCGGCTTGCTTCCCTCAGGCGAACGTGAGCTCGACGAGCCCGACAGGCTCTGGAGCTCGGGCGGCGCGGGCGAGCTCCCGGTGGAGCTCTGACGCCCCGATCAACCGCCGGAGACCTAGGTCGAAGATGACCAGATCCGCATGGCTGCTGGCAGGACTGCTCCTCGCGCCGGGGGCCGCGGTGGCCGGCTTTCCCACCGTTGCCGGCCCGGCCGCCGCTCCGCTGCGTCTAGCTGCCAAGGCTGCGGCGGCCGGCGCCTCCGCGGTCGCCGGGCGGCCCTCCCGTTCGCGCACTCGCGGCGGGTCGGCCTCAGCTGCGTCGAAGGCCGACGAGACACTCAGCTACGGCCGTTTCGGCACGCTCACTCTCTACCGCCAGACCCCGCAGCCGAAGAACGTGGTGCTCTTCTTCTCCGGCGACGGCGGCTGGAACTTGGGCGTCGTCGACATGGCCAAGACGCTCTCCAGCCTCGATGCCCTGGTCGTCGGCATCAATCTGCCGCGCTATCTCAAGGCCCTGGGCGCGGCGCAGGAAGCCTGCTCGTACCCGGCGTCCGACCTCGAGCTGCTCAGCAAGTACGTGCAGAAGAAGCTCGCCTTCCCGGCCTACACGCCGCCGGTGCTGGTGGGCTACTCCTCCGGCGCCACGCTGGTCTATGCCGTGCTGGTCCAGGCGCCGCCCAACACCTTCCGCGGCGCGATCAGCATGGGCTTTTGCCCCGATCTGCCGCTGAGCCGGCCGCTGTGCAGCGGCCACGGCCTGACCTGGAGCCCGGGGCCGAAAGGCAAGGGGTACAGCTTTAAGCCGGCCGCCACTCTGGAGCAGCCCTGGATCGCCTTCCAGGGCGAGATCGACCAGGTCTGCTTCCCCAAGGACGTGCAGGACTACGTGCGCCAGGTCAACAACGGCGAGGCGGTGATGCTGCCCAAGGTCGGACACGGCTTCTCGGTGCCGGCCCACTGGGAGCCCCAGTTCAAGGCGGCGTTCCAGCAGCTCACCAGCCTCCCCGAGCCGGGCCGCTCCTCCACTTCCTCCTCGGCAGCCCGCGGCGGGCCGGCGCCGACGCCGGCGCCGGGGCCCGCGGGCGCGGCGGGCGCCGGCGCATCGGCGCCGAAGGGCGCCGCTCCGGCGCCCATCCCCCCGGTGGCCGACCTCCCCCTGATCGAAGTTCCCGCTCCGAAGCCGGCCGGCGACCTGCTGGCGGTCGTCATCTCGGGTGATGGCGGCTGGGCCGGCATCGACCGCGAAGTGGCCGCCAAGCTGGCCGAGAAGGGGGTGCCGGTGGTGGGGCTCAACTCGCTGAAGTACTTCTGGAACGCCCGCGATCCCGCCGGCGCGGCCGCCGACCTCGAGCGCATCGTGCGCCACTACCTGGCCGCCTGGAACCGCCGCGAGGTGATGCTGATCGGCTACTCGCTGGGAGCAGACGTGCTGCCCTTCATGGCCAGCCGGCTGCCGCCGGACCTCAGCTCGAAGGTGCGGCTGATCACCCTGCTGGGGCCGAGCCGCAAGACCAGCTTCCAGTTCCATCTGACCGACTGGCTGCCTGGATCCGGCGGCGGCGACGTGCCGGTGCTGCCGGAGGTGACCAAGCTGCGCGGCAAGCCGCTGCTCTGTTTCTACGGCGAGCAGGAGACCGACAGCCTGTGCACTGAGATCGCGGGCATCAGCAAGACCGTGGAGACCCAGGGCGCCCACCACTTCGGCCGCGACTACGCGACCCTCGCCGACCGTATCTTGCGCGAAGTCCAGGCTCAGCCCCCCAATGCCGGGCGCTAGTCAAGGCTCGCGAGGCAGGCCGCTCGTCCTCTTGGCGGCGCTCGCGGCGGCGGCGGCGGCCTGGACCGCGGCCGCGGGGCGGCCTGCTCATGCCGCAGCGGTCGAGCTGCAGTCCTATGGCCGCTTCGGCCAGGTCTCGGTCTATCGCCGGACCGAGCGACCCAAGGGCGTGGCCATCGTGCTCTCCGGCGAAGCCGGCTGGGACGCCCAGGCCGACGCCCTCGCGAGAAACCTCGAGTCGCTCGACGCCCTGGTGATCGGCCTCGATCTGCCCTTCTACCTGCGCAAGATCGAGCGGCTGGGCCAGGACTGCGCCTTTCCGGCCGGCGATTTCGAGATGCTGAGCAAGCTGGTGCAGAAGAAGCTCGACCTGCCGAGCTACACGCCGCCGGTGCTGGCGGGCTACGGCATCGGCGCGGCGCTCGCCTACGCCGCTCTGGCCCAGGCGCCGCCCGACACCTTTGCCGGGGCGATCAGCCTCGGCTTCTGTCCCGAGGTCGAGATCGCTCACCCCTTCTGCAAGGGGCGAGGGCTCGAGTCGAAGCCGGTCGCCGATGATCAGAGCCAGCACGGCCAGCGCGGCGGGCGCGGCCAGCGCGGCCGGAGCGGCCCGCGCTTCCAGCTGCTGCCGGTCGCCGGCGTCGAGCAGCCCTGGATCGTCGTCGCGAGCGATGGCGGCCCGCGCTGCCCGGCCGCGGCGGCGGCGCAATTCGCGGCCAAGGTCCGGGGTGCGGTGGCGGTCGCGCCGCTCAGGAGCAAGCGCCAAACGACGCCGGCGCAGCGCTTCGGCTCGCCGCTCAAGCAGTCGTTCCTGCGCGTCCTGAACGCCGCCGACCTGGCGCGGCCGCCGGAGACCGCGGTGCGCAAGACGGTCGCCGACCTGCCGATCCTCGAGCTGCCGGTTCCCGGCTCGACCGGCGACGCCATGGCGGTGGTCATCTCGGGAGACGGCGGCTGGGCCGGCCTCGACCGTCAGGTGGCGAAGCTGCTGGTCGACCGGGGCATCCCGGTGGTGGGGCTGAACACGCTGCAGTATTTCTGGACGCCGCGCAACCCCGACGGCGCGGCGGCCGACCTGGCGCGCCTGCTGCGCACCTACCTCGCCGCCTGGAATCGTCGCGAGGCGCTGCTGATCGGCTACTCGCTGGGCGGCGAGGTGCTGCCCTTCATGGCAGCCCGCCTGCCCGCCGATCTCCTCGGCAAGGTGAGGCTGATCGCTTTGCTCGGCCCGGGCCGCACCACCAGCTTCGAATTCCGGCTGCGCGAGTGGCTGGGTCGCGGCGGCGGCGAGGACCGGCCGGTGCTACCCGAGCTCGCCAAGCTCGACGCCCGCAAGGTGCTCTGCGTCTACGGCAGCAGCGAGAAGGCGGAAAGCCTGTGCAGCCAGATCGGCAAGTCGGGGACGGCGGTCGAGCTGCCCGGCGCCCACTACCTGGGCGGCGACGCCAAGGCCGTGGTCGAGCCGATCTGGAAGCAGCTCGAAGGGGGCCAGCAGGCCGCCGCGCCGGCGAACCCGGCTCCGGCCGGCGGCCCGGCGGCGGGAACGCCCGCCGGCGCGCCCGCGGCCGGGACTCCCAACCCGAACGCCAAGAAAGCCGACGCTCCGGCCACGCCGGCCAAGACTTCCCCCACGCCTGCGCCCGCGCCCGCGCCTCCCGCGGCGCCCACGCCCCTCCCTACGACACCTCCGGTCCCACCACCGCCGCCTCCGAGCACCGCTGCCGATTTCCCACTCACGCCGCTCGAGGACCATCTCCGGGCGCGGAATCAAGAATCCGCTGCCACGACAGCGCAAGGCCCTTTCATGTTTGCCGCGTACAGAGGGGCTCCGGCCTCGACCGCAGCCGCGGCCACTCCAGCGGCTGCAGTGGCGGGCGCGGCTTTCCTGTCGGCCCAGACGACACAACCGCGGGCGGGGACTGCCGCGCACCCGGAAGGCGGCAGAACCGAGACCGGCAGGCCGCCAGGCGGCAGCGAGCCGTTCACCTACGGCCGCTTCGGCGAGACCAGGCTGCTCCACCGGACGGCCCGGCCAGCCAACGTCGTCCTGTTCTTCACCGGCGACGAGGGCTGGAGCGCGGCAACGGCCGCGATGGCGACGGCGCTGGCGGCGCAGGAGGCGCTGGTGGTCGGCATCAACTCCAGAACCTACCTGGGCAAGCTCGCGGCGCGCCAGGAGAAATGCGCGCTGACCGCCGAGAGCCTCGAGAACCTGAGCAAAGTGGTGCAGAAGAGGCTCGGCTTCACGCACTACGTGCGCCCGCTGGTGGCCGGCTACTCGGCCGGCGCCACCCTGGCCTACGGCGCTCTTGCCCAGGCCCCTCCCAACACCTTTCGCGGCGGCCTTGGCCTCGGCTTCTGCGCCGACCTCGCGGATGCGCCGCCGTTGTGCTCCGAACATGGCCTGATCACGCAGCCGGCGGCAGGCGGCAACGGCTTTCATCTCGCGCCGGCGGCAGCGCTCGAACAGCCGTGGATCGCCCTGCAGGGCGAAAGCGATCAGCGCTGCCCGGCAAGCGCGGCCCAGGACTATGCCCGCCCGTCGCCCGGCGGCGAGGTGGTGTCGCTGCCGGGAGTCGACCACGGCTTCACCCGCCAGGCGGGCTGGGAGCAGGCCTTGAGGCTGGCGGTGCAGAAGCTGCTCAAACCGCCGCCGGCACCGCCCAACCCTGCGGCCGGCGCGGCCGAGACCACCGGTTCCTCGGCGCTTCCCGACCTGCCGCTGATCGAGATGCCGGCGGGCGGCGCGCCAGGCGAAGAGCTGGCCGTCATCATCTCGGGCGACGGCGGTTGGGCGGGGGTCGATCGCGAGGTGGGCAAGGTGATCGCCGGCCAGAAGGGCATGCCGGTCGTGGGTCTCGACACCCTGCAGTACTTCTGGAACGAACGCACTCCGGACGCCGCCGCGGCCGATCTCGAACGGGTGCTGCGCCACTATCTCTCGGCCTGGAACCGCAAGCGGGCGCTGCTGATCGGCTACTCGCTCGGTGCCGACGTCCTCCCCTTCATGGCCAGCCGGCTGCCGGCCGATCTCCGGGGCCGCATCCGCCTCATCGCCCTGATCGGGCCGAGCCATACGACGCCCTTCGAGATCCGGGTCAAGGAGAACAAAGCCGCCGAGCTGCCGGTGCTGCCGGAAGTGGCGAAGCTGCGCGGCCTGCCTCTCCTCTGCCTCTTTGGCAAAGGGGAGCAGGACAGCATCTGCCCCGACCTCGAGCCTGGCCTCGGCGAGCGGGCCGAGATGCCCGGCTCCCATCTCCTCGGCGGCGGCTACCAGGCCCTGGCCGAACGCATCCTGCAGGGTGCGGCCGAACCTGCTGCCGCCGCCGGCAAACCCGAGGGCGCTGGCGGCCGATGAGCCACTGGGCGGTCGGGCTCGTGATCTTCCACACCCTCTTCTACGCCGTCTTCATCCCGCGCGCCGCCGCCCGGCTGCTGGCCGCCGCGCGGGCGCAGGCGTCGGCGGCCGGGTCCGCGGGCGGAGCAGAGAACGGCGCGCCAGGACTTACCGAGCGCGACCATGAGCAACAGGCCGGCGAGCGGCCGCGCGGCGTGCGCACCGCCCGGTTCGCGGGCTCGCTCGTCGCGTTCCATATGCTGGCGCTGGCCGTGCTCTACAACGGGCTCATGCCGGCGCTCAGCGGCAGCCCCACGCTGATCGAGCCTCGCCACGTGGCGGGCGCTGCGCTGATGGCGGCGGCCAGCGCCCTGGCCGCCTGGGCGCTGGTCGTCTTTCGCTCCTGGAGGATATGGGCCAGCCTGACGCCAGATCACCAGCTGGTCACCGGCGGCCCCTACCGCTGGGTCCGCCATCCGATCTACCTGGCGATGGACCTGCTGGCGGTGGGCTCGTGGCTGTGGGCGCCGGGGGCCGTGGCGGCCGTGGGCGCCGCGCTCGTGATGGTGGCCGGCGACCTGCGCGGCCGTGCCGAGGAGAGCCTGCTGCAAGAAGAGCTCGGCGTCCCGTACCGCGACTACATGCGCCGGGTGCGCCGCTTCGTGCCGGGGATCTATTAGTCGCGCGGGTCCCAGCCCGCGCTTGGTTAGGCGCGCGGGTCCTGCCCTCCGGGGCATGCCGCACGTCCATCACCGGATGTGCGGCCAACCCGCGCTTGGTGATGGGCTATTGCGAGGTGGCGGGCTCTTCCATGCCGACCGAGAACATGCGCTCCAGGTTGTAGCGCGAGAAGGCACGGAAGGCGATCAAGGTCTCGGTCCGCACGATACCCTCGATCTTCAGCATCTGATTGGTCACCGCGGTCGCGATCCCTTCGTTGTCGCGCACCCGGGCGATCGCCACCAGGTCGTACTGGCCGGCCACCGAGTAGACTTCGGTGATACCCGGCATCTCGACCAGCTTTTCCGCGACCTCGTTGATCTTCGGCTTCTCCACCACCAGCAGAATCACGGCGCTGACCATGTCCGACCCTCCTCGGAAGCACTCTACACCAGTCACCCCGGCGCTCAGACTCCGAACTGCCGGAGGTGATGATCGAGATGCTTGTGGACCAGCACGCCCCAATCGCACCGTGAGATCCGTCCAAACACCGGGCTTGCCGCCCAAGCGAATCCGGGGCCGCAACTCGCGAACCGCTCGATCAGCTCCTTGAGAGCGGCAAGGTCCTCGTCCCAGACGATCGACTCTCCCAGCAGAAAGCCGGGCGGGCTCTGCGCCTTCCCCTTCGGCCACGGCAGCACGTGGATCAGCAGCCAGTTGAGCGGACGGTGCGCGAGGGGCCCCGGCACCGGCGCGACCTCGAGCTCGCCGAGAGCCTGGCGCATCTGGTCGCCGACATGGATGAGCATCCGGCGCGCGCTCAAGCGACCCCAGCGGGGCCTCGATTCCGGCGTCAAGCAATCGTGTCCTTGCGGCAAGCGTGCGTGACTCGGGCGGGGCTCGGCCCGTAGGCTCGTGGGCACGCGGGAGGAGGCGCCCATGGAGCAGACGGCAGGGAGTGAGGGGCAGCATGGAGGCTCGTCGGCGCTGCGGGGAGCGCAG
>DASZZP010000078.1:0-15595 GCA_035544875.1 Thermoanaerobaculia bacterium | reverse complement strand
GGCAGGCCGGGCAGCCGAGCAGGTGCGCGACCTCCTCTCTCTCCTTGCTCGCGAGGCCGGCGATCAGCTCGCGGGTCGGCTGGTGGCCGGAGCCCGGCAGCGGCGGCAGGGGCGAACTCGGCGGCATTAGAGGTATCGGCGGTCTCGGCGGTGTCGGCGGGATGGCAGGCATGAGCGGCGGGGAGTGCGGCGGCGCCTCCATGGGTCACCAGAACTCGCGCAGCGAGATCCAGAAGGCGGGCGAACGGATGACCAGGTGGTCGACGAAGTCGAGCCCCCTCTCCTCGCAGCGCTCGAGCAGGCGGCGGCTCAGGGCGAGCGCCTCGGGGCTCGGCCCGGGCTCGCCCGGCGGACGAAGGTGGAAGAGCAAGATGCCCGAGGCGCCGCGGACGAAGGCTTCGTCGACCACCTGCAGGGGATCGAGGGCCAGCGGCTGGAGCGCGCCGCGCACCGGGACGCGCTCGGAGATCAGGCGCCGGCGGCCGTCGAGCCAGGCGGCGCCGATCAGCTCCTGCCGGCTCGCGCCGTAGCGCTGCCAGAGATAGTCGACGACCTCGCGCGGGCGCGCGAACGGGGTGGCCAGCGGCAGGACGGTCCGGGCCAGACGCGCCGCCAGCTCGACCGCGGCGAGGAGCAGGGTCGCCTGCCGTCCGCCGAGCCGGCGGCGGTCGGCCGCCTGGCGGTCGAGGGCGGCCAGCCCCGCGAGGCCGCCCAGCTCGGCCAGCAGGTCGCGGGTCTTCTCCACCAGCGGCGCGGCGCGGTCGTGGCGGCCGAGGAAGGTCGCCAGCAGCTCGGCATCGGAGAGGCCGCGCAGTGCCGCGGCCCCGGGGGCGAGCGGCGGCGCCGGGCGGGGCGTCGTGCTCTCGTCTCCTCGCGCCAGGGCCTGAGTGGCGCCGGCTGGCAAGGGGGCGAGCCGGGCTCGACGAGGGGCAGTCATGACCGTCGAGCTCCTCCAGAGCCGAGGAGTCGCCGTGGCACAGTCGAAACAGGGAAGGGGCCACGGTGCCGCAACGGTCGCAAGCAAGCCACTCCCCACCCTCCAGGCGGCAGCCATTGACAGCTCGCGAAGGAGCGTTCCATGATGGGCTTCGACAACAAGGCGCGCTCTCTTGAAGATCCGACATGTAAGAATCCAGAATTTCCGGTCGTTCCAACAGTTTGAGCTGCCGCTAGGTGGGAAGTCCATGTATGTCATCGGAGAGAACGCCGGGGGCAAGACATCACTGCTCACGGGAATCGCTCGGGCACTTGGTCGTGACCTCTCCTTTACGAGGGCCGATTTTCGCGACCTCCAGGAGCCAATCCAGATTGAGGTGACTCTGCAGGACTTCGACGTGCCGCAGCGAGCCCTGTTCGGGGATTACATCCACTTCGGTGTCCCACCGACTCTGGCGGTGGGGGTCCGGGCGGTCTGGGACTCAGCTGCAGAAAACGCTGAGGTCGAGCATTGGTACCCGCGTCACCCCGCCTCGCGGTCGAAAAAGAAGGAACGCGAGGGGCTACCGGTTCAATGGCTTGCCTCAGCGCGCGATCCCGCCAGAATGCTCCAGTTTGGCGTTGCCCGGAATCTGATGGGGCTAATCCTCGGTGGTTATCCGATTGAGGAGAGCCTTGAGAGAGCCGTAGCGGATGTCCGCCTCGCAGGCGAACAGCTGGGCCGTGAGGCCTCCCTAATCCGCCTGCTGAGCAATGCCCGTGAAAGACTCGCGGACCTACTTCCCGCGGTCGCGCAGGACGCTTTCGCGATGGGAGTCTCCGCGATAAGCGGCCGCGACCTACTGCGGCAGTTGGAGTTACAAGTCGAGCACCCAGAAGACCGTATTGCGGTAAGTCGGCAAAGCAGCGGCGTTGCTCAGCTTGCGATCTTCGTCTTCGCTCTTGAGCTTGCGGCTACACAACCGGGCACTGTGCTTTTGATCGACGAACCCGAGATATCGCTGCACCCGCAATCCCAGCGCGCACTTATGAGGTCCTTCAGGAAGTTGAATGGTCAGGCCATCATTGCCACCCATTCATCTAATCTCTTGGACCGAGCTGACCCCAGAATGGTGGTTCGCCTAAAGCGCAACTCTACCCTAAACATCAGTTTTGCGAGTCCAACGGGGCTTTCGGAAGCAGAGGCAAGACATCTTTCACGGAACACAAGGCCACATACGACAGAAGCATTTTTTGCTCGCTCTGTAATCCTCGTTGAGGGTCTAAGCGATCAGTATGCACTGGAGGTGCTTGCCGATCGCCGTGGGAGGAACATCGACGCTGAGGGAATCAGTATCGTTCCAATCGGTGGAGCGACCGCCATTACTACGTACATTGACCTCTTTGGTCCAAATGGATTCGACCTCGCTCTTGCGGGACTCTGCGACGTTGCTGAAGAGGGTACCTTCCGCAATGCGCTCAAGAAGGCTGGTTACACAATCCATAACCGCAATGATATGGAGCAGCTTGGGTTCTTCGTCTGCGTCGCCGACCTTGAGGACGAGCTACTACGTGCCCTGGGAGCCCAAGAGGTCCTCCAGATAGTCACCCGCGAGGGTGACCTCGGGGATTTTCAACGCCTACAACTGCAACTGACTCACAAAGGCGCGGCGCTGGATGATCAGATCCGCGCGTTTATCCGCAAACGGAAGCTCGAATACGCGCCGCTCCTCGTTGACGCGCTCGACCTGACCAAGGTGCCAGCAGCGCTCGATGGAGTTCTTCGGAGTGTCTAGCCACGAATCAGCTCCTCGTCCAGACCCGCACGAAGGGCAAAAGCCACTCGACGACGAGCAACGAGCAGCAGTTGAATCGTTCGAGCAGGCGATCGCGGTTCTCGCCGGCCCGGGAAGCGGTAAGACCCGCGTTCTTTCGTACCGTGCCCGGCGTCTTCTGATGAATGATGCTGGCTCTCGCGCTCTACTTCTGACCTTTACAAACAAAGCAGCCGCAGAGATGAAGGCGCGTGCTCTTGGCGTTGCCCCAGTAAGCAGTAATCGCATTCAGGCGAGTACGTTTCACACCTTCGGGATGCGTATTCTGAGAGCCCACGGCGATCTTGTCGGTATAGACAGGGATTTTGAGATTCTCGACCGCGAGGATCAGGAACTCTTAGTCGCCAAAGTAGCCCGGAAGGCTGGCGTATCAGGGCGACCTCGGAGGTGGAGCTACCTGAGACTTCGACGAGAAGATGTAGTGGAAGAAAGCGTGGCGAAATTCGGTGACGCATATGAAGAAGAGAAGCGACGCGCGGATGTTGTCGACTTCGACGACCTTATAGTCTACACCGCCGATCTGCTCAAGCAGCATCCCGAGATCGCCGAGGCCTACGGCCATCAGTTCCGACACCTCTTGGTTGACGAGTTCCAGGATACGAACGCTGCGCAGTTTGTGATCGTCAAAGCACTTTGCGCCCACACTGAAACCGTAAGCGTCTTCGCTGACGACGACCAGGCCATCTATCGGTTCGTGGGAGCTGAGGCTGAGAACATACGGCGGTTCATTGAACAGCTCGGTGCGCGGGAGTACCCCCTGACGTTCAACTACCGCTGCCGTAGGGCAATCATCGAGCACGCGAACCGCTTGATCGCGGCAGACCCTGATGCAAGCGGACGGCAGATGCGACCCGTGTACGACGGCGGCCATGTCCGTCACATATCTTTTGCGGACATTGCCGAAGAGGCCGTGTTCATTTCGACTGAGATCGCGGAATTGATTGACGGCAAGCGTTTTCGCCCGTCCGATTTGAGCATCCTGGCGCGCAGCGGATGGCGGGCGGGGCACGTACTAAAGGCTCTTGAGCAGGCCGGCGTGCCGACATCGAATTGGCTGGGTGAGAGCTACGAGCCACTAGAAAGGCGAACACTGGCCGTTGTTCTCTCTGTGATCCGCAGTCGGCTGAACGACCGGCAGGCACAGAGACTATGCGAACTGCTCGGTGTTGAATTAACACACGAACGTGAAATTGAGACTTTTCTCGATCAGTACCAAGGGGCCGAGGTGGTTTATGAGCTTCGGCGTCTGCGCGATATGGCCTACTGCGGTGAACCAATCATCGCAATCGTACGACAAGCGCAGGTAGCCGCAGTCGTGGCGCGACCGCAGCTTCGAGAACCATTGGAAACGATCGTTCAGGCCGTCATCGGTTTTGCGGAAACCGACGCTGAATTCACGCTCGAGCACCTGCTTTCGGAGCTCGCTCTTGGAGGTGTCGGAGGACCGCCCACGGCTGGTGGTGGCGTCAAGATTGCCTCGCTTCATCGGACCAAGGGACTTCAATGGCCGCGAGTCTACATCATGGGCCTCGAGACCGATACACTGCCCGACTATCGAGCGGTCACGCGGCCAGCCGTTAGCGAGGAACGGCGCATTTGTTTCGTGGGCGTTTCTCGCGCTGAGACTCATCTGACCCTTACGCGAATCCGACACTACCGCGGTTATCTCAAGGAGCCGTCGATCTTCTTGGAAGAAATGGGAATCGATCCCTACGAGGAGTAGAGGGTCGACGAAAGAAAGCCGGCTACCATCGTGAACCTCTGGATCGCCGTCACCGACAACGACTGGTTCCGCTTCCTACGGAGCCAGTCGCATCTCGACGAGGTCAACTTCTGGCAACCGGGGGCCTCGGGGACCTTCCGGCGGCTCCAGTCGGGAGAGCCGTTCTTGTTCAAGCTTCACTCACCCGAGAACTACATCGTGGGCGGGGGATTCTTCGGTCATTTCTCGCGCTTGCGAGCGACCCTCGCGTGGGAGGCCTTCGGGGTGAAGAACGGCACCCGAACCTTTGAAGAGATGCGGGCCCGGATAGGAAAGTACCGCCGAGAGCCTCTTGACTCGCGTGAGGATCCCTCGATCGGCTGCGTCATCCTCACGCAATCTTTCTTCTTCTTTGACGAGATCGACTGGGCTTCCACCCCAGATGACTTCAGCCTCAACATCGTGCAGGGAAAGACCTACGACACGCTCAAGGAGCCGGGCCGCTCGCTGTGGCTCCGCGTTCAGAGCGTTCTACGGGTGGCGCAGCCGGCAGAGGTCGGTGAGTCGCAGCAAAGGATGTACGGCGAGCCGATTCTGGTGATGGCGCGGCTGGGACAGGGATCCTTCCGCGTCGTGATCACCGACACCTACGAACGCCACTGCGCGGTGACCGGAGAGAAGGCGTTGCCAACGCTCGAGGCCGCTCACATTCGACCTGTGGCCTCCGGCGGTCTGCACCGGATCGACAATGGTCTCCTTCTCCGCTCCGACGTGCACCGCCTCTTCGATCGAGGGTACGTGACCGTCACTCCCGATTACCGCGTGCGCGTCAGCCACCGGCTGAGGGACGACTTCGACAACGGTGAGCCCTACTACCCGCTCGACCCGGCAGGAGATCTGGCTGCCCAAGGATTCGCAGGCGCGTCCGCGTCGCGAGTTCCTGGAGTGGCACTCCGACACGCTGTTTCGAGGCTAAGAGCATGATCGAAGACACCGCCATACGCCTGGCTGCCTTCGACTGGTTGAGACATCAGGTGGCCGTGCACGGAGAGGTCCTGCCGTGGTCACTACTCGTCCGCGGCTTCGAGCACGGCGGCCAACGAGTGCCGCTCGTCAGCCAGCAGGGCATCTTCAAGCCGAAGCTGCTGAATCTGCCCCTTTCGATCCGGACGGCGGCGGCGGGGCCGTACGACGACTCAATGTCACCGGAAGGTGTGCTTCTCTACCGCTATCGGGGGACGGACCGACTCCATCGTGAAAACGTAGGTCTACGCCATGCCATGGAGGGCCGCGTACCTCTTGTCTACTTTCACGCCCTGAGCGAAGGCCGCTACCTGGCCGCCTGGCCGGTCTATATCGTGGGTGACGAGCCCGGGCAGCTCAGCTTCACCGTTGCGGTCGACGACAGCGCGCACGCTCTGCAAGGCGCGGACTTCGAGATCGCGGAGCCACGTCGAGAGTACGTCACCGCAACCTTTCGTCGACGGCTCCATCAGTTGGCGTTCCGCGAGCGGGTCCTCCGGGCGTACCGCGAGCGATGCGCTATGTGCCGTCTCCGTCACCGCGAGCTGTTGGACGCCGCGCATATCGTGCCCGACCAGGAGCCCGAGGGCCTACCCTCGATCTCGAACGGCCTGTCGCTCTGCAAGCTTCACCACACCGCCTTCGACAACTTATTCGTGACCGTGGATCCGGACTACCGCGTGGTCGTGCGGGCGGATGTGCTCGACGAAAAGGACGGTCCGATGTTGTTGCACGGCCTCCAGGAGCTGCACGGCAGGCCGATCGAGCTGCCGCGCAGAGCCGAGTGGATGCCATCGCGAGACGCGCTGTTTCAGCACCTTAGACGCTTTTCCGCAGCCTCGTAAGAGCACGGCGGCCGGAGAGAGAGATCGACGCCAACGCGAACCAGGCAGAGGGAGCTCTTGACACTCTCTTCTGGTCGATGGACAATTGACGTAAATGGGGCGTAAGCATGGCTGAGCTGACATCATCGAGGACCGAACTCCACCCGGAATCTCCTCGGCGACCGCCAGCCCGCCACAACCACCGCTATGTCCACTTCTTCGATGACCCGCTGCGCGCCGCCGCCAACTGCGTCACCGCGGAGATCGACGCCGCCATGCGCGGCGGGGCGCCGGCCGAGGTGATCCCGCTCAAACCGGCGCATTGAGGAAAGGAGGCGCCAGGAAAAGACCAAGCGGGGAGGGATTGCTCCAAGGATTGCCCCTCCCCAATCACTAACCAGGCGGCCCCGGCAAGGGCTGGAACCCGAGCCGGAGCCTGACCACGCACACGGGAGCACTGCCCATATGCGTAGCTGCGCTGAGTGTAGTACTAAGCCCCCCAGCCTTCCTCCGGCTCTCGACCTCGAGGTCTCCACCGAGGCGACCCGCCGCCAGCTCTACGACCTGGTCGCTGCCGTCCACTTCTCCGTCACGCCGGAGGAGCGCGCGGCGCACGAGGCCGACCCCGAGAACCACTGGATCCCGACGTTCACGCCCGATCAGGCAGGCCTGGTCGTGGCTCGGCTGGCGGGCCGGTGGTTCGCCCTGTGGACGATCCTCGACGCGCCGGCTGACGTGCCCGAGTGCCGCCGGCAGGCGCTCGTCACCATCACCGAGGACCCCTGCTGTCCCCATGGAGTCGCGTTTCATGAGGTCTGAGCGCGAGCCCTGCCCCTCAGTCCCGCGGTCTCGCGCCCAGCCGGCCACACGCCGTATGCGCATCTGCAAGCGCTACCCCGATCGCTCCGCCGCAACCGAGTACGACCTTGCGCGGCCATTCCCCATCGTGACATTGCGTGGACGGTGGCTATCGGCCGCGGGCTTCCAGATCGGCGACCGGATCGAGGTCGCGGTGACTCCCGGCCGCCTCGTGATCACCCACGCCGGGACCGCGGCCGGCGATTCGTAGAAGATCTCCCCTCGCCCCGGGCGGTCGTCGCGCCGCCCGGAGCTTCCTCGCCGCTCTCAGCCAGCGCCGGCCGGTCGCCAATGAGCCGCCAAGACATACCGAAAACGGTATAATGAAGTATGGTTCGCCCTCCGACGCCCAGCTAAGGCAACGCTGCTCTCCGAGGATCTGCAGCGGTTCCGTTTCGTCCACTTCGCCAAGCACTGCATCCTCGATGACCGGAGACCGGAGCTATCCCGCCTCGCCCTCGCAGCTCCGATGCGGGCGACGGTCACCTCTTTGCCTTCGAGATTCCCAGCCTCGCTCTCGACGCGGAGCTGGTGGTGCTGAGCGGCTGCGAGACCGGCTCGGGTGAAATGGTGCCAGGGGAAGGCCTGCTCAGCCTGACAAGGGCGTTCCTTGGCAGCGGCGCGCGCTCGGTCTGCGCCAGCCTCTGGCCGGTCGACGACCGCGCGACCGGCGAGCTGATGAGCCGCTTCTATCTCAAGCTCGCCGCCTCACCCGGCAGCCCGGCCAGAGCACTGCGCGAAGCGCAACTGGCGATGATCAGTGATAGCCGCTGGTCATCGCCTCACGAATGGGCGCCCTTCATTCTAATGGGGGCAGCGAACTGACATGGACCTCTCCGGCTTATTCGCGGTGTTTTGCGCCGGCTGCTTCGGCGGCCTGCTTCCCGAGCTGCCACGCTGGCACCGACTGCGCTTCAGCCCCCGTCTTCCCCACTACGCGAAGCGGCCCTCCTACTGGATCGTTACTGCCGCCATGATCGTCTGTGGCGGAGTGTTGACGACCCTCTACGGCACCGGCATATGAACGCTATCCTGGCGGTCAACCTCGGCGCCTCGGCACCGCTCATCGTATCCGCCCTCGCGGGCACCATCCCGGTCGCGGCCACCCGATCGACGCTGCGGGGTCAGCCGTTCGCTTGGACGCTCGGTCTCGTCTTCCTCGCCGGGCGCTGATCGCTCCGACCCACCCAGCTACCCAGTCTTCGCCTTGACAAGCCCCCTGGACCAGCTATAGCATTTGTATAACTTGCAGGACACTGGGAGGTAAATCCGGTCTGTGTCGGCTTCTTCGGGTGCTCCCCATCTCGAAGCTGCCAATAAATCGCCTCGCGAGGAAGTGCTGTCGCTGAGTCCAAGGTTGGGCTTGGGACACGGAATTCCTGATGATGCCAGAGGCAACGTCGGCCTTGAGCTGGATCCCACAAATCTTCTACGACCTCATCGGGCGCGTCTTCCCGGGAGTGGCCGTGCTGGTCTCATCGCTCCTGCTTTTCCAAGATTCCGCCAAAGCGAAGAGCCTTGTCTTCTTTCTCTTCAAAGACTCCGGAGCCCCCTTATCCGTCACGGTGTTGATCGGTTTGGTACTCTCATACCTGGTCGGTGTCCTTTTGGGCGCGCTTGGCTTCTTCTTTCAAGGTAACGAGTGGAACATCAGACCTCCGGCCCTTTCCATTCATGAGTGCCCGGACCTTCGAAGACAAGAACTCCTGAGATCCTTCATGTACGATGCAGTTCAGCTTCACGACCCGCAGGCCGGTGCGCGGCTGGCAAAGCTTGCTGCCGAGCAACACATGTGCCGCGTTCTGATAGTTGGCTTCGTCGCCTTGGGTTTTCTACAAACCGGCTTGTACGTCGCAGGCACTCGGCCAGGCACATTCTGGGCAGCCATTGCCCTGTTCTCAGTCGTGGTTTTTAGTTCGTGGCTGTTCCATAGGCACCTTGCCATCAGGGCGGCAAGATTACTGGCCAATCAGTGGTGGTCGCTGGAACTCGCGAGTAAGACAAGGGCGTCCATGCACGTCTTGGACTGCCCTTATCGAGAGTCTGATCTAGGCTAGTAATGGACCGACGCGCCACATCCCCTGCCGTCCTGTTGGCATTCGCCAACGACAGGGTCGTTGGCCAGCGCTATCTTCGCGGCCTTCCAGAGGAGCGAAGGGAGTTACTGGCCGCCCTTCGTAGGGCTTCGGATTCTGGGCTGTGCGATATCGTAGACCTCGTGAACACAACTCTCCGCGAGCTGATCGACGAATTGCAGAGCGCGCGCTGTCGTGACCGGGTCGGAGTGCTGCATTATGGAGGACACGCCGACGGTTTTGAACTTCTCCTCGAAACCGAAGGAGGAGAATTGCGACCGGCCGGGGCTGAGGGTCTTGCAGAGATTCTTGGCCGGCAGCGCGGCCTTCAGGTCGTTTTTTTGAACGCGTGTGCTACTCAATCTCACGTCGACGCCCTCCTGGCCGCCGGTGTCCCCGCCGTGATCGCGACATCCCAGGCTGTGTCAGACGATATTGCGCGCCAGTTTGCGGCCCGCTTCTACTTTGCCCTCGGGAACGGCGCTAGTTTACGGCGCTGCTTCGACGAGGCTGCAGGAGCTATCCGCGCTACCCACGCGGCTGGGGACAGAGGCCTCTATCGGGATCCTCTCCGACCGGACTTCTCCCCGTGGGGTCTATACATCCGTCCGGGTTCCGAGGAATGTCTTGAGTGGAGTCTTCCCGGGGCGGCGGGTTCTCCGCTCTTCGGGCTCCCACGGGTACCTCCAGCCGATCTTCCCGAGAAGCCGTTTCTCCAACTCGACCGATACGAAAGGCGCCACTCTGAGATCTTCTTTGGACGCGACCGAGACATCCGGCGGCTCTTCGATGCTGTCACGGACTCCGCCAATTCTCCGCTACTGCTGGTCTACGGACAGTCCGGCGTGGGGAAGTCGTCGCTTCTCTGCGCTGGTGTTCTCCCGCGGGTCGAGAGTTGCTACGAAGTGCTCTACCGGCGTAGAGAGCAACACTTGGGCCTGGCGGGCACACTGCGGAGTGCGCTCCAACAGTCTGGGAGAGGCTGCAATTTAGGACAAGTATGGCGAGCGCTAGAGGCTGAGCGCGGCCGCCCTGTCGTTGTCGTGCTGGACCAGGTCGACGAAGCTTACACGCGCCCGAACCCAAAAAACTCGGAGGAAATGAGCGAGCTCGCCGACTGGCTCGCAGAGATCTTCGCCGCACCTCGCGATCGGCCGGCCGGAAAAATGATCCTCGCATTTCGCAAGGAATGGCTTCCCGATATTAGCGCGTCAATCCGCAGCGTCATGTTACCAAGTCGCGCCCTCTTCATTCGGCCGCTGGACCGCGAAAACGTGTGCGAGGTTGTAGCGGGACTCACTCGCACCGAACGTCTCCGACAGCATTACGGACTCACCGTCGCTGAGGATGTGCCGGAGGAGATAGCCCATGCCCTCGCCGAAGATCGGGACTCACCTCTCGCCCCCACGCTTCAAGTTCTTCTTACTAAAATGTGGGACCGCGCGTGGGCAGAGAAACGGAGCGCTCCTCGCTTCGATAGTGATCTATACCAGGCCGTAAAGGACGAAGGAATCCATCTGCGGGAGTTTCTGCGTGCGCAGCTCGCGGCGCTCGCCCAGTCGAGTCCCGCCGTAGTCGAGTCAGGGCTGGCTCTTGACATTCTCGCCTACCACACGACACCACTGGTGACGGCTGAAGAGCGGACAGCTAGCGCCATCGACAACGTGTACCGGCATCAAAAGGAACTAGCACGCGAGGTCGTCAGGCGCCTAGAAGACCTCTATCTCTTGGCGGAGCCAGCTCCAGACCAAGCCGATGACCTGGGTCGCTCAACCCGGCTAGCCCACGATGCACTGGCCCCGTTTGCGCGGGAGCTAATCGACAGCTCGGCCCGGCCTGGACAGATTGCACGTCGAATTCTGGAAGCCCGGACAGGAGCGGAGCGTGGCCCTGTCCAACTACTCGACGAAGCCGATCTCGTTGCTGTCGAGAAGGGAGCGACGGGAATGCGGGCTTGGACTGACGCCGAGACGCGGCTAGTGGACCTTAGTAAACGGCAACGAAGCAGGCACCGAAGGCTCCGAGCAGTGGCGTGGGGGGCAACAACCATTTTGGTCCTCGGGATTGTCGGCTTAGGAGGCACCGTTGCTGTCCAAAACCGAAACCTGCAGACAGAACGAGACCGGGCACGAAACGAAGCGGAAGTTGCTCGCCAGGTATCGGCATTTCTGGAAAACCTGTTCGAGGTCTCCGACCCGAGCGTGGCCCGTGGGGAGACGATCACCGCAAGAGAGGTACTGGATCGCGGCGCTCGGAAGTTAGAAACAGAGCTCGTCGGCCAGCCTCAAACTCGCGCGCAGCTTGAAGGTGTAATAGGAAAGGTGTACACGAATCTGGGGCTCTACGCTTCAGCATCTCCTCTTCTTGAGAAAGCCCTGGCCGCTAAGCGGACTCTCTATCAGGTACCTCAGCCAGGCTTGGTTTCCGGAATACTGGACCTCGCGAGCCTCAAATTCGACATTGCCTCCTTCGATGAGGCCGAGACTCTGTTCCGGGAGGCGGAGGCAACCAGCCGCACGGTCTGGGGCGAAAAGCACCCGAAGGTTGCCGAAGTCCGAGACCGGTTGGGTTGGTTCCTGTTCAACCAAGGGAAACACCGCGACGAGGCCGAGAGGCTACTGGCATCGGCCCTTGAGATGCGAAGGCATCTCTTGGGAGAGTCCCACCCCGATACGGCTCGCTCGCTGCACAACTTCGCCGTGGTTCTTATAAACACGGCGCGGCCGCAGCAGGCCCTTCCCCTGCTGCGTCAGGCGTTGACGACTCAGCTGAAGGCCTTCGGACACCAGCATCCAGATGTGGCAATGACCCTCAACAACTTGGCTACTGCTCTTGTTCAGTTGGGGAAACACGATGAAGCGGAGAATGTGCTCCGTGAGTCCTTGGCGTTGCACCGCAAACTCCTGGGCCCTAATGATCGTACCGTCTCAATGAACCTTCACAATCTTGCTCTACTCTTGCTTCGCAAGGGCAAGGCGGCCGAAGCAGAGTCGCTGATGCGGGAGGCGCTAAGTATTGCGCGCAGAAACTTCGGCGACGATGGCCCAAACTCACTCGGAGAAACGCATGGCCTCGGGATCATCTTGGAAGCGGAGGGCCGGTGTCGCGAAGCGGAAGAGTTAGCGAGACGAGGTTTGAGCTCTGGCCGGCACTTTTTTCCTTCAGACAGCCTTGCCGTAGCCTTGTTTGAGAGCTTGCTTGGAGGCACTCTGGTATGCCTAGGCCGCTTTGACGAGGCGGAACCACTACTGCTGCACAGTCATGCGATTCTGCTCTCGTCGAGGGGTCGCGGTCCACAGTCCGAAGAGGTCCAGGACTCGCTCCGCCGCCTTGTGACCCTCTACGAGCGCCGAGGAGAGGCCGGGCGAGCGGCTCAGTATCGCGCCGCACTCTTGGCGTCTTTGTCCCACGTACCGAGTTGACCCTCGTTGTCCGAAAGGCGCCTCCTGGAGCCACTGAATGGGTGACGAGACGTGTCCTCTGCATGAACGGTCGTCGATGAGTCAAGCGAGGACGATCTGTTTCCGGCAAATCTGTTTGTCCGCAGTGCCGCAGGCATCAGCAAAGCCCTCGCGCCGGCTAGCCTCGAATGGGGGCGGCGAGCGCCCCAGCGCTTCCTTCAGGCGCATCCGGAAGCGGAGTCGGAAAGTCGGCGAGAAGTTTCGCCGGCGCCGAGTTTGCTCGTTGTCAGGCCTTTTTTCCGCCCAGGACCGGAATCGAACCAGTGACCCAGTGAGTCTCACTTCGTCGCCGGCCAAGCTCTGGCTTCGTAGATCGGATTGGGCTGGGCGCGCTGGAGCAGGTCGGGGTGCAGGAGGTAGTTGAGGCGGTGGGTCCGGAGCGGAAGGTGGCCGGCGACGAAGAGGAGCTGCTGGTCGGCGGGGAGGCGGCGGATCTCGTCGGGGAAGAGGAGGCGGCGGCCGGTCTCGGCGGACTGGTCGGCCAGGCCGCGCTGCTGGTTGGGGAGCCAGGAGGCGGAAGTCGAGGAGCTGCCGCGGGAGCGGTTGTGGGAGCGGACGCGGACGGTGGCCTGGCCGGTGAGGCGCGAGAGGTAGTCGGCGGTGAAGTCGTCGGCGGTGCCGAAGGCCTGCTTCAAGCGGGTGTTGGCGAGCAGGGTCTCCCAGGAGGTGCGGTAGAGCTCGCGCAGCTGGGCGAGGTCCTGGACCAGGAGCCAGACCGAGAGGCCGTAGGCGCGGCCGTAGGTCAGGGCCTCCTCGACCGGCTGCATGCGGCCCAGGGCGGCGAACTCATCGAGCAGAAAGAGCACGCGGTGCGCCGGCTGGCGGGGGGTGTGGGTGAGCAGGCGGAGGGCGGTCGCGATCAGCAGGCGGAGCCAGCGGCTGTGGGTGCGCAGGTGGTGCGGCGGCAGGACCAGGTAGAGCGACAGGCGCCAGTCGGCGAGGTCCTCCATGCGGAAGCTGCTGGTGCGCAGGGTGCGCAGGATGTGCGGGGAGTCGAGGAACTCGGTGTGGCGGTTGGTCGAGGCGAGGACGCCGGCGAGGAGTCTCTCCTCTTTCTGGCGGATGCGGTTGGCGGCGCGGCGGATGAGGCCCTGGCAGGCGTCGGTCGCGGTCATGGCGTCCAGGAGCAGCTCGAGGTCGAGGCTGCCCAGGGTGAGCAGGTGGCGGACGGTGCCGAGGTGGCGCTCGGCGGGCGGGGCGGCGACCGCGACGTAGAGGATCAGGGCGGCGATGAGGCTCGCGGCCTCCTCGTCCCAGAAGGGCTCGCTCTGGCCGGGCTCGGGGATGACGATCTGGTTGGCGAGCAGGCGGGAGCTGTCGTAGGCCTCGTCGCTCGCCGGGTCGATGAGATCGAGCGGGTTGTAGGAGGCGGTGCCGCCGACCAGGCCGAAGGGGTCGAGGCCGGCGATGTCGTGGCCGAGGACGTCGCGGCGGAAGCGAGCGGTGACGGCGTAGTTCTCGCCCTTGATGTCGGTGACGAGGACGCTGGCGGGGTAGTCGAGGAGATTGGGCAAGACGGCGCCGACGCCCTTGCCGCTGCCGGTCGGGGCGATGGTCAGGAGATGGGCGTCGTCGTCGAAGCGCAGTAGGCCCTTGGGCGTGTCGCCGACGATCAGGCCGTGCGGCTGCAGGAGGGCGCGGGGGTCGCCCCAGCGGGCCGAGCCGTGGGCGGTCGAGAGCGGCGCGGGCGGCCGGGCCTGGTCGCGGTGGCGCAGGTAGAGGGCGACGAGGAGACCGCAGGCGACGAAGAGGAGGGCGCCCAGGTGGCGCTGGAGGGCGCCGCTCCGCAGGTGGAGGTGACCGGCGGCGGCAAACGGCACGACGAGAAGTTGCGTCAGGAGGAAAGCTGGGTGCCGGAGCCGGCGACCGGCAGGCGTCATCAGGGTGCCGCAACGCCCGGGCCGCCGCAGGGCACGGAGCGCTCCGGGCAAACAAGAGAACAGACCGCTCATCGCCCGCGGTCGGGCTCGCGCAGCAGGTGGCGCAGGGCGGCGGCGGCGGCGCCTGCCAGGCCGGCGGGCAGGAGGGCGAGGGCCTTGCGGAGACCGAGCGGCCGCAGGAGGCGCAGGAGGTCGCGTTGCGGCTGGTCGTCGCGGAGGAGGCCGGCGAGGCGGCGGGAGACGGCGCGCAGGCGGAGCTCGAGGCCGGGGAGGCGCTCTCGGGCGCCGCGGGTGGCGCGGCGGCGCAGGGCGGCGGCGAGGGCGGCGAGGCGGCGCTGCTCGCCGGCGAGCAGGTCGCGCTCGGCGCGCCAGGCCTGCCAGCGCCGGGTGGCGGCGGTCAGCCGCGGTGCAGGAGGAGGCGGAGGAGCCCGGAAAGGCCGATCCGGGGAAAGAGGGCGGCCAGGGTGAGGAGGGTGCCCAGGGCCGCCGCGCAGGCGGAGAGCAGCATGGCGATGGCGATCGTCGAGGCGGCGTCGAGGCGGCGGCGCCTCACGCTCAGGGCGAGAGAACGGTCGAGGGCGACGGTGATCGAGTGGGCGCGGGCCAGGATCTCGCGGGCGAGGCGGTCGGTGCGCTCGGCCGCCTGGGCGAGCTCGCGGGCGGCGGTGCGCAGGTCGCTCGCCGGCGGGCGCGGCGGGCTCGCGGCCGGGCTGGCGGGTGGGGGCGGCGGTGGCGCGGCGCTGCCCACGGTCGGCGAGGCCAGCGCGGTCGGCGATGTCGGAGCCAGGGGCGATGTCGGCGGGATCGGCCGGCCGGTGAGCGGGTCCGGCGGCGCGGCCGGAGGGTGGGGAGGGTCGGCGGCTCGGCGCAGCGGCATGGTGGGGGCTCCTGTGCTGGTGGATCTCGAGGGCGGCGGTCTTGGGGGCCTGGCGGTCGAGGGCCGCGGGCAGGGCGCGGCGGTCGTCGGTGAAGACCAGGAGATCGTGGGTGGCGCGCGACAGGGTGACGTTGGCCTGCTGGCG
>DASZZP010000077.1:0-35520 GCA_035544875.1 Thermoanaerobaculia bacterium | reverse complement strand
GGGTACGGAGATGGTGATGCCGGGCGACAACGTGAACCTGGAGGTGGAGCTGATCGCGCCGATCGCCATGGAGAAGGGGGTGCGCTTCGCGATCCGCGAAGGGGGCCGCACGGTCGGCGCCGGCACCGTCACCGACATCGTGAAATAGCCGCCGCCCGGTCGGAGAGGATCGCGCGCCTGCTGCGAGCATCCGCGAGCAGCTGCTGGAGCTGGATTCGAGAATGAAGCACGAGGAGACGGGGACAGGCCATGGTCAATGAGAAGATACGCATCCGCCTGAAGGCGTTCGACTACCGCATCCTGGACACGTCGACGCACGAGATCGTGGATACCGCGCGCCGCACCGGGGCGCGGGTCGTGGGGCCGATACCGCTTCCGACTCATATCTCGCGCTACACGGTCAACCGCTCGCCGCACGTCGACAAGAAGTCGCGCGAGCAATTCGAGATCCGCACCCACAAACGGCTGCTCGACATTTTCGAGCCGACCAGCCAGACGGTCGACGCGCTGATGAAGCTCGAGCTGCCGGCCGGCGTGGACGTAGAAATCAAGGCTTTCGGCAAGTAGCTCGAACCTGAGGGGTACGGTCATGGAAGGCATGCTGGGACGCAAGTTGGGCATGACGCAGATCTACGCCGAAGACGGCACGGTGGTGCCGGTGACGGTGGTCAAGGCAGGCCCCTGCCTGGTGGTGCAGCGCAAGACGGTCAAGACCGACGGCTACGACGCGGTGCAGCTCGGGCTGGTCGAGGGCCGCCCAGCCAAGCGTGTGACCCGGCCGCGCGCCGGCCATTTTGCCAAGGCGGGAGTGCCGCCGGCGCGCCGCACCATGGAGTTCGGCCTCTCCTCCGGCGAGGAGCTGCAGGCCGGCGACGAGGTCAAGGCGTCGATCTTCGAGGAAAAGCAGTACGTCGACGTGGTCTCGACCAGCAAGGGCAAGGGCTTCCAGGGCGTGGTCAAGCGCCACGGCTTCGCCGGCGGGCGCGCCACCCACGGCTCGATGTTCCATCGCGCTCCGGGCTCGATCGGCGCCTCGGCCTTCCCGTCGCGGGTCTTCCCCGGCATGCGGGCCGGCGGCCGGATGGGCGGCGAGCGGGTCACGGTCAAGAACCTGCTGGTGGTCAAGGTCGACGCCGAGCAGGACCTGATCTACCTGCGCGGCGCGGTGCCCGGACCGCGCAACGGCTACGTGGCGATCAAGCGGGCGAAGCGGGGTTGAGCGAGGACAGCGAGATGAAGATTGCGGTCAGAAACATCGACAACCAGCAGCTGCGGGAGATCGAGGTCCCGGAATCGGTCTTCGACTATCCCTATAACGAGCACCTGATTCACGAGGCCGTCCAGGCCTATCTCGCCGGCCTCCGCCGCGGCACCCACAAGACCAAGACGCGCGCCGAGGTTTCCGGCTCGGGCAGGAAGCTGTGGCGCCAGAAGGGGACCGGCCGCGCGCGCACCGGCGACATCCGCAACCCGAAGTGGCGCAAGGGCGGCACGGTGTGGGGCCCGGTGCCCCGCGACTATGAAAAGGGCCTGTCGGTGCGCGAGAAGAAGAACGCCTTGAAGTCGGCGCTGTCGCGCAAGGCCGCCGAGTCGCGCATCGTGGTGCTCGACAGCCTGGAGCTCGGCAGCCACCGCACGCGGGAGCTCGCCAAGAGCCTCGCCTCTCTGGGCATCGCGGGCAAGGCGCTGCTGGTCGACAGCCGCGACAACCACAACCTGGAGCTCGCGGCGCGCAACAACCGGGCGGTCAAGACGGTCGACGCCCTGGCGGTCAACGTCTACGACGTGATCGATCGGCCGTTCCTGGTGTTGAGCGAGGTGGCGCTTAAGCGGCTGGTGGAGGTGCTGGCGAAATGAGGATCCAGGACGTGATCCGCCGACCGCTGATCACCGAGAAGTCGTCGGTGCAGCGCGAGGCAGGCAATACCATCGCTTTCGAGGTGCATCGCAGCGCCAACAAGATCGACGTGCATCGGGCGGTCGAGATCCAGTTCAAGGTCAAGGTCGCCGAAGTGCGTATCGCCAACTGCCATGGCAAGCAGCGGCGCCAGGGCAAGTACGCGGGCCGCCGGCCGGACTGGAAGAAGGCCTGGGTGCGGCTCGCCAAGGGCGAGAAGCCGATCGAGTTCTTCGAGGGGATGTAGAACGATGCCGATCAAAGAAAGAAAGCCGACCAATCCTGCTAGCCGTTTCCAGACCCATCTGACGTTCGAAGAGATCACCAGCCGGCGGCCGTACAAGCCGTTGACCGAGGGCAAGAGCAAGACCGGCGGGCGCGACAACCGCGGCCACCTGACCTCCTGGTTCCGCGGCGGCGGGCACAAGCGGCGCTATCGCGTGGTCGACTTTCGGCGCGACAAGCATGGGGTGCCGGCCACGGTGGCGACCATCGAGTACGACCCCAACCGGTCGGCCCGCATTGCTCTCTTGCACTACGCCGACGGCGAGAAGCGCTACATCCTGTGGCCGCTCGGCCTGTCGGTCGGCGCCCTGGTGATGTCGGGCGAGAAGGCCGAGGTCAACCTCGGCAACGCGCTGCCGCTGCGCCTGATCCCGCTCGGCACGGTGATCCACAACATCGAGCTCAAGATCGGCAAGGGCGGCCAGATGGTGCGCAGCGCCGGCGCCGGCGCGCAGCTCATGGCGCGCGACGGCGGCTGGGCGCAGGTCAAGCTGCCCTCGGGCGAGGTGCGCCGGGTGCACGTCGAGTGCTACGCCACGGTCGGCCAGGTCGGCAATCTCGAGCACGAGAACGTTTCCTATGGCAAGGCCGGGCGCAAGCGCTGGCTGGGGCGCCGGCCGCACAACCGCGGCGTGTCGATGAACCCGGTCGACCACCCGATGGGCGGCGGCGAGGGACGCACCTCGGGCGGCCGCCATCCGACGACGCCGTGGGGCGTCCCGACCAAGGGTTACAAGACCCGCAACAACAAGCGCACGGACCAGATGATCGTCCGCCGCCGCAACAAGAAATAGGGCCGGAGGAGAGCTATGCCGCGTTCAGTGCACAAGGGCGCTTTCGTCGACGACCACCTCGAGCAGAAGGTGGAGGCCGCTCGTTCGCGCGGCGATAGCCGGGTGATCAAGACCTGGTCCCGCCGCTCCACGGTCATTCCGGACATGGTCAACCTGACGATCGCAGTCCACAACGGCGCCAAGTTCATCCCGGTCTATGTCACCGAGAACATGGTCGGCCACAAGCTGGGCGAGTTCGCCATGACGCGCACCTTCCGCGGCCATAGCGGCAAGAAGGTGGAGAAGGGCGCCCGCCCGCGCTAGGCGCGGCCGATCAGGGCGATCTGGATCGAGAGAGGATTGCGCAAATGGAAGTCACATCGCGGCTTCGATATGTCCACGGCTCGGCGCAGAAGGTGCGCCTGGTCGCCGACCTGATCCGCGGCAAGGGGGTCCAGGAGGCGGTCAACACGCTCGGCGTGACTCGCAAGGTGGCGGCGCGCCACGTCGAGAAGTGCTTGAAATCGGCCATCGCCAACGCCGAGCACCGCGAGGACCACGTCGACGTCGATCGCCTGTACGTCAAGGAGATCTACGTCGACCGCGGTCCGATGGCCAAGCGCATCCGTCCGGCGCCGATGGGGCGGGCGTTCCGCGTGCTCAAGCGTCAGAGCCACATCACGATCAAGCTCGACACCCGCAAGGGCGACGAGAAGGCGTAAGAGAGAGGTATCGACAGTGGGTCAGAAAACGCACCCTTACGGGTTCCGGCTCGTCTATAACAAGACCTGGCACTCACGCTGGTACGGCGACAGCAACTACGCCGACACCTTGCACGAGGACTTGAAGCTGCGCCGGCGCCTCAAGAGCCGCCTGTCGCACGCCGGGGTCTCCGAGGTCGACATCGAGCGCGCGGCCGACAAGCTGCGGGTGACGATCTACACCTCGCGGCCGGGCATCATCATCGGACGCCGCGGCGCCGAGGTGGACAAGCTGCGCGACGACCTGCAGAAGGAGATGGGCCGCGAGGTCCACATCAACATCCAGGAGATCCAGCGCCCCGAGCTGGACGCCCAGCTGGTCGCCGAGTCGATCGCCGGTCAGCTCGTGCGCCGCGTGTCGTTCCGGCGGGCGATGAAGAAGGCCATGGAGTCGGCTTTCCGCTTCGGCGCCAAGGGGGTCAAGATCATGGTCTCGGGCCGCCTCGGCGGCGCGGAGATCGCGCGCTCGGAGTGGTATCAGGAGGGGCGGCTGCCGCTCCACACCTTGAAGGCGGACATCGATTACGGCCTCGGCGAGGCGCACACTACCTACGGGGTGATCGGCGTCAAGGTCTGGGTTTACAAGGGCGACCTGCTCAAGGAGAAGAGCCGGCGAGCGACCGCCTGAGCTCCGCGTTGCGGAGTGGTGGAGTGGCGTAGCGGGCGGATGAGAGTCAAGGAGTGAAGCGACCATGTTGATGCCGAAGAAGGTCAAGTTCAGGAAACAGCAGCGCGGCCGGCGCAAGGGCCCGTCGAAGGGAGGCAACTACATCGCCTTCGGCGACTATGCGCTGCAGGCGCTTGAGTGCGGCTGGGTGACGGCGCGCCAGATCGAGGCCGCCCGCATCGCCATCACCCGCCACGTCAAGCGCGGCGGCAAGGTGTGGATCCGGATCTTTCCGGACAAGCCGATCACCAAGAAGCCGCTCGAGACCCGCATGGGCAAGGGCAAGGGCCCTCCGGAGCAGTGGGTGGCGGTGGTGCGGCCGGCGCGCATCCTCTACGAGCTCGAAGGGGTGCCGGCCGACGTGGCAGAACAGGCAATGCGGCTTGCCGCGCACAAGCTGTCGATCAAAACCAAGTTCGTCACCCGTCACCAGGAGCTGAGGTGAGTCGATGAAAGCGTCGCAACTGCGTGATCAGACGGTCGAGGAGCTGCGGGACAAGGAAAGGGAGCTGTGCGAGCAGCTCTTCGCCCTGCGCCTGCAGAAGGTCACCGGGCAGCTCGAGAAACCTTCCCGGGTGCGCGACGTGCGCAAGGACCTGGCGCGGGTGCTGACGGTACTGCGTCAGAAGGCAACGCCTGGAGCAAGCAGAGCCAGCAGAGGCTAAGGCGAGGAGCAGAGGCCATGGCAGAGAACACAGAGCAGGCGCCGGCGGCGGCCGCGGCCGGGGAGGCAGCGGCCAGATCGACCGCCGGACCGGGCCGCCGCCAGGTCAAGGTCGGCCGCGTGGTGAGCAGCAAGATGAACAAGACGGTGATCGTGGCGGTCGAGAGCTCGACCACCCACCGGCTGTATCACCGCTACATGAAGAAGACCAGCAAGTTCGCCGCCCATGACGAAGAGAACCGTTGCCAGGTCGGCGACGAGGTGGCGATCGTCTCCAGCCGGCCGCTGTCGCGGACCAAGCGCTGGCGGGTGCGCGAGATCCTGAAGCGGGCCGAGTAGGGGTGAGCGATGATCCAGATGGGAACGGTTCTCGACGTAGCCGACAACTCCGGCGCCAAGAAGATTGCCTGCATCCATCTGCGCGGCGGTTCGGCCGGGCAGTACGGCCGGCTGGGCGACGTCATCACGGCCTCGGTCAAGGAGGCGGCGCCGGACGGCACGGTCAAGAAGGGGCAGGTGGTCAAGGCGGTCATCGTGCGCACGGTCAAGGAACAGCGGCGCCGCGATGGCAGCTACATCCGCTTCGACAACAACTCGGCGGTGCTGGTGAGCGATGCCGGCGAGCCGATCGGCACCCGCGTCTTCGGGCCGGTGGCGCGCGAGCTGCGCGAGCGGCGCTTCATGAAGATCGTCTCGCTGGCGCCGGAAGTCATCTGAGCGCGCGAGGAGCACGGAGATGAAGAAGGTCAGTGTCAAGAAGAACGACCAGGTGCTGGTGACCACCGGCAAGGACCGGGGTGCCCGCGGCCGGGTGCTGCGCGTGCTCGCCGGCAGCGGCAAGGCGGTCGTCGAGCATGTGAACATGATCAAGCGGCACACCAAGCCCAACCCCCAGAAGGGCATCCAGGGGGGCATCTTGGAACGCGAGGGGTCGGTGGCGCTTGCCAACCTGAAGGTGATCTGCCCCGAGTGCGGCGAGCCGTCGCGGCTGGGCCGCAAGCGCCTCGACGGCGGGCGCGGGGTGCGCGTGTGCAAGAGCTGCCGGGCGACATTCAGTTGATCGAGGTCTGAAATGGCGAAGAAGAGCACTCCCGAGGACCAGAAGTCGGCCGCCAAGCCGGCGAAGCCGCCGGCGCCAGATAAACCGGCCGCGGCCGCCGCACAGCCGCCGGCGCCAGATAAACCGGCGGCGGGCGCAGCCAAGACTCCGGCGCCCGACAAGTCGGCGGCGGGCGCAGCCAAGCCGCCGACGCCAGATAGACCGGCGGCGCCCGACAAATCGGCGGCTCCTGGAGCGAAGGCGGGCGCAGCCAAGCCGCCGGCGCCCGACAAACCGGCGGCGGGAGCAGCGAAGGCGCCGGCGGCCCCCAAGCCGGGCGCGAAGGAAGGCAAAGCGGCTGGGCGGGGCGGGCCGCCGCCGGCGCCGCGGCGCGAGCGCGACGGCTACGTGCCGCGGCTCAAGAAGCTCTACCTCGAGGAGGTGGTGCCGCGGCTCAGGAAGGAGTTCGCCATCAAGAACCAGATGGCGGTGCCGCGGCTCGAGAAGATCTCCCTCAACATGGGGGTGGGCGAGGCGATCCAGAACATCAAGATCCTCGATGACGCGGTCGAGGAGCTGACGTCCCTGGCCGGCCAGCGCCCGACGGTCACCCGGGCCCAGAAGTCGATCGCGCAATTCAAGCTGCGCGCCGGCATGCCGATCGGCTGCCGCGTGACGCTGCGCGGCCAGCGCATGTGGGAGTTCCTGGACCGCTTCATCAGCGTCGCCCTGCCGCGGGTGCGCGACTTCCGCGGCGTTTCCCCGAAGAGCTTCGACGGCCGCGGCAACTACACCATGGGCATCCGCGACCACCTGATCTTTCCCGAGGTCGACTACAACAAGGTCGAGCGCCCCAAGGGGATGAACATCACGATCATCACGACGGCCGGCAACGACGAGCGCGCCCTCTACCTGCTGCGCGAGCTCGGGATGCCGTTTTCGCGCTAGGAGACAGCCGTGGCAACGACCGCAAAGATCGCCAAGACGAGAAAGAAGCCCAAGTTCAAGGTCCGGCAGCGCAGCCGTTGTCGAGTCTGCGGCCGGCCGCGCGGCTACTACCGCAAGTTCGGTCTTTGCCGCATTCACCTGCGCGACCTGGCGCTGCAGGGCTACCTCCCGGGCGTGATCAAGGCCAGCTGGTAGGCTGCGCCCGGGCGCGAGCGGTTCTTAGGAGAGAGACGATGAGCAAGACCGATCCCATCGCGGACCTGTTGACGCGGATCCGCAACGCGCATCTTGCCAAGCACGACCGGCTCGACGTGCCCGCCTCGCGGCTCAAGCTGGAGGTCGCCAGGCTCCTCAAGGAGGAGGGCTTCATCAAGAACCTGCGCGAGATCGAGCCGCCCCCTGGCGAGCCGGTGGGGACGCTGCGCATCTTCCTGCGCTACAGCCCCGAGGGGACGCCGGCGATCAACCACTTGAAAAGGGTGAGCAAGCCGGGGCGCCGGGTCTACGCGCGGGCCGACGAGATCCAGCCGGTGCGCAACGGGTTCGGGATCGGGATCGTTTCGACCTCGCAGGGGCTGCTGACCGACCGCCAGGCGCGCGAGCGCCGGGTCGGCGGCGAGCTGCTCTGCGAGGTCTGGTGAGACAGCGGGAGACAGAGCCATGTCGCGGATTGGAAAGATGCCGATCGAGGTCCCCAAGGGGACCAAGGTGGAGCTCGAGGCCGGGGTGTTCACCGCCGAAGGGCCCAAGGGGAGAGTGGCGCAGGAGGTGTTCGACGGCTTCCCGGTCAAGGTGGAAGGCAACGTCGTCACGATCTCACGGCCCGGCGACTCCGGCCCGGAGCGCTCCAAGCACGGCCTGCTGCGGGCGTTGCTCGCCAACGCCGTGCAGGGGGCGGCGTCCGGCTTCAGCAAGCAGCTCGACATCGTCGGCGTGGGCTACCGGGCGGAGGTCAAGGGCGGCCAGGTGCAGTTCGCCCTGGGCTACTCTCATCCGGTGCTCTACGACATCCCGGAGGGGATCAAGATCGAGATCGACAAGGCCAACCGGGTGACCGTCTCGGGCGCTGACCGGCAGAAGGTGGGGCAGGTGGCGGCCGAGATCCGCGGCCTGCGCCGGCCCGACCCGTACAAGGGCAAGGGCATCAAGTACACCAACGAGATCCTGCGCCGCAAGGCCGGCAAGGCCGGTACCAAGTAAGGCCGTCCGGCAACGAGGCCAGAGGGGTCCTGAGCATGACCGATCACGTGACCAAGAACATGAAGAAGAAACGGCAGCGCCGCGAGCGCGCCCACATGCGGGTGCGGGTGCGGGTGCGCGGCAGCGCCGAGCGCCCCCGCCTGGCGGTCTACAAGAGCCTGAGGTACATCTACGCCCAGGTGATCGACGACAGCCGCGGCGTCACCCTGGTGCAGGCCAACTCGTCGGACCCCGAGGTCCGCACGCGGCTGTCCGAGGGGACCGGGGCCGCGTCCGAGAGTGCAGAGGGGGGCGTGAGCGGCGCGGGCGGCACGAAGGTGTCGGCGGCGAGCCGGCAGGCGGCGAGGCTGGTGGGCGAGGTGGTCGCCGCGCGCGCCAAGCAGCAGGGCATCGACAAGGTGGTCTTCGACCGCGGCGGCTACATCTACCACGGCAATGTCAAGGCCTTGGCCGAGGCGGCCCGCGAGAAGGGTTTGCAATTCTAGTCGCCTCGGTCACGAGGCAAGGAGACGAGCTTGGCCAGGGACTTCGAGCGCGAGAGCGAGTTTTTCGAGCAAGTCGTGCACATCAATCGGGTGACCAAGGTGGTCAAAGGGGGTAAGAACTTCTCCTTCTCCGCCCTGGTGGTGATCGGCGACGGCAACGGCCGCGTCGGTTACGGCGCCGGCAAGGCGAAGGAGGTCCCGATGGCGATCCGCAAGGGGATCGAGATCGCCAAGCGCAACATGGTCCAGGTGCCGCTCAAGGGGACCTCGATCCCGCATGAGGCGCTGGGCGTCTTCGGCGCCGGCCGGGTGCTGATCAAGCCGGCCTCCGAGGGCACCGGGGTCATCGCCGGCGGTCCGGTGCGGGCGGTGCTCGAGACCGCCGGCATCCAGGACATCCTGACCAAGTCGCTGGGCTCGACCAACCCGCACAACGTGGTCAAGGCGACCTTCGACGCCCTGCTGTCGCTGCGCAACTTGGACGACGTGCGCCGCCTGCGGGGCCTGCCGCCGCTCGCGCCGGCGGGCGAAGCGTCCAGCGCTCCCGCCCCTCGGCGTTCGGCCGCCGCATCAGCGCCTCCCGCGGCGGCGGCGCCGGCGGAGCCGGCCAAGCGAGCCGAGGCGTCTCGGCCGTCACCGGTCAGTGCCGACTCTCCGGCCACGGTCAATCCGCAGATCACCGATGGCGCCGACGCCAGCGCGGCTGTCGTCACGCACGTCAATAACCAGATCACCGACGGCGCCACGGCCGCCGCTCCTGCCGCTCCAGGCGCGCTCCCGGAGCAGGGAGGCGGAGCGGAAGGGACGCCGCCGGCCGATGGAGCCAAGGCGGCGGACGAGGGGCCGCGCGAGAGCTAGAGCAGCCGTCGCGCAACCGAGGAATAATGCGAGGCAACTGATCCTTAACAGGGTTCTGTAGGCCGGTAGACGACGCTGGAGAACGAGATGGCAAGCCAAGAGGAAGGCAAGACGATCAGGATCCGCCAGGTGCGGAGCGCGATCGGCACCCGCCGCCCGCACCGCGAAGTGCTCCGGACGCTCGGCCTGCGCCGTATCCGTCACGAAGTGGTGCGCCCCGACACGCCGGCGGTCCGGGGTGCGATCGCCAAGATCGAGTACTTGCTCGAGGTGGCCGAGGAGAAACGATGAACCTGCACGAGCTGCGACCGGCCAAGGGGAGCAAGCATGCGCGCAAGCGGCTGGGCCGGGGACCCGGCTCGGGGACCGGCAAGACCGCCGGACGGGGCGAGAAGGGGCAGAAGTCGCGCTCCGGGCACCGCCGCCGGCTGGGCTTCGAGGGCGGCCAGATGCCGCTGGTGCGCCGGGTGCCGAAGCGCGGCTTCACCAACATCTTTCGCGCCGAGTACACGGTCATCAATCTCGCGCGGCTGGCGAAGCTGCCGGCGAGCGAGCGCGAGGTGACCCCGGACACGCTCGCCGACCGCGGCTGGATCCGCTCTGGACGCCCGGTCAAGATCCTGGGGGTCGGCGAGCTCGGCCGGCCGCTGCGGGTGGCGGCCCACCGGTTCAGCAAATCGGCCCGCGCCAAGATCGAGGCGGCGGGCGGCAGCTGTGAGGAGCTCCAGCCGTGATTCAAAGCTTCCGCAATATATTTGCGATCCCCGATCTGCGGAACCGGGTTTTCTTCACCTTCGGTTTGCTGGCGGTCTATCGGCTCGGCTGCGCCATCCCGACGCCCGGGGTCGATCCGCAGGCGCTGATCGAGTTCATGCGCCAGCTCGAAGGGACCTTCATGGGTTTCTTCAACACCTTCACCGGCGGCGGCCTGTCCAAGGCCGCGGTCTTCTCGCTGGGCATCATGCCCTACATCACGGCCTCGATCATCCTGCAGCTGCTGACCGTGGTCTGGCCCTATCTCGAGAAGCTGTCGAAGGAAGGCGAGCTCGGGCGGCGCAAGATCACCCAGTACACCCGCTACGGCACGGTGCTGATCTCGATCATCCAGGGCACCGGCATCGCCATCTGGATGGAGAGCGTGACCTCGCCGGGCGGCGCGCCGCTGGTGCCCCATCCCGGCTGGGGCTTCCGCGCCCTGACCGTCATCACCTTGACCACCGGCACGGCCTTCGTCATGTGGCTGGGGGAGCAGATCAGCGAGCGCGGCATCGGCAACGGCATCTCGCTGATCATCTTCGCCGGCATCGTCGACCGCCTGGTGCCGGCGGCGGGCGCAACCATCGACAGCCTGCAGCGCGGCAACCTCGAGCTGCTCAAGATCGTTCCGCTGATCGTCTTCATGGTGGGGGTGGTTGCCTTTATCGTCTACATGGAACGCGCCCAGCGGCGCATCCCGGTGCAATACGCCAAGCGCGTGGTGGGGCGCAAGATCTTCGGCGGCCAGAGCACCTACCTGCCGCTGCGGGTCAATACCGGCGGCGTCATCCCGGTGATCTTCGCCGGTTCGGTGGTGACGGTGCCGACGGTCATCGCCAGCGTGTTCAAAGACAATCAGTGGGTTCAGGACATCGCCAACTACATCAAGTACGGGCAGCCGATCTACTACCTGCTGCAGGTGGTGGCGATCGTCTTCTTCTCCTACTTCTACATTTCCATCATCTTCAATCCCGCCGACCTTGCCGAGAACATGCGCAAGTACGGCGGCTTCATCCCCGGCATCCGGCCCGGCAAGCGCACTTCCGAGCACATCGACCGCATCCTGACCCGCCTCACCCTGGTCGGATCGCTCTACCTGGCGGCGGTGGCGATCCTGCCCGAGTTCCTGCTCACCGGATTCCATGTCGCCGGCATTCCGGGTCTGGGGCCGCGCATCGCCGGCTACTTCCCCGAGTGGTTCACCGAGGGGATGGGCATCAACTTCTATTTCGGCGGCACCTCGCTGCTGATCGTCGTCGGCGTCGCCATGGACACCATGCAGCAGGTCGAGAGCCAGCTGGTGATGCGCAACTATGAAGGGTTCATGAAGAAAGGTCGCATCCGTGGGCGGCGCGGCTGACGGACGGGCGGCGTCGCGGGTGGTGCTGCTCGGCCCGCCCGGCGCCGGCAAGGGGACCCAGGCGGCCGGCCTGTCGCGCCGGCTCGGGGTGCCCTGGATCTCGACCGGCGAGATGCTGCGCCAGGAAGCCCAGTCGGGGAGCGCCCGGGGGGAGCAGATCAAGCGAATCATGGCCGTCGGCGCGCTGGTCGACGATGCGACCATCGACGAGCTGGTGCGCGAGCGGCTGCGCCAGCCGGATGCCCGGCGCGGCTTCCTGCTCGACGGCTACCCGCGCACGCTGCCCCAAGCCGAGACGCTGGCCAGCCTGCTCGCCAGCCGCGGCGAACGGCTCGACGCGGTGCTGCTGATCGAGGTGCCGGAGGAGGAGTTGGTACGGCGGGCGCTGGCGAGAAAGCGCGCCGACGATCTCGAAGCGGTGGTCCGGGAGCGGCTACGAGTCTACCGGGAAGAGACGGAGCCGCTGATGGAGTATTATAGGGGGCTCGGTCTGCTGCGCGCGCTCGACGGCGACCGCCCAATCCACGAGGTGAGCGCTGCCCTGCTGGCGGCGCTGGGAGTCGCCGGCTCCCCTGCCTCGCCTGCCTCGCCTGACTCCCTTGGCTCCCCGGGCTCCCTTGGCTCCCCTGGCTCCGATAGTGCCGAGGGCGAGGTGGCCCGGGAGGGTGACGGCGAGCGCGGTGCGCGGCTGCCAGCGGCGGGTTGAAGCCGCTTTTGATGACGGAGAGAGGAAGGGAGTTTGTCCAAGAAAGAAGAGGCGATCGAGGTCGAGGCGACAGTCGTCGAGCCGCTTCCCAACGCGATGTTCCGGGTCGAGCTCGACAACAACAAGCACCAGGTGCTGGCCCACATCTCGGGCAAGATGCGCAAGCACTTCATCCGCATCCTGCCGGGGGACCGCGTCCTGGTCGAGCTGTCGCCTTACGATCTCAGCCGGGGAAGGATCGTATACCGGTTGAAATAGGGTCGCAGCGGAAAGGAAGCTGGAAATGAAAGTTCGTTCGTCGGTAAAACGGATCTGTCCGAAATGCAAGGTCGTCCGCCGCAAGGGCGTCGTGCGGGTGATTTGCGACAACCCGAAGCACAAACAACGCCAGGGATAACCGAGGCAAGAGGGGTAGAGAAACGCTATGGCACGCATCGCCGGGGTCGACCTTCCTCAGAACAAACAGGTCTGGATCGGACTCACCTACATCTATGGCATCGGCCGCTCGCGGGCGCGCGACATCCTCGGCAAGGCCGACGTCCAGCCGGCCACCCACGTCAAGGAGCTCACCGAGGACGAGGCGCGGCGCATCCGCAAGGTGATCACCGACGAGGGGCGCGTCGAGGGCGACCTGCGCAAGGAGGTCAGCCAGAACGTCAAGCGGCTGATGGAGATCGGCTGCTACCGCGGCGTGCGCCATCGCAAGGGGCTGCCGGTGCGCGGCCAGCGGACGCAGACCAATGCCCGGACGCGCAAGGGACCGCGGCGCGGCGCCGTGGCGGGCAAGAAGAAGGCGGCGAAGAAGTAGTCCGCCACCGGCGGCGAATCGGGCGACAGGGTCACGAGAGAGGGCAACTAGATGGCGAAAGCGGAAGGCGGCAAGAAAGAGCGCAAGAGCGGCAAGAAGAAGGACCGGCGGGCGGTGCCTCACGGGGTGGCCCACATCCAGGCGACCTTCAACAACACGATCATCTCGATCGCCGACCCGGAGGGCAACGTGCTCTCCTGGTCGTCGGCCGGGCGAATCGGCTTCAAGGGCTCGCGCAAGGGCACCCCCTTCGCCGCCCAGGTGGCGGCGCAGAGCGCCGGCAGCAATGCCAAGGACGCCGGTGTGCGCTCGGTGGATGTGATGGTCAAGGGGCCGGGAGCCGGACGCGAATCGGCGATCCGCGCCCTGCAGGCCGCGGGGATCGACGTCAAGTCGATCAAGGACGTAACCCCCATCCCGCACAACGGCTGCCGGCCGCGCAAGCGGCGCCGCGTCTAGCGGCGGGCGGCCGCCGAAGAGCTGGCGGGCGAGACCCCGGATGCACCGGGGCGCCAGCCGGGCGTCTTCCCGAGTTGAAGTCCCCGTAGCGTCGGGGAGAGGACGTTGGTCAGGACAAGGAGAATCAAGTGGCACGATACACCGGACCCGTTTGCCGGCTCTGCCGCCGCGAACGCATGAAACTGTTCTTGAAGGGCGACCGCTGCTTCAAGGAGAAGTGCGCGGTCGAGCGCCGCAACTTCCCGCCCGGCCAGCATGGCACCCGGCGGGGCCGCCGCACCCTGGGCTACGGCTTGCAGCTGCGCGAGAAGCAGAAGGTCAAGCGCATTTACGGGGTGCTCGAGGCTCAGTTCCGGACCTATTTCGAGGAGGCGGACCGGCGCAAGGGGATCACCGGCGAGAACCTGCTGGTGGCGCTCGAGCGGCGCCTCGACAACGTCGCTTACAGCCTGGGATTCGCGGCCTCGCGCGCCCAGGCGCGACAGTTCGTTCGCCACGGCCACGTGCTGGTCGGCGGCAGGAAGGTCACCGTGCCTTCCTATCAGGTCAAGGCCGGCCAGTCGGTGGTGGTCAAGGAGGCGAGCCGTAAGAACGCCTTCATCCGCTCGAGCGTCGAGACGGCGCGCGGCCGCGGCGTACCGGACTGGCTGGAGCTGGATGCGGAGAATGTGAGCGGCAAGGTGCTGCGCCTGCCGAACCGCGAGGACATCAAGCTGCCGATCCAGGAGCAGCTGATCGTCGAGCTCTACAGCCGCTGACCAACAAAGACAATCCAGGAACAAGGAGTCCATATGCTTTGGAAAGGTTTTCAGCGCCCCAAGCGCGTTGAAATCGACACCGAGACGCTGAGCGGAACCTACGGCCGTTTCACCGCCCAGCCGTTCGAGCGCGGGTTCGCCACCACCATCGGCAATGCCTTGCGGCGCTGCCTGCTGTCGTCGATCGAAGGTGCGGCGATCACCGCGGTGCATATCGAGGGGGTGTTGCACGAGTTCTCTTCCATCCCCGGCGTGGTGGAGGACGTCACCGACATCATCCTCAATCTGAAGCAGGTCCCGATCCATCTGCACAGCGAGGACCCCAAGGTGCTGACGATCGACATCCAGGGTCCGGGCAAGGTCACCGCCGGCAACATGACCGAAGACCCGCAGATCGAGGCCTACGACCGCGACGTCCACATCGCCACCCTCAACGAGGAGGGGCGCCTGAAGCTGCAGGCGCTGGTCAAGCGCGGCCGCGGCTACGTCTCGGCGGACCGCAACACCGACGAGTCGATGGGCATCGGCTGGGTGCCGATCGACGCGGCCCACAGCCCCGTGCGGCGGGTCAACTACCGCGTCGAAGCCGCCCGGCTGGGGCAGACCACCGACTACGAGCGGCTGATCCTCGAGGTGTGGACCAACGGCACCATCAGCCCGGAGCAGGCGGTGTCGCTGGCCGCGACGCTGCTCAAGGACCACCTCGGCATCTTCATCCAGAGCGAGGAGGGGTTGCGCGTCGACAGCGGCGAAGGCGACGAGGAGCTGGCCGGTCTCGACGCCCTGCTGGCCAAGCAGATCGACGAGCTCGACCTCTCGGTGCGCTCGGCCAACTCGCTCAAGAACGCCAACATCCACACCTTGCGCGACCTGGTGCGGCGCAGCGAGAAGGAGATGCTGGAGACCAAGAACTTCGGTAAGAAGTCGCTCGAGGAAGTCCAGGAGGTGCTCGACAAGCTGGGTCTGTCGCTGGGCATGGAAGTGCCGGAGCGGCCCAGCGGCGCCGGGGCTTCGGCCTGACCTGAGGAGAGACGATGCGTCACGGTGTCAAAGGCAGGAAGCTGGGGCGCACCACCGCCCATCGCGTGGCCCTGTTCCGCAACCAGCTGCAGTCGCTGGTGGACAAAGAGCGGATCATCACCACGCTGCCCAAGGCCAAGGAGCTGCGGCCGCTGGCCGAGAAGGTCATCACGCGCGGCAAGCAGGGCAGTCTGCACGCCCGGCGCTGGGTGCTGCGCTGGGTCGCCAAGCGCGACCTGGTCAAGAAGGTCTTCGACGACCTTGCCCCCCGCTTCAAGGAGCGGCCGGGCGGCTATCTGCGCATCGTCAAGCTGGGGCCGCGGCAGGGTGACGGCGCCGAGATGGCGGTGATCGAGATGGTCGACAGGGTGGAGACGCCCAAGGAGAAGGCGACGGCCAAAGAAGGCGCCGCACCTGCCAAGAAGGGCAAGTCGAAGCCGGCGAAGGCGGCAGCCGGCTGGCGGCGCGGGGCGCCGGCCAAGGCAGCTGGTGCGCCGGCTGAAGCCGGCGAGGCTGGCAAGCACGACAAGAAGGGCGACAAGGGCGGCGAGGGTCGCAAACCGACCACGCCCAAGCCCGGAGGCAAGAAGCCGCCCACCCGTCAGAAGACCGGCTAGGCGGCAAGCGCGGATTGCGGGTCAGCCGCCCGTCCGGTGATGGACGTGCGGCATTCCCCGGAGGGCTCTTCTCGGAGGTCAGGACCCGCGCGCTTCATCACATCGGCGGAGAATCGGGCGCTATGGCGGCAGGAGCCCGGCGCGCCCCGCTGGCGCGCAACGTGATCGTGCTGGGCGGGGTCAGCTTGCTCACCGACGTGGCGAGCGAGATGGCCTACCCGCTGCTGCCGCTCTTCCTCACCGGCGTGCTGGGGGCGAGCGCCACCGCGCTCGGCGCGATCGAGGGGGTGGCGCAGTCGGTCTCGTCGCTTCTCAAGTTGGGGAGCGGCTGGCTCTCGGACCGGCTGGCGCGGCGCAAGCCGCTGGTGTTCGCCGGCTACGCCCTGGCCTCGGTGGTGCGCCCTTTCATCGGGCTGGCCCAGTCGGCCGGCCAGGTGATGGCGATCCGGGTCGCCGACCGGATCGGCAAGGGGGTCCGCACCTCGCCGCGCGACGCCCTGATCGCCGATGCGACCGATCCGTCGATGCGCGGCCGGGCCTTCGGCTTCCACCGCGCGGCCGACAACATCGGCGCGGTGGTCGGTCCGCTCCTCGCCTTCGCCCTGCTGCGGTATGGCCGCGGCATCGACCTGCGGCGGGTCTTCCTGCTCACCGCCATCCCCGCCGTCCTCTCCCTCGCCCTGCTGGTCTTCGGCTTGAAGGAGACGCGACGAGCTTCGCCGCCGCCGCCCGGACGGTCGCCAGAACTCGGCGGCGTACCCCTGCTCGCGCCGCTCGGCAAGCGCTTCTGGGCTTGCCTGGCGGTCCTCTTCGTCTTCACCCTGGGCAATTCGAGCGATGCCTTCCTCCTGCTGCGGGCGGCGCAGCTCGGCATCGCCCCGGCGCTGGTGCCGATCCTCTGGGCCCTGTTCAACCTGGTCAAGGCCGCCGGCAGCGGGCCGGCCGGCGCCCTTTCGGACCGCCTCGGACGGCGGCCGCTGCTGGTGGCCGGCTACGCGGTCTATGCGCTGGTCTATTTCGCGCTCGGCCAGGCAAGCGCCGCCTGGCAGGTGTGGGCGCTGTTCGCCCTCTACGGCGTCTATTTCTCCCTCACCGAAGGGGTCGAGCGGGCGCTGATCGCCGACTTCGTGCCTGCCCAGCGGCGCGGCGCGGCGTTCGGCTGGTACAACCTGGCGACCGGCATCGGCGCGCTGCCCGCCTCGCTGCTCTTCGGCGCCATTTCGGACCGTACCGGGGCGCCTGCGGCCCTCGACCTCGGCGCCGCACTGGCGCTGCTGGCGGCGATCGGGATCTTCTTCGTGGTGCCCGGCCAAACCCAATCTCAACAGGAGTCCCCAACGGATGCGCCGACCCCGAGGGATGAAACGGTGCTGCGATGAAGCGGCGGAGGCCTACTCGAAGCATCGATCGGATCGCCCCCCGCAACCCCTCTATCCCCTTCCCACCCCTCCGGGGGGGAAGGGGACGCCCCCTTCCCTGGCGCACGGACCAATTTCGTCATAAACGGGGGTAGCCGCTCACCGCGGCCGCGCCGCCGCCAGCGCGGTAGTGAGGCGCAGCGCGAGATAGGCGACGAGCTTGCCCCGGCCGGCGTCGCCGACGTGCAGCGGATCGCCGAAATCGTCATCGGTCCAGGCGACGTCGCGCGCCGCGTCGGCGAGCTCGCCGGTGCCTGCCGCGGCCAGCTCGCGCAGCGCGCCGTTGAGCTTCTCGAGCTCGGCCGGCGCCGCCTCGGCCGCGAGCCCCGGATACCACCCCTCGAGATAGGCGACGTCGCGCGCCCGGTTGGCGGCGCGCAGGCGCATGGTCTGGGTCACCAGGATGACCCGGGCGCCGCGCGCCGCGGCAAGGGCCGCGAAGGAGCGAGCGTTGCGGGCGAAGACCCCGACCGCCTCGGGCGCAATCGCTAAGCGCCGCCCGCCGGTGCCCGCCGACGTCGGCGTCGGCGCCGCCAGCGTCTGCCAGGGATCGACGGGCCCCCGCGCCAGGTCGCGCAAGCGGTCGCTGAGCAGGCTCTCCTCCCACCAGGCCGGCGGCTTCAGCTCCAGGCCGAGCGCCCGGCGGCTGACCTCGGCGTGACCGTGCTCGTACTGCGGGTCGAACGGTTGGTGCGCGGCCGGCTGCAGGTCGTTGATGCCGTGGAAGAGGACCACCATGTCGGGACCTAGATCGAGGTCGCGGAAGGCGAGCGAGATCAGGCTCTCGAGGGTCGTCCAGCCGGGGAAACCGGCGTTCCAGACCTCGACCGGCGTGCCGCCCGCGCGCAGGCGGGCCTCGAGCCGGCTCGGCCAGCTGTGCTCGTTGTCGGCGGCCAGCAGGTCGAAGGTCGTCGAGCCGCCCGCCACCAGCACCCGGCGCACCCCAGGCGGTTTCGCCGCCGGCCGCTCGGGAGAGCGGTAGCCGAGGCGGTTGAGGACCACCTGGCGGCCGAAGGCCGCGACCCGCCCGCCTTTGCGCGGCGCGGTATTGAGGAAGGGGTGGGTGCGGTAGATCCGGCGCAGCATCCGGATCCGGTCGTAGAAACCGCCGGCCTGCGACTGCGGCCACCGGCCGTCGCGCCAGCGCCCGAGAAGGCGCAAACCCACCTCGCCCGCGCCCAGCAAGGCGGCCGTCAGCAGGGTCGCGGCGAAGATCTGGCGGGCGAGCTTCAAGGCGAGCAAGGCTAGCGCTTTTGCCGGCCGCTGAGAAGCCCGACGGCAAGCCGCTGCGCATGAGTGCTGGCGCCCACTACCTCCCCTAGTGTCACGGCACAGGCAAACCGTCAACCGGTCTGGGAGGTCTCATGACAGTCATACAAGTGAAGGCCTATGGATGAGGCATTCGCGTATTTCCTCGAGAACTTCGGCCCGTCGATCGCGAAGCGCGACGTAGATCCCGCGCACGCCGAGCGTTACCGGGGTCGGCTCCCGGAGAAGCTGCTCGAATACTGGACCGAGCACGGCTTCTGCGGCTATGGCGAAGGGCTCTTCTGGACGGTCCGATCCGGCCGACTACGCTTGGCTGCCTCGCGGCCCGCTGGCGACTTCACAAGCAGCACCTCATCAGAGGAGCCTGCCTGCGTCCCGGCGAGGGCGATTTTCTTGTCCCCAAAGGCTGCGACTAGCTCCAGCTGTCCACCCAGCGCGGCAACATAGCGCTGAAGTGTCGAGACCTGGCAATCGGCGAAGTTCTCTCGGCTTTCCAGACGGGAGATGTCTGCCTGATCGATTTTAGATGCCTCCGCTACCTCGGCTTGCGTCTTCCCGGCCGCTTCGCGCAGGGTTCGCATCGTGAGATGGACTCCCCGCTGTGCTCGGAGTCCACGACCGAGAACCCGCACGGGTTCCGCTTCACCTCCGACTCGCCGTTTCGTTGCGTGACTCATGGTTGACCTCCAGTCTCATAGACTTCCCTTTCCCCCGCTGCAGCCCGCCGAGCGCTGACGATCCGATCTCGTTCACCGCGTTCGACGTGGACAACGAAAAGCACGCGCTCACGAAGCGAGCTGCCGATGACCACCATGCGACCTTCTACCGATCCATTGTCGATGTAGACAGCGAAGGGGTCCGCGAACACGGTCGCTGCTTCAGGAAACGAGATACCGTGCTTGAGTAGGTTTTCCTCAGCCTTGGCTGAATCCCACTCGAAGTCCCCATCAAGCACCGTGGCCATAAGTCAGTATGGGTTAGAACCCATGCCGCCGTCAATACTAAGGGCCAGCCGTGGGCCAGCCGGGGTCAGGTCAGCGCGCCAGCGGCTTGGCGCCTTGGCGGGGCGCGGTCGCGGCGAGGAGAGCGGCGCAGCGGTTGGCGATTGCGCCGAAGCCCTTGGCTCGGGCCTCGATCTCGAGGGCGGCGATGGGGGTGCGATGATCGGCGCCAGCGGCGCCAGCGGCGGCGGCGGGGGCGGCGCGGAGGATCGCCTCGGCGAGCGCCAGATCGGCTTCGAGGCGCAGCTCGAGCAGGCCGGCCCGCGCCGCCTCGGCGGCAACCGCGCGCAGCTCGGCGGCGGCCGGGAGCGCCTCGTTCGCCGGCCGCAAGCGGGCGGCGCGCAGGGCGACGGTGAGGCGCGTGCGCAGGTCCTGCATGCCGCCGACCAGGGCGCTGGCGCGGGCGATCTCCTGCTGCGCCTGGCGGCCGTTGCCGCCGGCGTTTGCCGCCAGCGCGCCGAGCGAGAGCGCGAGAGCCTGGCTGTCGGCCGCTCCTTGGCGGGCGAACTCCTGCGCGGCGGCCTCGGCATGGGCGGCGGCTCGATCGCGGCCGGAGGCGTCGCCGGCGCCGAGGTCGAGCTCCGCCATCGCCAGCTTGCTCTCGGCGGCGGTCGCCTTCTCCCCCAAGGTAGTGCGCAGGCCGAGCGCTGCCTCGTGCCGGCGCCGCGCCTCGGCAAGATTGCCTTGCTTGGCGGCCACCTCGCCGAGGCCGAAAAGAGCGGAGGCGCAGGAGGTCTGGCTGCCGATCGCGCGGCAGGTCGCGAGCGCTTCCTCGAACCTGCCGCGGGCCGCCGCCAGCTCGCCGCGGTCGAGCAGGGTGCTGCCGAGGTTGTTGAGCGAGCCGACCTCGCCGATCTTCTGCCCGATGCGGCGGCGCAGGGCAAGCGCCTCCTCATGGCGGCGGAGCGCCGCGGCGAGCTCGCCGCGGCGGCGCAGCGCCACGCCCTGGTTGTCGAGAGCGTAGGCCTCGCCGCTCAGGTCGCCCAGCTCGCGGCGAATGGCGAGCGACTCGCCGTAGAGCCTGCCCGCGCCATCGAGCTCGCCGCGCCGCAGCAGCACGCCGGCCAGGTTGTTGAGGGCATAAGCTTCGGCGCCGCGGCTGCCGATCTCGCGCGAGATCGCCAGCACCTGCTCGTAGAGCTGGCGCGCGCGGTCGAGGTCGCCCTGGCGCTTGCAGACCACCGCGATGTTGTTGAGCGCCGCGGCCTCGGCGCCGCGGCTGCCGATCTCGCGGTAGGTGTCGAGCGCCTCCTCGTAGCGCCGCGCGGCCCCGGGCAGGTCGCCGCGGTCGTAGAGGACGTTGCCGGCGTGGGTGAGGGCCTCCGCCATTCCCGCCCGGTTGCCGGCCGCGACATGGAGACGCTGGCCCTCGGCACAGGCGGCGAGCGCGGCGGCGGGCTCGCCGAGGTTGCGCAGGGCGCTGCATTCGAGCAGCCGCGCCTGCGCCACCAGCAGGCTCGCCCCCTGCGCCTCGCCGCGGGTCGCCGCCCGTCCTGCTGCAGCCCGCTGGCGCTTGAAGTCAGAGCGGGCACCCGCCGCCGCGGCCTCGGCCAGGTCGATGCGCGGATCGTCGCCGAGCGGCGGCGGCAGGGCGTGCAGGGCGGCGGCGGTGGCGAGGGCGTCCTGGCTTTGCCCGCCGGCGGTCTGGGCCGCGGCCAGGCGCAGACCGTGATCGACGCTGTCGGGATAGAGCGCACGCAGCCGGCGGTAGATCTCGATCGCCCGCGGCCACTCGCCAACCGTCTCGCGGTAGCGTCCCTCGATCACCAGGCGCTCCTCCTGCGGCAGATTGGCGGCGAGCTCGAAGGCGGTGCGGGCCTCTTCGCGCGCCTTGCCCTCGTGGCCGAGGGCGGACCAGGCCGCGGCGAGCGCGGAGTGGGCGGGGGCGCTGCGCGGGTCGGCGGCGACCGCCTGCACCAGGAGGTCGCGGCCGCCCACCGGATCGAAGAGCCGCAGCTTGCTCAGCCCTTCCGAGTAGAGCCGCGCCGCCGCGGGGCTCGACGGCAGCGCCGCGCGCGCGGATCCGCCTGCCGGAGCGGCGGCCGTGCCGGCGCCGCCGAGCTCGTGGCGCAGCCGCTCACCGACCCGCGACACCAGACCAAACAGCTCGTTTTCGGTGCCCGTCTCGGCGACGGTGGTGGTGGTCTCGCCGGAAAGCGCGCTCTGCAGCCGGACGTCGAGTCGGATCTGCCTGGCCGCGGCATTCTGGAGGGTGACGTAGGAGCCGAGGACCACCGCGTCGCTGCCGAGGACCTTGCGAATGCGCTCCAGGGTGTCGCGTGCCAGGCTGTCGGTGTCGCCGAGCTTGAGCTCGACCTTCATGCGCGCCACGTCCTCGCCGGCAATGACGCGCAGCACGCCGCCGACGCCCAGCTCGGTGCTCAGCATCTCCGCCAGCGCCGGCGACAGCCAGGCCGTGCCGGGCTGGCTGGAGAGGTCCTTGAAGCCGAGCACCGCGACCGAGCGCCGCGGCGTGATCTCGCCGCTCGGCACGCCTGCCACGCTTTCGGCCTCGGTCTGCCGCGCCCGCCAGACGGTGAGGCGGTAGTAGGCGACCGCGAACGCGGCCAGGATCAGCGCGACCAGCGCCATCGTGGCCCGGCGCCGGCCGGCGGCCGGCAGGTTCACCACTGCCGGCCGCCGCCCGCCCGCTGTGGGCGGGCGGCATTCCCCGGAGGGCTCTCCCCGCAGGTCGCTCCCGCCAATGCCGGCAGCCGGCAGATCTACCATTGCCGGCACTCCCCGCAGGTCGGCCGCCGTCCGGCGATGGACGGGCGGCATTCCCCGGAGGGATCTCCCTGCAGGTCGGGACCGCCCGCCGCGCGGGATGGCGGCGGCCGCCTCCTCGGCCTGATCCGGCAGCTCGGGCTGCTCGGGAAAACCGCTCCCGGCGGCCGGCCCCGGCAGGCCGGCCGATCCGGCCGCAAGCCGGGGCGCTCCACCCGCCGGCGCGCCGGCCGGCCCAGAAACAATCGTGGCCGGGCCGGCCAGCGAGGGAGCGGGGTCTTCCTGGCCGGACGCGGCCGCCTCGCCGGCGAGCGCCGCCGCGACCTCGAGCGGCGAAGCAAAGCGCGCCGCCGGGTCGCGCGCGAGGCAGCGCAGGATGGCCGCCTCCCAGCGCAGGTCGAGGCCTGGGGCATAGACCCGCGGCGAGACCGGCTGCTCCTTGAGCCGCCGTACCGCGGTGGTCAGCACCGAGTCGCTCAAGAACGGCACCGTCCCGGTCGCCATCTCGTAGAGCACGATGCCCAGCGCGTAGATATCGACCGCGGTGGTGATCTCTCCTCCCTCCAGCTGCTCGGGAGCGAGATAGGCGGGGGTGCCGACGATGCCGCCGGCCGTGGTGAGAGTGAGCGCGCCGCCGTCGAGGCCGCTCTCGAGGCGCGCCAGCCCGAAGTCGGTGACCACCGCCCGCGGCACCGGCGGCCCACGCCGCGCGTCGCGGTTGGGGACCAGCACGACGTTGCCGGGTTTGAGGTCGCGGTGGACGATGCCGGCTTGGTGCGCCGCTTCGAGCGCCTGGGCGATCTGCCGTGCGATGGGTAGCGCCTCGGCGGCGGGCAACGGTCCGGCGCGGCGCAGCCGCTGGGCGAGCGTCTCCCCGGCAAGCAGCTCCATGGTGAGGAAGATGATTTCCGGCTCGTCGCCGCCCGCCCGCCCGGCCGGGGCGCGGTAATGATAGGAGACGTCGAAGATCCGGCAGACGTTGGGGTGGGTGACCTTGCGCGCCAGCTGGATCTCGCGCCGGAAGCGCTCGATCGCCAGTCCATCGCCCGCCACCTCGGTGCGCACCGTCTTGAGCGCGACCCGCTCCTGGAGCTCCAGGTCCTCGACCTCGTAGACCTCTCCCATCCCGCCATGGGCAAGAAAGCGCACCACTCGATAGCGCCCGGCCACCAGCTCGCCCGGGCCGAAGATCGGCACCGCGGTGCCGCGCTCGAGCACAGTGCCGGCGGCGGCCCCCGCGGCCGACCCAGGCCCGGCCGACGGCGGTACTGCGCTGGCCGCGCCGGCTCCAGTCATCGCCGGGCCGCGAAGTGGTGCCTCCGCCGCGGTCGCCGCGCCGGCGGCCAGGCTGTCGGTCGGGGTCCCGATCAGGGTCGGTGCGCTCGCCGCCGCCGCCATGCTCGTCGATGGCGGAGCGCCGGGGCGGCGCACCGCGAACACGGTTTTGCAGGCGGAGCACTGGATGCGCACCCGCAGCGGTGCCGTGGCCTCGAGCAGAAAACGCAGCCGCCGGCGGCAACCGGGACAGGTGACGCCGAAGGCGGAGGATGACGAAGAGCTCATACGGGACCCGGCCGATTTTACTAGAAGCGGCCGGGAACCCTGAGCCTTACCGCTCCCGGCCTGGCCCGCGACCCTTCCGCGAGCCAGGCCAGGTTGGGAAACCGCTGTCTACTAGCCTTAGCTCGTTGCCTGGCCGCGGGGCCGCGGCGTCAGTGGTAGATGACGCCCGGGTAGAGGAGCTTCAAGGCGAGAATCTGGAGCGGGTCGTAGATCGGTCCGAACAGCTTCCAGGCGACCAGCAGGCCGAGCATCGACATCATCGGCTGGTGCAGCAGCTCGCTGTAGCGCTGAGCGGCGCCGGCGCTCAGGAAGGCGGGAAGCACCGCGCTGCCGTCGAGCGGCGGCAGCGGCAGGAGATTGAAGATGAAGAGAATCAGGTTGAGCGAGAACACGAGCGACAGGGGCATGACGAAGGCGGCCGCGGCGCCGTGCCCGTTGGCGCTGGTCACCTCGGTGAAGCCGACGCGATCCGGCGCGTGAAAGGCCCCCGCCGCCATGCCGGCGCGGATCGCCAGCCCGGCCGCCAGCACCAGGGTCAGATTTGCCGCCGGGCCCGCGAGCGCCATCACCGCCGCCCGCTTCGGGTAGCGGCGCGCCCAGCTCGGATCGTAGGGAGCGCTCGCCCAGCCCATCATCCAGCCCTGGGTGAAGTAGGTCAGCAGCGGGATCGCCACCATGCCGATCGGCTCGCGCCGCAGGTGCGGGAGGGGATTCAAGCTGACCTGTCCGCCGTGATACGCGGTGGGGTCGCCCAGCTTGTAGGCGGCCAGGGCATGGCTGGCCTCGTGCAGCGTGGTCGAGAAGAGGAAGACCACGAACCAGGTCAGGCCAAGGACCAGGTTTGCCGCGCTGAGATCGGTCTGCAAGGTCTGAGCTTCGGGGCGGGCGGGCGCGCTCGCTAGGCGCGGGAGAGGTATTTGTCTTCGCGGGTGTCGATCAGGATCTTGTTGCCCACCTCGACAAAGGGCGGCACCTGGATGACCAGCCCGGTCTCGAGCTTCGCCGGCTTGTAGGAGGCGCTCGCGGTCGCGCCGCGCATGCTCGGCTCGGTATCGACGACCTCGAGAGTGACCGTGTTGGGGAGCTCGAGGCCGACCGGGCGGTCTTCGTAGAAATCGACGGTGATCACCGTGTTGGGCAGCAGGTAGAGCATCGAGTTGCCGAGGGTCTCGTCGTCGAGCGTGATCTGCTCGTAGGTCTGCTGATTCATGAAGTGATGTCCCGAGGAATCGGAATAGAGATACTCCATGGGGCTGGTGTCGAGGATCGCCCGCTCGACCTTCTCGGTCGAGCCGAAACGATGCTCGAAGCTGTTGCCGCTCTTCAAGCTCCGCATGCGGCACTGCACGAAGCCGCGCCAGTTCCCCGGCGTGACATGTTGCACGTTCATGATCCGGCAGATGTCGCCCTCGAAGATGATGCACATGCCGGTACGCATTTGAGTGGCTTGGATCAAGGCTCGATTCTCCTCTGCTTGTGGGGACCGCAACGGCAGAATTGGTTAGCCGCAGCTTTCGCCTGTTGCGGCAGCCGCCCGTCCGGCGATGGACGGGCGGCATTCCCCGGAGGGCTCTTCCGGCAGGTCGCCTATTCGTGCTCCTCCTGCCGCTGCTTCTGGGCCTCGGCGATGATCTTCTCCTGCACCAGCCGCGGCACTTCCTCGTAATGCGAGAACTCCATGTGGAAGGTCGAACGGCCTTGGGTCATGGCGCGCAGCACGCGCGAGTAGTTGAGCATCTCGGCCATCGGCACCGTGGCGTGGATGACCTGCGAGCCGTTCTTGGCATCCATCCCCTGCGGGCGCCCGCGACGGTGCGACAGGTCGCCCATGATGTCGCCCATGAACTCCTCGCTGGTGGTGATCTCCACTTTCATCACCGGCTCGAGGATCGTCGGGCCGGCTTTCGCCATCGCCTCCTTGAAGGCCAGCGAGCCGGCGATCTTGAACGCCAGCTCCGAGGAATCGACCTCGTGGTACTGGCCGTCGAGCAGGCGCACCCGAAAATCGACCACCGGATAGCCGGCGAGGAACCCCCGCCGCCGCGCCTCCTGGATCCCCTTCTCGACCGCGGGGCGATAGTTGTGCGGGATGGAGCCGCCGAAGATCTCGTCGATGAAGTCGAACTCCTCGCCGCGCGGCAGCGGCTCGATCTTGATCTTGCAGTCGGCGAACTGGCCGCGGCCGCCGCTCTGCTTCTTGTGCCGCCCGTGCCCATCGGCGGGCCGCTGGATGGTCTCGCGATACGGCACCTTGGGCGGATGCAGGATCACGTCGACCTTGTAACGGTGCTTGAGCTTCGCCACCGCGATCTCGATGTGCTGCTCGCCAGCGCCCGAGAGAAGGTGCTCGTGGGTCTCCTGGTCGCGCCCCGCGACCAGCGTTGGGTCCTCCTCCATGAGCCGCGCCAGCGCCTCGCCGATCTTCTCCTCGTCGCCTTTGGACTTGGGCTCGACGGCGAAGGCCATGGCGGCCTCGGGCAGCTCGATCCAGCCCAGGCGCAGCGGCCGCTCGCGGCTCGACAAGGTGTCGCCGGTCGAGCTCCCCTTGAGCTTGGCGACGCCGCCGATGTCGCCGGCGACCAGGTGCGGCACGTTGCTGCCGGTCTTGCCCTGCAGGGCCATCAGGTGACCGAGCCGCTCGTTCTCCTCGGCGCGGGGGTTGTAGACCATGGAGTCGCTGGCGAGCGTTCCCGACACCACGCGCAGGATCGAGACCTTGCCGGTGAACGGATCGGAAAGCGTCTTCAAGATCAGTGCAGCAAGCGGGCCGGCGGGGTCGGCGCCCAGCGCCGCTGGTTCGCCTCCGAGGTTGGTGGCCGGGAAGGGAAGGCGGTCGGCCGGCGAGGGGAGGACGGCGAGGAGCGCGTCGAGCAGCGTTCCCGGGCCGATGCCGTGGGCGCCGGCGCTTGCCGTGACCGGGAAGATCTGGCGGCGGGCGACCGCCCGGCGCAGCCCGGCTTCGAGATCCTCCTGGGCCAGCGTGCCCTGCTCGAAGAAAACCTCCATCAACCGGTCGTCGGTCTCCGCCACCGCCTCGATCAGCCGGGCGCGGTGGGCGGCGAGGTCCTCGGCGAGCTCGGCCGGAACCTCGACCGGCGTCGCCTTCCCGTTGCCGTCGCGGGTGTAGCGGAAGGCCTGCTCACGCACCACGTCGACGATCCCCGCGAAGCCCAGCTCGCTGCCGATCGGCAGCTGGATGGGCAGCACGGCGCGGCCGAAGCTCTTTTGCAGCCCGCCCAGCGTGCGCGCGAAATCGGCCCGCTCGCGGTCCATCTTGGCGAGGTGAATCATGACCGGCAGCTCGATCTCGGCGGCGTAGCTCCACACCCGTTCGGTATTGACCTCGATTCCCGCCACCGCGCTGACCGCGAGCAGCACCGAGTCGGCGGCGCGCATGCCCGCCTTGGTCTCGGTGAAGAAGATCCCGTATCCCGGGCAGTCGATGAGGTTGACCTTGTGCTGTTGCCAGGGGACGTAGCAGGCGGCGAGTCCGATCGAGATCTTGCGCTCGGTCTCCTCGTGGTCGAAATCGGTCAGGGTATTGCCATCTTCGACCCGGTGGAGGCGGGTGGTGACGCCGCCGGCATAGAGCAGGGCGCTGACCAGAGTGGTCTTGCCGGTGTCGTTGTGACCCGCAACCGCGACGTTGCGGATCTTCTGGGGGCTGTCCGCATGCATCTTCGAGGCCTCCATGGAAGGGCTGGATCAGGCGCGAGAATATACCACAGCGCCGGGCTGGCCGGAGCGCTGCCCCTCCTCGCCTAACTCACCGGGAATCTTGAGTTTACCGCCCCGGCGAGGCGACCGTTCGAGTTTGACTCGCGAGCGCCGGCAGCCTACAATCTGTCGAGCCAAAAGCACCTGTGCCATGCTGCCGCTTTCCCCCACCAAGCTAGGCCGCTACGAGATCGTCGACGAGATCGGCAAGGGCGCCATGGGCGTCGTCTACCTGGCGCGCGATCCGCTGATCGGCCGTCTGGTCGCCCTCAAGACCTTCCGCATCGGCTACTCGGTCAAGGACGACGACCTCGAGCAGTTCCGGGCGCGCTTCATCCGCGAGGCGCAGAGCGCCGGCATCCTGTCGCATCCCAACATCGTGACCATCCACGACGTCGTGGAGAGGAGCGACGAGGGGCTGGCCTTCATCGCCATGGAGTACGTGCGCGGCACCAACCTCAAGTCAGTCCTGCAGGAAGAAAAGCGGCCGACGCTGCCCTATATCTCCGACATCGTGGGCCAGATCGCCGAGGGCCTCGACTACGCCCATTCCTGCAAAGTCATCCATCGCGATATCAAGCCGGCCAACATCCTCATCACGTCCGAGAATCGGGTCAAGATCACCGATTTCGGCATCGCCCGCCTCGACACCTCGAACCTGACCCAGGAAGGGCAGCTTCTCGGCACCCCGAACTATATGTCGCCGGAGCAGATCCTGGGCCGCGAGGTCGATCACCGGGCCGACATCTTCTCGCTCGGCGTCGTGTTCTACGAGATGGTGACTCGCCACAAACCGTTCCAGGGCGACAACCTGACGGTGGTCTCCCATCGCATCGTCTACGATCAGTTCACCTCTCCGAGCGTCTACATCGACGACCTGCCTCCCGGCGTCGAGCAGATCCTCGGCCGGGCGCTCGAAAAGGACCCGTTGCGGCGCTACGCGCGGGCGCGCGAGCTGGCCGACGACCTGCGCCGGGTGGTGGGCAGCATTGGCGCCCGCGACGTGCTCAACGAGACCCAGAGCCTCTCTTCCACCGCCGTGCTGCCGGCCGGCGCGGCGCCTGCTGCAGCCGCCGCGGTCGCCGCGGCAGCAGGCAGGCCCTCGGCGGCGCCTCCCCCCCTCTCGCTGCCGGCCAGGGCCACCGGCGGTGACCCTGCCACCGTCCCTATGCCCGTGCCCGTTGGCGGCGCGGCGGGCGGCCGGTCGCCCTGGCTGCGCTTGCTCGGCCGGCGCGGCCGGGCGGGGGGCGCGGCCGGCAGCCGTGCCCCCACGGCGCCTGCGGCGCCGGCACCTGCCGCTGTCTTGCGCCCGGTGGCAGCGCTCACCCCGCTGCCCCCGTCTCCGAGCTCGCTGCCCGGTTCGCCGGAGCGGTCGCCGCTGGCGGCCACGATGCCGGCATACTCGCCGCCCCCGGCCGCGACGGCACCGCCGCCACTGGCCGCGCCAGCGCCGCCGCCGCCGCCCACGTCGCCGACACTGCCAACGATGTCGAGTCCCGACCGCGCGCCAGCCGCGGTTCCCGGGCAGCGCGCGGCGGCCTTCCGCCACGCGACGCGGCCGGCCGCGCCGCCGCCGCTGCCTCCCACGCCTCCACCGCCCCTAGACACCGCGCTGGCGGACAGCTCGCCGGCGCCCGCGGCGCCGCCCATTGCGCCGGCTCCGCTGGCTCCACTCGCTCCGGACGCTGCCGTGAAGGCGAAGCCGGCGTCGGCGAGTCGGCCGCGCCCGCCGCGCCTGCTGCTGGTCGCTGCCCTCGCCGCCGCGGTTGCGCTGATGCTGGGCCTCGGGGTGCTGCTCGCGCTGCGTTTGGGGGCGGTGCGCGACCTGCTGAGCGGGGTGCGCGGCGGAACAGCCCTCCCGTCCACGAGCGCCGGCGCGCCGGGCCGCGTCGCCGGCGCCGCCAGGGCCGGCTCGGCGATCGATCAGGAGAGCGCCCGGCAGCGGATGCTCTTCCTGCTGCGCGAGGGCCGTCGCCTGCAGGACGCCGGCGACCCGGACGGCGCTCTGGCCGCCTACCGGGCCGCTGAACAGCTCGATCCCGGGCACCAGAGCCTCCGGCGGCTGCGCGCCGACGCCGAGCGGCAGCAGGCCGAGCGCCGGCGGCGGGTCGGCCAGGAACGCGAGATCGAGGCCAGGCTGACAGCCGGCCGGCAGGCGCTGGCCGAGCGGCGCTACGACGACGCCGAATCGGCGGCGGCGGCTGTCTTGCAGGTGAGCCCCGGCAACACGGTGGCCCAGGACATCCTGGCCGCGGTGCGCGACGGGCGAGCCCGCCACAAGGAGCGCGCCGGCTCCTCGCCGGCAGCGCGGGCGGCGGCGGCGCGCGCCGCGGAAGCGGCGGCCGCGGCCCATCCCGAGCCTGCGCCCGGGGCGCCGGGAACGGCCGGCGCGGCGCGTGCCGACGCCCCGCAGGCGGTGTCGCCGGAGGTCAAGGAAGCGACCCTGGACCTGGCCTTTTTCACCCAGCTCCCGGAAGGGACGCTCATGGTCTATATCAACGGCAACAAGGTGCTGCAGGAGCCGTTCCGCTTCTACGAGCGCGGCAACCTGTTCCGCGCCAAGCCGAGCACCGGCTGGATCCGGCGCAGCCTGCACCTCCCGGCCGGCAGCGCCCAGCTGCGCGTCTACGTCACCGCCCAGGGGCGGGCGGCCGAGGTGCGCAGCCTCTCCGGCAACTTCCCCGGCGGCGCCAGCCGCCGCCTCGACGTTCAGCTCTCCGCGGGCGGCGACGTCACTGCGACCCTCAACTAAAACTAAACCAAAACTAAAACTAAGAATCTGGCGCGGTGACGGTCAGCTCGCCCAGCGCCTCGAGCTGGGGGCGCAGGAGGTCCGCCGGCCCGACCGCTACGATCGCCGCGTGGTCGGGATCGAGATGGCGGCGCGCCAGCTCGAGGACCTCCTCGCGGCTGAGCGCGGCAACGCACGCCAGGTAGCGGTTGAAGTAATCGTCGGGCAGGCCGTAGACCGCCAGGTCCTCGAGCCGCTTCGCAAGGTCGCCAACCGTCTGCAGGGTGTAGGGGAAGACCCCGAGGATGTAGCTGCGGGTCTCCTCCATCTCCTCGAGCGCCACGGGCTCCTCGCGGATGCGGCGCAGCTCGCCGAGCACCTCGCGCGCCGCCGGTCCCGCCGCTTCGGTGGCGACGGCGGCGGCGACCACGAATGGGCCCGGACCGAGCCGGCCGGCAAAGCGGCTGGAGGCGCCGTAGGTGTAGCCATGGCGCTCGCGCAGGTTGAGGTTGATCCGGCTGGTGAACTTGCCGCCGAGCAGCGTGTTGAGGACCGAGAGCGCCATGAAGTCGGGGTGATTGAGAGACACCCCGGCGTGGCCGAGGCGGAGCTCGGTCTGCGCCGCGCCGGGGCGGTCAACGATGTGGACCGCGATGCCTGGCAGCGGCGCCGGACGGATTGCCGGCGCCTGCGGCCTTGCCGTCGCGGGCGGCGGGCCGCCGAACGCCGCCGCCGCCTCGGCCAGCAGCAGCTCGGGCTCCAGGTCGCCGACTGCGATCAGGGTCGAGCCGGCGAGGATGAAATACCGCCGGTAGAAGTCGACGATGGCATCGCGGCCGAGATCCGCGATGCTGCGCGCGCTGCCGAGCACCGAGTGCGCATAGGAGGTGCCGCGGTAGATCGCGCGCGCCAGCTGCTCGTCGGCCAGCACCGCCGGCGAGTGCCGCCGGCGCAGGATCTCGGTCAGCCGCTGCTGGCGCGCGCGCGCGATCTCTTCCTCGGGAAAGCTGGGCGTGGTCGCGACCTCGGCCACCAGCCGCATGCCGGCGCCGAGGTGGCGCCTGAGGAGGCCGGTCCCGATGTAGCCCGTGTCCCAGTCGGCGCCGGTCGCCAGGTAGCCGCCCAGCTGCTCGATCCCGGTGGCGATCTCCATGGCGCTGCGGCCCGCGGTCCCCTCGTCCAGCAGCGCCGCCGTCAGCGTCGCCAGCCCCTCGCCGTCCGGAGGGTCGAGCTGGGCGCCGGCCGGCGCCAGCAGCTCCAGGTTGATCAGCGGCACCCCGGGGAAACGCGCCGCCAGCACCGTCAGGCCGCACGGCAGGAACCGGCGGAGGAAGGGCGGGAAGTGGAAAGGGCGGATCTCGCCCGGCGCCGGCGGGGAAGAGCGGTCGATGGCGAGCGAGCCGATGGGTGTTTTCTGATCGGTGCCCATCCGTCGCGGCGCCCCGTCAGCTCGCCGCCGGCACGACGGCGACCGTCACCTGCTCGGTCTCGATGAAGGTGCGGGCGCCGACCTCCAGCAACTCTTCGACTGCCAGCCGGCGATAGCGCTCGGCTTCGCCGGCGAGGCCGCCAGGATCGTCGAAGTAGGTGGTGAACTGAGAGAAGAGATCGGCCCGGTTGGAGAGCATCTGCAGGCCGGCATAGTACTCGGTCAGCGTCCGGTTGCGCGCCCCGTCGAACTCTTCAGCCGTGGGAGGAGCGGCCGCCGCATGCGCCAGGTGCGCGCGCAGGGCCGACTCGAGAGTGGCGGCCTCGACCCCGGCCCGAGCCGTGGCGACGACCACGAGCGGCGAGATGGCCTCCAGGGGGCTGATGTAGGCGCTGACGTCCTGGGCGATCTGCCGCTCGTAGACCAGGTCGCGGTAGAGCCGGCTCGACTTGCCGCCGGCCAGCACCGCGGTCAGCAGATCGGCGGCGTACCACAGCCGGTCGCCGTAGGCCGGAGCGCGAAAGGCCATGTAAACGCGCGCCAGGCGGACATCGTCCTCAAGGGTGGCGCGCTGCTCGGCGCCGAGCGGCGGCGGATCCGAGATCCGCGGCGCCAGCGGCGGCAGCGGCGGGCCGGCGGGAATCTCGCCGAAATAGGCTTCGACCCTCTCCAGGGCGGCGGCGGGCTCGAAGTCTCCGGCCAGGGTCAGCACCGCATTGTTGGGCGCATAGTAGGTGCGGAAGAAGCCGCGCACGTCTTCGAGAGTGGCCGCGGCGATGTCGTCGGTGTAGCCGATGACCGGCCAGTGGTAGGGATGGTCCGGCGGATAGAGCAGCTCGTGAAGGCGCTCGCTGGCCCGGCCATACGGCTGGTTCTCGACCCGCTGGCGGCGCTCGTTGATGACCACCTGGCGCTGGGTGTCGAGGTTCTCCTGCGTGATAGCCGGCAGCAAGAAGCCCATGCGGTCGGACTCGAGCCAGAGGCCGAGGTCGAGCTGATGGGCGGGCAGCGTCTCGTAGTAGTTGGTGCGGTCGTACCAGGTCGAGCCGTTGGCGACGCCGCCGACCAGCTGCACGTAGCGGAAGTGGTCGTTGGTCGGCACGTGCTGGCTGCCCTGGAACAGCATGTGCTCGAAGAGGTGGGCGAAACCAGTGCGCCCGGGGCGCTCGTTCTTCGAGCCCACGTGGTACCAGAGGTCGACCGCGACCAGGGGGAGCGTGGGGTCGCGGTGCAGCACGACCCGCAGGCCGTTGCCGAGCTGGTGGCAGGTGAAGGGAAGGTCGGTCGCCGGGTTGAGGCTCATCGACGGAGCAGGGCACCAGGAGCGAAAGGAATCCAGAGCGGGCCGGCAAGAGCACCCGCCGCCGAGCTGCGGCAGTGTATGGAGCGCCGTTGCAGGGTGTCAAGGCAGCTCTTGACAGTGCCGTGAGCGGGGTGCGAAGGTGCCCCGTGGCTTCCCTCCCGGACTTTCCCGCGTGCGCCGTGGCGGGCCCGCCAGCCCCGGTCCTGCCCGCCCAGCCCGCCGACACCGCCGGCGACGGCTCGGCGCCCGCCGCCGCCGGGCGCCGCGGCGCTCATCTGCTCGCGCTCGGCCTGGCGCTGGCAACCGTGGTCACCTGGCTGCCGGTCCTCGACGGCGGCTTCGTCAACTACGACGACCCGCAATACGTCACCGAGAACCCGCAGGTGCGGGCCGGCCTCACCGCCGCCGGGCTGCGCTGGGCGCTGACCGCCAACGTAGCCGGCCACTGGCATCCGCTGGCGCTCGTCTCCCACATGCTCGACTGCCAGCTCTACGGCCTCGATCCGCGCGGCCACCACCTCACCAGCCTGCTCCTCCACCTGGGCTGCGTCCTGCTGCTCTTCGGGCTGCTGCGCCGGATGACCGGCGCGCCACTGCGCAGCGCCGCGGCGGCGGCCCTCTTCGCTCTCCATCCGCTGCGCGTCGAGTCGGTTGCCTGGGTGGCGGAGCGCAAGGACGTTCTCTGCGCTCTCTTCTACCTTGCGGCGGTCGCCGCCTACGTCCACTACAGCCGCCGCCCCGGGCCGGCGCGCCATCTGGCGGTGAGCTGTGCCCTGGCGCTTGCCCTGGCGGCCAAGGCGATGGCGATGACCCTGCCGCTGGTCCTCCTGCTGCTCGACTTCTGGCCGCTCGGCCGCCTGCGCACCGGCGCGGCAGCCATCCCGCCCGGCCCGGGAGCGCAGGGCCGTCTGCTGCCGCTCATCCGCGAGAAGCTACCCTGGCTCGGCCTGGCCCTCGCGGCGGGCGCCCTTGCCGTCCACACCCAGGCCGCCCCGCTGACCGCGGGCGCCACGGCGCCGCTCGGGCTGCGGGTGGCCAACGCCCTCACCTCCTACACGGCCTACCTCCTCAAGATGGTCGATCCCCGCCGGCTCGGCGCCTTCTATCCCTTTCCGCAGGCGATCGCGGCCTGGAAAGCGGCGGCGGCTGCGGCCCTGCTGCTCGCCATCTCGCTCTTCGCCCTCGCCCTGGCGCGCCGCGCCCCCTACCTGATCGTTGGCTGGCTCTGGTACCTCGTTACCCTGGCTCCGGTCGCCGGCGTCCTGCTGGCCGGGTTGCAGGGGATGGCCGACCGCTACACTTACCTGCCTTCCATCGGGCTCGGCATCGCGTTTGTCTGGGGGGTCGCCGATCTCGCGCGTCTGGCCGGCCGGCGACTCGGCGCTAGCCGGCAGGGTCTTCGCGCGGCCCTGGCGGGCGAGCGCCCCGGGCTTGCCGGCGGCGCCCTCCTCGTGCTGCTGGTGCCGCTGGCCTGGCAGACGCGGCAGCAGATCGCCACATGGTCTGACACCACGACCCTCTTCCGCCACGCGCTCGCGGTCGCGGAGAGCTGGGTCGCCCACACCAATCTGGCCGAGGAGCTGCGGCTCGCCGGCGCGCCGGGAGCGGCCGCTCTCCACTACCGTGCCGCCCTCGCCCTGGAGCCCAGAAATCCGCAGTCCTACGCCGCTCTGGGGAGCGCGCTGCGCGGTTGGGGGCAGGCTGCGGCCGCCCTCCCCTGGCTCCGCCAGGGGCTGGCGCTCGATCCGGACGACGAGCGGCTGCGCATCACGCTGGCCATGGCGCTCGACGATGTGGGGCGCAGCGGCGAGGCCGCCGCCGAGCTCGAGCGCGTCGTCCGTCGCGACCCCGACAGCCTGCGCGCGCACCAGGGGCTCGCCGCCCTCTACGCGAAGCAGGGCCGGCCGGCCGAGGCGGAGCTCCACCGCCTGCGCGCCGCGGCGCTGGCAGCCCAGCCCACCCGCGTGGGCGAACCCCCCTGACTCAATCGAATCAAGCGAAGCTGCCACCGCCTGCGGCGACCCCGAGGGATGAAACAGCGCTGCGATGTGGCGGTGAAGGCCTACTCGAAGCATCCATCGGATCGCCCCCCGCAACCCCTCGATCCCCTTCCCACCCCTCCGGGGGGGAAGGGGACGCCCCCTCCCCTGGCGCACGGATCAATTTCGTTCTAGCCCCCACCGCCTGCGGCGACCCCGAGGGATGAAACCGGCGCCTGGCCTGATCGGGATACAGTATCAGCGCACGAGGTTGGCACCGAGGTCGGGATTACATTGGTGCAACGAGCCCGCGTTCTAGCCT
>DASZZP010000076.1:0-5119 GCA_035544875.1 Thermoanaerobaculia bacterium | reverse complement strand
ATTATAGGCACGGATGGGTTGGAAATCGAAACTTCGCCGGCTAATTCCGGTTGTAGTTTGAAACTACAATGCAGGTGATTGACACGGTTGAAGTTGCGGCCGGCGAATACAATTGTAGTTGCCGCAAAGGCCCGTAACACGAGGCCTGCATGCCGCTTAGCGGCGTGTCGTGTTAGCAATTCGCGGAGCGAATTGCGTCAAGAACTAATGCGTGCGCCAGCACGCCGGGGCGCGTTGCGGCGACCGCTCGGGCTGGAGAGGGCGGGAGGGCCTGAGCGGTGCTTGGCGCGCGCGGCAAACGGGCTCAGGGTACGGCGAGGGCGCGGTCGGGCGGGCACGGGCGGTGGTGGTAGTACGAGGCGCGGCCGGAGGGGGCGGAAGGTGCGAGCTGCGAAGCGCCCGCGGGCCGTTTGCCGCGCGCGCCGGGCAGGGAGCGATGCAGGGGGCGGTGCGGTGAGCGGTAACGATTGGAGATTAGAGGAAGATTGAAGGAGCGATCGAAATCAGATGGCAGGTTGGCGCTGGCGCGGGCAGGCGCGGCGGGCGGGGGCTTGGCACCGGCCCGCGCCAGCGCCAAGCTGCCGGCCTTATAGAGGGGAGGCCCCTTGAGGGGCCGAGGGGGAAGACGGACGCGCGCGGCAGCGCGCGTCGGTCGGGGGGGCGGGGTGATGACGCGCCCATAGCGCAGCGGCGGGCGCGAGTAGATTGGGCTCCGCGCCCGTCAGAGGCGCGGAGCCCGGCCGCTGGGTTGGACGGGCGGAGTGCCGATCGCGGCGGCGACGGGCAAGAGTCGGAGGATCTTAATCCCCCGAAGCCGTCGGACTCGCGCGAGCCGGCCGTGCATCTGCGGCTGAAGCAAGCGGCCGAGCGTGTCTCAATCCCCCGAAGGGTCGGGCTCGCGTTGCGAGGAGATGATGAGGAAAACCCTCAGGAAGTTGACCCTCAGGTCTCAATCCCCCGAAGGGTCGGGCTCGCGTTGCGAGTTGGCTGAAACCTGCGCGGTTCTCGCCATGGTCTTCAAGCTTTGTCTCAATCCCCCGAAGGGTCGGCTCGCGTTGCGAGAGCTGGGGTTCTAACCCCCTGAAGCGACTGCAGTTGGGACGGGCTATCCGCTAACCTCGCTCGCCGGCCGGTGTTGGCGTGCATCAGGGACCCGCGCACCCGGCGGCGAGTTCGGGCCATCTTCTTCTATCGAAGTGAGTTAGCCGGCTCTCACGGGGTTGCGCTAACCTCCGCGGTTTCTCGACCCGGCTGGGGGTTAGCGGAGCGGCAGCGCGCTGGAAGAGGAAGGTACGTCCGTTGTCAAGGAGCCGAGAAGCTCCGCGCCCTGGCGGCGAGCGGCGATTTCAGTATACGGCAGGCGGAATGTCGGTGAGGCGGTTCCCTTGGCTCGCTGGCGGAGGGCGACCTCGGTGTCAAGCGAATGCGGCCACTTGGGGTCGGCACGGGCGCGGCGGTAAGGAGGAGGGGGGTCAGCGCTCCGCGCGTCGCGGCCGTGTTGACCGGTCCGAAGTAGCGGCTATCGAGCGAACGGGGATGGGGCGAGAAGAGCCAGAGCTGGCCGCGGGCGAGGTCGAGACGGCCAAATGGAAAGTGCGGCAGCGGTCGACCCGCGGCGTCGATCGATTGCGGCGACGAGCTGGGTATCCGGGAGCCGTTGACCGAGAGGCCGCCAGCGGAGAGTTCGAGGCGATCGCCTGGCACGGCGAGAACGACCTTTCCGAGCGGCTGGGTGCCGCCGGGGCAATCGCCGGGCGGCAGGTAGTGGCGGGAGAGAGCCAGTCTTGCCGCCCAAGGCGGCGGACAGGCGACGACGAGGTCGAGGCGCGCGGGCGGTCGGTGGCGAAGGAGGTAAATGCCGCGCGGCAGGCTGGGGCTGGTGTTGAAACGCAGGCCGGCGAGCTGCAGGGCGGCGACGAGGGCGAGCGGCGAGAGAGCGATCGCGAGGGAGCGCAGGCGCTGACGCGGGCGGCGCGCCGGCCGACTGCGGCGATGGAGGCGGAGAGACAAATGGTGAGCGAGCGAGGAGAAGAGATTCATGCCGGCCGCCGGTCGCGCTGCGGCGCCTGTAGCGGCTCGGTGAGAGGGAGCACGATAATCGATGGCGCGGTGATCACGGTATTTGATGGCCAAGAGCGGTGACTTGCTCGTCGTGTCCGGCAGTGTGTCGGTTCTACCCGGCCCAGTGCGGTCGCCAAGCTCAAAGGAAGCCGCCGCTGAGCACGATAATCGATGGAATCAACCAGATCCGATCAATGAAACTGATGGACGGTGTCCCAGCGCGTGAGAGACCACCTCGCCTGGGACCCGGCCCATCAAAGATCGTGATCAGGAATGCCGTTGATACCACGATCATCTATGCCTCTGCTCCGAGGCCATCGAAGACCTTGATCACGCCGGACTCCTCCTGGGCGCGCGCCCCAGGGGGGCGCGCGGATGATGCTGAACAACATGATCACGCTATCTGATGGACGAGACCCCCCTTCCATCGCTGATCGTGATCAGCAAACCCACCACGCCCATCAAATACCTTGATCACGCTCACCTCTGCCTTCGAGCGCCGTCTCGCCCCTAACACCGCACACCTCGGCGCGGCGTCTGACGGCCCCCGCGCGCTTCGCCATCCTGAGGAGAGTGCCACCCATGCTCCACTCTCCTCCCCCTTTCTCGGCCGCGCCCTCGCACACCCTGAACCATCTGGCGCGCGCGAGGGAGTGCGATGTGACGGCCCGAGCACGGGTGCCCGGCCGATGACCTCTGATGCGCCTAGATGTTCCCGTTGGGCTTGACCAAGGAGCCAGTCAGTGCTACCCTTTCCACTTTCCTAAATTCGTGAGAGTTCAACCCAAACGGCCCGCCCAGGACGTTCCGAGGTTCTAACCACTTTTCACAAGTCAAGAACAAGAGGGTATCCCATGAGCTTTCCGATTGTCGTTGCTCACATTCTGCGACCACCACTCCAACTCAGCTTGGATCACGGTGGGCTTACCGTCACGTTTCCTACCGATTCCGAACACGGAGCTGTTTGCACACAGCAGTCAGGAGGACAGTTCTCTCTCTCGTTTCCAGACGACACTCTAGTCAGCTTTCCACCCGGCGATAGCGCGAATGGGACCCTCAACGGCGAACCGTTCGATTTGTCTGACCAGAGTGGACCTCTGACCGTGAGCGGCCCCACGGGCGGACCTCTGACCGTAAGCAGCCCCACGGGCGGACCTCTGACCGTGAGCGGCCCCACGGGCGGACCTCTGACCGTGAGCGACCCCACAGGCGGACCTCTGACCGTGAGCGACCCCACGGGCGGACCTCTAACCGTGAGCGGCCCCACGGGCGGACCTCTGACCGTGAGCGGCCCCACGGGCGGACCGCTGACCGTGAGCGACCCCACGGGCGGACCGCTGACCGTGAGCGACCCCACGGGCGGACCTCTAACCGTGAGCGGCCCCACAGGCGGACCTCTAACCGTGAGCGGCCCCACGGGCGGACCTCTGACCCTGAGCGGCCCCACGGGCGGACCTCTGAACCTGAGCGGCCCCACGGGCAGACCTCTGACCGTGAGCGACCCCACGGGCGGACCTTTGACCGTGAGCGACCCCACGGGCGAACCTCTGTCCGTGAGCATTCCCACGGGCGGATCTCTGACCGTGAGCTTCCCCAAGGGCGGTTCGATCTCCTTCCCCACAGATCAGGGCCATGCTCCAACTCCGGACGCTTTCCCTAAATGGCGGCTTACCATTAAGGGTACCGGCGCCGGAATCAATCGCTCAACGACCGGTTGACTAGCCCGGATTTCTGCACAGCAGGACGCGCCCGTGGCGCTTGCGTGCCGTGGCCGCAGCTGGCTCTTCGAGCAAGTGGGCGCCGGACAAGCGCGGCTCCGACGTTAGATTGGAGTGAGCAGAGTAGAGCACGACCGCTAGCTAGGCCTTAGCCACGGAGCGTCGGCGCGCTTGCGGAGCGCGGCCTTCCTTTCCCGCTCGCCCAGGTTCAATGCAGTAAACGCCGCCCGCATCTCGCCGCCTTCCTCGCTCAATCCCCCCAGCGCCCACCCTCCTTCACAACGGCACCGCTCTCCGCGTGCGTTCGCACGCGAAGGGCAACGATCCGCCCTGCGGATCGTTGACACGGCACGCCGCTAAAGCGACATGCGCCCTCCTAGAATCAAGCGTTTAGCGCGACTACACTTGTATGCTGTCTCTGTAAACCTCTGGCCTGCCGCCACTTAAATTGTAGTTTCAACATTTTGAACCGCATCCTTCTCTAGCAGGCTGCGGAAAAAACGGGCTCGGTGAGCCCGTTCCTCACTCGGCGGCACGTTCAAGATCGAGGGCGGCAGCGGCGGTCGAGGGTGAAGCTGCGGTGCTGCCATCAAGGGCGAGGCAGAGAGCGCGCCAGCTCGCGAGGCGGGCGCGGTGCTCCTGGTCGCGGCGCCGGCGCTGCTCGAGCGCGGCGTAGATCTCGGCGAAGACCATGGGCGCGAGCGGATGACGGCTCGCGAGGGCGGCGTCACCCAGCTCTACGAGGGCCGGCGGCGGCAGGGCGTCCAGGCGCCTGCGGAGGGCGCCGACGAGGAGATCGTCAGCGGGCGGGACGGGAGGGGGACGGCGGAGATCGTGGCGGGCCAGGGCGAGTAGGGCGGCGAGGTCGCCGCGGCCGAGGATCGCGGCGAGGCGGCGGTCGCGGCGGCGCACGACCAGGACGCAGCCGAGCGCGATGGCAAGGGAGGAGAGGATCAGCGCGGCCTCGACGACCATCGGTCAGCCTCCAGTTTGGATCGCGGGATGGGCAGCCCTCCCCCACCGTCCGGGTGGCGAGGAAGGAATCATGGGTGGGCGATGACCGCCAGCGTGCGGGTGCGCGCCATCACGCAGCTGAGGACGGTGGCCGAGGTCTCGGGATCGAGGGCGGCGAAGCTCTCGTCGAGGATGGTGAGCTCGCGCTGCTGGAGGAGGGCGCGGGCGAGGAAGACGCAGCTGCGCTCCCCTTGCGAGAGCTGCCAGCCGGCGTCGCCGACCGGCTGATCGAGGCCGGCGGGCATGCGGTCCAGGAGGTCGCCGAGGCCCAGGTCGCGGCACAGCCGCTCGGCGCGGGCGAGGTCGGCCGGGGCGGCAGGCCAGCG
>DASZZP010000075.1:0-2685 GCA_035544875.1 Thermoanaerobaculia bacterium | reverse complement strand
GCCCGGCCACGGCTACGCCAACCTGCGGCGGCCGGTGCTGTCGACCCGCAACCTCGCCGACCTGCTGCCGGCGACCAGCGTCTGGCCGGGGCTGCGCCACAACCCGTCGCCGCTCTTCCCGCCCGGCAGCCCCGCCCTGGTGTGGGCCGCCACCACCGGCGCCACCCCGTTCTGGCTCAACCTCCACGACGACGACGTCGGCCACACCCTGGTGGTCGGCGCGACCGGCGCCGGCAAGAGCACGCTGCTCAACCTGCTGATCGCCCAGTTCTTGCGCTACCCGCGCGCCCAGGTGTTCAGCTTCGACGTCGGCTACTCCGGCTGGCTGCTGGCCAAGGCAGCCGGCGCCCGCCACTACGACCTGGTGCACGAGCCGGTCGCCCTGCAGCCGCTGGCCCAGATCGACCGCCCGGGCGAGCGGCTGTGGGCGCTCGAGTGGCTGGAGGGGCTGCTCGCGGTCAACGGCGTCGCGGTGACCCCGACGGCGCGCCAGGCGCTCGACGCGGCGCTGCTGCTCGCCGCGACCGAGCCGCCGGAGCACCGGCGGCTCTCCGACTTCCTGCCCCAGCTCCAAGACCGCGAGCTGGTCGCCGCGCTCGCTCCCTACGCCGAGGGCGGTCTGCGCCACCTGCTCAACGCCGACCGGGACGAGCTCGCCGGCGATGTCCAGGCGAGCGGCGACCTCGAGACCGGCGGCGCCCCCTACCAGGTGTTCGAGCTGAAGCGGCTGGTCGACATGGAGGACCGGGTGCTGCTGCCCGTGCTGCTGCACCTCTTCCACCGCGTCGAGCAGCGGCTGGAGCAGGGGCGGCCGTCGCTGCTGGTCATCGAGGAGGCCTGGCTGCCGCTGATGAAGAGCGTGTTCGCGGCGCGCATCAAGCAGTGGCTGCTGACCCTGCGCAAGCACAACGCCGCCGTGGTGCTGGCCACTCAGAGCCTCGCCCAGCTCTGGGAGAGCCCCAACCGCCACGTCCTGCTCGAGAGCTGCCCGACCCGCATCCTGCTGCCCAACCCCGAGGCCTCGACCCCCGGCCACATCGGCCTCTACCGCGATCTCGGGCTCAACGACACCGAGATCCAGCTTCTCGCCCGCGCCCGCCGCAAGCGCGACTACTACTTCAAGAGCCCGCGCGGCTCGCGCCTCTTCGAGCTCGGCCTGGGGCCGCTCGCCCTCGCCTTCCTCGGCACCGCCGAGGGGATGACGCAGGCCGAGACCCTGGCCGAGGCGCGGCCGCTGCTGGAACGCCTCGGCGCCGACTGGCCGCGCGAATGGCTGGCCCGCCGCGGCCTCACCCCACCCGGCGCGCTCGCTGGGCGCGCAACGACCGCAGGCGAGCCGCCCTCGCCTGGGAGGTGTGCATGAAAACGCTCCTATCGCCCGCTACCCACGCGCGGCGCGCCGCCGCCCTGGCGGCGCTCCTCCTCCTCCTCGTCTGCGCCCCGCCGGCGCCGGCGCAGATCCCGGTCACCGACGTGGCGCACATCGCGGTCAACAGCTACTGGCACTACCTGCACTACGTGCAGGCCGCCTTGCAGATCGTCCAGCACTACGCGCAGATCGCCAACCAGGTGCGCCAGATCGAGGCCCAGCTGCGCGCCTTGAGGAAGCTCGACCACCCCAACTGGCGCCAGGTCTCGGATCTGCTGCTCGAGCTCGACTACCTGATCCGCTCGGGCCAGTCGCTGGGCTACAGCCTGGCGGACATCGGCGGCCAGTTCCGCCACACCTATCCCGGCTGGACCCGGCTGCTCGACCCGACCCTGCCGCCGCTCCAGGCCGAGCGCGCGCTCGACACCTTCCGCGCCGGCCTGGCCGCGACCGCGCGCCAGGCGCAGAGCCTCGCCGCCGGCGAGCAGACCCTGGCCGCGATCCGCGCCCAGATGGCCTCCTCCGACGGCCACCAGCAGGCGCTCGAGCAGCTCGCCACCCTCTCCGGCTTCGCCGCCCAGGAGCAGCTGCTCGCCCGCCAGTCGCTCGCGGTCAGCGCCAACCTGCAGGCGGTCGCCCAGGGCTACTGGGTCAACCGCCAGGCGCAGGCCGAGGCCACCTTCCACGACGTCACCTTCGAGACGTCGCTGGCCGCCTACCGCAGCAGCTCTCCGGGCTTCACCTTCCAGCCCCCCTGGCTCGTTCCCTGACCGGCCGCCGATCGTCCACGGGATCGCAATGAACCCTCGCCCCCTGGTGCTCGCTATCGCCGCCATCGCCGCCGTTGCCGGCGCCGTGGTCCTCGCCGGGCCGCTCGGCGCGCAAACCAACCCCGACGACATCCTCGACGGCGTGGTGCGCTCCTACGGCGACCTCTCCGCCTCCTGGCTCGAGCGCGTCCTGCCGCTCGCCCTGAAAACCTTCGCCCTGCTCGCCACCCTGGAGTTCGCGGTCTCCGGGCTGTTCTGGGCGCTGGGGCGCGAGAGCCTCGACGTGATCGCCGCCGCGCTGCTCAAGAAGTTCATCGTCCTCGCCTTCCTGTTCTCCCTCCTCACCCTCTTCCCGCTCTGGCTGCCCGCGGTCACCCGCGGCTTCGAGGTCGCCGGCCAGACCGCCTCGGCGACCTCCGCCCTGAGCCCGTCGCGGGTGCTCGACCTCGGGATCACCATCTCCGAGCACATGCAGGCCTCGCTCGAGGAGGTCGGCCTGCTCGCCAACCCGGCCGGCGTGCTGATCGGCTGCGCCACCTCGATCCT
>DASZZP010000074.1:0-4222 GCA_035544875.1 Thermoanaerobaculia bacterium | reverse complement strand
ATTATAGGCACGGATGGGTTGGAAATCGAAACTTCGCCGGCTAATTCCGGTTGTAGTTTGAAACTACAATGCAGGTGATTGACACGGTTGAAGTTGCGGCCGGCGAATACAATTGTAGTTGCCGCAAAGGCCCGTAACACGTGGCCTGCATGCCGCTTAGCGGCGTGTCGTGTTAGCAATTCGCGGAGCGAATTGCGTCAAAAACTAATGCGTGCGCCAGCACGCCGGGGGCGCGTTGCGGCGACCGCTCGGGCTAGAGAGGGCGGGAGGGCCTCGTCGGTGCTCGGCGCGCGCGATGCTCGGCGAAGCGGGCTCAGGGTACGGCGAGGGCGCGGTGGGGCGGGCGCGGGCGGTGGTGGTAGTACGAGGCGCGGCCGGAGGGGGCGGAAGGTGCGAGCTGCGAAGCGCCCGCGGGCCGTTTGCCGCGCGCGCCGGGCACGGAGCGATGCAGGGGGCGGTGCGGTGAGCGGTAACGATTGAAGATTAGAGGAAGATTGAAGGAGCGATCGAATCAGATGGCAGGTTGGCGCTGGCGCGGGCAGGCGCGGCGGGCGGGGGCTTGGCACCGGCCCGCGCCAGCGCCAAGCTGCCGACCCTATAGAGGGGAGGCCCCTCGAGGGGCCGAGGGGGAAGACGGACGCGCGCGGCAGCGCGCGTCGGTCGGGCGGGACGGGGTGATCACGCGCCCATAGCGAAGCGGCGGGCGCGAGTAGATTGGGCTCCGCGCCTGTCAGAGGCGCGGAGCCCGGCCGCTGGGCTTGGAAGGGCGGGGTATCGATCGGCGGCGGTGGCGGGCGGGCGTGAGGATCGAGACGGCGCGGACGGAAGGGCGATGTCGGCGAGTCGGGGTGCAATGGGGGTGCAGGGGGGCAACGCCCCCTGCTCTCGCGCCCAAAGCGGAGCGGCGGGCGCGAGGGGAGTGGGCTCCGGGCCTCAGCCCGGAGCCCGGCCGTATTGCGCGCGCGCGGCAAACGGGCTTGAGGGCGAGGCTAGGGCGCGGTGGGTCGAGCGCGGGACGGGCGCGCAACGCGGCCGGTCGGAGGCGGCCAGGAGCTCCCAAGGCGAAGCGCCCGAGGGCCGTTTGCCGCGCGCGCGCAAGGGTGGATCAACACTGCCGGTGTCTGCCGGTGCGGGCGAGGAGGCTGCGAGGCGCTACTGGCCAACCACCTTGACCGTGCTCGTGGTGCTGAAATCCTTGGCCGTCTTCTGCAGACCGATGAGCTGCGAAAGGAGCTCGAGCGCGTGCATCGTCTCACCTGTCGTGCAGAGACCCGCGACATTCGCAAGATGTAGTTCGCCCATGGAGGTGACGTTTTTCGGGTCGAGAGGCTTCCCTTTCGGAATCAAATAGTCACTTCCGTCGAGCGATCGTACCCATATGATCGGCTGACACTCGCTGTGCTGTTCCCTGTCGAGCGCGACGAAGAGCGGAGCGACTGGTAGCTCCGGACCCTTGGTGCAGTCTGAGTAGTCGCCAAGGTGAATCATCAGCGCGCGCGCCGGGTCGGCGTGGTTCTCGAGTCTGGCAAGCTCGCCTAGGTAGTAGAGGAGCCCTTCAGGACTGCGCAGCGTGAGCTCGTACCGCTGTCCGCCTGGTCCTCCCCGTATGATGACGGTCTGGCGTCTGAAATCGTGCGGTGCGTTCTTGTCGTCTGGTGCGCTGTTGGCATGGGTTTCCGGCGGCGGGATTGCCGTGGGGCAAGTGTGAGCGTGAGCCGGACCCTGCGGCACGAGGAAGAAGGCCCTCTTCGGCTGGCGCAGTTGCCATTTCCCCTCTATCGTGGCGCCGCTGGTGCCGGCCGGCTCGAGCGAGAGGCCCTCCTTCGCGACCGGCACCAAGAACTTCAGCAGCTCGAGCTGCTCTCTATCGAGGCTCGGGCCGATCGCTGAGCCTTCGGCGTTGATGCTGCAAAGCAGCGGTCGCCCGTCGCAGACAAGAGCGTGCACCCATTCGGAGAAGTCTCGGAGGGCAGTCTGGTTGGCGTCGTGTTCGTTCGGGTAATTGTATAGAGATCGGATGAAAGTGGGCGGATCCGTGGGCTTGGCGCCTTCCGCGTAGACATCGACCCGATGCACGAGCAGGTAGAGCAGGAATTCCGCGTCCCAGTCTTGGTCCCAATAGTACGCGAACAGCTCGTTACGGATCGGGGTCAGGAAGCCGGTCATGAAATCCTTGGCGTTGAGCAGATTGACGTCCATGGAGGGGCTCGAAGAGTAATCCAGCGACGGCGTCCCAAAGTAGTCGTTGCCATTGGCACTGCCGGCGTGCACGAGAGGGATCTTCAAGCCGAGACTGATGTCGGCCTTCACGGTGCCCGTCACCTTGGAGGCGTCGGTGAGGAACAGCGGATAGTTGTCCTGGGCACGGATGACATTGAGCAAGAGCATTTCGTCTTGGGTCTGCTCGATCGCGAGGTTGTAGCTGGTGGCGGTGTCCGCAAGATGGCCCGCAGCAAGGCGCTGAACGCCCCGGCGAGCAAAGGAGCAGCCCGCTGCCAGGACGATGACAACCAGAAGGGCGAGACAACGGCCGAGGAATCGATGCGTGAATTGCACGGCGGATCCTCCTCAGAGATGAAGCGCCAGCGATTGGATGTCACTTTAGCGCCAAGACTCACCAAAAGCAACAACGCTAGCTAAAAGTATAAATATGCGTATTTCAATTCAGGAAATCAGGTGCCTCAATTCGAGGCCGGGAAGGCTCGAGGTGAGAGAGCGAGTCGCGCGGCTTCCTTGGCCCCTCCGAGGACACCACCTACTCGACCTTCGCGCGCGTGTCTACGGTTCGGAGGTGAGAATGGGCGCCAGGGGGCCGCGGATTGCAGTCTGTCGGACGGGTCCGAAGTATCGGCTGTCGAAGGATCTGGGATGGGGCGAGAAGAGCCAGATCTGATCGCGGGCGAGCAGGAAATGGCCGTAGGGATGGTGCCGCAGGGGGCGACCAAAGGTGTCGGTAGGGAGCGGAACGGAGCGGGGTATCGGGCTGCCGTTCACGGACAGGCCGGTGGCCGAGAGGTCGAGGAGGTCTCCGGGAAGGCCGAGGAGGATCTTTCCCAGCGGCTGGGTGCCGCCGGGGCATTCGCCGGCCGGCAGGTAGTGGCGATCGAGAGCCAACCTTGCGGCCCATGACGGCGGGCAGGCGAGCACGAGGTCGAGCCGCGCGGGTGGTCGGTGGCACAGAAGGTAGACGCCGCGCGGCAGGCTGGCGCTGGTATTGAAACGCAGGCCAGCGAGCTGCAGGGCGGCAACGAGGGCGAGGGGCGAGAGAGCGATCGAGAGGGAGCGGAGGCGCGGACGCGGCCGGCGCGCCGGCGGACTGCGGCGACGAGGGCCGAGAGCCAGGTCGGAAGCCAGTGAGGAGAAGAGATTCATGCCGGCCGCCGGTCGCGCTGCGGCGTCTGTAGCGGCTCGGCGGCACGTTCGCGATCGATGGCGGCGGCGGCGGTCGAGGGTGAAGCTGCGGTGCTGCCATTGAGGGCGAGACAGAGAGAGCGCCAGGTCGCGAGGCGGGCGCGGTGCTCCTGGTCGCGCCGCTGGCGTTGCTCGAGCGCGGCGTAGATCTCGGCGAAGACCATGGGCGCTAGCGGATGAGGGCTCGCGCGGGCGGCATCGCCGAGCTCGACCAGGGCCGGCGGCGGCAGGGCGGCCAGGCGCCTGCGGAGGGCGCCGACGAGGAGATCGTCAGCGGGCGGGACGGGAGGGGGACGGCGGAGATCGTGGCGGGCGAGGGCGAGCAGGGCGGCGATGTCGCCGCGGCCGAGGATCGCGGCGAGGCGGCGGTCGCGGCGGCGGACGACCAGGACGCAGCCGAGCGCGATGGCCAGGGAGGAGAGGATCAGCGCGGCCTCGACGACCATCGGTCAGCCTCCAGTTTGGATCGCGGGATGGGCAGCCCTCCCCCACCGTCCGGGTGGCGAGGAAGGAATCATGGGTGCGCGATGACCGCCAGCGTGCGGGTGCGCGCCATCACGCAGCTGAGGACGGTGGCCGAGGTCTCGGGATCGAGGGCGGCGAAGCTCTCGTCGAGGATGGTGAGCTCGCGCTGCTGGAGGAGAGCGCGGGCGAGAAAGACGCGGCTCCTCTCCCCTTGCGAGAGCTGCCAGCCGGCGTCGCCGACCGGCTGATCGAGGCCGGCGGGCATGCGGTCCAGGAGGTCGCCGAGGCCCAGGTCGCGGCACAGCCGCTCGGCGCGGGCGAGGTCGGCCGGGGCGGCAGGCCAGCG
>DASZZP010000073.1:0-26119 GCA_035544875.1 Thermoanaerobaculia bacterium | reverse complement strand
AGCAGCGCCTTTGCATCGCGCGGGCGATCGCGGTCAAGCCGGAGGTGCTGCTGATGGACGAGCCGACCTCGTCTCTCGACCCGATCTCCACGGCGGCGATCGAGGAGCTCATCCAGGAGCTGGTCGAGGACTACACGGTGGCGATCGTCACCCACAACCTGCAGCAGGCGGCGCGGGTGGCGGACTACATCGCCCTCCTCTACCTCGGAGAGCTGGTAGAGTTCAACGACTCGAAGACGATGATCACGCGGCCCGCGAAGAAGCAGACGGAAGACTACATCACCGGTCGGTTCGGCTAGTGTACTGCGTCGTAAAGCCAGTGTCCCAGGCGCCGAGCCATCCGCGTTCCCGGCCAGGCGCGCCGACGCAAGCGTAGCGGGGACTACGCTGAGGAGGCGCAACGCCGCCGGGGGCGCGGAGGGCCGGCGGATGGGATGCGGGATTTACGACGCAGTGCAATAGGTCACGGCGGATCGATCGCCGGCGGGCAGGGGGCGCCGCCGTCGATCCAGCTCTTGACCGCGGCGACGAGGTCGGCGTGTGGGACGGAGACGGGCGCGCGGCCGACGCCCGGGTTCCACCCCCAGAGCACGAGCTTGTCGTGGCTGAGGTGCTCGCGCAGGGCGGCCAGGTCTCGGCCTCCGTTGCGCTTGGGATCCTTGATCGCCGCGCAGAGATCCGCCGGCGCCAGCCCGATGAAGACCATCTTGCGGGCGGGCGGCGGCAGCTGCCAGTTCGGGGCGCCGGGCGGCATGTGCGGGCCGTAGCTCGCCGGCGGATTGCTCGCGGCGTGGCAGGCCGCGCACGGCAGGCCGGGGGCCCCCTTGCCATCGGGCCCGCGCTGGACGTATTGCGCATGCGTGATCCCGGCATCGAACTGCAGCGGCGCGTCGCCGGGAATGTGACAGTTCTGGCAGCGCGGATGCTGGAGCACCGCCTGGACCGTGGCGAATGCGGAGAGCGGCGCCGCCAGCCGGGCGCCCGGGTCGGCGCCCGCGCCGGGCACCTCGCCCCCGGCGCCGGCCTTCAGCGGGGCTCCGCCGCCGTGGAGGGCGATGCCGGCGAGCAGCCCGGCAGCGATGACCCATGCGCCGTTCATTCCTTTCATTCTAGCCCCGACCGGCCGCGCTGATCCCGAGGGATGAAAGGCGCTGCGATGTGGCGGTGGATGCCTTCTCGAAGCATCTATTGGATCGCCCCCCGCAACCCCTCGATCCCCTTCCCACCCCTCCGGGGGGGAAGGGGACGCCCCCTCCCCTGGCGCACGGACCAGTTTCGTCTTCAGTCATCGCCTCATGAGTCCGCAAAGCGGAGCGGCAGCTCACGGAGCCGCTCCCCGGTCAGCGCGAAGACCGCGTTGGCCACGGCCGGCGCGATGGGCGGCGTTCCGGGCTCGCCGGCGCCGCCCGGTTTCTCGCGGCTCTCGACGATGTGCACCTCGACCTGCGGCATCTCGGGCAGGCGCAGGATCCGGTAGTCGTGGAAGTTGCTCTCCACGACCCGCCCCTCCCTCAGCGTCAGCTCGCCGTAGAGCGCCGCGGTGAGCCCGAAGGCGATGCCGGATTCCATCTGGGCGCGCACGCCGAGCGGATTGACGCAGATGCCGCAATCGATCGCGCACACCACGCGGTGCACCCGGATCCGTCGCTCGGGGTCGACGGCGACCTCCGCGACCTGGGCGACGATGCTTCCGAACGACTCGTGGACCGCGAGACCTCGGGCGCGCCCCTTGGGAGGAGGGCTCCCCCAGCCCGCCTTGCCGGCCGCCAGCTCCAGCACCGCGCGCACGCGCGGCGCCCTTGCCAACAGCACCCGCCGGAACTCCAGCGGGTCGCGCCCTGCCGCGTGCGCCAGCTCGTCGACGAACGACTCGACGGCGAACGCGGTGTGCGAGTGGCCGACCGAGCGCCACCAGAGGACGGGCACGCCCGGGTCGACCGCGTGGAGCTCGACGCGATGATGGGGGAACGCCGCGACGTACGGGGAGTCGGCCGCGCCCTCGACCGCGGTCGGGTCGATGCCGTTCTGGATGAAAGTGGCGAAGGGCGAGCCGGCCAGGATCGACTGCGTCACGATGCGCTGCCGCCAGCCGAGCGGCCCGCCCTGACCGTCCAGCACCGCTTCCAGACGATGCACGGCCATCGGCCGGTAGTAGCCGCCGCGGATGTCGTCCTCGCGGGTCCAGATCAGCTTGACCGGCCGGTCGACACCCTTGGCCACGTGCGCGGCCTCGACAACGAAGTCCGAGGCGATGTTCGCCCGGCGGCCGAAGCCGCCGCCGAGGAAGGTCGTATGAAGCACGACCTGCGCCGTCTCGAGGCCGAAGACCTCCGCCACCCGATGCTGATCCACGGTCTGGAACTGCGTCCCTGTCCAGACTTCGCAGCCCTGGGCGGTGCGGCGCACCGTGCAGTTGAGCGGCTCCATCGGAGCGTGCGCCAGGTAGGGCACGGCATACTCGGCAATTAGCGGGAGCAGCGGGGTGAGCGGGGGCAGCGGCGGCCGGGTAGACTGCGAAGTAAGCGGAGTGGCGTCCGGGGCGACAAGGGCCCGCGCCACGTCGCCTGCGGATTTGGCTTCGGCGCCGGCCGTCTGCGCCTGTTCGCGGTAGCTCTCGCGGAGCTGGCCGCTGTCGGTGTCGGGATGCGGGCCTGGCTCCCACTCGACCTCGAGCGCGTCGCGGCCGCGCTTGGCGGCCCAGAAGTGCTCGCCGGCGACGGCGACGCCCGAGGGAATCTCGAACACCGCGCGCACGCCGGGCACCGCCTTCGCAGCGGCGGCGTCGAAACGTCGTACCTTGCCGCCGAAGGTGGGCGGGCGCGCCACGACGGCGGTGAGGAGCCCGGGCAGGCGCACGTCGATCCCGAACTGCGCGCGGCCGGTGATCTTCTCCGGCATGTCGAGACGGCGCGTCGGCTTGCCGATGACCTTCCAGTCCTCGGGCCGCTTGAGGCTGACGCTCGCCGGCAGCGGGAGCTTCGCCGCCGCCTCGGCCAGCGATCCATAGCTGGCGCGCCGCGCGCCGCAGACGACGAATCCATTCTCGGTGCGGCAGCCGTCGGGCGCGACGCCCCACCGCGCACCGGCCGCCGCCAGCAGGAGGCTCCGGGCCACGGCGCCGACCTGGCGGTAGCGGTCGAGCTCCGACGAGGTGGTCGTCGAGCCGCCGGTCATCTGGATCTTGAAGAAGGTGTGGCCGTAGGCGCCTGCCGCGGGCGCATGCTCCACCCGAAAGCGGCTCCAATCGGCGTCCAGCTCTTCGTTGACCAGCATGGGCAGCGTGGTCCAGACGCCCTGGCCCATCTCGGAGTGGGCGAGCAGGATGGTCACGCTCTCATCGCTGCCGATGCGCAGGAAGGCGTTGGCGGGCGGCATCGCCGGCGCGGCGGCGGGAGATTCCTGGGCGAAGACCAGGCGCCGCAGACCCGGCGGCACGAAGAATCCGACCACCAGGCCGCCGCCCGCGACCATCGCCGAGCGCTTCAAGAAAGCGCGCCGCGAGAGGTCCGTGCGCGAGGAATCGGCTGGCAGGCGCATGGCTCAGGCGCCCTCCATCAGCTCGGCGGCGCGGTGCACGGCGCCGCGAATGCGCTGGTAGGTGCCGCAGCGGCAGATGTTGCCGGCGAGCGCGGCGTCGATGTCGGCATCGCTCGGCTTCGGCTTCGCCTCGAGCAGGGCGACCGCCGCCATGATCTGCCCGGATTGGCAGTAGCCGCACTGCACCACGTCGAGCTCGGTCCAAGCCCGCTGCACGGGGTGATCGCCGCGCGGGCTCAGCCCCTCGATGGTGGTGACGGCACGTCCCGCCACCGTCGCGGCACGCCGTACGCACGAGCGCACCGGGCTGCCGTCCACCAGCACGGTGCAGGCGCCGCACTGCGCCATCCCGCAGCCGTACTTGGTGCCGGTCAGGCCGAGCACGTCGCGCAGCACCCAGAGCAGCGGCATGTCGCCGGGCACGGCGACATCGTGTTTCTGGCCGTTGACCAGGAGCCTCATTTTCGCACCTCCTGATCTAGCCTACCACCGCCGCGCTGGCGTTTGGATAGCGGGTCCTTGACCCGCTTGACCCGCTACCGCGTTTGAGCCCGCCGCGGCGGTCGGCCTCAGCGCAGAGGATCGGTCCAGCGCAGCCCCGGGAAGCGCGCGAAATCGGCGTCGTTCGAATGCAGCTCGGCCTGATGCTCGATGGCGAGCGCGGCCAGGTGGACGTCCGTGGTGAGGCTGCCCGCGGCATGCGCATCGCGCATAAGGCTATCCAGCAGATCGAGGTGGCGAGGGCCTGGCTGCAGGATCTGCACCTGAGGTCTCTCGAGCCAGGACCGGATATGCCGGATCGCCTCGAGCGCCGAAAAAGGATCGACCACCACTTTGCGGTTGGTCATCAGGCGAAGGTAGCCGAGCATCACCGACCAGGGCAGCGCCACCGGCCGCTCTTGCGAGAGGCAAGATTCCCACCATGCCTTGGCCCGTCGATGCGCAGGCGCATCCGAGTTGTAGGCGTAGACGAGGAGGTTGATGTCGGGCAGGATCACGGCGCGGCCGTTTTCGCCGCCAGCTCGCGCTGGAAGTCCTCCGCCTCCAGCTCGTCGTTCAGCTGGTTGAGCCGCAGCACGTCGACCCCGCTGCGGAAACCGCATGCCTTGGCCCTGACCTCGAATCGGGGCAGCCGAGCAGCGGGCTTCTCGCCGCCACGAAGACCTCTGCGCAGTGCCGAGTTGACGACCTCCTTGAAGCTTTCCCCGCTTCGTCGCACCTTGTCCCGAAGTTGCCTGGCCACATCCTCGTCGAGGGTAAGGGTCGTCCGCATGTCGACCTCCGGGAAGTGCCGCACGTCCATCACCGGACGTGCGGCCGACATCATGATGCCTCATGCTCGGCGAGTCAAGATGTCCGCTGCCCGCTACGGCTGTCTCTTGCGGAGGGCGAGGTAGGAGGGGAGCCCGAAGCCCGGCGTGTCGCCCTGGCTCACAGCGCGGGCGGTTCCCATCATCTCCTGTTTGTCGACGAAGAGCTCGATCTCGAGCCGGTGCGGGAGGGCCTGGGTGTCGGCGGCGGGAAGCCGGCCGGCAAGACTACCCTGTAGTGTTGAGCCATTGAAGTGGCCGCGTTCCAGCGCCGCCGCCGCCTCATTGCCCAGCCGCACCGAGATGCCGCCATCCTCCTGGATCGCCATGGCGACCGGGAGCGCGCCCTGGTAGGTTTGAACCTCTCCGTCCCAGTCGCCGGCGAGCGGGGTCAGCGGCATCGACACCTCGTCTTCGCGGTCCGCCTTCGCCTCCAGCTCTTCGAGCTTGCGGGCAAAGCCGGGGATGAGGGCGTCGGCGATCTTGAATGCCGCCGCGTCGCTGTATCGAGGCTTGGTGTTCTGGTTCGTCATGCAGACGATCGCGACGTCGCGCGACGGCAGCAGCAGCAAGGTCGCCGCGGCGCCCAGGATCTCGCCGTCGGCGAGCAGCGCCGGCTTGGTCTCGCCGATTTCCAGGATCCCCCAGCCATTGGCGTAGTCCCTGCCCGCTCCGTGCGCCGGCGGCAGGCGGTGGATCGAGTCGATCGTCGGCGCCGCAAGGATCTTCCTGCCGCCCGCCAGCTGGGCGTGCAGGTGGAACTGCCCGAAGCGAAGCAAATCGTTGGCAGTGGAATAGAAGCCCGCGCCCCCTTTCGGATAGAAGTCGAACCGGGGCCAGCGGCGAGCTTTGAGGCCATAGGCGACCGCCACTGCGTTGCCCGGCTCGGGACCGATCTGCAGCGAGGTCCGGGTCATCCCGAGGGGAAGCAACAGCCGCTGCCGCATGAAATCCGCGAAGGACGTTCCCGAGACCTGCGCGATCAGCTGCTCGGCCACCGCGTACGAGAGATTCGAGTAGTGAAAATAACGTCCCGGCGGAAAGGCCACGATTCCGTAACGCTGCAGGAGCTCCGCGGTCGTGGGAGGCGGAGCGGCCGCGGGCTCCCAGAAGTACTGCCAGTAGTGGGGGATTCCGCCCGTCATGTCGAGGATGTCGCTGACCGTCGGCGCAGCCTCCTGGGTCCGGAACACGCGCAGGCGCACACTGCCCAGGTAGCGCTGCACCGGATCTCCGGTCTTGACCTGCCCTCGTTCCACCAGCAGGAACACCCCGGTCGCGGTCAGGGCCTTGGAGAGCGAGGCGATGGGGTAGACCGTGTCGGGCGTTGCGGCGATCCTCCCCTCGCGGTCGGCCCAGCCGAAGGCCTCGTCCCAGACCACCCGGCCGCGTTGCGCAACGGCAACGACGAGCGAGATGGCATTTCCCGCCCTGACCTCGGCGGCGAGCGCCGACCGAACGCCTGCCAGGGGCGGCGGCGGCGCGATCACTCGCGCGCTGCCCTCGGCGGCCAGCTCGAGCCGGCCGTGGATCGGCAAGGCGATCAGCGCCATCGCCGCCGTGCCCAGGAAAACGCCGGAGACTACCCGCGACGCTGTTGGCCTCATTGGCCTCATCCGCTCCTCGCGATCGATCTCGCTCCGGCCGCAGGCTGCCCGTGCCGCCATGGCCCGGTCCTCGGGTGCGAGCCGTCATAGTCAATACCCACGGCGCGCCGCAAGAGTTTCATCGTAACCCTCATCGGCGGTGCCGATCCCGAGGGATGCCGCAGCTTTCGCCTGTTGCGGCACTTCCGGCAGGTCGGAAATGGCGCTGCGATGTGGCGGTGGAGGCCTACTCGAAGCATCCATCGGATCGCCCCCCGCAACCCCCGCGAGTCCCCTTCCCGGTTGTCGGAAGCCGCCGGGTCCCTGCCCGGCGGCGCCGGGGGGGAAGGGGACGCCCCCCGCCCCTGGCGCACGGACCAATTCCGTCTTAATGCCGGCACGGAGAGCGCGGATCGCCGCGGCGGCGCCGAGCGCCGCCGTCACAGGGCGACGCGGATCGCGGCGCCGACGGTGACGGTGCCGGTGTTGACGCCTTTGAGCTGGTTGAACGCCTTGAAGTGGTAGTTGCCGTTGACGTCGAGGTGAATGCGGGGCAGAAGATGAAAGTTTAGGCCGGCGCGGGCGGCATAGAAGGGATTCGAGAAGCTGTGGTTGAAGCCGCTCGAGTAGATCGTCCCGATGCCCACGCCGCCATAGATGAAGCCGCCGAGGAGGACGTATGCCTGCGGCGAGAAGGCAGCATGGGTGGAGCCGCCGAAACCCTTGTCGAAGTACTCGCCGTCGAGCTCGAGCTTGAGCAGCCAGCCGGGGTTGTACTGGTACGAGACCAGGTAGGAGATGCCGCTCCGCTTGATGCCGGTGAAGCCCTCGCTACGCAGGTCATGGACCGTTCGCCAGGAGTGCACGCCGAAGCCGATCAACGACTCGCCGGATGCCGGGGTCGCGCCCATCGCCAAGCCCAGGACCGCCAGGCCTCCCATCAGCACGCCAGCGCTCTTTGCCTTCCAACCCATTCGTGACCTCCTTCGTCCAGTGCGTCAGATCGCAAGCGCGGGTAGGCCGCTCGTCCGGTGATGGACGGGCGGCACTTCCCGGAGGTCGGGACCCGCGCGCCTGATCAAGTCGGCCGCGAGTCTAACACCCGCCACACCGGTCGAGCCGCGGGCCGGAAGCGCGCTCAGGTCAAGCCCGCGCAGGCGCGCGCCGGGAGCCTGGTCCGGGCGCTCTCCAATGACAGTGACCCGCTGCTGTCATCCACTCCTCTGCCGTCGCGGCAACTCGGCCGCGACTCGCGGTGAAGTAGACTCGCCGGCGGCCCCGCGACGAACAAGCGACCGCGGCGAGGACGCAACGAGAGGCGACGGCCCAACGAGGAGAGAGACGCAATGGGCAAGAAGATCAGCCGCCAACTTTTTGCAGTAGACGGGAATATCCGTTACGTGGCTGTAAACCAGGCGGGCCGCATCGTCGAGATGGAGCAGAACCCCAGGTGGCCGAGCTACAACCCGGCGACCACCGACGAGATGGAAGAGCTGATCGTCAATCCTGTGGTCCTCGAGCTGGCGCGGCGGCGCGGCGACCTGGACCTCGAGGGCATCCGCTACGTCGTCCTCCGCTACGGACTGCAATACCAGCTCGTCGTCCCCTACCGCCAAGGGCATGTGTCGATTGGGGTCGAGCTCGAGGCCGACGTCATCGCCGTGGCCGCCAAGGTCCTCGGCTCGCTGGGTCTCGACAAGAAGGGTCCCCGGCGCGCCACCCAGGCGAGCGGCGGGCGCGGAGCGCCAGCGCGAAATAGGGGTGAGTGAGTGGCCCCGAAAGCGGAGGCCGGCGGCAGCCGTCGCCCGGGTGCTGGAGACGGCGTGAAGCAGATTGCCGCTCAGGCTCCCGAGAGGTCGACCCCGAAGGTCCGGGCCAGGCCGCGACGGCCCGCCAGCGTTGCCTGCACGGCGCGGCTGGCGGCAGTGCGCTCGATCCAGCCGAGGGTCAGGAGGCGCGACAGTAGAGCCGCTCCGAGCCCACCCGCCAGGTGAGGCACCCGCTCGCTCCAGTCAAAGCAGGCGAGCGCGAAGGCCCGGCGGCCCGCGCGCGCCGCCGCCAGGTCGACGCCGAAGTCGGCGAACAGGCGGTCCCCCTCGGCAGTGAGGTCGAACAGCCGGCCATCGGAGATCAGCGCTCCACGCCCGACCAGCGCTTCGGTCAGCTGAACCCCGAGGCGGCCGGCCAGGTGGTCATAGCAGGTGCGCGCCGCGCGGACCTCGCGGCCGATCGTGGCCTGGCGATGGGTGCGGGGAACGCCCTCCGGGGCCACCGCGGCGAGCGCTTCGAGGGCTCGGACCAGCTCGGGGCGAGCCAGTCGATAGTGGCGGTGACGCCCCTGCGGGCGTACGGCGACGAGGCCCCCGTCGGTCAGCTTCGCCAGATGCAGGCTCGCCGTCGACGCCGACACTCCCGCGAGCAGAGCCAGCTCGCCAGCCGAGATCTCCCGCCCGTCCGAAAGCGCCCAGAGCATCGCGACCCGCGCTGGGTCGGCCAGCAGGGCGGCAACCGGGGCGATGGCGGCGTCCCCAATCACGTTTCGATGATAACACAACTATCTTGGGGCTAGGCTTCCCGGAGCGCAGCCGCGGTTTCGGCGAAGGGCTCTTTTTGGCAAGGCTGGATGAGTACCCTCAGGCCTTGCGGTTGGCGAGGATGACCTCACGGCCGGCGAGGTAGAGCAGGACGATCAGCACCAGGAACGGGATGAGCGAGAGCAGGTCCGAGCCCGGCCCGTGGAAAAAGGGGTTGTGAGCGGTCATGGTGCGCTCGATATGGTCGTTGAAGTCCTTGAGCACCCCGGCCATGAAGGCGATGACGATACCGGCGATGGCGCCGCCGGCGATGTAGCCGGAGGCCATCAGGACGCCGGGGCTCTTGTCGCCCTCGGCGGCCAGTTGCTCCTCGCTCAGCCGGCGGTGGGCGAGCCTCCTCCTGAGTTGGCGGTCGACCAGCCAGCGAACCAAGCCGCCGCAGAAGATCGGGCTGGTCGAGGCGAGCGGCAGGTAGACGCCGACCGCGAACGCCAGCGAGGGCAGACCCGACATCTCGAGCGTGATGGCGATCATCACCCCCAGCAGCACCAGCGCCCAGGGGAGCCTGTGGTTGAGGATGCCCTTGATGATGTACGACATGAGGGTTGCCTTGGGGGCGCTGTACTTGAACACCCGGGTGCCGTCGGGACGGTAGGCATGAGTGCCGTTGATGCCCGGGTCGACGAGGTAGACCGGCACGCCGGCGGCGTCGACCAGGTAGCGTCCGGGCGGGCCGCCCGCCTCGTCCGTCTTCTGCCAGACGCGATAGGAGGCGCTGTCGCCGGCGGCCTGCGGACCCGTCAGCCTCTCCAGCTGGCCGAGCGGGCCGCTGGCGCGCAGCTCGGCCGGGAAGTTCTGCTTGACCTTGTAGACGACCTTGCCGGCTGTCTCGACCGGATCGAAAGTGACGCGCGGCACGTAGACCGTCGAAGCGCTGTTGAGCTGGAGCAGGATCGGCCCCAGGACCACCGCCGAGGCGAACGAGCCGATCATGATCGCGATCTGCTGGTGGCGCGGCGTCGAGCCGATCAGGAATCCGGTCTTGAGGTCCTGCGAGGTGGTGCCGCCGTTGGAGGCGGCGATGCAGACGATGGCGCCGACCGACAGCGCCGTCACGTAGTAGGTCGGCCCGGTCCAACCCAGGAGCAGGAAGACCAGACAGGTCAGCAGCAGCGTCGCCACGGTCATGCCCGAGATCGGGCAGGACGAGGAGCCGATCTCGCCGGTCAGCCGCGAGGAGACGGTGACGAACAGGAAGCCTATGACGACGATGAGCACGGCGCCGAGCAGGTTCATGTGCAGCGTCGGGGCGATCATGATCATCGCGATCAGCGCCACGCAGCCGCCGAGCACGAACCTCAGCGATAGATCGAGATCGGTGCGCAGCGGCGCGCCGGCTCGCGCGGCCGCCCCACCGCGCTCCTGAAGATCGCGCAGCCCGCCCTTGAGCCCGTGCCAGATCGTGGGCAGCGACTGAAACAGGCTGATGATGCCGCCCGCCGCCACGGCGCCGGCGCCGATATAGAGAATGTAGGCCTCGCGGATGTCGTCCGGTCCCATGTCGGCGATCGGCATCGTGCCGGGGGGCACCGGGCCGGCAGCGTGCTCGCCGAAGAACTTGATCGCCGGGATCAGCACCAGGTAGGCCAGCACGCCGCCGGCGCACATGATCGATGCGATGCGCGGGCCGATGATGTAGCCGACGCCGAGCAGCTCGGGCGAAACCTCGGCGGCGATCGAGCCGGCCTTGAAAGGCGCCCCGAACACCTTCTCCGGCGTATCCTTCCACGCCTTCCAGGCAACGTTGAGGACCTTGTACAGCAGACCGATGCCGAAACCGGTAAAGATCGCCCTGGCTCCCGAATAGGCGGCTTCGGCCGGCGCCTCCCCGGTCGCCGCCGCGGCGGCATGGCGGGCGGCGAGCGCCCGCTCCTCCGGCGTGGCGCCGGCCTTCAGCACCTCGGCGCAGGCGGTCCCTTCGGGATACTTGAGAGTGGCGTGCTGCTGCACGATCAGAGCCCGCCGCAGCGGGATCATCATCAGGATTCCCAGCGCACCGCCGAGCACCGACACCAGGATCGTCCGCATCACCTCCAGGTCGAAGCCCAGGATCATGATCGCCGGCATGGTGACGCCGATACCGAAGGCGATCGATTCTCCCGCCGAGCCCGCGGTCTGGACGATGTTGTTCTCGAGGATGCTCGCGTGCCGCAGCCCGAGCGCCGACAGGAGCCGGAAGAGGGTGATCGAGATGACCGCCACCGGGATCGAGGCGCTCACCGTCAGACCGACCTTGAGCACCAGGTAGAGCGACGAGGCGCCGAAGACGATGCCGAGCAGCGTCCCGGCCACGAGCGCACGCACGGTGAGCTCCGGGAGCGTCACTTCGGCCGGGATGAACGGCCGGACGGCCGGGGCCGCGGGCTCGCGCGCTGCCGTGTCTACGAGGTCGACGAGCTCGTGGCCGGGGGCCTCGACGATGCCCAAGACGGCGACCTCCTGAGGTGGGGGCGCTGCGGACGGAACGGCGCTCGGCAGACCCCGGTCACCGCGGAGCCGCGGGTTGCCGCGGCGACGATCTGGCGATCCTGTCGGGCAAGCATGATCGAGCGCAGCTACCCTACCATAGAGTGCGCCGGCGCCTCGTGCCTCCCGGCTGGCGCGCTGGCGGTGACGGCTCCGCCGATCGCGCGGTGATCGGCGCTTCAGTTGACGGCGTGGGGGGCGGCGAGGGCGAAGGGGGCGATCGCGGCGTCGAAGCCCTCGCCGTTCTGGTAGACCATGCGGTAGCTGCCGTGCATCGAGCCGACCGGCGTGGTCAGTGGGCAGAAGCTGGTGTACTCGAACGAGTCGCCGCGCGCCAGCACCGGCTGCTCGCCGACCACGCCCGGACCCTGCACCCGCTGCATCTCGCCGTTGCCGTCGGTGATGAACCACTCGCGGCTCACCAGCTGCACCGTCTCGCTGTCGAGGTTCGAGATGCGGATGCGGTAGGCGAAGAAGTAGTAGCCCTCCTGGGGCGAGCTGCGGTCGGGATCGTAGAAGCTCTCGGCCTCGACCCGGATACCCTGCGTGACTACTTCGCTCACGAAACGACCATCTCTCTCGCGCACGCGGACCGCGGCGCCTGCGCAGGTGCAAGTGAATGCGGGGCGCGCATGTCAAGTGACAAGGTTCGAGCCGCCGCCGCTAGCGGCGCTGGCGCAGACGGCCAAGGCGCAGACGGCCAAGGCGCAGGCGCGCCCAGCGCAGAACGGACTCTCCGTAGCGCTGCTCGAGCATCCATCCGGCGGTGGCGCCGATGGCGAGGGTTCCGGCTGTCAAGATGATCATCTATGCACCCGCGATCATTTGCACACCTGCTCCAAAGAAAGGCCCCTGCGCGGACCTCCATCGTCAACGTTGCGGCGGACGCCGTCACCTCGAGCACATCGCACGAGAGCCGGCGGCCGGCGCGGTTCGACCAAACCTGATCAGCAAACGCAGTCTAACTCCCCTCGCAAGGCGGGATCAATCGGCGCCCGCGACTCCGCTGGGCGGCGCCACTTCCCGGCAAGCAGGCCTTAGCCGGTCCCCCGAGTCACCCGGCGGGGGTGGGGGAGTCCTGGCCCGCGCAACGCCGGGAACGGCGCTCCCCTTGCATACACCTTCGCCTCCCCGCCGGCGACGGGCGGGGCAGGGCTCCATCGCTGCCGATTCCCAGCCCCCCGCGCCGACCTCCGCCAGCTACTCTTCATCAGGGCTGGGGCAGCGATGGAGCCCTGCCCCGCCCGCCGCCGGTGCCACAGCCCGTTGCACGCCTCCCGCCGGTCCTGTCTGCACCCGCGCGCCAGGACGGAGGGGCCTCACCGCCCGCGAATGAAGTCTGCGATGTCGCGCTTGAACTTGCGCTGCTCCGCCTGGCGGACGTAGATCATGTGGTCAGGCCGATTCTCTTGAGCATCGCGCGGCTCCTCACGATGAATATGGTTCGAGCGGAGGGCCCTCATGGGCTCCTCCGGCTCTTACGCCTAAGGGAGCGAAAAGTTTGGGCGACTCAGGGGATGGGGACGCCCCCTCCCCTGGCGTACGGACCAACTTGGTTCTTAGACGGATCCTTGTGCGGCGACGTACCAAGATTCGAGAGAATGATCATGCCGCGCACGGCGCCGAGCCGCCCGGGGAGTCCTGGCCGTGGCCGCGACGACGCGCCGCCGCTGAAAGAAAGGAGAGATGGAATGACGCGGAGGAGGAAAGGTGCAGCTCTGGGGCCGGTCTGTTGCCTGGTTGCGCTGCTGACAACGGCGCCGGCGGCCGCGGCTCCGCCGGTGCAGTTCTGCGGCATGCCGCGGAATCCGCTCTTGACCGTCGACTCCAACCACGTCAGCGGGTTTGGCGTGATGCAGACCAGGGCGACCGCCTTCATCTTCGCCGATGGAGCGGTGGTCTACAGCGCCGTGTCAACGTCAGGGTTCCGCACCACCCCGGCGCAAGGAAGCATGCCCAGGTCTTCAGCAGTTGCCCGAGGCACCGCGGCCCAGGACGCGTTCGCTTCCCTTGTCTCCGCGCTCGCAGCGGCGCAGGTCGGCCACGCGCATGACTGCTTCAACACGGTCAACGATGTAGGGGACTTCACCGATTTTCGGCTCACGTGGCATGGCAAGGGTAGCCGCAAGAACACTTTCCTGGTCAGCACCAACGTCACAGCACCCGACTGTGGGCCGGAGATCGATGATCTCATCAGACGCATCGAGGGCACTCTAGGCAGCGCCCTGTCGTCGCCGGCAGCAGAAACCCTGGTCTCCGGGCCTTTCTAGCCCCACCGGCAGTGCCGATCCCGAGGGATGCCGCAGCTTTCGCCTGTTGCGGCACTTCTGGCAGGTCGGAAACGGCGCTGCGATGTGGCGGTGGAGGCCGACGTTGATCTCTTCCCCCCACCTATTCGCCCGAAGAGTTGAGCCGAGCGTTGGACCTGCGGACTCCGGAGAGGGGCTGAAGGTCCTCGGCCCCATCAGCCCCTCAGCCGCCTATTGACGCCGCCATCGGCGCTGCGCTATCTGTAGCCGAACCATGCTCGCCGGTGTGCTGCCGTCGTAGCAAGCCTTGACGTGAATCCTTCACCGCGGCTTTCAGGAGGAACTATGCGTCGGATCGCCTGCCTGCTCGGCCTCGCTGTCCTGGTGTCGATCCTCACCGCCACCGCCGCGGCCACCGCCGCCGCTAAGCCGCGCCCTGCCGCGGCGCCGTCTTCCGGCGGCGTCGGAGCCGCCGCCGCCGGCGGGGCCACCGCCAATAGCGGCGAGCTCGACCCCTCCATGCTCGGCGGCCTCAAGGCGCGCGCCATCGGCCCCGCCGCGATGAGCGGCCGGGTGACCGCGATCGCGGGCCTGGCGTCGAACCCCGACGTCCTCTATGCCGGCGCCTCGACTGGCGGGCTCTGGAAATCGGAGAACGGCGGCCTCACCTGGACGCCGATCTTCGACGACCAGCCGGTCGCCTCGATCGGCGCCGTCGCGGTCTTTCAGCCCAACCCCGACGTGGTCTGGGTCGGCACCGGCGAAGGCAACCCGCGCAACAGCGCCTCGGTCGGCGACGGCGTCTACCGCTCGCTCGACGCCGGCCGCACCTGGCAGCACCTGGGGCTCGACAAGACCGAGCACATCCGCCGTATCGTCTTACACCCCACCGACCCCGACGTCGCTTATGTCTCCGCCGAAGGCCGCGAGTGGGGGGAGAACCCGGAACGCGGCATCTACAAGACCAGCGACGGCGGCAAGAGCTGGAAGCGGGTGCTCTACGTCGACGAGCGCACTGGCGGCTCCGAGCTGGTGATGGACCCGAGCAATCCCAACAAGCTCTTCGCCGGCATGTGGGACTACCGGCGCTGGCCCTGGTTCTTCCGCTCCGGCGGCCCGGGCTCCGGCCTCTACGTCACCTATGACGGCGGCGCCACCTGGAAGCGCCTCAGCGAGGACGACGGCCTGCCCAAGGGCAACCTCGGCAGGATCGGTATGGCGATCTCGGCCTCCCAGCCGCAGATCGTCTACGCGCTGGTCGAGGCCTCCGCCAAGAACGCCTTCCTGCGCTCCGACGACGGCGGCAAGAGCTGGAAGAACGTCAACGGCGAGAACGACGTGACCGAGCGGCCGTTCTACTATGCCGAGATCCGGGTCGATCCGCGGCTGCCGAACCGGATCTACGACCTGACCTCGCGCCTGCGGGTCTCCGACGACAGCGGCAAGACCTTCACCAACCTGGGGCGCTCCGGCGACATCCATGGCGACTACCACGCCATGTGGATCGATCCCAGCGATCCGCGCTACCTGGTGGCCGGGGAGGACGGCGGCGTCGGGATCAGCCACGACCGCGGCGAGACCTGGAGCTTCGTCGGCAACCTGCCGCTCGGGCAGTACTACCACGTGACCGTCGACATGGACACGCCGTACCACATCTACGGCGGCATGCAGGACAACGGCTCGTGGCGCGGCCCGAGCTCGGTCTGGGAGCGGGGCGGCATCCGCAACTCTCACTGGTGGTCGACCGGCGGCGGCGACGGCTTCTGGTCGCTCCCCGATCCCGCCGATTCGATGTCGGGCTACTCGGAGTCGCAGGGCGGCTTCATGTCGCGCTTCAACCTGCGCACCGGCGAGCGCAAGTCGATCAAGCCGCCCGAGATCGACCCCGACCCGGCCAAGCGGCTGCGCTTCAACTGGAACACGCCGATCGCCCAGGACCCGTTCGATCCCAAAACGATCTATTGCGGCAGCCAGTACGTCTGGCGATCGGCCGACCGCGGCGAGAGCTGGACCCAGATCAGCATCGACCTCACGACCAACAACAAGGATTGGCAGCACCAGGAGGAGAGCGGCGGCCTCACCATCGACGCCTCCGGGGCGGAGAACTACACGACGATCATCGCCATCGCGCCCTCGCCCGTCGAGCGCGGGGTGATCTGGGCGGGGACCGACGACGGCCGGGTGCACGTCACTCGCGACGGCGGCAAGAACTGGGCCAGCGTCGAAGCCAACTTGCCCGGCGTTCCGGCGCACACCTGGGTACCGGAGATCCGCGCCGGCAAGTTCGCGGCCGGCACCGCGTTCGTGGTCTTCGACGACCACCGGCGCTCCAACTGGACGCCCTACGTCTACCGCACCGACGACTATGGCAAGAGCTGGAAGAGCCTGGCCACGCCGAACCTGCGCGGCTGGGCGCTCGCCATCGAGCAGGACCCGGTCGACCGCGACCTGCTCTTCCTCGGCACCGAGTTCGGCCTCTACTTCTCCAACGACGCCGGCGCGCACTGGCTGCCGTGGAAGCACGGCCTGCCGACCGTCGCCGTCGAAGGCCTGGTGATCCATCCGCGCGACCACGATCTGGTGCTCGGCACCCATGGCCGCTCCGCCTACGTGGTCGACGACATCGCGCCGCTGCGCCAGATGACCGCCGCGACGCTGCGCGAGCCGCTCCATCTCTATGACGCCGGACCGGCCCAGCAGCACCGCATCGACCCGGGAGCCGGATCCAACGGGCCGGGCAGCGGCGAGTTCCGCGGCGAGAACCGCCCCTATGGCGCGCTCATCACCTACTCGCTCAACCTGCCCGGGCTGCCGCTCGCCGACGAGAAAAAAGACCGCGAGCGTAAGGAAAAGGAGCGCGCCGAGAGCTCCTCCGGTGCCGCCACCGCCCGTGAAGAGGGCGAAAAGGGAGTGCCGCCGGCGGCCGCCAAGACCGAGGATCAGCCCGAAGCGCCAGGCCAGGAAGCTGCCAGAGAGGCGGAGCAGCCCGAGGCGGAAGCGCAACCACCTGGTGGCGGCGGCCGCGCCGGCGGCCGGCCGGGCGGCGAGGGGCCGCAGGTCGACATCGTGATTGCCGACGCCTCCGGCAAGAAGATCCGCGCCTTCAAGGGCCCCGCCAAGCTGGGAGTCAACCGCGCCGTCTGGGACCTGGGCCGCGACGCCTTGCGCCTGCCGCCGGGCGTGCAGCGCGGCTTCCGGTTCCAGGAAAGCGGACCGCAGGTCCTCCCCGGCAGCTATGCCGTGACGGTCAAGTACAAGGGGCACGAGGCCAAGGGGACGGTGCGCGTGCTCGCCGACCCCTCGAGCAAGAACGCCGCCGCCGACTGGCAGGCGCACGAGGCGGCGGTGCGCCGCACCGGCGAGCTGCACAACGCCCTGGTCGACGCCATCGACCGCGTCGCCGCCGCGCAGGCCGACGTCGACTTCGTCCTCGCCAAGCTGCGCAAGGCCGAAGCAGCGAAGAAGGCGAAGGGTGAGGGGGGCGGAGAGAGCGGCGGCGAGAGCGCCAGGGGAGGCGACGGCGCCGCCCAACCTCCGGCGGCAGAGACCGCCCCGGCAAAGGCCGCGGCCCCGGGCCGCGCCGCCAAGAGCGGGCCGGCTGGACCGGCCGCGCCAGCCGCCGCGCCATCCGGCAAGGCCGGCGGCAAGGAGGACGCCAGCCGCGCGCTGATGCGCGCCGCCCAGGCGCTCAAGAAGAAGCTCGAAGCCACCCAGCGCGAGCTCTACGTCCCGCCCGGCACCAAGGGGATCGTCGACGACCGCACCCCGCTCAGCAAGGTGGGCTCGGCGGGAGGCTCGCTTGGCTCCTCCTGGGACCCGCCGAACCCCACCCAGCGGACCAACCTGGTCCAGGCCGAGAGCGCAGTGGCCGCTGCCCTTGCCAGCGTCAACAAGGTCCTTGCCGAAGACGTCGCCGCCTTCCGCCGCCAGGCGGCCGAGGCCAAGATCGAGCTCTTCCCGGCCGAGCCGCCGCTCAGCCTCCCCAAGGCGCCATGAGCCCGACCGGCCACGGCCACGACCGCAAATCTACTAGAGCTGGATGACGATCTTTCCGAAGTGATTCCCTGACGCCATGTGATCGAAAGCGGCGCGGGCGTCGGCGAGCGGAAAGGCGCGGTCGACGACCGGGTGCAGGCGGTGCAGGGCGATGGCGCGGTTCATCGCCTCGAAGCTCTCGCGCGAGCCGACCATGATGCCTTCGACGCGCACCTTGCGCATCTGGATCGCGGTCAGGCTGATCTCGGCGGCGGTCCCCGAGAGGAAGCCGATCAGGCTGATCCGGCCGCCGATGCGCACCGCCTGCAGCGACTGGGCGAGCGTCGCCGCCCCGCCGACCTCGAGCACGTGATCCACTCCCCGGCCGCCGGTCAGCTCCTTGACGCGCGCGCCCCACTGCGGGAGCTGACGGTAGTTGATCGTCGCCGCGGCCCCCATCTGGCGCGCCCGCTCGAGCTTGGCGTCGCTGCTCGACAGCACGATCGCGCGGGCGCCGGCGAGCACCGCGAACTGCAACGCGAAGATCGACACCCCGCCGGTGCCCTGGAGCAGGACCGTGTCGCCGGCCCGCAGGCCGCCCTCGCCGCCGTCGGTGCCGGCACCGAGAAGTGCGGTCCAGGCGGTGACGGCCGCGCACGGCAGGGTTGCAGCCTCCTCGTCCGAGAGGTGCTCGGGAACCGCGACGACCCCGTCCTCGTCGAGCGCCACCAGCTCCGCGAGCATGCCGTCGAGCGGCCCGCCGAGAGTGGCGCGCAGCCGCTCGCGGTCGGCCGCGCCGGCGGTCCAGTGCGGCGCGAAAACGCTCGACACCCGGTCGCCCAGCCGCACCCGCGACACCCCATCGCCCAGCGCGACCACCTCGCCGGCGCCGTCCGAGCAGGGGATCAGCGGCAGCTTCTGCTTGGGGTTGTAGCGTCCCTCGACCGTCATCAGGTCGCGGTAGTTGAGCGAGGCGGCGCGCACTCGCACTACCACCTGGCCGCAGCCGGGCGGCGGGAAGGGGCGCTCGGTCAGGGCGAGGTGGTCGAGGCCGAAGGCGTCCCGGATCTCGATCGCGAGCCCGCGCGCCAGCTCGCTCGAGCTGCTGTTGCCGCCTGTCTCGATCATCGTCAGAACCCCTGGCCTCAGCCCTCTGCCGCCAGTGAGCGGCGCATCGCTTCGAGCAGCTCGCCGGCTCTCGACTCGGCGAGCCGGCGCGCCGGCCAGGCGATCCCCAGCCCCTCGTGGCCGAGCTTGGGGATGATGTGGAAGTGGACGTGCATGACGACCTGCTTGGCCTGGGCGCCGTTGTTCTGCAGCACGTTGTAGTCGGGCGCCCCGGTCGCCTGGATCACCGCGCGGCAGAGGCGCGGCAGGACGCGGCCGAGCGCCGCCGCAGCGTCGTCCGAGAGCTCGTGGAGATAGGCCTTGCGCTCCTTGGGGACGACCAGCGTGTGACCGTCGGCGAGCGGACCGATGTCGAGGAAGGCGAGCACGTGCTCGTCTTCATAGACGCGGTAGCAGGGGATCTCGCCGGCCAGGATCTTGTCGAAGATGGTGGGAGGTCGCTCGCTCATCGCCCCCCTATTCTAATTCTAGTTGGCGCCGCCTGCAGGCGACCCTCAAGGCATGAAACGGCGCTGCGATGTGGCGGTGAAGGCCTACTCGAAGCATCGATCGGATCGCCCCCCGCAACCCCTCGATCCCCTTCCCGGTTGTCCGAAGCCGCCGGGTCCCGACTTCCGAGAAGTGCCGCCCGGCCATAGCCGGACGGGCGGCCTGCCCGGCGGCGCCGGGGGAGAAGGGGACGCCCCCTCCCCTGGCGCACGGACCAATCTCGTTCTATCTGCGGCGGAGGTGGGCGGCGGCCGTGGTAACCTCGCGCGCCATGACGGGCAACGGCGAGCTGCGCAAAGAGCGCTGGGACGAGCAAGACAGCCGCACCTTCATCGATTACTCGAGGTTCTTCGTGCCCGGCCGCGAAGAGCAGATCGCGGCTTTCTGCGATCTCGTCTCTGCCGCTGTCGAACCGGCGGCCGTCCCCCCGGCGCCGCCGTCCGCCTCGCCGGCTGATTCCGACCTCCGGGAAGTGCCGCACGTCTATAGCCGGACGTGCGGCCCGGTCCTGGTCGAGCTCTGTTGCGGCGAGGGGCTGCTCGCCCGCGCCTTGCTCGAACGCCTGCCCGGCGCGACAGTCTTCGGCTACGACGGCTCGCAAGCGATGCTCGACAGCGCCGCCGCCGCCCTGGCCGCTTTCGGCGAGCGCTTCGCGACCTGCCTCTTCGATCTCGCCGACTGCTCCTGGCGCGGCTTCGAGACCCTGCCTCGCGCCCCGCGCGCGATCGTCAGCTCGCTCGCCATTCATCACCTGGATGGCGCAGCCAAGCGCGCTCTGTTCGGCGATCTCTTCCGCGCCTTCGCTCCCGGCGGGTTGCTGCTGATCGCCGACCTGGTGCGCCCGGCCACCGCGGCGGGCGCCGCGCTCGCCGCCCGGGCCTGGGACGATGCGGTGCGCCAGCGCGCCCTGGCGCTGGCCGGCAACCTCGACCCGCTCGAGGTCTTTCGCCGCGACCGCTGGAATTACTTCGCCGACCCGGACCCCGATCCGCTCGACCGCCCCTCGCCGCTGACCGATCAGCTGCGCTGGCTCGGCGAGGCCGGCTTTGGCGCGGTCGACGTCTACTGGATGAAAGCCGGGCATGCCCTCTTCGGCGGCGCCAAGCCCGCCTGAGCCGGCAGGTCGGCCAATGGTTCCAGCGCCAATTTGAAGATTCCTCTTGACAGCAGCCAGAAGTCCGCTACGCTTAACAACGTGGACGAGAGCGTGGCACCCGACCAACCTCCGAGTACTCCCGACAGCGTAGCCTTTGGCGACGTCTGGCGACCCGTGCCAGGCAGCGGCATCTCTCGCCTCCTCTCCCCCCTCCCCATCATCCTTCCACCCCTTTCACCTCCTGCCGCAGAATCGATCGCAGCCCCCTGCCTTGTTGGGCGCGCGGGTTCCTACCCACGCCGGCTGCGGCAGCTTTCTTCTCCGCTAGCGCATTAGCCGCCATGCTTTCGGAGCCCCCCGGGGCATACCCGCCGGTTCTTGCAACCGGATCGAGTATCGGCAAGGGACTAAGCGCGGCGCGGGTCCCGACCTGCTGCGCTTGGTCAGGCACGCGGGCCGTCGGCTCGCGCTGGGCAGCAACTCAAAGAAACGGAGGAACCCTGAGATGAACCAACAGGCGTGCGCCAAGAGTGTGCCGCTGGCCACCAGGCGCGAAGAGATCTGTGCGGTCGTCAACGACAGCTACGATCCCGCCAAATGGGGCGACTGGCGCTGGCAGATGCGCCACCGCCTGACCCGGCTCGACCAGTTCGAACGGCTGCTGCGGCTCACCGACGCCGAGCGGCGCGGGCTGATGCTGGCGAGCGAGAAGTTCTCGGTCGCGGTGACGCCGCAGTTCGCGGCCCTCATCGATCCCCTGGACCCGAGCTGCCCGATCCGCAAGCAGGTGGTGCCGGTCGAAGGCGAGCTGGTGGTGAGCCCGGGCGACATGACCGATCCATGCGGCGAGGATGACTCGAGCGTCGTCGAAGGGCTTGTGCACCGCTATCCCGACCGCGTCCTCTTTCTGGTCCTCGACACCTGTGCCGCCTACTGCCGCTACTGCACGCGCAGCCGCCTGGTGAGCCAGGGCGAGCTCGAGCCGCTCGGCCGCCGCGTCGAGGCTGCCCTCGCCTATCTCGAAAGGCACACCGAGGTGCGCGACGTGCTGCTCTCGGGCGGCGACCCGCTGCTGATGTCCGACTCGACCCTGGACAAGCTGCTCGGCCGCCTGCGCGAGATCCCGCACGTCGAGTTCCTGCGCATCGGCACTCGTATTCCCTGCTTCCTGCCGCAGCGCATCACCCCCGAGCTGGTCGCCGTGCTGCGCAAGCACCGGGTCTGGCTGTCGGTCCACTTCTGCCATGCCAGCGAGCTGGTGCCCGAGGTGGCGGCTGCCGCCGACCTGCTCGCCGACGGCGGCATCCCGCTCGGCTGCCAGACCGTGCTGCTCAAGGGGATCAACGACTCGGTCGAGGCGCTGCGCGACCTGTTCCACGGCCTGCTCAAGCTGCGCATCCGTCCCTACTACCTCTACCAGTGCGACCCGGTGCTCGGCACCGGCCACCTGCGTACCACGGTCGGCAAGGGGCTCGAGCTAATGGCGCAGCTGCGCGGCCACACTACCGGCTACGCGGTCCCCACCTACGTCGTCGATGCGCCGGGAGGCGGCGGCAAGATCCCGGTTCAGGCCGAGACCATCCTCGGAATGGACGACGGCGTCTGGCACCTGCGCAACTGGGCCGGGCGAACCTATCACTACGCCGATCTGGCCGAGGCGCGGTAGTGCCGGCAGCGCATCTTGGCAGGCCGCTCACCATCGCGCTCGCCTACGACCTCAAGTCGGACTACCTGGCCGCCGGCTTCTCGGCCGAGGCGGTCATGGAGTTCGACGAGGAGGACACCGTCGCGGCGCTGGCCGGGACGCTCGCCGGGCTCGGTCACCAGACCGAGCGCGTCGGGCGCGGCGTCGAGCTGGCGAAGCTGCTCGCCGCCGGCCGGCGCTGGGACCTGGTGTTCAACTTGGCCGAAGGAGTGCGCGGGCGGTCGCGCGAGGCGCAGGTGCCGGCGCTGTGCGAGATGTTCGAGCAGCCCTACACCTTCTCCGATCCGCTCACCGCCGCGCTGACCCTGGACAAGCCGCTCGCCAAGCGAGTGGTGCGCGACCGCGGCCTGCCGACCGCGCCGTTCGCGGTAGTCAGCCGGCCGGAAGAGGCCGACGCCGTGACGCTCGAGCCGCCGCTGTTCGCCAAGCCGATCGCCGAGGGCAGCTCGAAGGGGATCGACCGCCGCTCGAAGATCACTTCCCACGACGAGCTGCGGCGCACCTGCGACGACCTGCTGCGGGAGTTCGACCAGCCGGTGTTGGTCGAGACTTATCTCCCGGGGCGCGAGATCACCGTCGGCATCGTCGGCAACGGCGGCGCCGCCCGGCCTGTGGGAACGATGGAGATCGCCTTCACTAACGGCAGCGACCGCGAGTTCTACACCGCGCTCAACAAAGGGGAGTTCGAGGAGCGGGTCACCTACCACCTGCTCTGCGACGACCCGCTCGGCCGCCGGGCGCGGCAGATCGCGCTCGCCGTCTATGAGCTGCTCGGCTGCCGGGACGCGGCGCGCGTCGATCTGCGCTGCGACGAGCGCGGCGAGCCGTGCTTCCTGGAGATCAATCCGCTGCCGGGACTGCATCCGGTGCGCTCCGACCTGCCCATCATGTGCACGCTGGGCGGCGTCGCCTACGACCGCCTCCTGGGCGAGATCGTCGACGCCGCCGCCCTGAGGTGGGGACTATGGACCTGACGCAACTGAGCCATTTGGGTCAATTGAGCAGTGTGGGTCAATTGAATAATCTGGGTCATTTGAGCCATGTGATCGTCGCCCACAACCCGGTGGACGGCGATGCCGACCCTTCCACCTCCGACGTGCTGGCGCAGGTCGACCTGGTTTGCGCCGCGCTCGGCGAGCTCGGGGTCCCGGCGCAGCCCGCCGCGCTGTCGGGCGGGCGGGTGTGGGAGGAGCTGCCGGTGGTCGCCGCCGAGGCCGGCTCTCTGATCTTCAATCTCGTCGAGGCGCCGCCCGGGCTGCCGTCGGTTCACCCCGACACCGCCGCCGTCTTCGAGCTGCTCGGCCTGCCGTTTACCGGTTCCTCCGCGGCGACTCTCTGGCTGACCACCGACAAGCTGGCGACCCGCGCCCTGCTCGCCGCCCAAGGACTGCCCGTCGCCCCAGGCGGCCGCCTCGACCCCGAGCGGCCGGCGCTGCTCGAGCGCGTGCCCGGGCCGTGGATCTTGAAGCCATCGTGCGAGGACGCCTCGCTCGGCCTGGAGGGCGATCCGCTGTGCACCTCGCGGGAAGCCGCACTCGCCCGCGCCGCCGAGCTGGCGCGGCGCTTCCCCGGCCAGGCGCTGCTCGCCGAGCGCTACCTGCCGGGGCGGGAGTTCAACGTCTCGATCCTGGCCGGCGAGGGGGGTGGGAACGCCGGTGCCGGGGCCTTGCCGGTCGCCGAGATCGTCTTCGTCGACTTTCCGGCGGAGATGGCGCGGATCGTCGGCTACGAGGCCAAGTGGCGGCCCGACTCGTTCGCCTACACCCACACCGTCCGCCGCTTCCCGAACGACCGCGCCTCGCAGCCGCTGCTGCGCCAGCTGCGCCTGCTGGCGCTCGCCGCCTGGGACGCCTGCGGCCTCTCCGGCTACGGCCGCGTCGATTTACGTCTCGACGAGCGCGGCCGGCCGCACATCCTCGAGGTCAACGCCAATCCCTGCCTGGCCGCCGACGCCGGCTTCATCGCGGCGGCCGAGCGCGCCGGTCTGCGGCCGCGCGACGTGGTCGGCCGGATCGTCGCCTCCGCGCTCGCCGAGCACGGCCGCGCCGCTCTGCCGCACCCCACTGCCGCGGTTGCGAACGCAACCGCCGCCGGATGAGCCGGACGGCGGGGCGGCTGGCCCCCCTCACGGCGCCCGCCGCGCTCGCTACGCTTGTCATCAGTGCGCTGCTGGCGGCCCGCCTCTGCGCCGCCACCGCAATCGCCGCGGCGCGTCCCGCCGGCCGGCGCCGCCGCAGGCCAGCGCTCGGAGGACCGATGCTCGAGACCCTGACTGACGCTTCCTTCTCTCCGCACGTCGGCACGACCTGCCGGCTCCACGCCGCACCCGGCGCACCATCGGTCGACCTCGTGATCGCGGAGGTGCAGGTCTACAAGTGGGGGGCGCCGGGGCACCGGGCGCCCTTCTCGGTCTTCTTCCGCGGCCCCGCCGACCGACCCCTGCAACAGAAGATCTACCGCCTCGAGCATGATCAGCTCGGCACCCTCGATCTTTTCCTGGTGCCGCTCGGCCCCGACGCCGGGGGCCAGCGCTACGAAGCCGTCTTCACCTGAATGCCTTGCGAGACGATAGGTCGGTTGCTACACTCCAGGTCAAATAGACGGTCCAGCTCTCCTCTCAACTCTTGGAGGCTTCCATGAAGAGCGTCACCTTCCTTCACAAGTGGAGTGTGTCGATCGCCGGCGGGCTCTTGTGCGCCGCCAGCGGCCTGAACGCGCAGCAGGCCAGCGGCCCGGAGATCAAGATCGGCGGCATCTTCGACCTGACGGGGATCACCTCGGACGTCGGCAAATCCTATGCCCAGGGCGTCCGCGACGCGGTCGAGTGGACCAACGCCCACGGCGGCATCAACGGCAAGCGCCTGAAGCTGGTGGATGCCGACTACGGCTACAAGATCCCCGAGGCCGTCGCCACCTACAAGCGCCTGGTCAACGACGAGAAGGTGCTGCTGATCGCCGGCTGGGGCACCGGCGACACCGAGGCGCTGCGCGAGCAGGCGGCGAAAGACAAGGTCCCCTACGTCTCCGCCTCCTTCTCCGCCCATCTCACGGATCCGGCCAAGAATCCTTACAACTTCTTCGTCGCGCCGAGCTATTCGGATGAGCTGCGGGCGTGGCTGCAATGGGTCAAGGAGGACTGGAAGGACAAGTCGCGCAACCCGCGGGTCGCCGCCCTGTTCGGCGACAACGCCTACGGCCGCTCGCCGCTCAACGCCGGCAAGGAGTTCGCCAAGGAGAACGGCATCGACTGGGTGTACGACGGCGTGCTGCCGGGCTCGTTCCAGGACGCCACCAGCCAGCTCCTCACCATGCAGAAAGCCGGTGCGGATTACGCTTACATCAACGTGACCACGACCAGCGCCTCGATCATCCTCAAGGACGCCGCCAAGCTCGGCCTCAAGACCAAGTTCGGCTCCAATCCCTACGGCTTCAGCGAAGCCCTGCCGGCGGTCGCCAAGGAAGCCGCCGAAGGGGTCACCGGGGTGATGCCCCATCCGCCCTACGGCACCAACGTCCCGGGCATGAAGAGGATCTCGGACTTCAACAAGGGGGCGCCGCGCGACGCCGTCTACGTGCGCGGCTGGGCCTCCGAGACGGTGCTGGCCGAGGGGCTCAGGCGCGCCGACAAGGCCGGCCAGCTCAACGGCGAGGGGATCAAGAGCGCGCTCGAGACGCTCAAGAACTTCGACCTGGGCGGGATCGCGTGCAACGTCACCTACACCGCGGCCGACCACCGGCCCTGCACCACGACCCCGATCTACCAGATCAGGAACGGCGCGCTGGTCAAGCTCAAGGACTACGACGTGCCGCGCAAGAGCGAGTGGCTCGGCATGTAACGCTTGGCGATCCCGAGGGATGAAACGGCGCTGCGATGTGGCGGTGGAGGCCTACTCGAAGCATCGATCGGATCGCCCCCCGCAACCCCTCGATCCCCTTCCCACCCCTCCGGGGGGGAAGGGGACGCCCCCTCCCCTGACGCACGGG
>DASZZP010000072.1:0-53112 GCA_035544875.1 Thermoanaerobaculia bacterium | reverse complement strand
ATACCGCGCCTCGTGGATGCGCTTCTCAAAGTCGCGCTCGGCGCTGCGGTCGACCCGCCGCATGCTGCGCACCAGCCTCTCGACGTGGGCAGCCGTTCCCGCCCGCGCGAAGCTCAGCAGGTCGCCCTCGTTGGCCGGCGTCGCGATGCGGGTGAGGGCGCGAACCTTGGAGTAGGAGATCTCGCCATGACGCATCGACTCGGAGAGCCGCGGCAACGCGGCGAGCGCGCGGGCCACCCGCACCTTCTCGCGCGCCGCGCCCAGGTCGAGCCCCACCCGCCACACCAGCCAGTGCGCGCAGGAGCGGAAGCCCTCGTTCCAGCCGCCGCGCTCGTCGAAGTCGCGAAGCATCACCAGCAGCTCGTAGGTGGCGGCCGAGATCTGCGCCGCCAGCTCGGCGATGCGCTCGCCGAGCTGCTCGAGCGCCGTCACGGGCGCCGGCGCGGGTCGAGCTATCGCCATCGGGTTCGCCCGACCAGCCATCGCCGGGACGTCGTGAAAAGCCTCGTAAGCCGGCTCGCTCATGGCCTTCTCCCTCCCTCTCCGGCCATTGTAACCCCATGATTTTTCAGCTCCTTGGCGCCCGCGTCAAGGCCGATGGGCGGTCGCCGAGGGGTCGAGCGAGGCTTGCCGCGAGAACGGGCCGTGGCAGGTCGTTCGAGGGCCGCCGACACCCCTTCCAGCGTTGATTCCAGGAAACGCCCGAAGCGTGTCCAAGAAGCTTGTCAAGGGGTTCGACCACGGCCGAAGCCTTGCCAGGAGCGCGATGCGCCCGGCGGACGCCGCAGGTCGCTAGGCTCAGGCTCAGGAGCGCGCGGACGGGAGGGCCCGGCGGAACTTGTAGCCGTAGACCAGGTAGCCGCGGCCCGGCGGCCCCTTCTCCTGCAGCCGGCGGGTGACCATCTCGACCGGCATGCCGATCGCGACGTCTTCGAGCTCTACGTCGCAGAGCTGGGCGGCGCGAATCCCCTCGTCGAGGTCCACCATGGCAACGAGGTACGGACCCGCGAACCCGCGCGACGGCTGGGCGACCTCGGCAAAGGAGAAGACCGTCCCCCGCCCCGAGAAACGATAGAGCGCCAAGGCGCGGCCGCGGCAGGCGCTGCACTCCTTGCGCGCCCGACGCCCGATGCTCCGCTCACCCTGCTGTACGTATTCCGCCACGCCTCGGCGGTATGAGGTCGCTCGCTACCACTAGCTTAACCGTGCCTGCTGGAGTGATAAACTAGAAGGTGCACCGTTCTCCATAGTCGCGCCGGTTCTGCGGAGGCTGAGTCTCTCGTGCCCGAACCCGCTGTGGTCTATGACGTCTTCCTCTCCCACGGCTCGCCGGACAAGCCCTGGGTCGAGACGCTCGATGCGGAGCTGCGCGCCCTTGGCCTCAAGCCGTTCCTCGACCGCACCGAGATCGGGCCGGGCGAGAGCTTCCCGGAGGTTTTGAGCAGGGGCCTCGCCGACAGCCGCTTCCTGGTCCTCGTCCTGTCACCGCGCTCCAGCCGCGCCTGGGTGAACCAGGAGTGGCAAGCGTTCCTCGCCCACCACGGCCCTCAGGGGAGGCTCCTCCCCGTCCTGCTCGAGCCGACCGAGATCCCGGCACTGCTGGCGTCCATCCAGGAGGTCGACGCCCTCGACCGCGACGCCGCGCGGGTGGCTCGCGAGATCGCGCTCCTCGCCGGCCGGCCGTCCGAGCTGAGGGTGGGAGACACCCGCCGGCTGGTGGTCGGACAGGATCTGGTTTTCAATCTGGCCTGGGAAGCAGAGAAGAAAAACCTTCGGGTCGTCGATCCGGTCGGTCGGGTGCGCACGGTTCAGGCGCCGTGGGAGGTGGACAAGCGGTTCGGCGTCGCCCGCCTGATCTTCAACCGCCTGAGCCATGAGCCGGTCACCAGCGAGAAGGACCGTGCCGACCTGGTTCGCCATGCCTCGACGCTGGGGGGGCTCCTCTTCGATCTCCTCTTCGATGCCGAAGGGCTCGAGCGGCTGCGGGCGGCGATGGTGCCGGGCCGGCCGCGCCCGCTGATCACCATCCGCAGCGACGACGACCTCCTCCTGTCGCTCCCCTGGGAGCTGCTCTGGCACAACGGCTCCTTCTTGCTGCGCGACGCCCGGCTGGACCTCGCACGCTCGACGCCGGGGAAGGTGGGGCCTGGGGCGCTGCTCCGCGAGCCGGAGGCTTATCTGAAGCTGGTGGTCAACGTCTCGGCGCCGGAGGGGAGCGGGCTCGACTACGAAGGGGAGAGCTACCGCATCACCAAGGCGCTCTCCGAGCAGTGCCGGTTCGTGCCGACCGAGCTGGGCACGGTCGACGACCTGGCCGCAACGGTGCGCAAAGAGCGCCCGACGGTGCTCCACTTCTCCGGCCACGGTGCGCCCGGCGCGCTCGCCTTCGAGGACGACGAGGGGCGGGAGGTCGTGGTCTCGATTCACGACCTTCTGCAAACGCTGCGCGCGCAGGTCGACGGCCCGCTGCCGCCTCTCTTCTATCTGGCGAGCTGTTACGGCAATGATCCCGCGGCGCCCGGGGCGCCTGGGGCGCCGCAGCCGGCCAGCCCGGAAGAGGGGAAGTCCGGTGCCGAAAGCTCGGCCGCGCGGCTGCACCGTGAAGGGGTGCCGCAGGTGGCGGGCTACTACGGCCCGATCGTCGACGCCCTGTCCACCCGCGCGGAGGTGGCCTTCTACCGCGCCCTTGCCGAAGGAGAGACCACGCGCTACGCCGTGCGCCAAGCGCGGGCCGCGCTGGCCCAGCCGTTCGGCGATCCCGAGGCCCGCCACCGCCCGCGCGCCCTGGCCCCGACGACCGGGCCGGCGGAGACCGCGCAGGCGGGCGCCGCCGCGGGTGCCGAGGCGTTCGCGCAGAGCACCCATCCCTTCGCCTGGGCTCAGCTCGTCCTCTATCACCGTGGCCCCGACCACCCGTTGAGCCTGGCGGCCGCCGCCGGGCTCCGCCCTGCCGAAGAGGCCCTGAAGCGAACGTTCGAAGGCGCCGGCGACCGGCGGGTCCTGACGACCGGCTTCATCGGCCGGCGCCGCGAGCTGCACAAGGTGCGGCGTCGGATCCGAGAGGGAGAGCGGGTCTTCGTCTTCCAGGGGCTGGGGGGGCTGGGCAAGAGCACGCTGGCGTTGCACGTCCTGCCCATGCTCCGGGGAAGCCAAGGCGAGGTCGTCATTCTCTGGTGCCAGGAGGTCGAGCAGCAGGCGAACCGGGCGGAGGGGCTGGTCGGCCAGCTTCTCGACTTCTGCCGCAAGAAGTTCGGCCTCGGCTGGGAGCAGGTCGTGCAACAGGTGGACCGGGCGGCCGGGAACGATCCGGTTCAGCGCTTCTCCTATTTCCTGCAGGCGCTGCTCCAGAACCTGCCGCGCCTGGTGATCTACCTGGACAACCTCGAATCACTGCTCGCCGGGCCCAAGGAGGCGGAGGCGGGAGATGACGACACGGCCTTCGGGGAGTGGGCAAACGACGAGGTGCGCCAGCTATGGGAGGTCTTGACCACCCTGGCCCGCGACGGGGACCGCCTCTTCGTCGTGGCGAGCTGCCGCTATCGCAACCCGAGCTTCGCCGGCTCGCTGCTACCCGTCTCGCCGCTCCCGCCCGACGCCCTCTACCGCCTGATGGGCTGGTTCCCGGCGCTTCGCAGGCTGGGCACGGCCAACCGCGCGCGGCTCGTCGGGCGCCTCGCCGGCCACCCGCGGGCGGCCGAATACGCGAACGACCTGCTCGCCCACGCGCTCGCCGACTGGGAGGACCATCACGGCCCCTGGGAGGGAGGGGAGAGCGCGGAGCACGAGTGGGCGGCCCTGGTCGAGCCGGTGCTGCCCAAGGTCCGGGACAAGCTGCAGGCGAATCTGCTGCTCGCCGAGATCTGGGACCGGGTCCTTGCCGACGGCGCGCGCCGCATGCTCTACCGGATGACCCTGCTGCGCCGGCCCTGGGAGTGGTCGCTCATGGCCGTGTTGGGAGAAGAGGCAGAAACGGACGAGGCGGCCTTTGCCACGGCCGAGCGGCTGCGCAGGACGTCGCTCTTGGAGCAGGTCGAGCTGCTCGTTCATGCCGGGGAAGGCAAGGTCGCCGCGGTGCGCCACTACACTCTCCACCCGGCGACGGCCCAGTTCGTTCGCGAGCGCTTCGCGGACGACGAGACGCTCCTCACGCCCGCCCATCGCAGGCTGGGCGAGCGCCTCGAGGTGGAGGCGAAAACCTCTCCTTTCATCGATGTAGATCTCGAAGCCGGGCATCACCTCTTCCAGGCCGGAGAGTACGACAGGGCGTATGAGCTGCTGGGCCCGGCAGCGGATTGGCTGCGCGAACATGGCCGGGCGCGGGAAGGGCTGCGTGTTCTCGAGACTCTCCTGGACGAACCCGTCCAGGCCGCCATGGCGCCAGAGCAGGTGGGACGCCTGCTGGGGACCGTGGGCATGGCACATGGGGACTTGGGCGAGGTGAGGCAGGCGATCGGGTACTACGAGCAGGCGTTGTTGATCCATCGCGAGATCGGGAACCGCCGGGGAGAGGGCAGCGGTCTGGGGAACCTCGGCCTGGCGTACGCGGAGTTGGGCGAAGTCGAAAAGGCGATCGGGTACTACGAGCAGGCGTTGGTGATCTCTCGCGAGATCGGGAATCGCCGGGGGGAGGGCAACGCTCTGGGGAACCTCGGCCTCGCGTACGCGGACTTGGGCGAGGTCGAGAAGGCGATCGGGTACTACGAGCAGCAACTGGTGATCGTTCGCGAGATCGGGGACCGCCGGGGGGAGGGCAACGCTCTGGGGAACCTCGGCGGCGCCTATTACCTCTTGGGAGAGGTCGAAAAGGCCATCGGGTATTACGAGCAGACGTTGGTGATCCATCGCGAGATCGGGAACCGGCGAGGGGAGGGCGGCAGTCTCGGAAACCTCGGCTTGGCGTACGCGAGCTTGGGCAAGGTGGAGAACGCGATCGCATCGCTGGAGCAGGCGCTGGCAATCGGGCGGGCGATCAAGGACCCCCAGATCATTCGAGTTTGCTCGGAGACGTTGGAGAAACTGCGCGGAGCAGAACAGGGCTGAGCGATACGGTGCCCGCCGCCGCGTGTGAGCTCCGCGGGTTCCCCAGTCAAGGTCACGGAGAGCCCTCGTGCCGAAGCTTGGGGTCGTGCCGGGCAACCCGAAGCGTGACCGCGTGCGGATGCATGCTTCCAAGCCGGTGATCGCGGGCGATGTTGGTTTCTCGAGTGTGCCTTCCTATCGGACTTGCGCCTTCATGACAGCGTCGACAAGCCCGCACGCGCCAAGCTGCGGCCGGCAACGCCGACAACCGGGGCCAGGCCGGCTGGCGATCGCGTCGGGCCGCGCTGCCGGACCCAGGATCTCGGGGACCTCGGCGGGCGAGAAACGCTGCCATACCGCCCGTGCGAACCCCGCGGCGACGCTCCGGGCTGGGCCCGCGCTCTCCGACGGCTGCCTTTCCGGCGCTTCCCGGGGTTCACGTTTCTTTCCGGAAAAACTCGTAACCCGCTATCTCGTTTGGAGTCATGGGCAGAGGTCGCTTGGGCAGTCGGAGCTGACCCCACCTGCCCGGACGCCGGTCGGCTTGACGGCTCGGATATCATCCTCGCCCGATCCGGGCCATGGCGGCGGCCGGTGCCGGCATTTGCGGCGCCAGCGGGCAAAGCGGCGGCGACTGCGCGGGGGCGGCGGAAACGGCGGCGCGTCCACCGGCCGGAGGGCAAGGGCTCGGCGGCCGCCGCAAACTGCACCAAGGGGGACCGATGTTCAAGACCTATGGCTTGACGCACGTGGCTCTCGCCGTGCGCGATCCGGAACGGTCGCTGCGCTTCTATCAGGAAGTCGTTGGGGTGGTGCCGGTCTACCACCACGCCGGCTTCATTCAGGCCCAGACCCCGGGCTGCCGGGACGCTCTGGTCTTCCAGACCGCGAAAGAGACCGTCGGGCAATCGGGCGGCATCCACTTCGGGTTCCGCCTGGTGGACCCGGCATCCATTGAGGAGGCGGCGCAGGCGGTGGAGCGGGCCGGCGGGACGATCCACAGCAAGGGGGAGTTCAGCCCCGGGGAGCCCTACCTCTTCTTCGCCGATCCCGACGGCTACGAAGTCGAGATCTGGTACGAGCCGCCGACGCCTCTCGATTCACCCGCGGAGCAGTAGAGAGCCCGGAGCACTCCATTTCCCCACGCCGCCGGCGCTGCGGAGTCGGGAGCGGCGCGCCGGTGATGGCCAACCGCACGCGGGCGCTCGTGTCTCGGCTCTTCAACTTCGGCCTCGAGCGCGAGCTCGTCCACCACAATCCGGTGCTGGGCATCCGGCCGCCACCGCCCCGCGGGGCGTATCATAGGCACGATGAAACTGCTCTCGCGCGCCGCTATCCTGCAGGCCTTCGAGACCCTGGCGCGCGAGCTCGAGGCGGATGGAACAGGCGTGCCGCGGAGAGCTTCATGGCCAGCAGCTGCTCCGGCGCCAGAGCTCCGACGTGGACATCGCCGACGCCCGACTTCTCCTGCAAGAAGTCAGGGGGACCCGCGCCGAGGTCTGGAACCTGATCGAGCGGTTCCTGGTTCCCGGTCGCGAGCTCAAGGCACGCTACGCCTTTGACGATCTCTGGGAGTCCGAGCATGGATCTCAATGACCTGGTGGAAGCCATTCTTCGTTTCGACGCCCTCGGCGCGAGGCAGTGGTTGGCAGATGCTGCGCGATCCGGGTTCGTCTGGTCCGAGGTTCCTGCTCCGGCAGGCCTCGACGCGACCGCACGCGCCGTCGCGGCCGGCGTCGTGGAGCTTCTTGCGTCACGGTCGGGCCAGTCTCCTCCGGCATGGACGGCCGCGATCCCGCCCGCCCCGCGGAGCCTGTTCCTGGTTCGCGCCGCTGCCACGATGCCGCGCCTGAGAGCGCTCTGTGAGCGCGAAGCGCCCGAGCCCCTGCGCCGACGCGGTTTGCTTGCACCGCCAGATTTTCTGAGCGTGGCATAGGCTCGCGCACCCGAGGACAAGACCTCTCAACGCCGGCTGGGGCAAAGAGCCCAACGCGATGGGGAGGAAGTCCTGCCGTCCTGGGAAGGTGGAGGTTCCCGCCTGCCGGGAGCGCCCGCTGCAGGGCCTCACTCACCGCCGGTTCAGGCCCCCGCGCAGACCTCGATTGCCACGCATTCAGAAGGGCTGGGCGGTGAGTGAGGCCCTGCAGAGGGCGCGGCCAGCCGGCACGCCGGTGCAAGCCTCCATCCTCCCCGGGACCACGTCAGGACGGGGGGGCGCCCCAGAGCGACTCTAGGCGATTGTCGCGGCCGCAGTTGTAGCGGTAGAAGCGGTAGCGGACCGGGTTCTTCTCGTAGTACTTCTGGTGGTAGCCCTCGGCGGGCCAGAAGCGCGCGGCGGGGAGGATGTCGGTCACCAGCGGCTCCTTGAATCGTCCCGATTTGACCAGCGCCTGGCGCGACTCCTCGGCCATCTTTCTCTGCACCTCGTCGTGGTAGAAGATCGCGGAGCGGTACTGGCTCCCCTTGTCGCAGAACTGGCCGCGATTGTCGGTCGGGTCGATGTTGTGCCAGAAGACGTCGAGGAGCTTGCTGTAGGGGACGACGGCCGGATCGTAGACCACCTCGACCGACTCCCGGTGTCCGGTGCCGCCCGCCGAGACCTCCTCGTAAGTGGGGTTGTCCTTCTGCCCGCCGGTGTAGCCGGCGGTGGTCGAGATGACACCCGCCAACTCGTCGAAGGGATGCTGCATGCACCAGAAGCAGCCGCCGGCGAAGGTGGCATTGGCCAGCACCCGCCCGGCGGTGGTCGACGCGGCGCCGCGCCTGCCGGGAGACTTGTCGCCGCTCGGGCCGCTCTGCGCCGCGCCTGCTGATCCAGCGGCGCTTCTCTGCCGCGCGCCGCTCGCACTGCTCGCACCACGCGCAACACTCTCAATACCGCTGAGCACCAGCAGCAACGGGGCCGTCATCGCAATCCAACCGCAGGCTCTATTCACGCTTCTCTCCCCTGGGGCGCTGTGGACCGGCGCGACGCCGGACCCCGCCACCCGCTGCATTCTACGGCCCGCGCCCGCCGCCGGATCGCCGTCGAGTCGCCGCCGCGCGAGCTCACGGCGCGTCGAGGCATTCGAGATGGTAAGACGAAACTCCCCCGGAGCAAGAGGGAGGGGGCGTCCCCTTCCCCCCCGGAGGGGTGGGAAGGGGATCGAGGGGTTGCGGGGGGCGATCCGATCGATGCTTCGAGTAGGCCTCCACCGCCACATCGCAGCGCCGTTTCCGACCTGCCGGAAGTGCCGCAACAGGCGAAAGCTGCGGCATCCCTCGGGTATCGGCACCGCCGGTGGCAGCTAAGGCGAGGGCCGGAACCCGGCGTACACCCGCGCCGTCGCGCCAGCCCTCAAGGTCGATCGCAGTCCTCGGGCTCCTCCGGGCCAAAAAAGAGAGCTTTTGCTGGTACCTGCTTTAGACGCGCAGCGAGGTGCGCATCACCCGGTCATCTGTACGGCCCGACGCGCCTTTGGGGTCGGCGCGGTCGGCGTGCTACGCTATGGCCGCCCTGGTGACGCCCCGGCCGATAGGAGTCCTGCCTTCTCCGCCGAGGCGGTGGGAGCGGACGTTGGTCCTGCGGGGTGGGAGCTCGTCGCCGCGGGCGCGGCGCCTCTGGCGCCGTCCTCTCGGCGCGAGGCGCTGTCTCCCACCGCGGACAGACCGCTGGCCGTGGTACCCGGGATGTTGGCGCGACCTCACGACAGATGATGCCGACCACTGCCCTGGCGCCGCCGCGCCACCGCAAACGCGACCCCTGCCGGCTGGACGGCTTTAGGGGTCCGGGCGGCCACAAACCCTGGGGGGGACCCGGGCGCCCGATCCAAGCCCGGGAAGGGCGGCAGATCTACCATTGCCGGCAGCCGCCCGCCCAGGGTGGACGGGCGGCATTCCCCGGATGGCTCTCCCGGCAGGTCGGGACCCGGGCGCCAGATCCAAGAACCGGCGCGCGGCGGCAGAGAACTCACCCCTTGGCGGGCGCTCGCAGGAGATCACCGTGAAGGAGGTATGTCTCTTGCTAGATTACTCCGGCAAGGGAGGACCTGTGCAGGCCGAAGGAAGAGCAGGTTGAACGCGGAGGTGCGCCGGTGAGGCGGCTCGAGGGGGCGGCTCCGGCGGCTTCGCCTGCTCCTGCGGCGCCTCCGGCTCCTCTGGCTCCTGACACCGCCCCGGATGGGGCCTTGCGCGCGGTGGCCGCGGCGCGGCGCTGGCTGCTCGCCGCGCAGCATGCGGACGGGCACTGGTGCGGCGAGCTGGAAGGCGACACGATCCTCGAGTCGGAGTACGTCCTCGTCCTCCACTTCCTCGGGCGGCTCGCCGACCCGCGAGTGGGCAAGGCGGCCCGCTACCTGCGCGGCCGGCAGCTCGCGGACGGCGGCTGGGCGATCTATCCCGGCGGCCCGCCCGAAGTCAGCGCCTCGGTCAAGGCCTACTTCGCCTTGAAGCTGGCCGGCGACGATCCGGCGGCGCCGCACATGCAGCGCGCACGGGCGACGATCCATGAGCTGGGCGGGATCGAGGCCTGCAACAGCTTCACCAAGATCTACCTCGCCCTGTGCGGCCAGTACGACTGGTGGCGGTGCCCGGCGGTGCCGCCGGAGATGGTGCTGCTGCCGCGCTGGTTCTACTTCAACCTCTACGAGATCTCGTCCTGGTCGCGGGCCATCGTGGTGCCGCTGTCGGTCGTCTGGGCGCTGCGGCCGGTGCGTCCGGCGCCGGCGGGCAGGGAGATCCCGGAGCTGCTGCTGCCGGCCGGCGCCGCCGGAGCTGGCGCCGCGGCCGGCAGCCGGCGGATCGGCGGCGTCCTGGGAGGCAGGTCGCGGTTCTGGCGCGGCTTCTTCCACCGGCTCGACGCGGCCTTGAAGCTCGGCGAGAGGCTGCGGGTGACGCCGCTGCGCCGCCGCGCGCTGGCGCGGGCTGAGAGCTGGATCCTGGCGCGGCTCGCGGACAGCGACGGGCTGGGCGCCATCTTTCCGCCGATCGTCAACACCATCTTCGCGCTCAGCTGCCTGGGCTATGAGCAAGACCACCCGGCGGTGCGCTCGCAGGTCGAGGAGCTGGCGCGGCTGGAGATCGAGGAGGGCGGGAGCTTGCGCCTCCAGCCCTGCTTCTCGGCGACCTGGGACACCGCCCTGACGTTGCAGATCCTTGCCGAGTCGGGTCCGGCCGGTCCGGCTGCCGAGCCGGGTCCGGTTGCCGGGCCGTCGCTGGCGCTCGCCGCCGCACAGCGCTGGCTGCTGGCGCGCGAGGTCACGCGCCCCGGCGACTGGAGCGTGAGGGAGCCGGGTGCCGCGCCGGGGGGCTGGTGCTTCGAGTACCGCAACCCGTTCTATCCCGATTGCGACGACACCGCCGCGGTGCTGACCGCCCTCTCCGCGCTGCCCGGCGGCGGCGAGCTGCCCGCGGCGCGGCGCGGCCTCGCGTGGCTGCTCGCGATGCAGAACCGCGACGGCGGCTGGGGGGCCTTCGACCGCGCCTGCGACAAGGAGATCCTGACCCACGTCCCCTTTGCCGACCATAACGCCCTGCTCGATCCGTCGACGGCGGACGTCACCGGGCGGATCCTCGAGAGCCTGGCCCGCCTCGGCCTGCCGCCCTCGGCGCCGCCGGTCGCCCGCGCCATCGTCTTCCTGCTCGGGACGCAGGAGGCGGACGGCAGCTGGTACGGCCGCTGGGGCTGCAACTACATCTACGGCACCTGGCTCGCGGTGCGCGGCCTGACCCGCTTCGCGGCCGGCCCCGGGGAGGTCGGCGAGATCGGCGAGATCGGCGAGATCGCCGGCCTGGCGCCCCAGACCCCCGGGTGGTGCCACAGGGCGGCCGCCTGGCTGATCGGGCACCAGAACGGCGATGGCGGCTGGGGGGAGTCGCCGGGCTCTTACGACGACCCGACGCAAAAGGGGGTCGGACCGAGCACCGCGGCACAGACCGCCTGGGCGCTGATGGCGCTCTTCGCGGCCGGCCCCGCCAGTCCGGGATCGAGCGCCGGCGCGGCGGTCGAGCGCGGCGTCGGCTACCTGCTGCGCACCCAGCGCCAGGACGGTTGCTGGCGCGACGAAGCGTGGACCGGCACCGGCTTCCCGCGGGTCTTCTACCTGCGCTACCACCTTTACGCGACCCTCTTCCCCCTGCAGGCGCTCGCCGAATACGAGCACCTGCGCCGGCGCCCGGCGGCGCGCGCGGGCCGCGCGAGCAGCGAGGCGGCGCCGGCGCATCCATCCAAACCGCCCTACCCGGTCGAGGTCCCGGGGCGCGCGGCGGGCAGCAGCCCGCGGCGGCCCGCGGAGCACTCGACGAGCCCCTAGAAGGAAAAGAAGGAAAAGAGCGATGAGATTCCGCATGCACCTCGCCAGCGACATGATCCGCCACCAGGTGCGCCATGCCCTGGCCGGTCAACGCCGCTACCCGTTCGTCCTGATGCTCGAGCCGCTCTACACCTGCAACCTGGCTTGCATCGGCTGCGCCATCGAGCGCCACACCGGCAAGCTCAAGGACCGCCTGCCGGTCGAGGCCTGCCTGAAGGCCGCCGACGACTGCGGCGCGCCAGCGGTGTCGATCTGCGGCGGTGAGCCGACGGTCTATCCCGAGCTGCCCGAGCTGATCGCCGGCATCATCGCCCGGCGGCGCCAGATCTACCTCTGCACCAACGCCCTGCTGCTCGACCAGAAGGTCTACGGCGTCATCCCTCCGCACAAGCGGCTGACCATCAACGTCCACCTCGACGGCCTGCGCGACACACATGACATGGTGTGCGCGAAAAAAGGGGTCTTCGACAAGGCGATCGCGATGATCAAGGAGGGCAAGCGCCTGGGCTATCACATGATCACCAACACCACGGTCTTCAAGGAGACCGCGGTCGCCGAGGTCGAGGAGCTCTGCGAGCTGCTCACCGAGCTGGGGATCGACGGCATCCTGATCACTCCCGGCTACCACTACGAGTCGGTCGAGCGCGACATGTTCCTGGTGCGCGAGGAGATCCAGGAGAAGTTCAAGCACGTCCTCGGCCTCTCCAAGCGCTACCGCTTCACCTCGACGCCGATGTTCCTCGAGTTCGCGGCCGGCCTGCGCGACTACGACTGCTCGCCGTGGAGCACGGTGACTTACACACCGCTCGGCTGGAAGGGCCCTTGCTACCTGATTGGCAAGCGTTTCAGCCCCACCTTCGAGGAGTTCTGGGAAGAGACCGACTGGGACTACTGGGAGTCGCGCGAGGACGACCTCTGTCAGAACTGCGCCATGCACTCCGGCTTCGAGGCTTCGGTGCTGGCCGAAGCGCGCCACCATCCGCGCGACATGGTGAGGTTGGCGGCGTGGAACCTGACCGGGTAACGCGCCGGCAGCTGGAGAGATGACCGCCGACGGAGCGCCGCGCCGTTGATCGCGCTGGTCACCGGTGCCTCCGGCTTCGTGGGCGGACACGTGGCGCGTGCCCTCGTCGCCCGCGGCGCGACGGTGCGCTGCCTGGTGCGCGCGGCGAGCCGCACCGACCTGCTGCGGGAGCTGCCGGTCGAGCTGGTCGAAGGCGACCTGCGCGACGGCACGATGTTGCGCGAAGCCGCCACCGGTTGCGACATCGTCTATCACTGCGCCGCCGACTACCGCCTCTATACCCCCGACCCGGCCGCGATGTATGCCACCAACGTCGACGGCACCGACAAGCTGCTCGACGCCGCGGCCGCCGCCGGCGTGGAGCGCGTCGTCTACACCAGCAGCGTCGGCGCCCTCGGGCTGCGGCGAGACGGCGCTCCCGCCGACGAGCAGACGCCGGTGACGATCGACGACATGGTGGGTCCCTACAAGCGCAGCAAGTTCCTGGCCGAACGGGTCGCCGAGCGCTGGGCCGAGCGCGGCCTGGCGGTCGTCGTCGTCAACCCTTCGACGCCGGTCGGCGAGGCCGACGTCAAACCCACTCCGACCGGCCAGATGATCGTCGACTTCTTGAACGGCCGCTTCCCCGCCTATGTCGACACCGGCCTCAACCTGGTCGACGTGCGCGACGTGGCCGAAGGGCACTTGCTGGCGGCCGAACGCGGCAGGCCGGGCGAGCGCTATATCCTCGGCCATCGCAACATGACGTTGAAAGAGATCCTGGATACGCTGGCGCGTCTGACCGGCCTGGCCTCGCCGCGCCTGCGCCTCCCCCACTGGCTGCCGCTCGCCGCGGCGCACGCCGCCGGCGTGGTGGCGCGGGTGACCGGGAAGCCGCCGCGGGTCACGCCGGAGGCGGTGCGGATGTCGCGCCACCGCATGTTCTTCGACAGTGGCAAGGCGGAGCGCGAGCTGGGCTTCATGCCGGGACCGATCGAGCCGGCCCTCGGCCGGGCGGTCGAGTGGTTCACCGCCCATGGCTACGTGGGGGGGCGCGGATGAGGCGGGCGAGGCGGGCGGGCGTCGGCCGTGGCGCGGACATCGCCGGGCTCGAGGCCATCACGGCGATCGTGAGCCCGCTGGCGGCGGAGCTGGCGCCCCTGCTCGCCGCGGCCACCCACCGGCGCCGGGCGCGAGCCGGCAGCCTCCGCTTCACCTACGGGCGGGTGGCGGGCGAGCCGGTGGCGCTGGCGTCGACCGGCGACGGGGCGCGCGCCGCCGGCGAGCGGCTCGGCGCGCTCCTCGCCGCCGCGCGCCCGCGGCGGCTGCTGGTGCTCGGGGTGGCGGGCGGGCTGTCGCCGCGGCTCGCGACCGGCGCGCTGATCGCGGCGGAGCGGGTGGTCGGCGCGGATGGCCGGGAGGCCCCGGGGCCCGACCGCGCATGGCTCGGGCGCGCTCTTGCCCAGGGCGGCGGTGGGAAGATCACGGGCGGGACGGCAGTTACCGGGGACCGCATCCTGGTCACGCCGCGCGACAAGGAGGAGGCGCTCGCCCGGGCGCTCGGCGGGCGGCGGGGCGATGACGACGACGCCGGGCCGCCTGCGGCGCCTGCAGTCATCGACCTCGAGAGCGCGGTGTATGCACAGGTGGCGGCCGCGGCCGGCATTCCCTATCTCGCGGTGCGCGCCGTCCTCGATCCGGCCGAGGAGGCTCTGCCGCTCGACTTCAACCGCTGCCGCCGCACCGCGGGCGGCGGGGTGAGCGGCTTGCGGGTCATGGTGCTGGCCTTCCTGCATCCGCCGCTCCTCGGCGCCCTGTGGAAGCTGCGGCGGCGGCTCCGCTTCTGCGCGCGGCGCCTGGCGTCCGCCGCCGAGGAGCTGATTGCCGGCCGCGCGCCGGACGCACTCGGCGAGGCGGCTTCCGCAGCCGCCGCTGAACCCGCGGCGCGCGGTGCGGACGCCGCGGCCGGCCGCCCCGAGCTGGCGGCCGCGGCCGCACCCCGCCAAGCCGCCGTGGCGGGCTGGCGGGCCGGAGAGCCCCGATGAGCAGGCCGCGCGATCGGGCCGGCGCACCGCCCGCGAGCCTCGGGGCGCCGCGACCCTCGGCCACCGAGCCGCCAGGCCGCGGCGGCGCGCCGCCAAGCCAGGGGCCGAGCCCGGGGTCGAGCCGGCCAGGCCTGGCCGGGCGAGGCGGGGTCGCCGACCGACCGGCAGCGGGCCGGGCAGGACCGGACGGTGGCGCCGGCGTCGGAGCCGCGGGCCGGGCAGGCCAGGATCGAGCCGCGGCGGACGGACGGGCCGGGACCGGCCGGGCGGCGGGGGCGGACCGGACGGGCCGGGCGGGCCGAGACCGCAGCGTTCCGGCCGCGAGCGCCACCGCGGTAGAGGCCGGCACCACGGCGGCGCCGGAGGCCGCCTGCAGTCCGGACGAGCTCGCCCACCTGCTCGAGAAGACCAGCCGCACCTTCGCCCTGGCCATCCCGCTGCTGCCGGAACCGACGCGCCTCCAGGTGGGGATCGCCTACCTGCTGTTCCGCATCGCCGACACCTTCGAAGACGCTGAGCTGTGGCCGCGGGCGCGCAAGGTTGCCGCTCTCGCCGGCTTCGGGCAGTTGCTCGAGCGCTCCTCGGGCGAGGAGGCGCGGCGCGAGACCGCGCTCTGGCTCGCCGATCCACCGTGCCGCGACGAGGGTTACCAGGAGCTGCTGCGCAAGACCCCCGAGGTGCTCGGCGCCTTCTGGCAGCTCGACCCGGTGCCACGGCGGCTGATCGCCACCCACACCTGCCGCACCGTCGCGGGGATGGGAGAATTCGTCGGGCGCGGCGGCGCCGACGGCTCGCTCGAGCTCTCCGACCTCGACGACCTCAGGCACTATTGCTACGTCGTCGCGGGCATCGTGGGCGAGATGCTGACCGAGCTCTTCATCCTGCGGCACCGCGGTGGGCTCGCCCCGCTCAAGCGCTTCCTGCGCCGGCGCGCCGCCCGCTTCGGAGAGGCGCTGCAGCTGGTCAACATCGTCAAGGATTCGCTGGCCGACGCCACCTACGGGCGGCGATACCTGCCCGCCGGCTGCGACGTCGGCGGGGTGCTGGCGCTGGCGCGACGCGACCTGGAGGTGGCGACCCGCTACGCCCTCGGCCTGCAGAGCTGCGCTGCGCCGCGCGGCATCGTCGCCTTCTGCGCCCTGCCCATCCGGCTGGCCGTTGCGACGCTCGACCTGATCGAGGTGAGGGGACCCGGCGCCAAGCTCAGCCGCACCGAGGTCCTGCAGATCCTAGAAGCGCTCGACCACGCCCTCGACCAGGGACTGCCCGCCGTCTGAGCCGTGCGGGCGCGGCGCGTCGGGTGCTCCCGCGGCGCCGGCCTCTCTGGCTCACTCGCGGCGCAGCGCCTCCATGGGATCGACCTCGGCGGCCCGCCGGGCGGGAATGTAGCCGGCGAGAAGGGCGACGGCGATCAGCAACGCCGCCGACCCGAGCGCGGGAAGCGGCTCGAGGGCACTCACGCCGAAGAGCTGCGCTGCCAGCCAGCGCGACACCGCCACGGAGAGCGCCAGTCCGAGCAAGACCCCCGCCAGCGCCAGCCTCGCGCTCTGTCCCACGATCATGCGCGCGGCGTCGCCGGCTGCCGCTCCGAGCGCCATCCTGATGCCGATCTCGCGCCGGCGGCGCGCCACGGTGTAGGCCATCAGGCCGAAGACCCCCATCGCGGCAAGGAGCAGGGCGAGTGCGGCGAACCCCCAGACCAGGAGAAGCCAGAAGCGTGGCCTGGCGACCGAGTCGCCGACCTGCCGCTCGAGGGGCCGCAACCGCTGCACCGGCACGCTGCGGTCGAGGGCCGAGACCTCGCGCCGCACCGCCGCGGCGAGCGCCAGCGGGTCGTCCGCCGCCTGCACCACCAGCTGCATGCCGCCGACCGGCACCTGGGCGTAGGGCAGGTAGGCCTCCGCCAGCGGCGGCCCGGCGAGCGAGTCGTGGGCGACGTCGCCCACCACTCCCACCACCTGCTGCCACGGGTCGCCTGGCTCGCCCAGGTTGATCCGGGCGCCGACCGGGTCGCCCGCCGGCCAGAAGCGCCGCGCCAGGCTCTGGTTGACCAGCACCACGGCAGGCGACCGCGCGTCGTCCTGCGCGCTGAATGTCCGCCCGCGCAGCACGGGAATCCGGAGGGTGCGGAAATAGTCCGGGGTGACGAAGCGCACGCCGACCAGCGGTCGCGGCGCCGGCGGTGCCGCGGGCAGCGCCGCCGCGCGCTGGCCGCCCGCGGTCGTCTCCCGCCCCTCGATGATCAGCGAGCCAACGCCGTAGCTCGGATCGAGCGGCAGGCGGTTGATGCCGCCGGCGCTGCGCACTCCGGGCAGCGCGGCCAGCCGGGTGGTGAGTTGCTGGAAGAAGGCGGCGCGCTGGCGCGGCTCGCGATAGCGCGCCGGCAATCCGATCGCGAAGGTCAGCACCCGGTCGGCGCGGAAACCCGGATCGACCCGGACGAGGCGGGTGAAGCTCTCGATCATCAGCCCGGCGGTCAGGGCGAGCACGAGGGTCAGGGCGAGCTGCGTGACGATGAGAACGCTGCCGGGCCGGCCGGGCACAGCGCCGCCAAGGCGCCTGGAGAGGAAACGACGGCGGTCCCCGCCGCCGCCTCCCCGGCGCAACGCGGCCTGCAGGTCGGAGCGGGTGGCGCGCAGCCCGGGGACGAGACCGCAGGCGATGCCGCAGACCAGGGCCGCCGCAGTCGCATAGGCAAGCACGCCGGCATCGATCCTCATCCCGTCGAGGCGCGGCACCTCGGGCGGCAGGACCGCCCTGAGCAGGCGGACCGCGCCCGCCGCCAATCCCTCGCCCCCCAGCGCACCGAGCGCCACCAGCAGCAGCGCTTCGCCGAGCGGCTGCCGCACCAGCTGCCAGCGCCGCGCTCCGAGGGCGGCGCACAGCGCCAGCTCATCGCGGCGCGCCAGTGCCCGTGCCAGCAGCATGCTCGCGAGGTTGGCGCAGGCGATCAGCAGCAGCACGCTGACCGCGCCCCATAACATGAGCAGGCTGGCGCGCGACTCGCCGGTGATCTGCTCGCCCAGCGGCACCAGGGTGGCACCCGTGCCGGCGCAGTCCTTGGGAAAGTCCGCGGCCAGGCGAAGGGCGACCGCGCCCGCCTCGGCCCGCGCCGCAGCCAGGGTAGTGCCAGGAGCCAAGCGGGTAAGCACCTCGAGGACGTGGCTGCGGTGATCGGCGGGATCGCGGGGCGGCGCGAGCGGCTTCCAGAACTCGCTCAGCTGGCTCGGCGAGCGCAGGTGCAGCGGCACCGCGAAGGCCGCCGGCATCACTCCGACGACGGTGTAGGCGCGGTCGTCGAGAGTCAGCGTGCGGCCCAGGATGTCGGGCCGGCCGGCGAAGCGGCGCCGCCACAGAGCGTGGCTCAGCACCAGCGCCGGCTCGGCGCCGGGGCGAAAATCGGCCTCCGCCAGAAGGCGGCCGAGCTCTGCCCGCGTACCCAGGAGGGCGAAGAAACCGGAGCTGACGTCAGCGCCGAAGAGGACCTCGGGCTCCCCCACGCCGGCCGCCGCGGTCAGGTTGACCTCGCCCCCCCACTGCGCGGCGAGCGCCGAGAAAGCCCGGCACTGGCTCTGGTAGGCCGCGAAGGTCGCCGGCGCCACCAGCAGCCGTGGACGGCCCCCGGCGCGTGAATGGTCCTCGTACAGCATCACCAGGCTGCCGGGGTCGCGGTAGGGAAGCGGCCGCAACAACACCGCCTCCACCATGCTGAAGACCGTGGTGTCGGCCCCGATCGCCGCCGCCAGGGCGAGGGCGGCGAGGGCCGTGGAGCCTGGATGGCGCCAGAGGCGCCGCCAGCTGACGCGCAGTCCGCTGAGCAGCTCGGTCATGGTCATCGCGTCTCTATCTTAGTCTGCGTCATTGCGACTTGATCTCGGTCCACAGCTGATCGAGGAGCGGCGTCGTGGCGCCGAGGTCCTCCATCAGCTCGCAGCGGCCGAGGACGGCGGGCGGCGGATAGATCGCCGGGTCGTTGCGGATCGCGGCGTCGATCAGGCGGAAGGCTGCGCGGTTGGCGCTGGCGTAGCGCACGCCGTCGACGACCCGCGCCGCGACCTCCGCTTCCAGGAGGTAGTCGAGGAAGCGGTAGGCGGCATCGAGGTGGCGCGCCGTCCGCGGCACCGCCAGGTTGTCGATCCACAGGGTGCCGCCTTCTTTAGGCACCACGTAGGCCAGGCGTTCGGGCTGCCTGGCGACCACCTTGGCCAGCTCGCCGTTGTAGCCCTGGGCGATGTCGACGTCGCCGGCCGCCAGCAGGTTGGCGAAGTCGCTGCTGTTGTAGGTCCGCACCAGGCTCTTCTGGGCCGCGAGCCGCGCCGCCGCCTGGCGCAGCGCCGCGGGATCGCGTTCGTTGAGCGAGCGGCCGGCGAGCTTGAGCGCCGCGGCAAAGACCTCGCGCTCGTCGTCGAGCATCAGGATGCGGCCGGCGTAACGCGCATCGAAGACCGCGCTCCAGCTGTCGATCGGCGCGGCGACCTTGCGCTTGTCGTAGCCCAGACCGGTGGTGCCCCAGAGGTAGGGCAGCGAGTAGCGGTTGGCGGGATCGAACTGTTGCGCGAGAAAGCGCGGATCGAGGTTGGGGAGGTGCGGCAGCCGCGCGTGGTCGAGCTCGCGCAGCAGCCGCTGCGGGATGAGGACCTTCAACAGGTAATCGGAGGGCACGACGACGTCGTAGTCGGCGACGCCGGACTGCAGCTTGGCGAGCAGCGCCTCGTTGGCCGAGTAGGTGTCGACCGTGACCTCGAGGCCGGTGCGGCGCTCGAACTCGGCGACCACGTCCTCGGGCAGGTAGTTGGTCCAGAAATAGACGTTGAGCTTGCCCTGCCTGCCTCTGGCGACGCTCCCCGCCCCCGCCCTGGCTGCCGCCGGCGGCGATCCGGTCGGCGCTCCGGGCGGCGATCCGGGCGGCGATCCCGGCGGCGTGCGGCCGCAGCCGCCGGCCAGCGCTGCCGCCAGCAGGGCACCGGCCGCGGCGGGCGCGGCGAGCGCGGCGAAGCCGGCGAACACCCTCAGGGTCGCGCACCGCGGGTGACCGCTGCCGCCGAGGCGCCGCATCCGCGTCACTCCGCCTGGCGCCGCCGCGTCCGGCCGGCACGGCGCCCGCCGCCGCCCACCGGGCGCTGCAGCAGGCGCTGCGCGACGGCGATCGAGACGATGGTGGCGGCCAGCAGCAGGGTCGAGACCGCGTTGATCTCCGGCGTCACACCAACTTTGAGCAGCGAGTAGATGTAGAGCGGCAAGGTCGTGGCGCCCACCCCGGCCACGAAGGAGGTGATGACGTAGTCGTCGATCGAGAGAGTGAAGACCAGCAGCGCGGCGGCCAGGATGCCGGGCAGAGCGAGCGGCAGAGTCACCCGCCGGAAGGTCTCCCAGGGACCCGCTCCGAGGTCGCGGGCCGCCTCCTCCAGATCCGCGTCGACGCCCGCCAGGCGGGCCCGCACGACGAGCGCCACATAGGGGATGCTGAAGACGACATGGGCCGCGACGACCGTGGCGAGCGACAGCCGCAGCGCGACGGCGCCGAAGAAAGTCAGCAGCGCGGCGCCGACCACGACCTCCGGGATGATGACCGGCAGCAGCAGCAGCGCCTGGGTGGCGCGGCGGCCGTGGAAGTCGTAGCGCGCCAGGGCCAGGGCGACAGGCGTGCCGAGCGCAACGGCGGCGGCGGTGGCGGCGGCGCCGACCAGCAGGCTGTTGCGCACCGCCCCGAGCAGCAGCGCGTCGTGCAGCAGCCGGCTGTACCAGGCGAAGGTGAAGCCTTCCCAGACCGCGGTCAACCCGCCGCCGGCGGCGCCGATCGCGGCCGGCGCCGGGGGCGCGCCATTGAACGAGAAGACCATCAATACCACGATCGGCAGATAGAGAAAGCCGTAGACCAGCGCCGTGTGCAGGGCGAGCAGCCGCCGCGCGCGGCCGCCGCCGGCCGCCGCGGCCCGGGCTACCCCGCGCCGGCCGCTGGCGCCACCCGGTTCGCTCACAGCGCTCACAGTGCTCACAGCAGTGCCTCCTCGCCGCCGTGCCGGCCGGCGTAGAGAGCGTAGGCGAAGAGCAAAAGCAAGACCGCCGCGGTGAGCTCGAAGGCGAGCGCGGCGCCGAAGGGCTGGTTGCGGGCGGCGGCGAACTGGTTCTGGATGAGGTTGCCGAACAGCATGCTGCGCGCGCCGCCCAGGAGGTCCGAGACCACGAACTGCCCGAGACTGGGGACGAAGACCATCACCACTCCCGCCGCGATGCCCGGCGCGGCGAGCGGCACGGTCACTCGAAGGAAGCGAGCCGCGCCGCCCGCACCGAGGTCGGCGGCCGCCTCGAGCAGCGAGCGGTCGAGCTTTTCGAGCGCGGCGTAGAGCGGCAGGATCATGAACGGCAGCTCGCCATAGACCAGGCCGATCGCGACCGCGAGCTCGGTGTAGAGCAGCTGCAGCGGCCGCTGGATCAGGCCGAGCCCGAGGAGCAGGTGGTTGAGCAGTCCCTCGCTGCGCAGGATGAACATCCAGGCGTAGGTGCGGATGAGGAAGCTGCTCCAGAACGGGATGACCGCGAGACCGAGCAGCAGGTTCTTCCGCCGCCGCGGCGAGAGCAGGGCGATGTAATAGGCGGCCGGAAAGCTGATCACCAGGCAGATGGCGGTGGTCGCCAGCGCCATCCACAGCGAGCGCCAGCCGATCCGGGCGTAGATCGCCGCGCACGAGCGCGCATAGTTGGCCGCCCAGGCGCCGGAGCGGAGATACGCGCCCAGGTCGGCGACCGGCTTGACTCCGCCGTAGAGCTCGCGCTCGCCCCCGCTGACCGCCAGCATCAGGAGGAGGGGCAGCAGAAAGAAGATCCCGAGCACCAGCCAGGCAGGAAGGGCGAGGGCGTAGGCGGTGCGGCCGCGCTTGCGCCCGGCCGGCTTGGGAGCTGCCGCGCGCTCAGGCATCGCGCACCACCACCGTATGGCGCGGGTCCCAGCACAGGAGCGCCGGGCTGCCCGGGACCAGGGCGGTCCGTCGTGCCTCCGCCGCCGCTGCCGGGCGCCCAGCCGCCGACTCTTGCTGCGTGCTGGGCTCGCTCACCAGATAGCGAGGTCCGGCGCCGGCGCGCACGATCCAGAGCGTGCTCGCGCCCTGGTAGACGCGCTCTTCCACGGTCACCGCCACCGCCACCTCCCCTGAAGCGGGCACGGACCCGCCGCGCCCAGTCAGACCGCCGTGCCCGGGGTCCCGCAGCGCGAGCTTCTCCGGCCGCACCACCACCTGCACCGCCTGGCCCACCCGCATGGTGCCGCCGGCAGGCGCCGGCGCCTCGAGCTCGACGCCGCAGGCCAGCCGCAGCGCTACGCGTTCCCCGCTATCGCCCCCGCGAACGACCTCGGCCTGCCAGAAGTTGGCCGCGCCCATGAACTCCGCCACGAAGGGGGTAGCGGGGCGCTCGAAGACCTCGCCCGGGCTGCCCATCTGCTCGAGCCTGCCGTCGCGCATGACCGCCAGCCGATCGCTCAGGGCCAGCGCCTCATCCTGGTCGTGGGTCACCAGCACGAAGGTGATGCCGAGCGTGCGCTGCAATCCCTTGAGCTCGACCTGCATCGCGCGGCGCAGCTGCTGGTCGAGCGCGCCGAGCGGCTCGTCGAGCAGCAGCACCTCGGGCTGCGGCGCGAGCGCCCGGGCCAGGGCCACGCGCTGCCGCTGGCCGCCGGAGAGCTGATGCGGATAGCGCCCATCGAGGCCCGCAAGGCGCACCAGCGCCAGCGCCTCCGCCACCCGCGCCGCCTCGGCCCGGCGGGGGCGGCGGTAGCGCAACCCGAAGGCCACGTTCTCGGCCACGGTGAGGTGGGGAAAGAGCGCGTAGTGCTGGAAGACCATGTGCACCGGACGCCGGTGCGGAGGCGTCGCGGTGAGATCAGCTCCGGCGATGCGGATCGTCCCGGAATCGGGCCGCTCGAGGCCGCCGATCAGCCGCAGCAGCGTCGTCTTGCCGCAGCCACTCGGTCCGAGCAGGGCGAAGAGCTCGCCGCGCCCAATGGCGAGGCTCACGCTGGTGACGGCCGCGACGCCGCCGAACCGCTTGCTGAGGTCTCTGACCTCGACGCCAGGAGCGCCCGGCGCGCCGGCCAGACTTGCCATCTATCGCAACGGGCGGAGCGGCGAGCGCCCGCTCAGCCGATGCGGTTCCAGATGAAGAGCAAGAGCACCGCACCGAGGATCGACATGAAGATGCCGGCGGGGTGGAATTTGTCATCCCGCGGCTTCCAGATCAGGCCGCCGATGAAGCCGCCCACGATCGAGCCCAGGACTCCCAGCAGCACGGTGCTCCAGAACCCGAGCGAGGTGTGCATGAGGTATCGCGCGATGAGACCGGAGAAGAAGCCCACGACGAGGGCCCAGAGGAGATGAAAGAAACCCATACTCGCCTCCTTCCGAGAGGTATCGCAGCAGCAGCATCAGAGAGCTCAACGCTAGCGCACCGCTCGCCGACGCGTCAACCCCGCCCCATAGGCCCCATAGGCCGCCCGTCCGCTGCCGAAGCTGCGCTTTCGCCGTCCATTCTCCGTCTTGAGTAGATAGGTGCAGGCGGGCAGCGACCTCCGGGAAGTGCCGCACGTCCATCACCGGACGTGCGGCCGACCTCCGGGAAGTGCCGCACGTCCATCACCGGACGGGCAGCCCGGGAGCCGTCGATGGCCCGGCTCCATGGCGGCACACCGATCTGAAACAGGAATGCGCACGGCGTGCAGAGACATGCACAGGGGGCGTCCATGAGAGGGTTGAGCTGGAAATCGATCACGTTTCTGGGGTTTGGCCTGCTGATCGTCTTTCCGGGCGGCGGCGCGGCGCAGCCGTTTGGCGGCTGGCTGGCGCTCGACGGCAGGCTCGGTGGTGTCTTGATCCCGCACCAGACGAAGCTCGAGCCGGCCGCGGCCATCACCATCGAAGGCTGGGTCCGGCTGCATGATGCGCCGCCGGATTGCCGGAGCCTCATCGGCAAGAACGCGCAGCGAGCGTGGTGGGTCGGCGTCTGCCCTACCGGGCAAAGCGGCGGCGGAGGCGGCCTGCTGCGCTCCTCGCTGCGCGGCGCCGGCTCCAACCTGGACGGCGGCAGGCTTCCAGCAGGCGAGTGGACCCATTTCGCCGTGGTCTTCGATGGTGCGCGGCACCTGCACTACGTCAATGGCGAGCAGGTCGCCGCCGCCGCCGACAGCGGACCGCTGCCGGGCAGCGGCGACCCGGTCGAGATCGGCAACGACGTGGCGCTGCCGGGCCATACCCCGAGCGCCGATCTGAACGAGATCCGGCTGTGGAGCGTCGCCCGCGATCCAGAGCAGATCCACGGCACGATCAGCCAGGCTCTCGGCTCCCCGCAGCCCGGACTGGTGGCCGTCTGGAGCCTGGTTCACAACGCCGCGGATGCCCTGGGCGCTTTCAACGGCACGCTCGAAAACGCCTCCTCGTTCGGCACCCCCTCTCCAGTGCCGCCCTGCAGCTCGGCGTTCACCACCCTCTGCTTTGCGGGAAGGTTCGCGGCCCGCCTGAGCTGGCGGACCGGCACTCCGGACTCCGGCCTCACCATGCCAACCGCTCCTGACCGAGTCACCGGCAGCGGCGTGGCGGTACCCTGTCCGAACCGCCGCTCCGGCCTGTTCTGGTTCTTCGACCCCGACAACTGGGAGGCGCTGGTCAAGCTGGTCGACGGCTGCTCGCTGAATCACCGCTACTGGCTCTTCTCCGCCGCGACTACCAACGTCTTCTACCGCCTGGAGGTGCTCGACACCGCGACCGGATCGACCCGGATCTACTTCAACTATCAGGGCCCCCCCGCCCCCGCGGTCACCGACACCGACGCCTTCGCCACCTGTCCCTGAAGGCCCGGCCGCCGCCTGGGCGCCATCCCTATTTGCGGAAGCGGGCCCTGATCCCGGTCTTGCTCTGCTCCGGCGTCATCTTCTTGATCGAGTTGAGGTCGTACTCCCAGTAGAGCGTCTTGCCCTCGCGGCGGGTGGCGTTGCTTTCCACGACCTCGAACGGGGTCTCGATCTGGAAGGCGACGCGGAAGCCCTTGAAAACCGCCTCCATCTGCTTGGCGACGTCCGGCGAGAGGTCCGGACCGCTGGGCATCGACTCCTTCGCCGGCAAGGGGTTGGTCGCCGGGCTGGTCAGCAGCAGCGTCTTGCCTTCGTCGACCACCTGCAGCCCGCCGAACGGCCGGTCGAAGGGGTTCTTGGACCCCGGCTGATCGGCGCCTTCGCTGGGCAGATTGATCTGGCCGAGCTTGGCAACGTTGTCGAATGCGAAGCGCAGGTGGACGACCATCTTCAGACCCTGGTCCTGGACCGAGCTGTCGATCAGCTTGATGCCCGGAGGCAGACTCTTCTCGAGCTTCTCCTTGTTGACCGGGCTGTCCTCGGCCTTGGACTTGCGGGAGGCGAGGAAGTCCTGCCTGACCTTCTCGAGCTCGGCGGCGGTCGGCTCTCCCTTCTGACCGGCCATCGAGCGCTGGAACTCGGCCATGAACTGCACCATCGGCTCGAAGTTGACGGTCATCGAAAATGCCGCCTGGCCCGACAGGTCGCGCTGCAGGGTCATCGACTGCTGGACGTCGAAGCAGCCGGCCAGCGCCGCCCCTGCCGCCAGCGCCGCCGCCAGGCAACCGACGGAGACGCCAATCCTTCTCAAGAGTCCTTTCGCCATCGAGTCCTCCTCCGCCGGCGACATGCTGCTGCCGGGTTGCCAGGGTTCGATCCATAAAACCGGCCCAAGCATACAGCCTTCCCGCCGCCGCTCGCGAGGCATCCATGGCTCGCCGACGGCCCGCTACCCGGCGCGCAGGGCGCCGACCGGATCGACCTTGGTGGCGCGGCGCGCCGGGAAGTAGGACGCCAGCAGCGCGATGCCTGCCAGCAACCCGGAGACGGCGGTCAAGACCCACGGATCGTTCGGCCTGACGTCGAAGAGCAACCCGGCCAGCACTCGCGTCAGGGCCAGGGAGCCGGCGAGCCCGAGGGCCAATCCGCCCGCCGTGAGGAGCATCCCCTCGCCCACCACCTGCCGCAGCACCTGCCACCGCCCGGCGCCGAGCGCGATGCGCACGCCGACCTCGTGCGTGCGCTGCCGGACCGAATAGGAGACCACTCCGTAGAGCCCCAGGGCCGCCAGGCCGAGCGCCGCGCTGGCGAAGAAGCCGAGGAGCAAGAGGTTGAAGCGCGAAGGCGAGAGCGCCGTGTCGAGCAGCTCCTCCATGGTGGCGACGCGCGCCACCGGCTGCTCGGGATCGAGGGCGCTCACCTCGCGGCGGACCGCCCTGGCCAGCGCCGGACGTGCGAGGCCACGGCCGGGTACGACGCGGACGCCGTCCTTGGCCAACCGGATGGCCTCGCGACGCATGATCATGCTCCCCTTCGCCGCCGCCGGCACGAGCGCGGACGGATACCGGCGCCTGGCGCCGGATCGACCCAAGAGCCGGAGCCCGGCCTCGCCTGACCTGCCGGAGGTGGCGCAAGACGAGCGCGGATCGCCCATCTCCCAGGCCAAACCGGCGGGGAGCGCATCGCGTGGCGCGCTCGATCGGTGGCGCGCAGAGGTCCTGAAGCGAGCCTCGCCGTCAGGGCGGAGCGCGCCGCGGCGAAGAAGCATGTGTATGCTCTGCCAGAGGCGCGGGCGCTTCGGTAAGTTCTTTTCAGGCGCGTCCACCGCTCGCGCCGGCGATCCTAGGCGCGGCGGCAGGAGCGACGGCTTCACGCTCCGCCGCAGGTGGAGGGCAGATCGGATCGGAGCCGAGCTCGCTTCACGGAGGCCGCCATGAGAAGAACGACATTGCTTTTGATTTTCGGCGCGTTTTTCACCTTTCTTCTGGCTTTCGGAACACGCGTGGTCGCCGGACCGCACGGAGGTTCCGAGAGCGGGTCGAGCGCATCCTCGGGGAGTGGGTCCTCGGGAGGCGGGTCCTCGGGAGGCTCGTCGGGCGGGGGTGGCTCCTCCGCCTCCGGAAGCTCCAGCAGCAGCTCTTCGAGCAGCGGTGGGAGCGGCTCCTCAAGCTCGAGCAGCTCCGGGGGCTCGAGCAGTTCCAGCAGCTCGAGCGGTTCCAGCGGCACAAGCAGCTCCGGAGGCTCCGGGAGCTCCGGGGGCTCTCACTCCTCCTCTTCTTCCGGCGGTGGCAGCGGCAGCTCGGGCTCTCATGACAGCGGGTCGTCCTCCTCGCACGGAGGTGGAGCTTCTTCGAGCACCAGCGGCAGCGGCGGCTCCTCTTCGCACGGGAGCGGTGCATCTACCAGCGGCGGCGGGAGCGCCGCCACGGCTGCGCACGCGGGCGGAACATCGGCGAGCGGCAGCAGTGGCGCCGGCGCCGGCTCTCACGACGGCGTCCGCGGCACCTCTCCATCCAGATCCGGAGGCGGAGGAGAAGATGCGGCACCCTCACCGAGAACGGCCGGCGGGGACCGGTCCGGTGCGTCCGAGTCGCCCATCACTCCTGGACAGCGGGTGGTTGCCTCTCATCCGGAAGCGCCGGTGCAGGTCAAGCCCCCCGAGAAGGGGCAAGCAAACAGCGCCGCCGGCTCGGATGGCAAGAGCGACCTGCGGGATCGGCGCCCAGGGGAGCGCCACCCCGATCCACGCCATCCCGGGCCGCGGCACCCCGAGCCGCCGCCTAACCGGCCACCCCAGACTCCACCGCCGCCGCCGGTCCACCGGCATCCGCAGCCTCCCGTATGGTTCCCCAGCTACTTCTACGACGACTCGGCCGCGGACTACTGGGACTGGGACCTCATGGGCGAGCCATGCACGGTCGCCTGCCTGTCGGACACCTCGGTCCGGTGCAGCAGCTATTACGGCGAATGCCGGCAACTGGGCGACCGCCTGATCTGCGACAGCAGGGTCTACCTGTGCCCCTGAGCTCACGGGACAGGCAAGACAAGAGGAGCCCCACACCCTGCTGATTCTGGAGCTTCGAGACACCTTTCCCCGGGGAGAGAGAAGGAGAGATCGCCGATGGCCATCCGTCGCGTGGGCTTGCTGGCAGGGATGCTGTGCCGTAGGTGCTTTAGCCTTGGCCCAAGGCGCCTGCAGCCTCTTCGGCGCCCTCCCCGGCACCGCGATAGACCAGTTCTCCGAGGAGCAGTCGTGCCCCAGTGACCGTCTTGTCTCTAAGGGGATTTACGTTCGACCGCAAGATCTCTTGCTGACGGCCACGCCGCCGGCTGATGTTGCAGCGGATCCCGCTCGCCGGACCCGTTCACGTGAGGCGCCGAATCTCGGCTGAGCGGTCACCGTGGCTTTTCTGTTCGATACCGACGCTATTTCCGAGGTTCTGAAGAAGCAGCCTGCGCGCGGATACCTGCGCTGGCTGGCCGAGCTCCCTCGGGCCGAGCGGTTCACCAGCGCTATCGCCATCGGCGAGCTCTTCCGCGGCGCGTTCAGAGCCACCACCGGCTTGCCATGCCGCGTGATCACGACTCCGTCTCCCGATTCCGCCGCCCGGACCCAGTCGGCGAAGTGGGCCTTTACCTCTGCAATGGAAGCGCTCCTGGTGCCGGCGGCGGAGATGGAACAGCTTGCCCGACTCAAGGCCGCCGGTCCCGAGAAGGGGCTCGCCGGACTGGCCGGCGGCTGGGAGGGCTCCGAAGAGATGATTGAGTGGACCACTATACAGAGCGTGGGGGCCTCAAAGCCCGGCCGCGGTAGCTGAGCGCCGCAGGCCCTGGCTAAGTCAGCGGCCTCCGGCACTCTTTGCTCACCCGGTCCGGCGACTGGCCGGCCGGGCGGCAGCGAACGACGGCCGGCGGCGCAACCACTGCCCTCCTCGCCTAGCCCTCGTGACTGCTCTTCGCGGCCCTCCGAGTCGAACGCGGCGCCACGCGGACCGAGGAGCGCGCCAGCTCCAGCAAACCTCGCAGCGCCATGTTCACCGCATCGTCGTTGGGGAATGCCTTGGCCACTTGGGGGTCAAGAACGACGATGTTGGTCGAATCACTGAGGCGGCGGGCGTACTTGCCGCGAACGATCTCTCCGAGATCCGAGCGCCTGTATTCCGGACGCAGCCAGTCGTTTCTTTCGGACTTAACCCTCTTCATAGACAATGACGCGAAGTGAGAATAACGTGAGTCGCACCTCGGCAAGTCCTGTTGGCGTCGTTGGGGACCCGCTCTTCCAGCGAGAGGTAGCTGAACACATTGCCCTGCTTGACGTCTGCTCCCCGCGTCGGCCGGTTCCTCCGTACGCCTTATTCTATCGTACTTTACGGGGTTTTCAGCAGCCTGTTATGATGTGAGTATGCGGTGTCTCCTGGTAGTCGCGGTCGTCCTCAGTCTCGCGGCGGTTGCCGTCGAGCTCGGTGGCGCGAGGGAACTTGCGCGTCTCGAAATCCCGACTGGGCGCCCGGTCACGGTCGACGGCGTGTTGTCGGCCGGCGAGTGGGACGACGCCGCCACGGTTGATATCGCGGTCTCTAGCGACTGGGTGGTGCGGGTGCTGGTCAAGCACGACGCTTCCAACCTCTTCTTTGCCTTCACCCATCTCAGGCACTCCGGCGCCGAGCGTTACCCCGAGGTGTTGTTCGATCCGGCGAGCGCCCGCGGAAACGCCTGGCGTGCCGGTCAGCTCTGGTTTCACAGCTCTTACAACCTCTGTGAGGGTGAGGGAGCCTTCAACCTCTACAGTCGCGGTGGCGTATTTCTCTGCGCAAAGACCAAATCCGGATGGGAAGCAAGCCATGCTCCGCTGAGCGGCGACGGCGTGATGGAAATACGGATCGCTCTCGCGCGGCTCGCGCCGCTGCCGCGCGCGGGCCAGGTTTTCGGACTGGCGCTCGATGTCACCGACACCCAGACATCGTGGGCCTTCTGGCCTCCGGGCGCCGAGCTTGCGCGGCCCTCCTCATGGGGCAAGGCGGTCCTCGCGGGCGACCAGCCAAACTGAGCGGCTTTTTCAAGAGCCTGCTTGACTAGAAGCGAGGTGTTTGGTTCGCCACTCGAGGATTCGGGAGGCAGATAGCACTACCAGCGCATTCATGATGGTCGCCGCGTGAAGTCCGGGATCGCTCCTCGCGCTCTGTTCCGCCCATCCTTTCTCGGCGTGCGGGTGCTAACATCCCCCGAGGGCTAACGGCGCAAAGCGGGGCCGGGGCCCCAGCATTCGACCAGCGAGGGGGTCGCAACTGATGACACGAGTCTGCACCACCGGCGGCTTTCTGGTGCTCTTTCTCCTACCGGCGCTTGCACCTGCTAACCCCGGCAACCAGGGCTCGACCGGATACGATCCCAAGCGCGACCCAGCGGCTGACCTCAGGGAGGCCACCGTGGTCGCTCGCCAGGCGCACAAGAGGATTCTGCTCGTCGTGGGCGGTGATTGGTGCGGCTGGTGTCGCGAACTGGCCACGACACTCCACGATGAGGGCGTCTCGCGCTCGCTCGCTGCGCACTACGTCCTGCTCAAGGTCAACTTCAGCCCCGAAAACGAGAACCGTGCCTTCCTGTCCCACTACCCGGAAATCACTGGATACCCGCATCTCCTGCTTCTGGACAGCAGCGGCCGCCTGCTCTTCTCGGATGACATGGACGCCTTCGAGCGCGACGAAGGGTACGATTGCTCGAAATTGATGGCCTTTCTCGAGCGCTGGGCAGAAGGCAAGACTCCGGGTTGGGTAGGCGCGCGCCGCCGGACCAGCCGCTGACCGCGGCGCCGAACCGCACATCGACGCCTTTTTCATCATCCTGCTAGCATGCGCTCCGGCCGCCGGGAGCGCTACCTTGCGATTGTACAGAGCGCCGCGGGCCTCAGAGCCCCGCCGCGGTCGCTGAGCGCCGAAGGCGCTCCCTGCTCGGTCGGTCCAGCGGCTGGAAGGCCGCGCATCACCTGCCGGCCGACGGGTTCCGACCTCCGGGAAGTGCCGCCCGGCTATCGCCGGCCTGGCGGCCGCGAACCACGGGCGGCGGCGCTGGCACCGCCCTGCCAGCGGCAAAGAAATCTGATCGCTCGGCGCCGGCGCTCACTCGTAGCGCAGGGCTTCGATCGGGTCCTGGCCGGCGGCCTTCATTGCCGGCCAGGTGCCGAAGAGGAGGCCGACGGCGGTCGAGACGCCGAAGCCGAGGAGGACCGACCAGAGCGGGGCGGCGGCGGCGAAGTGAAACAGCACGCGGGCGCCGAGCGCCGCGCCGAGGCCGGCCAGGATGCCCAGGGCGCCGCCGACGCCGGTCAGGGTCACGGCCTCTGACAGGAACTGCAGGGCGATGTCGCGCCGGGTGCCGCCGACCGCCTTGCGCAGCCCGATCTCGCGCGTCCGCTGGGTGACGTTTACGAGCATGATGTTCATCACTCCGACGCCGCCCACCAGCAGCGCGATGCCGGCGATCACCAGCATCACCGCTGCGATGCCGCCGGTGATCTGGCGGAAGCTCTCGAGCTGCCCCTCGCTGGTGAAGATCGCGAAGTCGTTGGGCTGGTCGGCGCGCAGCTTGCGCCGCACGCGCAGGATCGAGGTCTCCTGATCGATCAGCGCCTGGTAGTCCTCGGGGCGGTCGGGGACGGTGGCGATGTGGATGGTGTCGCGGTGGCCGTTTTTCACCTGCGGGAACTGCTCGTCGAAGGTGGTGATCGGGATCGCCACCCGGTTGTCGTTGCTCTGGCCCAGGAAGGCGCCTTTCTTCTCGAACAGCCCGACGACGCGGTAGGCGACGCCATGGATGGTCATGGTCTGGCCGATCGGGTCGCGGTTGGGGTAGAGCCCGTCGGCGATGTCGGTGCCGATGACCACGACCCGCGCCGCGTGGCGCAGATCGGAGTCGGTCAGGAAGCGGCCGTCCTGGACGAAGCTGTTGTTGGCGAGCGGATAGTCGGGCGTCGCGCCCGCCAGCACCGCGCCGCTCGCCTCCTCCCGGCCCGCCCTCATGTCGGTCCCCCCGAACATGTAGCGCTCGGGGGAGACCGCGGCGGCGAGCGGCGCCAGGCGCTTGAGGGCGGCGGCGTCCTCGATCGTCAGGTCGCGGCGGTTGCGTTGCTCCTCCGGGATGCGCCCGGGGCCAAAGCGCGCCTCGTACTTCTGGAACTGCACCAGCTGGGCGCCGAAGCTGGTGAAGGCGGCGGTGACCGAGTTGTTGAAGCCGACCACGAAGCTGACCATCATGATCACCGTCGCCACCCCGGCGGTGACCCCGAGCAGGGTGAGGAAGCTGCGCAGCTTGTGCGCGCGCATGGCGACCAGCGCGAAGCGAACGTTCTCCGTCCAGGCCAGGCGGAAACGGCCGCGGCGGCGCGGGGGGCGGGGGGCAGGCGCGCTCGGCGCGGCCGGCGGGGTGGTCCGGGGCATGCCCTACTCGGCCCTCAGGGCGTCGACCACCATCAGGTTGGAGGCGGTGCGGGCCGGCCAGTAGCCGGCGAGCAGCCCGACGCCGCCCGACAGCGCCAGGCCGGCCAACACGATGCCGAGGCCGGGGCGGGCCGGAAAATGGAGGACGTTGTTGACCAGCAGCGCGATGAGCGAGCCGAGCAGCACGCCGACCAGCCCGCCGGCCACCGAAAGCAGCGCCGACTCGAGCAGGAACTGGCGGCGGATATCGCGCTTGCGGGCGCCGAGCGCGCGGCGCAGGCCGATCTCCTGGGTGCGCTCGACCACCGCCACCAGCATGATGTTCATGATCACGATGCCGCCGATGCCGAGCGACACCGAGGCGATGAGCAGCGACAGGATGAAGGCGGCGGCCGAGATCTGCCGCCACAGCGTCTCCAGGCTGCCGGCGGTGACCAGGCCGAACGGGTCGGGGGCCTTGAATGCGGTGTGGCGTAGGGCGCGGAAGACGGCGCGCGCCTCGTCGGCCGCCGCGTCAATGCCGGCGACCCCGCCCTTGGCCTGGATGAAGATGTTGAGCGAGCCGCGCCGGCCGAAGGTCTTGCGGTAGTTGTCGAGCGGCACGAAGAGCTGATTGTCGCGGCTCTGGCCGAGGACGTTCCCCTGCTTGGCGATCAGGCCGATCACCCGGTAGGGAAAGCCGCCGATCAGCATGGTGCGCCCGATCGGGTCGACCTGCGCGAAGAGCTCGTCCTTGACGTCCCAGCCGATGACCGTCACGGCCTGCGCCGCGTGCGCCTCGCTGTCGAGGAAGAAGCGGCCGGTGGCGAGGTCGAGCTGGAGCATGCGCGCGTAGTTGGCGGTGGTGCCGTAGATCACCACGTCGGCCAGGCGGTGGTCGCGGTACTTGACCGTGAGGGTGCTCGAGGCCGAGCCGCCGACCTGCTCGGCGCGCCGCAGCAGCGGTCTGATGCGCTCGAGGTCGTGCCAGTCGAGGTTCGGCCGCTTGAGCGCGGCGAGCATCTCCTCGTGGCTGCGGATGATGCCGAACTTGCTGACCACGAAGACGTCGGGCGCAAGGGCGAAGACCTTCTCCATCACGTAGCCGTTGAGGCCGGAGATGACGGCCACCACGCCGACCAGGGTGGTGACCCCGATGATGATGCCGAGCAGGGTCAGGAAGCTGCGCAGGCCGTGGGCCCTGAGGGTGCGCAGCGACTCGCGCAGCAGCTCGCGCAGCTCCACGGCCTTATCCCGCGCCGCGGCCGGCTTCGCCCGGTTTCTTCGGCTTCTCGAGCGCCACGGCGTCGCCCGGCTTGAGGGTGCGCAGCGCCTTGAAGGGGCCGGTGATGAGCGTCTCGCCTCCCTTGAGCCCGCCGACCACCTCGGCGGAGAGCTCGCCGAGCAGGCCGGTCTTGATCGGCTGGAAGTGCGCCTTGCCGCCGTCCTTGAGGTAGACCCCCTCCTGCTCGCGCGGCGCGTCGGGCGGCAGCGGCGCGCCGGGCTTGCGCTCGAGGTCGCGCACCACCAGCGCCTGGATGGGGACGACCAGGGCCTGGCGGCGGAAACCGGTCAGGATGTCAGCCTGCACCGAGAGCCCGGGCTTGATGTCAGGCGGCGGGTTCTTCACCCGGATCTTGACCTTGAACTTGATCGCCTCGGTCACGGTGGTGGCCGCGGCCGTCGCGGCGGCGCCGTTGATCGGGCTGCTGCCGACGTCGGTCACCACGCCGCTGTAGGTCTGGTTGGGGTAGGCGTCGATGGTGATCCGCGCCTCCTGCCCGATCTTGACGCTGGGGATCGAGGTCTCGTCGACCTCCATCTCGCACTCCACGACCGACATGTCGGAGATGGTGAGGAGGACGGTGCCCGGGCTGTTCTGGACGCCGATCACCGCCACCTCCCCCTCCTCCACCCGCTTGGCAGTGATGATGCCGTCGATCGGCGAGCGCACGGTGGTGCGGGCCAGCATGTCCTGGGCGCCCTCCATAGTGGCGCGCGCCTGGTCGACCCGCCGCTGGGCGGCCTCGACGACGGCGCGGACACCCGTCAGGGCGTTGCGCGCCCGGTCGAAGTCGGCGTCGGCGATGATCTTCTCGCGGTGGTTCTGCTCGGCGCGGCGGTAGTCGGCCTCGGCCTGCACCAGGTTGGCCTTCGCCGAGTCGAGGTCGCGCAGCAGCGCCTGCATGGAGTACTCGCTGCTGCGGGCGGTGGCGCGCGGGTTGACCTGGTCGATCTGGAGCAGGAACTGGCCCTTGCTCACCCGGTCGCCCTCCTCGACCGCGAGGCGGGTGATCTGCCCGGCGATGGTCGCCGACAGGTCGACCTTCTTCTGCGCCTGCACCTTGCCGTTGGCGGTGACCTTGGCCTGGAGGTCCTCGCGCCCCACCACCGCGGTCTGCACCTCCGTCACCTCGCCGCCGCGCCGCGAGATGGCCCAGCCGCCGAGCGCCAGCGACAGCGCCGCGATGCCGAGGATCCACCAGAGTTTCTTGCTCTTCATCCGCGCTCCATGGCCGAGAGAGAGAGACACACACACAACCCTGCCGCCGCCGGCTCGGCCGCCCGCCATCCATTCTACGTTGGGCGGGCGGGCATGTTTCCAGGGGGGCCGTGCGGCAGTTGCTGGCACAGCTGGGACGGCCGGCCCGCGCGGCCGCGCCGGGGCGGGAAAGCGCCGCCCTGCGCCGGGGGCGGACCAGCTTCCTCCGCTGCTCCCACGCTACTCGACCAGCCGGACCCTTGCAAGTAAGATGATCGAGTGCGCGATCCGACACTCGCGATGCGCTTGAGGTATTGCCAGGAGTTGTGTTTGAAATCGGAGGTTATCGCCGCTCCATGAATTCGTTCATCGACGCGCTCCGCGCGCTGGGGGAACTGAAGGGGACGGGTGTGGTCGAAGACTACGCGGTCGCGGGTGCCATGGCCCTCGTTTTCTGGACCGAGCCGATCCCCACCTATGACCTCGATGTGCTCGTCTTCCTGCCGGAGCAAGAAAGACCGATCACTTCGCTGGAAGGCATCTATTCTTGGGCGGCGGCACATGGCTACCCAGTCGAGTCCGAACATGTCCTCGTGGAGGGAGTGCCCGTCCAGTTCCTCCCGTCGCACAACGAGCTGGCGGACGAGGCCATCGAGACGGCTCAGACGCTGGACTACGAAGGCGTCCCGGTCCGCGTCGTTCGACCGGAGTACCTGATCGCGCTCTATCTCGAGCCGGCCGCCCGCACGATGAAACGCCGAGAACGAGCGGCGGCGCTCGCGGAGGCGCCGGCCACGAACCAGCAGGCCCTCAGGGCGCTGCTGGAGCGATTCAAAGTCAGCTCTTGAGGATACCTCCATGCGGCAAGAAAGAGCCCGACCTAGCGGACAGCTGATGGAGAGGCTTCACCGCTCCAAGATGGCACTCCATGCGAGCCGGGCCCGCATGCCGCTCAGACAGAAAGTCGCGGCGGTCATCGAGCTTCAGCGAGTCTACCTTCCACTCCTCGAGCGGCACCGGCCGCTGCTTCCCTGGGAACACCCGTGGTCCGTGGAACCCTGAAGGCTCCGGGCAGATCGAAAAAACCCTTCCCTAAGCCGCTAGGGTTTCTTCGGCTGGATGGCGTCCAGCACGGACGGCGGCAGATCTTTCATGCGCCCCACGAACTCGGCGAGGGCCCAGAGCGTCGTCATGAATGGGTCAGGGTTCCAGCCGGCTGGCGGCTGACGATCAAGGAGGGGCACCCGCCCGGGGCCGCCGGCTAGACCATCAGGCCGCCGCCGTTGATGTCGAGGGCGGCGCCGGTGATGTAGCCGGCCTCGTCGGAGGCCAGGAAGCAGATCAGGTCGGCGACCTCGAGCGGCGTGCCGAGGCGCGGGATGGGGAAGGTTTGCGCGTAAGCGGCGCGCTGCTCCGGGGTCGAGCTCTCGCGGGTCAGCTCGGTGTCGATGAGCCCCGGACAGATGGCGTTGACGGTGATGCCGTAGCGGCCGAGCTCGCTCGCGGTGGCGCGCGTCAGCCCGAGCAGCGCCGCCTTGGAGGCGGTGTAGTGAGCGCCCCCCAGCGTGCTCACGTTCTTGCCGGCGGTTGAGGAGACGTTGACGATCCTGCCGTAGCCGTGCGCCTTCATCGGCCCGACCACCGCCCGCGTGCACAGGAAAGCGCCGGTGACGTTGACGTCCATCACTCGCCGCCACTCGGCCTCGGCGATCTGCTCGAAGCGCGTGGTGAGCGCTACGGCGGCGTTGTTGACCAGGATGTCCAGCCGCCCGAAGCGCTCGAGGGTCCGCTCCACGATGGCGCGCACGTCGCTGGCGATCGAGACGTCGCCGGCGACCACCAGCAGCCGCTCCGCGGCGCCTGAGCCGGCGACCGCGGTCATCTCCTCCAGCACCGCTTGCGCCTGCTCGGGCCGGCGGACGTTGACCGCTACCGCCGCCCCGCCGGCCAGCAGGCGCAGCGCCGCCGCCCGCCCCAGCCCGCGCGCCGCTCCGGTGAGCAGCGCCACCCGCCCCGCGAATCGTTCCGTCATCGCCCGGCCTCCTCTTCGCTGCGCCCATCAGGGTATCCCCAGGGCCCAGACCGCCAAGCCACCATTTCTAGCACGCGTTGATCGCGAAGCGGCGGCCGGCACGCCTACACATCGCTGGATTGGAGGTTGCGCTTCTGGAAGGATCGCCGACTACAAGGCAATCTGTCTATTCGGCTCGCAGCGCTTCTGTCGGATCGACCGACGCAGCCCGCCGCGCCGGCACCGCGCACGCGACCGCCGACACGCCTGCCAGCAGCGCGATCACGCCGAGATACGTGACCGGGTCGAGGCGCGACACGCCGAACAGCATCGCGGCGATGGCCTGACTCGCCGCGGCCGCCCCGGCCAGACCGATCACTACGCCGAGCCCGGTGAGCATCATCCCCTGGCGCACCACCAGCGCAAGGATGCTGCCGCGCGACGCCCCCAGCGCCGAGCGCACTCCGATCTCGCGCCTGCGCTCGGCCACGCTGCCGGCGAGCACGCCGTAGATGCCTGCGGCCGCGAGCACCAGTGCCGCGAGCGCGAACGCCTCGAACAGGATCAGCGCGAAGCGCCGCTCCGCCGCCGAGGCGGCGAGCAGGTCGTCCATCGTCGCGACACGCACGACCGGCTGGTCCTTGTCGATCGACCAGACCGCCTGGCGAACGGCGGAAGCCAGCGCGGCTGCGTCGGCGCGGGAGCGGACCACCAGCGACATCGCATGCTCCGCGAAGGGCCACTGGCCCGCCGTGGTGTACACCGCGTCCGCCTCGCTCACCGCCAGCGACAGCTGCTTCACGTCGCCGACCACGCCGACGATGGTGTAGGGCCCCGCCGGGCCGATGCGCAGCCGCTGGCCGATCGGAGATTCGACCGGAAACCTGCGCCTTGCCAGCGATTCGCTGATCAGCGCGGCGAGCGGAGCGCCTGCCCGATCGTGCTCGTCGAGCAGCCGGCCGCGCCGGAGCGGAATGCGCATCGCCTCGAGGTAGCCCGGGCTCACTGCATAGCGAAACACGCCGTAGCCGTCTTCGTGCCGCGCCCGACTCGGCTCGAAGAGCGCCCCGTACTCGTCGCGGTCGCCGCTCAGCGGCAACTGGCTGGTGAGCGCGGCGGCCGTGACGCCGGGCACGCGCCGGACCGCCGCGAGCGCCTCATCGAAGAAGCGAACCGTGGTGCGGTCGTCGTCGAACTTGTGCCCGGAGATCTGCACCTGCATGGTGAGCAGGCGCGACGAGTCGAAGCCCACGGCGACCGCGAACAGGCGCTCGAAGCTCCGCAACAGCAATCCCGAGCTCACGAGCAGCACGAGCGCGAGCGCGACTTCCGCGACGACCAGCGCGCCGCGGGTGCGCCAGTGCGCGCCGGCGGTGCGCCGCGAGCCCTGCTGGAGCTCCTGCTGTGGATCGGTGTGCCCCGCCTGCAGCGCCGGGGTCAGCCCGAAGGCCAGGCCGATCAGCGTGGTGATGCACAGGCCGAAGATGAACGCGGCCTCGTTGACGCCGATCGCGCCGGCGCGCGGCAGGCCGGGCGGGCTGAGCGCCGCCAGTGCGCGCACGCCGAGCATCGCCACGGCCAGGCCGGCCACGCCGCCCAGCGCCGAGAGGAGCAGGCTCTCGGTGAGCAGTTGCCGGATCAGCCGGCCGCGCCCCGCGCCGAGGGCGGCGCGCAGCGCGAACTCGGCGCGCCGGTGCACGCCGCGGGCAAGGAGCAGGTTGGTAACGTTCACGCACGCGATCACGAGCACCAGGGTCACCGCGCCGATGATTGCGAGGAGCGCCGGCTTGACGCCGCGGGTGAGATCGTCTTGGAGCGCAGCGGCGATGAACCGAACGTCGCGGCCATAGGTCTCCGGGTGCTGCTCCCTCAACACCGCCTGGCCGAGCACGCCGACCTCTCGCGTCGCCTGCTCGACGCTGACCCCAGGCCGGAGCCGCCCCACGGTCTGCAGGTGATGACCCCACGCCGTTCCCTGCGACATGTCGTACTGCAGCGGCGCCCAGAGCACGGCCGACGGAGCCAGCACGTTCTGGAAGCCCTTCGGCATCACGCCGATGACGACGTAGCTGTCGTCGTCCAGGGTGACCGGGCGCCCGACGATCGTGCGATCAGCGCCGAAGCGCCGCCGCCAGAGCGCGTCGCTCAGAATGACCACGTTCGGCCCATGGAGCCGATCGTCGGACGTCTGGAGGTCTCTACCCAGGATCGGCGGCACGCCGAGCACATGGAAGTAGCTCGCGCTGACCCGCTGCCCGTCGCATCGTTCCGGCTGGTCCGCCGCCCCGGTGAGGGTCGGCTGCCATGGCTTGAGCACGGCCATCGCTTCGAAGGAGCGCGCCCGCTCCAGCAGCCCGCGATAAATGCCGAACGTTCCACCGTTGCGCGAGCCGTCGCTTCCCATCTCCCAGATCGCCGCGACCCGGCCGGGGTGCGGGTACGGCAACGGCGCGAACAGGATCGGATAGACGGCACTGAAGATCGCCGTCGTGGCGCCGACGCCGAGCGCCAGGATGAGGACCGTGATCGCCGCGAAGCCCGGCGCGGCGCGCAGTCGACGCGCGGCGTAGCGGAGATCGGCGACCAAGGTGCCGACCACGTTCTCCCAGCCGTAGCTCCGCACCTGTTCCCTGACAATCATCACGTTGCCAAGCTCCAGCCGCGCGGCGCGGCGCGCGGCGCCGGGAGAGAGTCCGCGCGCGACATATTCGTCGGTGGCCTGGTCGAGATAGAGCTGCACCTCGTCCGTGAGGTCCCGGTCGGCGGCGGTCCGATTGGTCAGCACGCGAAGGCCGCGTGCAAGCTGGCGCCAGAGTGACATGCGCCTAGCCCTCAGTTCTCAAGAGCCGCGAGATGGCCGACACGCGACGCGTCCAGTTCATGGTCTCGACCTCGAGCTGCTTTCGGCCGGAGCGAGTGAGGGTGTAGAACTTGGCGCGGCGCGAGCTGTCCGTCTGGCTCCACTCGGCATCTAGCCATCCGGCGCGCTCCAGCCGCTGCAGGGCGGTGAAGAGCGATCCGGGGTTGACCTTGAAGACTCCGCGCGAGATCTGCTCGATGCGGCGCGCGATGCCGAAGCCGTGCATGGGCTCGAGGCTGAGCGTCCTCAAGATGAGCAGGTCGAGGGTGCCCTGGATGACATCGGTGCTCGGTTCGTCCAAGAGGGCTCCTTTTGGGTCACATGTCGATGTTAGGCGGTCTACCTCTTGCTTGTCAAGATGTGGAGATCATGAGGAGCGAATCACTTGGCCAGCGCTCGCGCGCCTTCCCCGCTGGTGTTCGTTCTTGGGACGCCGACGTCGCGAATTCGACCCACCGCGCAAGCCTGGCTGGTCCCTTCCGGGGCCTCGCTTTCAGGGTCTTGCACGGGATAGGAACTGGCCTAGACCTTGCACTTTCTCCGAAAAGACCGCCTCCGCGTCTCGTTCCCAGTGGGGGGTGTCGAGTCAGCCCGGGATGCGCAAGCGCGCACCGCCGACCGGTCGACACTCCCGCGCGGACGCCCTCGCAAGGAGGTGAGCGGTGACCGGCTTCCTCGACGACCTCCGCCAGGCCTGGAAGGCCCTCTGCCGGGCGCCAGGCTTCACCTCGTTCGCAGTGTTGGTGCTTGCCCTCGGAGTGGGGACCAGCGTCGCGATCTTCAGCGTTGTCAACGCGGTGCTGCTTCGCCCGCTGCCGTTTCCCGATCCCGACCGCCTGGCCATGGTCTATGCCACGGCGCTCGAAAAGCAGGAGCGCCGCCCCGTCTCGCCGCTCAACTACGTCGACGTGCTGGCGCGCCAGCACTCGTTCTCCGGCCTGTCGGCGATCGTGGAGAGGACGGCGACTCTCTCGGCTGGCGGCGACTCGGTCGAGCTCGCGGGTTGCTCGGTGACCGCCGATTTCTTCGCGGTGATGGGGGTCGCACCGGACCTCGGCCGCGGCTTCCTGCCCGGCGAAGATCGGCCTGGCGGCGACCTCGTCATCGTCTTGAGCCGCGGCCTGTGGCAACGCAAGTTCGGCGCCGACCCTGGCGCCGTCGGCAGGACCGTGAGCCTCAACGGCAAGCCCGCGACCATCATCGGGGTCATGCCCGGGTGGTTCGACTTTCCCTTCCAGAGCAACTTCTGGCGGCCTTTGCAACTCGCCCCCGCCGAGGAGAGCCGCGGATCCAACAACCTGACCCTGATCGGGCGGCTCGCGCCCGGGCTGGACCTGGGCCGCGGGCAGCGGGAGATGACCCTCATTGCCCGCCGCCTGGAGCAGGCCTATCCCGATCCGAACAAGGGCCGCGGCCTGGTCCTCGTACCGCTGCGCGAGCAGCTGGTCGGCAAGTTCCAGCGCGGGTTGGCAGTGCTCCTGGGCGCCGCCTGCCTGGTGCTGCTGGTCGCTTGCAGCAACGTCGCCAGCCTGCTGGTCGTGCGCGGCATGGGGCGCGAGAAGGAGGTCGCCCTGCGCACCGCCCTCGGCGCCACCTGGCCCAGGGTCGCGCGGCAGCTCCTCGCCGAAAGCACGCTGCTGGCGGCGATGGCCGGCGGCGGCGGCCTGCTGCTCGGCATCTGGGGAGGCCGGCTGCTGGCCGCCGCCGCGCCGGAAGAGATCCCGCGCCTCGGCGAGATGCGCGCCGACTACCGGGTATGCATCTTCGCGCTCCTGCTGAGCTGCCTGACGCTCCTCGTCTCCGGCGTCGCACCCGCGCTGCGGGCCGCGCGGGCTGATCCGCAGCGTGTTCTCAACCGGGGACGAGGCGGCCTGGCGGCGGGCGGGCGGGCAGGCCGTCAGCCGCTGGTGGTCGCCGAGCTGGCGCTGACCGTGATGCTGCTGCTCGGCGCCGGCCTGCTGATGAAGAGCTTCCTGCTGCTGATGCGCGTCGAACCGGGATTCACCATCGCGCGGCTCGCCACCTTGGACATCTCTCTGCCGGCGTGGAAGTATCGTCCATCGCAGTCGATCGGCTTCTACTCCCGGCTGCTCGAGCGCGTCGTTTCCCTGCCCGGGGTGCGTTCGGCCGCCGCGACCATGAGCCGTCCGCTGCGTGGAGCCAACCACTGGGGGACGAGCTTGACCATCGAGGGCCGAACGCTGCCGGTCCCGCTGCGCGGCCTCAACGTCATCATGAACCCGGTGACCCCCGGCTACTTCCGCACCATGGGGATCCCGCTCCTTGCCGGGCGCGATTTCGCCGAGCGGGACGACTTGAGCACACCAGGTGTGGTCATCGTCAGCCTGCGGCTGGCGCGCTTATACTTTCCGCGTCAGAACCCGATCGGCAAGGTGATCACCCACGACCTCGACTACGGTCCGGCGGCGACGACGCGAACGATAGTCGGGGTGGTTGGAGACGTCAGGCAGAAAGCGCTCGCCTTGCACGAAGAGCCGGTGATCTACGTGCCACACCGCCAGGTGCCCTATCCCCTGATGAGCCTCGTCGTACGCACCAGCGGCGAACCGCTGGGCCTCTCCGAGCCGCTCCGGCAGACGGTGCGCGACCTCGACACCGACGTGCCGCTGACCGCTGTCACCACCATGGAGAGCATCAGGAACGGCTCGGTCGGCGAGCCGCGGTTCTACATGGCGCTGAGCGCGGTCTTCGCCGTGCTGGCGCTGATTCTCGCCGCGGTCGGGGTCTACGGCGTGCTCTCCCAGACGGTCGCCCGCCGCGGCCATGAAATCGGCGTCCGCATGGCACTCGGGGCGCGGCGTGGCCAGGTGGCCGCGCTGATCCTCCGCCAGTCGGTCACCGCGGCCGCGATCGGCTGCGTGCTCGGCCTGGGTGCCGCCTTGCTCCTGGGCGAGGTGCTCGCCAAGCTGCTCTACGGCACCGCCGCCAGAGATCCGCTCACCTACATCGCGGTGACTCTGCTATTGCTGGCCGCGGTCCTGGCGGCCTCCTATCTCCCGGCGCGCCGAGCCACCCGTGTGGACCCGGGCATCTCACTGCGCTGCGAGTAGCCTGTGGGCCGCCTCGGGCAAGCGCCGGCAAGGCTTCGGCCCAGACCGCCGGGCGGCGCTTGGACACTGCCAATACCGCGCACCGGCTCATGACCAGCGTCCGTCGCGTGCAAGTCGCCGCGTGCGCCTTCTTTCGCCGCCTGGCGCTCGCCGCCTTCTTGCTCTCGCTGCTCGCCGACCTGCCGCTGACGGCGGTGCGGACACTGGCTCGGGTGGGCCGCGCGATGCTGGCGCTCGGCGAGGATGCCCGCGGCGCACGGGTGCGGCTGCTGGGTGCCGCCACCGTGGCGGCGCTCGACTCCATACGCCAGGCGATCCCCGCGGATGGCGAGTACCTGCTCATCGACGGCGGTGAGGAGCTTCAGGCCGAGGCCTACTGGGTCAGGTTCGAGCTTGCTCCGCGCCGCGCGGTCTTCGTTGGCAGGCTGAGCGAGATGGAGCGTGCGCCGCGCTCGGCCTGGAACCTCCCACCCGCTACACGCTGGGTGGTCGTCGCGTACCCTGGCGGACCGTCACGGTTGCTAAGCCGCCAGGAGCTCGTCGAGCTATTGGAGGCCAAGCGTGGTCCCGGGTGAGGCGCTGCGCGGCCTTGCCGGTGTCGCCCTGTTCGCCGCTCCGGGGAGCGGGCTGACGGAGCTCCTGCCCGCCCTGCGCCAGCTGCCGCCCGGCAGGCGCCTCGCCTACGCCTATCTCCTCGGCGTCGCCTGGACGGCGGGGTGGCTGTATGCGCTTTCGCACTGGCTCGCCATCCCTCTTCGTTCCCTGGCCATCCTCTCGGTGGCGGCGATCCCGACTCTGGCCGGGGCGGCTTTCGGGTGGCGCCGCCGGCACCGCGAGCGGCGCGCCGCGCTACCCTTGCGACCGCCCGCCACCGCCCCGCCGGCAGCGAGGCTCGCGCTGATCGTCGGCGCTGCGGTGACCGCGGCCGTCTTCTGCGAGGCGCTTACCGCCCCGTTGCTGGATTGGGACGGCCGTCAGACCTGGAGCACGCAGGCACGCTACGTCCGAGCCGAGGGCAGCGTCGACGCCAGCGTGCTCACGGCAGGAAAGTGGTGGGTCACCTGCCCCTGGTATCCCCTGCTGATGCCGGTGGCGCAAGTGGCCGTGCTCGAGGTCACCCGCGCGGAGGTCGACCATCATGCCTTCCGACCCATGTACTCCGCCTTCCTACCGGTCTGGCTGTTGCTCCTCTGGGGCGGGGCGAGCCGCTACGCGGGGCAGGAGGCGGCAGGGTGGACGACACTCGCGGCCGCCATGCTCAGTTTCCCCGCCTTCGCGCACGCCGGCGGTGCGTCGTCCGCTTACAGCGATCTCCCGCTCGCATGCTTCGTGGGCGGAGGTGCCCTGCTGCTGCTCGGCAATCGGGGGAGGCCATCTGCAGGTCTGGCGGCCGGTATCCTCCTCGCGGCGGGCGTGCTGACGAAGGCGGAAGGAGAGATCCTCGGCCCGTTCGCACTCTTCGTGGCCGCCGTCGTGCCGCTGCTGTCGACCCCGAGCGCCGCACGCCGCGGCGAGACCTGGCGGCGCCGGCGCACCATGCTCGCGCTCGCGTCGCTGCCCGTCGTCTTCGCGTTAGCCCTGCTTCATTCGTGGCGCGCCGGCATTGCCGGGCGCTTCGAGAGCTTCACCCGACTGACCTCCTGGTCGCTGCTCTGGCCGGGGATCCTCACCCGCCTCCCGAGGCTGGTACACGATGTCGGGGCCGAGATGCTCAGCTACAAGAATTGGGGCGTATTCTGGTGCGTCGCGCCGTTTGTGGTGGCTGCCGGATGGCGGGGAGCGCGGCGGCGCCCAGCGCGCGCCCTGCTGCTCCTCGCCGGCGCCCCTCTGGGAATCGGCTGGCTCTACGCCACCATTGCCGTCGACCCGTACTACATCGTCTTCACGACCTGGGACCGATTCCTGCTCCAGGCATCATTGCCCTTGCTCGTGGTCTTCGCGATGGCGCTGCGGGATCTCGCGCGGCACCTAAAACGCACTCCCCGGAGCAAGAGGGAGGGGGCGTCCCCTAGCGCTCTAGGTAACCGCTCTGGGCGCGCAGGCGAAGGTCGCGGCCGCGCGCGGTCACCCGCAGGTCGTGCCAGCGGCCGTGGCCGAGCGAGGCGCTGGGATAGAAGCTGAGGGCGTACTGGCTGCGCAGCTCGGCGGCGACTCCCGCGAGCTTCGACTCCACCTGCTCGATGCGGCCGAGCTGCTCGATGCGGCCACCGCTCTCGAGCACCGCGGCCCGCAGCTCCTCGGCCTCGCGGCGGTGCCCCTCGGCGTTGCGCCAGACAGTGAAACGCCGGGCCCCTTCGGGATCGCCGGTCGGCAGGCGGAGCCAGTAGACGACGACTTGACTGGCCCGCAGCGCCTGGCGCACCCAGGACATGGGCAGGACGCTCTCGACGTCGACGCCATCCGACAGCAGGACCACCACCCGCCGGCCCGGCCGGCTCTCCAGCCGCTTGATCGCCAGGTAGAGCGCATCGTTGAGCATGGTCCCGCCGCCGGCCACGACCCCCTGGAGGCCGAGCTCGAGCACCGCCGGAACGGCAGTGAACGGCGACTCGAGCCGCAGCCGGTCGGAGAACAACAGCAGCTTGGCCTCGTCCAACCGTTGGAGCGCGGCGGCGAAGGCCCGCGCCCCGGCGAGCGCCGCCCGCAGGCGGCCGCCCTCCATGCTGGCGCTGGCGTCGAGCAGCAGGGCGGCGCTGAAGGGGAGATCGCCGCTGTCGCAGGTCGCGACGCGCTGGAGCACACCCTGGTCGTAGATCGAGAAATCCTCGCTCCCCAGGCCGGCCACCGGCAGGCCGCCGCGCAGGGCCGTGAGGTAGAGATGTTGCAGCCGCACCTCGACATCGAGGTCGGCCTCGACCCTGCCGCTGCGCAGGCTCGCGGCTGCCAGCGCCTCGCCGGCGCCGCCGAACGCCACCGCCTCGAACCGGTGCTCGGCGTTGCGCTGCCCGGTGTCGACCAGGAGCCGGTAAGGAGGCGCTTCGAGCACGCCGGCACGCCGGCCGTCGATATACAGCTCGAGACGCCCGAACCGCAGCCCGGCCGGCTGGACGGCCACCTCGATCTCGACCGGGCCGAAGACCGGCCGGCCGGCCCCGACCACCGCGCCCGCCTCGTCGCGCAAGATCATCGTCAACCGCACCGGCTCGCCCGCTCCGGTTGGGGGCACCCCGAGCGGCAGCAGCGCGAGCAGCGCGAGAAGAAAGGTAGTGACCGGCAAGCGGGTGTAAGGCAGCGCCGAGAAGGGCCTCACCGAAGGGGCCATCCTGGCGGGCAAGGCCCGGGGTGCCGGCGGGACGGGCGTGGCGAGACCAGGGCCGTCGCGGCTGGCGCTCGGGCGGCGGCGGCGCGTGGCGGCGGCGCCTGGCACCGGCCGCGGGCCGCCCGTCATCGACTCCCTGCCTGTTGGCCCGCCGCGAGAGCGGCGGCGAGGGCCGGCAGGCGCTCCGCGATCGCGGCCTTGATCTCGCCGTCGACGCGTCCCAGCAGCGGCGCGGGCAGGCGGGTGTAGAGATGGCGGCTGCTCTCCTCTTCCGGGGCGGCGGCGCGCAGGCGCGCCAGCACCGCTGCGGCCTCGGCCGAACGGCCGCGCCGCTCGAGCACCAAGGCCAGCTCGAACGCCAGCGACTCGTCGTCAGGCAGCCGTCGCAGCCCCTCCTGCAGCGCCTGCTCGGCCGCGGCCAGACGCCCGCCGCCAATGCGCAGGCGGCCGAGCTCCTGGTAGGCGACCGCGGCCGGCCACCCGGCAGCGACCCGCGCCACTCTCTCGAGCTCGCGCTCGGCTTCCTCCTGCTGACCCAGGCGCACCAGGTTGACCGCCAGCCTGAGCCGCCCCTCGGCGCTCTCTGGATGCCGTGACAGCAGCTGGCGCAGCGCGGCGAGCGCCTGGCGGTACTCGCCCCGCCACTCGGCATCGAGCGCCAGGCAGAGCAGAGCGGGCTCGCCATCGGGGTCCCAGGCGGCCGCCCGGCGCCAGGCCTTGGTGGTGAAGCCGCCCGGGCCGCCGGCCGCCGCGAGCTCGCCGCCAAAGGAGATCATGAGCCGCGCCGCCAGCTGGCGTGCCGCCGGCAGCGCGCTCTCCCGGGCATAGAGATCGGCGAGCCCGAAGGTCATCTCCCGGGCGTGGGTCGAAAGCTGGTAGCGGGCCGCCCGGCGGCTCTCGGCATAGAGCAGCGCGTAGAGATGGAGGACCGGGACGAGCGCCTCGGGCGCCTGCGCCGCCACGGTCCGGATCGTCCGGATCTCGACCGCCGCCAGGCGCGACAGATCGAGCGCGCCGTCGCGCAGCAGCGCCGCCTCCAGCTCGCCCAGCGCCAGGTGGGCGGCGCTCTCACGCCCCGCGGCGACATCGCCCAGGATGGCGCGGTAAGCCGCCTGAAATCCCGCCAGCCGGGTCCGCGGGGCGGCGTCCTGCTTGCCCTCGTTGCCCTCCGATGGCTCGGAGCCGTCCGCGGCGGTGTCCGGGGTCGCGGCCGCTTCCTTGCCGGCGGTGCCGCTGCCGGCGCCGCCCGCAGCGGCGGCGGTCATGCCGCCGAGCGCCGGCGCGCGCACGACCTGCGGCCACAGGAGTGCGTTCTCTCCCAGCATTGCAGCCGCCACCAACACCGGCAGGGACGAGGAGCGCAGCTCGCGCTGGCCCGCCCGCGCGGCAGGCGTTGCCGGCAACAGGCGCACCACCGCTTGCAGCTCGTAGGCGCCGGCCGCGAGGGTGCCGGGCGGGGTGAAGGCGATCGCCAGCAGCTCGAGGCCGGGAGCGGCATGCGGGGACGGCGGCGGCCGCCGTCCCAGCAGCCGCGCCGCGAGCCCACCGCCCGGCAGCACCGCGCCTCCGGCCGGCCGCAGCTCGACGCTCGCCTCGATCCCTTCCGACCCGCTGGACGGCAGGCCGGCGGCAGGGAGCTCGAAGAGGGTCTCGCGGCCGGCAAAGAGGACCGGGAAGGCCGCCGGCTGCTCGGTGTCTGGCGGCGCCGCATTCGCGGCGCCTTGGGGCGGCGTTGCCTTCGCGGTGCCTTGGGGCGGCGCTGCTCCCGCGGCGCTTTCCGGCGGGGGCACGCCCGGACCCGGCTCGGCGCCCTCGAGGCGGGCCTCGAGCCAGGTGGCGGCTGGTCGCGAGTCGGCGGCCGCCGAGCTTGTTGCACCCGCGAAGAGCGGCGTCAGCAGGCGCGGCGGCGCCTCCGCGACAGGGCCGCCGCTCGCGCCCGTCGCGCCGGCAGCACCGGCTAAGCCGGCCCCGCCGGCCATCGCAGCGGCCGCGCCGCTCGGAGCCGGCGGCACCATCAGCGGCACGACCCGCAAGCCGACCTGCCGGGTCGCCGGCAGGCGAACCAGGACGCGCAGGGAGGCCTCGCCGGCCGGCAGCCGCAGCTCCTCGTGCAGCCGCACTCCGGTGCGCTCGAGCGCCGGCCGCGCCCGCGCCAGATCGATCTCCACCACATCGGCGCCCGAGGCGTCGAGGATCCCCTGACCGCTCAACGCATAGAAAGCGACCTCGCAGCGCAGCGGCGCCGGTGCCGGGTCGGGGCCCGCGGCTGCCAGCAGCGACCGGCCGTCGATCTCGACCATGACGTCGACCCGCCCCTTGCCGGCCGCGGCGGGCCAGGGGACGGCCAGGACCGCCAGATCGATCGCTCCGCCTTGCTGGCCGCTCATCAGCAGCGCCGCACTCTCGACCCGCAGGCCGCCGCTGCGCATCAACCGCAGCACCGGCCGCTCCGGCGGTGACGCCGCTGGCGGGGCGGCTGCCGGCGCCGCGGCATCAGCCGGCGCCGCGGGCAAAGCGCTCGGCTCGCCGCTGGCGCCGCCGGCGCCGCCGAGCGGGGCGCCGAGGACGCCGACCGCGGTGAGGGCAATGCCCGGCAGCAAGGCGCCGACCAGGCAGCGGAGCCGGACCGCGACACCTCTCGATCGTCTTCTCACCTCGCGAGCGTCGATCTTCCTGCTCATCGGCGCTGAGGCGCTCGCCGGGGGGGCCGCTCCGGAGGCTGGGGATGCGCCGGCGACGGCTGAGGCGGACCGGGCGCCGGTTGCGCCGCCGGCGCCTGCCCCGTGTCGTACGGGGCGAGCAGCGTCGAGTCGGCATTGCCCACCTCGTCGCGCACCGAGACGACGAGCGTGGAGGCGCCGGAGGTGATCAGCAGGTTGGTGCGGTAGCCGGCGCTCTGCCCGAGGGCGGTCTGGATCTGCTCGTTCGGCACCCGGATCGGAGTCAGGATGCGAGTGATCTCCGAGCTCTTCCCCTCGCCGTCACGGCTGCCGATGAAGATGACGAGCCGTCCGACATGAAAGTGCTCCTGCGGCAGCAGCACCAGGTTGGCGAGCGGCACCTTGACGGTGAGCTCGACCAGCAGCCGCCCCTTGGCATCGCGGCTCTGCGGCCCGAAGTCGACTGCTACCCCGAGCGGGTTTTCCGCCACGCCGAGCAGCAGCGCCGACACCGTCCGCTCCTCGGTCAGCTCGTTGCCGGTCCGGCTGCGGTAGGAGGTTCGGTAGCGCGCCTTGAGGGTGCGATCGCGCAGCTCGACCCGGATCTGATGCAGCGCGCCGTCGCGCCGGTGCGGAGCGGCATAGCCCAGCGAATAGAAGGAGCCGAGGTCGCGGCGCATCCGCCCGAGAAGGCCCGCCGTGCCGTTCTCGTCGACCGCCGCCAGGCCGCCGGTGAGGCCGGCGAGCATCTCCATCGGCCCGGCGCGGTCGAAGCTCTCGAGCGCCGCGGCCTCGGCGCGCCAGATTGGGGAGGCCCCCGACTCCGCCGACCGGCCGGCGAGATCCTCCGGCGCCTCGATGGGGTAGAAGGTGACGCGCCCGGCGTTGGCGCGCTCCGCCACCCGCCGCAGGAGCGGCGTCGCGTCGAACTGCTGCGCATCGGCCGGCGAAGAGCCGACCTGGGACGCCAGGGGGGTCCGGCCATACTTGGTATCGAAAGCCCGAAACAACGCCTCGCCCGCGTGCAGGGAGAGGCCGCCGCTGACATAGACCACGGCCTTGCGACCCGGCAGTCCGGCCAGCGAGTCGACGAACCGGCCGAGGGCCGCCAACGTGCCGCGGACCTCGTCGTAGCGCGATTGGGCATAGAGCCGTATGCCGCCATAGAGCTCGCTCACTTGCCCTGCCGCGCTGTCGGGCCCCTGGCTCGGGCGGGTGCCGGGCAGCGGCGCCCGCTCCAGCTCGTTGAGGATGCGGCGCAGCTCGGCCGCCCGCTGCGTGCCGGCGGCCGACTTCTGGGTCAGGCGTTCGAAAGCTGCGATCAACACGGCGGGATCGCCGGTCGGCGGCTGCGCGATCTCGAGCTTGGCGTCATAGCCGACGAGCAGGAAGCGGTCGTCCGGCCCCGCGCGCAGGGAAAGGAGATCGCGCAGCCGGCGCAGCACGCCATTGCGGTTTGGCGGCGTCAGGTTGCGGTTGTCCACGAAGACCGCCAGGAGGAGGCGCTGCTCCGCCGGCCGGACCGTCTCGGGCGGCCTGGCGGCGGCGCGCTCGGGCCGGGGCGAATCGACCGCCGGCGGCCCGCCTTCTTCCGTCTCCTCCGCGGCGTAGAAGTTGGTGATCGGGACCGCCTTGCCGTCCTCGAGCACCGAGAAGTCGTCGCGCCCGAGGCCGGTGGCCGCACGCCCCTGCCGATCGGTCACCACGACATCGACGTTCACAACCTCGACGTCGATCGACTCGAAGAAGGTGGGCGGCGCGGCGCGCTGGGGAGCGGCCGGCGCACCGCCGCCCGCCGCGGACGCGAAGCCGGCGACATGGAGATGGAGAAGGGCGAGAAGCGAACCGACCGACCCGAGCTGAAGCCGAATCATGGGAGACCCCGCTTTGCCAACCGCGCAGCCCATAGCCTGATGGGCGAGCGTTGATTGCAGATTCTAGTACATCCGCTCACGATTTCTTGCCCCGCCGCCGGTCTCGCGGATCGATCACCTCTCTCGTTGCGCCCGCACCTGGGCGTCCCGGGTCTGCAGAACGAGAGCACCGCCGGCGCCTCCCCCGGGAGGCGGCAGCTCGAAGCTCGCCCGCACAGTCGCGCCGGTACGGACGTCGAAGGAGGCGAAGCCGCCGCCCGCGGCCGGGATGTAGCGGCACCCGGGAACGGCGTCGAGGTAGCGCACGGTCTCGACGGTCGGCCCCGCCCAGGCGTACTCGGCCACCTTGCTGCCGCGCTCGAAGAGGAGACGCGCCAGGGTGTAGGAGCGGCCGCCGCGCGAGGCCGCACCCAGCACCGCCACGTCGGTCCAGCCGCCGAGGCGTTGACGCAAGGGACCGAGCACCCCCTCGAGCTGGGCGGCGGCGGTGGCCGGCGGCAGCCCCACCAGCTTGGCGTAGGCGGCGAGCTGCCCCAGCCGCGCCGCGCCGACTGCCGCGGCCAGCTTCGCTTCGCGCTCGTCAGCCAGCTCCCGGTCGTCCTCCTCGAGCGATCCGAGCAGCCAGCCGAGCCCGGCCCGGCCCTCGGCCGCGATCGCGAGACCGTCGCCATCGGCGGTGACGCGCAGCCGCTCGCCCGACGGCAAGGCGTAGACGCCGGCCGCGCGGGCGGCCACGGCCGGGTCGCCCACCGCGACCGCCGGCGGCTGCGGGTCCGGAAGGCTGAAGAGGCGCCGCGCCAGGTGCTCGCTGACCGCGAGCGCCGAGAAGTCGAAGCTGTTCGAGCTGATGATGAGCACCACGCCATCGTCGACGTAGCGGCGGAAATCAGACTCGAAGATGTTATTGCCGCCGATGTGCGAGATCAGCCGGCCGCCGGTCGGCCCTTTCGAGACCGACCAGCCGTAGGCGTAGCTGGCATTGGCCGCCCTCCCCTCCGAGACGTAGGGCGTGAAGTACTTCTCCTTGGCCGCCCGCGACAGGACGGTCTCCCCCTCGAGCGCCAGGTGCCAGAGGTAGAGGTCGCCGGTGGTCGACAGGATGCCGCCGTTGCCGCGCAGGTTCCAGAAGGGGCCGTCGGCGGCCCAGGGATGGTCGAGAGGGGTCCCCCAGTCGCCGTCGGCGGTGTAGCCGTGGGCCAGCAGCGGCAAGTCGTCCGGCGGCAAGCGGAAGCCGGTGTGGCGCATCCCCGCGGGCGCGAAGAGCCGCTCGCGCAGGTAGGTGCCGTAGGGGCGCCCGGAGACGATCTCGACCACCGCGGCGAGCAGGCTGTAGCCGGCGTTCGAGTAGCGATGCCGCCGCCCGGGCGGACCCTGCAGCGGCGCCGCCAGCGCCCGCCGGATCACCTCCTCGCGCGACACCGGCTCGTACTCGTCGCCCAGCGTGTCGACGAGGCCGGAAGTATGGGTGAGCAGCTGGTGGAGGGTGATCTCGGCCTTGTCCGCGGGCACGCCGGCGAGGAACTTGCCGATCGGATCGTCGACCTTGAGGCGCCCTTCCATCTCGAGCTTGAGGATGGCCGCGGCGCAGAACTGCTTGGAGATCGAGGCGACGTCGAAGATGGTCGCCGGGGTGTACGGCCGGCGGCGCTCGCGGTCGGCGACGCCGTAGCCCTTGTGCAGCAGCAGGTGATGGCCCCTGGCCACCAGCACCGATCCCGAGTAGCCGAAAGCCCCGAGCGCCGAGAGGAAGCGGTCGAGCTCCCGGGCTAGCGCGTCGCCCGCCACGACTTCGGTCGCCGCCGACGCCAGCTCCGCGGCCCGGGCCGCGGTACCGCCGGCGGCGCCCAGCCGCCCCGACCGCTGGAGCCCGTAGCCGACCGCCAGCAGCGCCAGCACGGCGACGGCCAGCCGCACGGCCAACCGCGGCATCTTGTCGCGTGGTTCGCTGATCGACATGCTGGGGCTGAGCCATCCTTTTCCGCGGAGCGCCAAAGCGCCGCGCCCCCCCACCGCCGGCCAGCCGCTCGGGATTCGCCAACGCTCGCTGAAGGCGGATTCTAACTCCAAGGAGCTGCCCTTACTGGGCGCTCTGGCGGCGGAATATCATCCTACGATACGTAGTTTAGCGTAGCTGGCCGCGTCGTATATGACGTGTGCCGGCCGAGCCGCGCACTGACGGACTCGGTCGAGATGGAACGAATCTCGCCTGGAAGGAGGAGTCATGCCGCACGCCAGAGGGGCGCTGAGCGCGGCGCTGCGAGAGCTAGGGCTGCAGCCGGGTGCGATCGTGATGGTGCATGCCTCGGTGCGTGCCGTCGGCGAGGTGCACGGCGGGCCCGACGAGATCCATCTGGCAGTCGCCGACGCCGTGAATCCGGGCGGCACGGTCATGATGTTCGTCGGCTGCCAGGACGGTTTCGACGACGTCGGCAGGGGCATCTACACGCCGGAGGAGGAAGCGGAGATCCTGGAGCATCAGCCGCCGTTCGATTCCCGGGCCGCCCGCGCCAGCCGCGACTTCGGGATCCTCGCCGAGCTCTTTCGCTCGTTTCCCGGAACCGTGTGCAGCGGCAGCGTCTGCGGACGGATGGCCGCGCGCGGCGCGCGCGCCCGCTGGCTGACCGCCAACCAGCCCTGGAACTATGGATTCGGTCCCGGTTCGCCGCTGGAAAAGCTGTGCAAAGCCGGCGGCAGCGTCCTGCTGCTCGGCTCGGACCACGACCAGGTCACCGTCCTTCACTACGCGGAGCATGTGGCAGACTTCGCCGAGAAACGAATCGCACGCTATCAAGTTCCCGTCTTGCGCGAGGGTGAGCGCGTCTGGGTCGAGTGCGAGGAGTTCGACACCGGCGGCAGCGGCGTCCACCCGCACTGGCCCGACCGCTTCTTCGCCCTGATCGTCGACGACTTCATCGCCCGCCGCCAGGGAACGGCCTCCTGTTCCCGCGGCATGGTCGGCGGTGCCGCGAGCGTACGCATGGATGCGGCGCGGCTGGTGGAGCACGCACTGCCGATCATGGAGGAGCAGGCGCGAGGGAATCGCCAGCTCGACAGCGGGCCTCTCGCCGCGCCGCGCGCGCCGCCCGCCGCCCGCCGCGAGAGCTGATCGAACGCGCGCGATCGTGCCCGCTCGCGAATCGCGCCCAGGTGCTAGCGAAGCCTCCGGCCTCAAACCGACAAGAGAAAGACTCCCCCGCCCTGGCAAGTGGTTGAGGTCTTGCCCGGCGCCCGAGGTAGCATGACGCTATGCCCACCGTCGAGGAGTTGCTGCGCGGTCACGTGACGCTCGAA
>DASZZP010000071.1:0-27920 GCA_035544875.1 Thermoanaerobaculia bacterium | reverse complement strand
GTTTCGGCACTCGTCGGGGCAATCGAGGACTATGTGGCTCAGTCGAACCAGAAGCCGCACGTCTTCGTGTGGACCGCTGCCACCGACACCATCTTGGCGAAGATCGCCAAATGTCAAGAAGCGTTGGACGCACTACACTAGGGACAACACGGCCGCTCATTGGGCTGCTTCGCTGCAGCTCTTTCTCCGATCTCGAATGCGGCCTCGCCGCGACCGATATCCTCGGCGTCAGAGCGGAATCAGCCTGAGCGCGACGGCCTCTTACCAGGCCGGCAAGCCGCCGTCCGCTTCCTGGCAGGTCGCCTTCCAGGCCGCCCAGAGCGCCGATCCGATCATCCTCCAGCATCTGCTGCTGGGCATGAACGCCCACATCAACCTCGACCTGGGCATCGCAGCGGCTCAGACCAGCCCCGGCACGCAGCTGCCGGCCCTGCACGACGACTTCTTCAAGATCAACGCGCTCCTGGCGAGCCTGGTCTCGACCGTCGTCGAGGAGCTCAAGCAAGTCTCCCCGCTGCTAGGCTTGATCGAAGACGTCTTGGGCAAGGCCGACGATACGATCGCCAACTTCGGCCTCACCACGGCCCGCGACTGGGCCTGGACCTTCGCCGAGACCCTGGCGCCGCTCACTCCCGCCAATCAGCAGCCGAAGATCGCGATCACCGACAAGCTGGTCGCCGGTTTCGGCCAGTCCATCTGGCACCCGGACCCGGTCCTCACCTCCCTCTACAAGGTCATCCGCTCGCGCGAGACTGCCAGCGTCGGGCAGGTGATCGCGATGCTCGCGAGCGGGAGCTGAGCCGAGTAGATGGCGCCCGGCGGCGCCGCGCGCACCAGCACCCCGAAAAAAAGGCCTAGAGAGGTCCGCTCCGGGACACTCAATGTTTGAAGAGCCAGCCCGAGTAGAAGACGGGCGCTTTGTGCGCTGCGGCGCGATAGAATCGGCGGCACTGGAGCCCCCTTGAACCCCGACGTCGCCCAGGCGATCCCCCAGCTGGAGATCGGCGGCATCCTGCCGCCCGGCAAGTCGCCGCTGCTGCTGCGGGTGGCGCGCGGCGAGCTGCTCTCGGTGCGGGGCGAGCTGCGGGCGCTGCTCTATGCCGGCGTGCTGCTGATCACCGGCGGCGTCGGCGTGCTGGTCAAAGAGAACCTGGACCAGATCGGCCCGCTGGCGATCGCCGCCGTGCTGGGCCTGGCGGCGGCGGCGGCCCTCGCCTGGGTGGCGTGGGTGGCGCCGCCGTTCTCGTGGGAAGAAGCGCCCTCGCCCAACCTCGCCTTCGACTACATCCTGCTGCTCGGCATCCTTCTCGCTGCCGCGGACCTCGCCTACGTCGAAGTCGAGCTCACGCCGCTCGGAGCCAGCTGGCCCTGGCATCTGCTGCTGGTCGCGGTGGCGACCGGCCTCGCGGCCCTGCGCTTCGACTCCCGCGTCGTCTTCTCGCTCGCGCTCTCGACCTTTGCGGCCTGGCGGGGGGTTTCCGTCTCGCGCGTCGGCTCGGCCCTGTGGACCGATACCGCCGCCATGCGCTGGAACGCGGTCGCCTGCGGCGCGCTGTTCGCCCTGCTCGGGCTGATCCAGGCCCGCACCCGCAAGAAAGCCCACTTCGAGCCGGTGGCCGTGCACTTCGGCTGGCTGCTGCTGCTGGGCGGCATGGCCTCGGGATTGACGGAGGACGGCGGCGGCGGGCGCGCCTGGGCGGGCGTGCTGCTGGCGGCGGGCGCCGCGCTCGCCGCAGGCGCCTACCGGGCGCGCCGTTTTCCCCTCTTCGCCTACGGCGTCATCGCCGCCTACCTGGCGCTGAGCCGGCTGGTGGCCGATGCGCTCGCCGACAGGACCCTCGGCTGCTTCTGCCTGTGCGTCACCTCGATCCTGATGGTCCTGGGCCTGCTCAAGGCGCACCGCCGGATGAGGGAGCCGCTGTGAGGCAACCGCAGTGAGGAGGCCGAGGTGAGGAGGCCGAGGTGAGCAGAGGCTTTCTCCAGGCCGACCGGGCGGCCGCCGTGCGCGGCGCGGCCCGCGGCTGGCGGCGCGCCGGGCTGATCGACGAGGCGGCGCTCGCCGCCGTCGAGGGCCTCTTCCCGGACGACCGGGTGCGCGTCGGGCCGGCGTTCCGCGCGCTGCTCTTCGGCTTTACCCTGCTCGCGGTCTACGCCGGCGTAGGGTTCGTGGCTCTTGTCGGCCGAGTGCGCGGCGGCGGGCTGGCCTTGCTGGGGCTCATCGCCGGCGGAGCGCTCGCCGCGCTCACCGAGCACCAGATCGGGACGCTTCGCCGACGGCAAGGCGGGACCGAGGCCGCAACCTCCCTGGCGGCGGCAGGCTGCCTCCTGGGCGCGCTCACCTGGGGTCTGCCACCCCACCTCGACTGGCGCGAAGGCTTCGCGGCGATTTCACTGGCGGCGGCAGCGCTGCTCGGCACGGCGGCCTGGCGGTGGGGCTATCCGCTCTACGCCGGCGCCGGCGCCGCCGCGCTCCTGCTCGCCGCCGCCCCGCTGCCCGCCGGCCGGTTGCTCTGGATCGCGCTGCCGCTCGCCGCGGCGCCGCTGCTGGTGCGTCTCTCCGAGGCACCGCGCTTGCCCCCGGCCGACCGCGATTCCTGCACTGCCGCCCTGATTGTGGCGCTCGCCGCTCTCTACACTGCCGTGAACCTGAGATCCTGGGAGGAGCAACTGATCGAGGCGGCCTTCGGCCGCGGCGGCGAGCCGCGGCCGCACGGCGGCCTGGCGTGGTGGGCGGCCGCCGCCGCCACGGCGCTCGTCCCGGCGGTACTCGTCGCCCTCGGCCTGCGCCGGCGGCGCTATCCGCTGCTGGTCGCGGGCGCCGGCAGCGGCGTCGCCTCACTGGTGACGTTGCGCTATTACGTGCACTTCGCGCCGCTCTGGGTCGTGCTCACGCTCTCCGGCCTCTTGCTGGCGGCGCTGGCCCTGGTGCTGGCGCGCTACCTCGAGTCCGGCCCAGGCGGCGAGCGGCACGGCATCACCGCCGCTCCCCTCTTCGCCGACCCGGCGCGCGGCAGGTTCCTCGAGGCCGGCGCGGCGGCCCTCACCCTCGCGCCCGCCGCGCGCTCTCTGAGCGAGGAGCCGACCTTCAGCGGCGGCGGCGGCCGCTCCGGCGGCGGCGGCGCCAGCGGCGAGTTCTGAAGCTCACCGAAGATAACGCTGCTTTCCCCGTGCCGAGGTCCTCGCCGTAGGCCGGCCCGCCCGCCGCCGGCATCTCTATCGAAGGGTGGATGGCATGGACATGCTCTTGCGGCAGGCGACGGCCGTTGACAGATTCCTCGTGGGCGCCGAGCTCAGCGGCAATACACGCCGCTCGCCCGCGTCCCTCGGAGGCACGAAAAAGACCGCTGCTCGCGGCCACCCTGGTCGTACTCTGGATCTCCGGCTGCAACAAGGCCAGCACTCGGAACAACCCCACACAACTTCTGGAATTCAACACCTACGGGGTTCGACGCGAGCATCAAGAACGCGTCTGGGGCACCGACCATTCTCTTCGCCCAGGTAATCCTCGACAGGGTCGGCGGCGACTTCATCGAGGACATCGTCCTACCCACGCAGACCGCCACTCTCACGGCCGGACAGGTCATCAGCTACAGCTTCAGCACACCTGGTGTAGGGGGCGACTTATGCGGCGGTACGGTAACGGCGGGCGCGAAGTCGCACCGGACTCGGCCTCAGCCGCGAGGAGGGGTGCGGCCAAGCGGCGCGCCACCCGAGAGATAGGAAATACCTCGATGGGCCGGCATTAACAATCTCGCGCGGCGCGGGTAGAATGTGGGCCTTTCTTGGGGAGGTCCACGCTTGAGCCCGATCGGTCTGGTCCCGAGGATGGTGCGTCCGCTCCCGCGGCCGCCGCGGCCTTGGCTGCGGTTGAGGCGGCTGCTCCGCGGTGTTCGCTTGTCGCGCTTGTCGCGCTCGCCTGGTTTGCCACTGCTGCCGCCGCTGGCCCTCTTGGTCCTCGCGCTGCTGGCGCTTGCGCCGCCGGCGCGGCCGGCGGCGGGTCAGCCGCTCGATCCGGGCCTCTTTGCGCAGCTGCGCTGGCGGCTGATCGGGCCGTTCCGCGGCGGGCGGACGGTGGCGGCGGTGGGAGTGCCGGGACAGGCTGGCGTCTACTACGTCGGAGTGGTCAACGGCGGGGTCTGGAAGACGATCGATGCGGGGCAGGTGTGGAGGCCGATCTTCGACGGCCAGCCGACGCAGTCGATCGGGGCGATCGCCATCGCGCCTTCCGACCCGCGGGTCATCTACGTGGGCAGCGGCGAGGGGCTGCAGCGTCCCGACCTGTCGGTGGGCGACGGGATCTACAAGTCGATCGACGGCGGGGGGAGCTGGACGCATCTCGGGCTGCGCGACGGCCAGCAGATCCCGGCCCTGCTGGTCGATCCGCACGACCCGAACCGGGTCTACGCGGCGGTCCTCGGGCATCCCTATGGCCCCAACTCGGAGCGCGGCGTCTTCCGCTCGACCGACGGCGGGGCGAGCTGGGAGAAGGTGCTGTACAAGGACGAGAACACCGGCGCCGTCGACCTGGCCTTCGATCCGGCCGATCCACGCACGATCTACGCCGACCTATGGGCGGCGCGCCAGGCGCCGTGGGAGGTCGGCGCCTCGTTCAACGGGCCGGGAAGCGGGCTCTACAAGTCGGCCGACGGCGGCGCGACCTGGAAGCAGCTCACGGCCGGGCTGCCCACGGTGGCCGAGGGGCTGGGACGGATCGGCATCGGCGTCGCTCCGAGCCAGCCCGGCCGGATCTACGCCCAGGTCGACGCCGACTCGCGCCATGGCGGCCTCTACCGCTCGAACGACGCAGGTGCCAGCTGGCGCCGCGTCAACGACGAGGAGCGGATCTGGGGGCGCGGCGGCGACTTTGCCGAGGTCAAGGTCGATCCCGGGAATCCCGACCTGGTCTACGTCTGCAACACCTCGACCTACCGCTCGGCCGACGGCGGCCAGAGCTTCACCGCCATCAAGGGGGCGCCGGGCGGCGACGACTACCATCGCATCTGGATCGACCCCGAGCGGCCGCAAACGCTGCTGCTCGCCGGCGACCAGGGGGCGGCGGTCAGCCTCGACGGCGGCCAGAGCTGGAGCTCCTGGTACAACCAGCCGACCGCGCAGTTCTACCACGTGGCGACCGACGACCGCTTCCCCTACTGGGTCTACGGCGGCCAGCAGGAGAGCGGCTCGGCCGGCGTGGCGAGCCGCGGCAACGACGGCGCCATCACCTTCCGCGACTGGCATCCGGTCGGCGCCGAGGAGTACGGCTACGTCGCCCCTGACCCGCTCCACGCCAACCTGATCTTCGGCGGCAAGGTCCACCGCTTCGACTGGTCGACCGGCGACGTCCAGGACGTCTCTCCCGAGGCGGTGCACGGCGGCAAGATCCGCTACGTGCGCACGCTGCCGCTGCTCTTCGCGCCGCTCGAGCCCGAGGTCCTCTACTTCGGCGCCAGCGTGCTGTTCAAGACCGGCGACGGCGGACACAGCTGGCAGATCATCAGCCCCGATCTGACGCGCGCGAAACCGGCGGTGCCCGCCAGCCTGGGGATCTTCACCGGCGCCGATCCCCAGCACGGCACCCACCGCGGGGTGATCTATACCGTCGCCCCTTCGCGCCTCGAGCGCGGCCTGCTCTGGACCGGCACCGACGACGGGCTGATCCACTTCACCCGCGACGGCGGCCGGACCTGGCTCGACGTGACGCCGCCGGCGCTGACGCCGTGGAGCAAGGTGTCGCTGATCGAAGCCTCGCACTTCGACGCCGCCACGGCCTACGCCGCGGTCAACCGCTTCCGGCTCGACGACCTGCGCCCCCACATCTATCGCACCCGCGACTTCGGCAGGAGCTGGCAGGAGATCAGCCGCGGTATCGGCGAGCGCGACGTGGTCAACGCGGTGCGTGAGGACCCGCTGCGGCGCGGTCTGCTCTTCGCCGGCACCGAGCGCGGAGTCTACGTGTCGTTCGACGACGGCGGCGAGTGGCAGTCGCTGCGCCTCAACCTGCCCGCCACCTCGGTGCGCGATCTCGTGGTGCACGGCGACGACCTCGTGGTGGGCACGCACGGGCGCTCGTTCTGGATCCTCGACGACATCAGCGCGCTGCGGCAGATGCCCGAACCTGGGGCGGCGACAACGGCCGCGAACTTTCTCTTCCGACCCGCGGCCGCCTACCGCGTGCAGCGTGACCGCAACACCGATACGCCGCTGCCGCCCGAGGAGGCTGCCGGCGAAAACCCGCCCGACGGGGCGGTCATCGACTATCGGCTGGGCCTCGCGACAGCAGGGCCGGTGACGATCGAGATCCTCGACTCGGCCGGCCGGCTGGTGCGCCGATTCTCCAGCGCCGACGCCCCCGAAGCGGTCGAGGCGCGCGAGCTCCTGATCCCGACCTACTGGATCCGGCCGGCGCGGCTGCTGTCGGGAACGGCGGGAATGCACCGCTTCGTCTGGGACCTTCGATACCCGCCGCCCGATGCGCTGCGCCACGACTACCGGATCGCCGCCATCTTCGGCGACACGCCGCGCGAGCCGCTCGGGCCGCTGGTGCTGCCGGGCGAATACCAGGTTTCGCTGAAGTCGGGCGAATACGGTGCCTCAGTCCCGCTCACCGTCAAGATGGATCCGCGCGTGAAGACCCCGCCTGCGGGCCTGGCGCAGCAGCTCGCGCTGGCGACCCGGATCGTCGAGGCGATGCGGCAGGACGCGGCCGCCTGGCGGGAGGTCAAGGCGCTGCGGGCGAGCCTGGCGGCGCTGCCAGGCCGGGCGAAGCCGGACCAATTTGCCCACTTGCAGAAAGTGATCGCGGCGCTTGACGCCAAGGCACAGGAGCTGCTCGAGGGCGGCACGGAGGGCGGCCGCAGAGCCGCTGGTACCGGAGGGGGCGGAGGCGGCGGCCGATCCGCGGCAGGCGAGATGGGCCTGGCACGGCTCAACGACGAGCTGTCGCACCTGCTGGAGATCGTCGAGGGCTCCGACGCGGCCCCGACCACCCAGGCCGAGGCCGGCGCCGCCGACCTCGAGCGCCGCGTCGCCCGGCTGGGAGAGCGCTGGAGCGCGCTGCGCGGCCACGAGGTGGCGGAGCTCAACCGCCGGCTGCAAGCCGCCGGCCTGGCGCCGCTGGGTCCGCGACCGCAGGAGAGCAAGCCATGACGCCAGCTCCGATCAAAGCGACCGTCCCGTTCGCCGCTTTCGCGGCGCTCGACATCCGTGTCGGCAGCATCCAGGCCGTCGAGGAGATCCCGCACTCCGCGAAGCTTGTGCGACTGGTGGTGAGCTTCGGCGACCACACCCGGGTCATCCTCGCCGGAATCAAGCGGGAGCGCGCCAATCCCGCCGAGATCCTGGGGCGGCAGGCGCTCTTCGTGGTCAACCTCGAGCCGCGAAAGATGGCCGGGGAGGTGTCGCAAGGCATGCTCTTCGACATCGGATCGGCCGACGGCATCACCCCCACCCTCGCCGTTCCCGAGCACTCCGTCCCCGACGGCGCCCGGGCTGGGTAGGCCTGGAGCGCTGGACCACGGCGGCGTTCTTCTCACAGCCCGCGGCGCGAGCGGAACGGCGCTTCGCCCGTCGCATGCTCCTGCAGATCGACGTCGAAGCGGGAGATCACGAACTTGCCGTAACGCACGGTCAGCGCTCTCCCGGTTGCGGAGTCGGGCGGCCGCTCGACCGCCGTCAGCGCTGGGCCTTGACCTCTTCGAGCCGCACCGGCGGCCGGCGGAGAGGATGGCCCTCGGTGTTGAAGATCACCCGGTCGAAATCCAGGGTTTCGTCGGGCGCGAAGAGCAGGTACAGATACTTGAGCGTCTCGGCCAGGAAGTAGCTGGGCATCAGGTCGCCCTTCTCCTTGGTCACCACGCTCTTCAGGGTCGTGTAGCCGGCGTCGGTCCGGCAATGCGCGACCAGCGCCTCGAGAAACGTCCGCCCCATCTCGATATAGCGCGGGCCATGGGTGTAGTGGCGGAGGTAGTAGGCCGACTCGATGATCTCCGGCCGCAGCTGATAACCAGGAGCCAAGACCTGCATCGTCCGGTAGTCGATGACTTCGGGCTCGACGCCGTGCAAGGTCCACATCTTGAAGGCCGACTCTTCGAGGCGCCGCGCCCGGTCGAGGTCGCCGCCGAGCGCCAGCACGGCGGGAAAGAAGGCGTGGAGCGCGCCGAACTCGCTGGCCGTCCGCTGTCCGGTCGCCATGTCGACCTGCCCGTACCAGAGCCCGGTCGCGGCATCGTCGGCCAGCCGCTTATCGAGCGCGCGGATGCTCGCGCGCCACATCCTGGCGCAGTCCCGGTCGCCAAAGAGCCGCGCGCACTTGAGGAGGTACTCGTAATAGGAGTCGATCCCGCCTCCCAGGTGGCTGGCGCGGCTGACCCAGGCTCCGGTCTCGACGTCGATCTCCTCGCCCACCAGGCCGATCTTCGAGCGCCGCCTGTACAGCTGGACGACCGCGTTCTTGGCCTGGTCGTAGAAGAGCTGGCGGTGAGTGAGCCGCGCCAGGGTGCCGAGCTCGAGCAGCAGCGTGCCGATCTCCGCGGGGTTGCTGCGCGCGCCGCGGACCTTGCCCGTCTTGAGATTGACGTACATGTACGGCATGCCGGTCGGGGAGCCGAAGACCGGCAGGAGCCGCGTCCCCAGATCCTCGGCCAAACGCAGCAGGCGCTGGTCGCCGGTCATCTGATAGCTCGCGAGCAGCCCACCCAGGATGCGGATCGTGATCTCGAAATTCTTGACCTCGATGTCCTTGTCGAAGGAGAGGCGCTCGACGATCAGGGCCTTCGCCTTCTCCGCTTCTTCCGTCAGGCCCATGAGCAGCATGGTGTCGAGCGCGTCGACCGGGGTCATGAGCAGCGATTCGGCATGCCAGTCGCGAGCGGTCTTGCTGAGCGGCCTGAGCTCGTCATGACCCCACGCGTACTGCTCATAGCCGCGCCAAGCGTGCAGGAACTCGGCGCGGACGCGGGCGGCCCATTCCGCGCGGCTGCCAGGAGCGGCAGCCGGCGGCGCAGCGGCGGGCGGCGATCCCGCGGCGGGCTGCGGCGCCTCGCCCGCCGGCGGAGTGGAAGCCGGCGGCGCAGCTGGGGGCGGAGGGGCTGCGCCCGCCGTCCAGGAAGAGACGGCGAGAACCGCCAGCAGCGGGATCCTCGACACGCCCGGCAAGATCGACTCGCTCTTCATGGGGTTGCGGCGCCGCGAGGACGCAGGCGAGACACTAGAACGCCCCCGGCGGTCCGTCAAGCAATACTCAGAGGGGGCAGGGGGGGAAGAGGGGGCAGAGGGCACGGAGGGCACGGAGGGCGAGGGAGCGCCCGCACGGCGTGAGTTATAGTCCCACGCCAGCCGGACCCGGCGATTCTGGTCGATTGCAGATTCCGGGTTCGGGAGAACCGCACATGCCGCCTCCCATCATGGGCGCGGACGGATCCGCCTCGGAACCACTGCCTCCTCATCCGCTGCCGCGGCGCTACTTCAGCAGCGAGCCGGAGCGCCGGCAGCAGGTCGGCGCCTGGTTCAACCAGGCGGCGCCCGATTATGACTGGATCACCCAGGCCATGAGCTTCGGCTTCGGCCACTGGTACCGGAGGCAGGTCCTCCTCCGGGCCGCGCTCGCCTCCGGCATGAAGGTCCTCGATCTCGGATCCGGCACCGGGGTGCTGGCTGCACACGCGCAAAGCATCGTGGGCCGGGAGGGAGGCGTCGTCGCGCTCGACCCCAGCTTCGGCATGTTGCGCCGCGCCGCCGACCGCGGGGTGCGCCGGCGGGTGCGCGCCATTGGCGAGGCGCTCCCTTTCGGCGAGCAGCGTTTCGATTTCCTCTCGATGGGGTATGCCCTGCGCCACGTTGCCGATCTGCGCACGACCTTCCGCGAGTACCGCCGCGTGCTTCGCGACGGCGGCAAGCTGCTGCTCCTCGAGCTCACCCCGCCGCGCGGCCGGATCGCCTTCCGCCTGGTCGAGCTCTATCTGGGCCGGGTGGTGCCGCTGCTCGCCCGCCTGCGCGGTGGACCGACCTCCCAGCTCCTGATGGAGTACTTCTGGGAGACGATCGCGCGGTGCGTACCGCCGCCGGTGATCCTGGATGCCCTGTCCCAGGCCGGTTTCAGCGCCGTCTCCCGGCGCGTCGAGAGGGGCATCCTCTCCGAGTACAGCGCCGTCCGCTGACGCCATCCGCCAGCCTGACGCGCCCCATCCCACCGGCCGGACCTCGAGCAGGACTGGCTTCCCACGCTGGCGGCCCCCACGGCTCGGCGGCGGGCGGGCCGGCGGCCAGCCAGGGCAGTAAACAAGGCTGGCCCTAGCGTGGCTGGGCGGCCACCGGGAGGAGGCGGCCCTCCCGGGTGGCCTGCCGGCCAGTCGGACGCGGTAGTTCGCGGAGCTCGCAGGTGTCTACGAAGGCGTGGTGACGGCATCGAGGTTGCCTTCGGGTGCGGAATCGGGATATCAGTTAGATCTAGGCCAGACCTGTGCCCGGCGCGCAACCTGCCCGATTCCTGGGCGGTCTGGGCCGCCTTCCTCGCACCGGCGGCGGAGCGTCACATGGAGGGACTGGTGCTGGACGGCAGGACGCTGGCGCGGGCGCTGGAAGACCAGCTGGCCGCGCGCGTGCGGGCGCTCGCCGAGCGCGCCGGCGGTAGCCCTCCGACCCTGGCGATCATTCTGGTCGGCGCCGACGCCGCCGCGGCGCGATACGGTCGGCTGAAGTGCGACGCCTGCCGGCGGGTAGGGATCGCGCCGCGGCCGATCCTCTATCCCGCGCATGCCACGACCGTCGAGCTGCTGGCGGGGATCGAGCGGCTCAACGACGACCCGCGGGTGCGCGGCATCTTCCTGCAGCTGCCGCTGCTGGACCAGGTCGACGCGCGCCGCTGTTTCGACTGTATCGCGCCCGACAAGGATGCCGGCGGCGACGGCAGCAGCAGCTTCGGCCGCCTGGCGCTGGGCGAGCACGCCTGCGGTCCGGCCACGCCGGCCGCCGCCATGCGGCTGCTGTCCGGCTACGGCATCGACCTGGCGGGCAAGGAGGCCTTGGTCGTCGGGCGCGGCGAGATGCTCGGCAAGCCGCTGGCCCTGCAGCTGCTGGGCGCCAACGCCACGGTCACCATCTGCCACGCCAACTCACCAGACCTTCGCGAAGCGGTGCGGCGGGCCGAGGTCGTGGTCGGAGCGGCTGGCAGACCGCACTTCATCAAAGGAGACTGGCTCCGCGACGGCGCCGTGGTGATCGATGCCGGCTCCCATCCTGGCGGCGGCGGCCCGCGCGGCCTCCGCGGACTGCGCGGCCTCCGCGGACTGCGCGGACTGCGCGGACTGCGCGGAGACATCGAGCTCGACGCGGCGGCCATGGCGCGCTGCGCCGCCTATACGCCGGTGCCGGGAGGCCTCGGTCCGATGACCATCGCGGTCCTGCTCAACCGCACTATCGCGGCGGCCGAACGGGCCGCCGGCGTGCTCAGAACAGCCCCACCACCCGGCCCTCCGGGGTAACGTCGATCAACCGGGCGGAAGGCGCCTTGGGCAAGCCCGGCATGGTCATGATGTCGCCGCAGACCATCACCACGAACTCAGCGCCGGCCGATAGACGCACTTCGCGCACGTCGATCTCGTGGTTCACGGGCGCGCCCCGCAGGTGCGCATCGGTCGCGAACGAGTACTGTGTCTTGGCGACGCACACCGGGAAGCTGCCGTAACCCTCCTCCTGCAACCTGGCGATCTGCTCCCGCACCTTCGGTGCCGCCGTGACCTCTGAGGCGCGATAGATCTTGCGCGAAATCTTCTCGATCTTTTCCCACAGCGTGTCGTCGTCGCCGTAGACGAACTGGACGGAAGGCTCGCGCGCGCAGAGCTCGACCACCACTTTCGCCAGCTCGACGGCGCCCTTGCCGCCTTCGGACCAGTGCGACGCTAGCACCGCGGGCACGTTCCTCTCCGCCATCCGCGACTGGACGAGCGCCAGCTCCGCGGCACTGTCGGAGTCGAAGCGATTGACCGCCACCACGCACGGGATGCCGTAGTGCTGCTCGGTGTTCTCGACATGGCGGTCGAGGTTCACGAGGCCCCGCTCCAGCGCCGCCAGGTCCGGCCGGGCGATGGTCTTGAGCTCCGCGCCGCCGTGATACTTGAGGGCGCGGACAGTGGCCACGACGACCGCCGCGGCCGGCCGCAGTCCCGCCTTGCGGCATTTGATGTCGACGAACTTCTCGGCCCCCAGATCGGCCCCGAAGCCGGCCTCGGTGACCACGTAGTCGGCGAGCTTGAGCGCGGTCCGGGTGGCGATCACCGAGTTGCAGCCGTGCGCGATGTTGGCGAACGGCCCGCCGTGGATAAAGGCGGGGTTGTTCTCGAGCGTCTGCACCAGGTTCGGCTTGATCGCCTCCTTGAGCAGGACGGTCATGGCGCCGTGCACCTCGAGGTCGCGGGCGCGGACCGGCTTGCGGTCGCGGGTATGGGCCACGACGATGTTGCCCAGGCGCTCTTTCAGGTCCGCGAGCGAGGTCGCGAGACAGAAGATCGCCATCACCTCCGAGGCCGCGACGATGACGAAGCCGTCGGCGCGCGGAAAGCCGTTGCCGACACCGCCGAGACCGACGACGATGTCGCGCAGCGCGCGGTCGTTCATGTCGACGACCCGCCGCCAGCCGATCCGCCGGACGTCGACGCCGAGCTCGTTGCCGTGGTGAATGTGATTGTCCAGCATCGCCGCCAGCAGGTTGTTGGCGAGCGCGATGGCGCCAAAGTCGCCCGTGAAGTGGAGATTGATGTCTTCCATCGGCACGACCTGCGCCAGGCCGCCGCCGGCGGCGCCGCCCTTCATGCCGAACACCGGCCCGAGCGACGGCTCGCGCAGGCAGATCGCCGCTTTCTTGCCGAGCTGGTTGAGGGCGTCGCCGAGGCCAACGGTCGTGGTGGTCTTGCCTTCGCCGGCCGGGGTCGGCGTCATCGCCGTGACCAGGATCAGCTTGCCATCCGGCCGTCCCGCAATACTGTCGACGAAGTCGAGCGACAGCTTCGCCTTGAAATGCCCATAGGGCTCCAGGTGCTGCTCGGCAATGCCCAGCTTGTCGAGCGCGACCTTGGCGATCCGCTCGAGCTTCGCCTGCTGCGCGATTTCGATGTCCGACGCCATCCTCCGTCCCCTCCTCGCTGAGATCCGGTCCGCCGGGCGCGGTACGGGACCGGGCCCTTCCCGGCCTCGCGCTCCCCTGACCGGCAAGGCCCGGCCGGCCCTGTAGGCTATCGCAAGTAGCCATTCTGCCCTGGGCTATACTCGACCGAGCAGGAGGTGACCCGATGTCTGAACGCGACACCCGACTCCTAACACCCCTGGTGCGCGATGGCGGCGATGGCGGCGATCACCGCGATCACCGCGATGGTCGCGACGTTCGGAGCAGGGGCGCACTGCGCCCCACCAGCTGGGACGAGGCGCTGGACCGCGCCGCTCGGGGGTTCCGGTCCGCCGTCGAGAAGAAGGGGCCGCAGACCTTCGGCCTCTTCAGCTGCTCCAAGACCACCAACGAGATGAACTACCTGGCGCAGAAATTTGCCCGGGCGGTGGTGGGCAGCAACAACATCGACAGCTGCAACCGGACCTGACACGCGCCGAGCGTCGTCGGTCTGGCGATGGTCTTCGGCATGGGTGGCGGCACGAGCTCCTACCGGGAGGTCGAGGAGACAGACCTCATCGTCCTCTGGGGCAGCAACGCCCGGGAGACCCATCCGATCTTCTTCCACCACATCCTCAAGGGCGTCCGCAACGGCGCCCGCCTCTACGTCGTCGATCCGCGCCGCACCTCCTCGGCCGAATGGTCGGTCTGTCACCTCCCGCTCAACGTGGGCAGCGACGTCGCCCTCGCCAACGCCGTGGCGCGGGAGATCCTCGCCGCCGGCCTCGAGAACCGCAGCTTCGTCGACCACGCCACCAGTGGCTTCGCCGAGTTCTGCAGCAACGTCGAGCCCTGGACGCTCGAGCGCGCCGAGGCCGTCACCGGCGTGCCGGCGGCGGCGATCCGCGAGCTTGCCCACGCCTACGCGCGCGCCGACCGCGCCGAGATCTGCTGGACCCTGGGCATCACCGAGCACCACAACGCGGTCGACAACGTGCGCGCCCTGATCAACCTCGGCCTGCTCACCGGCCACGTGGGCCGCTACGGCTCGGGGCTCAACCCGCTGCGCGGCCAGAACAACGTGCAGGGCGGCGGCGACATGGGCGCCCTGCCCGATCGCCTCCCCGGCTTCCAGCACATCGAGAACGAAGAGCTGCGGACCAAGTTCGAGCGCGCCTGGGGGGTCGGGATCCCGCCCCGGCGGGGCTGGCACCTCTCCGCGATGTTCGAGGCGATGGAACATGGCGACCTGACCGCTCTCTACGTCATCGGCGAGAACCCGGCGCGGTCCGAGGCGGACCAGCACCGGGCGATCCGTCTGCTCGAAGGGCTCGACACCCTGGTGGTGCAGGACACGCTCCTGACCCAGACCGCCGAGCTGGCGGACGTGGTGCTGCCCGCCGCCGCGGGATGGTGCGAGACCGAGGGCACCGTGACCAGCAGCGAGCGCCGGGTGCAGCGCGTGCGGCGCGCGCTGCCGCCGCCGCCGGGGGTCCGCGACGATCTCGAGATTCTCTGCGAGCTGGCCCGCCGCATGGGCAGGGACCTCGGCAGCCCCAGCGCCGAGGAGCTGTGGAACGAAGTCCGCTCGCTGAGCCCGGCCCATGCCGGCATGTCATACGCCCGCCTGGAGGCGTCGGACGGCCTCCAGTGGCCGTGCTACGACGAGTCGCATCCGGGGGAGATCTTCCTGCACGGCCGCCTGTGGGAACGGCCCGTCGTCGGGCCGCGGGCGCCGTTCGCCTGCGTGCAGGACGAGCCGCCGGTCGAAGAGCTGAGCCCGGAGTTCCCCTTCCGCCTGACCACCGGACGGCGCCTCGACTCCTTCAACACCGGCGTCCAGACCGGGCTCTTCGCCTCGCCGATGCGCCGCCGCGAGAGCCTGGATCTCTCTCCCGAGGACGGCCGGCGGCTCGGCGTGGGCGACGGCGACCTGGTGCGCGTGGTCTCCCGGCGCGGCTCGGTGCTGGCGCCGGCGCGACTCGACCCGGGGCTGCCGCCGGGCCTGGTCTTCCTCACTCTCCACTTTCCCGAGCAGGTGGCCACCAACGAGCTGACCATCGACGCCGTCGACCCGCAGTCCGGCACTTCCGAGTTCAAGGCCGCCGCGGTGCGGGTCGAGAAGGCGGAGCCGGCGCTGCTCGAAGCGGCGGCGCGAGAATCGGCGTCCGTTCCGGCTCCCGAACCGGTGCCCGCCTGAGAGCGCCATAGCGGCGCGCACCAGAGGGAAGGCCGGAGACCAGACCGCGTGGACCTGCATTACACAGCCGACGAGCCCACCGCGGAGGAGAGAGAAGCCGTCGACGGCTGTCTCGCCGCCCTGGCCCCCCCGCTGGCCGTGGCGGCGCCGGGGCCGGGTCTGCGGCAGCATCTCCTGCCGGTCCTCCACGCCATCCAGGGGAGGGTGGGTTGGATCAGCTCGGGCGCCCTCAACCACGCGTGCCGGCGGCTGGAGGTCCCTCCCGCCGAGGCCTTCGGCGTGGCCGATTTCTACGCCCTCTTCCAGACCCGGCCGCACCCGCCGGTGACTGTCCACGTTTGCGACGACATCGGCTGCCGGTTTCAGCCCGGAAATTCCGCGGAGGCCCTCTGCGCCGAGCTCGAGCAGACCCTGGGCCCGGCGGGCGCCAGCCAGGACGGCCGCGCGACCTGGCATCGCAGCCCTTGCCTCGGGCTGTGCGAGCGCGCTCCCGCGGCCCTCCTCATCGCCGCCGGGAAGCCGCCGCACGAGGAGGCGCTCGCCCCGGCGACCGGCGCGGCGGTGCGCGCTCTGGTCGAAAGGGTCATCGACGGCAGCGGCACAGGGAGCACGCCGGGGCTCGCCTGGCCGGCATCGGCGCTGGACCTCGCCCGGTCGGTGCCGCAGATCGGCGAGCCGGGCTTGCGGCTCCTCTCCCGCGTCGGCCGCGTGGACCCCGCGAGCCTCGACGACTACCGAGCAGCCGGCGGCTTCCTGGCACTGCGCCGCGCCTTCGAGATGGGCCCGGAGAAGGTGGTGCGCGAAGTGATCGAGGCGAAGCTCGTCGGCCGCGGCGGCGCCGCCTTCCCGACCGGGCAGAAGTGGTTGGGCGTGCGTTCGGCGACGATGCCGCGCTACCTCATCTGCAACGCCGACGAGTCCGAGCCCGGGACGTTCAAGGACCGCGTGCTCATGGAGGGTGACCCCTTCGCATTGGTCGAGGCGATGACCATCGCGGGCTTCGCCACCGGCTGCGAGCTGGGGTACGTCTACATCCGCGGCGAGTATCCGCTGGCGACCGAACGGCTGCTGCACGCCATCCGGCTCTGCCGTAGCCACGGCTATCTGGGCGATGACGTCCTGGGCCACGGAGTGCGCTTCGACATCGAGCTGCGGCGCGGCGCGGGCGCCTACATCTGCGGCGAGGAGATGGCCCTCATCAACTCGCTCGAAGGCCGCCGCGGCGAGCCACGCAACAAGCCTCCCTTCCCCACCCAGGTCGGCCTCTTTGGCCAGCCGACGGTGATCAACAACGTGGAGACGCTGGCCAACGTGCCGCCGATCGTGGTCGCCGGCGGCAAGGCCTTCGCGCAGGTGGGCACCGAGCGCTCGACTGGCACCAAGCTGTTCTGCCTCTCGGGCCACGTGGCGCGGCCCGGCGTCTACGAGGTGACCTTCGGCACTACCCTCGGCCAGCTCATCGACCTGGCCGGCGGCCCCGCCGGCAGCGGGCGCCTGCAGGCCGTGCTCCTGGGCGGCGCGGCCGGCGCCTTCCTCACCCCGGACGAGCTGGAGGTGCCCCTGACCTTCGAGGGCACCCGCACCGCCGGGGCCACGCTCGGCTCCGGAGTGGTCATGCTGTTCGACGACACCGTCGACCTGCGCCAGGTGCTGCGGCGCATCGCGCAGTTCTTCCGCGACGAATCGTGCGGGCAATGCGTGCCCTGCCGGGTCGGCGCGGTGCGCCAGGAGGAGGCGCTCGCCCGGCTGGCCACCGGCCGGCCCCTGGGCTCCGTCGCGCAGGAGGCGGCGCTGCTACGGGAGCTCGGCCAGGTGATGCGCGACGCTTCCATCTGCGGCCTGGGCCAGACCGCGTCGAGCGCCGTCGAGTCGGCGCTGGCCAAATTCCCCATCCTCCAGGAGACGCGATGAGCGCCGACGCTCCCGACCAGTACGTCCCGGTGCCGCGCGGACCGGTGCCGGCCGCACCGCTGCCGCGCCAGCGGCCGGCGGTGGAGCTGACCATCGACGGCCGCAAGGTCAGCGTGCCCGAAGGAGCGACCCTCCTGGACGCGGCGCGGCGGCTCGGGATCGAGACACCCACCCTCTGCTTCCTCGACAACCTGACGCCGGTCAACGTCTGCCGCATCTGCGTGGTGGAGGTCGAAGGCTCGCGCGCTCTCGTCCCGGCCTGCTCGCGCAAGGTCGAGGCGGGCATGGTGGTGGCGACCGATTCGGAGCGCGTGCGGCTGAGCCGCCGCCTGGTGCTCGAGCTCCTGGCCTCCTCGGTGGACGTCTCGACCGCCCCTCAGCTGCAGGCCTACATGCGGGGCTATGGCGCGCGGCCGGAGCGCTTCGGCCCGCCCGCGCCGCCCGCCGCGGCCGGCAAGCGCGACGCCGCCCGGCCTGGCCACCACCACCCGCCGGGAGCCGAAGCCGAGGCGGCCGCGGCGACCGTGGGTCAGCCGGTAAAAGTGGACAACGACCTCTACGTCCGCGACTACGCCAAGTGCATCCTCTGCTACAAGTGCGTCGAGGCCTGCGGCACCGATGCCCAGAACACCTTCGCCATCGCGCTCGCCGGGCGCGGCTTCGAGGCTCGCATCTCGACCGAGTACGACATCGCGCTGCCGGACTCCGCCTGCGTCTACTGCGGCAACTGCATCGGCGTCTGCCCGACCGGCGCGTTGATGTTCAAGAGCGAGCACGACCTGCGGGCGGCCGGCTACTGGGACGAGGAGCGCCAGAGCGCCACCGAGACCATCTGCCCCTACTGCGGCGTCGGCTGCACCCTGACCGTGCACGTGCAGGACGAGCAGATCGTCAAGGTCAGCTCGCCCATCGACCACGACGTGACCCGCGGCCACCTGTGTATCAAGGGCCGCTTCGGGTGGGAGTTCGTGAACCAGCGGAAGTAGTCGGCGCCGGCCGGAGCGCTCTAGCCGACCGGCTGTCGCCGGCGCACTTTACGGGCTGGGAGCGGGTTTGGGGGCGGACGCCGGCGAGCGCCTCTACTGCCGGGTTTCGACCCGCGCCCACGTCCTGCTTAGCACTTAGCGCATGGCGGCGCGGTTCTCCTGCTCGCCGCCGCCGGCGCGCCACTGCCACGCTCGTCGAGCGGATCAAGGCCCGGCGCCCGTAACGGGCCGTCGAGGCGGACTACTTCAGTGAGCCGCCTCGCCCCCGGCTTCGACCACGCCGCAGGCCAGGCGCCCGCCCGAGTTGCCGGTCGGCTGCGTCTTGCAATCGTCGGCGCCGGTGTGCAGGATGACCGCCTTGCCAACCGGCGAGTTGAAGTCTTTCAATGACAGCATCGCGGTGATGATCTCGAAATGGCCGGTGCCGTCGGCTTTGACGTCGATGTTGCCGAAGTCGCCCGCGTGATGGACCGTCGAGTCGGGACAGGCGTGCGCCGCCTTGGTCGGGTTGAAGTGCCCGCCGGCGGTCGTGTAGTGCTTGCCCGCCGGATCGTGCTCGCACTTGCCGTTTTCGTGCAGGTGCAGCCCATGCAGCCCGGGCTTGTCCACTCCCGCAACGTCAACCACGATCCGCACCGCGTCGGTCCGTTGAGTGAAGGTCACGGTGCCGGAGAGCTTGGGGTCCTCCGCCGACTCGAGCTTCGCCGTCGCGGTGGCCGCCGCCGAGGACTTCGCGGCCGCCTGCTCCGCCGCAGCCTTTGCGGCCACGGCGTCCGAGGCCTTCGCGGCGCGGGCGACCGCCCTCTCCGAGATCGCGGCTCCAGCAAGCGCGACCGTGATGGCCAGCGCCAAGATCAACCCCCAGCGTAGACGCGTCATCGTTCGCCTCCTTTTCAGGTCATGTGGCATGGAGATGGGCTCGCGCGCGCACCGGCACGAGCCGCACGCCATCCTATCCCGCCGCCGGAGCGAGTTGAAAGGGCCTGGCGTAGAATGGGCCCCCTGGGGAGGTCTGACGATGCCGCTCTACGAGTACCGCTGCCGCGACTGCGGCCACCGATTCGAGATCCTGCAGAGCCTCGGCGAAGGGGCCGCGGGGCTCGCCTGCCCGCGCTGCCGCGCCGCGGCGCTCGACAAGCAGTTCTCCACCTTTGCCACGGCCTCCGGCTCCGCGGCCGCCGAGACCGCGGCGGGATGCGATATGGCCGATTGCGGCGCCGGCGCCTGCTGTGGCGGCGGCTCCTGCGCCATGGAAGATTTCAACTGAGTCTCTTCTCTACCGCCGCCATCCGTGGGCGGGCTCGGGCATCTGCCTACCCGCCGGCCCGTCGAGGAAAGCCAGTGTGCGGCGCTCCACGCAGCGCGCGAGAGCCGGGAAGTCGCGCCGGCAGCGCAGGCAATCGTCGGAGTCGAACATCGTTGCAGCCCGCTGCCGCGAGCCGCCGCCGCTTCAGCCGCCGCTCGACTGGTAGCGTTCTTCGAGGATGGCGCGGTGGTGAAGCTCGTGGCCTGCGATGACCGCGGCGAGCGCCCGCACCGAGACGGTCTGATCGTTGGCGGTGCCGCGGCGTGCGAGGGCGCCGGCGTCGAGGTGGGCGAAGAGGGCGAGCGTCGCGGCGCGCACGGCGCCGAGCTCGGCCGCGAGGTCGGCGAGAGCTCGCGCATCGGCGCCCGAGGCGGCAGCATATGCCTTCTCGTCGAAGCCGGGCAGCGGCGTCGGGTCGGCGCGGGCGATGCGCAGCGCCCGGTACGCCATGATGCGCTCCGTGTCGGCCAGGTGACCGATCAGCTCGCGGATGCTCCACTTGCCAGGGGCATAGCGTAAGCCGGCCCGCGTCTCCGGGATGCCGGCCAGGAGCGCCGCCGTCCGCTCCGCCTCGGCAGCGAGCATGGCGAGCACGTCCGAGCCGGCGGCTCGGGCGCGCGCGACGCAGCTCGCGTGGTCAGCAGAATACTCGTCGTCGCCAATCGCGGCGAGGTCGATGGACATCAGCGCAGATCCTCCCGTCGGTGAGCGGCCCCAGTCTGGCGGGCGGGCGGGCGACCGGCCGCGCCACCGCGGAGTCTACACCGCGCAGGTGCCTCGCACGGGAGGGTCAGGCGAACGGGTCGACGACCGCGACCTCTGCGTTCGCGAAATCGCGGCGGTTTCGGGTGACGACGGCGAGTCCGTGGGTGAGAGCCGTTGCCGCGATCAGGCTGTCCCTCTTACCAAGGGTCGGTCAAGCGGAATCGAGCAATCTTGCGCCATGAGAGTGCAAGCACATCAACATCGACCAGCGCCAGACCGAGGCCGGCAGGGAGACGCCGTGCCGGTCCGCCTGATCTGCGTGCATCATCGCCTGGCGGGCAGGACCGGGCATCGCTACCACGAGGCGTTGGGCCTCCTGGCCGAAGCGCGGCGCCGCGGCATGGAGCCGCTCCTCTTCATGAACGAGGATGCGGAGGCGGCGGTGCGGATGGCCCTGCCGGACGGCCGGAGCGTGCTGCGCGACCCGGTCTTCCGCCCGGATCTCTCCTTCGATCAGAGGACCGCGGCCTTCGTCGCGCTGCTCCACCGGCACGTCGATCCCGAGGTCCGCCGGGACGATCGCCTGCTGCTCACCGTGGCGACGCAGTGCGAGGCGCGCGCCCTGGCTGGCTGGGTCACAGAGCTGCCGGAAAGCAAGCGTCCCTGGACGGTCGTCCTGTTCCCAAGCGACCGCTGGAATCGCAGCGGAGCCGCCGAGCGCAACCGGCAGGTGCGGGAGTTCCAGGTGGTGGCCTCCGAGCTCGCGGGCCTCGGCCCGGCGGCGCGGCGCCTCATCTTCTGCGCTCACACAGCAGGCCTGCGGGGAGAGCTGACCTCGCTGCTCGGCACCGAGGTCCTTCTTGCCCCGATGGCCCAGTTCGCGGAGGGGATGCGGCCGGTGCGCGCGCCAACGGCGTCCGGGCCGCCGCAGGTCGCGGTGCTGGGCGGCGCCAGGCCGGAGAAAGGCTTTCACCTGCTGCCGGCGATTGTGCGGGCGAGCCGGGCAAGGACCGAGGTCGAGTTCCTCCTTCAGGTCGCCAACGAGCAGCTACCTGACGAGGCCTTCGCGGAGCTCAGCCGGCTAGCCGAGGAACCGGGGGTACGGATCGCCAGCGGGCCACTCGACCGCCCCGCCTACCTATCCTTGCTCGACGCCGCCGACCTCGTGCTCTTGCCCTACCAGCGCATCCCCTACCGGCAGCGGCCATCCGGCATCTTCGCCGAGGCGGTCCTCGCGGGCCTCCCGGTCGTGGTTCCGGGAGGCACCTGGATGGCCGAGCAGGTGGAGGCCGGTGTGGCGGCCGGGATGGTCTTCGCGGAGCTGGACCCCGAGGCGATCGCCGCGGCCCTAGCCGCCTGCGTTGCCGACCTGCCGCAGCTCGCGACGCAGGCCCGCGAGCGGGCGCCCGCTTGGGCGCGCACCCAGACGATCACGTCCTTCCTCGACTGGGTCGAGGATGAGATCACCCTCCGAGGCCGCGCCGCGGGCGCGCCCGCTCACCTGGGTGGCGGGATGCCGGCGTGGCTCTCCTCGGCGACCCGCCGGTTGAAGGCCTCGATTCGCGCCTGGGCTCGTGGGTAAGCGGAGGGGAGGAGGAGGCCCGCGGCGTCAACCTCATCGTGATAGTGGAGGATCACCGGATCGGTGGCGAAGAGCGCGGCCGGCGGCGGAAGGTGGGTCATGTGCAGTGGGAAGTTGAGTGCCGCTGGAGCCTCCACGAAGGGGATGGGGTGGGCGGCGAGGGCGAGGCTCAGGCTCGCCTGGTTCGAGTGGTGGGCGCAGCGACCGAGCAGCTCGGGCGCGTCGAGGAGGCGGGCGTTCCATTCGCGCCAGACCGGCACGAACTCGCGCGCCAGCTCGCTCGGCAGGAAGATGACGCCGGAGTTGCAATAGAGGATCGTTCGTTCCGGCAGCAGCGTCGTGCGGTAGCGCCGCCGCGGCAAGCGAAGCCCGAAGTGGCCGAAGAGGCGGGCAAAGACCTCGTGGGTCACCGACGGCACGTCGGCGATTCTGGCTTGGAGTGCGCCCCGCGCGAGCAGTGGCATCGGGTCGGCTACCACCGCCGTGTCGCAGTCGAGCAGCAGCAGTCCGCCCGCCCCGGAGGCGAGCGCCGCCTCGAAGAACTGCAGCTTGTTGGTCTTGGGATTGCGAGGGTCGAAGGGGGCGACGATCCGCACCTCCGCGCCGAGGCGCTCCAGCGTGCGACGCTCCTCAGCGGCCAGCTCGCCCACGACGCAGACCAGCGTCCGGGCGCCAGCGAGCGAGCCGCCGAACCAGCGCAGCGACCGCACCAGCCGTCCAGCCTGCGTCAGCCCTTGCGGATGGTTGCCGGCGACGCAGCCGACGAGAATCTCCTCCGGCCGCAGCGCGCGGGCGGTCCCGGCCAGCTTCCCCAAGTACCAGCCGGTCTGCCGCCTCCAGCCGCGCAGCCGGCGCGCCGTTTCCCAATAGGAGTGGACGGCGCGCCACGCCCGCGTCGCCTCGACGCGGGCACGCTCCCGCGACAGCAGGTGGAGCCGCCCCGCGAGGCGCTCGGCCTCCGCCGCCCGCTCCAGCACCTGTCGCTGGAGCTCCGCAATGCGCTCCTCCTGCAGCGCGACGAGCCGCTTCGGCTCGGAGTAAGCGATCCACTGCGCGGGCGACACCTCGGCCTGCCGGGGCGGCGGCAGATCGGTCGGGACGGGCCACCGCGCGACAAGCGACGTGGCAAGCAGATGCTCGGCCGCCTCCTGGAGGTCCCTCTCCCGCGGCGGTGGCGCCGGCTCGGCCCCGGCGCCTTCGCCGGGAAGGCCGCCTGGAAGGTCGGCCCCCTCCTCGAGCTGGTCGTGAAGCGCCATTGCCTCGGGCAACACCGCCCGCCAATCGATGTCCCGCGCCACCAGCGTCTGTCGCAGCTCAGCAGGCGCATAGAGCCGCTCGAGCCCCCGACCGTCGAGCCGTTGGCCGAAGCGCTCTTCCAGCAGCGCCATCGCCGCGCCCGGGTCGGCGGTGAAGCTGGAGATCGGCCAGAGCAGAGAGCGCTCCGGGTGGCTCGCGCTGAAGGCGAGGAGCTGGGAGTTGTAGACCGTCCAGCAGCGGATCGCGGTCCAGGGGTTGAGCTGCACCTCGAGGTCGACCCCGCGCCGCAGCAGCGAAAGAGCAACCTCGACCGGATGCCGGTAGACGAGGAGATAGAAGGGAGCCGGCAAGAGGCTGTCCCAGGGCCTCAGAAAGAGAGTGGTGCGGGGGTCCTTCCACCCCCAGAGCGGCTTGCCGGCGCGCCGTGCCACCAGCTCGCGGGCCTGCCGCTCCTCCTCGGCGGCAAGGGAGGTGACCCCCACCTCGGGGGGGCGCAGGGGCGCCGCGCCGCGCAGCTCGAGCAACGCGTCGTGGAAGCGGACGAACTCGAGGTCCTCGAAGTGTCCTCTCCGGTTCCCTTTGCCTGCCGCCATGAGCTCCGCACCCATGTCCACGCCTGCCTGGGCTGCGAAGCTCGCGAGCAGCGAGGTGCCGGACCGGTGCATGCCGGCGATGACGAGGACGCGAGAAGCTCTTGGCATCACTGAAGGGATAGCAACGTGCCTGGCCGGGATTCCTCAACTGTTTGAGAAAAGGTGGCCACCAGGAATCCGGGCAGCGATTCTACTCCCCAAGCTGGCATTCCGCAGCGTTGCTGCAGCCTGCGGCAAGCTCCGCCGCGCCGCCGCGGGGCTCATTTCAACGCAGCGGCCAGAGGGCGGGCACCATCAGCATCAGGACGACGAGCAACAACAGCGACAGCGGCGCGCCGGCGATTAGGAAGTCGCGGAAGCGGTACTTCCCCGGTCCATAAACCAGCAGGCACGACGGCTCGAAGGGGGTGATGTAGGAGATCGAGGCGGCCAAAGTGACCAGGATGCCGAAGGTGCGTGGTTCGACGTGAAGGCGGCTGGCGGTGGTCAGGGCGACGGGCAGCACCACCAGCGCGGCGGCCGCGTTCGACATCGGCTGAGTGAGCAGCATGGTGAGCACCGCGAAGCCAAGCATGATGAAGGGCACGCCCCACGGCATCGCCCAGCCGACGATCTGATTGGCGAGGTAGGCCGCGGTGCCGGAGCTCTTCATCACCGCCCCGAAGGAGGTCATGCCAGCGATCAGGACGACCAGCCGCCAGTGGATGAATCTGTACGCCTCTTCGGGGGTCACCAGCTTGAGCAGGATGGTCGTCACCGCGCCGAGCAGGAAGGCGACAGGCAGCGGCGCCAAGCCACATGCGGCGATGACCACTGCCAGTCCGAAGACGCCGATCGCCAGCAGCCGCCCGCGCCGCGCCGCCGGGCGATGCGCGGTTTCCTCGAGCACCCACAGATCGACGCTCCCGGCCAGCGAGCCGAAGCGCTCCGCATCGCCCTGGAGCAGCAGCACGTCGCCGACGCGCAGCGCGAGATTGCGAATGCGGGTGGGAAGGGCGTGGCCGCGACGGTGGAGGGCGATGACGGTGAGCCCGAAGCGGCGGCGGAAGTCGAGCTCGCGCAGCGTTCTGCCGACGAGCAGCGACTGTGACATGAGGATCGCCTCGGCAATCTTGATCGATCCGCCGGCGAGGTCCTGATCGCCGAGCTCGAGGTCGGGCACGATCTCGATGCCGCGGGTCTCCTTGACCTCGAGCAGGCCCTCGCGCCCAGCCTTTACGATCAGTTGGTCCCCTTCTTCCAGGAAGACCTGGGGGCCGGGCGGCAGCGCCCGCCCGGCGCGATGGATAGCCAGCACGGTAAGGCCCAGCGCCGACAGCCGCAAGTCGCCGATGGCGTGGCCGGCGAGCGGCGAGCCTGGCGTCACCACCAGCTCCGACAGGTACTCGCGGACCTTGTACTCCTCGGTGAGGCTGCCCTCGGCGGTCTCCGGGAGCAGGCGTGAGCCGACCAGCACCATGAACAGGATGCCGGTGGCGACGACCGCCAGGCCAACCGGCAGGAATTCAAAGAGGCGGATCGGCGCCAGGCCGAGGCTGCTCATGTAGCTGCTCGCGGCGATGGTGGTCGACGAAGCGAGCAGCGTGCAGGTGCCGCCCATCATCGACGCGTAAGCGAAGGGGATGAGAATGCGGCCCGGGCTGACGCCGCTCTTCTTGCACAGTCCGAGCACCGCCGGCAGGAAGACGGCGGTGGTGGTGGTGTTGTGCATGAAAGCGGCGACGAACGCAGTCGCCGGCATCAGACACAGGAGAATGCGCGTCCGGCTGCGGCCGGCGATGCGGAAGATGACCCTGCCGAAGCTGTCCATGACGCCGGTCTTGATGAGCGCTCCGGAGAGCACGAAGATCGAGCCCAAGACGATGACGATGTCGCTCGAGAAGCCGGCGAAGGCCTCCTTGATCGGCAGCAGGCGGAGCAGCACCAGGGCACAGAGCAGCAGCAAGGTGGTGACGTCGACCGGTATCTTCTCGAGCGAGAAGACGATGACCACCGCGATCAGCAGGGCCAGCACCAAGAAGATCGCGAGCGTCATGAAGCGCAGGTGACCCGGACCAGGCCAAGGCCGTCGCCCGCCGCCCGAGCGGTCGGCGACCAGCCGCAGCCGGCGAGCCATCCCTCCGCGCCCTGTCCGGCGCGGGCCGAGGTCTCGAGGAACTCAGCGTAACACACAGCCTGATCGCCCTCAGCCGCTGAAGTGGTCTGGCGGCCCCTTCGCCGCCGAGATCCACTCCCGACTGGGACTCCCTCGTCTGTCGCCGGTGCGATATCGTTAGGCAAGGGAGCAGTCATGCCTGACCCTGTCCGCATTCGAAGAGTCGCGCTCACAGGCGGCGCCATCGCATGGGTCGCATCCTTCGCCCTGCCGGCGGCCAGGTGGGAATCCTGGGCCCACCATCAAGCCCTTCCGGGCAAGTGACGAGGTGTGGGCCTGAAGATCTGGATCGACGCGGATGCTTCTCCGCGCGACGTGAAAGAGATCGTCTTCAGGGCCGCCAGGCGGCTCGAGCTGCCGGTTGCGCTGGTCGCCAACCGGCGGCTTGCCGCGCCCGTTGGCAATCCGTTCGTCACCATTGTGCGGGTGGAGGGAGGTCCGGATGTAGCGGACCGTCACATCGCGGACCATGCCGAGCCGGGCGATCTTGCCGTGACGGCTGACATTCCACTCGCCGCCCGCCTGGTCGGGAACCGAGTCATGGTGATCGACCCGCGAGGCGACGAGTTCACGGCCGACAACGTGGGCGAGCGGCTCGCCGTGCGTGACCTGATGAACGGCCTGCGGGGAGAAGGCGTAGGAACCGACGGACCCCGCCCCTACGGTCCAAGGGACAGGCAAGCCTTCGCGTCCGCGCTGGACCGCGTGCTGACTCGCTCACTCGGGGGACGGAAAACGGCTGCCACGTTTTGAATATCTCGGGCGACAACCGATCCGACTTCCCCCGGCACCGCCGCCGGTTGCTGCAGTCGGTGGCGCTGCTGTCGCGGGGAGCGGCCCAATGACATCCATGCTAAGTGATTGATTTCATTGGTGCGGCTGGGAGGACTCGAACCCCCGACCAAGAGTTTAGGAAACTCCTGCTCTTTCCACCTGAGCTACAGCCGCATTCAAGGCTCAACGGTTGACCAGCTCGCCCTGAGCCGCTATCCCGACCAGTCTTGCGGGTCGCCGCCCCGTGACCCACCTGCCCGGGAGCGGTGACCTCGGCGAGCGTCACGAAGAGAATACTACCTCTGCAGGGGCGGCAGTTGACGAGCCCGCCAGGTCGGGCCGGCGGAGAGCCACCGCCCCGCAGCGCGAGACTCCAGCGGTGGCATTGAACCGCCTGCCCGCCGCCGGGTACTTACTGATGGCGCAGCAGCGCGCCATCAAGTAGGATGACTTCTGTGGTCAACTGACTATTCCCGTCACCCGCCTGCCGGCGGAAATAAGGAGGTGTCTATGCGCAAGAGCATGGTCCTGGCGGCACTGCTGGTCACCCTGGTCGCCTTCGTTCCCTTCGCCCAGGCGCAGACGAACATCATCACCCGAATGCGGGCCTACGACGAGGTGCCGGCGCTCTCGACTCCCGGCGTCGGCTTCTTCCAGGGCACGATCAGCGCCGATCGGAGCACGATCACCTACCAGCTCTCCTACACCAACCTGGCGGGCAAGGTCCTGCAGGCGCACCTCCACATCGGCCAGGAAGGCGTCAACGGCGGCATCATGATCTTCCTGTGCAGCAACCTGGGCAACGGCCCCGCAGGCACCCAGGCCTGTCCGCCACCGCCGGCCACGATCACCGGCACCCTCACCGCGGCCGGCGTGATCGGCCCGAGCTCGCAAGGAATCGCTCCCGGACAGATCTTCTTCGTCAGCCGGGCGATCCTCGCCAGCCGGTCGTACGCTAACCTGCACACGGATCTCTTCCCGGCCGGCGAGATCCGCGGCCAGATCAAGATCCAGCAGTGACCTTGCAGTCCTGCTGAACCGGCCCGGCGGCTGGCCTCTTCGACCCCGGGGCAAGCAGATCCGGCGCCGCGCGCCGCGCGGCGGCCGGCCTGCCTCAAGACGAAACTGGTCCGTGCGCCAGGGGAGGGGGCGTCCCCTTCCCCCCCGGAGGGGTGGGAAGGGGATCGAGGGGTTGCGGGGGGCGATCTGATCGATGTTTCGAGTAGGCCTCCACCGCCACATCGCAGCGCCGTTTCCGACCTCCGGGAAGTGCCGCACGTCCATAGCCGGACGTGCGGCCGACCTGCCGGAAGTGCCGCAACAGGCGAAAGCTGCGGCATCCCTCGGGATCGGCACCG
>DASZZP010000070.1:0-29226 GCA_035544875.1 Thermoanaerobaculia bacterium | reverse complement strand
CCTCGGCGACAGCCGCCGCGCCGGCCGCTTGCTGCGAGCCGTCGGCGCCACCCTGCGGCAGTGGAACATGCACACCTTCGGCCTCGCCGCCTGGCTCCTCCTGCAGCGCGAGGCGGCGACCGAGATCGCCGCCGCCCAGCTTCTGGCGCGCGAGATCGAGCGCTACTTCCGCCAGGCTTGGCGCCGGCCGCTGCCCTTCGTGCGCGCCGGCGGCCACCCGCTCCTTGCCTGACCGCGGCTCCGCGCGACGAACAGCCACCCACGCTTCCCAAGCCTCGCGTCCGGCGCTCGCGCCAGTCCGGTCGGGACGGGACAGAGGCCGGAACGAAGGTTGGGTGGTGAAGGCGCGGGCGAAAGACGGCTGGCCGCGCAGGATCGACGTGCAGGCCGCCGCACAGCGGCTACCTGTCGACGGGTTCCGCGAACCTCAGCCGGTGGCGCCAGCACGGCGCGTCCCCCGACAAGAAAGAGTTGCTGGGAGCCTGGGGCACCGGGGCGCCGGCGACCCACCACCGCAGCCAGCTGGTCTGCCGATCGATACCCCTGGCTTTCCTGCAGCACGATGCCGTACACTCTCGTCACTCGACCTCGAAGCGTCAGCGAACCCTGATGACGACTCCGCCTGCGGCCTCCGACGTCACCTTGGGCCGGCCCACCGAGGAGCTGAACCGGTTCCTCGAGCAGTGCCGTCCGGTGATCCGCGGGCTCTGCTCGCGCGCCGGGGTTCCGCTGCAGGATGCGGACGATTTGACGCAGGATGTGGGGATCGTGATGTGCCGTCACTGGGAGAGGATCAGGGACCCGAAGCACTTCCTCCGCGTGGCCGTCCGCCGCCGGATCGCCCTCTTCTTCCGCCGCCGAGCCAGGCGGAAGCTGGTGGCCCTCGCCGCCGCCCAGCTCGATCGTCGGGGCGGGGGCGACAGCCCGCAACGCGCCGTCGACGCGCGCCACGACGCCCGCAAGCTGCTCGCGCAGCTGCCGCCTCGCGACCGCCGCATCGCCGCCCTGCGCTACGGCGAGCGGGTAGCCTCCCGCGAGGTCGCCGCCGAGCTCCACTGCTCCAACGAGCTGGTGCGCCAGGTCGCGGGCCGCAGCCTGCGCCGGATGCGGCGCCACGCCGAGGAGCTCGCCTTCAACCCTAGCCCTGCCGGACCCTAGCCATGGCCCCCAAGAGCACGACGGTCCAGATCGGGACTCCCGACGTCGTCTTCCTGGCGAAGCGCGGCGCCAGGTCGCACCGCGGCGGCGGCGAGTTCAACCGCAGCGTGGTGCTGCACCGCTCGCTGCAGACCCTCCGGGTGCTGCTCGACAGCTGCGACCCGAGGAAGAGCAAGGGGCTGGCGCCGGCCTTCGTCGACCTGGCGACGAGCCTCCTCCCCGCGCCCTGGACGCTCAAGCCGTTCGAGATCGAGCACCTGCCGACGATCCTCGAGCGCGCCCCGGAGTTCGAGGCGACGGTGGCGGCGGCCGGGGTCGAGGCGCGCGAGCTGCTGGCCGCCCTCGCCGCTCTCAGTTTCGCCGAGAAGGTCTGGCTGGTCGATCAGGCCGTGCAGGCGCAGGCGCCCGCGGCGTCGGCGGCGACACCGGAAGAGTTCTAGCTCTAGCAACTCTCCTCACGTGAGTTCTTGACTGTTATCGAGCGTCTGAGCGGTGCTGCCGTCGATAGGGCCATCAGCACATCCTCGCTGGGAAGAGAAACATGCGCATATTTAAATAATGTGATGTGACGCATTGACGTTGACAAGATCTCACGACCGAAGATATAGCTATACGTAGCGCGTTCGCGAAGTTGAGCTGGTCATTGCGGCTCCGATTCGCCTCGCGCAGGAAGCCGGGGCGACCGTTGTTCGTCGCGTGCTCATTTCTTGGAGCTGGGATGGTTGGGTGTATGCGGTCTCGATCTGCATGCGCGCGGTCGATCCACCGCAGATGCGGCACCTTGACGACTGGGAGGGCTTGAGATGAAGGCAAACCCGGTTCTTAGCTTCGTGTGGCTATTGTTCCTGCTGACGTTTGCAGGGTGCGCGGCTGGCGGTGATGGGGGTGCTCCACCGGCTGTTCCCAGCCAGACTCCCAGCCCGAAGCTTACTGAGTACAGCGGAGAGAAGGCCGAGTTCGACAATCGGTTGCAAGATCTAAACAGCCTCAAGGGGGCAATTCAGCAGGCCTACGAGGAGTGGGACCGGCTCGGTAAACCGGCGGCGGCGGCTGAGCCGGTGTTCTCGAGCCAGCGGTCCACCAAGCGGGACCAGATCCTCGAAAAGAGCGACGAGCTCGAGAAGAAGGCGAACGAGATGCTTGAAAGGCCGTACTTGCGCGAGCACGCGGGTGCCGGCCCCATGCTGCGGGAGCTGGTCGCCTTTGCGGGCGAAATGCGCCATAAGGTCGGTATTTCCGAGTAGCGCGCTGTGCGTCAATCGAGAGCCTGTCACTGGCCGCTACTAGCGGCCTTGCTGCAGGTTCGTTCGGCGCAGGTGGCGGAGCACCGCCACCCCCAGCCGCGCCGGGCGACTCCACGGGAGCCGCTCCAGCGCCCCGATCCACGTCTGACCTGGGAACGCTCCCCCTAATCCCGTGCCTGACAGAGATCGAGGACCGGGTCGTCCGCATTCGCGAGCTCGTGCGGATCCGGCTCGACCCAAAGAATCCGGAAGGGGCAGTCTATGAGTACTCCTACGGCACTGGAGTGCTGGTCGGCGCCGATGGCACAATCGTCACCGCCAACCACGTCGTACGCGACCACCAGAGGGCGACCGGCCGTGAAACGGTCGGCATACTAACTCGCGGCTCGCGGCACTACCTTCCGGTCGACATCGTCGCGCAGGACGCGGATTCCGACATCGCCCTGCTGCGGGCGAGCCCCCGCCTGCTGGGCCACAAGAGTTTCTTTGCCCTCGGTCCCCCGCGCCTTCCCAAGCCGGGCGAGCGCAGCTATGTGGTTGGCCTGCGCGCTGCAGCTGCGGCCGAAAGCTTCGAGATCGGGATTATCGGCGGCAGCTTCGTCGATGCCACGAAGCGGCTGACGGAGCTCGCAGGGGGCAGGCGGCCGGGCATAGGTCCTTGGATCACAGTCTCGCAGATCACCCTTCAAGGTTACAGCGGCGGAGCGGTTCTCGATGCGCCAGGAAACCTCGTCGGCATCGTCGTCGGAGCGCCCGAGTGGAAAGGTGAGTGGAGTGAGTTCTCGTACGGCGTGGGTATCGAAGCGCTCCTTCGCCTGCGCGCGATGAAAACGGACAGAGCGGAGAGATGACGAGGTCATGAACTGGGTACGCTGTGCAGCTCCTCCGGCGCGACTGAGCCTCTCGCTGGCGGCGCTCCTCTTGCTCTCCTGCTGCCACCCGACGCCTCCCCCTTGGCAGCCACCGGTCTGGGAACCGGCGCCGCTGTTCTTCCGGCCGCCGCCGCCCGATCCCTGTCGGATAAGCTTCGATCCGTGCGCGTGCGGGATCGAAAAGTACTCGATCACGAGCCTCGAGGACCAACTGTCGGAATCGGGCTGGACCGACTACCGTCGCCAGGAGGTGGCGAGCAACGTCAGCAACACCGCTGACTACTATAAGCATGAGTTCTGGAGCTACAGGATCCATACCGATGCAGTGCGAGCGCTCCGCTACTACGCGGCATACCTCGGCCTCGTGCCTCTTAGCGACTCCAGTGCCCCCTACGCGCTGCTGCACAGCATCGCGCTTTACTGCAGCCTCGGGTGCCGCCAGAAGGCTTCTGGCCTTGCTACCGAACTGCGCTCCAACTACCGCTATGCACAGGCCGACCTCGATGCGGCGCTGCGCGAGTGCGAATAAGCCGGCACAGCTATGAACAAGAACACGATCTCGCGTCCGATCCTCTTCCTCTACGCTGCCGGGCTTTCGCTCGTCTTCTTGCCTGCCCCGCTTCGAGGTGCGCCGTCACAAACCGTAGAGCCTTCCGTCCGCGAATACGCGATTGGCAGGACCGGAGAAATCTCGAGCTTGGGGATTGAGGTACAGGTTACCCCGCAGGTTAACGAGCGCCACAGCATTACCGGGTTCATGGTTCGACTCAGCTACAGGGATCCGAGCTATCCGACCAGCGGCCCGGTGAGTTTCCTCCAGCCCACATTCTTCCCGTCGAGTTGCGAACCGTTCCGCCGCACCCAGGACCGCGGCCCCTACATTTGGTTCAACTCGCGGGGAACCCGCTTCGCAGTCACCCTGCACCAGGGCTGCAAAGACACGGTGCTGATGGCTCCTGTCCCCTATCTCGAAGCGACCATCAACTGCGCCCGCACGGCGGACGAGTTGCGCTACCTGGACGTCGTGGCGTCGGGCCGGATCTTCGAGATCATACCCACGGGCTTTCGCCACACCGAGCTAAACGACGTAGGGAGGCTGCTCGAGGTGGGGCGTGAGGCGTATTCGATTTTCTCCGAGGTGGCAACCGTGCTCGTCCTGCTCGACCTCATCGCGGTGAGCGAGGGCACTTTGTCCGTAGGCGGATTCGTTATGAGGGCGGTGGCTGGTACGGTGAGTGGGTACCTCCGCGACAAGGTGGTAAACGCCGGGATCGACTACGTCGAGTCCAACGTCGGCCTCCGGGTCGAGTTCAAGTTGACCGGGTGGGATATGCTCTGCAGGCTCTGCGGCTACCGCTTCCACCTGAACTCGCTTAAAGATGGTGATCTGGTCCGTTGCCCCCGGAGCGGCTGCAACGGTGAAGCCTACGTTCACTTTCCATAGCAGGGAGGCTCGGCAAGACCTTCTGTTCTGACCTATCCCCGGCGAGGCGACGGAGCCCATGGCTCGATCGCCCACCTCCTGTGGCTTCTGGCCGAGGCTCATGAGCGCGGTGCCGATTTCGTCGGCGAGCCTACGATCACATCTCAAAGAACGGCGGCGCCGTAGAGACGTCGGTTGTGGACACCTGGCCCTTGCCGTCGGACCGACCGGGCGGCTGGCTGCGAGCGGGCAAATCTTGCAGGCACGCCACAGCCTGACGATCGTGCTGGAACAGCCGTGCTGACGGAGGTGCTCCGTTCGCTGGAGATCTGCACGAGCTGCTTGCCGGTCCGGCCGCGGTAGGTTGCGCCGCGGCGGGCCCGCGCTAGCGCCGCTTCGTCGACGACAGTCCGGCGCCTTACTCTTCGTTGGGCTGTCATTGACTAGAAACGACACCTCATGTAGGGTCGTCTAGGGATTGCTCCTCCCCTCCCCAGCGCAGCTCGCCAAGGAGCCCGCCCGCCATGCCCCGAATCATCGCCGTCGTCAACCAGAAAGGCGGCGTCGGCAAGACGACCACCACGGTCAACCTCGCCTCCTGCCTCGCCGCCCTCGGCCGCACCGTCCTGCTGGTCGATTGCGACCCGCAGAGCGCCGCCAGCCGCTGGCTCGGTCTGAGCAAGCAGCCCGGGCAGACCTACCTCGAAGAGGTGCTGGCCGGCCGGGCGACCCTGAGCCGCGCCATCTACCCGACGTCGGTGCCTCGGCTCTCGCTGGTGCCGGCCTCCCCCGAGCTCGCCATCCAGGCGCGACTCCTGGCCGTCGAGCTCGCCGGCGAGACCGTGCTGTCGCTCTACCTCCGGCGCGAGCTTGCCGCGCGCTTCGACTACGTACTGCTCGACGCCCCGCCGGAGCTCGGGATGCTGTCGATCAACGCCCTGGTGGCCGCGACCGAGCTGCTGATTCCGGTGTCGCTCGATCCGCTCGCCGTTCAGGTCCTCGACCAGCTCGTCGACACCATCGAGCGCGTCCGCGAGCGTCTCAATCCCGGGCTGCGCATCGCCGGCATCCTCGCCGTGCGCGTGCGCTCGACGACGCTGCTCGCGCGCCAGGTCCTCTCCGAGCTCGCCGCCCGCTTCCCCGAGCTCCTCTTTCCGGTCTACATCCGCGAGACGGTGCGCGCCGCCGAGGCGCCGGCGTGCCAGCTCACTCTCCTCGACTACCAGCCCGACAGCACTGCCGCCCTCGACTATCGGTCCCTCGCGGAACTGGTCGTGGCGCAAGAGGCCCGCGGTTGATCCTTGACCTTGCTGACGCGCTGGCGGCCGCAACCGGGAGACGTTGCGGAAGCGGACGGCGGCGGATGGTGGTGGAAGCTGAGGAGACGCGGGAACGGCGGCGAGGGGTTGGGCGGGTGGCTGCGACGCGGTGGGCACGACGCGCGTATGAACTCCGTAGGATGGCTCGGGCGAGGGCGATCGGAATGGCAGCGACACCAGGGACAGCGAGAGCTGCGGCAAGCGTCCAGGGACCCGCCAGCTGGCTCCGGGTGGCGCTGATCGGCGCGGCCATCGGGCTGGCCGGAGGTGCCGGCAGGGCATGGACCGAGGGCAGTCGAACGGTCCTGGTGCGCGCCGAGGGGCTGCGGCCGCTCGCCTCCCTGGCGAGCGAGCTCGGCATGCGCCATGGCCTGGCGGTCACCTACGAGGATCTGCCCAAGCCCGAGCCTGGCGAGGTCGGCGAGGCCGCTCGGCACCACCTCCCCGACTTGACGGCGAGCGCACGGCATGCCGTCGATGAGCCTCCATCGATCGGCCTGCGCTACGAGGTCGGGGCGGCGACGGGCCTGGTGGAGGATCCGCCGGCGCTGCTCAGCGAGGCGGTCGCGGCGCAAAATCAGGGCGAGCCTCGGGGCAGTTTCCGGCTGGAGCGGCACGGCGATACCTACCACCTGGTGCCGGCGGCCGTGCGGGCGGCGGACGGGAGCCTGAGGCCGGTGCTCTCGCTGCTCGACGTCGCCATCGACCTGGCACCCGAGGAGCGCACGGTGCAGGACTCTCTCGATGCGGTCCTGGCTGCGGTGGGACGCGCCCACGGCGTGAGCATCCACTATGTGGGTTGGGGCAGGGTGCAGCAGCTCTGCCGGCTCGGCTTCTCGCGGCTGCCCGCCGATGAGGCCCTGGAGCGGGTCCTCGAGCGGTTTCCCGGCGGCAGGTGGGTGTGGCGCATCCTGACCGGCTCCGGGCCGGGGTGGCGCGACGACTACGTCGTCCACCTCGAGCGCGCCGAGCCCGGCCTCGGGCAGGCCCATCGCATCTTCGAGCCGCCGGCGGACCCGTGCGAGTGGGAAGCGCTCGGGCCGGGCGACAAGCCATGGCGGCGCCTGAGCATGGAGCAGGCGGCCGCGCTGATCGCTTCGCCCGCGGAGGGGGACAGGATTGCCGGCTACGACGCGATCGTCGAGAGACAGGGCGCAGGCCTTGACGGCCGCCAGATGACGGCCGAGGAGCGCGCGGCGGTGATTGCCGCGCTGCTGCCGCTGGCCGCGGCCGGCGATTCGGAGTCCTGGTACTCGCCGCGGGTGCTCGCGTCCCTCGCTCTCGGCAGCCTGCATGCCGCCGAGGCGGTGCCGGTCCTGCTGAGCCACCTGCAGGATGACTTCCCGCGCCCGACCCACGACCGCGGCTTCATGCTGCCGCCTGCCGCGATCGCCCTCTCGCTCGCCGGCGCGCCGGCGGTGGGCGCCATGGTCGCCCGTGCCGGGAGCGCTGGCGACGAGGAGTGGCGGCTGCTGCAGCTCACCTTGCGTTTCATGGGACTACCCGGGTCTCGCGACAGAACCGACGTAGCGGAACCGAGCGCCACCGAAGGCCGCCTCCGCCCTGCTGAACCGTGGCGCGTGGGTGGAGTCCGGTCGGTGGAGTTGGCAGCCGCGTCCACGGTCTTGAATCGGAGGTCGCGCGCCGAGACCCGAGATCGCCGGCTCGCCAGTCGCCACCGAAGCTTCGGCGGCAGAGCGCGAAGAGCCGTCGATGCTCCCGAAATGCCGATGCCCGCATCTCGTAGCCGCGCTCGTGGTAGGCGGCGGCACGCCGCCTTTCCGAGCGGCCCTGACCGCCGTAGTCCCAGGTTGACCGAGCTTCGCTCAGGTCTCGCAGTGAACTGATAGACCCGTTTGCACCGGCCGCGCCCTGCCGGGGTGGGGGACGGGAATGGCAGGACGCGGCCGGTGGAAACGGGTACGGCGGCCGCCAGGCCGCCGATCGAAATAATTCTCGAGTCAAATCTCGGTGTGTTCTCGCCAGACTCCAGGCTGCTCGAGGTCGCCCTTCGCTCGTGCTTGTGCTGAAGCGCCCCCGCTGCGCGTCCGCTGGCACCTGCTTAAAAGACTTGGCAGGCCGGCGGGCCGCAGCCAGCGACGGACCGTGCCTCCCTTGCCTACTTCCCGCTTTTGGTAGACGCAGGCGAGTTCATGATGCGCGCGCAAGGACAGTTCACGTTCTGCGGCCTGCGAGGGTTCTTTCTCCTCCACGCGCTGTGTTTCTTGTGGAGACCCGGTTGAAAGGGACAGATGAGACACTGGAAGCCGTGAATACCCCTCCTGTCGCGCGGACCCTGCATAGCGGGCGAGTGTAACTGCGCCAGCCGAATTGCACCTCATCGAGGCTGTTCGGTGTGTGAAACCTCAGGCGTGCTGAGCTGGCCGTGCACGCCCGCCGGGGTGCTCGGTCGCCCGCCGCGTCACTTGCTGTAAGGCTTCAACGTTCGATATATCGAACGTTGAAGCGGAGTGTCAAATTCTCCGAGCGCCGCGGCGTGCCGCGGCGCGAGTTGGAGCGGGGTTCGGGGGCGCAGCCCCTGACCAGCGTTTTGCGCGATAGCGCAAAACATTGCTGGCTCCTCACCCGATTCCCTGGGTGGTGCAGTGGGACCGACAGAGCGTGGGCAAGCGGTGGGGGCGCTGGACTCGACAGGCCGGGTCGCTGGCCGCGGGTGCCGCGACAGTTCGCCGACTCATCGCCAGGGCGCAGGCGGCGGTGATGCGATACTGCGTGGACGCGAGACGAAGGGCCTGATCCCTGCTTGGCGCGCGCGATAACCGGGCCAGGGTGTGGCGAGGGCGCAGTGGCGCTGGCACTGGCCGGCGCGCTGGAACGTTCCTAGGCCGGAGGTGACGGAAGCCTCGAACAGCGAAGCGCCCGCGGGCCGTTTGCCGCGCGCGCCAGGCATGGACCGCGGCCGGCGGGCGTCCGAGAGGAGCGACAGGGCCACGGACGAGCGAGCGGCGGCATCTTCAACGTGCTGCCGGCAGAGCGGGGCGGTCCCAGCGGCTCCCGGCGCGCGGCAGCGTCGACCTGTGCCGGCACGCACCGGCACGCACCGCAGCCCGGACGCCGTGCGGCGGCGCCTGCGGATGCCTCAAGACGCGATGCGCGAGCGGGGGCACAACGACCTCGATGCCCTCTCCCTTCCGTCCGCACGGCGCCCGCGCGGCCGGAGGGTATCGATCAACTCGTGGTTCGGAACTGCGGGGTGGGAGGCGCCGGACCCGACTGTCCGTCTTTTCGCAACAGCGGTGCGGGCTTACTGGATGCGTTCGCCTTTCAAGCCAGCCTTCACGTTCGACTGAATGCTCATGCGCTCACCTCCTCTCGTGCGGCGAGAATGGTGTTGCACGGGCCGGCGCCTCGCGAGCAACTTAACATCGCACGCGGCTCTTCCTTCCAATGGAGCGTTCCGACTTCTCACTGATCTATAGTGCTGCTCCGTTGTCGCGGCCGTCTTGGTCGGCGCGGCTTTGTTGGAGACGCCTCGGTGTCGCTCCCTTTCGATTGCACGCTGCGCTCGCTTGCCGCCGACCGCCACCCGCTGCGCCGCCTCTGGGCCGTGCCTGGAGGCCTGCTCCTGGCCGCGTGGATCGCCTGGTTCGGCGCGGCATCGGTGCCGGTGACCGTAGTGAGTGACAGCGCCCGCTTGGTCACCGTCATCCCGCCGCGGCTGCTCACGGCGCCCGACGACGCAACGGTCGTGACGCTCGATCTCGGACTCGGCGAGACGGTGCGCGCCGGCCAGGTCGTGGCGGTGCTCGACTCCGAGCCGCTGCGCACTCGCCTGCGCGAGGCGCGGTCGCGCCAGGCCGCGCTGCTCGCCGAGCTGGCCGCGCTCGCCGCTCAGGCCGCCGCCGCCCGCGGCGGGCTCGCCGAGGAGGCGCAGGCTGCGACCGCGCAGGCGGGCCAGCTCAGCGCTGAGCTGCGCCGCGCCGAGGCGGCCGCCGAGCTCGCCGCCCGCGACCGCCAGCGCCGCCAGCGGCTGCGCGTCGCGGGCCTGCTCTCTGCTGCCGAAGCCGAGCGCGCGGGCGCCGAGGCGGAGCAGCTGGACGCTGCGGCCGCCGGCCTGCGGCTCGGCCGTGCCGCCACCTCCCGCGGGCGGCGCGCGGCAGCCGCCGACCGCCGGGCGCTGCTCGCCCAGACCGCCCGCGAAGAGGCGGGCCTGCGCGGCGAGCTCGCCGCCGCCGCAGCCGAGGTCGAGAGCCTCGCCCGCCAGCTCGCCTCCCTGCGCGTGCGCGCCCCCTTCGCCGGCCGTCTCGGGGCGCAGACCCTCCTCCACCCCGGCTCCCTGGTGCGGCGCGGCGACCCGCTGCTGACGCTGGTGCCTAGCGGCAACTCTGACAACGTGTGCAAGGTGCGCGCGGAGCTCCCCGGGGCCGCCCGCCGCGCGCTGCGGGTCGGCCAATCCGCCCGGGTCTCGCTCGGCGCTGCGGGCGCGGCTCCCCGCACAGTGCTCGCCGCTTTCGTCGCCGCCATCGCTGCCGCGCCCGCCGCCGGCGCCGAACCGGTCGTCGTCGAGCTCGTCTTCTCCGCCGGCCGGCGCTTGCCGACCTCGCCCTCCCTCGACGGCGCCCCCTGCGAGGTCGAGATCGAGCTCGCCCGCCGCACCCCCTTGGAGCTGGTCCTGGAGGCGCTCGGCCGCACCGGCTCCAGGCTCCCTTCCCCGGCGCGCCCCTGAGAGCCCGTGCGCCGGCTCGCCTCCGCTCCGCGCCGTCCGCTCCTCATCCCGGAGACCGTGCAGCTGTCGGCTCTCGACTGTGGCCCGGCCGCTCTGCACGCGCTGTGCGCCGGCTTCGGCATCCGCCTCCCCTGGGACCGGCTGCGGGAGAGCTGCCGCGTCGGCCGCGACGGCAGCTCGATCGACACGCTCGAAGCGGTCGCCGGGGAGCTCGGCCTCGCCGCCGAGCAGGTGCTGGTGCCGGCCGACCACCTGCTGCTGCCGGAGGCCGGCTGCCTGCCGGCCGTCGTGGTCGTGCTCGCGCCCGGCGGCGCCACCCACTTCGTCACCCTGTGGCGCCGCCACGGGCGGCGAGTGCAGGTCATGGACCCGGCCGGCGGCCGGCGCTGGCCGCGCGCCGCAGCCTTCCTCGCCGAGCTCTACCGCCACCGCGCCACCGTGCCGGCCGCCGCCTGGCGCGCCTGGGCGGACTCCGCTGACTTCCTGCTGCCGCTCGCCGCCCGCCTGCGCGCGCTTGGCATGTCCGGGCGCGACGCCGACGCGCTGCTCGCGCCCGCCGCCGCTCCCGGCTGGCTGCCCCTGGCCGCGCTCGACGCCGCGGCGCGCTTCGTTGCCCGGCTCGCCGGCGCCGGCGCCCTGCGCCGCGGCGCCGAGACCACCCGCGCGCTGCTGGCTCTCTGGGAGGCCGCCGCCGCCGCGCCTCCGGGGCCGTCCAACCCGGTCCCGGGCGGCGACTGGTCGGTCCGCCCCGCGGCGGCGCGCTCTGGGCACGGCGAGGAGCTGCGGGTCGCAGGCGCACTGCTGGTACGGGTGCGCGGCTGGCGCGAGGAGCGCGCTTGGCGACCGGCTGCGTGCTCCGGGCGGGCGCCGGCCGTCGCCGCCGCCGGCCGGCCGCCGGGGCGGCTCGACCCTTTCAAGCTGCAAGGCGGCCTGGTGGCCGGTATCGTCGCCTCGACCGTCGGCCGCCTCGTCGAGACGATCGCCCTGGCCGCTGCCTCGAGGCTGCTGCTCACTCCGGGCACGCCGCACAGCCGCGGCGCGGTGCTGGCGGTGATCGCGCTGGTCGCCGCTCTCGCCGCGGCGATCCTCCTGCTCGAGCTCGCCGAGGTGACCGCCGGCCTCGCCGCCGGCCGCCGCCTCGAGACCCGCTTCCGCCTCCGACTCCTCGCCGCCCTGCCGCTGCTGCCCGACCGCTACTTGCGCACCCGCCTCCCCGCCGACCTCGCCGAGCGCGCCCACCTGGTCGCGCAGCTGCGCCGCGGCCCCGAGCTCGCGGGCCGCGCCGTGAGCTCCGCGCTCGAGGTCCTGGTCGCGGCCGCGGCCATCGCGTGGCTCGACCCACGGCTCAGCGCGTGGCTCGCGGCCGCCATCGCCGCCGCGCTCCTCGTCCCCCTGCTGCTCGCCCCTGGCGCCCAAGACCGCGACCGCCGGCTGCGCGCCCACGCCGCAGCCCTGGGCGGCCACTATCTCGACCTCCTCCGCGGGCTCGCCCCGGCCCGCGCCCACGGCGCCGCTGCGGCCCTGCGCGGCCGCCACGATCAGCTCCTCGCCGGCTGGCTGCGCGCGCTGCGCGCCAGGAGCCGGCTCGCCGCCGGCGCCGAAGGGGCGGCCGAGCTCCTCCTCGCCGCGGCGGCCATCGCCCTGGTCCTGCGCCACGTCGCCGGTGTCGCAAGCGGGGGCCCCGGGCCCGAGACCCTGCTGCTCGCGCTCTGGGCCGCGCAGCTCGCCGCCGGCGGCCAGCGCCTCGCGGTTGCCGTGGCGGTCGAGCTGCCGCTGCTGCGCACCCTCTTCGACCGCTTGCAGGAGCTTCTCGCCGCGGCGGCGGCGGAAGCCGCGGACGCTGAGGCCCCGGCCGAGCTGGAGGCAGCCGCGGACCCGGATCTGGACGCGCGCGGCGCGCCGGCAGCCCGTGCCGACGCGGGCGTCACGGTCCGGGCCGCGGACGTGACGTCCAACCCGGGCGTCGCGGTTTACTCCGCGGACGTGACGTCCAACCCGGGCGTCGCGCTCGAGCTCGCGGGCGTGAGCGTCGAGGTCGACGGGCGCGAGCTGCTCTCCGGCCTCGACCTGGCGATCCCGGCCGGGCAGCACGTCGCCGTCGTCGGCGCTTCGGGCGCCGGCAAGACCACCCTGATCTCGACCCTCCTCGGCTGGCACGAGCCGGCCCGCGGCAGCCTCTGCATCGACGGCCGGCGGCTCACTCCTGTCGCGCGGCGAGCCCTGCGCCGCCGGACCGCCTGGGCGGCGCCCGGGGTCTACCTGTGGGACCGCTCACTGCTCGCTAACCTGTGCTACGCCGCCGAGGGTCGCTGCTCGCCAGCCGCCTCCCCGCCGGCCAGCTTCCCGGACGCCGATGGCGGCTCGTGCTCGGCGGCCGAGGCCCTGCGCGCCGCCGAGCTGCTCGATCTCCCCGCGGAGCTCGCCCACGGGCTACAGACCCGCCTCGGGGAGGGCGGCGGCCGGCTCTCCGGCGGCGAAGGACAGCGTCTCCGCCTGGCCCGGGCGCTGCTGCAGCCGGGAGTCGGCCTCGCTCTGCTCGACGAGCCCTGCCGCGGCCTCGACCGGGCGCAGCGCCGGCGCCTCCTCGAACGCGCCCGCGCCCGCTGGCGCCAGGCGACCGTGCTCTGCGTCACCCACTCGCCCGCCGAAGCCGCCGGCTTCGAGCGCGCCCTGGTGCTCGACGGGGGCCGCCTGGCCGAGGACGGCTGGCCCGCGGAGCTGGCCGCGCGCTCCAGCTCGCGCTTCGCCGGCCTCCTCGCCGCCGAGCGGCAAGCCGAGTCCGCCCTCGCCTCGGCCTCCTGGAGACAGCTGCGGCTCGAGCACGGCCGGCTCGTCGAGCGGCCTCAAGAGGCCGCGGTGCCGGCACCGCTCGATGCCGATCCGCGGACAGAGGCCGGGCCGTCGCGGCGGCGAAGGGTCGAGAGCTTGACCCTCGACGCTGCAACGCGCGCTAGCGCAACCGCTTCAACGTTCGATGCATCGAATGTTGAAGCCCTTCATGCTCTGCTCCTAGACGGAGATCGCTGAGGAGGTGAAACGGTCGATGCGCCAGGCCGGGACGTCGTGGGAACGGTCGAGAGCTCGACCCTCGACGCTGCAACGCGCGCTAGCGCAACCGCTTCAACGTTCGATGCATCGAATGTTGTAGCGCTTGCAACTCTACGGCGCCATTCGGGGTCCGTTCCCTGGTACCCATGAGGCCTGGCTACGACCCATCGGTCTTCACCGCCCCCTCGCACCGCCGCGGCACGAACGTGACCTCCTTTTTGCTCTCCTTGCTCTGGCCCGCGGCCGACGTGGTTGCCTGCCTCGAACAGACGGCTGCCGCGGCCGGCTTGGCGCCGCGGCGGCGCGCCGTGCCAAGCGCCGGTCCCGGCCCCCTCACTCCCCGAGTCGGGTTCGGGACGGCGGGCGCCGAGGCCGTGGCAGCGGCCGCCGCCGCGCTCGGCATCGACGCCGACCCGGCGGCGATCGCCGCGCACAAGCTGCCGCGGCTGCTGCCGCGCGCCGGGCCCGCGCTGCTCGAGCTGCGCGGCAGCGGCGCTGGATTCTTTGCCCTCCTCCCCAGCCGCCGCCGGCGCCGCCTCACCCTGCTCGGCCCGGACGGCCGCCGGCGGCAGGCGGCGGTGGCCGAGCTCGCCGAGGCGCTGCGGGGGACCGTGGCGGGCCGCCCAGCCTCTCCAGCCGAGGCGGTCTTCGCCCGCCTGACGCTGCCGCGCTCGCGCCGGGCGCGGCTGCAGGAGGTTCTGCACAGCAGCCTCGGCGACCAGCCCGGCGCCGTCTGCTACCTGCTGACCCCGGCCGCCGAGCTCCCGCTCGGCCCGCAGCTCCGCCGGCAGCGGCTGCCGCGCCTGACCCTCGCGCTCGCCGCCTGCCACATCGCGCAGCGGCTGCTGCTCGTGCTTGCCTGGTGGCTGCTGGCGCGGGGCACGGTCCGCGGCGACCTGCCTCGCGCCTCTCTCGCCGCCTGGTCGCTCCTCGTCCTCTCCGCGGCCGCCGCCCACCTCGGGGAGGTCGGTCTCGGCGCGGCAGTGCTCGAACGCGCCGCCCCCCTCCTGCGCCGGCGCCTGCACGCCGCCCTCCTGGCGCTCGACCCCGACTGGCTCCGCGGTCAGGGGACCGGCCGGCTCTTCGGCCGCATCCTCGCCGCCGAAGCGCTGGAATCGCTCGCCGTCGACCGCCTGCCCGCGGCTCTCCTCGCCCTCGCCGACCTCCTGCTCGCGCTCCCTCTGCTCTGTGCCGGCGCGGCCCCGCGGGCGCACGCCGCTCTCCTCCTCGCCTGGTCGCTCCTCGCCGCTCTCCTCGGCGCTGCCTATCTCCGCGCCCACCGGCCGGCGGCCGCGGCCCGGATCGCGATGACCCATCACCTGGTCGAGCAGCTAACCGGCCACCGCACGCGGCTGGCGCAGGAGAGCCCGGCTCACCGCCACACGAGCGAGGATCCCGCACTGGCGGCCTACCACGGCCTCTCCCGCCGGGTCGATCGGCGCGCTGCCCTGCTGCGCACCGCGCTGCCCCGCGGCTGGCTGCTCGCGGCCCTGGCCGCTCTCATCCCCGCGGTCACGGCGGGACCGATCAGTGCCGGCCCATTCGGCGCGGCGCTGGGCGGCATCCTCCTCGCTTACGGGGCGTGGAGGGTGCTCGCCGACTCGCTGCTCAACCTCGCCGAAGCCGCTTTCGCGGGTTCGCAGATCAAAGCGCTGCACGAGCGCGTGCCCCAGGACACGACGGCCTCGCGTGCTGCGCCGGACGCCGACCCGGTCGCCGGGAATCCCTTCCCTGCTGCCCACCCTCCCCGGACTGAGCCGGTCCTCGAGGCCCGCGGCCTCACCTTCCGCCGTGACGGCCAACCCGAGCCCCTCCTCGCTCCCAGCACCCTCGCCATCCGCGCCGGCGACCGCGTCCTCCTCTCGGGGCCGTCCGGCGCCGGCAAGAGCACGCTCGCGCGGCTCCTCGCTGCCGACCTGGCACCGAGCGGCGGGCTCCTCCTCCTCCACGGCCTGGACATCCCGACCCTCGGCGACGCGCACTGGCGGCGCCGGGTCGTCCTCGTGCCTCAGCTGCACGCCAACCACCTCTTCGCCGAGAGCCTCGCCTTCAACCTGTTCTTGGGCCGCGGCTGGCCCCCCTCTGACACCGATCTCGAGCAGGCCGAAGCCATCTGCCGCGAGCTCGGCCTCGGACCTCTCCTCGACCGCCTTCCCGCCGGCCTCGAGCAGCGCATCGGCGAGGCCGGCTGGCAGCTCTCCCACGGCGAGGCCGCCCGCGTCTGCCTCGCGCGCGCCCTGCTCCAGGATCCGGACCTCCTCATCCTCGACGAGAGCCTCGCAGCGCTCGACCCCGCGGCGCGGCTCGAGGTCGTCGGCTGCATCTGCCAAGGGTCACGGGGATTGCTGTTGATTGCCCACGCCTGACTTAAGACCACGGGGGTCAAGCTCCGGGCGCTCGGATTACCGCAAGCAAGGCGATCTTGGAGAGGGCATCCTCGCTTTTGGCCCGATCGGCCGAGTGCCCTTCTTTGCATATGCCAACTCTTCGATCTCGTGTAAGAAAAACAAAAAGGCGAGTATAATTGCTTCCGATATCGATCGCGATTCCGAGGCATACGATGTGGACCCGCCTGAAAGAGATCTACAAGAGTAGAGAAAAAGCCTATTGGCGGGTGGCTGGCGTCGCCATTGGCTTGGGCGTCGTCTTGGGTGTCTGGCTGGACGCTCGTGACGTCGGAATGTCTGTGCGCTACCGGATCCAACAGGTGGCCCTGCGGCGCCTACTTCCCACTAGAGCTGAACCCCGATGGACAACCCTAGTTCTCATCGATGACAGCGAGTACTGGAAGGGAAGCCTTGCCCGGCGCAGCCCCATACGGCGCGACTATCTGGCCACCCTCCTCCGCACAGTTTCTCGATGCGACCCTTGGGTGATGGCAATTGACTTTGATCTTAGGTCGCCTGTGTTGGACGGAACCCTGCCAGACAACCCCGCATACCAGCTCGAGACCAAGAAGCTCGTCGAGGCGGTCAGGGACGTGTCTAAGGATCACCCAATCGTCCTACCCGTAACCATAAGTGAAACCGCTGTCGAGCCGAGCGTCCTCGACGAGATTCCGGACGACCCAGGGCAGGTCGCCCGCGGCAACATCTCCCTTCCCTTCGATTATCGCCAGATCCCCACTTCTGAGTTCTTGAGCCACCGCGTAGCCGTGGACTCCTTCGCACTCGCCACCGCTGGGCTCGTCAACCCTACCGTCCTCAAGAGATTCCCTCCCGATGAAGACTTTCCTTTTGCTGAAGAGTTTATCGCGCCGCAAGCTTTTCCCACAATCCTCTACAGAGAAGACCCGAGCTTTCCCAGCGCTCGTGAGTGCCGTAACCTACGCCACAAGGTGGTGATCGTGGGCGCCACCTGGCACACCAAGGGCTTCAACCGCGGCCCGCTCGTCGATGCCCGCGACTATACGCCCATGGGATATGCCGTCGGCGCGGTCTACCTGCACGCTAACTACATAGAGGCTCTTCTCGAGTCAAAGACTTACCCGTCCTTGGGCACCATCCCTAGCCTCATCGTGGAGATTCTCGCCTCAATCCTCGTCGCCGTTATTCTGGCCGCAAAGAGCCCCGAACTGCTCCTCGGCGTGAAGAGCGCCGCAGTACTTCAACGATTAACTGCGCCCGTTCCGTCTTGGGTTCGTGTGCTGATGGCGCAGCTCGCCGCGGCGGCGGTGACCGCGTTTCTGCTCCTTTTACTGACCTACGTGTTTGCTCAGAACTTCGGTCTTTACTCGGACTTCTTCATTCCCGTGGTCTTCTTGTTCATACATGCTCTATGGAACTACTGGAACGAACTCAGAAAGGCCGCTGAGCTCAGTAGCTTGCGGAGCCTGGGGGTCGGAACCCCATGAGATCCCATGGAAAGGACTTGACAATGACACATCGTACGATCGCCACCGTAGCTGATTCTGGTACTGACCCGAACGATCCAGGCGGCTCAGGCGGCAAAAAGCCGAAGGGCGCCGGATAGCAACATGGCCCCTTCTCCTGGCAAAGGGTGTTGATCAGACCTGAGAGGAGCGGGGCAGGAGAAACTACCGATCGTGCCCAGGCTTGCCTTCTGTTGCGCGAGCTCGCCGCGGTACCCGAGATAGTGTTTCTCATGTTCTTGTCCGACCTGTTTACTCTCAGGAATTCCGACTTCTGTCGGACTTCTTCTGGCCTAAGAAAGGAAGCTCGAGGTCGGTATCAGATGAGACCTGATACCGGCCGAGGCTCCGATCAATCTCGGATTCAGTATCCGAGCGAAAGGAACTGATCATGAGTCGCGAAGGCGCCTTGGGTGTTTCTCTTCTTCTCCTACTCTCCGCCGTAGACCCTGTTCTGGCCGCGCAAACCTCCGCGCCCGTCCCCGCGACCGGCGCCCCATCCTCGCACACAAACTCGACCAATACGGGCGGCCCCTCCCACACCGGGACCGGCACAAATCCGAACGATCCGGGCGGCCCTTCCCGCACGACCGGTGGCACCACCACTACGACGACCAAGGCGGCCGGCAAGCACCCCTCGAAGAAGAACCATAGCTTTACGGGCACAGTGGGCGAAGTGAATGACACTGAGAAGGGCTTCTCGCTGACGGGGCCGCCGCCATCCGGCACCACCGTCGTCGCCATCAACACCAACGACAAGACCACTTACGCCAAGGGCCAATCGTGGTCCGATGTCAAAGACGGCGGCACTGCGACCGTCTCCTACGAGACTGTGGACGGCAAGAACTGGGCGGTGAGAATCACGGTCAAGCACACCAAGGCCGCCAAGAAGCCCAAGACCACCGGCTAAAGCTAAATAGTGACCAACTTTGATTGCTCGACCGGCCGCCGATGGGGCCGGTCCGAGCTGCTGCTCTGAGTCGCGACTGCGCAGGACCATGGGCGGGGAGGTGCTGAGCGATCACCCCCCCGCTCGTTCGTCTGTGCGCCGTCAACACGATCGATCGGCTGATCGATGCCTTCCCGGCCGACGAGCAGGCGCAGATCCGCTTCGCCGCCGCGACCCTCGCTTTTCATTTCTCGTTCGCGGCGGCAACCAAGCCTGCAGCCGGTCGGCCGACGGCCCGCGCTTTCGCCATTGCCGGGACTCCCTTTCCGAATGCCCGGCACTCCCAGCAAATCGCTCTCCGCGGCCAGCGAAACTTGCCAGCTGGCGCCACCGGGTAGTTCGTCTTTCGCGTGTTCAAAGACCCCTGGTCAGCATGCGATCATCGAGACGTTCAGGTTGCAGGCTCTTGTCAGCTTTTCCGAATCAGAACCTACCCAGCCACGACCCCGTGCTAGCCGCGATGCCCCGCCACCCCACCCGCCACCGCCCCGGCCGCCCGGCTCTCCCCGCCGAGTGGCGGCGCGATCACCCCCTGATGCTGCGCCTGACCTCCAGCGAGCACGACGTCCTCCGGCGGCGCGCCGCCCTCGCCCGGCTCCCCACCGCGGTCTACGTGCGCGAGGCCGCCCTGCGGCGGAGGTCTCCGCCTCGCGTGGTGCCGCTGGTCAACATCCGCATGGTGGGCCAGCTCGGCCGGCTCGGCAACAACCTCAACCAGCTGACCAAGCTCGCCCACCAGGGCCAGACGTCGCCCGCCCTTCTTCCCTGCCTCAGCGAGCTTCTGGTCGAGCTGCGGCGCCTCCGGCGGCTGCTGATCGGCCTGCCGGCGATCGACGACGATCTTTCGGTTGCGAGCTGAGCTCCATCTGATCGTTTTCTTCTTTCGCCTGTCGCTGCCGGGCAGGGCGTTCCGTCGATCGCTCCTCGTCGTCTCCTACTTTCGCACGCTCCAATCACATCACTCGCTCGTGACCGCTTTACACTCGACTGGCGATGATCGGCCGCATCATCAAAGGCCGCGGCTTCCGCGGTTTGCTCAACTACCTGGCGGAGAAGCCGGGGGCGGAGATGGTCGGCGGCAACATGGAGGGGAGGAACCCGCGCGAGCTGGCGCGCGAGTTCGGCTTCGTGCGCCAGTCCCAACCCGGCGTCGAGCGCGTGGTCGCTCATATCTCCCTGCGCCTGCCGGTCGAGGAACAACTCACCCAGGAGCAGTGGGGCCGGGTCGCCGAGCGGGTGCTCGCCGGGCTGGGTTACTCGGCCTCCCCCTATGTCCTCTACCGCCATCCGCACGCCGAGGGCGGCCACCATGTGCACATCGTCACCTCGCGCATCAGCTATCTCGGCCAGGTGGTCTCCGAGTCCAACGACTATCGGCGGGCGATGGCGATCGTGCGCCGCATCGAGAAGGACTACCGTCTGCGCGTGGTGCCCTGCCCGGAGCGCGGCGCCCGCCCCGCCTCGCAGCGCGAGCGCCAGAAGGTGGCGCGCACGGGGGAGCCCTCGATGCGCGACCGCCTGCAGCGCGCCGTCGCCGAGGCCGCGGCCGCCTCGCGCACGGTCTCCGACCTCGTCTCCAAGCTCGAGCGCCGCGGCGTCCAGGTCCAGCCGCGCATCACCTCGACCGGGCTCGTCGCCGGCATCCGCTACCGGCTCGGCCCGCTCTCGTTCACCGGCTCGGGGCTTGGCTCGGCCTTCACCTGGCCGGGTCTGCTGCGTCACTTCCGCCTCGACTTCGACCCGGCGCGCGACGTGCCGCCGCTGGTGGCCGCCGGGCAACGGTTCGCCGCCGCGCCGTCTCCTGCGCCGCCCGCGCCACCGGCGCCCCACGCCCCACCCCCTTCGGCCGCCCCTTCGCGGCGGCGGCCGCCACGGCGGCCAGCGGTCCCCACCGCGGCACCCGACCGCCGGGCCGCGTCCCGCGCAGGCAGCCCACCGCCGCCGGTGCCGGCCGGCCAGACGCCGGCCGTGGCTGCCGGCTCGCTGCCGTCGGCGCGCGAGGCTTCGCCGCCGGCGGCCCCCGCCGCCCGGCCGCCAGGGCTCGCCGCTGAGCCGCCGTCCGCGCCTTCTCCTCGGCGCCGGCCCGCTTCCCGCTCTCCGGAGACTCCCATGTCCGAACCGAACTTCGACTCAGCCCCTCCACCCGCTGCGGCGCGGCCGTTCGACCGCACCACCGACCAGGTAGAGCACCAGCTCGCCGCGCTGGCCAGCGCGCGCTACGACCTGCTGGTGCTCGACGCCGCGAGCGGCGCCCACCGCCACTACCGGGGGGCCTGGACTCCCGAGCAGGTGCTCGCCGCCGTCCCCTGGCTCAAGCACGAGAACGCCCAAGGCGGCGAGATCCTGGTCCGTCCGGTGGCACCGCTCGGTTACTCGCACCTCGCCGGCGTCAATTCCGAGGCACTCGCGGTCGGCCGCAAGAACGGCTTCGAGCCCGCCGCGGTGCTGCGCGCCGCCGACGGCTCGCGCGAGGTCTGGCTGCGCGCTGGCAGGGAGATCCCGCCGCAGCTCCGTCTGACCACCGAGCGTGCCCTGGCGCGCCGTTTCCGCGCCGCCCGGCCGCCCGAGGCGCCGGGCTATGGCCATCTCGCCGGCTTCACCTCGCCGCTGGCCCAGCGCGCCCGGGGGCTCGCCAGGCCTCCGTTCCTGAGCCTCGACGAGGCCGGCGGGCAGCAGTACCGCTCCGCGCCCGCTCTCGCCGCCGCGGCTGCGAAGCTGCTCGTCGAGCGCGACTTCAAGGAGCGCCTCGATCGGGAGCTGGACTTCCACCCCGACCCGAGGCCGACCGCCTCGCCGGGCGATGGCGCGGGGCCGCCCGTCTCCAGCCTGCTCTCTCCGCTGCTGCGGGCCGCCGACGCCGAGGCGGCCCGCCAGGGTCTTGCCGCGGCACCGCCGCACTCGACCGAGATCGCGCGCGGCATCAAGGAGATCGAGGCCGCCCGCCGCGCCTACGCCGAGGCCTGGACCGCGGTGCGCGAGGCGGCGCCCGATGACGCGCGGGCAGGGGCGCGCGCGCCCGATGAGAATGCCGCCCGGCGCGATGCGCTCGAGCAACGGGTGGTCGACTCGTACCGCAGCCTGCGCGCCGTGGAAGACTCGCTCGCCGACCGCCTGGGCCTGCAGGAGCTGCCTGCCACTCTCAAGCCCGAGCCGCTCGAGTATGTCGCCTATCTGCAGCATGTCGTGCTCCGGGCCGAGGCGCGCAGCTTCGAGCTCGAGACCACTGCCGCCGCGGCCCCCACCGACCGCCTGGAGGCGGCGGTCGCGCTGCGGACTCTGCGCGAGGAGCTCGCCGATCGGGTTCGCCAGTCGGACCTCGGACCTCTTGCCTCCTTCGCCCCGGCCGGTGAAGCCCTCCCGGCTGAGGCACCCTCGCCGCCGGCAGTGCTCGAGCCTCTCGGCTCACCGGGTCCTGCAGCGCCGCATCCGGCTTCTGCCGGGGTCCCCTCGCCAACCGCGGGGGACCCTCACCTCGCCCCCGCCGCCGAGTCCCCCTTCCGCCCCCCGGAGCCCCCGGTGCATGACGAGGCCTACATTGCCGGCCATCAGGTCGCCGCGGCCAGACTCTCGTCGATCGAGGCTCTCGCCGCCCGCCCGGCCGGCGAGGTCCAGCTCGGCGATTCGCGGGCGGCCACCCCGACCACGGACGAGGCGGTCTCGGTCCTCTGGACCTTGAAGCTCGCCCACGAGCTCGGCCTCGAGGCGCGCGAGGCGACGCTGGCGCGCGAGCGCCGCGCCCTGGCGACGTTCCACGAACAGAGCTCGCTCGCTCTCGACGCGCTGGAGCCCCGGCTCGAGCGCGAGGCGGCGCCGTCCGCCCTGCGGGCCTACGACGCTCTGGTGACCCGGCTGCCCGAGCTCGAGCAGCGCCTGGAAACTCTTGGCGGCCGCCTGGCCCGCCTCGCCGAGCACCGCCTCGGCCGCGATCTCGAGCGCCTCGAACGCGCGCTCCTACAACAGCCGACCGAGAACGGACTCACCGCCTACGCGCGCCTGCTCGACCAGCGGCGCGAGGTCGATTCACGCCTACAGCGCGCGAGCGACCCGGCCCGCTCCGCGCCGCCGCGGGCGCTGGCCCCGACCGACGACGAGACCACCGCCGCCAAAGCCGCCTTCCGCCAGTCGGCCGACCGCCTCTTGCACCAGCCGTCGCGGGAGGCGGTGGCCGACACCGGCCGCGACCTGGCCGAGCTGCGCGCCCTGCAGGCGCGGGCGAGGGCGGCGCGCTCCACGGCCGAGCTGCGCGCCGCCCGCAAGGAGCTGCGCCGGGCCGGCGACGAGCTGCTCAGAGCCGCGCGCGACCCGTTCCGCGAGCCCATCCCGCCGCCGCTGCGCGCGCGTTGGCGGAGCGCCCTCATCGGCTATCAGAGGGCCGAGGCGGCGCGGGCGCGGCTGCTCGATGTCGGCGGCCCGGGCGGCCCGGGCGGCCCGGGCGGCGCGGGCAGGCCGCGGGCGCCGGGCGAGCTCGCGCCGCTCCTGCGCCGCCTCGGGCGCGGCGACTGGAGCCCCGACAACCTGGCGCGGCTGCAGCGCGCTCTCGCCCGCGAGCTCCGCCCCGCGGGCGGGATTGCGGCCCCTCCCCGGCGCGACGACCGGCCGTACCTCAACACGCTGCCCGAGTTGCTGGCGGTCTTCCGCGACGATCAGGCCGCGCTCCGCGCCGCCGCCCGCCGGCTCACTCCCGAGCGCCTGCGCCAGCACGCCGCCGGTCCCCCCGGCGTCGACGCCGGCGCCGGCGCCGACATCGCGGCCGACCTCGAGCGGCTGCGCGAGGCCCTCGGCCACTATCAGAGCTCGCGCGCCCGCCTCGAGGCGCGCACCCAGAGGGAGGCGCGCGGCCCCGAGAGCAGGCTCGGCCCGCTCGCCTACTACCTCGACCACCCCGGCTTCGCCGGCCAGCCGCACCGCGCGGTCGCCGCCTGGACCGCCCACGCCCAGGCCCAGGGCGTCGCTGCCGAGCGCGTCCCCGAGATCGTCGAGAGCTGCCGCCGCTCGCGCAGCGCCTCGCCCCGTCTGCTCTCGCGCGGCTCCTCGACCTTCACCGTCCTCCTCCTCCGAGAGCTGGTCCAGCGCGCCCACCAGGCCGGCCGCGAGTACGCCCACGAGCGATGAGCGCTCCGGCCCGGGTCGCGAGCGCCTTCAGGGCGGCGCCTGCGTTTGCCGTGAAACCCCGGCATCTGCGGGTGGCGGCCGCGATCCTGGCGGCTGGCGCCGCCGCCGCGACGGCGCTCGGCCTCCGGGCCTTGCGGGTCAACACCAGCCCGAGCCTTCCCCGCGGCCTCTACCGCCTCGAGCACTCCGCGGGCACCCTGCACCCGGGCGTCCTGGTCCTCGCCTGCCCGCCGCCCGCCGTCGCCCGGCTGGCCCGCGCCCGCGGCTACCTCCCCGCGGGCCGCTGTCCCGGCGGTGTCCAGCCGCTCGGCAAGCTGGTCCTGGCCGCCGCGGGCGACCTGGTCGACCTCGCGCCCGGCGGCCTGCGCCTCAATGGCGAGCCGCTGCCGGCCACCGCCTCGCGCGTCCTCGACTCCCGCTCGCGTCGCCTGCCGCGCTACCCGTCCGGCCGCTACCGAGTCGCTGCCGGCGAGCTGTGGCTGATCGCGCCCCACCCGCGCTCGCTCGACAGCCGCACCTTCGGCCCGGTCGCCGAGGCGCAGGTCCTGGGCGTGCTCACGCCGCTCGCGACCCTCACGGGAGCCGATCCCGCCCCGCTCGCCGCCCGCCTGCGGCTCGCCACCCGCCACGGGACGGCCGTCGCGGCGCCATCGGTGCCGCCATCTCGTACTCCCGCTGCCGGCGCTCGCCGCAGCTTGCCGCGGGACCTCCGCTCAGGCCCGCTCTTGCCACCCCTCGCCTGCCCGGTCCCGCCTCTCTTCTTCGCCTACCACCGGCCTTTCTAGGGGCGCCCGATGGACCCAACCGACCCCGAGCCACTCTACCGCCTTCCCAGCTACGATCACGCCACCGCCCAGGGCGTCTGGCTCTTGGCCTTCAGCGGCCTCCTCGTGGACGTCGCCGCCAGCCTCCTCGCCGGCGCCTCCGCGCTCGCCCAGCGCTGGCACCACCTCTCGGTCCTCGGCCGGCCCTGGCTGCGCTACCCGAGCTACCCCGAGCCTCGCCTGCTCCTCGGCGCGCTCGGAGCGACCGCGGCGCTCGTTCTCCTTGCCGTCCGTATGCTCGCCGCCGCCCTCCGCCGCGACGGGTCCGCATCGCGCCACCTCAACCCGCCCAAGGCCTTCGCCTGCGTCGCGCCTTTCGCCCTGCCGGCGCTAGTCGTCACCTACCTCGCCGCGCTTGGCCCCCTCTATCCGCTCCCCGCCCTGCTGCGCTGGTCCGCCCGCTACGAGCGCGTCCCGGCGCTGGCGGGCGACATCGCCCAGGCCCGCGCCGCCACCTTTGGCACCCTGATCGTGTTCCTCGCCGTCACCTTCGCCGCCGCCGCCGCCCAGCTCAGCCGACTGCGCGAGACCGGCGATACCCACGGCTCGAGCCACTGGGCCTCGCCGCGCGAGGTCTTGGCGACCGGGCTTCTCGGTCCCCCGCGCCGCTCCCGGCCGCGCGCCTCGCGCACCCGCTCTCGCTCTGCCACCGCCCCGCCGCCCGCGCGGCCCGCCGAGCCCGCTGGCGGCGGTCTGCCGGTTGACGTTGTAGAGGATCGACCGGTCCTCGCAACGACCGGCGCCACCAAGACCGACCGGCAGGAGGAGTCGGCCTCGCCTTATGCGCCTCTCGATCCTGCCGAGTCTGCCGCGAAGCCTTCCCGTCCCGTCGCCGCGCCCGCTTCCCAGACCCCTGCCGCCGGGGCCGCCGGCGCTGTCGTCGTGGGCGCCTGGTTCGGCCGCGCCCCGGGCGAGCGCCGGCCACGCCTCCATCGCCTCTACGACCGGCGCGACCGCCATGTGCTCGTCTTTGCTCCTTCCGGCAGCGGCAAGACCACCTGCCTCGTCATCCCCACCCTCCTCGCCTGGCCGCACTCGGTCGTCGCCCTCGACGTCAAGGGCGAGCTCTGGCACCTGACCGCCGGCTACCGCCAGCGCGTCCTCGGCCAGACCTGCCTCCGCCTCGACCTCGCCGCAGCCGACGGCAAGGCCGCCCGCTACAACCCGCTGCTCGTCGTGCCGCGCGGCCCCGAAGACGTGAAATACGCCCAGAACGTCGCCGACACCCTGGTCGATCCCGACGGCCGCGACCAGCCCAGGAGCTTCTGGGACCAGAGCGCCCACGCTCTGCTGACCGCGACCATCCTGCACGTGCTCTACGCCGGCCGCGACAAGAACCTGGGCGGCTGCGCCCGCCTGCTCGCCGATCCCGGCCGGCCGCTGCGGCAGACCCTGGAGCAGCTGCTCGTCGCGCCGCACGACCCGGGTTTCGAGCGCGGCTGGCGCGAGCCCGCAAGCGGCAACCTGACCGCCACCCACCCGGTGGTCGCCGCCACCGCCCGGTCGCTGCTCGACCTCGATCTCCGCACCACCTCCGGCGTCGTCGCCACCGCCCAGGCCTTTCTGTCGCTTTTCCGCGACCCGATCCTCGACGCCAACACCGCCGCCAGCGACTTCTTCCCCGCCGACCTGGTCGCCGGCGAGCGGCCGGTGTCGCTCTACCTGACCCTTTCGCCGGCCGACCTCAACCGGCTGCGCGGGCCGGTGCGCATCTTGCTCAACCAGCTCTGCCGGTCGCTGACCGAGCGGCTCGACTTCGAGCCCGCCTCGGCGCGGCCCGTCCACCGCCACCCGCTGCTGCTGCTGCTCGACGAGTTCCCCATCCTGGGCAGGCTCGACTTCTTCGGCCGCGCCATGGCCTACCTGCGCGGTTACGGCATCCGGGTCTACATCTCGCTGCAGTCGCTCGCACAGCTGTACGAGATCTACGGCCAGCACCAGTCGATCACCGCCAACTGCGCGGTGCAGGTGGCCTTCGCCCCGGCCGATGTCGAGACCGCCGAGCTGCTGTCACGGATGACCGGCCCGATGACCGTGCACGTGGCCAAGCGCGCCCTCGCCAATGCCCCTCTCAACCTCGGCCCGCGCCGGCACACGCTGTCGCTGCACGAGCTGGCGCGGCCGCTGCTGACCGCCGAGGAGGTGCGCCGGCTGCCCGACCGCGAGGCGCTGGTCTTCGCCGCCGGGCATCCGCCGATCCGCGGGCGGCGGGTGCCCTACTACAGCGATCCCGAGCTGGTTCGGCGGTGCCGGATGGCGGCGCCGGAGGAGTCGGACCGGATCGCCCAGCCGGCGGGAGGGTGGCCGGAGGGCGAGAGCGGCGCAGGCGGAGGGCAGGGGGCTCCGGGTCGCGACCTTTCGGCAGAGCTCGAGCTGATCATCGAGGACCCGCCGATCCTTTGAGTGCAGGCGACTCCACGCGCGGGGTAGCGCACGTGCTTCGCCAACAACGCTGCGACACCGGCGCGGAGGCTCTGCCCGGTCTACCAGAGCAGGGCGCCTGGGACGCACTTGCTTGCTTAAAAGCGTATAGACGCTTCTGCCAGCTCATCCGTAAACCATTATTTAGGGAGAGACGTTCTCTCCTATGCTCTAGCAGCATCGAGAGGAGAGGCCGCTTCCGGTCCCCTTCCTTCCAAAAGCAGGAGCTCACATGAGAGCATCACCTAGCCGTCATTTCCTTCGCCTCTCGTCCTTCACCCTGATCGCGGTGTGCTTGTTGCTGATCGACCCGAGTACCACGCCGGTCGCCGGCCAAGACCTCGGAGCTCCGCAATTGCGGGACCGGCCGGCGGATCCCACCGACATCCTCAGCGGAGTGGCCTTTCTTTCCACAGACAAGGCAAGGCGTCTCGGGCTCGTGCCGAGAATCTCTCCCGGGGGGCGCCCGAGGCCCGAATCGCCTCCGGCCGGACCGAACGTGCCAAGCGGCCCGATTTACACCTACAACGTATCCAACAACGTCAACCAGAATGCGGAGCCCAGCGTCGTCTCCATCACGATCGGGGCTACCACCTTTACGACAGCCACCTATTTCCAGTATCTGCCCACGTATTTGACCTTCCCGACAGCGCGGGCTCGGATTTACGCCGCGTCCACATCCAGTCTCACCATCCCCGACTGGACCCGCACGGAGCTGCCCATTCCCGTAGGCTACACCGAGTCGGGCGATCCACTGATGGACGAAAACTCCTTGTCCTACGGGATCGCACCCAACCGGATGTACACCACCGGGATCATTTTCCAAGACGCCGCTAATGTTCAGCCCAACGCCATTGGGCTGTGGCATTCCGACGATGGCGGCGTCACGTGGTCGCAGCCAACGCTCGTCAACGTCGCCTTCAATCCCGGGATCTTCCTCGACAAGCCCGCCGTAGCCGTGGCGACCTACTCGGGTAACGTGGGGGCCGTGTATGTGGCCTACAACATCGATATCGTTAACCAGCCAAGTCAGGTGGTCGTCGCCAAGAGCGTCGACGGGGGGATCACATTCGCGCCGGCCGTGACGGTCGCCACGGGCAACCTCCTGGGAGCGCAGATCCTCACCCAGCCCTTCAGCGACAAGGTGTATCTCGTCTGGGTCGACTACGGCTTGAACGCCATTCGCATGTCCACCTCCACGGGTCCCGCCACCTCCTGGACCGCGCCCGAGACCGCGGCCACTGGCAACATGGTGTTCGGAAGCTCACAATTCCTCAACGGGAATGTCAGGTCGCCCACTCTACCGGTCGCCAGATATAACTGGGTCGCCAATTGCGTGAGCGTCGCGTGGCATGAATTCGAGTCGTCGGCCCCTGGGGCACATACGGACATCTACTACGCCGTGAAGACCCGCTCCGGTTGGCAGCCGAAGAGACTCATCAACGCGAATACCACCAACGATCAATTCCAGCCAGGCGTCGACTTCGACAACAGCGGCAACCTCATGGTGACGTTCTATGACAGAAGCCAAGACCCCGCCAACAACTACTACCTGGAGTCGTGGCAGAGGATCGACTACCTCGGAAATCGTCTCGACTTCGGCACAGTGAGCACTCCGTTCTCGGACCCGAACTCCTTCGGGGACAAGTTCATCGGCGACTATCAATCTAGCTGGTTCTGGAATTTCTCCGATGTGTACGGTAGCCGCTTCAACGCAGCCTGGACGCAGCAGACGATCCCCTCAGGGGGAATAACGTATAGTGACATCGATCTAACAGGCATCAACTAGGGCAAGGGCCGACGGTTGCCCGGTCGTTTTGGATGAGTTCCATCTTGCCTACCGCAGGCAGTCTCCTTGGGCCGAGCTTCGCACCGTGTCTCGCCGCTCTGCGGTGGGTTGCTTGCCCGGGCCGGATCACTTCGGCCCAGGCGGCGGCCCGTAGGCGTGCCCTGCCGCCACCGACCGCGCGCGGCCGCGGCCGCCGCTGGCAACCCCAGCGGATCGACCTTGGCCGCGCGGCGGCGGCGAGCGGCGTCGGCATATGGTATACTAGCATGGTCGGTTTTAAGGAGGTGCCTCATGAATCGAAGCTCCAGTGTCTGCGCTTTCACGTTCGCCCTCTCTCTGGCCGGAGTCGCCGCCAGCTCGGCGCAGAGCCTCAGCCTCAGCCCCCAGCTCCCTTCGACCGCCGACCAGATCGAGGTCCATTACATCAGCTGCGGCACCAGCGCCGTCGACCCGCCCCAGATCTCCGGTCAGCTCGTCCGCATCATCGACCTCGGGCCCTGCTTACCTCC
>DASZZP010000069.1:0-3175 GCA_035544875.1 Thermoanaerobaculia bacterium | reverse complement strand
CAGCATGTAGAGCAGACGCTCCTCGGGATAGGAGGGGTCCATCGGCAGGTAGGCGCCGCCTGCCTGCCAGATCCCGAGCAGCGCCGGCACCAGCCGCGCCGAACGCTCGACCGCCACCCCCACCGGCTCGCCCGGGCGCAGGCCGCGGGCGCGCAGGCGGCGCGCCATCCCCGCCGCCTCCGCCACCAGCTCGCCATAGCTCATCCGACCCCCCAACCAGCAGAGGGCCGCCGCCTCCGGCCGCGCCCGCGCCTGGCGCTCGATCCACTGGTCCACCCGCGCCTCCCCCTGCCCAGCGCGCCGCGTGTCGAGCCACTCGACGCTCAGCTGATGCCGCTCCGCCGCCGACAACAGCGGCAGCTCGCCGATCCGCCGCTCAGGATCGGCCACCGCGCCGGCCAGCAGCGAGGTGAAGTGGGCGGCAAGGCGCTGGATGGTCGGCGCCGCGAAGAGCTTGGCGTCGTGCTCGAAGGTGCCGGCGAGGAAACTTCCCTGGTCGGTCAACGACAGCACCAGGTCGAACATCGCCGCGCCGCGCTCGATCTCCATCGGCTCGAGCGACAGGCCGGCCAGGTCGATGCGCGGCACCGGCACGTTCTGCATCTGGAACATGACCTGGAAAAGCGGATTCACCCCGAGGTCGCGCTCCGGCTGCAGCTCCTCGACCAGGCGCTCGAACGGGAGATCCTGGTGCGCATAGGCGTCGAGCGCCGTGCTCCGCACGCGGCCGAGCAGGGTGCGGAACTCGGGATCGCCGGAGAGGTCGGAGCGCAGGACCAGGGTATTGGCGAAGAACCCGATCAGCGGCTCGAGCTCGACCCGTGCCCGATTGGCGATCGGCGTGCCGATGGCGACGTCGTGCTCGCCGGTGTAGCGCGACAGCAACGCCGCGAAACCGCCGAGCAGCACCATGAACGGCGTCACCTGGAGGCGCCGCGACAGGGCGCGTAGCTCCTGCGCCAGCTCGTCCGGCAGCAGGAACCAGCGCCGGCCCGCCTGCTCGCTGCGGCCCGCCCGGCGCGGCCGGTCGGCGAGCAGGGGAAGCGCCGGCGGTAGATCGGTGAGCTGCTGCCGCCAGTAGGCGAGCTGGGCATCGAGCACCTCGCCGCTCAACCAGCCGCGCTGCCAGGCGGCGAAGTCGGCGTATTGCACAGCCAGCTGCGGCAGCGGCGGCAGCGACGGCGATGCCCGGCGCGAGTAGGGGCCTGCGCGCCCGATCACTCGCGCCAGGTGTGCCGCCTCGTAGAGCGAGGCCACGTCGCGCACCAGGATCCCCAGCGACCAGCCGTCCGCCACGATGTGGTGCACCGTGAGGCCGACCACGTGCTCGCCCTCGGCCAGCGCCAGCAGCGCCGCGCGCAGCAGCGGCCCGCGCGCTAGGTCGAAGGAGAGCCGGGCGAGCCGCGAGGCGACGCGGCGCGCCTCGGTATCGCGGCGCGCCGGCGGCAGGGCGGAGAGATCGGTCACCGGCAGCGGCAGATGGGCTCGCGGCGCGATCTGTTGGCGCGGCCGCCCATGGGCACTGGGGAAGCTGGTGCGCAACGCTTCGTGGCGCTCGACCAGCCGGTCGAGCGCGGCGGCGAGCGCCGCCACGTCGAGCGCCCCGCGCAGCCGCATCGCCAGGGTGAGGTTGTAGGCGGTGCCGGCGAGCCCGAGCTGGTCGAGGATCCAGACGCGCTGCTGCGCGAACGACAGCGGCAGCTCGCCCTCGTGGCGCCCGGCGGCCGGAGCGATCGGCGGCGCCTCGCCCACCTCCGCAGCCTCCGCTCCAGCGGCCCCGCCGCGCCGCAGCAGCTCGGTCAGGCGGGCGAGCCCTTCGACGGTCGGCGCTTCGAACAGCCGCCGCAGCGGCACTTCGACCCCCAGGGCGGCGCGCACCCGCGCCAGCAGCCGCGTCGCGGTCAGCGAGTGGCCGCCGAGCTCGAAGAAGTTGTCGTGGATCCCGACCCGCCGCAGGTCGAGGAGCTCGCACCAGATGCCGGCCAGCAGCTCTTCGACCGGGTTGCGCGGCGCCACGAAGGCGTCCGTGAGCCCCGCCTGGCCGGTCTCCTCCGGGGTGGGAAGCGCGCGGCGGTCTACCTTGCCGTTGGGGGTCAGCGGCAGGGCGGCGAGCCAGATGAACGCCGCGGGCACCATGTGCTCGGGCAGCTTCGCGGAGGTGAAGGCGCGCAACTCGGCCGGCGGGACTGCCGGCGGCTGGAATGGCGCCTGCGGCGCCGGGACCGGATGCGCCTGCCGCACAGGCGGGCTCGCGGCCGGCGTGGCTACCAGATAGGCGACCAGCCGGCCGCCGCCCGCCTCCGGCGTGGCCTGGGCCACCACCACCGCCCGCGCCACCGCCGGATGCGCCTCGAGCGCCGCCTCCACCTCCCCTAGCTCGATGCGGAAGCCGCGCACCTTCACCTGATGGTCGATCCGCCCCAAGAACTCGAGCTCGCCGCGCGGCCGCCAGCGCACCAGGTCGCCGGTGCGGTAAAGACGCGCCCCCGGCCGGCCGCGCCGGCCGCACCGATCGCCGAAGGGGTCGGGCAGGAAGCGCTCCGCCGTCAGCTCCGCCCGCCCACGGTAGCCGAGCGCCACCCCGTCGCCGCCGATGAACAGCTCCCCCGGCACTCCCACCGGCGCCGGCTCCAGGCGCCGGCCCAGCACGTACAGCGTGGTGTTGGCGATCGGCGGCCCGATCGCCACCGCCTCCCCCGCCTCCACCCGCCCCGCCGCCGACCACACCGTCGTCTCCGTCGGCCCGTAGAGGTTCCACACCGAGCGCGAGCGCGCGCACAGCTCCGCCGCCAGCTTCTCGGGCAGCGCCTCGCCGCCGCACATCACCTTGATTGCCGGCTCCCCCTGCCAGCCCGCATCGATCAGCATCCGCCAGGTCGAAGGCGTCGCCTGCATCGCCGTCGCCCCCGAAGAGCGCAGCCGAGAAAGCAGCCGCGCACCGTCGCCCGCCTCCTCGCGGCTCGCCAGCTCGATCCGCCCCCCCACCACCAGCGGCAGATAGAGCTCCAGACCCGCGATGTCGAACGACAGCGAGGTCACCGCCAGCAGCACGTCGTCCGCGCCCAAACCGGGCTGCTCGGCCATCGACGCCAGGAAGTTGGCCAGCGCCGCGTGCGGCACCTCCACCCCCTTGGGCCGCCCGGTCGAACCCGAGGTGTAGAGCACGTAGGCCAGC
>DASZZP010000068.1:0-1680 GCA_035544875.1 Thermoanaerobaculia bacterium | reverse complement strand
CGCACGATCGAGCTCGGCCTGCACGGCCTGGGCGACCGCCGACAGGCTCTCGCCCTGCGGGATCGGCGTCAGATGCTGCAAGCGGATCGCCTTGCCGCGCGCTTCCACACTGCCCTTGTCGTGGCCCTCGCCGGGCCGCGCAAAGCACGGCTCGAACAGATAGTGGCTGACCAACGCCTGGAAGCGCTCCGTCAGCTGCCGCTCCCACCGCTCCAATCCCACCCGACGCTTGACCGCCGCCGAGAGGTTGTCGTAGACGAGCCGCGTGGGGACCCAGCCGAGCCAGCTGAACGCCCGCACATGGCCGTCGAGGAAGGCCAGCTGATCGCAGCTGTCGTACAGCCACACGAAGTCGCCGCCTGAGTACATCAGCCGCAGCAGGAACTTCCAGACCTTGCGCCGCTCACCGCCGACGTCGACGGTCACTTCGAAGAAGTCCACCTGTGCCTCGCCGGGACGGTGCACCAGCGGCACGAACACCTCCGCGGCCCGGCGCCGCCGCTCCCGTAGGTAGGCCCGCACCGTCGTCACGCCCACCTGCAAGCCTTCTTCGACCAGCTGCCGATGCAGCCGCGATCCCGTCAACCGCTGCTTGGCCGTGGTCCGCGGCCCCCACTGCTCGAGCAGCGCCTCGATCCTTGATCTCGCCCGCTCAAGGACCGGCCGCGCCCGCGCCTGGCGCGCCACCCGCACTGGAGCCGACACCCGTAGGTACTTGCTGTTAACGCTCACGAAGAAACGTTGAAATCTGATCGTGTTGTCGAGCCGAAGGGCCTATGGAGGCACCATCGGGGTACGAGACGGAGGAAGGGTGTCCGGGGTGCACCACAGGCTGGACAGCTCTGGGCCGGAGTTTGGCGCTTCCATACAACAGACCCAGCTGCTTGTCTACCCTGCTCCGTCACTGGCCGCGGCGCCGTTGCCCTGACCGCGCTGGTCGTGCGCCCTCGGTACCTGGCTTGTCTTTGGGCATGGAGCTGCCGGCCGCGTGGAGTCGCTTGGTAGCGCCTGTTTGAGGCCCTCTGGCTCTCCCTCCGCGCGGCCCGCGCACAATCCCCGCCGCAGTAGCCATTGCCCCGGTCGCAGCGCTCGCAGATGACAACCTGCGCTGAACACCGGGCGCACATGAAGAGCCTCTGAGCGGCGACCACCGCAACAGTTGCTCCGCGCCTTCGCCGCCTCGTCATTGTGGCTCCAACCATACCGCAGGCGGCGGGTCCGCCACCCCCCCGCCGCGCTACGCGCGGGATGATGACGCTGCTCTACTGTTTCTCGACCTGGTGATCAAGATCCCTACGGATTCTCGCGAGCGCCTACACTTGCGCACGGTATTGCGGCTCACCTCCATCTGCCGCGCCACCGACCGCACGCTCTGCCCTTCCACTACAACCTTGTGCCGGATAACATAGACCTGATCCATCCTCAGCATCCTTTCCTCCAGCAAGCCTAAGTCCTTGCAAACTCAGGCTACTGGATGTCGCGCTGGGGGTGGGTCAATTCCTAAGCGTTGGGTGGGTCAATTTCCGAGCGGCGCGTCCATGAGCGCATCCCAGCGGCGCTGCATGTAGCCGATGGCCTTGCCGAGTCCGGAGTTGGGCTCGACCCGGCGCTCGTCGATCTGCTGCGCCATCCACTGCTGGAGCTGGTCCATGACGGGGCCGCTTTGTTCCTGGTGCAAGG
>DASZZP010000067.1:0-44480 GCA_035544875.1 Thermoanaerobaculia bacterium | reverse complement strand
CCCGTGCGTCAGGGGAGGGGGCGTCCCCTTCCCCCCCGGAGGGGTGGGAAGGGGATCGAGGGGTTGCGGGGGGCGATCCGATCGATGCTTCGAGTAGGCCTCCACCGCCACATCGCAGCGCCGTTTCATCCCTCGGGATCGGTACCGCCGGTGGGGGCTAGAACAGGAAGACGGTCTGCAGCGTCGCCGAGCCATGGTTGCGCTTGCCGACCCCACCCTGCCTGGAGGCGAACACCGGCGCGGTCGAGTGGTCGTAACGCAGGTCGAGACGGATGGCGGTTTCGGGCAGGCGCAGCGTGGTCCGTTCCAGATAACGGAAGATGCCGTAGAAGCCGCCGCCGATCAGGTATTGCGGCGAGAGCGTCAACGAGCGCAGAGTCTGCGTCACGCCGGAAAGCGCTCCCCCCTGGTCGTCGAAGTAGTCGAGCCGCAGTGTGACCGCCCAGTTGTGACCGTAGCGATAGTGGGTGAAGAGCATGCCGGAGTACCACCTGGCCGTCCCGCCGGGAACGTCCGTCGACGAGTGGGGCTCGCTGCCGGCGATCCCTTCGCCGCCCCAGACCCAGTTGTCGAACGGCTGCAAGAGCAGAGTCGCCACGGTGGCGGTGCGCGAGTCGCCGGCGCGGTTGTCCTTTTCCGGACCGTAGACCACGCCGAGCCCGAGATGGGCGGCAAGCGACGGGCTCCACAACCCATAGAGCGCCCCGGTCTTCCCCTTGTTGTTGTCGACGTCCTGGTCCCAGCCGTTGGCGGCGATCGCCCACAGCTCGAAGTGGGGCGAGAAGGCTTCGTGCAGCTGGAGGCCAGTGAACTTGACCGGGCGGGCGAACCTGAAGTTGAAGGACTGCGTTGCCTGGAAATTGAGCGGCACGTCGTCGCGCTCGATTGCCAGCGGCGAATCGAACTTGCCCAGGGTGAGGTCCAGACCGGCGGTGAGCGACGGCGTCCAGCGGAGCTGCAGGTTGTCGATGTCGGTCGAGACGCTTCTCGCCGTCGCCTGGTCGGCAAGGAAGGGCGACTGATCGGGCCGCGAAGTGGTGAGCTGCGCGAACACCGTGAGGTGATCGTTGATCCCCTTGTAGAGCGACAACGCCACGGCGCTGTCGGCGAAGGAGTTTTGATCAGTATTGAGATCGTAAGCGTAGCCGAGCACGCCAAAGCCATTGATGATCAGTCGCCGATTGGGGTCGGCCCCGAAGCTCGGCAGCGCCCACCCGGCATCGATGCTTCCCGGCGAGACTTCCTTCTCGCCCTTGCCGGCCGGGCCGGTCTGCGCCCCGGCCCCCACGGCGGCGACCAGCGCCATGAGGGCCAGCCACCACAACCAAGCCCGGGTTGGGACCCGGGCGCCAAACCGCTCGCGACCATTGCGCCTCGTGCTCCTCACCATGCTTCTCTCCTTCCGGTCTCTGGAGGGGCCGCGCCCCTCGTCGATGCGGTTGGGTCGAAGGCCGGCGGACCGCCCGTGCCACGGCCAGAAAGTGCGGGGCAGGGCGGAGCCGCCGGAGGCCACGCTGTTCAGAGGCCGAGCCCGGAAGCGGGCGGGCCGTCAAGCGCGGCGGCGGACCGGGAGGCGATCAGGCGCGGGGGGGCTGGTCGGGGAGATCGGGTGCGGCAAGACTGATGCGCGGCGGCGGCGCGGGCCGAGGGCGGCCGGCGCTCGCGATGAGGGGGAGCTGCAGCGCTGGGGGCAGCACGACCGGAGGCAGCTCTACGATCCGGCTGGCCGCGGCGTCGGGCCGGCCTGGACAACCGGCGGCGCAAAACGTCGCCATGTGCTGCCGCGCGCCGGCCTGCTGCCCGGTCCGGCAGCACGCCATGGTGCAGTTGGGGCCGTGAGGGCCGTGGGCCGGCGAGCCGGCGTTGTGCGCGCGGGCCGCACAGGCCGCGGCGGAGGGCACTGGCCGTAGACCGGTCAGAGTGGCAGCCAGCATCCAGCAGAGAACCAAGTAGAGCGGGGCCTTCGCCATCGGCGCGAGGATAGCACTGCCAGGACCCCGCCCGGGAGCGGCCTGCCGCTATAATCGCCGGCCGAGAGCACCAGGGGAGGCGCGTCTGGTCCAGAAGACCCACCTCGCAGTCGACCGAAAGCTGTGTGGCCAGCCGCTCGAGATCGGGGAAGGGAGCGCGCGGGTGGCGCTCGTCGCGGCGCCCGAGATGGCGGCCGATGCCGAGGGTCTGGTGCACGGCGGGTTCGTTTTCGGGCTCGCCGACTACGCGGCGATGCTCGCCGTCAATCACCCGTTCGTGGTGCTCGGCAGCGCCGAGGTCCGTTTTCTCCTGCCGGTCGCCGTGGGCGAGCGGTTGGTCGCCAGCGCCCGCGTGACGGAAGCGGCCGGACGCAAGAGCCGGGTGGAGGTGGAGGTGGCGCGCGGCGGCGAGGCCGTCATGACCGGAGTGCTCACCTGCCTGACGCTGGACCGGCACGTCCTTCAGGCCAAGCCATGACGGGCGGCGACCGCATCGCGGCGGTGCTCGCCAGGCACGGCGTGCGCTTCGTCTTCACGCTGTGCGGCGGCCACATCTCGCCGATCCTGGTCGGCGCCAAGCGCCTGGGCATCCGGGTGGTCGACGTCCGCCACGAGGTCGATGCGGTGTTCGCCGCCGACGCGGTGGCCCGGCTCAGCGGCGTGCCGGGAGTGGCCGCGGTCACCGCCGGACCTGGCGCGACCAACACCATCACCGCGGTCAAGAACGCGCAGCTCGCCCAGTCGCCGGTGGTGGTGCTGGGCGGCGCCGCGGCGACGCTGCTCAAGGGCCGCGGGGCGTTGCAGGACATCGACCAGATGGCGCTCATGCGCCCCCACGTCAAGTGGTCCGCGGCCGCCCGCCACGTCGGCGAGCTGGCGCCGCTGCTGACCCGCGCCTTCGCGGAGGCGCGCGCCGGCGTGCCGGGTCCGGTCTTCCTGGAGTGTCCGGTCGACCTGCTCTACGAGGAGCAGCTGGTGCGCCAGATGTATGGGGCCGGCGCGGGCGGCGGCGGCGGCATCGCCGGGTGGGCCATGCGCACCTACCTGCGCCGCCATGTGGACAGGCTCTTCCGCGACGTCCGGCGCGAGTCGTCCGGCGGTGCAGGCGGGCCCGCCGCGGCCCCGCTGGCTCCCCTGGCACCGATACCGCACCCGGTGCCCAGCCCGCCGCAGGACCACGCCGCGGCGGCAGCCACGGCCCGCCGGCTGCGCCGCTGCCGCCGGCCGGTGCTGGTGGTCGGCAGCCAGGCGATGCTGGCGGCGACGCTCGGCGGCGAGACAGCGGCGGCCGAGCCGGCCGCGGCCTCGCCCGACTCTGCCGCCGCGGCCGAATCGGGCGGCGCGGCCGTCGATGCGGCGCTGGCCAGGGCCGCAGAGCTGGCCCGCGCCGTCGCGGCCCTGGGCATGCCGGTCTACCTGGCCGGCGGCGCCCGCGGCCTGCTCGGCGCTGCCCACCCGCTACAGCGGCGGCACCGCCGCAAGGAGGCGTTGCGCGAGGCCGACCTGGTCCTGCTCGCCGGGATCCCTTGCGACTTCCGGCTCGACTACGGCCGCCACATCGGCCGCCAGGCGGAGCTGGTGATGGTCAACCGCAGCGCCGCCGAGCTGCGCCAGAGCCGGCGCCCCGACCTCGGCGTGCACGCCGACCCCGGGCGGTTCCTGTGCGACCTGGCCGGGGTTGCGGCCGGCTCGGGCGAGGCCGGCTGGGGGGGCTGGGAGGAGTGGCAGGCTGCTCTCCGCGCCCGCGACGCCGAGCGCGAGGAGGAGATCGCCCGGCAGGCGGCGGCCGATCCGCCCGACGGCTTCCTCAATCCGCTGCATCTCTGCCGCGAGATCGACCGCCTGCTCGCTCCGGAGAGCCTGCTGGTGGCCGACGGCGGCGACTTCGTGGCCACCGCTTCCTATACCGTGCGGCCGCGGGGGCCGCTCTGCTGGCTCGACCCCGGCGTCTTCGGCACCCTGGGCGTCGGCGGCGGCTTCGCGCTCGGCGCCAAGCTCTGCCGCCCGCAAGCCGACGTCTGGATCCTCTACGGCGACGGCTCCGCCGCCTACAGCCTCGCCGAGTTCGACACCTTCGCCCGTCACGGCCTGCCGGTGGTCGCGGTGGTCGGCAACGACGCCGGCTGGACGCAGATCGCCCGCGAGCAGGTCGAGATCTTCGGCGATGAGGTGGCCACGGTGCTGGCCCGCACCGACTATCACCGGGTGGCGGCCGGCTACGGCGGCCAGGGGCTGTTGCTCGAGCGCCGCCAGGACGTCGGCCCGGTGCTTGCCGAAGCGCTGCGCATCGCGCGCTCCGGGTCGCCGGTGCTGGTCAACGCCCAGATCGGCAAGACCGCCTTCCGCAAGGGCTCGATCTCCATGTGAGCGGTCGCGCGGCACACGCGGTACACATGAACGATCCGGCTCCCCGCGCGCGCCACCGTCTCTCGACAGCCCTCTGGATCGTGCCGCCGCTGCTCGCGGGATCGGCGCTGCGCCTGCTCGGCTGCGCCCGCCAGATCCTGGGCAGCGACGAGCTGCACGCCGTGCGCGCGGCGCTGTCGCAGCCGCTCAGCTCGATCCTCGTCACCTACCAGGCCAACGACAACTGCATCCCGCTCACCGCCTTCTACAGGGCGCTCCTCGACCTGGGGACGACCTTCTCCGAGACCACTTTTCGCCTGCCGATCCTGGCCGCCGGCATCGCGCTGCTGGCGCTCGCGCCGCTGGCCGCCGAGCGCTACGCCGGCCGGGCGCCGGCGGCGCTCTTCGCCTGGCTGCTCGCGATCTCGCCGATCCTGGCGCTCTACAGCCGCATCGTGCGTTCCTACATGCCGATCGTGCTGCTCACCTTCGCGGCCGCGATCGCCTTCTTCGCCTGGCTCGAGTCGCGGCGCTGGCGCTACGGCATCGCCTATGTCGCGCTGGCGTCTCTCGCTGTCTACTTCCATCTGGTGAGCGGACCGTTCGTGCTCGCCCCGTTCGTCTTCGCGGTGTGCGACGGCCTGCCGCGGAGCCGACGCCACGACGGCCGCTGGCGGCCTCTCGCCGTTCTCCTGGGGAGCCTGCTACTCGGCCTGGCGGCCTTCACCCTGCCGGCGCTTGGCTCGCTGCGCCAGATCGTGGCCGCCAAGCGCGGCGGATCGGTCCCCGGTGCAGGCGCCTTGATCTCGGTGCTCGAGCTCCAGGCCGGCACGGCGCAACCGGCGCTGCTCTGCCTTTTCTGGGGCGCCGCGCTCGCCGGCCTCGTCCTGTTGTGCCGGAGGCACGCCCGCTTCGCCGCCTTCACCGCCACCCTGGTCCTCGGGCAGGTGGCCGGACTGCTGGTCCTGGCGCCTTACCAGCTCTCCTTTCCGGTGGTGCTCGACCGCTATCTGATCGTGGTCCTCCCCTGGGTGCTGCTGTGGGTGGCCAGCGCCTGGTCGCTACCCGGGCCCGCACCGGGCCGGGCCGAGGCGCCGCGGGCGCCGGGCTGGCAATGGGCGCGGTGGGCCCTGGCGGGTATCTTCGTGGCCGCTCTTCTGGCGGCCGGCCCGTTTGCCGACCCGGCGCTGCGCACCACGTCGTTTGCCCATCACGACGACTTCGTCCTCTTCAGCTGCCCGCGTCCGAGCCTCGCCGAGGCCGACATCCCGCCCTTCTACCGCCAGCTGGCCGGTGCACGGGACGCCGCGCTGCTCGAGTATCCCTGGTCGGCATGGATGTCATGGCAGTCGCTGCTGGTCTACCAGCAGGTCCATCGCCAGGAGATCGTGGTCGCGACGCCGGCGGAGGTCATCTTCGACGACCCGCGCCTCGCCTTGCGCAACATGGTGCCGGCCGACCCCGAGCGCTTCCTCGCCAGCCGCGCCCGCTTCGTCGTCGTGCACCTCGACCCGCCGGCGGAGGAGAGCCGGGTCCGGCAACCGCCCTGCGGCGGGCGTCCGCCGCGGTCGATCCGGCGCCCGCGCCTGCGGCAGGCGCTGCAGCAATGGGGGCGCGACATGGCGGCCGAGCTCGCACGGCGCTGGGGCAATCCGTCGTACCGCGACGGCTCGATCGCGGTCTGGGACCTCGACCGGGCGCGCGCCGCCGGGGCCGCGAAGCCGGCCGAGGGGCTCTATTGGAACGCGCCGGCAGCGCCGGCGCTAGGTCAGAGCGCGCCGGCGGCGCCGGGGGGCAAAGCCGCACGCGCGGCGGGAAGCTCTTGAACATGACGGTCGAGCACGAGCCCGCCGGGATCAAATCATCGCGGGCGGCCGGGGCGGCCGTCTTGGATCTCGCGCCGCCGGTGCTCTGCGGCGCCGTGCTCCGGCTGTGGAATCTGCGCGCGCAGGTGCTGTGCGACGACGAGCTCCACGCCGTGCGCACGGCCCTGCGCTGGCCGGTGTCGCAGATCCTGGTCACCTACCGCCTGGTCGACAACTGCATTCCGCTGACGGCGTGCTTCCGCCGGCTCATGCAGTGGGGGGTGCCGCTCTCCGAGATGCTGCTCCGCTTCCCCAGCCTGGCCGCGGGCCTGCTCTTGCTGGCGCTGGCGCCCTGGTGGGCGCGGCGGAGGCTGGGGCGCCTGACGGGTGCGGTCTTCGCCTGGCTCCTCGCCCTGTCGCCGATGCTGGTGCTCTACAGCCGCATCGCCCGTCCCTACCTGCCGGTCACCCTCCTCGGCGGCGCCGCCGTCGCGGCGTTCGCGCGCTTCTGGCGCGAGCCTGGCGGCGCCGAGCGGCGATGGGGCTGGGCCGCGGCGTACGTGGTCATGGCGGCCCTCGCCGCCTGGTTTCACCTGGCCGCGGCCACCTTCGTCGCGGCGCCGTTGCTCTACGCCGCCGTGGAGGTCGTGGCGAGCCGCCGCTGGCGCCGCGCCGTCCCGCTCTCCCTGGTCGCCGCGGCGCTCGGTCTCTCCTTTCTCGCCTTCTTGCTTCCGGCCTGGGGCTCCTTCTGGCGGCTGTTCCAAGTCAAGCAGCGGGCGGCGTTGCCGTCGTCGGCCACCCTCCTGGCGGTCCTGCGCCTGCAGGCGGGCAGCCCGCGGCCGGCGGTGGCGCTGCTCTTCTGGTGCCTGGCGGCTGCCGGCCTCGTCCTTCTCTGGCGTCGCGACCGGCTGCTCGGCGGGCTCTCGATGACCGTGGTCCTCGGGCACCTCGCCGCCCTGCTGCTGCTGGCGCCGGAGGGCTCCGACATCCCGCTGGTGCTCGACCGGTATCTGTTGCTCGCCCTGCCGGTGGCGCTGCTCTGGGTGGCTGTCGCTCTCGCCGCGCCCTGGCCGCAGCGGCTCGGGGCTATGCTCCGGGCAGCGCGGGCTCCCCGGAAGCTAGCGCCCATTTCTCAAACGCCTCCTGCTGCTGCGGCGGTTCTGGGCAAAGTCGGGGTCGGGGCGATTCTGGCGCTCCTTTTTCTCGCCGGCCCGCTCTCCGAAGGCAAGCTCCGCCGCAGCCCCTTCGCGCATCACGACGACTACCTGTCGTTCGACGTGCCGCGCCCCTGGCTTCCGGCCGGCGAGGTCCCGGCGTTCTACCGCTGGCTGGCCGGCGGTATCGCCGCCACGGGTGCCACGGCCGCCACGGGTGCCACGGGCGCCGCGGGGGGTGGCGCGGTGCTCGAGGTTCCGTGGCTGCCGGTGTGGCGCATGAACCGGGTCTTCTATCTCTACCAGGAGGTCCATCGCCGCGACGTGGTGGTCGGCGCGCAGCGCCGCGAGCTCTGGGACGAGCGGCTGGACTTCCGCAACATGGTGCCCGGGGAACCGGCGGCCCTGCTCGCCAGCCGGGCGCGTTTCCTGGTGGTGCACCGCGACCTGAGCGGCGAGCAGATGCGCATTCGCGACGCCGTCGTGCGCCCGCGCGCCGGGCTCGAAGGGGTCTTCCGCAACGAGCTGCGCGACAGCGCCCGCGATCTCGGCCGTACCTTGAAACGGCGCTGGGGGGAGCCCGACTATGCCGACCCGTCGATCCAGGTCTGGGACCTGGCGGCGGTGCGCTTGCGCCTGGCTCCGGGCGGCACCGTCCCCAGGGCCAGCGCGCCGGCCAAGGCGGCGGCCGCGATTGCCATTCCCGCGATGAATCCGGGCGGCCGATAGAGCAGGTCGCCGGCCGCCTCTCCCGGCGGCAGCCAGGCGGCCACGAACGGGCCGTTGGCGACCGTCTCCGGCACCGGTCTGCCGCCCGCCAGCAGGGTCCAGCCGCCGTCCTGGTAGACGCTCGAAGCGAGCAGCCGAGGCTCGGCGAAGTGCCCGTGCCAGGCGATGCGGGTGGCCTCGAGCCGGCTGACGGCGAGCCACGACGCGGCGCGGTCTGCGGCCGCCCACGCCGCGGCCTGGCCGGGCCGGCTGCGCAGCGCCGCCCGATCCGCGAAGTCGCCGATCCCGGCGGTGCAGTCGGACCAGGAGGGGGCGTCGCAAGCGCTCGCCGCGGCCGGCAGGAAGAGCCGCGGCAGCGCGCCGGGGCGCTCGTAGACCCAGGCGGCGGCGCCGCGGAAGACCCGCTGCAGCGGCGGCGGCAGCGCCTGGCGGGGAGGGGTGATCAGGTAGCGCACGCCGAGCAGTCCGTACAGTGGATCGAGCGGCTCCTCGAAGCCGTCGGTGGGGCCGATCGGCGAGCGGTTGATGCTCCGCACCGCGTCGAGGTACGAGGCAGGCTTGGCCGGATTGGAGCTGCGGGGGTCGGCGAGGCCGTAGACCGAAGCGAAGTTGGCGCGCAGCGCCGGCCCCAGGCCTGCGACCCGCTCGCCGGGCCGCAGATGGCTCGCGAGATAAGCGATCGGCGGCACAGCCGGGTAGAAGAGATCGGCCGGGGTCGACGGGTTGGCCGGGGCATAGATGAACAGCAGCTCGCCGGCGACCAGCCCGACGAGCGTGGCAAGCCCCAGCCGAGGGAGGTGGGCTCGAGCCTGGTCGAAGCCGGTCGGGCGGAGGCAGAGCGCCCAGCAACTGCTCCCCAGCACCAACAGATGGACGGCGAGCGAGCCGAAGCGCAGCGCTGCCAGACGCGACGGGTCCTGCGGGTTGGGGTGGGCGAGGTAGGCCCAGCTGACCAGCGCCGCCAGGGCGCAGGCCAGCAGGACGACCGGCCCGCGCCGCAGCTCGCCCCGCCGCCACCTCTCCCAGCTGCAGGCCGCCAGGTAGGCGATCGAGAAGTCGATCACCAGCGAGATCCGGCTATGGAAGGAAAGCGACTCCCGCACCACGGGCAGGGCATCGAAGAGCTGGATGAGGCCGGGTGGACGGGCCACGACCAGCAGCGACAGGATGGCCGCCGGGCGCAGCAGGCGCTCGGCCGGGAACCTGGAGCCCGCGCCGGCCGGCGCGAAGGCCAGCAGGAAGCCGAGCAGGGCCGCGGTGCCGGTGAAGCAGGCGGTGTCGTTGATCACGTTGCGGTTGCCCCAGTAGCTGCCGAAGCGGTTGTTGCCGAAGGCGTTGGGAGCGGCGACCGGCAGCAGGCGCTGGAGCAAGCCGGCCGCGGTCTCGCGCCGAGCCTGCGGCGTGCGCAGCGCCTCGGCGGGACTGGCGGCGGCGCGGATCATTTCGCGGCGCAGCGCGAGCACCTCGACGCGCTGGGTCTGCGGGATGAACTCGACGGCCGGCAGCAGGGCCGGCGCCGCGGCGCCGGCGCCGATCCCGAGCGCGCAAAGCCAGGCGCCGAGCAGCGCCAGGCGGCGGCCGGCGGGCCGGCGGCGCAGGCGCAGGGCGCCGAAAACCGCGGCCAGCACGAAGACGTAGAGCTCGGTCTCCGGGTGTCCGACGAGCAAGGTTGCCGCGGCGGCGGCGGCGAGCAGCAGACGGTCGCGCCGCGCGCCGCGTTCGTCCACCATGACCAGGCCATAGAGCAGCAGCGGCAGGAAGGTTGCTGAGCCGCCGAGCGGCCAGCCGAGCCAGCCCTGCAGGTAGCCCGCCAGGCTGAAGGCCAGGCTCGCCGCCAGCCCGACGCCGCTGCTAATGCCCGCGCGCCGCAGCAGCAGATAGAAGAAGACTTGCGGCACCAGCAGCCGCAGCGCGTCGAGCACGCCGACCGCGGCGGCGACCGGAAACGCCATGGCGAGCAGGGCAAGCGGCTGCAGCGCTTGCGCCTGCGGGTTGGCGAGCAGCGGCTCGCCGGCGCCGGCGAGCGCATTCCACAGCGGCCACTCGCCGCTGCCGTAGGCTTCGCGCACCCGCACCAGCCAGGGGGCGATCTGCAGCACCAGGTCGCCCTGCAGCAGGTTGCCGGGGGGCGGCTCGGCGCTCTGCCAGAGCAGCTGGTAGGGCGGCAGGCGGACCAGGTAGCCGAGCGGCAGGACCACCCTGCCGCCGAGGAGGGCGGGCCCCAGGAGCACGGCGGTCACCGCCGCGAAGGCGAGCCAGCAGCGCCGGGGGACCGGATCGTACCAGCGCCGCAGGGCGGCCGCGAGCAGCGCCGACAGCGCCAGCACCCAGAGGCCCGGCAGCAGCTGGATGGCGCTCCATGTGGGCATCGCGGCGGCTCTCGCGTGCCAGGCAGGAGACTGCAAACGGAACCGGGTGTCAAGGCCGCGAGCCGGTTTCGTCCCCTCTTCACTTTGTAATAGTTGATATATCGCCGCGCATCCGTATACGTTTTTGTGCTCACGGCGCAATACATCAACAAGCTTTATTGAGGCCGGTTTGTCATCAAATCGGGGTTTGCGGCAACTTTGATTATTGGACCCAAGGAGAGACGATGGAGCCAGCTTCGATTCCCATGCCTGGTGCCCTGCGCCTGCGGGCACTCCACCCGCTGATCGGCGGCGGTGGCTCCTGCAGCCTGCTGTATGACCTGGAGCGCGCGCTGGTCCTGGAAGTCCCCGAGGAGCTCCAGTTCCATGTCGCGCCGGCGCTCGAGACCGGCGACCCTGACGAAGACCTGGTCAGCTGGCTGCTGCGCGAGGATCTGCTGACCGGCCAGCGCTACGGCGCCGAGGGCGCCGGATGGCCTGGCGCCGGCGGCCTGCTCCAGGCGGGCGACGAAACGTCGGCGTGGATCGATCAGCCGGCCGAGGCGGCGGCGATGCAGGCGGTCGGCCGGCTCTTCGATGACGGCCTCAACTGCAACCGCCTGAAGCTCCACCTCGACTGGGCCGGCAGGGTGCCCGGCAATGGCCTGCTCGAGCGGGTGGTGGCGGAGGCCAGGCGGCGCGCCGCCGCCGCCGGCCAGGAGATCTCCTTCGAGCTCGCCCTCGATGCCGCGGGAGTGACGCCGCTCGTCGCCGCCAGCCTCGCAGCGGAGCTGGCGCTCAGCGGTAGCCTGGAGCTCGCGGCACCGCTCTCCCGTCCCGCTGCCGATCTGGCGGTGCGGCTGCGCTGCGGCACGGTCCACCCGCCGGGCAAGCCCGCAGCCGCGCACGAGAAGCGCCCCTGGCTGGCGGCCGAGCCGGCAGTCCGGCTGTTGCTGGACCGCTTCGGCGAGCGCCTGACCCTGCAGTGCGTCCTCGGCGGGCCGGCCCGCCTGCTCGAGCTCTGGGGCTGGGCCAAGGGGATCGGCCTGCGCCACCTCGACGTCATCCGCCTCGAGGAGATCGAGCCGCCCGACCGCATCTCGCCGCTGTCGCGGCTGCGCGAGCTCAGAAATGACTTGCTGGAGCTGTGCGAGGAGAGCTGCGCGGAGCTCGAGGCTGGAGGACTGCCGGTCAACTATCAGCCGCTGACCCGCATCGTGCGCCGGCTGCTGCGCGGCGAGGCGCCGCTCTTCTCCACGCTGCCCAGCCTGCGTCGCGCCGACGGCGAGAGCGTCGACCCGCGCCTGGAGCTCGATTCCGACTGGCGCCGCGCCGAGCCGCTGGAGCTGGCGGCCGAGCCCGGGGAGATCGCCGAGGCCTTCGAGAGCGAGACCGGACCGCCCTGCCAGGGCTGCTGGGCGCGGCAGCTCTGCAGCCACAGCGACTTCCCCGCCGCGCCGGAGGCACGCCGATCACCGGCTGGGCGCCCCCTGCGCCACTGGCGCCACTGGGGCCACCTGCGCCACTGGCGCCAAGCACCGCTCGCGGCGGCGGCGCCAGACGCGCCGCGGTCGCCGATCGCCGGCGAGGACTCGCGCGCTCCCACACCCGAGCTCTGCGGCTTCTGGTCGACCGAGGTCGAGGTGGCGCTGCGCCTCTACCACCGCATGATGCAGATCGACACCCTGCAGGTGCTGCGCTTCCTCGACGCGGCCGCAGTTCCGCCGCCTCTTCAGCGGGCGGGCACGCCGCAGCTCGCGGGCGCCCCGAGTCTCTTCCCAGGTTTCGGCGGCTGGGCTCTGAAACCGGCCTGACGCGGCCGCCGGCCGGCCGCGGTTCTGCTAAACTGCCGGGCGATTTCAGAGGGTCTCGAACTTCCGGCCCGCGCCGCGGCATGCTGGCCTGGCCGGGAGTCTTCAGCCAGTCCCCTTCCCGTGCTCCGCGAGCTCCACGTCCGCAATCTGGCTGTGCTGGCCGAGGCGTCGGTCGGCTTCGGCAGCGGCCTCAACGTGCTTTCGGGCGAGACCGGGGCCGGCAAGTCGATCGTCGTCGACTCGTTGTTCCTGCTGGCGGGGGCGCGGGCGAGCGTCGAGCTGATCCGCAGCGGCGCCGAAGCGCTGACCGTCTCCGGCGTTTTCGCGCCGGCGGGAGAGGAGTGGCGAGGCGTCCTCGAGGGTGCGGGCCTCGAGGTGGACGGCGAGGAGCTGCTGGTGCGCCGCGAGATCGGCCGCGGCGGCCGCAACCGAGTCTTCGTCAACGACCAGCCGGCGACGGTGCGCCTGCTCGCCGACCTGGCGCCCTACGTGCTGCGCATCCACGGGCAGCGCGACGAGATCGAGCTCGCAGCCGCCGAGCAGCAGCGCGACTGGCTCGATCGCAGCGGCGGCGAGGAAGCCGAGCGGCTGGTTGCCCGCACCGCCGCCGCCCATGCGGCGCACGCCGACCTGGCGGAGCGCCTCGAGCGGCTGACCGGCGACGATCGGGTGCGTCGCGAACGCATCGATCTGCTGCGCTTCCAGGCCGGCGAGATCGATGCTGCCCGGCCGCGGGCGGGCGAGGACGAAGAGCTGCGGCGCGAGCGCGAGGCGCTGCGGCACGTCGAAGCGATCACCCGCGTCCTGGGCACGGCCTTCGCGCTGCTGCTCGAGGACGAGGGCGCAGCCGGCGAGCGGCTGGCCCGCGCCGAGGCGCTGCTGGCCGAGGTTGCGGCCTGGGAGGCGCAGGCCGCTGGCTGGGGCGCGGAGCTGGCCGAGCTGCGCCTGCGGCTGGTCGAAGTGGCCAACGCTCTGCGCCACAGGCTCGACCGGCTGGAGGCCGATCCGGGCCGCCTCGACGCGGTCGAGGAGCGCCTGGCATTGCTCGAGCGGCTGTGCCGGCGGCACGGCGGCGACGTGGCGGCGGTGGTGGCGCGCCGCGCCGCCATCGACGCGGAGCTGCTGGAGCTCGAGGGCGATGCCGACAGCCAGGAGGAGCTGGCGGCGAAGGTCGACGCGGCGCTGGCCGATTACCGCGAGGCGGCGCTCGCCCTGTCGCGAGGGAGGGCCGCCTGGGGCGAGGCGCTGGCGCGCCGGATCGAGGGGGAGCTGAAGGACCTCGGGCTGGCCCGCGCCCGGCTGGCGGTCCGTCTGGAGCGGCGCCGCCGCGGCGGCAGCCCGCTGGTTCTCGACGGCGAAGCGATCGAGCTCGGCCGCCACGGCATCGACCAGGTGACGCTGCTGTTCGCTCCCAACCCGGGCGAAGAGCCGCGGCCGCTCGCCCGCATCGCCTCTGGCGGCGAGCTGTCGCGCATCCATCTCGCGCTCCAGCTGGCGGCGCGCGGCGCTGCGGGCGGCGCCATGCCGACCCTGGTCTTCGACGAGGTCGACAGCGGCATCGGCGGCGCGGAGGCCGCGGCGCTCGGGCGCAAGCTCCAGCGTCTCGGCCGGCGCAGCCAGATCCTGGCGGTGACCCATCTGCCGCAGGTGGCGAGCCACGCCGACGCGCACTTCAAGGTCAGCAAGCAGGTCGCCGGCGGGCGCACGAGCGTCAGCGTTCTCGAGCTGCAGCGCGCGGCGCGGATCGAGGAGGTGGCGCGCATGCTCGCCGGCGACCGGCTCACGCCGCTCTCCTTGTCGCATGCCGAAGAGCTGATCGCCGGCGCGGCGCGGCAAGGGCGGGCCTGAGGCGCGGCCGGCCCCCGACCTCCCTATATACTGAAGGTCCTGTCGGTTTTCTCGTATGGAGGGCGCGCGGTTGTTCATCCAGACGTCGTTGGTCACGGAGCTTCGAGCATGACCCATCCATTGCGCACCCGAAACCGTCCCTCCGTCGCGGCTCTTGCCGCGCTCCTCCTGCTGCTCGCGCCGCTCATGGTCCTGTCACGGCCGTCGGCCGCGGCGCCGCCGCCGCTGCAGGTGCCCCCGGCCGCCCCGGCGCTGCCCCCCACCGTTCCGACGCCCCCCACCACCGTGCCGCCTGCCGCGGCGGCGGGCGACACCCTGCCCACGATTCCCCTGGACGAGGTCAAGATCGGCCAGCGGGGCTACGGGCTTTCGGTGTTCGCGGGGGGCAAGCCCGAGCGCTTCGACGTCGAGGTGATCGGCGTGATGCGCAACCTCAGCCCGGACATGTCCTACATCGTCGGGCGGCTGTCGGGGAAGGGACTGGAAAGCAGCGGCGTGGTCGCCGGCATGAGCGGCAGCCCGGTCTTCCTCGAAGGACGCCTGGCCGGGGCGGTGTCGTTCGGCTGGCCGTTTTCCAAGGAGGCGATCTGCGGCATCACGCCGATCGCTTCGATGCGCCGCCTCACCACGCTGGGAGGGCCGCTGCCGGTGACCCCGCCGGCCCCCGTCGAGCTCTCCGACCTGCTCGCCGGCCGCGTCCCCGCCGACCTGCTCGAGCGCCAGTTCGCGCGCCTCAAGCCGCGCTTCGGCGGCGCGGTCGAAGGGGCCGTGGCGGGCATCGAGTGGTCGACTTCGGGCTTTGGCGAGCTATCGCGCGGCGTGCTGCGCCAGGCGCTGGGCAGCGTGGCGCCGGCCGGCCGCGCGGAGCCGTCCGGCAAGGGTCCAAAGCCGGATCTGGCCCCGGGCAGCGCCGTGGCGGCCGTGCTGGTCAACGGCGACTTCCATCTCGCCGCAACCGGTACGGTGACCGATCACCTGAACGACCGCATCCTTGCCCTCGGTCATCAGTTCCTGGGTCTCGGCCCGATCCACGTGCCGATGGCCAGCGCCGAAGTGGTCACCGTGCTCGCCAGCCAGTACCAGTCGTTCAAGATCTCCAACATCGGCGAGGTGGTCGGCGCCTTCGAGCAGGACCGGCAGGCCGGGATCGAGGGGCGCCTCGGAGCCTCGGCGCCGATGATCCCGATGCTGTTGCGGGTCGGCGGCCTGGCCGGGGTCAAGCCGCGCCAGTTCCAGGTCGAACTCGCCGACGTTCCCGAGCTGCTGCCGCTGCTCGCCGGCAGCAGCCTGCTGGCAAGTCTGGAGTCTGCCTCCTACGCCGCCGGCGCCCAGAGCATCGACCTGACGGCGCGCTTCCGCCTCGCCCGCTACGGCGACCTCACGATCCAGCAGAGCTTCGATGGCGATAACGCCGGCACCGCGGCCGCCTCCCATCTGCTGGCCGTCGCCGGCTACCTGGTGCAGAACCCGCTCGAAAGCGTCGGCATTCGCGGCATCGAGGTCGAGCTCGCGCAATCGCCGCAGCCGCGCGCGGCGAGCCTGATCGCGGTCCATCCCGACCGGACGGTGGTGCGGCCGGGCGAGCGCCTCTCGCTCTACCTCGACCTGCTCGCCTACCGCGGCGAGCGCTTCCGCCACTCGCTCGACCTGGTGCTGCCGCGCGACCTGCCCGCCGGACGCTACTCGTTGCTGATCGGCGACGGCGCGAGCGCCGACGCCGCCCGCCTCGCGCTCGCTCCAGCCGAGCCGATGAGCTTTCCCCAGGCGCTCGCGCTGCTGCGCTCGTTCCATTCGCGCCGCGACGTCGCGGTGCTGGGCTTCTACAGCAGCCCCGGCCTGTCGGTGGCGGGCGAGGTGATGCCGCAGCTGCCGGGCTCGGTGCGCTCGACCTGGGGCGCCGCCGAGCCGGGCACCGCGGTGCCGCTGCGCTCGACGATCGCGCAAGAGCTGCACGAGACCCTGGCGGTGCCGGTCGACGGCCTGCTGCGTGTCGATCTCGAGGTCAAGCGCCGCGACCACACGGAGGCGGTTCGCGAGGAGCCGCCACCCGGGAAAGCTCTCGCTCTCCCGGCGCGGCAGGGAGCGCCGCCAGCGGGGTCCGGGGCGTCGAAGGCGCCGGCGACGCCGGCGACGCCGGCGATCATCGGCGAGGATCCCGCGGCAGACGGCGCAGAGGGAGCGCCGTGAGGAGCCGCGGGCGGCCGCTACATCTTTTCACCGTCTCCCGGGCCGTGGCCGCGGCTCTGGCTGCCGCGGCGGCGCTGGGCGCTGTCGCGGCGCCGGCCCAGGCCACCCAGGTCAAGATATTCCAGACCCAGAGTGCGGTCGGATTTCTCGGCGGCAAGCTCTCCGGCGTCAGCGTCGACGCGCTCGGCCACATGAAGCTCGGCCCGGAGACCGCGCGCCTGGCGGCGATCGGCGAGCCGTTCCTGCTCTCCGCCGCGGTCGTGCCCGGCGGCTGGGTGGTGGGGACGGGAAACGCCGGCAAGGTGCTGGCCATCGACGGCAAGGGCGCCGTGCGCGAGCTGTTTGCCGCGCCCGAGCCGGAGGTCTTTGCCCTCTGGGCCGATGCCGACGGAACGGTCTTCGCGGGCACCTCGCCGCACGGCAAGGTCTACCGCATCACCGGCGGCCCGCAGCCGAAAGGAGAGGTGTTCTTCAAGCCGGGCGAAACCTACATCTGGGCGCTTGCCCGCGGCGCCGACGGCAAGCTGCTGGTGGCGACCGGCACCCAGGGCAAGCTCTTCCGGGTCGACGCCAAGGGGCACGGCGAGCTGGCGTTCACCGGCGACGACACCCATCTGCGATCGCTCGCGGTGCAGCCGGGCGGGGAAGTGCTGATCGGCACCGCCGGCAAGGGACTGGTGGTGCGCCTCGGCCGCGACGGCCATGCGCTCACCCTGTTCGAGGCCGAGGAGCCGGAGATCGTGGCGCTCGCCACGGCGCCCGACGGCAATGTCTACGCCGCCGCCATCGCCTCGGAGGCCAGCCTGGTCGACCTGGCCCGCGAGAGCGCCGCCGCGGCGCCTCCTCCAGGCAGCCCCCCGGCAGCGGCGGGCAAGCCGGCCGGCCGGGCGAAGCCGCCGGCGGCGGTGGTCCAGGAGGAGCCTGGCGAGGGCGGAGCGGTGGGCGGCCGCAGGCCGGGCGCCACCGGTCCGCGCAGCGAAGTGCTGCGCATCTCTCCCGAAGGCGCCGTCGACAGCCTGTGGAGCTTTCCCGCCGAGACGGTATTCAGCCTGCTCTGGCAGCGCGGCCGGCTGTGGGTGGGGACCGGGCTCGAGGGCCACCTGTTCAGCTACGGCGGCTCTCAGATGGAGCTCGAGGCCGATGTCGACGAGCGCCAGGTCGTGGCTCTCCTGCCCGGCGACAGCGGTCCGGCGTTCGCCACCACCAATGCCGCCGCGCTCTACCGCATCACGGCCGGCATCGAGCGCCATGGCAGCTACACCAGCGCCGCTCTCGACGCCGGTCAGATCTGCCGCTTCGGCAGCTTCCGCTGGCGCGGCGAGCTGCCGGCCGGCTCGGGGCTCCGCTTCACGTTCAGAAGCGGCATGAGCGCCTTGCCCGACGGCACCTGGTCGGGGTGGGTCACCCCCAAGACGCCGCCGGCCGGCGCGGCCGGAGCGAGGGAGCTGCAGCTCGCCGATCTGCCGCGCGGCCGCTACGTGCAGTGGCGCGCCGAGCTCACCGCCGGCGAGCCGAGCGCCGGCGGCGGGGAGGGTGGGGCGGCCGCTTCGCCGCTCATCTCCGGCATCGAGCTCTCCTACCGCCAGGAGAACCTGCGCCCCAAGATCGCCGCTTTTTCCGCTCTCGATCCCGGGCAGATCCTGGTGCCGGCCAACTTCAATCCGGCCAACCAGGTCTTCGAGCCCGCCCACCCCAGCCGCGAGGGGATCTTCGTGCCGCTCGGTGCGCCGCCGCTGGAAGATGGCGCGCGCGGGGTCAAGCCGCTGTGGAAGAAGGGCTTCCGCACCCTGCGCTGGACCGCTTCCGATCCCAACGAGGACGCGCTGGTCTATGACCTCTCCTTCCGGCCGGAGGGGGCCGCGGGACCCTGGTTGAAGATCGCCGCGAACCTCGAGGAGGACCACTACAGCTTCGACGCCACGGTGCTCCCCGACGGCGTCTTCCGCTTCCGGCTGGTGGCTTCCGACCGCAACGCCAACGACCCCGAGAGCGCCCTCAGCGCCGAGCGGGTGAGCGAGCCGGTGGTGATCGACAACACGCCGCCCGAGCTGGTGTCGGTCGAGCACGAAGGCAAGCTGCTGCGGGTGACCCTGCACGACGCGGCGAGCCCGATCCGCGAGGCGGTCTTCAGCGTCGACGCGGCGGCCTGGAAGCCTGCGCGGGCGGCCGACGGTCTGTTCGACAGCCAGACCGAGACGGTACTGATCGACAGCGCCGAGAAGCCCGGCGGGCTGCTGCTGCTGCGGGCGACCGACGCGGCGTGGAACGTCATGACCTATGATCTTTCCCGGCGATGAGCGAGCGGATCGCCGTCTATCCAGGGTCGTTCGACCCGATCCACAACGGCCACCTCGACCTGATCGAGCGCTGCCGCCCGCTATTCGACCGGGTCGTCATCGCGGTGCTGCGCAACGAGGCGAAGAAGGCGCTGTTCTCGGTCGATGAGCGGCTGGAGATCATCCGCGAGCTGGTGGGCAGCCACCCCGACTGCCGGATCGAAAGCTTTTCCGGCCTGCTGGTCGACTTCATGGATCGAGTGGGCGCCCGGACCGTGGTGCGCGGGCTGCGCGCCGTGTCGGACTTCGAGTACGAGTTCCAGATGGCTTTGATGAACCGGCGCTTGAACCCGCGCGTGGAGACGGTGTTCATGGCCCCGAAGGAGGACTACAGCTATCTCTCCAGCCGCCTGGTCAAGGAGGTCTTCGCGCTCGGCGGAAATCTGACAGGCCTGGTGCCGCAGGCAGTTCTGGCGCGCCTGCAGCAACGCTTGCCGCAAGCGGGCGCGGCGCGGCTGGCGTCCTCCTGAGCCGAGCCCCATGAGCATCGAGATCGAGCGCTTCCTGCTGCGCATGCCCAAGGTCGAGCTGCACGTGCATCTCGAGGGAGCGATGCGCCCGTCGGTCCTGCTCGAACTGGCGCGCCGCAACGGCCTCGAGCTGCCGGCCGGCGACGAGGCGGGGCTCAAGCGCTGGTTCCGCTTCCGCGATTTCGACCACTTCGTCGAGATCTACCTGACCTGCTCGCGGGCGCTGCGCGCGCCCGAGGACTTCCAGCTGCTGGTCAACGACTTCCTCGCCGAGCAGGCGTGCCAGAACGTGCTCTACAGCGAGGTTCACTTCACCATCTCGACTCACATCGCCAACGGCGCCAACGGCGGCGAGGTGCTCGCGGCGCTGGCCGAAGCGATCGCGGAGGGAGAGCGCCGCCATGGCGTCGCGATGCGCCTGATCCCCGACATCGTGCGCAACGTCGGACCGGCCGCCGCCGATCAGACCCTCGAGTGGGCTCTCGCCGGGCGCGGCCGCGGGGTGATCGCCCTGGGCCTCTCCGGCAGCGAGGCCCGCTTCGCCAACGAGCCCTTCCGGCCCCATTTCGAGGCCGCCCAGGGCGCGGGCCTGCATCGCGTCGCCCATGCCGGCGAGCACGCCGGACCGGAGTCGATCCGTTCGGCGCTCGAGGTCTGCGGCGCCGAGCGCATCGGCCACGGCGTGCGTGCCGGCGGCGATCCGGCGCTGGTCGCAGAGCTGCGCGAGCGCCAGGTGCCGCTCGAGGTCTGCCCGACCTCCAACGTCTGCCTCGGGGTGGTGCCCGACCTGGCCAGCCACCCGTTCGACCAGCTCCACCGCGCCGGCGTCGCGCTGTCGGTGTCGACCGACGACCCTGCCTTCTTCAACACCAACCTGACCCGCGAGTACCTGCGCCTTGGCCAGGCCTTCGGCTATGGCGCCGCCGAGCTCGCCGGCCTGGCGCTCGCCGGTCTGCGCCAGTCCTTTCTCCCCGAAGCCGGGCGCGCCGCCCTCGAGCGGCGCTTCGAGGACCAGATCGCGACCCTTGGCCGCGAGCTCTTCGGCGCCGCGGTGGTGGCGCCAAGCGGTTAAGACGAAACTCCCCCGTGCGCCAGGGGAGGGGGCGTCCCCTTCCTCCCCGGAGGGGTGGGAAGGGGATCGAGGGGTTGCGGGGGGCGACCCGATCGATGCTTCGAGTAGGCCTCCACCGCCACATCGCAGCGCCGTTTCATCCCTCGGGGTCGCCGTAGACGGTGATGACTAGCCCGGGCTAGCGGTCTTCACTCGACGCCCCTGGGCGTCGCTTGCAGCCACACGACCCCGATCACCCCGCCGAGCGTGAGGAGGCTGCCGAGGATCTGGAGCGGCGCCAGGCGGTCGCCCAGGAAGACCGTGCCGAGCAGGATCGAAAGCACGACCGTGAGCTGCGACAGGACGCCGGCCTGGAGATTCGTGACCCAGCGGTAGGCGTAGGTCATGAGCAGCTGGGCAACGACGGAGGTCACCCCCACCGCCAGGAGCAACAGCCACTCCCGGGGCGTCGGCGCCGCGAAGCCCACCAGAGCGAACGGCGCCGTCGAGAGCAGCCCGAACAGGGAGAAGCTGGCGTAGATGGCCCAGGAGCCCTCGGTGCGGCGGGCGGCGCGGATCGCGGCCAGGGCCGCCCCGGAGAGCACGGCCGAAGCCACGCCCACGCCCTCCCATCGGCCGAAGCGCAGGAACGCGCCTGGGCCGGCTGCTCCTCCGGCGGCCAGCGCCATGCCGGCCAGGGCGGCCGCCAGCGGCGGCAGCAGCCGGCGGTCCACGCGCTCGCCCAGGAAAACCGCGGCGAAGGCGACGCTGAATACCGGGGACGTGTAGTTGAGAAGCGTGGCCAGGCCCACCGGGATGTGGGCGATGGCAAGGAAGTAGAGCAGCACGGCCAGGCCCCCGAACAGCCCGCGGTAGACGAGCAGGTCGACGCGCTGGAACTCGCGGGCCCTCCGTGCCAGGCCGGGGACGGCGAGGACCGGCAGCAGCATGATGGCGAAGCGCACGAAGGCGATCTCACCGCCGGGTAGCCGCGCCGCGGCGAGCTTGGCTGCGAAGGCCATGAGAGCGAAGCAGACCGCGGCAACGGCGGTGATGAGGAGCGGGCGGCGCGTCGGCACGCGCGAATCATGCCGCAAAAGTAGGATTCTTACGGAGGTCCGAGATGGAAGAGCAGCTGATCGAAACCTAGTCACATCACCGCGGACAGAAGTGTCCCGTCAGCTAACGGCCGGCATCCGGGTAGGAATGACTTGCCGGCCGTTGATCCGATAGATCCTGAAGTCGTTGTCCAAAGTGAACACAACGCCGCCGGCGTAGAGCTCGGCCATGCGGATCAGGCAGGCGTCGGCAACCGAGATGCGACGATCGCGGTAGCGCCGCAGGAGTCGTCGTAAGGCCATGATCTCGGTCTGCAAGTCGAACGCGATCTGGAGGAGGCCTTCGTGAAGCAGCTCGAGCACGGTCACCGGACCGTCGACATCGTGGCGAAGCAGGAAGCAGGCTTCCGAGATGACCGCCTCGCAGGTGAGCAGGGGCGGTGCGATCTCGTTCATCTCGCGGAGCGCCCAAGCGTGGAAGCGGTCGTGGCGCTTGAGAAAGGCGACCAGCGGTCCCGTGTCGAGAAGGATCGGAGGCCTCACTGGCCATAGCCCTCGAGATGCTCGGGATTCGATGAAAGGTCGGCCGGCCCCCCCTCGAGGCAACCCGCGTATTCCTTCGCCAGCTCCAGGAAGGATCCCCGCGCCGGCCCGGCGCCGGCTGCCAGATAGCGCTCAAGGGCCTCCCGGATGAGCGCGGACTTGGTCACACCACGGCTCTTCGCTAGACCCTCGACCGCCTGGTCGAGCGCCGGCGAGATCTTCAAGGAGATAGTGCGCATGCCCTGATCCTCGCTTCCGAGTGAGGTAATGCCACACCGGCAGGAGTATACTACGCCTAAGGCCGGGACCCGCCGTGCGCGACCGGGCCAGAGGACTTGTTCTTCTGCGCCCGCCTCGGGTGCGGGCCGGAGCGCGGCCGAGCGCGGCAGCGCGACTTGTACCTGGTGTCGTAAGCTTCTATAATTCTGAATAATCTCCCAGGTTGAGGCCTGCCGATGTGACCCGGCGTACAAGGACAAAGCCGATGCCCGACGATCCCGCGCCCGACGCTCAGAATCCCGCTCCAGACGCCGAGACTCCGCCGGCAGACGACGCTGCCAGCGCGATCCAGGGTCTGACGGTCGACACGCTCGTGCAGGTGATGCCGCTCCTGCCCCAGGATCGCGCCGCGGTCTTCTTGCCTCACCTGGTGGCGACCTTGCAGGAATTCGACATCTCGACGTCGTTGCGGGTCGCGGCCTTCCTCGCGCAAATCGCCCACGAGTCGGCCCAGCTGAAGCACCTCGAGGAGATCCTCAACTATTCCGCCAACGGGCTGCTCAATACCTGGCCCAAGCGATTCACGCCCGAGACGGCGAATGCATATGCCCGGCAGCCGGAGCGCATTGCCAATCTCGTCTACGGCGGCCGCGGCGGGAACGGCGACGAGGCGAGCGGCGACGGCTGGAGGTATCGCGGCCGCGGCCTCATCCAGCTCACGTTTCGGGACAACTACCGGCGCGCCGGCGAGGCCCTCGGTCTGCCGATCGAAGACCAGCCCGACACCGTGGCGACCCCGGAAATCGGGAGCCGCAGCGCCGGGCTCTACTGGAAGGACAACGGCCTCAACACCCCGGCCGACGCCGGCGAGTTCGAGAAGATTACCCGCCGTATCAACGGCGGCCTCGCCGGTCAGCCAGAACGCCTGGCCTTCTACGAAAAGGCCAAGCAAGTCCTCGGAATCTGAGGCGGGCGCCCAGGCGTCCTGACGTGCTCACGCTGGCACAACCGTGACCGGGAGAAAGCTCGAGAAGCGGCCGGCCCGAAGCTCACGTTCCGGACCGGCCGTGCTGCCACCGGCACCGCTCAGGCCCGCGCGCCGACCAGCATCGACTTGGCGAGGGCGCCGTGGACGCGGCCGGCCAACCGTGCGAGGTGCAGGACCACCAGGAGGTCGAAGATGGCGGCGATCCAGACCAGCGGGAAAGACCAGAGCGGCAGGTAGTAGTGGACTTCGCTGATCGAGATGAGCGGAATGTCGAACAGCAGCTGGGCGAAGGGCGAGGCGAGCAGCGCCAGCGAGATCACCAGCAGCACGGTGAACAGGGTGAAGGAGAGGATCCCGAGCGGCAGCTTGAGCACCATGTAGAGCAGCGTCGACCAGGTCCGGCGGTCGGTGACCAGCCATCTGGCCCGCGCGAGCAGCGAGCGGCCGGTGTCGGCGTGCAGTGGCCGGCGGGGCATCCGCACCCCCAGCAGCGACTCGACCAGCCTGCCCTCGATCAGCGACAGGGCGCGCACGCTGGCGCAGAAGAGAACGAAGAACGGGAGGCCGAAGATCAGGACGGAGAGACCCAGGGAGAGCGACAGCCCGGTCACCGCCCAGGTGAAGTAGAGGATGCCGGTGATCAGCGACAGAAACTGATAGAGCAGAGAGCCGTAGGCGCGGGGATCGGCAAGGACGCCGAAGATCGGCCCAAGTGCGCTCTTGCCGCGGCGCGACAGGGGCGGCGCCAGCGCCTTGGCCACCTTGACCTCGGTCTCCCGGTAAGCCTCGGCCACCTCCCGCGGGCTGCCAAACCGGTCGAGCACCTGACTCAGCCGCTCCGCCTCGCCGGCCGCGGCGCCGCCGGCGCCCGAGCTCGCATTGCGCAGGAACTCCTCGGCGTCGTAGAGGGCGTCCTGGACGAGGGCCGGGTCGCTGCCCGCAAGCTCCTGTCGCAGCCGCTCCAGGTAGTCTTCGATGGTGGTGATCTGCTCACTCATGGTTGCTCCCTCCAGGGCCGCCCTGCGGGTGGCCGGTCAGATCCAGGCTCGCGCTGCCGAGGACGGTGTCGACGAAGTCGCGGGTCTGATTCCAGGCGCGCCGCCAGAGCGGCAAGGTGCTGCGCCCGTCGCCGGTGATCGTGTAGTAGCGCCGCGGGGGGCCGGAGATGGAGGGCTCGACCTCGCTGCGCAGGAGGCCGTTTCCTTCCATCGTCCGCAGCAGCGGATAGAGGGTCCCCTGCTTGACCAGGGGCGCGCCGCGCGCCACCTCTTCCAGGCGCCGCGTGATCTGATAGCCGTACATCGGCTCCGGAGCCTGGTCCAGGAGAGCCAGTAGGACCAGCGACATGGCTCCGGCGTTGAGCTCCTTCTGAAACTTCCTGACCATCGCCTGCTCCTCTTCCATACCTCTGCCTTTCCGTGAGCTCACCTCATAACACCAGGTGGTCCTCATCAGTATGGACTATATAGTACTATGTAGTTCCCATTAGTCAAGCCCCGGTCGACGGAATGTCCGTGAGAGGGGACCGCGGACAGGCGGGTACGCCTAGCCCTGGGCTAGGCTAGGTCAGAGCTATGTCAGGCCGTCGGAAGACAGGACGAGAGGGCTCGAGGTCGCCGCAGCCGCGGCGGCTGGGCGGCTGGGGAGTCAGTGCGAGGGGAGCTTGGCGTCTTGGCGGCTGGTCCCGGCCTGCTGGGCGAGGAACTCGCGGATCGTTCGCCGCTGGTCCTCGTCCTTGATGCGAGTAAAGAGCTTCTCGCCCAGCCGCACGACCGTTGCGGCACGGTCGAAGGGAAGTTTGTCGTAGACGCTTCCGCCGGGATAGTGACAGGGCCGACAGCGGGCCTCCAGCATGGGCTGGATCTGGGTGCCGAAGTCGACCGACGCGGGCGTACGTGCTCCCAACGCCGGCACAGGGGCGATTGCCGGCGCATGTGCCGCCGCCATCGTGGGAGTGGGCGCAGGCGATGGGGCCGGGGCCATGGAGGGAGTTGGCGCAGGCGATTGGACCGTTGCCATGGAGGGCGTTGTGGCAGGCGATTGGACCGGCGCCGGCGCGGTGTGGGCGGGCACCGGCTCCGCGCTGCTCGAGTGCCACTGCCCTGCCGGGTGGGCGCAGGCGGCGGCGCCCGGGCCGAACGCCAGGAAGAGCAGCAGAGGGCGTGCCCTCGAACCCAGGTGAGTCCTCATGTGAGGGATTCTACGCCGACCGGGGCGTGATAGATCCCGTCGTGACTATTCTTTGATCGTGGCAACGACGCCGTGGGTTGCGGCGTCGATGACGGAAATGGTGTCGTCCTGCGAGTTCGTCACATACACCAACTTGCCCGCGGGGTCGACGGCGACGCCGTCCGGGGCCCTGCCAACCTTGATCGTGGCGAGGACAGTGTGGCGCTGGAGGTCGATCACTTGACTGCGATGCCGCTCGGGTTCCTCCCCACCACTTCTTGCTAGCCGAGCGCCTCGCGCAACGCATTGCGCGCGGCGCTCGCCGAGAAGGCGAGCGAGGCTCCCACCAGCGACAGGCAGAGCGGCCCCAAGCCGGCGATCCAGGCGGGGAACTCGCCGGCAACCGCAAGCGCCACGACCGCTCCGATCGTCGCCCATACGATCCCCGCGGTCCAGTCGAGTGCGGGCGAAGGCGGCAGCCGCTCTGCCATCCCCCGCTGGAGGCGGGCCTGCAGCGCGGCGGGCGCGGGCACGAGAAGGAGATGCGGCAGAGTCGCGAGGTCGTCGGCCGCCTCCGTCCACGCCTGGTGGCAGGCGGAACAGGCGTCCCGGTGCACGGCGACGTCGGCTGGAACCGGTCCGCGTCCCGCGAGGGCGCAGCGGCAGTCCTCGTCCCAGAGCCGGTCGTTGAAATCGGTACAGTTCAGCACAGCTCCCTCAGCCCCTCGCGCAGCGCCCGGCGGCCGCGGTGCAGGTGGGTCTTGACCGTTCCTTCCGGCATCCCGAGCGTGCGCGCGATCTCCCCGACGGGCATCTCGCCAAGATAGTACGCCACGAGCACCGATCGCGCGGGCTCCGCAAGACCCGCGAGCGCGGTGCGGACCCGCTGCCGCCGTTGTGACAGCGCAGCGCCGCTCTCTGGAGACGGGGGCGGCGGCCCTTTCGGCTGCGGGAAGTCCGGGTCCGAAGCGGCTCCGGCCGGTAGGTCGCGCCGCGCCGGCGAGCGTCGATGATCGGCGATGCGCCGGAGGGCCAGCGTACAGAGCCAGGTCGAGAGACGCGCCTCTCCACGGAATCGGGGAAGCGCCTTGAAGGCGCGCCAAAAGGTCTCCTGGCAGACGTCGTCGGCCTCCGTCTCGGGCAGCCCGGCGCGGATGCAGAGCGACCAGACGAGCGCTGTGAAGCGCCGAACCAGCTCGCGCTGGGCGGCGCCGTCTCCGGCAAGACACCGGCGCGCGAGCTCCCGATCGCGCGACCTCTCAATGTCCGGAACACCCGCGGGCTCGCCAGCCATCAAGGGCGATCAGTCGGCGCGCACTATCGGGTCCGGTTCAGCAGCCGGCGCGCCCCCGCGCAACCTGTCGATGTAGGCTCGCCGCAGCTCCTCGTCGAGCGCCCGCTGCCGTTCCCAGTCGCGCTTGCCGCCTGCCAGCCAGTGCGCCAGCAGACCCAGGCCGACCGTCCCCGGGATCAGGCCGACGCCCCAAGCCTCGCCGCCGCCGACCTGCCAGAGAAATAGGGAGATGCCAATGCCGACGGCGATCAGGACGAAGACCCCGGCCAGAGGATTCGCCTGCCGCGGCCGCGAAGGCTCGAGCAACGTGATCTCCATCCCCTTTTCGATGGCGGCGAGGCGCTCGCGGCTGAGCATCTCCCGTTTGTGGTGTCCAGCCCGAAACGCCAAGATCAGAATGATGGCGGATAGCGTGCAGCCGCAAAAGATCACCAAGACGGCGAGGGGGGCGACGAAATGGGCGTTCCACATTCTCAACCTCCTGGTGCCGGTTCCCGGCGCTTTCCGTTTTCATGAGTCGGCCTGAAGCCGCCGCCGGTTTCACCGGCCTGCATCATCACACCGTTTGGTCGCGGGCCGCCGCTGGCTCTGGGGCCTGCACGGCCCCCGTTCCGCGCGGCCTCCACAAGGCGCTCGATCTCCGCCGCGACGGTGCGAGCGTGCTCGGCGGCAAGCACCGAGCCATGCGTCGCCCCGCCCACGACGACAGGGCCTCTTCCCCGCGTCGAGCGCCCGGCCAGTTGCCGCATCAAGTCGAGCGTCCGCGCGTGCCAGGCCTCGACGTCGCGCTCGGTCTCCGCGCCTTCAGGGCGCCGAGTCTTCTCCGAGTAGACGACGGTCAGCGGGAGGTCGCGATAGTTGTCGACGGCGAGCACCTGGTAGGCCGTCTTCGGCAGCAGCTCCAGGTAGCCGACGATGGTCGCGGCGGCCGCGGGTTGGGCGAGGCCGAAGCGGTACCACGCCCTGAGGGTGGGAGGCAGTGATTTGCCGACCATCTTCGCGGCCAGGCGCGTGACGCCGAGCCGCGTGGCCAGCCACGCCACGGCGCACTTGGGGCCGCAGCGGGCGATCTTCAGCGCTGCGGCGCGGTCTTCATGAAAGTCCTCGAGCAGGTCGTTCGGCGCGCCCGGATCGATCAAGACCAGGCCGGCGAGGTCCTTCGGGTAGGCGCCGAAGTAGACCTGGCCGAAGTCCGCTCCCAGCGAGTGGCCCACGTACACGAAAGGCCGCGGCAGCCGCGCGCTCTCCATCAGCTGCCGCAGCTCGCGCGCCGCGGACATGCCGTCGAGGGCGCCCGGCCCCGCCTCGCTCCAGCCCAGGCCCGAACGATCGAACGCGCACGCGGTGGTGTGGCGGGCGAGCTCGTCCTGGATGGGCTGCCAGGAGATCGACCAGATGCCGGCGCCGGCGTCGAACAGCACGACGGGCTCCCCCGAGCCGCGGCACCACAGGTGGAGCCGATGGGTCCCGATGTCCACCATGCGGCCAGGCGGCGGGAAGGCGGTGCGGTCGTGACGCAGGGCGAGCGACTGGTAGACGGCGCCCGCCAGGCAGATAGCGATCACCAGCGCCGCGCACCAGCGCAGCGCACGGAAGATCCAGCGACGCAGTCGCGAACCAAGATTACCCACGGCTCTCCATTCTCAAACTCCTCGCGCCGGTTCCCGGCATTTCCACTTTCATGAGTCGGCCTGAAGCCGCCGCCGGTTTCACAAAGCTCGCATCATTGGGAGCTTTCCCGCGATAGGCGGGCGACATCGAGAGTCGCCTGCTGCAGCTTCGACCGACACTGGTTGGCAGATGAGCAGCTTGCTTGCCAACTGCCTTCGCCATCCCGCAAACTATGTCCGTGAATCCAACGGCATTCGCTGAGCCCTGCTCTGTCGGATCTGCCGAGCCGCGGAGCGGCCCGCCGACTGCGATCTCTGGTTCTGTGACGCGCGTGCCTCGATGTCCGCGATCGAAGCATCCGCGCGAGGTCATTCTCTCGGCGACCCCCCTTGCCGGTTCCATTGCCATAGCAATATGCACAAGTTGCGATTGCACTTGCGATAGCAGCTGAATAGGATCGAAGTCGTCTTCGAGCGGGGCAAGAGCCCGTCACGAAAGGTCGGAATGCCTATTCAGCGCTTCCTTGTGAAACTCGCGCCTGAGGCCCAGGCGGCCCTGGGGGTGGCCGCGGCGCGGGCGAATTTGCGACCCCTTTACGAGGGGGCGGCGCCGGCCGCTCCGGGCGCGCCCCTCGGCCTCGTCGGCGCACCCACCTGGTATCTCGCGGACATGCCGGAAGGCGGGCCGACGGCCTGGGACGGTGCTCATGCGCAGGTCGCCGGCCAGCTGGGGGTCGACGAGTCGGCGGTGCTCTACGCCGAGCCCGATCTCGCGCAGACCTACTATTTCAGCGACAACGAGATCGGCGACCAGCCTTTCGCGCTGGGCGACGACTGCGGGCAGAAGCCGCAGGACACGAGCGGCGGCAAGGCCCCAGGGCCGGATTTCGCCTGGCACCTGGGCGACGGTTTTTCGCAGCTCGGCGCGGCGCGCGCGACGGTCGTCTTCAGTGATCCGCGCACCCGCATTGCTCACCTCGATACCGGTTACGACAAGACGCACGTGGCGCGCCCCGAGCACGTCCTGACCGAGCTCGAGCGCAATTTCGTCGATGCCGACGGCCAGCCCAACAGCGCACAGGACCCGAACCGCAAGGAGCTGTTCGACAACCGGGGCCACGGCACCGGCACTCTGGGCATCCTGGCCGGGGGCAAGGTGGCGCCGAAGAACGATTACTTGGGCGGCGCGCCCCAGGCGGACATCCTGCCGCTGCGCATCGCCAACCGGGTGGAGCTGTTCTTTACCAGCGCCTTGGCCGCCGCGCTACAGTATGCGCTTCAGCAGCGCTGCGACGTGGTGTCGCTCAGCATGGGCGGGCTGCCCTCGAAGGCCTGGAACGAGGTGGTCAACGCCGCCTACGAGGCGGGGATCTGCATCGTCGCGGCGGCGGGCGACTGCATCAAGGGCCTGCCCACCCATCACGTCGTCTATCCCGCCCGCTATCACCGTACGATCGCGGCCTGCGGCGTGATGGCCGACGGCAAGGAGTACTACGGCATCACACAGGGGATCGAGGGCAGCTGGGGACCGGACAGCGCGATGACGGCGGCGCTCTCCTCGTACACCCCCAACATTCCGTGGGCGAAGCTCGGCTGTGCCACCACCATCAACCTCGACGGCGCCGGCACCTCCGCCTGCACGCCGCAGATTGCCGCCGCGGTGGCCCTCTGGTACGAAAAGTACAAGAGCGTCCTGCCGCGCGACTGGCGGCGGGTGGAGGCGGTGCGCAACGCGCTCTTCAAGTCGGCGCGGCTGCCTGACCCCGGCAAGGCGCAGTTCCTCGGCCACGGCATCCTGAGCGCGAGGCAGGCGCTAGCGATCGCGCCCGTGTTGAACCTCCAGCAGACCAAGGCCGACAACGACTCGTTTGCCTTCCTGCGCGTCATCACCGGCCTTGGGCTGGCCGAGGAGCCGGCGCGGGAGGCGATGTTCAACTTGGAGCTGACGCAGCGCTGGCTGCTCAACCCGGATCTGCAGGCGGCGGTCCCCGACCCGGACGCAGGGCAGGTCTCGAGCGCCGGCCTGCGCCAGTTCATGGAAGCGGCGATCCACGACGAGGGCGCCTCGACGGTGCTCCGCCGGCACCTTGCCGGCCGCTACACCGCGGTCTTCGGCTCCACGATCCAGGGCGCGCCGGCGACGATTGCGCCGCAGGCGCGCCCGGCCTTCCCGGAGCTGGTGGTGCCGCCCCGGCCGGCGTGCCGCCTGATCCGCATCTACGCCGTCGATCCCAGCTTCTCGACCCGCCTGGAAACGACCGCGACGAACCAGGCGCTGCTCAGCGTGCGGTGGGAGGACCTGCGCCCGGGGCCGGTGGGCGAGTACCTGGAGGTGGTCGACGTCGACGCCACCGGCAAGGCCTACCCGAAGGTCAATCTCGACGCTCCCTATGTGCTTGCCCAGAACGGTCTGGCGCCGACCGAGGGGAATCCCGGCTTTCACCAGCAGATGGTGTACGCGGTGGCGATGAGCACCATCGAGCACTTCGAGCGGGCGCTGGGCCGGCCGGTGCTCTGGCGGGCACGGCCGCAGCCGGGCAACGAGTTCGACGACAGCGTCCCCGTCCGCCGGCTGCAGATCCGGCCGCACGCGCTGCGCCAGGCCAACGCGTATTACAGCCCGCAGGAGGTCGCGCTGCTGTTCGGCTACTTCGAGGCCGCGGCGGACGATCCGGGCGACCACGTGCCGGGCACTGCGGTCTACGCTTGCTTGTCGCACGACATCATCGCCCACGAGACCACGCACGCCATCCTCGACGGCATCCACCGACGCTTCAATGAGGCCACCAACCCGGACGTGCTCGCCCTGCACGAGGGGTTCGCCGACATCGTGGCGCTGATGCAGCACTTCACCCTCCCCGAGGTGCTCGAGAGCCAGGTGCGCCGCACGCGGGGCGACATTGAGGCCGAGTCGATGCTGGGCAGCCTGGCGATCCAGTTCGGGAGGGCGACCGGCGGCCGCGGGGCGCTGCGCGACGCCATCGGCAGGCTCGACGCCGCGGGCGCCTGGCAGCGGCTCAAGCCGGACCCGGCGGACTACACGCGGAAAACCACACCGCACGCGCGCGGGGCGATCCTGGTGGCGGCGGTGTTCGACGCCTTCATCGCCATCTACAAGAGCCGGACCGCCGATCTGTTGCGCATCGCAACTGGCGGCACCGGCGTGCTGCCGGCTGGCGCGGTGCACCCGGATCTCGTGCGGCGGCTCGCCGCGGAGGCCGGCAAGAGCGCGCGTCACGTGCTCAACCTCTGCATCCGGGCGATCGACTACGTGCCGCCGGTCGACGTCACCTTCGGCGAGTTCCTGCGCGGCATCGTGACCGCCGACTTCGACCTCATGCCGGAGGACCGCTACGGTTACCGGGTGGCGTTCGTGGAAGCGTTCCGGCGGCGCGGCATCTACCCGCCGGGAGTCCAGACCCTGTCGGTCGACACGCTGCGCTGGCAGGGGATCGAGTTCGACGGGCCGCCGGGCAACTACCGGCGCATCATCGGCCTGCTCAAGCGCTATGCGGACGAGTGCGACTACCTCGGCGATCGCGAGGCGCTGTTCAAGAAGACCAGGACGCGGCGCGCCGAGCTGCACGCCGAGCTGGTCACCGGCTTCCAGGCGGACCCCTCGTTCGCGAAGAAGATCGGCCTCGACCCGCAGCTGCCGTTCGAGGTGCACGAGTTGCGGCGCGCGGCCCGCGTCCGAGCCGACGGACGGGTCGCGCCGCAGGTCATCATCGCCCTCACACAGGGGCGAGACATCGAGGTCGCGGGAGCGCCGTCGCATGTCTTCCGTGGCGGCTCCACGCTGGTGGTGGATCTCGCCGGGCCCGAGATCCAGTATGCGATCTACAAGCGGGTCGACAACGAGCAGCGCGAGCGACTGACGGCGGCCTTCATTGCGGACACGGTGCGCGACCCGCTGCGCGCGCTCTTGATCGCGGCGAAGGGCGACGAGCCCTTCGCGGCGCTGCACGCGCTGTCGGACATCGAGTGAGGCGGCCACCTCGCGATCGCCGATGACAGCGATTTGACACCTCGCCGGCCTTCCCGGCGCCGGACGTTCGTGCCGTGCAGCGCACGACGCCGCGCCCGATGCCCGGTGCCCAGCTGCGCGCCGACTTCGCTGCCGCCGACCGAGCCTCCGCAGGCGGAGAAGCAGGAGGCATCTCGATGCAAACGCTCCTTCCCTGCGCTCTGGCGTTCTCGGTCGCCCTACTCATCCTTGCCGTCGTGCTGCAGGCTATCGGCCGTGGCTTTGCCATCCCGCCGGAGGCCGACCTCCGAGGCGTGAAGAGTCCGGGCGTCGCGGTCGAGCTGGGGTTCGGACTCATGAGGTCCGGTCTCACACTCAAGGCGGTTCTTACAGTTATGAGTGCTGCATTGGGTGGCGCGCCCGTTCTTTTCATGTCGGGAACAAGAGCGAAATGGATGTTTCCACTGGGCCTCTTGACTGGCCTGGAGGGAGATGGCGGCCGCGCGTAGGTAGGGTAGGGGCGTACGGCCGCGCTGGCGCCCGGGGAGACCAGCCAGCAATCGGCGCCATCTGGAGTTCTGTAGTCGCTGGTGCGGAACGGATAACGGCCGATTCTCCACGGCTCGTGAGACGCAATTCCTGCGCTCTGATGGCCGAGGTGTGCGCTTTCGGATCATCAGAAGCTGTGCACGGCGGCGATGACTTTCGACTGGTCGGAGTCGGAGAGATCGTAGAAGAGGGGGAGGCGGAGGAGGCGGTCGCTGATGTCGGCGGCGACCGGGCAGCCGTCGAGGTTGCGGCCGACCTTGCGGCCGTAGTGGGAGAGGTGGAGGGGGACATAGTGGAAGACGGCCAGGATGCCGCGAGCCTTGAGGTGGGCGATCAGGGCCTGGCGGTCGGCGAGCGATGGGAGCAGGAGATAGAAGATGTGAGCGGGCTGCTCGCAGCCGGGCGGCACGTGGGGCAGCCGGACGCCGCGCCGCGCCGCCCAGCCCGCGAGCTCCTCGGCGTAGCGGAGCCAGATCCGGCGCCGGGCGGCCTGGATGCGCTCTTGCGCTTCGAGCTGGGCGTAGAGATAGGCGGCGAGGAGGTCCGAGGGGAGATAGCTCGAGCCCACGTCCACCCAGCTGTACTTGTCGACCATGCCGCGGAAGAACTGGCTGCGGTTGGTCCCCTTCTCGCGCACGATTTCGGCCCGCTCCACGTAGCGCGGATCGTTGACGATCAGCGCCCCGCCTTCGCCGCAGGTGACGTTCTTGGTCTCGTGGAAGCTCAGCGTGGACATGCAGCCGAAGGTGCCTAGGGTGCGCCCGTCGAGCTTGCCAAACAGGCCGTGCGCGTTGTCCTCGACCACCGCGAGATCGTGGCGGCCGGCGACTTTCATGATGCGGTCCATGGCACAGCCGACGCCGGCGTAGTGAATCGGCAGCACCACCCGGGTGCGCGGACCGACGAGATCTTCGAGCTGTGCCTCGTCGAGGTTCAGGGTGTCCGGGCGGACGTCGGCGAAGACCGGGGTGACGCCGCGCAGGGCGAAGGCGTTGACCGTCGAGACGAAGGTGAAGGAGGGGAGGATCACCTCGTCTCCGGGGGCGAGGTCGAGCAGCAGGGCGGCCATTTCCAGGGCGTGGGTGCAGGAAGTGGTGAGCAGCGCCCTGGCGGCGCCGAACTCGCGTTCGAGCCAGGCGTGGCAGCGGCGCGAAAACTCGCCGTCGCCGGAGATCTTGCCGCTCGCCGCCGCCTCCCGCATGTAGCGGAACTCGTCGCCGACGACCGCCGGCCGATTGAAGGGAATCGAGTAGTCGCTCATCGCGGAGCAGCCCTCACGGGAATACCGCCCGTCCATCAGCGGACGGGCCAGTCGCCGCAGCTGCGGCAACTGGTTGCCGCACAGCGGCGGCTGGCTCTCCGCCCTCGTCCGCCGCGCCGGCCTCCGACCAGCGGTGGTACCAGAGGCCGACCGCGCGGGTCAGCATGCCGAACTTCTGATAGATCCGCTGCGCCCTGAGATTGCGCGCCTGGGTGACGACGCTGACCCGCTCGGCCCCGCGGCCGGCGAACCAGTCCAGTGCTTCGCCGATCAGTCTGCCGCCGAGGCCGCGCCCCTGTGCCTGCTCGTCGACCGCGAAGAGACCGATCCGCCCTTCGCCGCCGGGTGCCAGCAGGCAGGTGATGTAGCCGGCAGGGCGTCCGGCGTGCTCGGCCACCAGCACCAGCTCCGCCTCGTCGCGGCAGCTCTTCTCGATCCAGGTGGCGTAGAGCTCGTCGCAGCGGCCGCGGTCGAAGTGCGGATCATAGTAGAAGCGCGAGTCGCGGTGGCTCGCGGCGGCGATGCGCCGCAGCTCGGGCCCATCGGCCGGCTCGGCCGGCCGGATCAGATGATCCGCCTGCCGGGCAGCCCGGATCAGCCCGCCGGCCGGCGCTGCCGGCCGGGTCGACCTGCCGGCCGGCTCAGCCGGCCGGGTCAGATCATCGGCGGGCGCCGCCGGACCGAGGCGGCGCTCCAGGGTGATGCGCACGTCGACCAGGCGAAAGCCGTGCTCCTCGGCCAGCGGCGCCGTCGCCGGATCGCCGGGATCGGCCAGGAGGTAGAGGCAGGCAACGGCCCGCGCGCGCGCCCAGCTCAGAACCCGCGCCATCTCTTGCGGGTCGAGGCGGGCGGCTCGCACCCGGCCGATGCGGAGACCGAAGAACTCCGTGTCCCAGGCGAGCAGCTCGCAGGGAGCATCCCCCTCCGACCGCTCGGCCTGCTCCGGACGTCGCATCGGCGGCTTCAGCCCGCGCCGCCGCGCGCGCCGTCGCCGCCCGCCGCGGCACCGATCGTGCGGCGGACCGTGTAGATCGGCCTCGACATCAGGCTGAAGTGCATTCGCGCCAGGTACTCGCCGATGATTCCGAGGGTGAAGAGCTGGGCGCCGGAGAAGATGGCGATCAGCGAGGCCAGGAAGGGAAAGCCGGGGACGCTGGTGCCCTGGATCAGGTAGCGCCCGACGACGTAGGCGAGGACCGCGAGGCCGAGCAGCGTCGAGGCGAAGCCGACCAGGCTGGCAAGTTTGAGCGGCCCGACGCTGAAGCCGGTGATCATGTTGAGGGCGTGGCGCACCAGCAGGCGCAGGGTGTAGTTGGAGCGCCCCGCGCGGCGCCCCTCGTGGCGCACCGGCACCGCCGTGAAGCGGGTGGTCGCCCAGGTGAGCAGGACGTCGACCGAGACGTAGGGATTGCCGTATTGCGCGAAGGCCTCGCGCAGCTCGGTGCGGAAGAGGCGGAAGGCGCTCACCTGGCGGGCCACGGCGGCGCCCATGGCCCCTTGCAGAACGAACTTGGTGACCCGGGAGGCGGCGTCGCGCCAGAGACCGTGACGCTCGGCGAGCGGCGTGCCGTAGACGACGTCGATCCCCGGTGCCAGGGCGGCGAGCAGCCGGGGGATCTCTTCGGGCGGGTGCTGCAAGTCGTCGTCGAGGGTCAGGATCAGGGCGCCCGAGGCGGCCCGGATGCCGCACAGCAGCGCGTTGTGCTGTCCATAGTTGCGCATCAAGTCGATGCCGCGCACGGCGGCCCGCCCGGCGGCGAGGCTCGCGATGGTCTCCCAGCTGCCGTCGCGGCTGCCGTCATTGACCAGGATGACCTCGGAGCTGCCTACCGCCGCCGCCAGCACCGGCGCCAGACGGGCGAGGAGCTCGGGCAGGGTTGCCGCGCCGTTGAAGACCGGGATCACCACCGAAAGCTCGGGCGGGGCCGGCGAGCCTGGGTCGGTGCCGGGGGGCGGGGAGAGCGGGGCGGGGGGGAAGGGCATGGACGGCGGAGGATTCTAACCGATCGTGCTATACAGGGCAGCCGGAAGGCGCCATGGCGAACGACCCCGATCTGGACCCGCCCGATCTCGACCCGCAGCCGCTCGCCTGCGATCGGCGCCAGCTGCTCAAGGGGATCGCCGCCGCCGGGGTCGCTTCCGCTTTCGGGTTGGCGGGCTGCGCCCGCGCGCACCAACCCGATCTCGTCCGCGCCGAAAACGCCAGGCCGGGCACGACCGACTGGCTGCTGACCAACACGCGGGTCGACGCGCGCAAGCACTTCCGCTGTCCCTGGATCGAGGGCTACTGCTCGCGCACCAGCTTGCGCGCCGGCGAGCGGCTGGCCCTGATGGTGAGCACCAATCCGCCGTCGCCGTTCGTGATCGACCTCTATCGGATGGGCTATTACGGCGCCACCGGCGGGCGGCACATGGCGCGGCTCGGACCCTTCCAGGGCCGCGTCCAGCCCGACCCCGAGCTCGGGCCGGAGCGGCTGCGCGAGTGCCGCTGGGAGCCAGCCGTCGAGCTGACGATCCCCGGCGACTGGCCGAGCGGCGTCTACCTGGGCAAGCTCACCGCCGAGCGCGAGGGTCTGCAGAGCTACCTCATCTTCATCGTGCGCGACGACCGCCGCTGCGACCTCCTGGTGCAGGCCAGCGACCATACCTGGGCAGCCTACAACCGCTGGCCCCACCGCGCGTCGCTCTACGACAATGGCATCAAGACCTGGTACTGGGGACCCGGCGTCCGGGTCAGCTTCAACCGCCCTTACGGCAAGTACTGCCAGATCCTCGACGCCCCGCTGTCGCAGGGCTCGGGCGAGTTCCTGCTCTGGGAGCTCCCGCTCGTCTACTGGCTCGAATACCACGGCCATGACGTCTCCTACATCGGCAACGCCGACACCCACGCCGACCCCGCGGGTCTGCTGCGCGCCAAGCTCTGGATCTCGGTGGGGCACGACGAGTACTGGTCGCGCGCCATGCATGACAACGTCAAGGCGGCGCGCGATGCCGGGGTCAGCCTTGCTTTCCTCTCCGGCAATACCTGCTTCGGCGTCGTCGACGTGCACGCCGGCCACGATGGGGCGGCGCACCGCGCCATCCGCCGCATAGGCCAGTACGGGCCGATCGATCCCCGCAACGTGCGCGACGGCTTCACCGAGATGCTCGATCTCAAGCAGAACGGGCCCGACGAGTCGCTGCTCATCGGCGCCCGCAGCAGCTATCCGCTGACCGGCGGCGCCGACTGGGTCTGCGTCGCGCCGCGGCACTGGATCTTCGAGGGGACCGGCATGGAGCAAGGCGACCGGGTGCCGGGGCTGGTGGGATGGGAGTGGCACGGCGACCCGGCCGAGATCCCCGGCCTCGAGGTCGTTGCCCAAGGGTTCATCCGCCGCTGGGGGGGCGCCCCCCGCTACACCGCGACCGTCTACCCCGGCCCCAAGGGGAACTTCGTCTTCAACGGCGCCACCTGTTGGTGGTCGGACGGCCTCGCCGCTCCTCCCGGCTACCAGCACCCGGCACTCGGCCGCGCGCAGCCGCAGGGGCCCGATGCGCGAATCCAGCGCATCACGGCCAATTTGATCAGGCGCGCCGTGGCCGGCGCTTGATTAGGCGCGCCCTGGTTTGATCGCGCCCCGTCCGACGTGAGAACCTTAGGGCGTTGCGGGTGGCGGAGTGCCCGCCTGTCTGGCCAATTTGATTGGGCGCGCCGTTGCCGGCGCTTGAGGAGGTCTTTGGCGTATGAGCATCGAGTACAAGGCTCCGCTCAACTGGTATACCGGCGGCGACTCCGATCGCGATATCGAGGAAACCCGGGAGTGGCTGGCGGCCTTCGACGACGTGGTAACTCTCGAAGGGCACGACCGCGGGCAGTTCCTGCTGCGCAAGCTGCTTGAGAAGGGGTATGAGAAGGACGTCTCGCTGCCCTTCACCGGCAACACTCCCTACATCAACACCATCCCGGTCGAGGAAGAGCCCCCCTACGCCGGCGATCGGACGATCGAGCGCCGCATCAAGAGCATCACGCGCTGGAACGCCATGGCGATGGTGGTGCGCGCCAACAAGAAGTACCCGGGGTTGGGGGGCCACATCTCGACCTTCGCCTCGGCGGCGACTCTCTACCAAGTCGGCTTCCATCATTTCTTCCGCGGCCGCGGCGAGGGCGGATTCCATGGCGACCTGGTCTACTTTCAGGGCCATGCCTCGCCGGGAATCTACGCCCACGCCTTCCTCGAGGGGCGGATCACCCAGGAGCAGATGGAGGGGTTCCGGCGCGAGCTGGCGTCGACCGGCGGCCTCTCCTCCTATCCGCACCCCTGGCTGATGCCCAGCTTCTGGGAGTTCCCCACCGTCTCGATGGGGCTCGCGCCGATCAGCGCCATCTACCAGGCCAAGTTCAACCACTACTTGCAGGACCGCGGCCTGCTCGCGACCGGCGACCGCCGGGTGTGGGCCTTCCTGGGCGACGGCGAGACCGACGAGCCGGAGGCGCTGGGGGCGATCACCCTGGCGGCGCGCGAAGGGCTCGACAACCTGGTCTTCGTCGTCAACTGCAACCTGCAGCGGCTCGACGGGCCGGTGCGCGGCAACGGCAAGATCATCCAGGAGCTGGAAACCGCTTTTCGCGGCGCCGGCTGGAACGTCATCAAGGTGATCTGGGGCAGCGAATGGGACCCGTTGCTCGCCGCCGACTCGACCGGGCTGCTCATCCAGCGCATGAACGAGGCGGTCGACGGCGAATACCAGAAGTACGTGGTCGAGCCCGGCGCCTACGTGCGGCGCGAGTTCTTCGGCAAATACCCGGAGCTGCAAAAGCTGGTCGAGACCTTCACCGACGACCGGCTGCGCGGGTTGCGGCGCGGCGGCCACGATCCGGCCAAGGTCCACGCCGCCTTCAAGGCCGCCGTCGAGCACCGCGGCTCGCCGACCGTGATTTTGGCCAAGACGGTCAAGGGCTACGGCATGGGCGAGGCGGGCGAGGGCAAGAACGTCACCCACCAGCAGAAGAAGCTCAACGACGAGGAGCTGCGCTTCTTCCGCGACCGCTTCGACATCCCGATCACGGACGCCGACCTGCACGAGACCCCCTTCTACCGGCCGCCGGAGGACAGCGAGGAGATCCAGTACCTGAAGGAGCGGCGGCGGGCGCTGGGCGGCCCGGTGCCGAGCCGCCGGGTGCGCAGCGAGCGGCTGGCGATGCCCAGAGCCGAGATGTGGGAGACCTTTTTCGAGGGGGTCAAGCGCGACGTTTCGACCACCATGGTCTTCGTCCAGATGCTGACCCAGCTGCTCAAGGACAAGGAGATCGGCCGGCGGGTTGTGCCGATCGTGCCGGACGAGGCGCGCACCTTCGGCATGGAGTCGCTGTTCCGGCAGTTCGGCATCTATTCCCACGTCGGCCAGAACTACGAGCCGGTGGACAAGGGGATGCTGCTCTATTACCGCGAGGCCAAGGACGGTCAGATCCTCGAGGAAGGGATCACCGAGGCCGGTTCGATGGCCTCTTTCATTGCCGCCGGCAGCTCCTACGCCACCCACGGCGAAGACATGATCCCCTTCTTCATCTTCTACTCGATGTTCGGCTTCCAGCGCATCGGCGACCTGATCTGGGCGGCCGCCGACCAGCGCACCCGCGGCTTCCTGCTCGGCGCCACCTCGGGGCGCACCACGCTCAACGGCGAGGGTCTCCAGCACGAGGACGGTCACAGTCACGTGCTGGCCTCGACCGTCCCCAACTTGCTCAGCTACGACCCGGCCTTCGCCTACGAGCTGGCGGTGATCATCCGCGACGGCCTGTGGCGCATGTTTCACCAGCGCGAGGACGTCCTCTACTACATCACCCTGGGCAACGAGAACTATCCGATGCCGGCCAAGCCGGAGGGCGCCGACGAGGGCATCCTCAAGGGGCTCTACCAGTTCCGAGCCGCGCCGGAGGCGCTGGCCGGCGGCGGCGGCGGCGGACGTCCGCGGGCCCACCTCCTCGGCAGCGGCTCGCTGCTGCGCGAGGCGCTGCGGGCGCAGGAGATCCTTGCCGAGCGCTACGGCGTGGCGGCGGCGGTGTGGAGCGCCACCAGCTACAAGGCGCTGCGCCGCGAGGCCCTGGAGGTCGAGCGCTGGAACATGCTGCACCCTGAGGAGGAGCCGCGGCAGCCCTATGTCGCGGCGCTGTTCGCGGGCGACGACGCCCCGGTGATCGCGGTCTCGGACTACATGAAGGCGGTCCCCGACCAGATCGCCCGCTGGCTGCCGGGGCGGCTCTTCTCGCTCGGCACCGACGGCTTCGGCCGCAGCGACACGCGCGAAGCGCTGCGCCGCTTCTTCGAGGTCGATGCCGAGAGCATCGCCGTCGCCGCGCTCTACAACCTGGCCCAGCGCGGCCGCGTCGAGCGGCAGCTGGTTGGCAAGGCGATCCGCGACCTGGGGATCGACCCGGAGAAGGCGGACCCGCTCTACACTTGAGTAACGCTTACATAGTAAGTATATAAAAACAATAGACAAAAACAGAGGAGGAACCACAATCGTGCGAACCAAGATGCTCGTTCAGGCCCTGGCAGTGACTTTCCTGCTCCCCGTCCTGGAGAAGACAATGGCGGCCGAGCCCATCGCTTACAAGGCCGATCCGGCCCACAGCTACGTCGGATTCGCCATCCGCCACTTCCTCACCGATGTCAACGGACGCTTCACGCAGTTCGACGGCGCGATCAAGTACGATCCCCAGAACCCGTCGGCCTCGAGCGTCCAGTTCACCGTGCAGGCGGCCTCGATCAACACCCAGGTCGAGGACCGCGACAAGCACCTGCGCTCGCCCGACTTCTTCGACGCCCAGAAGTTCCCGACCCTGTCCTTCACCAGCACCAGCGTGTCGGCCAAGGACCCCAAGAACATCGAGGTCACCGGCAACCTGACCATCCACGGCGTGACCAAGCAGGTCACCGTCCCGGCCACCTACCTGGGCAGCCTCAAGACCCAGATGGGCGAGAGGGCCGGATTCAAGGCCTCCTTCACCATCAACCGCATGGATTACGGAGTGGCCTGGAACCGCGCCATCGAAGGGGGCGGCGCGATGCTGGGCGATGACGTCACGGTCACCGTCAATCTCGAAGCCCCTCGCCTGCAGGCGGCGGCGCCCGCGCCCAAGTAGGGCCGGCCGGTGGCCGGGAGGGCAACCGCGGCCGTTTGCGGCGGGCTATTGGCAGTGGGCCTCGCCGCGACCGCGGCGCTGGTTTCGCCGGGCGCCGGCGGACTGGCCGCCTGCGTGGTCTCGGGACCGGCGCCGCCGGCGGCCGCCGTGGTCGTCCGGCGAGGGCCCCCCGCGCCCCCCGAAATCGAGTTCCCGGCGACCGTGGCGGCCGCCGGCTTCGACGGCAACCTGTTCATGCCCGGCTATCACGCCGTCGTCTGGCGCGGCGGGAACGCCGCCGGGGCCGCCTTGCTGCGGGCCGAGGTCACCGACGTCCAGTTGCTCGACGCGCTCGAGTCGCTGGGCGCCAAGCCCGGCAACACCCTCGGCATGCCCACCTGGGAGGAGCGCCACGATCCGGCGAGTCCTGCCCCGGATCAGCGGATCGCCGGGCCGGCGGTCGAGGCTCTCGTCCGCCTGCCCGGCCGGCCGCAGCTGCTGCCGCTGCCCGATCTGCTCGAAGACCCCGGCGGCCGCGGGCTCGACCTGCGGTTCGGCGGTCACCGCGCCAACATCCCCAGGTGGCACTCCGGCTGCCTGGTCTGCCTCTACTCCTGCCCCGGCAGCAAGGTCGGCAACAACGCCTACACCGTCCGCGACTACGTCAATCACGCCACCCGCTTCCGCGCCCGCCGCGATCTGCTCCCCAAAGACGGCACCCGCGTCGGCGTGATCCTCCGGCTGAAGCGCGGTTGAGTCCGCTTTCGCGATGCCAGCGTCCCGGGAACGGACGCGGCCTGGGCGGGGAAGAGGCGTTTTGTCGATCCCCGCCGGGCTCGCGAGCCGTGGCATGCGGCTTGCGATTCGGCGAATCGATGAATCGATGAATCGGCGCCAGCGGTAGGGCAGTGCTGGGAGGAGCGATCCCGATGCTCGACCTCATGCGAGAGATTCCGTGGGCGGCGCGGCGGGTGCTCCGCCGGCCGGCCTTCTTCGTGCTCGCCGCGTCACTGCTGGCGGTCGGCAGCGGTTCCGCGCTCCTCGTCGGTTCGCTCTACGACCAGATCGTCTTCCGGAAGCTGCCGGTCGCGCAGCCGGACCAGCTCGTCCTGGTCCAGAAGACCTCCGTGACTGACTCGGGCGAGGCCCATCCCCTGGGGAGCTTTTCGCGCCACGAGTGCCGGGAGCTGCGGCGCGGCGCCGCCGCCGAGCTCGACTTTGCCTGCTTCGCGCCGGGAGCGTCGATTGCAGGCTTCGCCTCGGGCGCCGAACGGGTCGCGACCGAGTGGGTTTCGCCCAACTACTTCTCGCTGCTCGGGACGAGCGATGGTCGTGGGCCTCGCCGGCGGCGCCCTGGTCGCGGCCCCGACGATGCGGCTCCTCGAGAGCTTCCTCTACGGCGTCAAACCGGGCGACCCGCAGGCCTTCACCGCCGCCCTTCTCCTCCTCTTCCTCGCGGCCGCGGCGGCCTGCTGGCTCCCGGTCCGCCGCGCCCTGCGCACCGACCCCGCCGCCGCCTTGCGGCAGGAGTAGCGCAACTAGCCCCCATTCTCACAAAGTACGAGCGAATCTCGCAGTAGAGTAGCGTGGAGTGAACCAGTAGCCCTTGTGTACCCCACTCGGCCTTCTCAGGGTCCAGACAATCATCCGGCATGAACCACTGCGATAGGGTCCCCCGCCACTGGCTGCCTCCCGGTGGTAATCGTCATCGCGCTGAGGGCCGCTCCGCGACAGTCACCTGCTGCCGCCTGCTGGTCTAGGCAACGTGAAGGCTCTTGACCGGAGGGTTGTCGCCCGATTCGCCTCAGAGGTCGCTCGCTACTTGCGGAGGGTCGAGGAACGGCACCAGGTCGCGATCCGAAGGATTGCACTTGACGCGCCGAGCGCTCCTAGGCGAGCTGATTTGCCGAGGCGACTAGCCGAGCAGGAATTGAAGGCTCGGTCTATCCACTATATCCCCACTCCAGACAGACGGCGGTTCCGGGAGATCTCGGCCAAAGCCTCGGAGCATCTGGCGGCCCGAGGTGAGGCTTCGAGGCTGCCGGGTGCCAACCAGATCTGGATGCTGGTCGGGTTCGAGCTGTTTCGCCGCCTGAGGCGAAGGTGGCATTGCATCGAGGTCTATCCGCAGGCGACGGCTGTGACTCTGAGATCGGGCATCGAGCATAAGCGCACTCCGCGCGGTTTCCAGGACCAGTTTCGAGCCGGTGCGCGCTACACCAGGTGGCCCGCCCCGGTCGAAAGGGGGCCCTGGCAGAAGTCGGGTATGGACAGCTTCATGATCGCCTCGATGCTTATCTGGCAGCATGGGTAGCGAGTTTGGAAGTGATCGAGCGGGAGCCGCTTGGAGCACCTGGCGATGGCAGCCCACACACCGATAACCTGGAGCCGCAGGAGGACGTAATCTGGGTGCCGCGACTGACGGCGCTGGGCGAGCCTGCTCCAGTACCGGCGGATTGTGAGATCAGGTGAAATCGAGAAGAGAAGGAAGAGAGATGGCGAGGGTGTTGGCCCGCACTACCGCGGGAACCGGCCGCAAAGGCATGAACGGTGTACAAGTCCAGAGCCGAGAGGTACAATGAGCATGTGAGCTGGCGCCTGATTAAGTCCATTCGGAAGGATGCCGACTTGCAGTTGGCCTCAGCTTACGGATTGGGATGTCGTCAGTGCGGGCAAAGATGGGAACTTACCCCCGAGGGTAGTTCGGCCTCCTTGCTCGGTCACCACCTGGGGACGCTCATTCTCTAACGCAATGAGCACTCGTTGGAGCCCGCCAGGGTCGAGCAGTTCGAGGGTTCTGCGCAAAGGTGGAGAGAGGTATATCGTCTGCTAAGTCCTTCCGAACGAGTCACACTAATCCAGGAGATCGCGACTCGTCTATCCCATAACGACTGGCCTGTCATTGACCTCACACTGCGCCAGTTTGGTCTCCCCACATTTGACGACTGGCAAGGCGGGCAGCAGGCTTACGTAATCGAGATGATTCAAAGAGCGCAAGACGAAGTGCTTGTTGACTTGGCGGCGCACCTCGGGTATGACTCGCGTGGTCGAGGCTCAGCGCTTGAGCCGAGTTTCTGGCAACGAGGGAACCTTCGCGTCTTTATCACGCATCTCGCCACTGAAAAGAGCGTCGCGTCCGCTATCCAGGAGAAGCTTTCCTGGTACCACATTTCGTCATTCGTCGCTCACAAGGACATTGAGCCCACTAGGCAGTGGCTCGACGAAATCGAGCTCGGCCTCAATACCGCGGACGCTCTCGTGGCGTTACTGCACCCCGGATTCAAGCAGAGCAACTGGACTGATCAAGAAACTGGGTTTGCTCTAGGAAGGGGACTCTTGGTGATAACAGTACGCTACGGTCAGGACCCGTATGGTTTTCTTGCGAAAGCGCAGGCTATTCAGGGCGAGGGCAAGGACATCGAAGTCCTTGCTGATGAAATGTTCCGCCTTATCCGAAAACATAAACAGACGCGCAGAACTATGGCTGAGGCGCTGATGCAGGGATTCGAGGGGTCATCCAGCGTACTTGTTTACCGGGCAGCCTCCTTGGATAGCTCAGGATTTCGAGGGCAAGGTGACGCTGTAAGGTCGGGATCGCCGCCGGAGCCCCGACCGGCGAGGGTTCAGGGCGGTGCCGAAAGTAGTTCGTGAGGCGGGATCGT
>DASZZP010000066.1:0-27597 GCA_035544875.1 Thermoanaerobaculia bacterium | reverse complement strand
AAACGGCGCTGCGATGTGGCGGTGGAGGCCTACTCGAAGCATCGATCGGATCGCCCCCCGCAACCCCTCGATCCCCTTCCCACCCCTCCGGGGGGGAAGGGGACGCCCCCTCCCCTGACGCACGGGGGAGTTTCGTCTTAGGAGACAAGAATGGGCAAGCTCCCGCACAGCGCTCCCGAAGTCCGCCTTGCCGTGACGCTCTTCCTGCTGCTCCTCGGGGCGGCCGATTTCTTCGGCGCGTGGCAAGTGAGCAACTTCGCCGCCTTCACTCCCGCCGCGACCGCCGCGGCGGTGGCGCCGGGCCAGCCCGACTCCGAGGCCGGACACGCGGCGATGCCGGGCATGAGTGGCGGTGCGACGACGACCCGCGAGGAGCCGGTAGACCTGGCCGCCCTCGACCGGCCGCACCATCTGATCGATCACGATCTCCTGGTACAGGACACGCACGTGCATCTGCCGGCCTATGCCCTCACCGCGGCCGCCCTGGCGCTGATTGTCTTCGGGCTGGCCCTCCGATCGAGAACGCGGGTTACGCTGGTCGTCCTCGCCTTCGCTTCGCCGGCCGGCGACTTCGCCGGGCTTTGGGGCGCCCACCTCTTCCCGCGGCTGGGCGCCTTTTTCGGCGGCGTCGCCGTGGTCTCGGGCTTCGCCATGGGGCTCGTCTACCTGATCGTGCTGGTGCTCGCCCTCTTCCAATGCTGGTTGAGAAGACCAGCCAAGGAGATCCCGCATGCGTAACCATCTCTCTACCGCCCGCCCGACTGCCGCGATGCTGCTGGCCTGCGGGATATCGGCGGCATCGCTGCCGCTCGCCCGGCCCGCGCTCGCCCACGTCACCCCCAATGTCGAGCTGATCAGGAAAGGAGAGTTCGTCAAGGACAACCTGCCTGGAGCGGTCAAGTACCTGGAAAAGAAGCTCGACATCGGCGCCGCCGACCGCGCGGCGATCAAGAAGACGACCGGTTGGACGCCGTCGGAGGAGGAGTACCGGATCTATGTCGGCCGCGATGCCCAGGGCCAGCTGGTAGGCACGGCGATCTTCCTCTGGGTGCCTTCCGAGCACGGCCCCGTCGGCGTGGCGGTCGCCTTCGACCGCGGCGGCGCGATCGTCCGCGCCACCGTGACCGACGTCGCGTCCGAGCCGCTCGCCTGGGTCCGGCCGCTGCTGGCGGGCGACGGCCTGGCCGCGTTCCGCGGCCTCGCCCTGACCGCCATCCCTGGCGCGGCCCAGGTCGCGCCGTCGGTGACCGGCCGCATGAGCCGCTACTACGCCGGAGTCATCGCCGCCGGGGTCGGCCGCGCCCAGGCGCTCGAACAGCTGGCGCTCGCGGCAGGCAAGTGACCGCGCGATTGCGGGCCGCTCGGGGCGTGGTCTAGACTCGGCGCAAATGCCGAGCAGCACGGTCGAGAACTATGTCAAGCGGCTTTACCTGGAGCAGCAGCGCTCGGCAGACCGCCTGGTGCCGCTGGGCCGCCTCGCCAGCGCGATGGGCGTCGTGCCCGGGACCGTGACCACCATGGTCAAGGCGCTCGACGAGGAGCGGCTGGTGCACTACGAGCCGCGCACCGGGGTGCGGCTCACCCGCAGCGGCGAGAAGCTCGCCCTCGACGTGCTCCGCCGCCACCGCTTGGTCGAGCTCTTCCTGGTCAAGGTGCTGGGGCTCGACTGGAGCGAGGTCCACGAAGAGGCGGAGGTCCTCGAGCACGCCGTCTCGGAGAAGGTCCTGCGGCGGATCGACGAGGTCCTGGGGCACCCGACCGCCGACCCCCACGGCGATCCGATCCCCGACGCCACCGGAGCGCTCGTCCAGCGCCAGGTCCGCACGCTGGCCGACTGCGAGGCCGGCGGCGAGGTCCAGGTCGCCCGCGTCGATTCCGAGGACGCCCAGTTCCTGAAGTTTGCCGACGAGCACGGGCTGGTGCCGGGTTCGACGGTCTATGTCGAGCGCCATGACCCGGCCGCCGACGCGGTGACCCTGCGCGCCGCCGGCCACCCGCCCGTCGTCGTCGGCAGCGCCGCCGCTCGCCGAATCCACGCGGCCTCCGCCCGCCCGCCTGTCGAAAGCTGACCCGCGCGCGCCAACCTGAGCCACGCGCCGAGGGCCTCGCCGGCGCGGCCGACCACCGGGACCTGGTCTGCGGGCCTTCTCGCCCCTTTGACCAGCCAGGTTGACGGGGTTTGAGATCTATGGTTTTATTCTTTGAGGTGGCAAACTGCTGGGTTCGAAGAGAGCAAACTCACTGCGGCCCATATAGCGGCGTCGCCGTCTTGTTCTGAAGCGCGAGGACGATCTGGATGAGCTGGTATCCGACGAAGCTCTCGCGTGGCAAGCCCGAGCGGGAGCACGCGCCCGGGCACCGCTCGCTGGAGGGGATGCATTCGACGGTAGCGGTGCCGCAGCCGGACGAGGGGTTCTGGCGCCACTGGCGGGCTTACGTCGGGCCGGCCCTGCTGATCAGCGTCGGCTACATGGACCCCGGCAACTGGGGCACTGACCTGCAAGGCGGCGCGCAGTTCAAGTACGGACTGCTCTGGGTGGTGGCGCTGGCGAGCGCCATGGCGATCGTCCTGCAGGTCATCGCCGCACGTCTGGGGGTGGTGACCGGCAAGGACCTGGCGCAATGCTGCCGCGACTGGTTCCCGGGCTGGACCCGCTGGCCCAACTGGCTGCTCTGCGAGGTGGCGATCGGCGCTTGCGACCTGGCCGAGGTTCTGGGCAGCGCCGTGGCGATCAACCTGCTGTTCCACATCCCCCTGCTCTGGGCGGTGATCATGACCGCTCTCGACGTCCTGCTGCTGCTCGCACTGCAGCGCTTCGGCATGCGCACCATCGAGGCCATCATCCTCTTGCTGGTGGCGACGATCGGGGTCTGCTACTTCATCGAAATCTTCGTCCTGCCGGCGACGCGCCCCGGCTTTCTCGAGATGGGGCAGGCCCTGCTCTCGCCGAGCTTTCGCCAGCGCGGTATGATTTATGTGGCAATCGGGATCATCGGGGCCACGGTCATGCCCCACAACCTGTATCTACACTCCGCTCTGGTGCAGAGCCGGCAGCTGCAGAAAGACGCGGCGTCCGTCCGCAGGGCGATCCGCTTCAACACCATCGACTCGACTGCCGCCCTCGCCGTGGCGTTCTTTGTCAACGCGGCCATCCTGGTCCTCGCGGCGACGGTCTTCTTCGGCAGGAGCAGCGTCATCGTGCCCGGCGGCCAGGTGATCACCTTCAGCCCCCAGAGCGACTGGATCCGCATCGCCTACTTGACTCTGGCGCCGCTGCTCGGCACCTTCGCCGCGAGCTCGCTCTTCGCCATCGCCCTGCTCGCCAGCGGCCAGAGCAGCACGATTACCGGCACGCTCGCCGGACAGGTGGTGATGGAGGGCTTCATGCACTGGCGGCTCTCGCCGTGGGTCCGGCGGCTGATCACGCGCTCGCTGGCCATCCTGCCGGCGGTGCTGGTCATCGGGTTGCGCGGCGACAGCAGCGTCACCGATCTGCTCACGCTCAGCCAGGTGGTGCTGGCGCTCCAGCTCCCCTTGGCCATGTTTCCGCTGCTCGTCTTCACCTGCTCCCGCCGGCGGATGGGAGCGTGGAAGAATGGGTGGTTCCTGACCGCCGCCGGCTGGGCGTGCGCGCTGCTGATCACCGCCATGGACCTCTATGGCCTGCCCGAGTCGCTGCGCACGGCGTGGCAGGTGATCGCCGGCGGGTGACGCGGCGCACGGGCTAGGGAGGCAACGAGGCGCGATGTATCGATCAATCCTGGTGACGCTCGACGCCACGCGCACCGACCGCGCGATCATCGAGCACGTCAAGCCGCTCGCCAAGCTCACCGGTGCCCGCATCGTGCTGCTGCACGTGGCAACCGGCTGGGCGGCACGCACCTTCGGGCCGGACGCGGTCAGCCCCGAGATCGAGGAGGACAGAGCCTACCTCGAGAGCGTCCGCGCCGAGCTCGAGGCCGACGGCATCCCCGCCGAGGCTGAGCTGGCCTATGGCGACCCGGCCACCGAGATCGTCCGCTGGGTGCGCGCGAAGGGCTGTGACCTGGTGGCGATGAGCACCCACGGCCACCGCTTCCTGGCCGACCTCTTCCTGGGCGTCACCGCCAACCGCGTCCAGCACCAGGTCGACGTGCCGGTCCTCCTGCTGCGCGCGGGCGGGGAATGAACCAGGGCGCCGAGCGCACCCAACCCGGGGCGCCGGCTCGCGGCGAGTGGCGGTCGGTTCTCCGGCCGCTGGCCTTCCCGGCGCTGCTGGCGGTGGCGCTGACCGGCGCTCAGCTGGCCGCGGAGCGGCGGCTCGAATTCAACATCGCCGAGGAGGGGTTTCTCTGGTGCGGCGCGGTCGCGACCGCCCATGGGGACGTGCCGCTGCGCGACTTCTACTCCTACGACCCGGGCCGCTACTACTGGGCCGCCGCCTGGGCGCAGCCCTTCGGAGACGGCATCCTCGCCCTGCGGCTGTCGGCCGCCCTCATGCAGGCGCTGGGACTCTTCTTCGGCCTGCTCTCCGCCCGGCGGGCGATCCACAGCCGCTGGCTGCTGGCGCTGGCCGCGCTGCTGCTGCTGCTCTGGATGGTGCCGCGCAACAAGCCCTTCGAGCCGGCGCTCGCCATGGCCGCGGTCTACTGCGCTGTGCTGCTGGTGGAGCGGCCCTCCGGCCGGCGCCATTTCGCGGCCGGCCTGTTCGTCGGGCTGGCCGCCTTCTTCGGCAAGAACCACGGGCTCTATGCCGGGGCCGCCTTGCTCGCCCTCATCCTCTATCTCCACTGGCGGCGGCGCCGCCGACTCGCCAATGCCGTTGGCGGTCCGGAGGAGCCGGGCGCTCTGACACGACCGTCTCGCCTGCTCCAGGGCTTGCTGGCCTGGGGGGCGGGGGTGCTGGCGGGCACCGCTCCGCTGCTCTTGATGGCGCTCGCCCTTCCCGGCTTCCTGGCGAGCTATCTCGACTCGATTCGCTTCTTCGTCGAGGCCGGCCAGACCAACTTCGCTCTGCCGGTGCCCTGGCCGTGGCGGGCCACCGTACTTGCTCCCGGCATCGGAACAGTGCTCGACCAGCATCAGCGGCTGGCGCTGGGCTTCGCCTTCCTGCTGCTGCCTCTCTTCTGCGCCGGCGCCGCGCTCCTCCTCGGGCTCGGGCACAGGCGCCGCGCCGCGGCGGAAACGGCCCCCGCTCCGATGAATGAGATCGAGGGCGGGCTCGCCGCGGCCGGCGGGGCGGGCGCCGCTCCAGCGGCCCGCGTGGCGGCGCGGCCTGCGGCAACGGCATCGTTGCTCCTCGCCGCCCTGCCGGTCGCCGCCTGCTACATGCATCATGCCTTTTCCCGGGCCGACCTCGTCCACCTTACCGAGAGCATCCATCCGCTGCTCCTGGGCAGCCTGGCGCTCCCATCGGCGATCGCGGCCGCGGTCGGCGGCGGCGCGATGATCGCAGGGAGTGGCGGGAGCGCCAGGAGTGGCGGGAGCGCCGGGAGCGCCGGGAGTGGCGGGAGCATTGGGCGCGGCGGGAGCGGGCGGGACGGCGGCGTACCGCGCGGCGCCGCCCTCGCCGCGGCTGCCCGGCTCGTCATCGTCGCCGCGCTGGCCGGCCTTACCCTGTTCGTCGCCGTGCCGGCGAACCTGCTCTACCAGCGGCTCTTCCCGGACCGCCCGGGCAATCGCCTGGTCCCCTTGACGGTGGCGGGCGAGGAGCTCCTGCTGCGCTCGCGCAAGGCGGCCCTGCTCGCCGCGGTCGAGCGCGTCATCGCCGCCCATGTGCCGGACGGCGAGCCGCTGCTTCTCGCCCCCGACCTGCCTGGTCTCTATCCGGCGCTGGGGCGGCGGGCGCCGGTATGGGACATCTATCCGATCTGGCCGGCGCCGCCGAGCCGCGACGACCGGATGGTCGCCGAGCTCGAACGGCACCGGGTGCCATGGGCGTTGATTCACGCCGACTACCGGCTCGACGGGCGGCCCGAGCTCGGCTTCGCCGCCACCCATCCCCGCGTCGCCGCCTTCCTGGCGGCACGGTTCGACCGCCTGCCGGCGCCGCGCCTGCCGGCCGGCTGGTGGCTGCTCCACCGCCGCTTTCCCTGATCCTGGTATCATCGCGGGCCTATGGCAGGCACGCCCGAGGGCTCGCGCGTCCAGCAGCCGGCCAGGTGGCGCCAGCTAGCGCTGGCGCTGTTCCTGGCCCTCGCCACCCTGCTGGGCGCGGTGGAGCTCCATCCCGCCGGCGAGCTGCACGATCCGCTGGCCGCCGCCCGCGATCAGGCCAGCGTCTACTTCCCAGGCGCCTCCCACCCGCTGCAAGGTCCGCACGCCGAGCAGGGCGCGGCGGCCGAGCGCCCGTTCTGCCCGGCCTGCCTCAACCGCCTCCAGAACGGCGGCGCCCATCTGCGGCCGCTCGCCGCGGCCGTCCTTCCGGCGCCGGCTGCCGGCGGAGCGCCGGCGCCTTTGGCCCCCGCGCCGGCCGAAGCTCCGCATCATCCCCGCAGCGCCCGCGCTCCTCCTCTGCGCTGACCTCCTCGTCGCATTCCAACTCCTGACGCGGCAAGAGCGCAGCTCGCTCCGCTGCCCGTCGGGAGCCGCGCGCGCCCGGCATATGCCGGACGCCTGATCGCGATCGAGCCCCGGCAGGCCGCCGGCCGCTCCGGGCTCCAGAAACCTGGAGGATTCATGTCAGAGCAGACCTCTCTCGCGCGCCGCGCCCGGCGCGCGCTCCACCTTGGCTACTTTCTCCTGGCGGCGGCACTCGCCCTGCCGGCCGCCGCCTGGGCCGGCCAGATCCACGGCCGCGTGCTCGACCCGAGCGGCGCGGCGCTGCCCGGGGTCACGGTCAGCCTCACCAACGATCTGACCGGTTACTCGCAGCAGGTCGTCTCGGGCGCCGATGGCTCATACATCCTCTATAACATCCCCAACAATCCCTATCACCTGCGCGCCGCGCTCGAAGGATTCAGGGAGGCCCACGTCGACGTCGACGTGCGGGGCGGCGTCCCCGTCCAGCAGGACTTGCACCTGACTCCCGCATTCGCCGAGCAGACCACGGTCACCGCGGAAAAGGAGCACGTCGCGCTCGAGACCGACGAGTCGACCACTCACACCGACATCGACAAGTCGCTGATCCAGCGCTTCCCCGCCGCCGTCGCCTCGCGCGCCTTCGAGGCCATCGTCACCTCCGCGCCCGGCTTCAGCAAGGACGAGAACGGCCGCTACCACTTCCAGGGCGGCCACTCGCAGCAGCTGATGGTCGTCGACGGCCAGTCGATCGGCGACCAGGTCGGCATCACCTTCTCGAATTCGCTCAACCCGGCGATCGCCCAGGGGATCGAGATCGTCACCGGCGGCGTGCCGGCGGAGTACGGCGAGAAAGCCTACGGCGTCATCAACCTGACCACCCGCTCGGCGCTGGGGCAGAAGGGCCTGCACGGCGATGCCACGGTGGGCGCCGGCAGCTTCTCCACCTACGAAAGCGACCTCGCGCTCGGCTATGGCGGCGCGCGTTCGGGCTCGTTCCTGGATCTAAACGGCTCGAAGTCGGACCGCTTCCTCGACCCGGTGACCTTCGACAACTTCCACAACCATGGCGACTCGCTGCGCGGCTTCTTCCGCTACGACGTGCTGCCCGGCCAGGGGCAGGATTCCTTCCGCTTTACCGCCAACATCGGCAACACCCGGCGCGACGTCACCAACTTGCCGTCGCAGGAGGCCGCCGGCCAGAACGAGCGCGTCCACTCCCGCGACTGGAATCTCAACGCCGCCTACCAGCACGTCTCGGCCGGCGGCCTAGTCGCCGAAGGCCAGATCTTTGCCCGCGACAACCGCCTGCAGCTGCTTTCCTCGCCCAACGACACGCCGGTGATCGCGGCACAGAACCGCAAGCTCGACAACCAGGGCCTCAACGCCTCGGTGACGAAGGAGCTTTCCGGCAACGTGATCAAGGCAGGGGTGCAGGCCAAGCGCTTTCCGCTGACCGAGCACTTCACCTTCCTGATCACCGATCCCGGCTTGAACGATCCGACCTCGCCGGGCTTCAACCCCAACCTGGCGCCGTTCGACGGCACCCGCGGCGGCTCGCCCTTCGTCTTCGACGGCAGCCGCACCGGCCGCTACCTGGCGGGATATGTCCAGGATGAGCTCCGCTGGGGTGGCTTGACGGTCAATGCAGGGGTCCGCTACGACAGCAACCATCTGTTCCTCTCCGAGAGCGAGCTCCAGCCCCGCATCGGCGCCGCCTACTACATCGCGGCGACCGGGACCGTGCTGCGCGCAGCCTTCGACCGCATGTTCATCACGCCGGAGTACGAGAACATCCTCCTCTCCTCGTCTGCCCAGGCATCCGCGCTGTCGCCGCCGGAGGTGCAGCAGTCGGCGCTCGCCGGCTTCGGCCACCTCTTCAACCGCTCGGAGCACCACAACGCCTACAACTACGGCATCCAGCAAGGGATCGGCAGCAAGCTGCGCGCCGACGTCTCGTACTGGAAGCGCCAGGTCCGCTTCACCGCCGACCAGGATCAGTTCTTCCAGACCGGCATCGTCTTCCCGCTCAACTTCAAGGGCGGCGACCTCTCGGGCTGGAACGTGCGCCTGGATGGCGGACCCTACCAGGGCGTGCGCGGCTATCTTTCGCTCGGCCACGTGCACGCGCTCTACGACCCGCCCCTGGCCGGCGGTCTGTTCATCAACACTTCGCCGCTCGGCCTCAACCAGGGTCCCTTCCTGATCGATCACGACCAGAAGCTGCAAGAGCAGCTCGGCCTTTTCTGGGACGTCCCCGGCAGCGGCTTCTGGACCGGCGTGACGCAGCGCTACGACTCGGGGCTGGTGACCCATGCCGGCGCCCCCGCCGACGTGCTCGGCGGCGGCCCCGACACCGCGTTTGCCTTTCCCTTCATCAACTTTGACGCCAATCCCCAGCGGGTCAAGCCGCGCGTGATCTGGGACTTCTCGGTCGGCGCCCGCCTCAAGCAGTACGGTCTGCCCTTCGAGGTGCAGCTCGACGTGCTCAACGCCTTCGACAAGAAGGGCCTCTACAATTTCCAGTCGACCTTCGGCGGCACCCACGTCATCCCGCCGCGCATCATCGCCGGCCGCATCCGCTACCTGTTCGGCTAGGGCGTATCCGCGATTCAGCCTCGCCGGGGGGCTCGGCACAGCGCCGGGCCCCCTTCGACGCTTCCGCCGCGGCCTGCTTGACGGGTCCGGAACCGTGGGCTAGATTCGCTGTACTTCTGCCAGGTCCCGCTGCGTCAGGGATCGCCGTTGTCGCGGTTTGAGACCCGCTTGCGCCTGACTACCCGCACCCGCATCCTCGTCCCCCGGCCGGCGCCCAGCCTCCTGCGGGCTGCCGGGCTGGCCGCTCTGGCGATCGGGGCGGCAGGACGGAGCGGCGCAGCGGCCCAGGCGCCCCACCCGTCGCGGCTGCAGCCGAGCGCCATCGCGCAGATGAAGGTCCTCGAGCAAGAGCAGCTCGCGCGCACCACGGCGCAGCGGAAGATCGACTCGCGGCTGCTCTTCGCGCTCTACAGGCTGCGCGGCGACTCGCGGCTCAAGGCGCTGCCGCGGCTGCGCATCGTCGTGCCGGACTCCGACGGCAAGATGTTGCTCGACGTCGACGCGCTGGCCCGAACCGGGATGAAGAGCATCATCCGTCAGCTCCAGGCGACGGGGGCAGAGATCCGCATGATCTCCTTCCGCTACCTCTCTCTCCGCGCGCGCGTGCCGCTCGCCCAGATCGAGGCCCTGGCGGCGCTGCCCGAGGTGCGCCGGGTCGACCTGGCGCGCCGCGCTAGAACCCAGGCAGACGTCAACGAGGGAGACGCGACCCATCGCGCCGCCGAGGCGCGCAGCTTCTTCGGCATCAGCGGTGCCGGAGTCAAGATCTGCGCCCTGTCGAACGGCGTCAGCTCGCTGGCGCAGCTGCAGGCGAACGGCGACCTGCCGCCCAGCGTCGACGTCCTTCCCGGCCAGGCGGGGAGCGGTGACGAAGGGACCGCGATGCTCGAGATCCTGCACGATCTCGCTCCCGGCGCTCAGCTCGGTTTCGCCACCGCCATCAACGGCGAGGCGAGCTTCGCGCAGAACATTCTCGACCTGAGAAACGTCCTCCATTGCGACATCATCGTGGACGACGTCGCCTACTTCCGGGAATCGCCGTTCCAGGACCTCGACGTGGCGCAATCGGTCAACAGCGTGACCGCCGCTGGAGCGCTCTACTTCTCCTCGGCGGGCAACGATGGGAACCTCGACGCCGGCACGTCGGGCACCTGGCAGGGCGACTTCAAGGCCAACGGCAATCTCGACCCGGTGCTGGGCACGGGGGCCGGCACGACTCACGACTTCGGCGACGCCGGGCAATCGGACCTGGTGACCAGATCCTCGCAACAGGCGGTCACGCTGCACTGGGCCGATCCCTTCAACACCGCCTGCGACGACTACAACCTCTACCTCCTGGACACCGCCCTGACCAGTGTCATGGACCAGTCGACCAATATCCAGGACTGCTCGCCGGGGAGCGACCCGTTCGAGGCGACCGGCGCGGCCTCGACCGGCGAGCGCGTCGTCGTCACCAAGACGAGCGGCGCCGACGTGATGATCTTCGTTCAGGCGCCGCGCGGCACCCTTCAGCTGGCCACCGCAGGCTGTGCTCACGGCCACAACTCGGCGGCCAACGCCTTCGCGGTCGCCGCCGCGCCGGCCGCCGGCGCCGACCAGCCGGGCGATCCCAGCGGACCGTATCCGGGCCCCTTCACCGGCGCGCAGCTGGCCGAGACCTTCACCTGCGACGGCCCGCGCCGCATCTTCTTCGACAACGCCGGCAACCTGCTGCCCGGGGCGCCGGCGGGCAACTTCTCCTCGAGCGGCGGCGTGGTACGCCAGAAACCGGACATCACGGCGGCCGACGGGGTCTCCTCCGACACCGCGGGATTCAACCCGTTCTTCGGCACCTCGGCGGCGGTGGCGCACGCCGCGGCCATCGCCGGCCTGCTCAAGTCGGCTCTGCCGGGCCTGGCTCCAGCCCAGATCCGCGGCGCGCTGGTCGGCTCGGCGATCGACATCCAGGCGCCGGGGGTAGACCGCGACACCGGAGCCGGCATCGTCATGGCCTTCCAGGCGCTGCAGGCGGCCGGCGCCGCACCCATGGCGGCCCTGAATCTCGGCACGGTGACGCCCACCCAGGCGGTGGGCAACGGCGACGCCTTCATCGACCCCGGCGAGCTCTGGAATCTCGCCATTGCCCTCACCAACGTGGGCGGCGCCCCGGCAACCGGCGTCAGCGCGACGCTTGCCACGTCGACCCCCGGAGTTTTCATCTTCCAGCCGACCTCCGGCTACCCAGGGATCGCGGCCGGCGGCGGCAGCGCGACCAACACGACGCCGTTTCAGTTCACGCCCAATGCGGCGTCCTGCGGCACGGTCATCCAGTTCACCCTTACGGTCAGCCTCTTCGGCGGCAGCAGCCCGCAGACCTTCAACTTCTCTCTTCAGACAGGGCACCCCGGCACGCCGGTGACCACCAGCTACGCGGGCAAGCCGGTGCCGATCCCGGACGCGGTCTTCAACACCGACGGCAGCGTCACCCCGGGCTCGGTGACCGTGCCGCTCGCCGTCTCCGGGGTTCCCGGCCTGATCGCAAAGGCGGCGTTCAGCTTCGACGGCACGCTGTGCACCACGGCGCCCGGCGCCACCACGGTCGGGGTCGATCACACCTTCATCAGCGACTTGACCTTCGTCCTGCAATCGCCCGGCGGCACGCAGATCACGCTGGTCAACCAGACCGACTCGTCGGGCCATAACTTCTGCCGGGTGCTGCTCGACGACGACGGCGCCGGACCTTCGATCCAGTGCGCCGCCGACACCCAGGCGCCGTTCACCGGCAACTGGACGCCCGCCAACCCGCTCGTCGCCTTCAAGGGGGAGAACGCCAACGGCACGTGGCAGCTCATCGCCACCGACAACTCGCCCCAGGACACCGGCAGCGTCCGCGCCTTCTCGCTCGTCATCACTCCGGCGGCGTGCGCTCCGGCCCAGGCCGGCTTCCTGGCTGCCGTCCCGACGCTTTCGGACGCCGGCCTCGCCGTCCTCGCCCTGGCCCTCCTGGCCTGCGGCGCGGTCGTGCTGCGGTGGCGGCGTTGGGAGGAAACGTGATCGGAAAGACGCTGATCGTACTCGCCCTGGCGTGCGCCGCAGGCGGCGGCGCGGCGGCCGCCATCGAAGGCAAGTGGACGCCTGAGCAGCTCGTGCAGCTCGATGCCCGGTGGCTGCGCGAGCTGGGTCTCCAGATCACCCCCGAGGCGCTGTGGAACCCCACCGGCAGCGGCGGCGGTGGCGGGTTGCTCGAGGCGGCGGTGCGGATCAGCGGCTGCTCGGCCGGCTTCGTCTCGGCCGAGGGCCTGCTGATCACCAACCATCACTGCGCCTTCGCCATCCTGCAGCAGCACTCGACCCCCGAACGCGACCTGATCACGGCCGGCTACCTCGCCGCCGGCCGCGACCGCGAGCTGCCCGGCTCCGGGGTGCGTGCGACGATTCCCCTGCGGGTCAGCGACGTCACCGCGGCGATCGAGGGCAGCTTGCGGCCGGGCGACGACCTGGCGCGCTACCGCGGGATCGAGCGCCGCAAGAAAGAGCTGGTCGCCGACTGCGAGCGCGCCCAGAACCGGCGCTGCGAGGTGGCGGCCTTCGACGGTGGGGTGCGCTACCTGCTGTTCGAGAATCTGGAGTATCCGGACGTTCGCCTGGTCTACGCCCCGCCGCGCGGGGTGGGCGACTTCGGCGGCGAGACCGACAACTGGTCGTGGCCGCGCCACAGCGGCGATTTCGCGCTGCTCCGCGTCTATTGCGGACCCGACGGCAAGCCGGCGGCCCGGTCGGCGGCGAGCGTGCCCTATCGGCCGCGGCACTTCTTTCCGGTTTCGGCGCATGGCGTTCACCCTGGCGACTTCGTGCTGGTCGCCGGCTATCCGGGTCTGACCTTTCGCTCGCTACTCGAGATCGAGATGCGCGAGCGGGAGGAACTGCTCTTTCCGCGCCGCGCCGCGCTCTTCCGCGCCTGGCTCGACCTCATGGAGGGGGCCGCGCGGCGCGACGAAGCGGCGCGCATCGCCCTCGCCGACCGGATCAAGGGGTTGGCCAACCGCGAGAAGAACGCGCGCGGCCAAATCGCTGGCCTGGCCCGCGGCCGCGTGCTCGAGCGCAAGCACCAGCAGGAGCAGGTGCTCCTGGCCTGGATCGCCAAGCAGCGCGATCCCTGGGGCGCCGCCGCCGCGCGCCTCGAGCTGATCCGGCTCTACGAACAGAGGCTCGCCACCTTCGCGCGCGTCCCGGATGGTGCCGGCAACACGTGGCTGATGAGCGCCCTGAGTTGGGAGCACGACTTCCTGCTGCAGCAGATGCGGTCGGGAACCAAGGCGCTCGACCTCGCCCTGACCCTGGTGCGCCGCGCGCGCGAGGCGGTCAAGCCCGACCTCGACCGCGAGCCCGAATACATGGACCGCAACCGCGCCCGCCTCGAAGAGGGGCTGCGGCGCGACCAGCAGCGTCTCCATCCGGCGACCGAAGCCGCTCTGCTTGGCGACCTGCTCGGCCGCTTCGCGGCGCTGCCGGAGGCCAGCCGGGTGGCCGCGGTCGAAGCGCTGCTGGCCGCGGCGCCGGCCGGCGGCGCGGAGGGCAGACCGGACGCCGGCCCGGGGAGCGGCAAGCGCGCGGCCGACCCCGCCGCGCTGCAGGCCAGGGCAGCCGGCCTCCTCGCCGGCAGCAGGGTCCTCGACCTCTACGAGCGCATCAAGATGTTCCGCGAGAGCGAGGAGCAGCTGAGGGCCCGCCACGACCCGCTGCTCGACCTTGCCCTGGCCCTCGACGGCGAGCTGCGCGACGCCGAGGAGCGGGAGCACCGCTACCAGGGGGCCGCCTCGCGGCTGCGCCCGCACTGGCAGCTCGCCGTCGCCGCGCAGGCCGGCAAACCGATCGCTCCTGACGCCAACGGCACCCTGCGTGTGTCGCTGGCGCACGTCCAGGGCTATAGCCCCAAGGCGGGGGCGACGATGACGCCCCAGACATCGGTCGCCGGCATGGTCGCCAAGCACACCGGCAGCGAGCCGTTCGACGCTCCGGAGGCCCTGCGCGCCGCGGCGCCCCGGGCCGCCGAGAGCCGCTGGTCCGACCCCGTGCTGCGCGACGTCCCGGTCTGCTTCCTGGCCGACGCCGACACCACCGGCGGCAACTCCGGCAGTCCGGTGCTCAACGGCCGCGGCGAGCTGGTCGGCGTCAATTTCGATCGCGTCTGGGAGAACGTCGCCAACGACTTCGGCTACGACCCGGAGGTGGCGCGCAACATCAGCGTCGACCTGCGCTACCTCTTCTGGGTCCTCGAAGTCCTCCACAGCGAGGCCGCGCGCCCGCTCCTCGACGAGATGGGGGTGCTCAGGTCGATTGGGCGCGCGGGTCCCGACCTGCCGGGAGTGCCGGCAATGGTAGATGTGCCGGCCAACCCGCGCTTGTTCGGGCGCGCGGGTCCCGACCCTGATGCGGCCCCCGGGGCTCCGGCGGCGCCGGCGACCCAGGGCCATTGAGGGCCGCCGTGCCCGCCACCGCCCGCCAGATCGAGCGCGATCTCGCCGAGTTGCCGTTCCGTCCCGGCGACTGCGCGCTCGGCGCGCGTCTCGCCGCGCGCGGGCTGTCTCTCTTGCCGGCGCTCGAGCCCTACCTGGCGAGCGACCTGCCGATCGCGGCGCTGGAGAGCTACGAGGCGGTGTGGAAGGCGGTGCTGCGCCGCGCCCTGGCGCGCGATCTATCGGGCGCCACGGCGCGGGAGCTCGCCGGCTTCCAGATGAGGGTCGGCCTGCTGCTCAAGTACAAGAGCTACGCGATCAAGGCCAGCAGCCCGCTCGGCTACTCGATCTTTCTGCAGAATCCGGCGGAAGGCTTCAGCTTCCAGCGCCACGTCACCCACAAGACCGAGGTCTTCCATATCCTCGACGTCCACCCCGGAGGATTCGTCTTCCTCTGTACCTACGAGCAGTGGATCCGGGAGTATGAGCGCGACCGCTTCGCCGCCTGGCTGGCGGGCGAGCGGCCTGACCCGGCCTACGACCGCTTCCGGTTCGCGGCCCAGCCGGGCGACGTCTTCATCCTCGATCGCCTCGGGATCGTGCATACCGTCGTCGGCTGCACGCTGGAGGAGTTCGCGACCGTGTCGACCGACATGGTGGACCGCCTGCACGACCAGAACCAGGGCAAGCCGATCCCGGCTGCCTTCAACCGGCGTCGCGCCCGCCAGCTGCTGGCCGGAGTGCGCACCCCGCCCTCGAGCCGCCTGGTCGAGGGGCCGGCGCGGCGCCCGCGGCGCCGTCTCCTCGGGCCGGCCGTGATCGCCGGCGGCAGCAAGACCGTGCTCGCCGACGGCTTCGTCGTGGCGAGCCTGATCGAGGTCGAGCCGCGCTCGGAGACCGAGCCGCAGCGCGACGAGCGCCGGGCCGCCGCGCTCTACGTGCGGGCCGGCAACGGCCGCATCCTGCTCGGCACTCCCGCCGAGCTGGCGCGCGCCGACCCGCCCTCCCTGCTCCTCGGCACCGGCGATCTGCTCACCGTGCCACCCGGCATCGCCTACGCGTTGGTCAACGACGGCGGTCCAACCCTCGAAGTGGTCGAGCATCGGATCAGCCCGGAGGTGGCGCTGGCCGGCTGCCATCCGTCCAGGGAGGAAGGGCGGCATTCACCGGCGGACTCTGCCGGCAGGTCGGCGCCTTGAGCCGGCGGGAGCGCGGCCGCTGGCTTGCGGTCTGGGCGCTGCTCGCCGCCGTCGAGCTGGCGGTCACCGCGGGCTCCCGCCTGCGGCTCGGCGCCCGCCGCCTCCTGAGCGCCGAGGAGCTCTTGGACTTCGCCGTCATCCCGGCCGTCCAGACCGGCGCCCTGGCCGGCCTGGCCGTCATGCGCCGCCGCCTCCAGGCCCAGCCCTGAACCGACTGCCCGTCCCCCCAGGCGGCTCGATCCGGGCGGCGGCGATGCCGAAAGCTGCCGCTCGGCTGGCAACCAAAATGGTTCCCTCGCTGGCCGTCGAGCTCGCGAGCTTCGCCGCCGGCCTCTGAGCGCGCCAAAAGCCTTGGCCAACTCCGCCATCTCGGACCCAATTCCCCGATTTGCCCCGTCCCGCGCATGGGAGGCCGCTGCGAAGGGGTTGCGGGGCGCGGCGCGCTGCCGGTACTCTTTGCCGGTTCCCGAAGGGGGGTAGCGATGTTTCCTGCTTCACGGCACGCTGGTGCCGGCGGCTCTGGGCGCGCCGCCCTGGTCATCGGGCATCCCGGTCACGAGCTGCGTGTCCACGGCTGGCTCGAGCTGGCGAAACCGCTGGTGCTGGTGCTGACCGACGGCTCGGGGTCGGGCCGGGAGTCCCGGCTGGCCTCGACCCGCGACCTGCTGGCGCGGGCGGGCGCACGCCCCGGTCCGATCTTCGGTGCGCTCACCGACCGCCACCTCTATGAAGCCCTGCTCGCGCGGCGGTTCGACGTCTTCTCGGACCTCGCCGACCAGCTCGCCGAGGTGCTGCGCCGCGAGCAAGTCGAGGTTGTGGCCGGCGACGCGATCGAAGGCTACAACCCGGGCCACGACGTCTGCCGGCTGGTCGTGAACGCGGCCCTTGAAAGGCTGGCGGCAGCCCAGGGCCACGCTCCGCGCTCCCTCGATTTTCTTCTCGCCGGCCCTCCCGGCGCGGGCGCCGCGGAAGCCGGGCGGGGCGGGATCATCCTCGAGCTGGACGAGGCGGCGCTGGCGCGCAAGCTGGCGGCGGCGCGCGGCTATCCCGGTCTGGCCGAGGAGGTGCAGCAGATAGAGGCACGTTTCGGGGCGCAAAGCTTCCGGCTGGAGTGCCTGCGTCCGGCCGATCGCCGGCTCGACGTCGCGGCCCTGTTCTCCGCGCCCTTCTATGAGCGCCATGGCGAGAAGCAAGTGGCCGCGGGGATCTACCGGGAGGTGGTCCGCCTGCGTCGGCATGTGCTGCCGCTGGCCCTGGCCGAACATCTGCGGCAGACGGTGACGGTGACAGAGTCTTGAAGGTCCTGCTCACCAACACATCGCTCGCCCACCGCACCGGCACCGAGCTCTACGTCGTCGAGCTGGCGCGCGCGCTGCGCGGACGCGGGCACGCGCCGATCGCCTACAGCCCGGTCCTCGGCGCGGTGGCCGAGGAGCTGCGCGCCGCCGGAGTGCCGGTGGTCGACGACCTCGCGGCCGTGGCGGAGCCGCCCGACCTGGTGCACGGGCAACACCACCTGGAGACTCTGACCGCGCTCCTCCACTTCCCCGGCGTGCCGGGCATCTTCGTCTGCCACGGCGCTCTGCCCTGGGAGGAGCATCCCCCTCGTTTCCCGCGCCTGCTGCGCTATGTGGCGGTCGACGAGCCGACCCGCGAACGGATCACGGCCGGGGCGGGCGTCGCAGCGGAGCGCGTCGAGACCATCCTCAACTTCGTCGATCTCGGGCGCTTCCAGCCGCGTCCGCCTCTGCCGCCGCGGCCGTTGCGCGCGCTGGTGTTCAGCAACAACGCCAGCGAGAAGACACACCTGCCGGCAGTGCGCCAGGCGTGCTCCGAGGCCCGCATTGCGGTCGACGCGGCCGGGATCGCCTGCGGCGCGCCGGCAGCCTGTCCGGAAGAGCTGCTGCCGGCCTACGACCTGGTCTTCGCCAAGGGGCGGGCGGCGCTCGAGGCGATGGCGGTGGGAGCTGCCGTCGTGCTCTGCGACGCCGAGGGCTGCGGCCCCCTGGTGACCGCCGGCGAGATCGACCGCCTGCGGCCGCTCAACTTCGGCATGCGCACCCTGCGCGAACCGCTGAGCACCGGCGCGCTGGCGCGCGAGATCGCCCGCTATGACCCGGACGACGCGGGCGCGGTGTCGCGCCGCATCCGTGCCGAGGCGGGACTCGAGCTGGCGGTCGACCGCTATCTGCGGCTCTACGACCAAGTGCTGGCCGAGCACGCCCGGGTGCGAGCGGGGGCCGACCCGCTGGATGCGCTTGGCGCGGTGGTAGAGGAAGAGAGAGCGGCCGCGGCCTACCTCGCCTGGCTTGGACCTTTCCTGCGCGAGCGGGGCCGCCTGCTGATCGACCGCGACGAGCTCTGGCGGCGAGTCCGTCAGCTCGGCGACGAGCTCGCCGCCAGCCGGCGCGGGCGCGAAGCCGGCGACGGCGACGACAACGCGATGAGCGCTCCGCAAGAATGAATGACGTGGCCCTACGGCCGGCGGCCGTGCTCACCTCGAAGGCGGTGGGGAGGCACGGATATTTCCGTGCTTCCGGCCGACGGCAAGGATGTAGACCGTTTCAGGCATCTCGGCACTCACCTCGTAGAAGATCCGTAGATCGCCGACCCGGAGCCGGGATCAGCGGCGGCGAGCGCTTGGCGTGGTCCGAATAGGCCAGCATCTCCGATCGGGATCCCCGCGCCGATGGGCCTCCCTTTCAGCCTGAGACGACGGGCCGCCCACCGGGCGGCCTCTACTGATGCGAGCCCGCGGAGGCTACTTTCCCATCCGGCTGAGGTCGGGCCGGAACTTCAGGATGAATGCCTCGGAGTGCTTGACGCAGTCGGTCCGGCGCTGGTCCAGGGCGCGCGCCTCTTCGTCGCCATAGGCCTTCTTCAAGATGTCCAGGAAGCTCGGCCAGGCGTCGCGCTCCGCGCCCTTTGTGTACGGGCTGCTGGTTATATACACGTTGCCCGGGCCTTCGACCGAAACGCGCCGGATCGCCGTCGGCGTCTCCGGCATCTGCTCCGAAGCGGCCTTGTACCTTCCGATCACGCGCTCCCATTCGCGCGTCATCTCGGGCTTCAACTCGCTGCGGAAGACCTGGAGGTAGGCCGGCGGAGGATCGTACGCCTTGGGCTTGGTGGAGAGGTCGGGCAGCAGGCGAAACACCGCATTCTCGGTGGACTCGATGTTGGCGCGTCCCGCGCGCAGCACCCGGCCGCCCTCCGCCTCGCCCAGCGCCTTGTTCAAGATCTCTGGCACCGAGAGCAGATCGTCGGTCTCGGCCCACTTGTCGAAATAGGTGACGATCATGTACGTGTACCCGGGCCCGCCCGACATGACCTGGAACGTCAGCAGGCGCTGTTTCTGCCCGACCTTTTCACCCGCGGCCAAAACCTTCTTCATGAACGCCTCAGCGTCGACAGCGCCTTCCGGCTTGGCGTGGATGGTCAGGAGCTGAACAAACTGTTTGGGCTGGCTTTGCGCCTGCGCGGATCCGGCCGCTGCCAGGACACAGGTCAACCCCAGCGCGAACGACCTTGCGATCTTCATTGGTTCTCCCTTCTTATGGTCGGTCTGATGGTGACACGGAGGATCATAACGCCGGCAGGCCAAGTCCGAACACCCCGTGCCGAGCTTGAAGCGCTCGCCAAGCCGCGGGGCTCACGGGGCTCAGATGACGCGGACGTTACCGCCGTCGACAGGAATCTGGGCGCCGGTCGTGCGGGAGAAGCGGAGGCCGCAGAGCTCGGCGGCGACTTCGGCGACGTCGCGGCTCGAGACCTCGACCCCGAGAAGGTTGTCCTTGCGGTAGCGCTCGACGTCGAGGCCGTAGGCGGCGGCGCGGGAGGCGAGGCGTTCGGGGGTCCAGAGGGCGGTGTCGAAGACGGCGTTGGGATGGACGACGTTGACCCGGATGTGGTCGCGGCCCCACTCGAGGGCCGCCACCCGGGCGAGCTGCTGGAGCGCCGCCTTCGAGGCGGAGTAGGCGGCGGCGCCGGGTCCGGGGGCGGGGACGTTCTTGGAGCCGATCGCCACCACCCGGCCGCCCCGCGGTGCCTGGCAGAGCAGCGGATGGCAACGGCGCAGCAGGATCAGGTTGGCGTCGACGTTGACCGCCATGGTCCGCCGCCACTCGGCGAGCGCCAATCCGGCAATGTCGCAGGTTTCGGGGAAGATGCCGGCGTTGAGGATCAGCAGGTCGAGGCCGCCGAACGCCTCCACGCCGCGCGCCAAGGCGCGCGCCACCTCGTCTTCCTGCGTGACGTCGCAGCGCAGTCCGAGGACGTCGCGGCGCGCAAAGAGGGTCTCGATCCGCGGATCGACGTCGAGGCCGACCACCGCGGCGCCCCGCGCCAGCAGCGCCTCCACGCAGGCCTTGCCGATCCCCGAGGCGGCGCCGGTGACCAGCCCGACCTCGCCGCCCAGCGGCGGCGGCGCGCCGCCCCGCCTGAGCTTGGCCTGCTCGAGGTCCCAGTACTCGACCTCAAACAGCTCGCGGGCCGACAGCGCCCGGTACCCGCCCAGCCGCTCGGCACGCTCGACAATGTCCATGGTGTGCTGGTAGATCTCGGCGGCGATCGCGGCCTCGCCGGCGCCGCTCCCGGCCGCCAGCAGGCCGAGCTCCGGATCGAGGACGATGCGCGGCGCGGGGTCGAGGGGGGTCTTCGGCTCGCGCGCCGCCCGGGCGTGCTCGTCGAAGTAGCGGCGATAGGCCTCCGCGTAGGCAGCGACGCCGCGGCCCAGCAGCGGCAGGCGCTTGGTGCGCAGCACATGGTCGGGTGTGGCCGGGCCCTGCTGCGAGATCGCGGCGAGGTCGGGGCGGCGGATGAAGCCGAGGCTGCGCTCATCGCGCCGCGCGGTCAAGATCATCGGCCGGCCGGCCGCCCGTGACAGGTCGTGGCGGAGGCGGGCGGCGGCTATCGCCGGCGCCGGATCGGGGGGACCGGGAGACAACTCGGGCGCGCCGGCAGATGCCGGCGCTTGGCCCGACGCGCCGGCCGGAGCCGGCGCGGAAAGCGCTTTGCCGGGCGCCGGCCCGAGCGTCCAGGCGCCGTGCGCGCGCAGGTAGTCCTCGGCCTGGCTGACGAGCTGGATCATCCGCTCGTAGGACTCGCGGGCCGTGGCGCCGAAGGAAAAGATGCCGTGGTGGAGCAGCACGACCCCCGCGGTCGCCGGCCCGGCCTCGGCGGCGAAGGCGCGCGCCACGACGCGGGCGAGATCGAAGCCCGGCATCACATAGGGCACTACTACCACCACCGTACCGTAGATCTCGCGCACCCGCCCGGGACCGCCCACGCTGTTAGTCACCGCCACCACCGCATCGGCGTGGGTGTGGTCGACGTATTTGTGCGGCAGGATGGCGTGCAGGATCGACTCGACCGAGGGGACCGGCGCCGCCATGCGGGTGGCGTGGGTGACCAGCTCGTTGACCATCTGCGGATCGCTCAATGCCTCGAGCTCGGCCAGGCGCCGCAGGTGGGCGAGGCGCAGCGGCGTGAAGCCCTCCTCCGCGATGCTCTCGAGGTCCCAGCCGCTCCCCTTGACGTAGAGGATCTCCTCCTCCTCGCCGAGCAGGTTGGTCTCCCGCACCTTGACCGAGGTGTTGCCGCCGCCGTGCAGCACCAGCGAGCGGTCGCGGCCCAGCAGCCGGGAGGTGTAGACCCGCAGCCCCAGCTCGCCGGCGTAGCGCGCCGCCTCGCTGTCGTCCCAGAGGCTCTTCATAGGTCGATTATCGGCCAGGACGCGCCGGCGCGGTGCGGATAGGATAGAAGGCGGCGCGGCGCCCGGAGCATCTCGCCGCCCGGACGAGGAGGTGGGCGATGTGGGCGGTTCGCGTGCATGAGCTGGGAGGCCCCGAAGCGCTGGTCTACGAGGAAGTGCCCGACCCGGAGGCGGCGCCCGGAGAGGCGGTCGTCCGCATCGAGGCGGCCGGGCTCAACTACATCGACGTCTACCACCGCACCGGCCTCTACAAGGTGGCCACTCCGCCCCCGTTCATCCTCGGCCAGGAGGCGGCCGGAACGGTCATCGCAGTCGCGGCGGGGGCCGCCGGCGTGGCGGTGGGCGACCGGGTCGCCTATAGCGGCGTGCAGGGGGCCTACGCCGGGCAGGCCGCCGTTCCCGCCGCCCGTCTGATCAAGCTTCCGGGCGCGGTCACCACCCGCCAGGGCGCCGCCGCCACGCTGCAGGGGATGACCGCCCACTACCTCGCCTGCGCCACCTATCCGCTGCAGCGCGGCGACACCTGCCTGGTGCACGCCGCCGCCGGGGGAGTGGGCCTGCTGCTGTGCCAGATCGCTCGGCTGCGCGGCGCCCGCGTCCTCGCCACCGTATCCACCGCAGAGAAGGCCGAGCTGGCGCGCCAGGCCGGCGCGTCGGAGGTCATCCTCTATTCCCGTGACGACTTCGCCGCCGAGGTCAAGCGGTTGACCGAAGGCCGCGGCGTGCAGGTGGTCTATGACGGCGTCGGCCGCGCCACCTTTGATCGCAGCCTCGCCTGCCTCGCCCCGCGCGGCATGCTCGCGCTGTTCGGCCAGTCGAGCGGACCGGTGCCGCCCTTCGATCCCGGGCGCCTCGCCACCGGCGGGTCGCTCTTCCTCACCCGGCCGAGCCTGGGCCACTACACCGCCAGCCGCGAAGAGCTCCAGCAGCGGGCCGGCGACATCCTGGGCTGGATCGCCGCCGGCCAGCTCGCGCTGCGCATTGGCCGCGAATTTCCTTTGCGCGAGGCCGCCGCCGCCCACCGCGCCCTCGAGGGGAGGGAGACCACCGGCAAGGTGCTGCTCATCCCCTGAAGCGTCTTGCCGGCGCTCTCCTGGGCGGCGCCGCCTGCGGCGGCACTCCGCTGGGCAGCTCCCGCATCCAGCCGACCAGCTTGCCGGCGAGCGGGTGCAGGGTCTCTTCGATCTTCATCGGCGCTCCCTCCCGAGATACAGCCGTGCAAGCTGCCTGCCTGGCCGCCGAGCCGCCGGCGCTGCCGATCCACGACATCGACCCCCGTGCTACGATTTGGCCATCCAGGACCGTCCCCACCCGCCCGTCCGCGGGGATTCCCGAAGGGAGCGAGAGGTCGCGATCAGGCCATGAGCGAGAAGAAAGGCTGGGGATCGAGCGTCTTGGGCCTGATCTTCGTCCGCGACAAGGAGGGCGCCGACAGTGCCCAGGCGCCGGCTGCGGCTGAACCCGGCTCCCCCTCCCCCTCCGACACCGCGGCGCCGTATGGCGCCGCCCGTCCTGAGCCGGGAGCCGAGTTGGCCACGGATGCGCCCGCCGCATCCGGCGGGAGGGTCGACTTCGCCGCCGTCTATGCCGCGGCGGGGATCGACGCCGAGGAGCAGGCACGGGTCGCCAAGGCCGCCGAGCTCCTCCAAACCCTGCCTTCGGGGAGTGAGCCGGCCCGGCAGATCGTCGAGGCTTCGCTCAAGGCGTTCGGGGTCGCCGTCGACAAGATCATCGCCGCGGGAGAGAAGGAAATGCGGGCCCTCGACGCCTACGCCGCGGCCGCGGCTGACGCGACCCGCCAGGTGCTCGCCGAGTCGCAGCAGCGGATTGCCCAGTACGAGCAGGAGATCCAGCACCTTCGCCAGGCGATGGACGAGCGGGTGGCGGAGGAGCAGCGGCTGGAGCAGGCTTGTTCCGGCGGCAAGCTGCAAGTGGCGCGGGTGCTCGAATTCTTCGGGCACGCTCCGGGAAGCGCGGCGCCGAACCCGAGCGAGCCATCCAAGAGAAGCTCCTGATGGCTCTGTGGCTCTATGGCTCTGACACCGCGAGGCAGCTGCGCCGGCTGCCCCCGCTCGAGGAGACGCTATGAAACTGACGCCCTTTGGCAAGTTCTTCATCACCGCCGTGATCTTTGCCGTGCTGGGCTACGCCGTCTGGCACTACAAGGGTGACGACATCCGCCGCTGGGCCGGCGCGGAGCCGCGCTCGGCCGCGAGCCCGGGCGCGGGCGACGACTCGGCCAAGGCTTTCGCGACGCTCAAGGACGCTCCCCCCGACCCCGCCCGTGACGCGGGGTCGGCAGGCGTCGCCCCCGCCTCCTTCGCGGCGAGCGGCAACCTCGGCCGGCCGCTCGTGGTGGGGATCAACACCTGGGCGGGACACTCGCCCGGCATCGTTTTCAACGGCGGGATGGAGCCCAACGCCGGTTCGACCTACAAGAGCCGGTTCGGCCTCGAGGTCAAGTTCGTTCTCTTGGAGGACCCGGCGGCGAAGCTCGCCGCCTTCAGGAAGGGCGACATCGACATCATGTGGGACACGGTCGACAACTGGGCGCGCGAGGCATCGATCCTGGCCGAGCAGGGCCAGAAGGCGAAGTCGATCGTCATGCAGGATTGGTCGCGCGGCGGCGACGGCATCGTCTCGATCACCGCGATCAACTCGATCGAGCAATTGAAGGGGCACAAGATCGCCTGCACCCAGTTCACCCCTTCCCACTTCCTCCTGCTCTACTTGCTGTCGCAATCCGGGCTTTCGCCGGAGGACCGCGCGGCGGTCGAGAAGGACATCATCTTCAGCCAGGACGCGCCAGGCGCCGCGGCGATGTTCAAGGCCAAGCAGGTCGACGCCGCGGTGACCTGGGAGCCCGACCTCTCCGGGGCGGTCACCGCTCGCGGCAGCGAGGCCCACGTGCTGGTCTCGACGACCGCCGCGACGCACATCATCGCCGACACTCTGGTCGCCCGGCAGGACGTGATCGACCGCGCCCCCGCCACGCTCCGCGACTTCGTCCACGGCTGGCTCCTGGGAATCGACAGCATCAAGAAGGACCCGACCGCGGCCTACGCCCAGGTCGGCAAGGCGCTCAAGCTCGACTCCGACACCGTCTCGGGAATGCTTTCGGGACTGAAGCTCACCGGCTACGCCGACAACGCACAGTTCTACGGCCTCGCGGGCGGCCACGCCCACTACGAGACCCTGTTCAACACCGCCTTCGTCATCTGGAGGAAGAAGGGACTGGTGACCCGCTCGGTCGACGCCAAGGACTGGGCGGACACCCGCTTCGTCGCCGCCCTCGCCGCGGACTACGCGGGCGAGAAGGTGGAGGAGGCGGCGCTCAAGCCCAAGCCGCCGTCGGCGAGCGACCGGGCAATCATCAACAAGCAGATCCAGATCCACTTCACGCCGGGCTCGGACGAGATCATGTCCGGCTCCTTCATCGTCCTCGACTCGCTGGGCGAGACGATGACCTCGTTCGGAAATACCTATCTGCGCATCGAGGGGAACACCGACGCCACCGGCAGCCCCAGGGCCAACATGACGCTTTCCGAGCGCCGGGCGCTGGCGGTCAAGAACTACGTCCTGCAGAACTTCCCCGGCGTCGAGGCCAGCCGCTTCCAGACCATCGGCCGCGGCTCCACCAACCCGGTGGCGCCGAACACCACCGAAGGGGGGCGGCAGCTCAACCGCCGCACCGAGATCAAAGTCATCCTGGCGGCGCAGTAAATGGGCCGGCGGCGGGATCTCTTCGCGCTGCGCCAGCCGCTGCCGCGGACGGCGTCGCTCGGCCTGGGCCTGGTCGCCCCGGCCCTGGTCGCCCTTCTCTGGTGTCTGTTGAGCTACGGCCGCTTGGTGCCGCCTGACTTCCTCCCCTCGCCCACCGAGGTGGTGCGCGGCACGATCCAGCTCTTCGTGCAGGAGGACCTGGGCAGTGCGATCCTCGTCTCCACGCGGCGGATCGCGATGGCCTTCCTCCTCGCCTCCGCCGTGGCCCTGCCGGTCGGCGTCATGATGGGAGCCTTCGAGCCGGTCAACCGCTTCTTCGAACCGATCGTGTCGCCCCTGCGCTACATGCCGATCTCGGCCTTCATACCGCTCTTGATTCTCTGGTTCGGGATCTACGAGAAGGAGAAGATCGCCTTCCTCTTCCTGGGCGTCTTCGTCTACCTCCTGCCGGTTGTCGTCTCCTCGATCCGCGCGGTCCCCGACGAGCTGGTGCAGACCGCGCTCACCCTGGGGGCCTCGAAGGGGCAGGTCGTCCGCACCGTGCTGCTACCGGCCGCGCTGCCCGAGATCTTCGACTCGTTCCGGGTCATGAACGCCATTTCCTGGACCTATGTCATCCTTGCCGAAGCGGTCAACCCGGAGCGTGGGCTCGGCTACATGGTCCAGCTCGCATATGCCCACCAGAAGGCGTCGTGGTCCTTCGCCGGGCTGCTGGTCATCGGCGGCATCGGTCTCGCGACCGACTACCTGATCCGGTCGCTCTCCAACTTCCTCTTTCGCTGGCGCGAGTCGACCGTGGAGTGAGGCGCGCGATGCCCGAGGCCAGGCGATGACCGGTACCGCGCCCCAGCCGCCGGCCCCCCAGGCAGGCGAGCCGGGCACCGTCGCCCTCACCCCGTCAGCAGATTCGGCGGCGAAAGCGACCTACCACGCCGAGCCCTCGCATGAGATCCCGAAGCTGCGGGTCAGCAAGCTCTCGGTCACCTATCTCGACCGGCTCGGCGTCGGGATCGAGGCGGTGCGCGACGTCTCCTTCGACATCCTCCACAGGTCGGGGGTCGGCGAGCTGGTCGTCTTCCTCGGGCCGTCCGGCTGCGGCAAATCGACGCTGCTCAAGACGATCGCGGGCCTCATCGTCCCCACCTCCGGCGAGGTGCTCGTCCACGGCGAGCCGGTGCTCGGCGTCGGGCGCGACCGCGGCATGGTCTTCCAGGCCTACACCTCCTTCGGCTGGCTGACCGTCCGCGGCAACGTCGAGTATGGGCTGAGGCTGCGCGGCCTCCCCGCAGGGGAGCGCCGCGCCCAGGCCGACAAGTACCTGCAGGCGGTCGGCCTGGCCGAGTTCGCCGACCGCTACCCGCGGGAGCTCTCGGGCGGCATGAAGCAGCGGGTGGCCATCGCCCGCACGCTCATCAACCGGCCGCACGTGGTGCTCATGGACGAGCCCTTCGGCGCCCTCGACCCCCAGACCCGCTGGGGCATGCAGGGGCTGCTGCTCGACGTCACCCAGACGGAGGACCACACCATCGTCTTCGTCACCCACGACGTCTCCGAGGCGGTCTACTTGGCCGACACGGTCTACATCGTCTCGCCGCGCCCGGCGCGCATCCTGCACCGCGTGGATGTGCCCTACTTCGCTCACCGCGATATCAATTTGAAGTCGTCGGCGGAGTTCAGGGCGGTGGAGAAACAGCTCCTGGACCTCCTCTACTCCACGCCGGTGCGATAGTAGGGCCAGGTCTCGCGACCGAGGGACGACGCAAGCTCACGATCTGACTCGTACCGACGATTGACAGCCAACTCGTGGGAACCACCGAGAAACCGCAGCTGCCGCCGCAACGGCAAGCCGAGAGGCCGGCGGCGCCCGCCGGCGCGGCCACGACGCGGGCGGCCGCGCGCGACCCGCAGCTCACCAAGGAGATCGGAGCCGGGATCGCGTCGGGGGTCAAGGCAGTCGTCAAGGACGCCGTCTTCGAGCGGCGGCCCTACCTCAAGATGGCTTTCGCCAACACCTACAATCTCTCCCTCGTGAGCGGTGCCCTGGCTGCGGCCTTGCTGACCGCGAACCCGCTCCTCGCCCTGGGCGCCCTGGGGCTCGAGGCGCTCTGGCTCCTCCACGCCCCCGACAGCAAACGCCTCCGTGCCCTCCTCTGGGACCCCCGCTTCGAGCGGCTGAAGAAGACGCTCGAGGCCCAGGACCGGGCGCGGCGCCTGGCCGGCCTCTCCCCGGACGAGCGCGGCCGGGTGGAGGGATTGGAACGGCGTCAGGAGGAGATCCACCGCCTGGCCGCCGAGAACCCCTCCTTCGCCGGCGACCTGCTGGACGACGAGCTGGTCAAGACCGATCGCCTGGTCGACGCCTTCGTCGAGATGGCCTTGACCTGCGCTCGCTATGAGAGCTATCTGCGGGCGGTCGATCCGGGCGGCCTC
>DASZZP010000065.1:0-12807 GCA_035544875.1 Thermoanaerobaculia bacterium | reverse complement strand
GCGCTCGGGGATGCACTGGACCGTTCGCGGCGCCAACGCCATCATCGCTCTGCGCACTGCCATCCTCAGCGGTCGCTTCCACGGTTTCTGGGATAGGCGCGCACGCACCCTCGCCTCATGACCCCCGACCATCCCAGAAATCTGTCCTGCACCCCGGTAGCTCCCACAGGTTGCGCCGTCTCTCGCCAATCGCCTAAGATACGACGCTCCCCAGGGCCCACCAAGAGCCCTCCCAGCCGACGTAGCTCAGCGGTAGAGCAGCTGATTCGTAATCAGCAGGTCGTCAGTTCAATCCTGACCGTCGGCTCCAATATAAACGTATGGCTATATGATAGTTACAACGCCTACAGCCGTAGTCACAAATGCTAGCAATTTTGGCTGCGTAAGCCCTGCGTAAGTTCTCTGGCAAGCTGCTGACCTCTCGCGCACAGGAGCTGTGCCATGACCACCTACATCACGCTTGCAGTAGCGTTCCTGATGACCCTTGTGGGTATCGTTGGGCATACGTGGAGCGCGCATCGCAAAGGACTGCATCGGCTGACGCTCACCGGATGGGCTGTCCTCGCCCTCGCACTTGCCGCACTGGTTACCGGTGCAGTGGAGGCTCGCAGGAAGGACGCCGAGATTTCGGACGTACATGCCATCCGTGAGATTGCGCATAGGCAGGTGCTGGAGGCAGCTAGCTACCTGGTCCGCCATCTGATGACTCAGTACGAGATGCGCTTTCTTGACGACGCCCACCTCTTTGCCGCGATCAAGCAGCCCGAGAATCTGTCCAGGCTCGGCCAGGAGTGCCTGGTCCACTCTCTTGGTGTCAGCGTCGTGGATGGGTTTGGAGGCGTTGGCGGGTCCTTCGAGCAGCCGTGGCAACTGTACGCATTTAATATAGATCACGGCCGACGGATGCTCGACGAAGTCGCGACGAAGTACGCCGCCTTCGTGAAGCCGGCGTTGCTGCTTCGAATCAACGCTGTCACGGCGGATAGTTTCTTTGTCGAAAAGTTCACTCTCACGCCTGAAAGGATTGGATAGCCTTGGCTGTCACCGAACCAGACCAATCCGTCGCCTGCTCGGGCTGGGGCACGATGGGGCTCTACTATTTCAACGCCGTGTACGTTCGCGGGAAAGAGAGGGCACCCGACTATCACGCCTTTCTTGCCTGGTTCGCAAAGCTTCAGGCATGGTCGAGTATGCTGACGAGCGAGGCAAGTCACGGATATTCGAGGAAGGGCCGGCCCCGTCTCCTCGCCAGCGACAGGCGGGACGCGCCCAGCTCCTCACCGTGCCACGTCCGGCGCCGGTCCGTGCCGCGGGCGCCGCGCCGCAAACCGCGGCCGCGGGACCTCGAGCATCAGCCCGTCGGCGCCCACCAGCGCCTCGAGCTCCTTGAGCGACGCGAGCCTTTCGCCGAGCCCGGCGCAGCCGCCGCCCTGCCGGATGGCGCCGAGCGCCTCGGCCATGGCCCGCAGCGCCGCGCGCAGCGCCTGGTTCGCGTAGATGACCATCTTGAATCCCGCGGCGAACAACCGCTCGGTCCCTATCTCGGCGAACATCGTGGGGATGACGACCAGCGGGACCTTGCCGGTCCACACCGCGAGGAACTGCTCGAGCAGCGCCCAGCTCCTCGCGTGGACCACCACCGCATCGGCTCCCGTCTCCTCGTAGGCGCGGGCCCGCTCGACGGCCGCGGGCACGCCCAGGCCGGCGATCAGCGCCTCGGTGCGCGCGATGATCGCGAACTCGCCCGACTGGCGAGCGCTGACCGCCGCGTCGATCTTCGCCTCCATCTCGCCGATCGAGATCAGGTCGCGGTCCATCTCGTAGAAGCTGTTCCGCTTGGGGTACTCGTTGTCTTCGAAGCAGGCGGCGCCGACGCCCGCGCGCTCGAACTCCTGCACCATGTAGAACACGTTACGCGCGTCGCCGTAGCCGTTCTCGCAGTCCGCGATGACCGGGATGCGCACTCGCCCGACGATGTTCCTGCCCACCTCGAGCATCTCCGTCATGGTCACCAGGTTGAGGTCGGGGACGGCCCGCAGGGCCGTCGAGACGCCGAGGCTGCTGAGCCAGACGGCGTCGAAGCCGGCCTCCTCGACCAGCCTCGCGCTCAGGGCGTCGTGGGCGCCGCCCACGACGATGCCCCCCTGGCCCCGGAGAGAGGATCTCAGTCCACCGCTCATGGTCGCAGCCTCCTCCGCCTTGCGCGGTCTCGCGGCCGGCCGGCGCTCCTCCCGCCTCCGGGCCTGGCCGTTGCGCCCGCCCGAGGCCTACACGTCGTTGACGCCGATCTTGCCCGGCACGAACCAGCTCACCTGCCGCGCGGTCCGCTGCACCTCGTCATCCACCCCCATGACGAGGGCGAAGAGGGCCATCCTGATCGGGATGCCGTTGTCGGTCTGCCGGAAGATCGCCAGCGCCGGGTTCTGGTTGAGATCATTGTCGAGCTCGTTGGCTCCCGGCCGGCTGTCGCGCGGAAGCGGATGCATCAGCACGGCGCCCCGCCGGCAGTGCTTCTCGTAGAACCGCTGGTTGATGGAGAAGTAGCCCCGGTACTTCTCCGCCTCCTCGGCGTCGGTGAATCGCTCCTGCTGCACCCGCGTCGAGTAGATGATGTCGGCCCCGGCGACCCCCTCGCCCAGATCGCTGGTCTGGCGGACGCTATGCCCGCGGCTCCGCGCCCGCTCGACGATCGCCTCGGGCATCTGCAAGGCGTCCGGTGCGATGAAGACGAACTTGATATCCCTGAACAGGGACAGGAGCCTCGCCAGGGAGTGCACGGTGCGGCCGAACTTCAGGTCGCCGATCATCGCGATCTCGATGCCGTCGATCTCGCCCAGCGACCGCCTCAGCTCCTTGTGGATCGTGTACAGGTCCAGCATCGCCTGCGTCGGATGCTCCCCGGGTCCGTCGCCGCCGCTGATCACGGGTACGTTGGTGGCCGCCGCGAACTCCCCGACCGCCCCCTCGACCGGGTGCCGCACCACGACAACGTCGACGTAGCCGCTCACCACGCGGCTGGTGTCATAGATGGATTCGCCCTTGGCCATGGACGAGAACTGGAAGCCCGTCGTGTCGCGCACTGAGCCGCCCAGGCGGTTGAAGGCGGCGCCGAAGCTGACGCGCGAGCGCGTGCTCGGCTCGAAGAAGAAGTTCCCCAGGACGGCACCCTCCAGCACCCTGGTCAGCTGCCTGCGCTGCGCGAAGGGCTCCATTGCCGCCGCCAGCGCGAACAGCGTCGCGATGTCGTGCCGGTCGAACTGGTCGACGGAAAGGATGTGTGTGCCCCGGAAGTTGTGCATGGTCGCTGAGCTCCTCCATGTCAGGTCACGGTCAGTTGGATGGACGGCTCGCCAGGTAGGCGCTGAACCGCGCCGCGATCAGCCGCGGCGGATCGCTCACCCGCGCCTGCGGCGGGCCCGCGGCAACCTTGGCGACGAGCACTGCCGGCCCCTGCCGCGAGGCGCCGGCCATGGCGGCCAGCGCGGCGCCGACCTCGCCCGGGCAGGTCGCGACGCGGGTGTCGAGCCCCGCGGCCCGGCAGACCGCTGCGATCTCGAAGCCCTCCGGCTGGCTGGCCTGCCCGCCCGAAGACTCGTACTGGCGGTTGTCGAACACGATCAGATTGAGGTTCGCGGAGCCGTACCGCACCGCGGTGGCGAGACCGCCGAGGTTCATCAGCAGCGAGCCGTCACCCTCGAGCCCGAAGATCCGCAGCCGGGGTTTCGCCAGCGCGATGCCCAGGGCCAGCGGCAGCACGCTCCCCATCGATCCCATGCAGTAGAAGCAGCGCTGCCGCCGGTCACCGGTCAGGGCGAAGAGATCGCGCGAGATGAAGCCCAGCGCCGAGACGATGCAGTCGTCGTCGCCGAGCGCCGAGAGGATGCCCTCGAGCGCTTCCCGGCGCCCCAGAAGGCCCGTCCGCTCGGTGGCTAGAGCGCGCATGTCATCCACCTGACCCGCGAGTGGACGCAGCTGCCGAACGCCTCCTCGTAGCCGCCGGCCTCGAGGTCCAGCCGCGCGGCGCCCAGCGCGCCCAGCACCCTGGCCGTCTCGCGCGAGCTGACCTGCTGCACCGGGTTGGGGTCCGCCTCGCCGCGGTCGCACACCACGATCGGGAAGTACACGTCGTAGGCACCGGCGAGCGAGAAGAGAGCGTTCAGGCAGTTGCCAACCCCGGACTGCTGCATGATGACCAGCGGCCGCCTGCCGCCGAGCGCCAGGCCGGTCGCTAGGGCGACCGCCTCCTCCTCCCGCGTGGCGAACAGGCAGCGATCCCCGAACCGCCGGTACAGCTCGTTGAGCCCGGACGTCGGCACGCCGACGAGAGGGTCGACGCCGCTCGCCGAGAGCAGCTCGCACAGCGACCGGATGCCGCGCTCGTTCACTGGGGTCCCTTCGCGGGCGCGACCGCTGCCCCCGGCTGAGCGGCGGGGTACAGCCGCGCCACGACCGCGCCGACCTCTTCCGGCGACTGGGGATCGACGACCTTGCCGACCCCCAGCCTTTCAGCCAGCGCCGCATTGTTCTGATGCATCGAGGCGATTGTCACGTCCTCCACTCCGGCCGCGCGCAGCTGCTCGCAACCCGCCAGCGCGCCCATCGCGTCGTTGACGCACAGGATGACCGGCGCCCGGAGCCGCCGGGCGAGCCCGATCGCCTCGGGAGCCCGTGCCTCCAGCAGGTCTCCTCCCACCTCGACCAGCGTGATCGCCGCGCGCGCCTGCGAGAAGCCGACCAGCCGCTCGAGCACCAGCGTGTAGTCGCCGCTCTCCACATTGTACGTGGAGGGGAGCCCCGCATCCACGAAGTCGACCGTGAGCGAGGCGCCGGCGTCGGCGTAGCGGAGGAGGTCGCGCAGGCGCCCCGTGCCGCAGGCCTTGATGGCGCCCACGCCCTCCGGCGCGCCCCGTCTCTTGAGGCACCGCACCGCCTGACACAGGAAGGTGGTCTTCCCCACCTCCGCCGAGGTCCCCGCCACGAACAGGACCTGCCGCTCCGGCCGCAGCGACTCGCCGCCGAACCTGCTCCGGCCGTCCACCAGGTTCGCGGGCCGGCCCTCGAGCGAGGGGAAGCCGACGATCTCGACGGGCAGTGTGCCGCCCCCGTAGTAACGCGGCGTGCATGTCGTCTCCGCGATCAGGCCGCCGACGGCGACCAGGCCGAGGACGTCGCCGCGGCGCAGCGGGCGCTGCGGGACGATGCCGGTCGGGTTCTTGCCCGACTTGCGCGTGCCCAGGACGCCCACCACCACATCGCCGGCGTAGAGCCTGACCTCGCGGCCCTCGAGGTTCTCCATCACCGTGTAGGCGCCGGCGTCGGAGAGCGCGCGGACGACGACCAGATCGCCCTCCCGCGGCGCCAGGTTGGCGCTCACCAGCTGCCGCCTGCGGCCGAGCCGCCGCCGCAGCATCCGGTCGCGCACGCAGGACGACCAGGTCTTGATCGCCTCGCGCTCCGGCTGCGTCCTGCCGGGCAGCGCCTTCACCGCCGTCATGCGTCTCCCCTCCGCGCATCCGGGCTCCCTCGCCGGGATCGCGAGCTACCGCCACATCTTCCCGCCGCGCGGCGTGAGCCCCTCCACCTCCTCGGCGCGCGGCGCCACGGGACCGAGGCGCTCCCGCAGGCGCTCCTCCACCCGCGCTCTCGCGCCCTCGCGGTCCCAGCGCCGAGCCGGTCCGGGGGAGATGAGGCGGCGAGAGATCGCGGCGCGAGCCCTCCTGTAAAGCAGTGTCTACGACAGCAAGCAGCATAGCGTCTCGTGTGCATGCTTGCAAGCAGCAGGTTCTTGACAGCCGTCGCTTCCGCTCTTTACGCTGCTCTGGTCGCCGCACCGCTTGCACACGCGGCGAGCGCGTCTGCACATGGCCATGAGCGCATCCGTCTATGACCAAGGATGATCTCTTCGGCGACGAGATTGACGCCGCGCCGCGCCGCGCGACATGGCGTCCAAACGGGGCAGGTTGCACACCAAGTCGATCGAGGTTCGCGACCTGGCGGAGGCCTCGGGCGTCAGTCCCGAGCAGGCGCGCAGGGTGCTGGAGACGGCGGTCCGCAACATCGGCGACGCCGATCTCGCCAACTTCCGCGCCGGCGCGATCCTCCTCATTAAGTGATGGGAGGCCGCCCATTAAGCCGGTGAGGTCCTGCCGGCGGCGGGCAGCCCGGGCATGCGCGGAGCCTCGACTCTCCGGCGCCGTCTTGAGGCCGCTCGCGGCAGGAGCTGAGGTTACGGTCCGAGGATCATCGCCGCCGTGCCTCGTCCTCTTCGTCGCCGCCGCCTTCCCGGTCGTGACGGCTGTAGATGGCTCCGCCATCGTCCTCCCATCTCATGATCGAGCAGTCATCTATCTGCTCCTCGGGTTCCGCCCTCGCCTGGAAGGCAAGGATCTCTGCCCACATGTCCTCAACCGGCGCGCACATTGCACTCCTCCTTGGCAAGGCCTCGCCCCACCACTGAGTCGCTCCGCCACTGGAACGGCACCACCATGGCGCGATTAGGCGGCAGCTCGCGCTGGAATAGATATCCCTTCCACATCTTCCGATGACGACCGAAAGAGCGCCCGCAGGAGGACTTCCGGAATGTGTTCTTCCGAAAGTTTTCTGAACGCGGCCATCCCACGATTTCCGACTTGCTTGACCTGCGCGATGGGCTCTCCCAGAAATCCGGAAAAATCCGGAACCATCACTTCCACCGAGTTCCGGAATCACAGCTTCGCTCTCTAGACCTTGACATCCCTTCTTTTCATTCCTACGCTCATGGAACGGGCCCTTCTGAAGGAGGGAGGCCACTATGGACAATGACCTTGATCTTGGCGCGCTGCTGACGACGATGAAGGTTCGCGCAGGGAGCGTGGAGAGGCTTGCGGAGTTGATGGGTGGAGTGACGTCCCGGACGATAAGGGATTGGCTGAAGAAGGACGCCACTGGCCTCGCCAACATTCAACCGGACAAGCGGCGCCGCATCCTCGAGACCGCTCGGAGCCTCGGCATCCCGGTGGAGGTCCGGGCCGAGCAGCGCCTCTGGGATCCCGCTCGCTCCTACGAGGAAAACCTCGGAGCCCGCATCGGCCTGCCGGCAGGTACGCGCCTGCCCCTTCGCAGCCTCGACAGGCCCGTTCTCGGACACCACGTCGCGTCACCCTTCGGGCCGTCGGCGTCGGTGATCACCGCCGACTCCGAGCGCGTGCGCTTCCTCGCTCAGTCGGGAAACAGCGTGCTGACCTACAAGACGGTGCGCTCGCGGGAAACTCGAGCGCACCTTCACCCGAATCTCTTCTATTGCAGCGGCGAGGTCGACGCGCCCGATCCCGAGGCAGCGCCGCCGACCTATCTGGTCGATATGGAGCGAAACCGCACGCTTGCCGTGGTCAACCGCTTCGGGATGCCGAGTCAGGCTCCCGAGATCTGGAAGACGGACTTCCGTCGCGCCGCCGCCTACCTGGACGAGTCGTCCCAGATCCTGATCCTGAGCGTAACCGGCACGGCGAGGCGCGGCGATCCCGACGAGGTTCTCATTGAGGACTTCGCTCGAGTCGTCGGGCAGGCCCGCGACGCTGCCGCCAGCTTCATCGAGTTGAACCTGAGCTGCCCCAACTGCTCTGGCCCGGAGGGCAGGGTCTTCGAGAAGATCGAGCTCACCCGGCGGATCTGCGAGGCCGCCTTCGGCGCCGCCGGCGGCGTTCCGCTCATCGCCAAGATCGGCTACCTGCCGCTCGCTGATCTCAACCGGCTAGTGAGCGTGATCGCGCCCTTTGCAAGCGGGATCGCAGCCATGAATACGGTACCGGTCCGGGCGCTCCGGCAAGGCCTCGACGGCCCAGAGGCCGCGTTTGGCGACACGGACCTGCTGGTCGGCCTCTCGGGCCAGCCGTTGCTTGCTCTGGGACTTCAGACGATCGAGCGCCTCGCGCGCATCCGCGAGCGCGACGGCCTTGGTGACCTCGCCCTCCTTGGGATGGGAGGAGTCACCTCGCCCCTGGATGTGCAGCGGTACCTCGATGCAGGGGCCGATGTCGTTCAGGCCGCGAGCGTGTTCCTCATCGACCCTCTTTTCGGAGAGAAGGTGCATCAGTTCCTGGAGGACCTCGAAGCCGTCTCCGAGGATCCGGATCGCCGTCTCGTGCGCGACGCGAGGAACAACTGGACTCAGGCCTTCGATTGTCTCGAGACGGAGAATCCAACGAGGGGCCAAGCCGTTGCTCAAGCGGCGGTCGCGGTCTGGATGGAATGGAAGAACCGCACGTCCAGCGATGGCCCCTGGTCGGGGCCGAAGCGGATGCATGCTCCCGACGTGCTCGATTTCTCGCGACGGATCGCGCACAAAGCCGGGGTTCCGTTTCGGCACCGTTGACCCCCGGCCGGCGCACATCCACAACATCAGGAAGCCGTAAGGCTCTGGAGGATACCGTGAAGTCAAGGAAGCTCATCGAGGGCCCGATCGCGGACGCCCTGGTCGACGCCTTTGCAGGCAAGAACCCCGAGAGCGTGGTGAGGGGCTTCGCTCTCCATCTCCACACCTCCGCCCTGGCAGGGAAGGGCGGCCCACCCTACGACCCCGCTGCGTACGCTGCCTGGTTGGGACTTCCGATCGAGCGGCGCGATATGGCTGCGGACGGCATGCTCGCAGATTGGCCGGGGCGCTCCTGCCGCATCATCCTTCGTGAACGGCCGCGCGACGCCGACTCGGCCCTCAGCCGACGCGAGAACTTCACCGTCGCCCACGAGATCGGCCACTTCATGATCAGGGACGAGCTCCAGTGGTTCGTTCCTCGCGCGCTGCTCCAGCGAACCAATGCCGACGAGGAGCGGCTCTGCAACTGCTTCGCCGAAGAGCTGCTGATGCCTTCGTATCGCATCGTGGACGACCTGAGTCGATGCAACGGGAGTCCGGCTGCCCTGATGGCACTTGCCAGGACCTACGGCGTCTCGCTGAAGGTCATGCTCTACCGCATGTCGAGAGCACTGCGGGAGGAGGTCTTCGCCGCCATCTGGCACAAATCAGACACTGGCTACAGACCCAGCTGGGCGACTCCCCTCAAGTTCGGCCACCTCGTCCTCTGCGACACGGGAAGCACCACGGTCGAGCGAGCTTTCACTGCCGATGGCGAGGTGAAGGGTACGGACAATGTGATCCTGAATGGCAACCGCATGAGATGGCCTTGCATGTCGGTTCGGCTCTCGGGGCGGCAGGTGCTCACGATCGGCACTCGCTCCAGGCGAGCGTCGCCCTGGCGGCAGAGCATTCAGAGGGACTACCCCAAGCCCCGGCCAGAGGGGCCTGCGCAGCTCTCCCTGCCGCTCTGCGCGTAGCACCCGAGCTGCGACTGTCCGCGACCCGGACTCGTCACGGGTGGAGGCTGCGCCGGCAGGGCCTCAGCCCTGCCGGCAGTGCTGCAGACCCGCGTTGAGCTGCAAGGCGGGGCATCTGGCCGGCTTCGGCTTTGCGCTAGGACGCCAGCGACCGCGCGCGAGGTCCACTGCGAGTCTCAGAGTCTCATAGAGCAGGTACGAGGCCGCCTTGACAGGACACGATCGAGCCCTCGCGCGCGCGCCGCAGGTCGCGGCACCGGCAACGCTCGTGCTCACGAGGCCCGACGACTGGCATCTCCATCTCCGGGACGAGCCATACCTCGCGGATGTCGTCCGCCACAGCGCGGAGAGGTTCGGCCGGGCTATCGTGATGCCCAACCTGGACCCGCCGGTGACCACGACTGCGCGGGCCCTCGCCTACCGCGACCGCATCGTCGCGTGCCTCCCCCGGCCGGAGGCGTTCCGGCCACTGATGACGCTGTACCTGACGGCCGAGACCTCTCCTGCCGAGATCAGGGCCGCGAAGCAGAGCGGCGTCGTCCATGGCGTGAAGTACTACCCCGTCGGCACGACCACTCATTCGCACCACGGCGTGAGCGATCCGGAGCAGGTGAGTACCGCCCTCGCCGCCATGGAGGAGGTGGGCCTGCCCCTGCTCGTCCATGGCGAGTCGCCCGATGCCGGCGTCGACGCGTTCGACCGCGAGGCGGTCTTCATCGACCGCACGCTGGACCCGCTCATCCGCCGCTTCTCGCACCTGCGGGTCGTGCTCGAGCACCTTTCGACCGCGCGGGCCGTCGACTTCGTGGCCGCCGCGCCGCCGCACGTGGGCGGCACGGTGACCGCCCACCATCTCCTCCTCAACCGCTCAGCGATCTTCGATGGCGGTCTGAGGCCGCACCTCTACTGCGCGCCCGTGCTCAAGAGAGAGAGCGATCGGCGCGCCCTCGTTGGCGCGGTCACTGGCGGCAATCCTAAGTTCTTCCTGGGTACCGACAGCGCGCCGCACGCGCGCACAGCGAAGGAGAGTTCGCCCGGGCGTGCGGGTGTCTTCACCGCACATGCCGCGATCGAGCTCTATGCAGAGTGCTTTGCGGCGGCCGGCGCGCTGGACAGGCTGGAGGCCTTCGCGAGCCTTCACGGGGCCGCATTCTACGGGCTCCCTCCCAACCGGGAGCGCCTCACCCTCGTACGCCGCTCGCACAGCATCCCCGAGACCCTGCCGTTTGGCGACGGCGAGCTCGTGCCCTTCCGCGCCGGTGGGACCGTCGAGTGGAGCCTGGCCAGGGCCGCGAGCCAGGAAGGAGCCCGCTAGCGGCGGGAGCTCACGATGCAGACCTGAAAACGCACGTCTAGAGGGAGGAGCGCGGGAGCATGCCTGACTCAGCACCGGTTGTCGATGCATCGCCGCTCATCCTCCTATTCGGCCGGCACCTTCTGGGAGTCGGATCGTAGGTGCTCCTCGCGGGCGGACGGGCCTCCCCTACTCGCGAGCGAATCTAGAAAGAAACACAGATGAGTTGTAGTTTGAAACTACACTGCAGGTGATTGGGACGGTTGAAGTTGCGGCCGGCGAATACAATTGTAGTTGCCGCAAAGGCCCGAAACACGGGGCCTGCATGCCGCTTGGCGGCGTGTCGTGTTAGCAATTCGCGGAGCGAATTGCGTAAAAACAAAAACGCGTGCGCCAGCACGCCGGGGAGCGTTGCGGCGACCGCGTGGACTCGAGGCGAAGGGCCTGGTCGGTGCTTGGCGCGCGCGGCAAACGGGCTCAGGGTTCGGCGAGGGCGCGGTCGGGCGGGCACGGGCAGTGGTGGTGGGACGGGGCGCGGCCGGAGGGGGTGGAAGGTGCGAGCTGCGAAGCGCCCGCGGGCCGTTTGCCGCGCGCGCCAGGCACGGACTCTCGAATCGAGGGCCTGCCTTTTCCTGTATGAGGGTGGAGAGGGGCGCGGCGGTCAGGTTGGTGTGCCATGGGATGAACTGGCACCACCAGAGCGGAAAAGAGTGATCGGCGTGGGGCGACGAGGCGGTCCAGTTGGGGCTGCGCGCTCGGGCCCCGGCGAATCCGGCCTCCTCGACAAGATGGAGAAGAATTTTAACCCGTTAAAATTCCTCCGCGCCCAGAGCGCAGCGGAGGGCGCGAGTAGATTGGTCTCCGCGCCGGTGCGGAGCACCGCCGCGGAGACCGGCCATTCAGGAGACCGCGCCGAGCTCGCGGAGCGAGCGAGAGGCGCAGCTCAGCAGGGCAAGACGAGCCAGGCGAGCTCTTTTCCGGAGCGGCGCTGCTCCCCTCCGTCGCTTCGGCTTCTTGCACCACACCCCGAGGCCGTGGGTCAAGAGCGGCGAAGCCGGCGAGCGCAGCTCGCGCACTCTTGACGCCCGGCCTCGGGGTGTCGGTAGGCTGTCCTTGCGACGGGGGGACGCGTTGAGTGGGAGAGGGTGGGCGGGGGAAGCTCGGAGCAACACCTATCGGTCGACGGGTTCCGCGAACCACAGCGGGCGGCGTTGCCACAGCGCGTCCGCCGAAAGGAAGCTCCGGAGACCGGGACCCGAAAAATTTTGACGCGTCAAAAAAATCGCACCCCGAACAGTGGCGGGTGTCGGCCGCTGGCGCGAGACGGCTGGCGCCGGTGTGGCTGGCGGTGCTCTTCTCCTCCGCCGACCTGGTAGTGCATAATAGTCCAAGAATCTTGGACCTCCCACGATGGCCCGCAGAAGCTCCCAAGCCCTCCGCAACCTCTACGCCGTGGCCACTCGGCAGGGCAGCTACTTCACCGCCAAGCAGGCCGCGGCCATGGGATACAGCAAACAGCATCTCGACTATCACCGTCGGTTCGGGAACTTCGAGAGAATCGAGCGCGGTCTCTACCGCCTGCCCACCCTGCCGTTCTCGCCGCACGACGATCTGATCCGCTGGTCGCTCTGGAGCCGGGGACGTGACGACCGGCCGCAGGCCGTGGTCTCGCACGAAACCGCTCTCGCCTTCTACGAGCTGAGCGACCTCATTCCCGCCAAGATCCACCTGAGCGTCCCTCCGGGCTTCCGCAAGACTCCACCGCCGGTGTGCATTCTCCACAAGGCTGTGCTCACGCCGCAGGAGGAGGAGCTGGGCGAAGGCTTCCGTGTGACCACCCCGCTGCGCACGCTGGTCGACGTGGCCGCCGCGCCGGTGCCGCAAGAGCAGGTGGAGCGCGCCATCGAAGAAGCCCTGGAGCGCGGTCTCGTCCGCCGCTCGCAGCTCGTCGAAGCGCTGCGCAGCCATCCCTTCACCCGGCGTCAGATCCTGAGCGCGCCGGCCCTTCGACGGGCCGTCGGTTGATCCGCCGCTTCGCCTCTCCTGCCGACTTCAAGCGCTCTCTCGAAGAGCGCCTCCGGGGCGTGGCGGAAGCCCAGCAGCGGGATCTCAACTCCGTCCGGCTCAATCTCGTGCTCGAGCGCTTCTTGGCCCGCCTCTTCGCCGAGCCCCATCCGCCCTGGCTGCTCAAGGGAGGCTTTGCC
>DASZZP010000064.1:0-136155 GCA_035544875.1 Thermoanaerobaculia bacterium | reverse complement strand
GAGAGTTTCGTCTTAGGTCCCACCGGCGGTGCCGATCCCAAGGTATGAAACAGCGCGCAGGTAGAATTGGGTACTCGAGGCTGGCGCCGAGGTCGGGAGCAAATTGGTGCGAGGAGCCCGTGTCTTAGGTGGACCCGGGATCCCGGGAGCATCCCGAATTGTTGCGATGGGCCGATGGCCCAGGAGCGCGCGTTCTAGACTTCGAGTCGCCGGGGATCCCATGCCAGCCTCCTCTGGAAAGGAGGAGTGATGGAAGTCGTTCATTCTCGATGCGCGGGGCTGGATGTGCACAAGGAGACGGTGGTGGCCTGTGTGCGAGTCATCGAAGGTCGGCAGGTGCAGCAGGAGGTGCGGACCTTCCACACCATTACCAAGGAGTTGTTGCGGCTCAGCGACTGGTTGACGGAATCGGGTTGTACCCATGTCGCCATGGAATCGACAGGGGTCTACTGGAAGCCGGTCTGGCACGTGCTGGAGGGCTCCTTCGAGCTGGTCTTGGCCAACGCAGGAGCCATCCGCAACGTGCCGGGCCGCAAGACCGATGTCAACGACTCGATGTGGATCGCCGACCTGCTGGCCCACGGGCTGATCCGTGGCAGCTTCGTGCCGCCGACGCCGGTCCAGGAGCTGCGGGACCTGACGCGCACTCGCGCCCAGCTCGTCCGCGAGATCGCCCGGCACAGCCAGCGCATTCAGAAGACCATGGAGGACGCCAATCTCAAGCTGGCTGGGCTGATCACCGACATCCTCGGGGTGACGGGACGAGCGATCCTCGAGGCGCTGATCGGCGGCGAGACCGACCTCGAGGCGCTGGCCAGCTTGCGACGCGGCAGTATCAAGGCGAGCCGAGAAGAGCTGGTCGAAGCGCTGCGCGGATCGGTGCGGGATCACCACCGGTTCCTCTTGCGGCTGCACCTGCGCCAGATTGACGCTGCCAAGCAAGCGGTCGGCGACTTGGAGGCCCGCATGGAGGACCTCTTGCGCCCCTTTCGTCGCTCCGTCGAGCTCCTGACGACGATCCCCGGAGTGAGCGAGACTACGGCGCGGGTCGTGCTGGCCGAGATCGGCTTCGACATGGCGCGGTTCCCGAGCGCGGGGCATCTGGTCTCCTGGGCGGGGCTATGCCCGCGCAACGACGAGAGCGCCGGCAAGCGGCGCTCCACACGCCTGCGGCCTGGCAACACCTGGCTCAAGTCCACCCTCGTGCAAGCCGCCTGGGCGGCAACCCGGAAGAAGGACTCCGGCTTGCGCGCGCAATATCTGCGTCTGAAGAGCCGACGCGGTCCGAAGAAAGCGGTCGTCGCCGTGGCCGCCTCGATGCTCACCTCGGCCTACTACATGCTCCAACGCGACGTGCCCTACCAGGACTTGGGACCCTCCTATCTCGATGCCCTCAACCCTCAACGAACGGCGAACCGCCTCACTCGCCGCCTCCGTGATCTCGGCTTCGAGGTGGAGATCCGCCGTGCTGCCTGAACCGCCCCCACCCTCTTCGGGGGTAGGAGTTTCGTTCTAGCGCCGCGCTCTGCGTTTTGGGCTCGAGGCGGCCCGCGGCGAGGACGGTTGGGCACCCGCCGGCCGGGCGGGCTTGCCGGAGCCGGCCGCCGCGCCGCCCGGGACGCCTGCGCCACCCGCTGCCGGCGCGGCGGCACTGGCGGCCTTTTCCCGGCGCTCGCGCGCCGCGGCGCCGAAGAGCTGCTCCCAGAGCAGGGCGAACGGGCTCGCGATGTAGATCGAGGAGTAGGTGCCGACGATGATGCCAACCGTCATCACGAAAGCGAAGCCGCGCAGCACGTCGCCGCCCAGGGCCAGCAGCGCGGCCACCGTGAGCATGGTCAGCCCCGAGGTCATGATGGTCCGCGACAGCGTCTGATTGATGCTCTCGTTCATCACCTCGACCAGCGGCTTGCGCCGCGACTTGCGCATGTTCTCGCGGATGCGGTCGAAAATGACCACGGTATCGTTCATCGAATAGCCGGAGAGGGTCAGGAAGGCCGCGATGGTGGTCAGGTTGAACTCGAAGCCCATCAGGATGAACAGCCCAAGGGTCACCAGGACGTCGTGGATCGAGGCCATCACCGCACCGATGCCGAAGCGCAGCTCGAAGCGCAGCCAGATGTAGACCAGCATGCCGAGCAGCGACATCACCACCGCCAGGAAGCCCTGCCGGCGCAGCTCTTTGCCGATCTGCGGGCCGACGTTCTCGGTTCCCAGCACGGCATAGTCGCCGACGGAGCCGCGCGCCTTGAGCGTGCCGAGGGCCGCGGCGCTCAGGCCCGGGGTGCCGGCGACCGCGTTCCAGGACGGGAAGAGGCCGTCCTTGCGGCGCTCGCCGAGCAGCGCCTTGGCAACCCCGGCATAGTGGGCGCGCCGGGCCTCGGCACCCTGCGCCGCCAGACCGTCGGGGTCGGCGGCGAGCAGCAGCTGGACGATCGCGTCTTCTCCCGCCCGGTTGAGGTCGAGCCGGCCCTCCTGGCCCTGGTTGTAGCGGCGATTCAGGGCGTTGACGACGCGATCCCGGCTCCCTTCCTCCTGCCCCTTGCTGACCGGGGTCTTGATCATCACCTCGTTGAGGCTCTCCCGGTCGAAGCGCTGGATCTCGGCCTCGCCCATCCCCGCCGCCGCCAGCAGGCTGCGCAGCTGATCTACCTGCGGTTGCTCTCTGAAGCGCAAGGTCAGCTGGGTGCCGCCCGCAAAGTCGATCCCCAGGTGGAGGTGGATGGTGAAGTAGGCGAAGAAGAAGACCGCGATGAGGACCAACGAGACGGTGATCCAGAACTTCCGGTACTTCATGAAGTCGATGTTGGTGTCGCGCAGCAGCCGCATCGCTTGCTCCTTTAACCTATCGACAGCGTCTGGGCCCGGCGGCGGGAGAGCACCAGGTCGAAGATCCAGCGGCTGACGAAGACCGCGGTGAACAAGGAAGCCAGCAGGCCGATGGTCAAGGTGACCGCGAACCCCTTGATCGGGCCGGTGCCGAACTGGAACAGGAACATCGCCGAGATCAGGGTGGTGACGTGGGTGTCGATAACCGAGGTGAAGGCGCGCTCGAACCCCTGATCGATGGCCGAGCGAACCGTGCGGCCGGCCCGCAGCTCTTCGCGAATACGCTCGAAGATCAGGACGTTGGCGTCGACCGCCATGCCGATGGTCAGGATGATGCCGGCGATGCCGGGCAGGGTGAGCGTCGAGTGGAACATACCCATGCCGCCGAACAGCAGCAGCACGTTCAAGACCAGCGCGGCAATGGCATTGACGCCGCTCAGGTTGTAGACCAGGAGCATGGTGATCACGACCAGCGAGGTGCCGACGATGCCGGCACGCAGCCCTTCGCGGATCGAGTCGCGGCCGAGCGACGGGCCGACCGTTTGCTCGTGGAGATAGGTGATGCTGGCCGGCAGGGCGCCCGAGCGCAGCACGGTCGCCAGGTCCTCGGCCGTCTTCTGGGTGAAGTTGCCCTCGATCATGCCCGAGTCGTTGATGCGCGAGTTGATCTTGGGCGCCGACATCACTCGGCCGTCGAGGACGATGGCGAGGCCGGTGCCGACGTTCTGTCCGGTCAGCTGGCCAAAAACCTTGGCGCCTTCGGGATTCAAGGTGAAGTCGACGATCGGCTGATTGAACTGGCCGGCGGCCGGGTGCGCCGAGCGCAGGTCGCGGCCGGTCACCGCGCTGCGCTTCTCGACCGCGTAATAGCGCACCCCGGTCACGTTGCCCTCGCGGTCGCGGACGTCGCCGTCCAGGATCTCGACGTCGTCAGGCAGCTGGCCGCCGAAGTGCTGCAGGATCTCCTCGCGGCTGCCGGCCCCCGGCTCTCCCTGCTTGGGATAGCGGGTGATGCGGAACTCGAGGAAGGCGGTGCTCTTGATCAGCTGGCGCACCCGCTCCTGGTCGTCCACGCCCGGCAGCTGCACCACGATGCGCTCATCGCTCGCCTTCTGGATCACCGGTTCGGTGACGCCGTAGGCGTCGATCCGGTTGCGGATGGTCTGCACCGCCTGGTCGACCGAGCGGTCGCGGTCCTTGGCAGCCTCGTCGGGCCGCATCTGCAGGATCACGGTGTCGCCGCGCTCGGTGCGGATCCAGGTCGGCAGCTCCTTCTCGGCCAGGCGCAGCACCACCGCCTTGGCCTCCGGCGGCAGCCCCGGCACCTCGATGCGGGTGTCGCTGGCACGGCGCGGCTTGAGGTCCAGCTTGGGGGTGCCCTCCTTGGCCAGCTGCACCAGGCGCTCCATGTCGCCGTTGGTCTCCGCGCGCAACGCGTCCTCGGTGTGGACCTGGAGCACCAGGTGCATCCCACCCTGGAGGTCCAGACCGAGGTTGATCTTCTGCTTGGGCGGGTAGAGCGCGACTACCGCGGCGACGATCGATGCGAGGATGAGCAGTCCGCGCCAGAGCAAGTTGCGCTTCATGAGTTACCGCCTTTCTCCGCTTCGCCCTCGAGCCCGGTGATCGCCGACCGCGCGATCCTGACCTTGACGTTGTCGGCGATCTTGAGCACCACGGTCGAGTCGGTGAGCGCCGCGACTTCGCCGTAGATTCCGCCGTTGGTGATCACCCGGTCTCCCTTCTTGAGATTGGCCAGCAGCGCCTGCAGCGCGCGCTGTTTCTTGCGGATCGGCAGGATCATCAGGACGTAGAAGATAGCGAAGATCGCGAACAGCGGGATCATCGGGCCGATGGCGCGATACAGCTGCTGAAGCAGGTCCTGACTCATGGCTGCTGGCCTCGGCAGGCCGTCCCGGCTGACCGGCCTGCATCAAGAGCTCCTTTGCTCGAGGGGATCGGGGGAAACCGGATCGGACCCCGGCTCATGATCCTCCGGCAGGTCTTCGCCGGGCGAACGGATGGCAAACTTCGCCGCCAGGTCCGTCAGCGTACCGAGTTCGATAGCTTGCCGGAGCCCACCCATAAAGTCAAGGTAAAAGCGCAGGTTGTGCAGCGTCGCGAGCACCTGCGCCGTGATCTCGCCGGCGCGCGCCAGGTGGTGCAGGAAAGCGCGCGACAGTCGCGCGCAGCACGGACAAGCGCACTCGGCGTCCACCGGCCGCGGGTCGGCGCGATAGGCGGCATGCCGGATCTTGAGCACCCCGCGGCGGGTGAAGAGCACGCCGTGCCGCGCGTTGCGGGTGGGCAGAACGCAGTCGAACAGGTCGATGCCGCAGCTCGCGGCATGCAGGATGTCGGCGGGATAGCCCACTCCCATCAGGTAGCGCGGGCGGGCGGCGGGCAGCGCCGGCGCGGTCCACTCGACGACCGCCCGCCGCTCCGCCGGCGGCTCGCCGACGCTCACCCCGCCGATCGCGTAGCCGTCGAAGTCGAGGGCTGCCAGCTCCGCCGCGGCGCGCTCGCGCAGCTCGCGGTAGACGCTCCCCTGGACGATGCCGAAGAGGCTGCTCTCGCCGGGACGCCAGGCGGCGCGGGCGCGCCGCGCCCAGCGCGCGGTGCGCTCCCAGGAAAGCTCAGCCGCCTCGCGGCCGACCGGCCATGGAGTGCACTCGTCGAGCACCATGGCGAGGTCGACGCCGAGGTCCTGCTGCCAGGCGACCACCTCCGCGGGCGTGAAGCGACAGGAGGAGCCGTCGAGGTGGCTGCGGAAAGTCACCCCCTCCTCGCCAACGGCGCGCAGCTGCGCGAGGCTCCAGACCTGGAAGCCGCCGCTGTCGGTGGCGAGCGGCCCCGGCCAACCGGTGAAGCGGTGCAAGCCGCCCAGGCGCACGATGCCCTCGATGCCTGGGCGCAGCGCGAGGTGGTAGAGGTTGGCCAGCAGGACCGAGGCGCCCGCCGCCGCCAGCTCCTGGGGCGACACTCCCTTGACCGCTCCCAGCGTCCCCACGGGCATGAAGGCAGGGGTATCGACGATGCCATGCGCGGTGCTGAGCCGGCCGCGGCGCGCGGCGCCGCAGGTTCTCAGGAGCTCGAAAGTCGGCGGCACGGAGCCACGGCGCGCGGGGAAGGAATGGCAGAGGGGCCGCGGCTCAACGGCGCGCGGCGGGCGTCAAGGCCGGCTCTTCGACTTCGGGTCGGCGCCGAGATCGACGACCCGGTTCTCGACCCCCGGCGGCAGCTGCAGGGCGAAGCGGTCGGCGGGCATCGGGGCGTTCCACTGGAAGTCCTTGAACTCGTACTCGGTGGTGTCGCCGTCGGCTTCCTCGTACTTGACACGCACCGGGTAGAAACCCTCCGCATCGATCGCGATGGTCATCGTCTTGAGGCGCTTCTTGATCCGCTCGTAACGCGGCTTGAGCTCGAGATGGTAAGGGTCGCCTGGCTTGCGCGCCAACCCGAGCGAGACGGTGAAGTAGTCGAGCAGCGTGTCGACGCTGGCGCCGGCGCCGAGGAACTTGAAGATCTGGTTCGAGTAACGCCCGATCTTCAAGGTCTCCGCCCGCTTGAGGTCGCGGTACCAGGTGGTCATCTCATTGCCGCGGATGACCACGGTGATCGGCGTCGGCGAGAGATACTCCCAGCGCACCCGGTCGGGGGCGGCGTAGGAGAAGACGCCATTCGACTCTTCGGGTGACACCAGCATGGCGCTCTGGCGCCGCTGGACGAACCGCGCCTCGACTGTTTTGGCCTGCCGCTGCTGCAGCTTGACGCGCTCGAGCAGCGCCTGCAGGCGCTGCTTGCCCGACAGGTTGGGTGCCAAAGGATCGGGCAGGGCGGTGTTCTGGGTCGCTCGAGCCGGCTGAGTCGGCGGAGTCTGCTGGGTTGGCTGGACGCGCAGGGCCCGCGGCGCCGCCATTGCCTGGAGCGAATAGATGCCTGCCGCGCTGATCAGGGAAGGCAGGACCAGCGCCACGATGAGGGCAGAACGTCTCATTTTCTCATGCTAGCGTTCCCTTCTCGCCAAGGCAAGCCATCCTCGGGGTGCACGACGGGAAAGTGAAGGGGGAAGTTTCTCGGCGGCCATAGCCGACTGTCCTTCGGATATAATAGCCGTAGGAAGGAGGCTCTATGGCCGAATCCGAGGCTGTCCCTGACGCAGTCCAAGCACTGGCTCAGGAACTCTGCCAACCCGTTCCCATGCGCCGGGGTTCTTTGACCGAGCGCTACATGAAATGCGGCAAGGCCCGCTGCCCGTGTCATCGGCGACCCGAGGCCCGGCACGGTCCCTATTTCACTCATACCCGGGTGGTCAACGGACGCACGCGCTCGCGGTTTCTTTCGGCTAACCAAGCCGAAAGAGTGCGCCAACAAGTGGCGGCTGGCCTGCAGTTTCGCCGCCGCATTGAAGCCTATTGGAAGGTCTGTGAGCAGTGGGCTGACGATGAATTGCAGCCATCCGAAGCTCCGGCTGATGTGGGAGCCGAAAAAAGGGGCTCCAGGCGGTCTTCGCGACGCAAGCCATCCGGGAAATCCAGACCGGGTGCACGACAGATTTGTGACGAGGGCTGAATCGGCGTCTTCTGGCCGGACTGGTGCCGGTCAAGGCGGGGGCCTTCCGGGGGCGGTCTCAGTCGCGCGGCGCCGGCGGTGCCGCCTTCACCTGGAGCACAGACCGCGGGCTTCCGGGGACCAGCTTCCATGCGCACCCGAGACTTGCGCATGCGGCATCCAGGGCGTCGCTGGCGCTCCGGTCCACGATGTCGAGGGTGAGCGTGCCAGAGGCAAGAGGCTCGTCGAGGGAGAGCTCGACGCCCAGGATCTGGGCGAAAGTCCTGAAGACCTCGCCAGCGTTGGCGTCATTGAGGTGGATGTCGATCGGGTCCTTCAGCAGCACGGCGCCGTCCTTGACGGGGCGGTCCCTGACCGGGCCGGAAGGCCTCGGCCTGATCTGAATGGCGTCGTCCTGGACTCCCCAGGCGCAGCCCAGACCGTCGCAGGCGGCGCTGAGCACGGTGTGGACGGTGACGTTCTCGAGCCGGATCGAGATCTTCTTCTTGACGTCGAGCCCCGGGTCGAGCACGATCCTGGCGCCGGTGAGCTGGCCGAGCGCCTTGAAGAAGCCGGCCAGGTCAGCCTCGTTCAAGTTGATGTCGATTCGCTCGTCGAGTTTGACGGCGGCCTGTGCACTGCCCGGCAGCAAGGCGAACTGCAAGGCGAGGATCGTGCTTGCGGCGAGGATGGCGCGACCGGTTGTGTTCATCCTTTGCTCCTTTGGTGGCGGACGAGGATGGTGCTCCCGGCGGCCGGTTGATGGGCGCCGGCGCGGAACATCGACGCCTTGCCCCCGGGCGTCTGGACCGTGATGATGCCGTCGATGCTGCGGATCGTGATCCTACGCACGCGTGGCGCCGGCACTGCCCCGCCGGCCGCCGGGATCGCGCCAGGCTCGGCGTTGCCGACCGCGGTCTGCGCGGCGATCGGCTTGCCGGGACGCATCGGCATCGCCAGCAGCGCCGCGATCAGCAAGCCCGCCGCCAGCGCCGCCGCGGACCAGACAAATGATCTCCGGGGTCTCCGGGGTGGCCGGTGCCGCCGGCGGGCGACCGGGGATGTCCGGGCGTGCGCGAGTGCCTGATTGACCACTCTGGTCACGGCTTCGGGTGCCGGCTCGAGCGTGGCCCGGAGGCAGGTATCGAGCTCTCGTTCTCGCGCAGACAGCGCGGACGGCCTCGGCGCGGCGGGAGCCTCAGGATCAACGCGGGTCGGGTCGTGCATCGTTCTCCTCCAGGAGATCGCAAAGCCGCCGCCGGGCGCGCAATACCCGCATCTTGAGTGCGGAGCGGGAAAGGCCGAGCAGGCGCGCCGCCTCGGCGCCAGGCAGCTCTCCTGCCGCGACGATCAGCAGCGCCTCCCGGTCGCGCGCCGGCAGAGCGCGGATCGCCGCCAGAGTGCGCGCCAGGGTGTCCCGCTCGAGCGTCCGGCGCTCCGGATCGGCCAGCGGGTCGTGGCCGTTGCTGCTCGCGCCGAGCGCCAGCAGCGGCAGCAGCAGGCGCCTGCGGGCGAGCGCGCGGAACGCCCGCCGGCGCGCGATCGCGAACGCGAACCCGGGCGGTGACTCAGGCGGGCCGCGGCGCTGCCAGCGCAAGGCGAGCGCCGCCAGCGCCTCCTGCGCCACCTCTTCCGCCAACGCCCGGTCGCCCGTCCTGCCCAGGCAGTAGCGCAGCAAGGGCGAGGCGAGCGCCTGCAGCGTCTCTTCGAGGTCCATACCAGAAGAGTACCCGCACGGGGGCAACGGTCACCGCTCAACGCGCGGCCGAGGCTTTCTCGCCCTGACCGGCCGGCGCCGCCCAGGGGGGCGGGAGTCATTTCACGTAGACGGTCTTGATGTTGACGAACTCACGGATGCCGAAGGTGCCGAGCTCGCGCCCGTATCCCGATTGCTTGATGCCGCCAAAGGGGAGGCGCGGGTCGGACTTGACCAGGTCGTTGACGAAGCAGCAGCCGGCGTCGAGGCGGCGGGCGATCGCCTCGCCGCGGCGGATGTCGCGCGTGAGCACCGCCGAGCCGAGCCCGAAAGCGGAGCTGTTGGCCACCTCGATCGCCTCCTCGTCGCCGTCCACCGCGATGAGCGCCGCCACCGGGCCGAAGAGCTCCTCTTCGTAAGCCGGCATTCCGGGACCGACTTCGGCCAGCACGGTCGGCGGATAAAAGGCGCCGGGGCCGGCGGGGATCTCGCCGCCGAGCAGGCAGCGGGCGCCGGCGCGGCGGCTCGCCTCGACCTGCCGGTGCAGCTCGTCGCGCAGGTCGCGGCGGGCGAGCGGCCCCACCTGGGTCTGCTCGGCGAGCGGATCGCCCACCTTCTGGGCGGCCATCGCGGCCACGAAACGCCGCTCGATCTCGGGCCCCAGCCGCCGCGGCACCAGGAAGCGCTTGGCGTTGATACAGCTCTGCCCGCTGTTGATCAGGCGGCTCGCGACGCAGGTCTGAACCGCCGCGTCGAGGTCGGCGTCCTCGAGGATCAGGTAGGGGTCGCTGCCGCCCAGCTCGAGCACCGTCTTCTTGAGCAGTGAGCCGGCCTTGCCGGCCACCGCGCGTCCGGCCGCGCCGCTGCCGGTCAGGGTGACGGCGGTGATCCGCGGGTGCTCGATGACCCGCTCCACATCGCGGCTGCCGATGAGCAGAGTGCGGAAGAGGTCGGCCGGAAAGCCGGCAGCGCGGAAAACCTCGGCGATCGCCAGGGCGCAACCCGGCACGTTGGAGGCGTGCTTGAGGACCGCCGCATTGCCGGCCATGAGGCCCGGCGCGGCGAAGCGGAAGACCTGCCAGAACGGAAAGTTCCAGGGCATGACCGCGAGCACCACGCCGAGCGGCTGGAAGAGGACGTAGCTGCGGGCGGCGTCGGTTGCGACCTCCTCCGGGGCCAGGAACGCCGCGGCCTGCTCGGCGTAGAACTCGCAGGCCCACGCGCACTTCTCCACTTCCGACAGGCCGCCGCCGAACGGCTTGCCCATCTCGTTGGCCATCAGCGCCGCGTACTCGCGCCGGCGCTCGCGCAGCACGGCAGCCGCGGCTCCCATCAGGCGGGAGCGTTCGGCGAAGCTCACCTCGCGCCAGGCGACAAAGGCCTGGTGCGCCGCTTCGACCGCCCGCGCCACCTCGGCGGGCGGCGTCTCCTCATAGACCGCGATCGGCTCGCCGGTGGCCGGGTTCAGGCTCTCGATCGACACAGAGGTCCTTGCATGCGTCTCGACGGATCGCGAGAAGGCGGATATCGTCGCCGGCAAGCTATCAGGGAACCGCCTCGATGACCAGCAATCGAAGACTGCTGCGGTGAGGGCGCGGCGGGGCACGGGGAACGAAGGATCGGATTTGCATGAGGTCGAGGTGACGTCATGAGAATCGCAATTCTTGGGGCAGGCGGAGTCGGCGGCTATTACGGCGGGCTGCTCGCGCGCGGCGGCCATCAGGTCGCGATGCTGGCGCGCGGCAGCAGCCTCGAGGCGCTGCGCCAGCGCGGCATCGAGATCCGCTCGGCGGAAGAGACCTTCACGGCGCCGGTCGCGGCGACCGACGATCCCCGGCAGCTCGGCGCTGTCGAGCTCGCGATCCTCGCGGTCAAGAGCTATTCGCTGCCGGAGATCATGCCGGTGGTGCGAGACCTGGCGGCCGGCGGCGCGACCATACTGCCGTTGCTCAACGGGGTCGAGGTGACCGACCGGCTCGCGGCAGCCGGCGTGCCCGTCGCGAGCCTTCTCGGCGGCCTGACCCGGCTCAGCGCCGCCCGCGTCGCCCCCGGCGTCATCGAGCGCCGCAGCCCCTTCACGCAGGTGGTGGTCGGCGAGCTGGCGGGGGGGATCTCCGAGCGCGCCGAGCGCATCGCCCGTACCTTGCGCGAGGCCGGCGCGGAGGCTAAGGCCTCCGGCGACATCACCGCCGACGTCTGGCGGAAATTCGCCTTCATCGCCGCGATGGCCGCCGCCTGCGGTCTGGCTCGCGCCCCGGTGGGGCAGATTCGCATCACTCCTCTGGGGCGCCTCCTGCTGGCGCGCGCGGTCGGCGAGGTGATCGCGGTGGCGCGCGCCCGCGGGGCTGCGCTCGACCCAGACGAGGAGACGAAGGTCCTGCGGATCATCGACTCGATGCCCGCGACCATGAAGCCGAGCTTCCTGCTCGACCTGGAATCTGGAGGTCCGACGGAGCTCGACGACCTGAGCGGAGCCGTCTCCCGGCTCGGCAGGCTGGCCGGGCTCGACACCCCGGTGCACGACACCGCCGCGGCGGCGCTGGCTGCCGCCCAGCCAGCGACCCGGGCGTAACACCCACTTCAGGCCGTCGGCTTGGCCGCCGGCGCCTCGAAGTGGCCGCAACGGCTGAGCAGACCCGCGCGCAGCTTCTCGCGCTCCTCGGGCGTCATCTGCTCCCAGCGCTCCATCATGCGGTGGCGCCAGTGCCCGCGCCACCCCGGACCCACCCGGGACCCGCCGAACAGGGTCCTGCTCAAGATGACCAGCCCCAGCGCTTGCCAGAAGGTGATCAGCTTCCAGCCGAAAAGGGCCGGCGTCAGCCAGTTCCACAGGCCCATGACGACCAGGCCGAACAGCGCCGCGACCAGTGCCGCGCCCAGTGCGGCAAATGGGGCAATCTTCAGTGCTCTCAGTAGCCGTTTCCTTCTCATCTTCATGCTCCTCACCTGTTCATGTACTCGTCGTAGATGGCCCGCAGCCGCCGGCGCAGGTGCAGCACCGCGTAGTGCTTGCGCGACAGCAGCGTATTGACGTTCACACCGGTTTCGGCGGCGAGCTCCTTGAAGCTGCGGCCCTCGAGCTCGTGCGCCACGAAGACCTCGCGCTGCTCGTCGGGCAGCTCGCCGAGAGCTGCCTCCAGCTCTTCGAGCAGCACTCCCCGGGCGAAGACCGCTTCCGGTCCGGCATCGGGCGAGAGCAGCAGCTCTTCCAGCGGCAGCGCCTCTCCGTCTTCCGCGATCCGCACGGGGAAGCTCCGCGACCCTTCGGAGCTCCTCTTGCGGAAGAGGTCGATGATGCGGTTCCGGGCGACGCGGAACAGCCAGGCGCCGACCTCATCGACTGGCCGCAGCAGCCGAGCCGCCTCCAGGAGCTCGTAGAAGACCTCCTGCAGGATGTCCTCCACGTCGAGCTCGTCGGGGACCCGCCGGCGGATGAAGCTCCGCAGCCGTTTCCCCTCCCGGGCCACCGCGTCGGAGATCTGCCCGTCTTGCTCGCTCATCCAGGAGACGCTCGCCGACTCACTCATACACCCTTGAAGACGGATGAGCGCCAAGGATATTTTGTAAGGAGGATCGACCTGCCCGGCCCGGCAAGGATCTGTGGCAAGGAGGCCAAGGGGGCCGTCCTCTCCTCGACCAGCGAGCCGCCGCCGGGCGGCGAGTGACCGCTCGCCTCACTGGCCGGTAGGTGGGATAGCGCTCGTCACGGCGAGGGGTACCGGGAAAACCCGCCGGCCGACTCCGGGCCGCTTTCAGGGACGCACCAGCGACTCGAGATCGCTTTGGCCGAGCCGATAGAGGAAGAGCGACGCGCCGACCCGCGCGTCGGGCGGCCGCCGGCGCAGGCGGTTGAGCAGGCGGGCGCGGCGCAGCATGCCGAAGCGGCCCGCCGCCTGCTGGCAGCTTGCGGCCCGGGCCGGGGCCGGGTGCTCGCGGCAGGAGGCGACGAGCGCGGTGAGCGCACGATAGAGCGGGGCTGCCGGCGCGGTTGCCGGCGGGCGCGCCGGTGGCTGCGGCAGCGATCGCTCGGTCCAAGCGGTGTCGCGCACCAGCGGGTCGTAGACGCCGAGCAGCTCGGTTGCGCTCACCGCGTAGGTGCCAGGCGCGAGCGGTGCCGCCGCCGCGGCCGGCGACCCACCATCCAGGAGAGCCGGCGCCAGGCCGGGCGGCAGCGGCGGCGACCCGAACTGCGCCAGCACCAGGCGCTCGCCGGGGTGCCGCCGCGCATAGCCTGCGAGCCGCCGCAGGTCCTGTCCCCAGTCGACGTTGCTGTCGGCGAGGTAGCGGAAGCCCTGGCGCGGCCCGCCGGCGAGCTCGTTGAAGTAACCCAGGTACTCGGGGCAGGCGCGGAGATTGGCGGCCAGCAGCCAGAGGCAGCCGGCCGCGAGCAGCAGCTGGGCGCTCCGCGCCGGCAGCCAGGCCGCCGCCGCGCCCGCCAGCATGAAGAGCGGCGGGTAGAGCGGCAGCAGGTGGCGCTGGCCGATGTCGAGATGCGAGAGCACGGCGGCGCCGCCATAGGTCGCGACGAAGACGAGCAGGCCCAAGGCGAGCAGCGGATCGGCAGTCGGCGCGGCGCGGCGAGCGGCGAGCGCAGCGATCCCGGCGGCAATCAAAAGAGAGGTCGCGAGCGGTGTCTTGATCGCAAAGGCGATTGGGAAGTAGCGGCGCCAGCCGGTTGTCGAGAGCTCCCCCATGAGGTAGGCGCTGCGGTAACGCGACGTGCGGTAGGCGTAGGCCAGCCCGTAGAGATAGGCCTCGGGGAGCAGCCGGTGCCGGCGGGCGAGATCCACCAGCGGCGCGAGCGCGAACGGTTTGCCGTCCGCCGGGTCGCGCAGCACCGCCTGCCAGGCGGAGGCCATCGTCGCAGGCCGCTGACCTGCGGGCCCCGCCGGCGCGGCCATCATGGCCGTGGCCCGATCGGCGCCGCGGAAGGGGCTGAAGCGGAAGCCGTAGGCCGCCCAGACGGAGAGCCAGACCGCCGCCGCCAGGAGCAGGCCGAGGCCGGCCACCGTTGCCGTCCGGCGCAGCGGCCCCGGCCGTATTCCCGGGCCGGCGCCGCCCGCCAGCTCGGCCAGGACGTGATCGCCGCCTCCTCTGGGCGGGCCGGCTGGCGGGGACGGAGGTCCGCCGCGGAATGCGGGCCAAGAAACGGCGGCGACCGCCATCGCCGCAAGCGCCGGCAGGAGCAGCGGCCACGAGAACTTGGTCAGCGCCGCGCCGCCGAGTGCCAGGCCGGTCAGGGCGAGCCGCCGGACGGTGGGCCTGGCCAGCAGCCGCGCAGCGGCCGCCACGCTCAGCAGCGCCGTGAGCGCCATCGCCACGTCGGCGGTCACGTAGTGGCCGTGCGCCAGCAGCGAGGGATCGAGCGCCGCGACGAACAGCGCCAGCAGCGCTGCGGCGTGGCCGAATAGCCGCTTGGCGGCCAGCGCGGTCGCCAGACAGAGGCCGAGCAGCAGCACGACGATCATGGCGCGGGCGGGCTGGATCAGGCGGTCTCCCTGGCCGGGCGGCGCCAGCCACCGCCTGCCCAGACCCGAGAAGTCGCCCGCGTGCCAGCCGGGATCCGCGGCCGGTGTCCAGCGCGCCCCCAGTGCCAGCACCGGCAGCGCGGCCCACATGCGGGCCAGGGGCGGGTGGTCGGGGCTCAGCCGGAAGTCGCCGGTCAGCAGCGGGGTCACCCCGGCGGCGAGATGGGTCGGCTCGTCGACCGTGATGCTGTCGGAGAGGGCCGCGCCCATCGCCAGCGCCGCCGCCAGCGCCAGTAGCACCGCCGTCGGCAGCCAGAATGCAAAGCGGCCGCCGCCGATCCGCCGGAGCGGCGGTCGAGACCCGGATGCCGCCGCGCGCCCCTCGCCTTTCTCGCCGCTACCGCGCGACAGCTGAGCGCTCCCTGGCCTCACGCCTCCGGCACCTAGCGGTGTTCGTTGAAGAAGTCGATCACCCGGCTGTCGAAGTCGCTGTAGAAGCGGGCCGCCGCGTAACAGACGTCGAGCTGCTCGCGGATCGCGCCGCGGAAGGGGGCGTAGCGGCCCGGCACGGCCCTGTTCCAGGCGAGGTCCTGCGGGTTGAGGACCAGGTAGTCCTTGGGGTCCAGGAAGCGCTGCGCCTTGAGCGCCTGGTAGATCGCCCGCGAGTCGGCCGCGTCGAGGCCGGGGATCCGCCAGAAACGCAGCGGATAGAGCGGCGAGGCGTCGTTGACGTCGAACTTCGCTGGCACCTCGCGGCCCAGCAGCTTGGTGTACTCCTCGAGCGCCCGCGGATCGCCGCCGCCGCCGGCCTTGCCGGCGTCGTCGTTCTGGGCCATCAGCCAGATCGTCGGCACGCCGTATTTGGGACCGAAGTTGCCGGGGGCGAAGTAGAGCGCCACCGCCTTCAGGTGCAGCTGGCCAGCCAGATGGGCGGCGAAATTGCCGCCCATGCCAATCCCCAGCCCATAGAGCGGCTCGCCGGCGGCGAGCAGGTGCCGCCGGACCAGGGAGGCGAGGAACCCAGTCACGTTCCTGACGTCGGGATTCCCCTGACCCTGGGAGCCTGACGGGTCGGCGGCTGCTGGAGCGGCTCCGGCGGCCGGCGCTCCCGCGGCCGCAGGCGGAGCCGGTTTGGGCGGCGCCGCCACCGGCGCGTTGGGCGGCGCGGCCGGCGGTTTCCACTGCCAGTTCCTGTGCTCGCGATCGGCGCTGTCGATGGCGATCAGGGCGTAGCCCGCCGCGGCGGCGTCGTTGACGAAGATCCGCGGCTCGACCTGGTTGAAGAACCCCTTCGCCGCGCCATCCCGCGGGTGGAAGAGGACGATCGCCGCGAAGTGCTTGGGGGGCAGGCAGGTGACGACCTCGACGCCGTTCCAGCTCTCGGTCTCCGGCTGGCACGACGCCGCCCGCTTGTAGGCGGCGGCGAGGCTGACGTTGGCCGCCGGCATGACCAGCACCGTCTGCGGCGAGTAGCGGTCGACGACCTGGTTGAGGTCGCCGGTCCAGCGATCGAAGACCATGCCGACCGGATTGGGATGGGCCCAGATGTGGATCAGGGTATTGGGGTGATAGGAGCCGCCGCCGCTGCCGCTGCCGATCTTGAGCGTGAAGCTGGCGCCGCTGGCGGCTGCCGCGGCGGCAGGGCCGGCGGGCGCCTTGCCTGCTGCGGCGGCCGATCCGGACTGACCGCCGGCCGGCACTGCTGCGGCGGAGGCGCCGCCCGGCGCCCCCTGGGCCCGGGCACTCACGGCGGCAAAGAGTGCGACGACCGCCAGCGCGGCCAGGGCCGGCCGGAGGCCCCGCTCAGCCAGCCGCCGTGCTCCTCTTGCGCGCCCACCCCTTGCCCGGTCGCCGCAGCCGCGGCAGGAGACTCCCGCACCAGTCGCCGCAGCTGCGGCAGCGCTGACCGCCCCGGGCCGGCTCGACTGAGGAGCTGCTGATCTCACCGCGCCTGATCCTAACCCGGATTGAGGCGGGTGCAGCAGGGGGTCGAGAGAGGGGACAGGCGGCCGCTGGTCGCCTTGTGCGGCACGGCCATCCCGTCGGGCTGCGTGAGATGAAACACCGGCGCGGCGGTCGCAGGTCCGCTTCGGCGAGCGTCAGAAAGGCGAAAACCCGCGCTCGGCGGCGCGCGCCCAGAGCAGCGCCCAGGGCGGCGGCGAATCGGGCTCGAAGCGGTGCTTGCCCGCGGCGATGAACCGCGCGCCGTCGAGGGCCGCGCCGTCGAGGCGGCCGCGTGCCGCGGCGCCGCCGCGGCCGACCAGCAGGTAGCGGGCCGGCAGCCGGACGGTGAATTCGACCGCTGCGCCGGCTCGCGGCGGGGGCTGCGGCAGCAGCTGGCCGCAGACCCGCAGGGGACTGACCAGGATGAAGTTGGCGTCGAGGAAAGCGCGCCCCCGCGGCGGCAGGCGCGGGCTGTCGGGCACCGCCACGCAGGTGCCGCTCGCCAGCAGGTCCTCGGGGATCGTGTCCGCGATCCGGCCCGCCGCCATCGCGCTCCGCGTGATGTCCTCGAGGACCGGGAAGAAGGCCCGCCGCCGGAAGACCGTCTCGCCCTTGAGGTCGAAGACCGGCTCGTCAGGTCCGGTCAGGCGCAGAGCGGCCGCCACCAGGGCGGTCTGCGGGCGGGTGGCATCGCCGCGCAGCGGGCCTTTATAGAGGTTGATGGCGAGCTCAGCGGCGAGACCCAGAGTCAAGAAGACGACCGCCGTCCGGGAGAGGCCCGCCACGGCCGCCCCGCGCTCCAGGAAGGCGCCGGCCAGCACCAGCACCAGGAAGGGCTCGATCGGGAGGTAGCTCTGGCTGGTCACCAGCGGCCAGAAGGCCAGCAGCGCGAGCAGATAGACGCCGCAGGTGAGGAAGAGGAGCAGGCGCCGGTCCGCCGCTCCCGGCCGGCCGCTCCGCCGCACCCAGGGAGCGGCGGCGAGCAGGGGAGCCAGGCCGAGGGCGAAAGTCAGCGTCCGGGCGAGCCAGCCCTTGCCGTGGCTTGCGGCGGCGCCGGCCGGTCCGGCGAGCAGGTTGTGCCCCACCGCTCCCGCCAGCATCGCCCCCAGCGCTCCCCGCGCCTGAAAGTAGGCCGCCACGACGAGCGGCACTACCAGCATCCCGGCGAGCAGGGAGCCGGCGGCGAGCAGGCCGGCCCGCGCGCGCCCTCCGCGCTCGCCACCCCCCCGCGGGCCGTAAGCCAGGCCGAGCAGCGCCCCGCCCGCCAATGCCGCGACCAGCAGTGTGGTCTTGAGCGACACCGCGGCGGCGGCGCCCAGCAGCAGGCCGGCGGCCAGCCCGCGCCGGCCGCTCGGCGGCCCGCCGCACAGCGCGACGGCCGCCCCCAACCAGCAGACGGTCCACAAGACGTCGGTGCGCAGCTCGAGGGTCTTGAGGAAGAAGGGCGGCAGGAGCGCGGTCAGCACCGTGCCCCAGAGCGCGGTGCGCAGCGAGAACAGGCGGCGGCCGAGGACGAAGGTCAGGACCAGGGCGATCGCATAGAGCGGCAGCATGCTGAGACGCAGCCAGAACAGCGTGCTCACGCTCTCGCCCAGCGCCGCCGCCAGCGGCGCCCATAGCAGGTGGAAGAGCGGCGTGTGGTTGTCGAAGTAGTCCCGGTACTGCACCAGCCCCCGCGTCCAGCCCCAGATCAGGTGGGCGTGCTGGGCCTCGTCGGAGTTGAACCGGATCTGGAAGACCCCGAGCAGCCGCAGCGCGAGGGCGGCCACCAGCAGGACGGCCGCGGCGGCGATCTCGCGCGCCGGCAGCGCGGCGGCGCTCTCGGGCGGTCGGGTCCTGGGCTCGGTCATCTTTATGGCTCTGTCGCTCTGTCGCTCTGCCACTCTGCCGCCTTCCGCCACGGGCTTGGTGGTAGTCATACCATGCCCCCCGGAGGGGCTCGCCCCGCCCTGTGCTAACCTTCATTTGCGCCTCTGACACGCTTCCGCCCGAGGAATGCGCCTGCTCTCCCGCTCCAGGCGGCGCCGCCCCCTCGCGGCCGCGGCGCCGTGGTCGGGGGGGCGCCGAGGCGCTGGCAAGCCCTTGCGATGACGATCCGACGGATGCACAGGTCAGCGATGAGGTTGACGGCGCGTGAAGGAAGAGTATCTGCGGTGGAGCACTCCCTACCTCGGCGGGCGCATCTTCGAGATGCTGGTCTTCGGCCATGCCGGTTTCCCGGTGGTCCTCTTTCCCACCTCGCGGGCGCGCTACTACGAGTACAAAGACTTCGGTCTGATCGAAGCGGCGCGGCCGCTGCTCGAGGCGGGACGGGTGAAGATCTACTGTCCGGACAGCATCGACGGCGAGAGCTGGTACAACCACGGCATCCATCCCGCCGACCGGGTCAAGACCCACATCGCCTACGAGCGAGTGATCGTGCGCCAGGTCTTCGCGCACGCTCGGATCGACACCGGACGGCCCAGGGTGGCGGTCGGCGGCTGCAGCTTCGGCGCCTATCACGCCCTGAACGTGGCGCTGCGCCATCCCGACCAGGTGGCCTACTTGCTGAGCATGAGCGGCGCCTTCGACATCCGGCAGTTCCTGCAGGGCTATTACGACGACGACTGCTACTTCAACAACCCGGTGGACTATCTGCCGGGCCTCCATGACCCCTGGCATCTCGGCCACCTCCGCCAGATGGGCATCGTGCTCGGCGTCGGCGAGTGGGACATCTGCCTCGAACCCAACCTCGCCCTGTCCCGCCTCCTGGAGAGCAAGGGGCTCGTCCACTGGCTCGATCTCTGGCGCTGGGCCAAGCACGACTGGCCGCTCTGGCGAGACATGTTTCCGCGTTACCTTTCTCGACTCTAGGGAGACCCCCTGATGGAAGCCAATACCCCGAGCGGCACGAGCGGCACGGCCAAGAAGATCGGCATCCTGTTCGGGCAGGAGAATACTTTCCCCTGGGCCTTGCTCGAGCGCATCAACTTGCGCCGGGTGCCCGGCATCGTCGCCGAGCCGGTGCGCATCGACAAGGTCATGCAAGGCGTCGACAGCGGCTATGCAGTCATCCTGGACCGCATCTCGCAGGACATCCCCTTCTACCGCGGCTATCTCAAGAACGCGGCGCTCAGCGGCACGGCGGTGGTCAACAACCCGTTCTGGTGGAGCGCCGACGAGAAATTCTTCAACAACAGCCTGGCGACCAAGGTGGGCGTCGCAGTGCCGAAGACGGTGCTGCTGCCCTCGAACCAGCACCCGCCCGACACCAACGAGAGCTCGATGCGCAACCTCGCCTACCCGCTGGACTGGGAGGCGATCTTCGCTTACGTCGGGTTCCCGGCCTTCTTCAAGCCCTTCGCCGGCGGCGGCTGGAAGAACGTTTACAAGCTCCACGACCGGGAGGAGTTCTTCCGCGCCTACAACGAGACCGGGCAGCTGGTCATGATGCTGCAGGAGGAGATCGTTTTCTCCGAGTACTTCCGCTGCTACTGTATCGATTGCCGTGACGTCCGCATCATGCAATACGACCCCAAGGCGCCCTTTCACCAGCGCTACCTGCGCAATGGCCCGCCGATCGCCGAGGCGCTGCTCGACCGGGTGAGGGACGGAGTGCTGGAGCTCAACCGCGCTCTCGGCTACGACTTCAACACCGTCGAGTTCGCGGTCCGCGACGGCGTGCCCTACGCGATCGACTTCTGCAACCCGGCGCCGGACGCCGACCTGCACTCGATCGGCGAAGACAACTTCGAATGGGTGGTCGAGGCGGCGGCCAACATGGCGCTGCGCAAGGCCCAGGCGCACGTGGCGGGGCGCAACAACTTGACCTGGGGAGAGTTCGTGACCGCCTTCGCGGCAGCGGCGCCCACGCCGCCGGCCGCGGCACCCGCGATGTCTGCGGCGGGCCCCGCACCGCCGGCGGCAGGCCCCGCGCCGGCGGCCGCCAAGCGGTAGGCCGGAGGGCGGCGCAGGACGGAGGAGCCATGGCCGAGGCGCGCTGGTTCACCCTGGGAATCGAAGAAGAGTTCCAGCTCATCGACCCCCTGACGCGAGACCTCCGCTCGCACGTTCAGCATCTCCTGGCTGACGACGAGGGCGCCGCCCAGCTGCGCGACCAGTTGAAGTCCGAGCTGCACCAGTCGGTGATCGAGGTCGGCACCAGCATCTGCCGCGACATCCACGAGGCGCGCCGCGAGGTGGTCGAGCTGCGCCGCAACCTGGCGGCGCTCGCCCGCCGCAACGGCCTGACCATCGCCGCCGCCGGCACCCACCCGTTCGCGCACTGGAAGGACCAGGCGATCACCGCCCTCCCGCGCTACACCGAGATCGTCGAGGACATGCAGCAGGTGGCGCGGGCCAACCTGATCTTCGGTCTGCACGTCCACGTCGGCATCGAGGACCGCGAGGTGGCGATCCACATCATGAACGCCGCCCGCTACTTCCTGCCGCACATCTTCGCGCTGTCGACCAACTCGCCTTTCTGGCAGGCCCAGAACACCGGGTTCAAGTCCTACCGCAGCAAGATCTTCGACCGCTTTCCCCGCACCGGCATCCCCGACCACTTCACGAGCCTCTCGGAGTACGAGAACTACATCAAGCTGCTGATCAAGACCGGCTGCATCGACAACGGCAAGAAGATCTGGTGGGACATCCGCATGCACCCGTTCTTCGACACCCTCGAGTTCCGGATCTGCGACGTGCCGATGCGGGTCAACGAGACCATCGCGCTGGCCGCCCTGATCCAGGCAGTGTGCGCGAAGCTCCACAAGCTGATCCGGCAGAATCTAGGATTCCGGCTCTATCGCCGGCTGCTGCTCAACGAGAACAAGTGGCGGGCGGCGCGCTATGGCATCTCCGGCAAGCTGATCGATTTCGGCAAGCAGGCCGAGGTCCCCTGCGTCGACCTCATCCACGAGCTGCTCGCTTTCGTCGACGACGTGGTCGACGAGCTGGGCAGCCGCGAGCAGATCGCCTACATCTACGAGGTCCTGCGCCACGGCACCGGCGCCGACCGCCAGCTCGAGGTCTGGAATCATTCGCGTCACGACCCCCAGGCCGTGGTCGACTACATCATTGCCGAGACCCAGTCGGGACTCGCCGAGGGCTAGCGTCCGATGGTTCCCGAGCTGCGGCGGGCCTACAACGCCGCCTTCACCGAGGGCCGCTATCGCGCCATGCTCGACTGGCTCGAAGAGCAGGCCGGCTTCCCCATCCCTTTTCGCATCTGCGAGACGCCGCTTTTCCTGTCGCAGCCGCTGACCGCCGAGCTCCATCGCGCGGCGCGCGAGATGCTCTCCGCGGTCACCTCCGCTGCCTACCTGCGCGCCGCCGAGAAAGCGATCCCGCCAGGCTTTGCCGTGCCCGGCGAGGATGCCCACACCACCTTTCTACAGGTCGATTTCGCGCTCGTCGAGGAGGCCGGCGGCGGGCTCTCGCCGCGGCTCATCGAGCTGCAGGGCTTCCCCTCGCTCTACGGCTTCCAGTGGCTGCTCGAGCGCGCCTTCCACCGCCATTTCGAGCTGCCCGCCGACCTCACTCCCTACTTTGGCGGCCTCACCACGGAGAGCTATACCGCCTGCCTGCGCGCCGTCATCGTCGGCGACGCCGACCCCGAGAACGTGGTCCTGCTGGAGATCGATCCCGAGCGGCAGAAGACCCGCGTCGACTTCACCGTCATCGAGCAGCTCCTGGGCGTGCGCGCGGTCTCGGCGACCGAGGTCATCGTCAGGGGCGAGCGCCTCTTCTATCGCGATAATCGGCGGGGGCGCCGGGGGCGCGAGGTGCCCATCCGGCGGATCTACAACCGCGTCATCTTCGACGAGCTCGAGCGCCGCCAGGTCAACCTCGACCATCTCTTCCGCCGTCCCCTGGACGTCACCTGGGTCGGCCACCCCAACTGGTTCTGGAAGATCAGCAAGTTTTCCCTGCCGTTCATTCACAGCCGCTACGCTCCGGAGAGCCATTTCCTCGCCGACCTCGAAGAGCTTCCTCCCGACCTCGACAACTACGTCTTGAAGCCGCTCTTCTCCTTCGCCGGACTGGGGGTCGAAGTCGGCGTCACCGCCGAGCGCCTGCGCGCCATCGAGCGCCCCGAGGACTACATCCTCCAGCGCCGCGTCGACTACGCCCCGGTCATCGCCACTCCCGACGACCCCGCCAAGGCCGAGGTGCGCATGATGTTCCTCTGGCGCGACCGCCCCCGGCTCGTCAACAGCCTGGTCCGCACCACTAAGGGCAAGATGGTCGGCGTCGATTTCAACAAAGACCGCACCTGGGTAGGCGCCAGCATCGCCCTCCACCCCCCAGAACCCGCGCCCGAGATCTCCTGATCGTCCTCTCACTGCCAGAGCAGCAGGCGGACCTCTTCGGCCTGGCACGGTCGCGGCAGGAGGTCGAGGGTGAGCTGGTCGAGCTGCTGCAGCGGAAAGCGCGCCGAGGAGAAAAGGCTCGAGCCGTGCGCCCTTCCGGCGGCGACGAGGGGGAGGGAGAGCCGGCCGAGACGCCCGCTCGGCGGGTCCGTGGCCTGGCCCCTGGGCAGCAGGGTCTGCAGCGACCCCAGGGTCGCGCCCGGCGGCAGCGGCGCCGGCAGGCGATACGAGCAGCGCGGCCCTCGAGGCGCCAGCGTCACCGGATCGCCGAGCGGTTTCCAGAGATGGACGATCGCCGTGAGCGGCTCGCCGTGCGCGCCCAGCAGCGAGGGCTCGAAGTAAAGGCAGCGCCCGCCCGCCCGGTCCTGCTCCAAGGGACGGCAGCGCGCGGACTGCGCCTGCCGGCCGCCGCGGTGGACCTCTGCATCCGCGGCCTCCAGGCTGCTTGCCGCTGGCGGTTGCGCGGCGTCGAAGAAGAAGACCGCCGCCGACCGGTTGCCGTCCCGGAGGTCGAGCGCCGCCTGGTCGGAGTCCTCGGCCGCGACGATGCGGTCGGCGACCTCGGGCGCCATGGCCGCCTGGAGATAGTCGCGGGCCAGCGACCAGGTCGGCGGCGTGGCGATCGTGCGCGCGTAGGAAAAGCTGGCGTAGATCCCGTAGACCACCAACGCTCCGGCGAGGATCGCCGAGCGCCCCGGGAATCGGCGCCTTGCTGGGAGCGCCGCGAGGGCCGGGAGCGCCGCGACGGCGGACCCGCTTCCCAGGATGAGGTCTGCCGCGGCGAGCGAGATGACCGGGACGAGAGGCAGCCAGTTGTGTTCGCTGGGATAGTTGGTGACCGCCGAGTAGAGGAAGACATAGGCGAGAGGGAAGAGAGCAAGAACGGCGAGCGGCAAGGTCGAGTCCGTTCTTGCCGCCGCCTGCTCCTTGCTGTGGCCCAGGCGCCCAAGCAGCTTGAACCCCCAGACCGCCACGCCGCAGAGCCCCAATGTACCCAGAGCAAGCCCCAGAAACGATCCCGAGAGCAGCGATGCCACGGCGTTGGCGGGCATGTCCAGGTGTGAGGCCTGGGCACGCGCTCCACGCCCCGCATAGAAGACCAGGGTGGAGCCGAAGTCCTGGCGCACCAGGTCGGGATCGGCAAGAGCGTAGGGATTGGTGAGCGCAAAGCAGGCGGCGGCGGCGAGGCCGGCCAGAGCGAGCCGCTTGCCGTAAAACGTCCAGCACTTCTCGGACGCCGCCAGGGTCAAGGCGACTGCGGTCAGAGGCAACGCGCCGGCGATGCCGCTGTACTTCGCCGAGGCGCAGGCGCCGATGGCCAGGCCAGCCACGGCGAAATCGCGATGGCCGAGACTCCGCAGGGCGCGAATGCTCCAGTCGAGCGCCAGGATGGTGGTCAAGACCAGCAGGATGTCGGGTTTGAAGATCGACGACTGGCGGATGTGCCAGGGCACGATCGACATGATGAAGGCTCCGGCCAGGCCCGCCGCCGGCGTGAGATGCCGCCGCCCGAGGCAAAACAGAGCGATCAGCGAGGCGGTCCCGAGGAGCGCCTGGAACAGCCGGCACAACAGGTAGGCGAGCGGCGTGAAATGCCCCCTGGAATCGATCTCGTCCGACCTGATCGCCAGCGCCTCCAGCCCGGTTGCGCGCCGCAATCCGTCGACCGCCGCCAGCACCGCCGCCTCGGGCAGGTAGGAAAGGCCGGGATAGTAGGCATTCGCGGGACGCAGCGAGCCGGTGTCCAGCATGTTGCCGACATTGCGCAGCGAAAAGCCTTCGTCGTAGTAGCGGCTGGCGTTCAGGTCGCGCACGCCGCACCAGACCCGGAGCGCCAGACTGTAGGCGCACAGGAGCACCATGGCCATCGCCACCAGCCGGGCGCGGGAATGGATCAGCGGCGTGGGCATCGCGGTCGGGGCAAGCAGCCTTCCCGCGGGCATTCTAGACCGCCGGCCCAACGTGGATTGATCGGAGATCAGCGGTAGAAGAAGCGCAGCGCCCTGAGGAGGCGGCGGCGCCAGCTGCTCTCGTTGTGGGCGCCGCGGGGATCGGGGCGGAACAGCAGGCGGTCGCGGTCGTAACCGCGGTTGCCGAGGTGCGCGGCCATGGCGGCGACCAGCGGCAGCACCATGCCCCGCCCCTCGCGAGCCCCGCAGTCGAGATAGATGCGACTGACCTCAGGGGTGGGTTGGCCGGCGACCCAGCGCAGGATCTCGCCGTCGGCGATCCAGAGAGAGGGTGACATCGCGAGCGCGCCGCCGAACGCATCGGGGTGGCGGAAGTGCGCGTAGAGGGCCGCCAGGCCCCCCATCGAGGAGCCGCCCGCCACGGCGCCGACCGGCCCCGAAATCAGCGGCAGCTCGCCGGCCAGGAGCGGCATCAGGGTCCCGGTCATCCAGTCGAGCAGCAGATCGAGTCCGGCACCTCCACCATGGCCCTCCGCCACGGGAAATGGCGACAGCTCGCGCAGCCGGAGCTCGTGGCCGTGGTCGATGCCGATGGCGATCGGCGCCAGCGGGCAGCCCTTGGCCAGGCGCTCGATCGCCGCGTGGAGATGCCAGCCGCCGGCGAACGACGGCTGGTCGTCGAAGAGGTTCTGGCCGTCGAACATGTAGAGCGCGAAGCGCGGCACCCGCGGCGTGAACGTCGAGGGAAGGTAGACCCGCACATTGCGATCCGCGAGGCCGGGGACCGCGAGCGGACCGAGGATGTGGATCTTGCCCGGATGCCACTCGCCGGCCAGCGGCGCCGCCACAGCGGCGGATGCCGCCGGTGCCATGAGATCCGGCCTGGTCTCGACTTTGACGACGTCTTCCAACGGCTCCTCCACCGTGCCTGGCATGGCCAAGCATCCGGTCGTGGACAGTCCATCCCCCATCCCGGCCCGCGGCCGGGCGCCCGGCCATTCCTGCTGCTGCCCTGCTGTCGCTGCGGCGGCTATGGTACAGGAAGAGGCATACCAGGCCGGGCAGGCCGGCAGATCAATCAACCCGGCGCGGAGTCGGCAAGGTCGGCCAGGTGTTCGAGAAACTGCCGCACCTCGCCGGGGTCGCGCAGGCGATAGGTGGCGGCCGTGGCGCGGGGCTCGTCGGCGACCAGGATGCCGAGGCCGCGCCCGGCGACCGCGGCGAAGGCGTCCTCGTCGGTGACGTCGTCGCCGATGAAGAGGGGAAGCCGCGCTTCACCCCCGGCCAGGTTGAGCCTCTCGAGCAGCCACTCCAGCGCCCTGCCTTTGTGCCAGTCGATGTCCGGCCGCAGCTCGAAGACTTTCTTGCTATGAGTCTTGACCAGCGCCGGCGGCCGGGCCGCCCCCGCCGGTTTCTCCGACCTCGCCGCCGCACTGGCCGCGCTCGCCGCCGTCAGCTCTGCCACAGCGCGGTCGACCGCCGCCTCGACCCGCGGGAGGTCTTCGTCGCCCACCAGCCGGTAGTGGACGGCGACCGAGAAGCGCTTGGGCTCGACCAGCGCGCCGCGGATGCCTGCAAGGTCGCGGCGCAGCCGCTCGGCCAGCCGCTCGAGGCGGCCGGGGTCGCCGTCTCCCACCTCGTGGCGCAGCGCGCCTTCGCCCCCGCCGCCCGCGGCCGGCGGACCGGCGATGTCGAAACCGTGGTTGCCGGCGTAGATCGCCGCCGGCAGGCCCACCAGGCCGGCCACGTCTTCGCGCTCGCGGCCGGAAAGGAAGGCCAGAGGCAGGCGCCGGACCAGCCGCCGCAGCACCTCCCGCGTCGGCTCGGGCAAGGTGGCGAGCGCGGGCGTGGCGACGATCGGCGACAGCGTGCCGTCGAAATCGAGAAACAGGGCCAGGCGCCTGCCGGCCAGCCGCCGGGCGATCTCGGGCCAGCGCGCCAGCGCCGAGGGGAGGTCACGACTGCCCGGCGCTGCCAAGCGTCAGCTTCTCCCTCGCGAGCTAGACCTCGACCCAGCTGTCGTCGAGGCCCGGCAGCGGCATGTACTGGTCTTTCGACGTCCGGAAGTCTTTCGGCACGGTCCCCAGGGCGGCCTTGAGGTAGCAGTCGACCCACCAGAAGATGTCTTGCTTGCGCAGCACTTCCTGCATCAGGTGCATGCGCCGCAGGCGCTCGGCCGCCGGCATCTCGAACGCGGTCTTGAGCGCGTTGGCCATGCCTTCGATGTCGTGCGGATTGACCAGCAGCGCCCCGTTCTTGAGCTGCGCCGCCGCGCCGGCGAACTCCGACAGCACGAGCGCGCCGCGGCCGTCGATCTGGCAGGCGCAGAACTCCTTGGCGACCAGGTTCATGCCGTCCTTGAGCGAGGTCACGAAGCCGGCCCGCCCCATGCGGTAGAGCGCGATCAAGTCGCGCCGCGTCAGGCTCTTGTAGTGGTAGTGGACCGGCACCCAGCCGGGGGTCGAGAACTCGCCGTTGATCTCGCCGACCAGCTGCTCGATCTCGCCCTTGAGCGCCTGATAGTCGGCGACCGCCTCGCGGCTGGGCACCACGATCTGCATCAGCAGCGCGCGTTCGCGCAGCTCGGGAAAGCGCTGCAGCGCATTGCGAAAGGCCTGCAGCCGCTCGGGCAGCCCCTTGGTGTAGTCGAGTCGGTCGACCCCGATGACCAGCTCGAAGGGTCCGATGCGGCGCCGCAGCTCTTCGACCCGCAGCTCGACCTCGTCGGAGCGCGCGGTGTCGAAGAACGATTTGTAGTCGATGCCGATCGGGAAGGTGCCGACGCGCATCACCCGCGACCCCGCCCGCACTTCGCTCAAGCCGCCGTCCTTGGCGCGCCGGATCTCCACTCCGTCGAGCAGCTGCTCCACGCAAGAGAGGAAGTTGCGCCGGTCGCGCGCGGTCTGGAACCCGAGCAGGTCGTAAGCCAGGAAGGCGTTGAGCAGCTGGCCCCGCCAGGGGAGCTTCATGAAGATGTCGAGCGGCGGGAAGGGGATGTGGAGGAAGAAGCCGATGCGGCGCTGCGCGGTCTGCTGGCGCACGAACTCCGCGACGTGGATGAGCTGGTAGTCCTGCACCCAGATGAAGTCGTCGCGGCGGCTCTGCTCGAGCACCGCCTCGGCGAATTTGCGGTTGACCTCGAGGTAGGTGTACCAGTAGGACGGCTGGAAGTCGCAGCGGCCGGTCAGGTCGTGGAAAAGCGGCCACAGGATGGCGTTGGAAAACCCCTCGTAGAATCCCTTGACCTCGTCTTCGGTGAGCAGCACCGGCAGCAGGTCATAGCCGCGCTCGCGGAAGCCCTCCGCCATCAGCGATTCCCATGCCCCGCCGCGCTCGAGGGCGAGCCCCGGCCAGCCGATCCACAACCCGCCGCGGTGCGAGAGCACCGGCGCGAGCGCGCTGATCAGGCCGCCCGAACCCGCTTTCAGGGTCCAGCTCGCGCCCTTCTTCTCGAGCACGATGGGGAGGCGGTTGGAGACGACGAGAAGGCGGCGGGCGAGCGGGCTCAAGGTGAATCGATTGTAGTGCAATGCCACTGCCGGCGTCAGCCGCCGCCGGAGCGCCTGTCCTGTGACGCTGTCGTGGCGGTTGACGCTCCCCGGGCCGCGGCGTATGTTGCGGTTGGTGCCGGCCCACTCGCCGCAGCTGCGGCGACCCCCGGGGCGCCGAGGAGGAGGAAGAGTGAGTATCAGGGGTCAGTTGCAGCAGGGAGAGGAGATTCTCTACCGGGCCCATCCGAGCCGCATCGTCCTGCTGCCGCCGCTGTTCGCGGCGGCCATCGCCGGCATCCTCGGCCTCTGGATCTTGAACGCCGGCGGCAGCACCGCGGCGGCGGCGGCGGCGGGAGTGGTGGCGCTGGCCGCGCTGGCCGTCGCCCTGGTGCGCGAGCTGATGCTGCGCACCCGCGACTACGTGCTCACCGACCGCCGCCTGCTGCGCCAGACGGGGGTCCTGGGCAAGGTCTCGATGGATTCCTATCTCGACAAGATCAACAACGTCGAGCACCGCCAGGACCTGTGGGGACGGCTGTTCAGCTACGGCGATCTCGAGATCGACACCGCGAGCGAGAGCGGCGCCGAGGTGTTCCACCGCATCAGCCGGCCGCTCGCCTTCAAGCGCGCCATCGACGCCGCGGTCTATACCTTTCACCACCCGGCGGCGGCGGCAGCCCCCGCAGCACCCGCCGCGGCCTCGGCTTCGGCATCCCTGTCGACCGCCGAGCGCATGCGCCAGCTCAAGAAGCTGCTCGACGACGGTCTGATCTCGCAACCCGAGTTCGAGGCCAAGCGCAAGCAGATCCTCGAACAAATCTGATTGGTTGCCCGGAGCGCGCCGCGGCCCGCCAGGGGCGGCGTGTTGACCCGCTTCCCCAGGCCCGCAAAAGGCGAGTAGGATAGGGCGGAAATGAGCCGTAACATGCTCGACTGCCCTGACTCGACCCCTCTGCTCCCTCTGCTCCCTCTACTCCCTCTGATCACCGGGCTGCGCGGCGACCCCAAGCTCGGGCCCGAGCTGGTCCACTGCGCCTACCTGCCGCCCAACCCGGCCTCCTACGGCGAGCTCGATCCGCCGCTGCCCGAGGCGGTGGCGGGAGCGCTGGCCAGGGCGGGCGTCGAGCGGCTGTGGAGCCACCAGGCGGCGGGCGTCGCGGCGGTGCGGCGCGGCGAGAACGTGCTCCTGACCACCCCCACCGCCTCGGGCAAGTCGCTGGTGTTCCAGCTGCCGGCGCTCGAGGAGGCGATCCGCGGCGGGCCGGGACGCGGGCTCTTCCTGTTCCCGCTCAAGGCCCTCGGCCAGGACCAGCGCGGCAAGCTCGACCAGCTGGCGCAGGCGGCGGGACTGACCTCCGAGCAGGCGGGCTGCGAGATCTACGACGGCGACACCCCGGCGGCGCGCCGCACAGCGATCCGCCGCAACTTCCCGCGGGTGGTGATCTCCAACCCCGATATGTTGCACCGCGGCATCCTCGGACACTGGACGAGCTGGGGGCCGTTCCTGGGCGACCTGTCGTGGATCGTTCTCGACGAGCTCCATACCTACCGCGGCATCTTCGGCAGCCACTTCCATCATGTCCTGCAGCGCCTGCTGCGCCTCTGCCGGGCGGTGGGCGGCAACCCGCTGCTCGTCGCCTCCTCGGCGACCGCCGCCAACGCCCCGGAGTTTGCCGAGGCGCTGACCGGGCGCCGCTTCCACTGGCTCGCCGCATCCGGCGCGCCGCGCGAGGGCCGCCACCTGTTGCTGTTTCGTCCCCACGCTTCGCCCTACACCTCGGCGCTGCGGCTCTTCATCCGTTTCCTCGCCGCGGGACTGAAGACCATCGTCTTCACCAAGGCGCGGCGCATCACCGAGCTGCTCTACTCCTGGCTGCGCCGCCAGGAGCCGGAGCTCGCCAGGCGGGTCGCCTCCTACCGCTCGGGTTTCCTGGCCGAGGAGCGCCGGCAGGTCGAGCGCGCGCTCTTTGCGGGCAGGCTCGACGGGGTGATCTCAACCTCGGCCCTGGAGATGGGCATCGACGTCGGCGGGCTCGACGCCTGCATCCTGGTCGGCTACCCGGGAAGCGTCATGGCCACCTGGCAGCGCTCCGGGAGGGTGGGGAGGGCGGGCCGCGAGTCGATCACCGCCCTGGTCGCCATGCCCGACGCTCTCGACCAGTTCTTCCTCGATCACCCCGAGCAGCTCCTCGGCCGCCCCTACGAGCGGCTGGTGGTCGATCCCTGAACCGGCCGGTCAGCCGCCCCCACCTGGTCTGCGCCGCCTCCGAGATGCCGCTCGACCCCGCCGGCGACAGCGCCTATCTCGCGCGCCACCACGACAGCGTCCAGGCGCTGCTGCGCCAGGGGCACCTCCTGCAGGCTGCCGACGGCGGCGAGCTCTACTCGCTGCGGCTGCGGCCGCAGCGGCTGGTCAACCTGCGCGGCAGCGGCGAGACCTTCGCCATCGTCGACGGGCAGGGCAAGCCGATCGGCACCATCGACGGCGTGCGGGTCCTGCACGAGTGCCACCCCGGAGCGGTCTATCTCCACGCCGGCCGCCAGTTCCTGGTCGAGGCGCTGGAGCGCGAGGAGCGCCGGGTGCGGGCACAGGCCGCGGAGCTCGAGTATTTCACCACGCCCCTGACCGAGAAACAGACCGAGATCCGGGAGGTCTTGCGGCGGCGCGCGGCCGGACCGCTGGCCGTCCGCCTCGGCCGTCTCAAGGTGACCGAGTGGGTGGTCGGCTTCGAGCGCAAGCGCACCTTCGGCCAGGAGACGATCGATCGCTCGGCGCTCGACCTGCCGCCGGTCGAGTTCGAGACCGTGGGGCTCTGGTGGGAGGTGCCGCGCGCCCTCGAAGAGACGCTGCGGCGCTCGGGCGAGCACTACCTGGGCTCCCTGCATGCCGCCGAGCACGCGGCGATCTCGCTCCTGCCGCTGCTCGCGCTGTGCGATCGGGGCGACATCGGCGGCATCTCCTACCCGTTCCATACCGAGGTCGGCTGCGGCGCGGTCTTCATCTACGACGGCCACCCGGGCGGGGTGGGGATCGCCGAGCGCGGCTTCGAGGAGCTCGAGCTGCTGCTCTCCCGGGTGCTGGCGCTGATCGGTGCCTGCGGCTGCGAGAAAGGCTGTCCCTCGTGCGTGCAGTCGCCGAAGTGCGGCAACGGCAACCGGCCGCTCGACAAGGCGGGCGCTGCCCACCTCCTGCGTCTCCTGCTGGGCCTGGAAGAGCCGCTGCCGGCACCGTCTCCGGCCGCGGCCGCCGAGGAGATCGCGCCCGACCAGGAGGGGCTGCTGGCGCGTGCAAGCCCGGCGGCCACCTCGCCGGTCGCGCCCGCGGTGGACCCTTCGAGCCGGTGGGCCGTCTCGCCTCCGGCGCCGCTCGAAGCGCCCTCTCCGCCTTCGCTGTCGCCCGAGGAGCTGGTGCCTCCCGAGTTCCTGGTGCGGCCCGAGCTCCGCGCTCGTCCCGCGGTCGCGGAGCGGTCCGAGGTCGTGGCGGCCGGCCGCCACCCGGCCGGGGTGGACGCGCGGCATTCCCCGAGCTCTCCCAGGTCGCTATCCGTGCCGGCCGGGCGCGCCCGCTGGCCGTCTTCTCTACGGCCCCCGTCCGATCTCGACTTCGAGCCCCGGCCGGCGGCCGAGCGCGAGTCCGAGCCCCGTCGGCGGCGCGCCGAGGTCCTCTTCGCCGCCGCGCCACCCCCCGCCCTGCGGCTCGGCGAGCGGCACGGCGCGAACCCCTGCACCGTCCTCTTCGATCTGGAGACGCTGCGCTCGGCGGCCGAGGTCGGCGGCTTCGGCCAGTGCCACCGCATGGGGGTGGCGATCGGCGTGGCCTGCTTCCTGGAGGAGGGGCGCTTCGAGATCTATGCCGAGCCGCAAGTCCCGGCGCTGGCCCGCGCGTTGCGCCAGGCGACCCTGGTGGTCGGTTTCAACGTCAAGCGTTTCGACTACCGGGTGCTGGCCGCTTACACCGGCGAGGACTTCTCGTGTTCGCTCCCCACGCTCGACCTGCTCGAAGAGGTGCGGGCGCGCCTAGGCTTCCGCGTCGGCATGGGCCACCTCGCGCAGGAGACCCTGGGTCTTGCCAAGTCCGCCGACGGATTGCAGTCGCTCGAGTGGGTGCGCCAGGGGCGCCTCGACCTGGTCACCGACTACTGCCGCCACCACGTCGAGATTCTGCGCGACCTCTATCTCCACGGCCGCCGCGAGCGCAGCCTGCTCTACCGCGACCGCCGCCGCGACGTGCGCCTCAGGGTGCCCGTCGAGTGGTGAGAGGTCAACTTTGGCCCAAGAGCGGGGCCGGCCCGCGCGCCTGATTCAACGCCCGGGATCGGCCGGCGGCAAGTGGGCTGCCGCGACGGCGGCGGGCGGGGCAGGCAGCGTCTCGTCCAGCAACTCGCTCGCCGGCCGCGGCCGGCCGAGGTGGTAGCCCTGCGCGTAGTCGACGCCATGCAGGCGCAGCCACTCGAGCGTCTCGTCGTCGCCGACGTACTCGGCGACCGTCAACACGCCCAGGCTGCGGGCCATCTCGACGATTGCCCGCACCAGGTTCTGGTTGACCGGATCGCGCGGCAGGTTGTGAATGAAGCTGCCGTCGATCTTCAGCAGGTCGACCGGCAGCTGCTTGAGGTAGTGGAATGACGAGAAGCCGACGCCGAAGTCGTCCACCGCGAACTGGCAGCCCAGGCGCCGCAGCCGGTCGATGAACTTGCGCGCCTGGCCGAGGTCGGTGACCGCGGCGGTCTCGGTGATCTCCAGCGCCAGGCAGCTCGGCAGGATGCCGGCGGCGGCCAGCTCGTTTTCGATCCACGACAGCAGGGTGGGATCGGCGAAGGCGCCGCCCGAGAGGTTGACGTCGAGGTGCAGCCTGCGCCCGCGGCGCTCCTCGTCGGAGATCAGGCGGATCGCCTGCTTGACCACCCAGCGGTCGATGTCGCGCAGGATGCCAAAGCGCTCGGCGATGCCGAGGAAAGTCTCGGGCGGCAGCGCCACCCCCTCTTCGCCGCGCAGCCGCAGCAGCAGCTCGCAGCGTGCGACCTTGCCGCTCGCGACCTCGATGACCGGCTGCAGGTGGATCAGCAGCTCGTCATTCTCGATCGCCTCGCGCAACCGCTCGGCGCGCTCCATGTCGGCCGACAGCTGCGTCTGCCAGTCGCGCTCGCCGGAGAAGAGCAGGAAGCGGTTGCGCCCTTCCTGCTTGGCCTGCGCCATCGCCAGGTCGGCGCGGGCCAGCAGCTCTTCGCTGGAGAGACCGTGCTCCGGGAACAGGGCGATGCCGATGCTGGCGGTGGTGCGGATCGGCTTGCCGCCCACATTGACCGTATTGCCGTGCACCGCTTCGAGGAGGCGCCGCGCCAGCGCTTCGGCCTCGTCGCGCAGGGTGTGTGGCAGCAGGACCGCGAACTCGTCGCCCGCCAGGCGGGCCAGGACGTCGGTCTCCCGCACCTGCTCGCGCAGCGAGGCCGCCAGCTTGACCAGCAGCTCGTCGCCGGCGCGATGGCCGAGACTGTCGTTGACGTTCTTGAACCGATCGACGTCGCACCACAGCAGCGCCCCGCTGAGGTTGAAGCGGCGGGCTTGGGAGAGCTGCAGCTTGAGCTCCTCCTCGAAGCGGCGGCGATTGAAGAGATCGGTCAGCGGGTCGTGGTCGGCGAGGTGGGTGAGCTGGGCTTCGTGACGGCGCTGGTCGCTGATGTCGAGGGCGAAGCCCAGGCAGCCGACGACGGCGCCGCCCGCATCGCGCAGCGGCTCGACATAGGAGCGGTAGAGCTTGCCGTCCCAGACCTGCTCGTAGGAGACCGACTCGCCTTCCAGGGCGCGGCGGTGCGCGGCGATCGGCGAGGAATCGGCGTCGCGGGTCTGGAAGAAGGTGAAGAGATCCTGGCCGAGCAATCGATTCGGCCGCAGGCTGAGGTCCGCGAGCCCGGCGCCCATCGCCAGGGTCAGGCGCAGCTCGAGGTCGGTGCTCCACAGGACCGCCGGCAGCTGATCGATGACCAGGCGCAGCCGCGCCTCGGTGTCGCGCAGAGCCTTCTCCGCATCGCGCCGCTTGGTCAGGTCGAGGCAGGTGCCGATCAGGCTTTGCATCTCGCCGGTCTCGGAGAAGATCGGGGCGCCCGAGATCATCAGGTGCCGCCGCCCGCCGCGCCGCCCGACCAGGTCGACCTCGTAGCTCGACACGGTGCCCTGCTCGCGCGTCAGCCGCTCCTCCTGGATGATCGCGACGCTCTCGGGGGTGAAGAAGCGGTCGTAGCTCTCGCCCTTGATCTCGTCGGCGCTCTCGATCTCCAGCATCTCCCGCATGGCGGGGTTGATGTAGATCGTCTTGCCGCCGGGCGAGACCTGCCAGAAACCGACGCCGTTGTCTTCGACCAAGGCGCGATGACGGCGCTCGCTCTCGCGCAGCCGCAGCTCGGCGCCGCGGGCGCGGCGCGCCAGCCGCCAGCAGGCAACCACGCTGACGATCATTGCCGAACCGAGGACGACTGCAAGGGGCAGCACGAAGGGCAGGTCCGGGCCGGCTGCAAGAGGCGTCACTGGTCCCTGCGCTCCCACGAAGATCAAAGCGCGGGTCGGGACCCGCGCGCCCAATCCAAGCGCGGGTCGGCCGCCCGTCCGGTGATGGACGCGCGGCATTCCCCGGAGGGCTCTTCCCGGAGGTCGGCCGACAGATCTGCCATTGTCGGCACTCCCGGCAGGTCGGGACCCGCGCGCCTGATGAGAAAGACCCGGACTCCCCGGTCTCTCTGCCTTGAATCCGGCCCTTTTCCGGCCCCGGATGTAAACGCTTCCAGTTGCGGTGGGATTCTAGCACGCGGCCTGCCCTTTCTTGCACCAGCTCGCGCCGGTGGCGCCGGTGCGCCGGGCGCGACGCCGGTGGGTGGGGACGCGTCGCCATAGAGGGTGCGAGAATACCCATGAACAGCGGGCGCCTGGCCAGTCGCGGCAGCTGCGGCTGGGCAGGCCTGGAGCTGGAACGAAACTTGTCCGTGCGCCAGGGGAGGGGGCATCCCCTTCCCCCCTGGAGGAGTGGGAAGGAGATTGAGGGGATGCGGGGGGAGATCCGATCGATGCTTCGAGTAGGCCTCCACCGCCACGCCGCAGCGCCGGTTTCATACCTTGAGGATCGCCTAGACAGGCGGCGCCAACCATGACATGCGCATCTTGATCGCCGGCGGATCGGGGTTCATCGGCCGCGCGGCCGCCATCGACCTGGCGGCGGCGGGGCACGAGGTCGTCGTTCTCTCGCGCGATCCCGAGCGCGCCCGGCCGCGGCTGGCGCCGGGCCTTGGCGCCGAGCGCTGGGACGCCCGCACCGCGGCCGGCTGGGGGCGGCTGCTCGATCGCCCCGCGGCCATCCTCAACCTGGCGGGAGAGAACATTGCCGCCCGGCGCTGGACGCCGCGCCAGAAGCGCGCGCTGCGCGAGAGCCGCCTCGACGCGGCGCGGGCGGTGGTCGAGGCGGTGCGGCAAGCGGAGCTCCGGCCGGCGGTCGTGCTGCAGGCATCGGGCATCGGGTATTACGGTTCATGCGGTGAGGATGAGGTGAGCGAGGACCACCTGCCCGGCGCCGACTTCCTCGCCGAGCTGTCGATCGCCTGGGAAGCGGCGAGCGCCGAGGTCGAGGAGCTCGGAGTCCGGCGGGTGGTGCTGCGCACCGGCATGGTCCTCGCGCGCGAGGGCGGAGCGCTGGCGAAGATGCTGCCTGCCTTCCGTTTCGGCCTGGGCGGCCCGCTGGGCGGCGGCCGCCAGTGGTGGCCCTGGATCCATCTCGCCGACGAGGTGGGTGCCATCCGCTTCCTGCTCGAGCGTCGCGGCGCGGAAGCGCGCGGCCCCTACAACCTGACCGCGCCGCAGCCGCTCAGGAACCGTGACTTCGCCCGCGCCCTCGGCCGGGCGCTGCACCGCCCCGCCCTGCTGCCGGCCCCGGCGTTCGCTCTGCGCCTCGCCCTGGGCGAGATGGCGGAAGCCCTGCTGCGCGGCCAGCGCGCGCTCCCCTCCCGCCTCCTCGACGCCGGCTACGCCTTCCAGCACCCGCGCCTCGACGGCGCTCTGGCCGACCTGCTGGGCTAGCTAGCAGCTAACCCCAAATCTCGCGCAGCGCGCTGCCGACCGGCTCGCGCAGCGGCGGCGGGGTGTAGACGCGGTAGCGGTCGATGCGGGCGAGGTGGCGGATGAACTGGCTCGCTTCCTCCATCGGCTCGAGCGAGCCGTCGAAGCGGCGCACCAGCAGCCGCACCCGGCTGCGGCCCATGCGGTGTGGGTCCTTGGCGGAATTGGAGAGCAGCAGGTTGCCGCGGCCGAAGCGCTCGTAGAGGTCCGGCAGTAGAGCTTCGAAGCGCTCCTTCTCCTCCGGGGTCAGATGCTCGCGGGTCTCGAAGGCGACCGGGAAGTGCTCGCGCACCACCACCGCCCGGGCGTGCAGGCTGCTCGATTGGCGCAGCTGCGACCAGACCGAGATGTCATCCTGGGCGAGGAACGCCTCGGGCTCCGCCGCCCACCGCACCCCGTTTTCCTGTAACCACTGGTTCAAATGGAGCTCGAGCGCCTTGCCGGTGACGTTGAAATAAACCTGAGTGAACATGTAATAGCGCGCCATGACCAGGGCTTCCAGGGCGTGCACGCCCCCCTCGTCGACGCCGATCCCCCACTCGCCGCGGTCCGGGTCGAGCAGCGGCAGCATGGTGTCGAGCAGGCGCTCGAGGTCATAGCTGCCGTAGCGCACGCCGCAATACAGGCTGTCGCGCAGCAGGTAGTCCATCTTGTCCACGTCGAGCTCGCCGGAGATGATCTGCGCCAGCAGCTGCTCGGTGGGGTTGGCGCCGCCTTCGAGCAGCCGTTCGACTGCGGCCATCTCGAGGCCGGCGCCGTGGCGCGCGAAGATGGCGGCGATCTCGGGCGCCGCGATCAGCCGCCGGGTCATCTGTTCGTGATCGATGCCGCTGGCGAAGAGCTCCTCGGCCGAGTGGCTGAAGGGTGCGTGGCCGAGGTCGTGCAGCAGCGCCGCCGCCCGCACCAACCGCCGCTCCGGGGCCCGCGGGTCGGCCGGCAGCATTCCCTCGCTCTTGCCGGCCAGCGCCTCGTAAACCCGCCCTGCCAGGTGCATGGCACCCAGGGCGTGGCTGAAACGGCTGTGCTCGGCACCGGGGAAGACCAGGAAGGTGAAACCGAGCTGATGGACGAAGCGCAGGCGCTGCAGCGGCCGGCTGGCGATCAGCGCTGCTTCCAGGTCGTCGGCACGGATGAAGCCGTGGACCGGGTCGCGGATCGAGAGCACGAAGGGTGGAGCTAGTTGAGCTGGCTGTTGGCTGCCAGGTGGCGGTAGGGGCGGAGCTGATCGACCAGCTGCTGGCGATGGCGCAGGATCGACAGCACCGAGAGCCCGCGCTCGGGGAGCGTCTCCTGCAGCAGCTGCAGCTTGCGCAGCGGCGGCAGGTCGAGCTCGGCGGCAACCCGGTTGACCAGCTCTTCGAACGGGCAGCGGCGGGCCAGCTCCTCGGCATCGCCGGCGCCGAACGGGAAGCGCTCGCCGAGCTCGTCGGCGAGCCAGCGGACCAGCGCCGCGATCCCGCCGCGCACCGCGACGATGCCCGCGTCGCGCTCGTTGAGCCACGGCTCGTCGACCGGGTGGACCAGCGCCTGGCGGTAGGGCTGGTTGGTGACCTCGCGCCGCAGCTCGAAGCGGAAGTCGCCATGCAGCAGGATGTTCGAGCAGCCGTCGGGCAGGAACTCGGCGTCGAGCAGACGGCCCGCGGTGCCGCCGGGAAAGATCTCGGGCTGGCCGGCGAGGTCCGTCCTCGTGCCTGGCTTGAGCAGCACGATGCCGATCCAGCGGGCCTCCTCGTCGTTCTCGATGACGTCCCGCACCAGGCGGCGGTAGCGCGGCTCAGAGATGTGCAGCTTGAGCTCGGTGCGTGGGAAATGCACCACGTCCGAGAGCGGGAAGAGCGGAATGCGGGTGTCGCCGCCGCCGCCAATACTCATACAATGATCATACAGCGACCGGGATGCCGGCGGGGGCGGGCCGGCCTTCCCCGGTTTTCCTCGTCCGGCCCCGACGACCTCGGGAGCCTCGCCCATGCGCAGCCGGCAACGCCGTTCAGAATCGCCGACCCCCCGGTTTTCCGGCACTCTTCTCCTGGTTCTCCTCGTGCTCGCCGGGACGGGCGCGGGGCCGGCGGCGGCGCGGCAGGATGCCATCGCCCAGGGCGACGCCGCCTGGGCACGGCGCGCCGAGGGCCACCAGGCCAACCATGCCGCCGCCGGCCCGATCGACGAGGCGATCGGGGCCTACCAGCGTTCGGTCAAGGAGCAGCCCGACCGCCTCGAAGGTCAATGGAAGCTGCTCCGCGCCCTCCACTACAAGGGGATGTTCGTGGCCCGCAGCCGCGAGGACAAGCAGGCGGTCTTCGGCCAGGGCCGCGATCTCGCCGAGGCTGCCCTCGACCGGCTGAGCCGGAAAGTGGGCGGCCGCGACAAGCTCGACAAGTTGTCGCCCCAGGAGGTGGCGCGGGCGTTCGCGGGCGTTCCCGAGGCAGTTGCGCTCCACCTCTGGGCAGGCATCCATTGGGGGCTGTGGGGAGACGTCTTCGGCCGCCTGGCCGCCGCGCGCCAGGGGGTCGGCGAACGCATCCGGCGCGACTGCGAGGTGACGATCGCGATCGACGAGCGCTACGAGAGCGCCGGCGGCCACCGGCTCCTCGGCCGCCTCCATACCCTGGCGCCCAAGATCCCGCTGATCACCGGCTGGGTCGACCGCGGCAAGGCGGTCGCGGAGCTGCGGCGCGCCGTCGCTCTCTTTCCCGACTACCCGCTGAACGCCGTCTTCCTGGCCGACGCCCTGCTCCAGTACCAGTCCGACAAGGCGGCGGAGGCGCGCGATCTGCTGCGCCGCATCGTTGCCCGGCCTCCTGCCCCGGAGCAGGTGGTGGAGGACGAGGACGCGATCGCGCAGGCCCGGCTGCTGCTGGCCAAGCATCCGTCGTGAACCGCATGCACCGGCTCGACGTCCCGACCGCGCTCGGGCCCGAGCGATCGCCGGTGCTGGCGGTCGCCGCCAGCGCCTTCCTGGTGGTTCTCAAGACCGTCGGCGCCCTGGCGACCAACTCGCTGGCGCTCGGCGCCGCGGCGCTCGACTCGCTCATCGACTGCTTCGTCTACAGCACCAGCTTCCTGCTGCGGCGGCGCAGCGCGGCGCCTCCCGACTCCGACCACGCGTTCGGCCACGGCAAGTTCGAGAACCTGGCCATGCTCGGACAGGGACTTTTCCTGATCGTGGCGGCAGGCGGCCTGGTGGTGGCTGGCGTCGGGCGCCTGCGCTCCGGCGAGGTGCCGCGCGAGACCACTCTCGGCGTGACCTTGCTCTCCGCCTCGCTGCTGGTGAACCTGTTCGTGATTCCGCGTCTGCAAAGGGCGGCCGAGCGCTCGGGCAGCCCCTCGCTCAAGGCCGACAGCCTCCACTTCCGCACCGACCTCTGGGTCAACGGCAGCGCCCTGGCGGCGCTGCTGGTGGTCGCCCTGACCGGCTGGGCGCCGGCCGACCCGCTGGTCGCCCTGGCGGTGGCCTCGCTGGTCTTCCGCTCCGCTTCGGTGCTCGTCCTCGAAGCGTTGGGCGACCTCAGCGACCGCGGCCTGCCGCCGCCGCTGCTGCGGCGCATCGAGGTTGTGGTTGCCTCCTTCGCGCCGGAGGTGGTCGGCATGCACGACCTGCAGACCCGCAAGAGCGGCAGCGAGAATTTCATCTCCTTGCATCTCGAGATCCCCCGCGACACGTCCTTCGTCGCCGCCCACGAGATCACCGTGCGCGTGCTGCACGCCGTCGAGGAGGCGGTGCCGCGCTCCAAGGTCTTCGTGCACGGCGATCCGGTCTAGCTGAGCTGGCGCGCAGCGCGCCTGCTCGAGCGGCGAGCGGCGAGCGGGTAGGATTGGCCGTGCATGCCCGCGCCGCTCCATGCGCTCGCCGACGCGCTCTGTCTCGGCCTGCTCCTCGCGGCCTGGGGGGCGCAGGCGGTGGTGCCGTGGCGGATCGCCGGCGCTGCCCACGGCGCCGGCGGCCGCCGCCGGTGGGCGCTGCTCGGGCCGGCGCTGGTGCTTCCCGGCGCCCTTGCCGGCTACCTCTTGATGGCGCGCCATCCCGATGCGGCGATTGCCGCCAAGCTGGTGCCGCTCACCGCGTCGGTGGCCGGGACCCTGGTTGCGGTGCTCGCTCCTGGCCTGCTGGCCGTCACCCTGGTCGCGGCTTACGCCGGCGACCGTCTAGAGGTCGCCGGCTGGCGGATCGTGGCCGCCTTCGGCGCCGCGGTCGTGGTTGCGGCCTCCTGGGCGGAGGAGCTGCTGCGCACCGGCGAGGGCCCGCCCAGTCCGCCTCTTCTGCTGGCCCTGCTGGCCGGCTGCCGCGTGCTGCTGGCGCTGGCCGCGGGCGAGCTGGCAGCCCCCGGCCGGCCCGCCTGGTCCATCGCGGCCGGCTGCGCTCTGCCGTCCTATCTGCCGCTGCTTCCGCCGGAGCTGCGCCTGCCGCTCTGGCACCAGGGGGAAGTCGTCACCCTGGGCGCCGCGGCGCTTCTCCTGGTGTCGGCCCGCTGGCTGCCGCCGGCGCTCCGCCGCGTCGCGCTCGCCGCCGGCGTCCTGCTCGCCGCGCTCGCGCTCAGCCGGGCCGCCGACCTCTCCGAAAGCCTGGCCCCCGGCCCCACCACCGAGCCGCTGCCTCCCCTCCCCGCGCCCCGGTAGCTCCATTGGCTCCCACCGGCGGCGCCGATCCCGAGGAATGCCGCAGCTTTCGCCTGTTGCGGCACTTCCGGCAGGTCGGAAACGGCGCTGCGATGTTGCGGTGGAGGCCTACTCGAAGCATCGATCGGATCGCCCCCCGCAACCCCTCGATCCCCTTCCCACCCCTCCGGGGGGGAAGGGGACGCCCCCTCCCCTGGCGCGCGGACCAATTTCGACTTAGGCCCCACCGCCTGCGGCGACCCCGAGGGATGAAACGGCGCTGCGAGGTGGCGGTGGGGGCCTACTCGAAGCATCGATCGGATCGCCCCCCGCAACCCCTCAATCCCCTTCCTCCGGGGGGGAAGGGGACGCCACCTCCCTCTTGCTCCGGGGAGTTTCGTCTAGTGCGGCGCCGTGCCCGCGGGAGAGTGGCTCCAGGCGAGGCGCTCGACTGGCGGCTCGGTGGGCAGGCGCCGCAGCAGCTCGGCGATCGTGATCCCGGCGGGCGGCACCGGCAGATCGGGCGCGATCTCGGCGAGCGGCGCCAGGACGAAGCGGCGCTCGGCCAGACGCGGATGGGGGAGGGTGAGGGCGGGGTCGTCGGAGCGCAGGCCGTCGTAGAGCAACAGGTCGATGTCGAGGGGGCGGGGTCCCAGGCGGCGGCCCCGCCGCCGGCCCGCCGCCAGCTCGAGCGCCTTCGCGAAGCCGAGCAGATCCTCCGGCGACAGGGTGGTGCGCGCGATGGCTGCGGTGTTGAGATAGTCGGGTTGCGCGATCGGGGAGACGGCGCGGCTGCGATAGAGCGACGCGACCCGCAGCCGCCCGAGCACGGCCCCGAGCTGGCCGAGGGCCAGGTCGAAAGCCGCCTCGACCAGGCCGGCGTTGCCGCCCAGGGCCAGTGCCACCGGTGTCATGCCGAGGGATGCCGCAGCTTTCGCCTGTTGCGGTACTCCCGGCAGGTCGGAAACGGCGCTGCGATGTGGCGGTGGAGGCGTACTAGTCCTCGTCGTCGGCTTCCGCTTCCCCTACCTCGGCGTCCGCGTCGATCTCCGGCGCCTCGATCTCGTCGTCCGGCAGCACCTCGATCGGTTCCTCCTCCTCGACCTCGACCGGCTTGGCGACCTCGACCTTGCGCTTGCGGCGGGATGCCTGGGATGCCGCCGGTGCTTCGGTCTTCAACGCGTTCTTCTGGTCGGCGCCGCATTTGGGACAGATCGCGTCCCCCTTGCCCAAGTCGTAGAACTTGGTGCTGCAGTTGAAGCACTCGAACTTGGTTCCCAGCTTGAGCTCAGGCATCGCAGACTCCCGCATGGTGGGTGGCCTCCGGCGGCCGGCCAGAAGGCGCTGAAGCTAGCATCGGCCCGGGGGACTGTCAACCGCGCCCGCGAGCCCGGCGAGCCCGCCACCGCACGCGGCCCTGGCGGCCGAGGATGGGGGTGCACGACAGATTTGTGACGAGGGCTGAACCTAGGCGGCGGCTCGATGTTGCCAAAAGCCGTCCAGGCGGCCGGAGAGTTTGGCGCAGCGCAGAGCAAGGATGGAATTGGCTCCGCGGACGGTCCAGTGCATTCCGGCTCGTTTGAGGTTAGCCGAAAGAAACCGCGAGCGCGTGCGTCCGTTGACCACCCGGGTATGAGTGAAATAGGGACCGTGCCGGGCCTCGGGTCGCCGATGACACGGGCAGCGGGCCTTGCCGCATTTCATGTAGCGCTCGGTCAAGGAACCCCGGCGCATGGGAACGGGTTGGCAGAATTCTTGAGCCAGTGCTTGGACTGCGTCAGGGACAGCCTTGGATTCGGCCATAGAGTCTCCTTCTTACGGCTATTATATCCGAAGGACAGTCGGCTATGGCCGCCGAGAAACTTCCCCCCTCACTTTCCCGTCGTGCACCCCGATTCAATGGTTTGGTTGACAAGCGGGCGAGCATCCTTCACCATTAGGCCCATCGCTCCACGCGCTCCCGATGGGAGCGACGTGGCGGCTCTCAAGAGGCTTGGGCGGCCCACGGAGCCGGGCGGGTTGGGACCCGCCGATTAGGAAGACGCCCAGAAAGGAGGTGGTCCAGTGGACTTAGACAAACACGGTTTGGTGGAGGTGGCGTCCTCGTAAGGGGAATCCTCCAACGCGTCTTTGGCGCTGACCGGATGTAGCCCCGACAAGGGGATACCCAACGCCACTGAGACCAACCCCTAAGGCCCCGGTGTTTCGGCACCGGGGCCTTTTGCTTGGCGGGCGCCGCCAGGTTTGCATAACGGATTGGACGCCATGAAACACCGGCTGCGGGAGCTGCGAATCACTACGGACCGGTTGGTCCTCGTACCGGTTGGCCCTGCCCACCGTACGGATATCTTCCGCGAGTTCACGCCTGAGCTCACTATCTACATGGCGGCGGCGCCGGCCGCCGAGATCGGCGACACCGACCGGTTCATCCGCGAGTCGATCGCCAGGATGGAGAGGGACGAGGAAATCGTCTGCGCCGTGCTGGCACGACGGAGCGACGAGCTCCTGGGCGTGACCGGGCTGCACCGCATCCATACTCCCACCCCGGAGCTCGGAGTGTGGATCAAGCGCGGGGCCCACGGCAACGGGTACGGCCGAGAGGCGGTGGCCGCGCTCAAGGCCTGGGCCGATCAGCATCTCGAGGTCGAATACATCCGGTATCCGGTCGCCGCCGCAAACCGCGCCAGCAGGAAGATCGCCGAAGCGCTGGGCGGTGAATTGGTGCGGGAGTTCGAGGACGCGAATCATGCCGGGATCAGGATGCCATGGACGGAGTACCGGTTCTACAAGGTGCCGGCCGCCGGCCGCGGCAGGTAAGCAGCGGCGGTGTGGCGGGCGCCCCAGACCTGGTGGTCGAGGTGCTCTCTCCCTCGACGCGGCGGGTGGACGAGGGCGCGAAGCGCCGCCTGTTCGAGCGCCACGAGGTACCCGAGTACTGGATCCTCGATCCGCAGCGCGAGACGGTGCGGGTGCTGCGGGCGGGCGCCGGACCGTTCTCGCAGCCGGCCGAGCTCTCGGCGGCGGCCGGCGACGTCCTTGCGACCCCGCTGCTGCCCGGGCTCGAGATCCCGCTGCCGGAGATCTTCGAATAGCAGATGCCGGCCTAGCCTATCTTCGAGTCATTGGGTTTAGCTCTCGGAGCATCCGCCGCGCGTTGTCGTTGTGGGGGTTGAGAGCGAGCGAGCGCCGATAGCTCTCGATGGCGCGCGGGTGGTCCCCCGAGTTGAGGTAAGCCTCCCCCAAGCTGTCGTAGGCATTGGACGACTGTGGGTACGACTCGGTGTTGAACTGGAAGAGGAGGATGGCGAGGGAGGTCCGGTGGTCCTCGAGCAGGCGGTAGCCGAGCGCGTTGACCTCCACCTCGGTGGGAATCGCGGCGGTATCGCGGCCGGTCTTGAAGGCGCGATAGAGGCGAGTGACTTCGGCAGGGTCGCCGCGACGAAGAGCCAGGGCGAGGAGCTCGGAAATCGACTGGTAGGAAAGGACCGCGGTGAGCGCAGGGTCGAGTCCCTGCCGGTACTGCGCGAACGAGAGCTCCGCGGGGAGGTCAGGGAGGGTCGCGCTGCGCCGATCTTGGGGACGACCGGTCGACTGGTGGAAGAGCGTCGACACCATGACGACCAGCCCGGACTCGGGCAACAAGAGCTCGGCGTGATCGCCGTACTGATTGGGGTTGGAGGCGGTGGGCTCGCCGACGAAGAGGGCATTCGTCCAGTACGAGACGTCGTTGACGAAGTTCTGGGCCGCGGAGAAGGTGCCGCGGCCGATGATCACGAAGAGGTGCCCGCGCACATCGAAGCGGGAGCGCACGAGGCTCTTGACGATGGGCCGATTCAGGAAGCTGTTGCCACCGCCGTTGGCGCGGACGTCGATGACGAGTTTGCTGGCCTCGCTCCGCTCCGCCTCAGCGATGACGCGAGGGAAGAAGCTTTCAATCGGTTCTCCGTGCTCATCCTGGACGGCGTTGTACTGCAGGTAAAAGATCTTTGACTCTGGCAGGTACTCGCTCCAATAGAGCTTGGATGGCTGGCGGAGATACAGGGGGAGCGCTGCCGTAGCGGGACGCGAATCGACCCATCCGTCGCTGGGCAGGGCCTTGCCGATGGCTCCGTGTCCGTGCGGCTCGAAGACACCGGCGGGATGGAGGGTGACCGCCCAGACGTGCCCGTCCTTCTCCAGGCCAAACGGGATCGCCGCCGGGTCCTCGGCGATCCCGAGGCCGTTGAGAACCTCCGGCATGACGAGAAACAAGGGGGTCGCGTTCTTCGCCCCGGAGGCGTTGTCGTGGGAGACCACGCTCGAGACGAGCTCGACGGCCTGCTCCGCGGGGAGCCGTCCGATGGTGAGGATCTTGGCGCCGACGAGCGCGGCGAGCGCAGGGTCTGCTTTGCGGACGTAGAGACCGTCGGCGAACAGCTCCGCACGGATGGGCAGGTAGTGAAACTTCAGCTCTGGGCGGTAGAGCGGATTGAGCGAGGTGTGCCCCTCACCGATCTTCGCCACGATGGCCATCAGGCGCAGCAGGATCTGGTTCGGCGTCAACTGCGGGACCGCCGCACCGAGATCCGCGATCGCCGCCTTCCAAGTGCTTTCCGTGACGGCGTGGAAGGGGTTCGGATGCAGATGGGGAAGACCGTCCGCGAGGACGCTGAGGTCGTGCCGCCATTGCGCAGGCGACAGCTGCGCAAAGTCGGTGGCAGAAGCGGCGGGCGCCAGCGCCCCCGCGAGGAGGAGGGCAGGGAGGACAGTGCTTCTCATCGGCGGTTCCTTTCGTCGAGGCGTGTTCAGGCCCACGGCCGGATGCCAGGCAACAACACCACCCACAGCAGGAGCGCCGCACAGAGCTCCGGCTTCGACCAGTCCGCTCGCCGGTCGAGGGCGGCAATGCGCCGGCGGAGGGCAGCCACGGTCTCGATGGCCGCAAAGCTCGAGGCGCAGGGCGGGGCTCCGGAGGCAAGCGCCGCGGCGGCAAGCAGGCAGCCGGCGTAGTCGTCAACGCTGACCCCGGTGCGGACGAGCACGGCGGCATCGCAGAGCTCTTCACGAATGCGGCGCAGCTCGGAGATCACCCGCGCGAAACTGGGATGGATCCAGGCGCAGACGCGAAGCGCTTCCTCTGCCAGCGTCATCAGTCCATCGCCGCGCTCGAGGTGGCAGCGTTCATGGGCGAAAACGATCCGCCGTTGGGTCGAGGAAAGAGTGCGCAGGGCGGCGGGGAGCAGGAGCGCCGGCCGGAGGCCGCCAAAGACGGCAGGCGCCTTGACCGGGAGCCCGCTGCGGACGACGGCCACCCGCAGCTTTCCCCGCCGGGCGCCCTGGGCGAGGCAGCGCTGGAGCGCACGGCGCCCGCGGAGGATGGCGGCCAATTGCATCCCTGCGCCGGCAGCATGGACCGCGGCGAGCGCCACGATCGCGGCGGCCAGGAGCCGCGACGGCAAGCCAGCGACCGATCCGACAATCGGCAGGCGCGAGAAGAGGCCGGTCGGCAAGGGGAGCATCGGAGGCAGCAGGAACTTCCAGAAGGCGAGGCTCAGCACGGCAGCGCGGAAGGGGGCTGAGGAGCGGGGCAGCAGGCGCACCACTGCCAGCGCGAGCTCGGCCACCAGCGCCGTCTGCCAGAACCAATGGAACAGGTGCACGCCGTATTCGCGGACGAGCAGGCCGATCACGGCTCGCCTCCCTTACCCTTCGGGCGGCGCATCCGCGTCACCCATCGGCTCAGCTCCTCAAGCTCCTCGGCGGTGGGCGGCTCGCCCTCGAAAAGCGTGGCAACCAGCCGGATGCGGTCGTGCCCGAACAGTCGGCTGGCGAGCGAGCGCAAGTGCTGGGCAAGTCCCGAGGCGCCGCGCGCAGAGTAGAGGTGGGAGCGGCCGGACGGCGCTTCCCGCCGACGGACCAAACCGCGGTGCTCGAGACGCCGCAGCAGGGTGATGACCGAGGCGCGAGCCAGGGGCCGCACCGGTGCCAGTGCCTCGCGCAGCGCAGCCACATCGCACTCGCCCAGGTGCTCGAGGAGCGCCAGCAGCTCGAGCTCTGCTTCGGGCAGCGTTCTCCGCAGCCGTGGGGTCACCGCCCCCTCCCAAGCGGCTCGTTGACAATTGTCGACGCCATGAGCTCAAATACGCCGACCCCGGTAGGAAGGTTTCAGGCCCCTCACTCGGCCTCGAGATCTGGCGGCAGCGGGCGCTCCGGTCGTTTGGCTCCGCGCGGGTCGCGCTGCCTGAAGTAGGCTAGGGATCGAGGTAGCAGTGGCCGGGGCCGAGCTCTTCGCGGAGGATGCGGAGCTCCTCGGGACGCGGGGGCTCGGTGGTGGCGATCCTGGACGGCGGAGGCGGGGCCGAGACCTCCCAGCCCAGGTTGGCGTGGATCCGATCGAGAGTGACGCTGGGGTGGAGAGAGCCCTGCAGATCGGGGGTAAGACGGCAGAGGGTCAGATCGCCGCGCCGCAGGCGGATGATCTCGCGACCGGCGGCAAAGCAGATGAGGTGGGTGAGGTCTTCGATCGTCCGGCCGCGCATGAAAGCGCTCTTCGCGCGCACCACCATGTCGCCATCGTGCACGACGCGCGCGACCGCCTCGCGCATCGACATCCGCTTGCCGCCGCTCACGGCCCGGCCCCGCCCGCTTCCGCGCCGCCGACCGGGTTCACGGTACGGCTCTGCTCGCGCAGGAACTTGAGCAGATAGTAAGGACCGAGGGCCGCCGGCCCGGTGCCGCCGGAGCCCTTCCAGCCTCCGAACGGGTTGACGCCGGGCCAGGCGCCGGTGGTGGCGCCGCTGCGGCGGTTGACGTAGAGCACGCCGGCCTCGATGCCGTCGAAGAAGCGCTCCACCTCCGCGGCGTCGCGGCTGAAGAGTCCCGCGGTGAGGCCGAAGGAGGAGCGGTTGGCGAGCTCGAGCGCCTCGTCGAGCCCGCTCACGGTGGCGGCGACCAGGATCGGCACGAACATCTCCTCGCCGTAGAACGGCGAGGTGCGGTCTTCCAGGTGGACGACCGCCGGCTCGGCGTAGTAGCCGTGAGCCAGCTCGCCGTCGCGGCGGCTGCGGCCGCCCACCAGTAGCTCGCCGCCGGCGCCGCGGAGCCGAGCCACGTAGTCCTCGTACCTGGCGAGCGCCCGGGCGTTGATCAGCGGTCCCAGAAAGGTGTCGCGGTCGAGCGGGTTGCCGAGCGCGAGGCCGCGGCTCTTCTCTACCAGCTTGGCGAGGAACGCGGGGGCCGCCTCGGCGACGATATAGACGCGCGAGCAGGCGCTGCACTTCTGGCCACCGAACCCGAACGCCGAGCGCGCCACGCCCTCGGCCGCCGCGTCGAGGTCGGCGCTGGCGGTGACGATGGCCGGGTTCTTGCCGCCCATCTCGACCACGACTGGGCGCGGATAGTCGCGCGCAAAGCCGCGGTGGATGCCCATGCCCACCGCGAACGATCCGGTGAAGGCGATCCCCGCGGTGCGCGGATGTCCGACCAGGGCGGCGCCGGCCTCCTCGCCGCTGCCGGCGACGTAGTGCAGGACCTGCCGCGGCACGCCAGCGTCCCAGAGCACGCGGCAGAGCTCGGCCCCGGGTCAGCGGCGCCTCTTCCGGCGGCTTGAAGACCACCGTGTTGCCGGCGAGAAGCGCCGCCCCGATCATCCCCGCCGGCAGCGCCATCGGGAAGTTGAAGGGGGTGATCACCCCGAACACTCCATACGGCAGCAGGACGCTCTGGGTCGCCTCGGCAGGATGCATTCGAGCGAGCGGCCGGACGTAGCCGTGGCTCTCCTCCATCGACCCGGCGTAGTAGCGCAGCAGGTCGGCCGACTCCTCGACCTCCCCCATCGCCTCGAGGCGGTTCTTGCCGACCTCGAAGGCCATCAGCGCACCCAGCGCGTAACGGCGCTCGGCGATCAGCTCGGCGGCCTGACGCACGATCGCGGCGCGCCGTTCCCAGCCGAGCCGCCGCCAGCCTGCAAACGCGGCATGGGCCTGTTCGACCGCCTCCCCCACCTCTTCCCGGCCGGCCTGCGGCACGACTCCCAGAAGGAGCCGGTCGTCAATCGGCGAACGGACCGCCAATTCACCTACCTCACCTGCGCCGCTCACTCCGCGGACCGGTGCCGCGAAACCCCGCCCGAGCTCCGCAATGGCGCACTCGAACAGCCGGTGGAGCTCCTCCGGGGAGCTGGTCGAGGTATAGGTGATCTTCTGGGCTTCGCTCATTACACCCTGCTCTCCAGACTCGCGGCCGCCAGACCGGCATCCGCGGCCAGCCGCTCGAGCGCCTGTCCGAGGCGGCGGGCGATCTCCTCGATCTCATCGCCGGCGATGGTGAAAGGCGGCGCGACCATCACCAGATCGCCGTTCACGCCGTCGACGTGGCCGACGTTGGGCCACAGGATGAGGCCGAGCTCGAAGGCGTGCTCGACCAGGCGCTCGGCGCAATGCCAGGCGCGCGGGAAAGGCTCGCGGGTCGCCGGGTCGCGCACCAGCTCGACCGCGGCCAGCAGGCCGATGCCGCGCACGTCGCCGACTGCCGGGTGGTCACGCAGCCGCTCGAGAGCCGCGAACAGCCGCGGCGACATCGCGGCGCAGCGCTCCACCAGGCGGTGCGCCTTGAGGTAGCGCAGGGTGGCGGCGCCGGCAGCCGCGATCACCGGCGTGTGGGAATAGGTCTGGGCATGGTTGAAAGCGCCGCTGCCGCGGGCCACGGCATCGACGACGTGGCGCTGGGCCACGACCGCCGACAGCGGGGCGTAACCGCCGCTCAGCCCCTTGCCCAGGACCAGGATGTCGGGCACCAGGTCGAAGTGCTGGAAGGCGAACCAGCGGCCGGTGCGGCCGCACCCGGTCAGCACTTCGTCGGCGATGAACAGGACGTCGTTCTGCCGGCAGAGGGCGGCCACCTGCCTGTAGTACTCGGCGGAGGGCACCACGGCGCCAGCCGAGCTGCCGCCGATCGGCTCGGCGATGAAGGCAGCGACCGTCTCGGCTCCCTGGCGCGCGAGCTCCTCGCCGAGCGCCGCGCCGGTGCAGGCCGCGCAGCCGGGGTGGCGGTAGGGGTCGGGCGCCGCGATCCGCGGAAAGTCGGTGAGCAGCGGCTCGTAGACGCGGCGGTAGTGCTCGCGTCCCGACAGCGAGAGGGCTGCCAGGGTGTTGCCGTGGTAGGAAGGGCGGCGGCTGATGACCTTCCACTTCTCGCCTCTCCCCCTCTCGACCCAGTACTGCCGCGCCAGCTTGACCGCCGCCTCGACCGCCTCCGAGCCGCTGGCGAGGAAGTAGCTGTAGCGCAGCGGCTCGGGAAGCACCTCGGCCAGCTCGCGAGCCAGCTCTTCGGCCGCCCGGTTGGTGAACTGAGTGCCATTGACATAGGCCAGCTCGCGCAGCTGCGCCGCAACCGCGCCGGCGATCTCGTCGACGCCATGACCCACGTTGACCGCCAGCGCACCGCCCACGGCGTCGAGGTAGCGGCGCCCGTCCTCGGCGACGACCCACACCCCCTCCCCACGCACCGCCTGGGGAAAGGCACGGTCCAGCCGGCGGTACCAGAGGGGGCTGTCGGGATAGCGGAAAGGCATGAGCGGGGCGGACCGGCGGCCATCATAACCGAGGCCTCGCGCTGGTCGGCGGGGCGGCGTGGTGCCGAGGCGGGGTGGCGCCGGGGCGGCGGGGCGAACCGAGCCGCGGCCAGGCGGCGGCACGCGCTGCGGATCAGGATTGAGTACACTATGCTACAGACTCTTGCGGTTCACACGGATTCGAATTCAAATAGAGGAGGTTCGGAGTCCGCCCATGCTGCATGACCACCCATCGCTCCAGGATCTCGAAGGCTTTCTGCACAATGCCTCGCGCCCTGGAAGCGCCGGCCGCAACGCATGCGTGGTGCGCCATCTGCTCGGCGAGTGCGCCACTTGCCAGGGCCGCCTACGGTCGCTGGGCTGGGTCGACAGCCGGCTCGATCACCTCTTGCTCCGCAGCGGCGCGCACGGCGCCCACGGAGCCCACGGCGCAGACAACGCCCGCGACGTGCTCGGCTGCCGCGACTTCAATGACTCCCCTGGCTCTCCTGGCTCAGATATCGCCACCGCCGCCTATGACTACGACCGCGCCTTCGCCAACGCCGAGCGTCGCATCGCCGACCTGCTCGACTTCCTCGACGGAGCGCCGCCGGCGATCTCGCCCGCCGAGCGACTGCTGGCCGAGCTTGACCGGGCCAGCGAGCCCGAGCGTCTGCGGCTGGCCGCGACCCGCGACCGTTTCGTCCATCCGGCGCTAATCGAGGCGCTCGCCGAGCGCAGCCGCCTCGCGGCGGCCCACCTCGCCCTGCACTGGGCGCGCCTCGCCCAGATCCTCGCCCACCGCTGCTCGCGCGACGACCTGGAAAGCGCCGCGCACCTCGCCGACCTGCGCGCCCGCGTCAACACCCAGCTTGCCAGCGCGCTGGCCGCCGCCGGCCAACCTCGCCGCCTCCCTCTACCATCACCCCCTGACCACGCACCGTCCCTGCCCTGGCGGCTTGTACCCCCAGAGCTTTTCTCCCCGAACTTCCGCCCAACCACCGCCGCTTGACCCGAAACCGCCCCTGCCCTGGCGGCCTTTACCCAAGTCTTTCTTAAGTCTTTGCTCTCCGACGATCCCCCTCTGCCTTTGACGGATCCCTGGCACCGATCTTGCCTCTTGCCGGGTCCGAGCGCTGGCGCCGGGGCGGGTTCGCCTCGGCGCGTGGCGCTTTGGGGGGGACTTCGTGTCGGGAGTGCGACGCTGGAAAAAGCTGCTCGTAGATACCGCGGCGAGCTGGAACGAGCACAACGCTGCGACGCAGAGCGCGGCGCTGGCGTTCTACACCATCTTCTCGCTGGCGCCGGTGCTCATCGTGGTGATCGCCCTGGTGGGCGCCGTGTTCGGACGCGACGCCGTCCGCGGGCAGATCAACAGTGAGTTCCAGAGCTGGATGGGCAAGGACGCGGCCGCCTTCGTGCTGGTGGTCCTGAAGAGCGCCAACAAGCCGGATTCCAGCAAGCTCGTCCGTATCATCGGTATCGCGACTCTGCTCTTCGGCGCGACCGGCGTCTTCGTCCAGCTGCAGGAGTCGCTCAACATCATCTGGGGGGTCAAGCCCAGGCCTGGTGCAGCTTTTACAAGGCTCTTTCGCAAGCGGATGCTCTCCTTCGCGATCATCCTCGGGATGGGCTTCCTGCTGGTCGTCTCGCTGGTGCTCTCGGCCGGCCTCCATGCTCTCGGGAGCTTCCTCGAGGCCCGCCTCGCGATCCCGGTCGCCCTGCTGCACTTCGCCGACATCTTGATCTCGTTCGGCCTGGTCACGCTGCTCTTCGCGCTCATCTATCGCCTGCTGCCCGACGTCGAGCTGCACTGGCACGACGTGGTGCAAGGGGCGGTCGTCACCTCGCTGCTGTTCGCGATCGGCAAGGCGCTGATCGGTCTCTATCTCGGACGCACCGGCATCGCCTCGGCATACGGCGCCGCGGGGTCGCTGGTCATGCTGCTCTCGTGGGTCTACTACTCGGCCCTCATCTTCCTGTTCGGCGCCGAGTTCACGCGCATTCGCTCCTACGGCAGAGACACCCTGCCGCAGCCGGAGCCCGGGGCGGCGCGCCGTGAAGAACCGGCCCCCCTCGATAAGCAGACGCAGCGGAGATCGGAGTGACCTCGCCGGGCTGCCATCGCCGGTCGACCGCACGCCGGCGCGGGCCGACCCCGGCGCCCGGCGGCCGGCGGTCACCTCCGCCGCTGCTCGCGCTGCTCTGGGTCTCGGCGGCGCTCTTGCCAGCCGCGGCGAGGGCGGCGGAGTCGCTCAAGGTCGAGGTCGACGGGCTGCGCGGCGAGCTGCGCAAGAACGTGCTGGAAACCTTGGACATCGAAGAGGCGAGGAAAGACAAGGACCTCGACGAATCGCGGATCCGCCGCCTCCATGCCCTGGCGCCGCAGGACATCGGCGCGGCGCTGCAGCCGTTCGGCTATTACCGGCCGGTGGTCCAGGGCTCGCTGACCCGCCAGGGCGCGACCTGGGTGGCCCGATATAGCGTCGATCAGGGGCCGCAGCTCAAGGTGACAGGGCGCGACATCCAGGTGGCCGGGGAAGGAGCGAGCGACCCCGGCTTCCAGGGTCTCGTCCGTTCCTTCCCGCTGCAAGAGGGGGGGCCGCTGCTCGAGATCGCCTACGAGGAAGGCAAGAAGGCCTTCGACGACTATGCCGCGGAGAGCGGCTATCTCGACGCCGCCTTCCGGACCAACCAGATCCGCATCGACCTCGCCACCTACACCTCCGAGGTCGTGGTGCACTACGACACCGGACCGCGCTTCCGCTTCGGTCCGGTCAGCTTCCACCAGGACATCCTGCGCCCCGAGCTGCTCGAGGGCTATATCAACTTCAAGCGTGGCGACCCGCTCGCCGCCAGCACGCTGCTCGCCCTGCAGGAGGCGCTCGCCGACAGCCCCTACTTCTCGCGCGTCGAAGTGGTGCCGCGCCGCGACCTGGCCGAAGGCGTCGAGGTGCCGATCGACGTCGATCTCGTCCCCGCCAAGGTCCACAAGTGGACCGCCGGCGTCGGTTACGGCACCGACACCGGGCCGCGCGGCACCGCCGGCCTCGAGATCCGGCGCCTCAACAGCCGGGGCCACCGCGCCGACGTCGAAGGCAAGGCTTCGCTGGTCGAAAAGAGCCTCAAGACCGACTACATCCTCCCCGGGGGCTATCCGCGCACCGACCTGCTGACCTTCACCGCCGGCTTCGCCGACCTGCGCCCCAAGACCAGCCACAGCAAGACCGAGCTGATCGGTGCAGGCCTGACCGAAAAGGTGGGGCGCTGGCGCCAGGGGCTGTCGCTCAACTTTCAGCGCGAGACCTTCACCGTCGGGGTCGACAACGGCATCTCGACCCTGGTCATCCCGCAGCTCAGCTGGTCGCGCGTCTGGGCCGACGATCGCATCTTTCCCAGCCACGGCGAGAAATACGAATTCATCGCCCGCGGCGCCGCCAAGGCGCTGCTCTCGAACGCGACCTTCGCGCAGGCCCATGCCACAGCCAAGTTCATCCATAGCCTCGGCGGCCGCCGCTTCCGCCTGATCAACCGCGTCGAGGCAGGCTTCACCGCGACCAACGACTTCCGCAAGCTGCCGCCGACCTCGCGCTTCTTCGCCGGCGGCGACCAGAGCGTGCGCGGCTACGGCTACCAGGAGCTCGGCTCGCTCGACGAGAAGGGGCACGTGATCGGCGGCCGCGACCTGCTGGCGGCCAGCGTCGAGCTCGAATACCGCTTCCTGCAGAAGTGGGGAGTGGCGACCTTCTACGACGCCGGCAACGCCGCTCTGAGCTTCGGCAGCGGGCTGCGCTCCGGCACCGGCGTGGGGCTGCGCTGGCTGTCGCCGATCGGCATGGTGCGCGTCGACGTGGCCTGGGCGGTGAGCAGGCCGGGAAGCCCGATCCGACTTCACCTCTACCTGGGGCCTGACCTATGAAGCACCGCCGGCGGCTGGTACGGATCGCGATCTGGTCGGCGGCCGGCCTGCTCGGCCTGGTGCTGCTGCTCGCCGCCGCCGCCGCCCTGCTGCTCGGCACGCAGGGCGGCACCCGCTTCCTCTTCGCGCGGCTCGGCGCCCTGATGCCCGGCTCTTTCGAAGTCGCCGCGCTCGAAGGTCCGATCCGGGGTCCGCTGACCATCCACGGTCTGACCTACAAGCGCGAAGGCATGCAGGTGAAGATCGACCGCCTGCATCTCGAATGGCGCCTGCACGGCCTGCTGGAGCGCCGGCTCGACATCCAGCGTCTCTATGCCGACGGCGTCCACATCGTCACCACCCCGACACCCAACCAGCAGCCGGCGGCCAGGCTGCCGGACCTCAACCTGCACTTCAACATCATCGTGCGCGACGCACGCGTGCGCGGCATAACGCTGGCCTCGGCGGATGGCCCGCCGTCGCTGATCGACGAGATCGATCTGGTGACCTCCGACATCCACAACCTGGTGCGGATCGACCGCCTGGCGGTGCGCTCGGCGCTGCTGCGCGCCCAGGTGTCGGGCACCGTGCAGCCGCTCGGCGACTATCCGGTCGATCTCGCCGCGCAGTGGGCCGTCCACCCGGCCGGCATGGCCGAGGTGGCCGGCGGCGGCACGCTGCGCGGCACGCTCGAGAAGCTGGACGTCGCCCAGGCGGTGACCGCGCCCTTCGCGCTGCGCGTCGCGGCGGTCCTCGGAACGCCGATGCGCGACCTGCACTTCGACGGCCGCATCGGCTTCGCGCAGGTCAATCCGCGCCGTCTGAAGGCCGATCTGCCCGACCTCGCGGCGACCGGCGAGGTCGCGGCGCGGGGCACTCTCGAGTCGTTTACCAGCTGGGGAACGCTGCGCGGCGCGGTCGACCCGGCCGGCGCCGTGGGGGTCACCTACAACGTTACCAGGCAAGGAGACAACTGGCAGATCGTGCACGCCGATGTCGATCTCCCCGGCACGCCCACCCGCCTCTCGCTGGGCGGCCGGCTGCGCCTCGCCGGCCACAACGTCGACCTCGACGGCTCGGCCAGCTGGCACGACCTCGCCTGGCCGCCGCGCGGCAAGGCCTCGTACCGCAGCGCGCAAGGGAATCTCCGCCTGACGGCCCACGGCACCGGCGAGGCGCTCGCCAGCCAGGGGAGCCTGCGGGCGGCGTTCGAGCCGCTGGGAGCGCTCGCCGCCGACTACCGGCTGGCGCGGCGCGGCGCCGAGTGGCGGCTGGAGCAGGCCGAGATCTCGGTGCCCGGAAAGCCGACCCGCCTCTCGCTGGCGGGGCGCTTCGCGCAGAAGGGGCAGCAGCTCGATCTCGACGCCACGGCCCACTGGCACGAGCTGGTCTGGCCGCTCACCGGCGCGCCGTCGGTGCGCAGCCGGGAGGGGCAGGCCAAGGTGGCGGGGAACCTGGACGGATACCGGGCGGAGATTGCGGCAGATTTCATCGGCGCCAACCCGGCCGCCCAGGGGCAGGGCGGCAGCCCGGCAGGACAGACAGCCGCCGCGTCCTCCGCGGCTGGCGCTGCCCCTGCCGTCGCGGCCACCACCGGAGCGCCAGGCGGCACCGCTGCATCTGCCATTCCGGCGACTGCTCCCGCCGCCGGTTCGGCGAGTGCGACAGCCGCCGCCGCGGCGGCCCCGGCCGCCGTGGCCGGCCGCCTGACGCTCGTCGGGCTCGGCGACAAGCAGCGCTTCCGGATCGAGGCGCTCGACGCCAGTCTGCGGAATGGCCACCTCCACGGCCAGGGCCAGGTGGCATGGAGCCCGCGGCTGCGCTGGGACCTCGCGCTCTCGGGCCAGGGCCTCGACCCGGCGGTGCTGCGTCCCGACCTGCCGGGGAGCCTGTCGCTGACCGCCTCGACCCAGGGTGAGATGCAGCCCGCCGGCCCGTCCGGCCGGATCGACCTGACCCAGCTCCGCGGCACGCTGCGCCAGCAGCCGCTGCAGGCTAGCGCGGCGCTGCGGCTCCAGGGTGCGCGTTACGACCTCGGCCACCTCGACCTGCAATGGGGCGGCGCCAGGATCAAGGCATCCGGGCAGCTGGGCGACCGCAATGACCTGGGCTTCGACGCCGCGATCCCCAACGTGGGCCTGCTCGACTCCAGCCTGGCGGGAGCCGTCGTTACCCGCGGCCGCTTCTCGGGAACGACGGCGGCGCCGCACGTCAAGGCGACTGCGACCGTCGACGGGCTGCGTTCGGGCGACCAGAGCGTGGCGCACGCCACGATCAGCGCCGACGTCGATCTGGCGACCGGGGGCGCCTTCCAGGTCGATACGGACGCCGCCACGGTCGTCGGCGGCGGCGAGACGATCAAGACGCTCACCGTGCATAGCAGGGGCGCCGTCGGCCAGCACACGCTGGCGATCTCGGCGGTGGGCTTCGGGGAGCGCCCTGACAACCGCCTCGACGTCGCCCTGGCCGGCGGCCTCGCCGGCGCGCTCGGCCCCCGGTCGACCTGGCGGGGCCAGCTGACCCGGCTCGACCTGCACTCGCAGCCGGTCGGCGACTGGGCGCTCAAGAGCCCGGCCACGCTCGAGGCGGGCGCCGGCGACCTCGAGCTGCGCGGCTTCTGCTGGCGGGCCACAGGGAACGCGGGCGGCGGCGCGGCCGGCGCGGAAGCGGCACAGCTGTGCGCCGGCGCCGGCTGGTCGAAGGACGGGCCGTGGGCGGCCGAGGCCGACCTCACGGCGCTGCCGCTCAACCTGCTGCGCCCCCTCCTACCGAGCGACGTCACCTTGACCGGCGTGATCACCGGCACGGCGCGCGCCAACGGCGGCAGCCAGGGCATCGCCGCTGCCCATCTCGACCTCAAGCCGGGACCGGGCGAGCTGAGCTATCCAACCGCCGAAGGGCGGACGACCTCCTTCCATTTCGAGCAGGGCGCGATCTCGGCGCAGGCGGGTCCGGCCGGCGGCACGGCCAACGCCAATCTCTCGCTGACCGGGATCGGCACGCTCGGCGCCCAGCTGCGGCTGCCGCGCCTGACCCAGGGGGTGGTGCTCAAGGACCAGCCGCTCGCCGGCACCGTCGCTCTCCACTTCAACGATCTGGCCTTCGTCGAGGGCTTAGCCCCCGAGGTCAAGAACGCCGGCGGCAGCCTCGGCGCCGACTTCCGGCTCGCAGGCACCCTCGGCGCCCCCCGCCTGCAGGGCGAGGCGCGGCTACAGGGCGGTCACGCGCAGGTGCCGAGCTATGGTCTCGACCTCAAAGAGATCCAGCTGACGGTCACTGGCGACGGCAGCGGTCCGCTGGCGATCGAGGCCAGCGCGCGGTCGGGCCCGGGCAGCGTGCGGATCTCCGGCCAGGCGGCCCTGGCGCCGACCCCCGCCGCGCCGGTGCGGCTGGCGATCACCGGCCGGCGCTTCCAGGTCATGGGCACCCGCGACATCCGCATCCAGGTCGACCCCGATCTCAAGCTCACCTACTCGGGGACCGCGGCCCAGCTGACCGGCGAGCTGCAAGTGCCCGACGCCTATATCGAAGTCAACAAGAAGAAGCCGAGCGCGGTCACGCCTTCCCCCGACGTGGTCCTCGTGGGAGGCACCGGGCCACAGGTGCAGCAGCCCGGCCGCTCGACGACCGCCATCTCGGCCCGGGTGCGCATCGTGCTGGTCAAGGACGGCCTCGACATCAACACCTTCGGGCTCAAGGGGCGGCCGAGCGGCTCGCTGCTGGCCATCGAAGAGCCGGGCAGGCCGACCACCGGGGTGGGCGAGCTGACCATCGACCAGGGGACCTTCCAGGCCTATGGCCAGGACCTCACGATCAATACCGGCCGGATCATCTTCGGCGGCCCCATCGACAACCCCGGCATCAACGTTCGCGCCTCGCGCACCGCCGCCGACGGCACGGTGGCAGGAATCCAGGCCAAGGGCACCCTCAAGGCACCGGAAGTCACCCTCTGGTCGCAGCCGCAGATGAGCGAGTCCGATGCCCTGGCCTACATGATGCTCGGCCACCCGCTGGGCCAGTCGACCACGAAGGAGGGAAGCCTGGTCGCCAACGCCGCCACCGCGCTCGGGCTCAAGGGGGGCACGCTGCTGGCCAAGAAGATCGGCTCGCGCTTCGGGCTCGAGGAGGCCTCGATCGAGAGCAAGAGCGGCTCGCTCAACCAGGCCTCGCTGGTGCTCGGCAAATACCTCTCGCCGCACCTCTACGTCGCCTACGGCGTCGGCCTCTTCCAGCCCGTCAACACCTTCCGCATCCGCTACATCCTCTCCAGCAACTGGACCCTGCAGGCCGAGAACGCCGCCGGCACCAGCGCCGACATCCTCTACACCCTCGAGCGCTAGCCCCCTGTCGCACACGCGTTCGTCGCGAGGCGTGCGCTGGGCCGCGCGCCCCTGATCAGCGCATCCTTACCGTGGTAATATACCGGCGTGGTGATCGCTCACTCGAAGCTCACCAGGCAGGGCCAGATCTCCGTGCCCGCGGAGGTTCGGCGGCGGCTCGGCATCGGGCCGGGATCGATCCTGGAGTGGGAGCAGGAAGGCGAGACGATCGTGGTCCGGCGCGCCGGCCGCTACTCCTCCGAGGAGGTGCACCGGGCGCTCTTCCCGGAGGCGCCGCGGCCCAGGACGCTCGCGGAGCTCGAGGAGGGCGTGCCACGGTACGTGAAGGGGCGCCGTGCGCGCCGTTGACGCCAACGTGCTGGTCCGCCTGGCCGCTCGCGATGATGCCCGGCAGACCGGCGCCGCGGAGGCCTTCGTGGCCGGCGGCGCCTGGGTTCCGCACCTGGCGCTGGTCGAGGCGATGCGGGTCCTGGCATCGCTCTATGATCTCGGGCCGGAAAAGATCGCGACCGCCGTCGAGATGTTCCTCCACCACCGCCATCTCACGGTTCAGGATGCCGAGGTGGTGGCGGCCGCGCTCGCCCAGTTCCGGCGGCGGCCGGCCCTCGGTTTCTCCGATTGCCTGATCCTGGAGGTGGCGCGCAAGGCCGGCCACCTGCCGCTCGGGACCTTTGACCGCCAGCTCGGCAAGCTGGAAGGGACGCAGAGGCTGAACCGTCTGTGTTAACGGTAGGTTCGGTAGGGCGCCACGTGCCGGCGCGCCAGCAGCCATTTCCCTGTCGCCGCAACGGAAGAGATCTTAGGGTTCGCTGACGGCGAGATCGCGGCAGATCTTTCGCGCCAAGAAGTCGTTGATCTCGCCGTGTCTCGGCACCGATGAGCTCTTACGGGCCGCTTGGTTGACATAGATGGAGTGATTCGCTCCCTCACGCAGCAACTCGCAGCCGTGGGCGCGCAAGTGCCGGATGAGGTGCGTGCGCTTCACGTGCTGGCCGTGATGGTCTCGCGGATAACCTCTGCGCCGCCGATCTCCTGCTCGGCGAGCGTGCGGTTGGCTTCGAGGACGAGCATCACGGCTTCTTCGAGGTTCGCACGCACCTGATCGAGGGTCTCGCCCTGGCTGTTGGCGCCAGGAAGCTCCTCGACGAAGCCGATGTATCCTTCGGGGACCTTGCGAAAAACAAGTGTCAGCTCAAGGTTCATGGCCCCTCAATAGTACCTTGAACCGGTAACCCGGCGTACATCCGCGCCCGCGCGCAGCCCCGCAGGTCCGGCGCAGCCCTCGGGCTCCGACCTGCAGGGAGTGCCGGCAATGATAGATCTGCCGACCTCCGGGCCAACAAACTTCTCTTCGGCTCAGTTGCGCACGGCGAGCGGCGGCTCCTCGGCCAGCAGGCCGACCTTGGTATCGGCGATCTGTTTGCGGAAGGCGGCCACTTCGGTCGCGTAGAAACGGTTGAAGTCGGCGAGGAAGCGGTCGAGCTGCTCGCCGGCCTGGCGCAGGTATTCGAGGTAGGTGGGGTTGGGCGGATCCCATTGCGAGTTGACCGCGTTGCCGACGTAGCCAATCTTGGCGAGCAGGTTTTCTTGCGGCTGGATGCCCTTGGCGTCGAGCCGCACCCAGAGGCGCTTCTCCAGGCCGTCGAGCTCCTTCTCGAGCTTCTCGGCGGCGTCGGCGAGCGGCGAGACCACCTCCACCAGCGGGTCTTTCCGCTCCTTCTCCTTCGCCTCCTTGGCCCTGGCGACGGCCGCGTCGACGTCGGCGCGCAGGCGCGCGCAGCGCTCGATCGCCTCGACCGCGGCGTCCTGCAGGGCGCCGAGCCGGGAGATCGTTTCCCAGCGCCGCTGCCAGTCGGCGTCGCCGTTCTTCGAGCGCGGGTCAGCCAGGACGCGCACCGTCTCCTTGACCTCGTGGTTGCGGAACTTGACCATGACGGTGTAAGTGCCGGGCGGCACCTCGGGGCCGGCCGGGTCCTCCTCCGGCGTCTGGTCGGGTCCGGGAGGCGGCTCCTTGAAGTCGTCGCGCTCGAGACCCCAGGCGGCGCGGTTGATCCCCAGCTTGACCGGCGCCTTGAAGTGGCGGATCACCTTGCCCGCCGCATCGGCGACCCGGATCTCGGCCTTGGGACCCTTCTCTTTTTCTTTCTCCTTCGCCTTCTGCTTGGCCTCCTTGGACTCCTTGGCCTCCTTCGCCTCCTTCCCTTCCTTGGGTTCCTTCGCCGCCGTCGATTCCTTTGCCTCCCTGGCCTCACCGCGCGCCGCGCGTGCCGCCGCCTCGCCGCCTTCCGGCCGCGTCGTCTCGGGAGCGGCGCTGGCCTTCTCGGCCGCGGCCTGCTCTTCCGCCCGCCGCTCGCGCTCCTTCCTGGCGCGCTCCTTCTCCGGATCGGGGAGCGGGATGTCCGGACCGGCCACCGAGAAGGTGATGAGCGCGCCATACGGCCGGTTCTCGCCGCGGAACTCGCCGGCCCCGAGACCGAAGCCGCCCGGGCCGGGCTTCACCCAGTGCTGCTGGGCGTCGGCAATGGGGAAGAGGTGGAGCGGCTCGCTCAAGGTGGCGGCGGTCGCGCTCGCCAGCGGCCGGCTGTCGTCGAGCACGTAGAGGGCGCGGCCATGGGTGGCGATCACCAGGTCGTGGTCGCGCGGATGGACGGCGAGCCCCGCCACCGGCGCGGTGGGCAGGCCGTACTTGTAGCGCAGCCAGTGGCCGCCGCCGTCGTTCGAGATCCACAGCCCGAACTCGGTGCCGAGGAACAGCAGCTGCTGGTCAGCCGGATCCTGCTCGACGGCGAGCGCGTAGCCGCGGACGTCCCTGGCCGCCAGGTTTTTCCAGCTCGTGCCGAAGTCGTCGGTGCGGAAGAGATAGGGCGTCCAGTTCGAGCGCCGGTGGTCGTCGAAGACCACGAAGGCGGTGCCGGCGGCGAAGCGCGAGGCGCGGATCTCGGGCACCCAGGTGTGCGCGGGCACGCCGGGCACGTTGCCCTCGACGGGGGTCCAGTTCTTGCCGCCGTCACGCGTCACCTGCACGCGGCCGTCGTCGGTGCCCACCCAGATAACGTCGCGCGCCACGGGCGACGGCGCGATGGCGAGGATCGTGGTGTAGTTCTCGGCGCCGGAGACGTCGGGGGTGAGGCCGCCGCTCTCGCTCTGCTTCTGCCAGGCCGGGTTGTTGCTCGTCAGGTCGTGGCTGATGATCGTCCAGCTCTTGCCGCGGTCGGTCGACTTGTGCAGGAACTGGCTGCCGTAGTAGAGCGTTCCCGGCTCGAAGGGATCGACCGCGAGGCCGGAGTTCCAGTTGAAGCGCAGCTTGACGCCGTCGGGCGCGGCGGGCCGGATGTCCTTGAACTCGCCGGTGCGCAGGTCGAAGCGCGTCAGATAGCCGCTCTGCGACATCGAATAGCCGGCCGCGGAGTCCGCGGGGTCGGGCAGGGTGCCGAAGCCGTCGCCGTCGCCGACCAGCGTCCAGGCCGAGTTGTGGATGCCGCCCGCCTGCCAGAGCGCGCTCGGGCCGCGCCACGAGCCGTTGTCCTGGAGGCCGCCGTAGATGTTGTAGGGCGTCTCCATGTCGAGCGCGACGTGGTAGTACTGGGCCAGCGGCAGGTTGGCGACGAACGCCTCGGTGCGGCCGCGGTCGCGCGAAACCGAGATCCCGCCGTCGTCGCCGACCAGGAAGTGCCGCGGATCGGCGGGGTCGATCCACATGGCGTGGTAGTCGCCGTGGGCGTGGGCATCGGCGGGGAGATTGGCGAAGGTCTTGCCCGAGTCGTCCGACACCTTGACGTTGAATCCCAGCCGGTAGACGCGGTTGGGCCACTGTGGATCGATCTTGAGCTCGGCGAAGTAGAACGGGCGCGGCGCGATGTTGACGCTCTTGTTGGCGCTGGTCCAGGTGCGGCCGCCGTCGTTCGAGCGCAGCAAGGCGCTCTCCTTGGCCTCGACCTGGGCATAGACGATCTCCGGATTCGAGCGCGAGACGGCGACGTTGATCCGTCCGAGCTCGCCCTTGGGCAGCCCGTCGTCCTCGGAGCGCCGCTTCCAGGTCCGGCCGCCGTCGTAGGTGACATAGAGCCCCGAGCCGGGACCACCCGACTTGAGCGCCCACGGCCAGCGGCGGTATTGCCACATCGCCGCGAACAGCTTCTGCGGGTTGACCGGATCGATCGCCAGGTCGGCGGCGCCGGTCTTCTCGTCGACGTAGAGCACCTTCTTCCACGTGGCGCCGCCGTCCTCGGTCTTGAACACCCCGCGCTCGGGGTTCTCGCCCCACTCGCGCCCCAGCGCCGCCACCCAGGCGACGTTGGGGTCGCTCGGATGGAGGACGATGCGGGCGATGCGCTCGCTCGGGTCGAGCCCCAGGTGGGTCCAGTTCTTGCCGCCGTCGAGCGAGCGATAGACGCCGTTGCCGACCGAGGCGCTGTTGCGCACGTTGCCTTCGCCGGTCCCCACCCAGACGATCTCCGGGCTCTTCTGGAAGACGGCAAGGGCGCCGATCGAGGCAACCGGCTGGTCGTCGAAGATCGGGTCCCAGGTGAGGCCGCCGCTCACCGACTTCCAAACGCCGCCAGAGGCGGTGCCGGCATAGACGGTCATCGGGTCCCTCTCGACGCCTTCGATCGCGGTCACCCGGCCGCTCATGCCGGCGGGACCGATCGAGCGGGCGCGCAGTCCGGCGAGGAGGTCGGGATCGAAGGGCGCCTGCTGGCCGCGAAGCGGCCCGGCCAGCAGTGCGGAGAGCGCCGGGAGCGCGACGAGCGCCAGCAGCGCTGAAAGGGTCGGAAACGCGGAGCCGGGAGCGGCGCGCCTGAGTTTGCCTGGCATGAGATCCCTCCAAGTCGCGGGCATGGAAGCCCCGTTCGAACCGTCTGACGTCTGAACGCGGGACAAGATTCTCCTGAAGGGCGCGGGCGCCCTGGAGCGTATACGCCCGGCGAGCCTGCAGGTTGCGCCAGCGGCAGACGAAGCCCACGAACCCGACGCCATCCGCTCCGCCGCCAGGGCGGTCCGGGGCCCTAAGGCGCAGCGGCGGGCCCGGACGCTCCGCCGGCGCGCGAGCGGGCGAGCTCGGCCGCCTGCGCCCGGGTGGGCAGCCACGGGATCGCTCCTTCGCCGCGGCATGCCAGGGCGCCGCACGCGCACGCGAAGTCGACCGCGTCGGGCCAGCCGGCGCCGCGGCAGAAGGCGTCGACCAGGCCGGCGCAGAAGGCATCGCCGGCGCCCGTGGTGTCGACCGCCGCGACCGGGTAGGCGGGTATCAGGCGCTCGATGCCGGGAGCGCTCACGACGGCCCCCTCCTCGCCCAGGGTGACCACCACGGTCTCGGGCCCCATGGCGCGCAGGCGCGCGGCGGCCCGCAGGGCATCCTCGGCCGTGCTGATGGAGAGGCCGCTGAGCGCCTCGGCCTCGATCTGGTTCGGAATCAAGACGTCGGCGCCGCCGAGGAGCCGCGCCGACCCTTCCACGGCGGGCGCCGGATTGAGGAAGACCGGTACTCCCGCCCGCCGGGCGAGGTCCATGGCCGCGGCCGCCGCCGGCAGCGGGATCTCGAGCTGGAGCAGAAGCGCCCTCGCCCGCCGGATCGTGGCGCCTGCCGCCGCGACCGCCGCCAGCGGCAGGAGCAGGGAGGAGGAGGGCGCCGCCACGATCGCGTTGGCGCCTCCCGGAAGCACCATCGGGAAGGCCATTCCGGTCGGCGCCGAGCGGTCGCGCCAGACCAGGTCGGCGCGAATCCCTTCCTCCCGGAAGAGGCGCATGAAGCTCTCCCCCGGGTCGTCTTCGCCGAGGCAGGTGAGGATCGCGACCTCGCCGCCCAGGCGGCGCAGCGCCGTCGCCTGATTTGCCCCCTTGCCGCCGAGGCTGCGGGTGAACCCGCTCGCCAGCACGGTCTCCCCCGGCCGCGGCAAGCGCGGCACCTTGACGCAGAAGTCGACGATGCAGCTGCCGGCGACCAGAACGCAGGCAGGCAGCTCAGCGGGCAAGCTTTCCGTCATCGCTGCCGACTGAGACGACATCTTGGGGATGAAACGGCGGCGATGTGGCGGTTGCGGCCTACTCGAAACGTCGATCGGATCGCCCCCCGCAACCCCCGCGAGTCCCCTTCCCGGTTGTCGGAGGCCGCCGGGTCCCTGCCCGGCGGCGCCGGGGGGGAAGGGGACGCCACCTCCCCTGGCGCATGGACCAACGTCATCCTAGAGCTGCGCGAGCCAGCTCTTGATGGCGCCGTCGAGGCGGCGGCGGTCGGCGTGGCGGGCCAGGGCGATCGCAACCAGGCGGTCGACGAGCTGCGGCAGGGGAAGGCCGGAAAGGGCCCACAGCCGGGGGTACATCGAGATCGCGGTGAAGCCGGGGAGAGTGTTGAGCTCGTTGACGTAGGGGTTGGAGTCGGCGTCGAGGAGGAAGTCGACCCGCGCCATCCCCGAGCCGCCCAGGGCGGCGAAGGCGTCGACAGCCAGGCGGCGCAGGCGGCCGGCGAGCGCGGCAGGCAGATCGGCGGGCGCCTCCAGGCGGGCGGTGTCCTGCAAGTACTTGTCGGCGTAGTCGTAGAAGGCGTTGCCGGGGACGATCTCGCCGACCGCCGAAGCCTCGAGCTTGCCGTAGCCTAGCACCGCGCACTCGAGCTCCCGCCCCACGATCCCGCGCTCGACCAGCACCGCGTCGTCGAAGCCGAGGGCGAAGCGGATCGAGGTCTCGAGGCAGTGGCGGCTGTCGACCCGCCGCACCCCGACGCTCGAGCCGCCGACGCTCGGCTTGACGAACAGCGGCAGCGGCAGGCGCTCGAGGCGGCGCAGGAAGGCCGGCGGGTCTTGTTCGAAGACCTGCCGCGTGGCGGCCTCGTAGTCGACCACCGGCAGCCCGCTGGCGGCGAGCAGCCGCTTGGCGAGCAGCTTGTCCATGGCGAGGGCGCTCGCGGTTACCCCGGGGCCGACATAGGGCAGATCGAAGATCTCGGCCAGGCCCTGGAGCGTGCCGTCCTCGCCCCAGGTGCCGTGGACGATCGGGAACAGCACCTCGACGCCCGAGGCGACGAGGACGGCGAGGGTGGGCGCCACCGCGACGCCGCGGGCCGGGATGGTCTTCGCCTCGCCGTCGAGGACAGCGGCCGCGGCCGCGGGTTCGACCCAGCAGCCATCCTGGGCGATGCCGAGCGCCGTGACCCGGTGGCCGGCCGCGCGCAGCCCCGCGGCGACCGTGCGCGCCGAAACGATCGACACCTGGTGCTCGACGCTGCGCCCCCCGAACACGACCCCGATGTGCGCCATCCGCTCTCCTCTGTTTAGCTCCCACCGGCGGTGCCAACCCCGAGGGACGAGACGGCCCTGCGATGTGGTGGCCAAGGCCTGCTCGAAGCATCGATCGGATCGCCCCCCGCAACCCCTCGATCCCCTTCCCACCCCTCCGGGGGGGAAGGGGACGCCCCCTCCCTCTTGCTCCGGGGACTTCTAGTGGTCCAGATCATCAGCGCCCGAGATCCAGGGCGTGGGCGCTCAACACCTCGGGCAGCGCCTTCAAGCTGGCGACCACCGCCTCGGTGACCGGCTGATCGAGGCGCAGCACGGCGAGCGCCCTGCTCTCGCCGTCGAGCCGCGCCAGGTGGATGTCGGCGATGTTGATCCCCGCCTCTCCCAGCAGGGTGCCCAGCTTGCCCACCACCCCCGGGACGTCGCGGTTCTCGAGCACCAGCAGCTTGCCCTGCGGCCTGAACTCCAGCCGATAGCGGCCGAAGCGGACCACCCGCGGGTCGCGCTCGCCGAACAGCGTGCCGCCCAGCTCCACGGTCCGCCCGCCGCCCGCCAGCGCAACGCCGACCAGCTGCGGGTAGTCGGCCTGGACGTTGTGACTGGCGTAGACCACTTCGATCGCCCGCCCCTCGGCCACCCGCTCGGCATTGACGTAGTTGATCGCCTCGCCCAGGAAGGGGGTCAGTGCGCCCTTGAGCGCCGCCAGCGCGACCGGATGATGAAAGGCCTCGTCGACCCCCCAGAAGTCGACCTGGAGGCGATCGAGCGCGGCCCCCAGGAGCAGGCTGGCCATCTTGCCCAGGGTTTCGCCGAGCATCATGTAGGGCTCCATCCGGTGTCCGCCTGCGGCATGGAACGGCAGGTTGACCGCGGCGATGGCGAAAGAGCCGGCGAGCGCCGCCAGCACCATGTTCGCGGTCTCGGTCGAGATCCGCTCCTGGGCCTCGCGCGTCTGCGCGCCGAGGTGCGGTGTCGCGACCACCCGCGGATGGCACGCCAGGCGCCGGTCGGCCGGCGGCTCCTCGGCGAAGACGTCGAGCCCGGCGCCTGCCACCGCGCCGCTTGCGAGCGCCGCGAGCAGCGCCTCCTCGTCGATCACTCCGCCGCGGCCGCAGTTGATCACTAGCGCGCCGCGCGGCAGCAGCGCCAGCCGCTCGCGGTCGAGCAGGTTGCGCGTCTGGTCGGTGAGCGGCGTGTGGATGGTGACCACGTCGGAGCGCCGCAGCAGCTCCTCGAGCGGCAGCATCTCGACTTCCAGGCGGCGCGCCGCCGCCGGGTCGAGGTAGGGATCGGAGGCCACCACCTTCATCTCGAAGCCGTGGGCGCGCGCCGCGACGCGCTGGCCGATGCGGCCGAAGCCGATGATGCCCAGGGTCTTGCCCTGCAGCTCGACGCCGACCAGCTTGCGGTTCCATCCCCCGGCCTTGGTCGAGGCGTCGGCCTCGGGCACCCGCCGCGCCACCGCCAGCAGCAGGGCGAAGGTGTGCTCGGTCGCCGACATCAGGTTGGCGGTCGGTGCGTTGACCACCAGGATCCCGAGCTCGGTCGCCGCCGCCACGTCGACATTGTCGACGCCGATGCCGGCGCGCCCGACCACCTTGAGCTTCTTGCCGGCGCGCAGCAGCTCCGCCGTCACCCGGGTGGCGCTGCGCACCACCAGCGCATCGAAGTCGGCGACGATCTCGGGCAGGCGCGGGCGCTCCTGCTCGGCGAGCTCGACGACCTCGGCGCCGGAGGCGGCCAGCAGCTCGAGGCCGGCGCGGTCGAGCTGGTCGGCGATCAGGATGCGCGGCGCGGCCATCAGGCGCCCGGCCCGGAGGCCACGACGGCGCCGGCGGCGCCGGTCCCGGCGAGGGCGGGCAGCGCCAGGTCGATCTCGGCGAGCAGGGCGAGGAGGTCGCTCTCCCGCACCTCGCCCATGTGCCCGATGCGGAAGGTGGTGGGCTTCCAGTCGCCGTAGCCGCCGCCGATGGTGATGCCGGAGGAGGCTAGCCGCTTGACCAGCGCCTGCGGATCGACGCCGGGCGGCGGCTTGAGGCAGGAGACCGTCCGCGACCGTGCCGCGGGCGGGGCGACGAAGCTGCAGCCGCTCGCCGCGGCCCACTCGGCGGTGAGCTGGAAGAGGCGCTCGTGGCGCGCCCAGCGCGCCTCCATCCCCTCGCCCCCTTTGCCTCCTTTTTCCGCCGCACCACCCGCACCGACAATGCGATCGAGCTGGCGGTCGAGGGCGTGGAAGAGCGCGATCGCGGGCGTGGTGATCGTGCCGCCTTCGCGGTGCTTGTCGCGGTAGCGCAGCAGGTCGGTGTAAAAGCCGCGGCGCTCGACCTTCGCCGCTCGCTCCGCCGCCCGCTGCGAGAGGGTGAAGACCACGAGCCCCGGCGGCAGGGCGAGCGCCTTCTGGGTGCCGGCGAGCGCCACGTCGAGGCCCCAGGCATCGGTTTCAACCGGCGCGCCGCCAAGCGACGAAACGGCGTCGACCAGGAGCAGGGCGTCGCTCTCCTCGCGCACCGCGCGGGCCAGCTCGGGAAGCGGGTTGGTGACGCCGGTCGAGGTCTCGTTGTGCACCAGGGTCACGGCGTCGTAACGCTTGCGGCGCAGGGCGGCGCGCAGCAGGTCCGGATCGTTCGCCTCGCCCCACGGCACGGCCAGCCGGTCGGCCGATCGGCCGACCGAGCGGGTGATCGTGTGCCAGCGTTCGGAGAAGGCGCCGCAGGTCAAGTTGAGGACCTCGGAGGCGGCGGTCGAAATGACGGCGCTCTCCATGATCAGCGTCGAGCTGCCGGTCGCGATCAGCACCTCGCCGGCGGTGCGCAGCACGGCCGGCAGACGCTCGGCGGCCGAGGAATAGAGCTGCCTGAAGGCGGCCGAACGATGCCCGATCGCGGGCGCCGTCATGGCCCGCCGGACATCCTCCGGGACATAGGTCGGGCCAGGGAGGAAGAAGCGAATGTTTTCCACGGGAGACCTCGGAAGAGTTTACCTGAAGGCTTTCTCTTGGACTACCAGGGGTGGGGACGGCGGAGGGCGGCGATGGCGTCGGCGGTGGTGAGTTGGAGGGGCGCGGCGCTGGGCGGCGTCAGTTCCCAGGCGTCGTCTCCGACTCGCTGGAGGAGCGGGAGGGGGACGCTGGGATCGCCCGCGATCAGCACGAGGGCGCAGCCTAGGAAGTGCTCGCGCAGGAGGTCCTTGAGCACGGGTGCGCCGCGTAGCGGCTTGACGGCGACGCTGCGGCCCGGGGCTGCGGCGACGGCGCGATGGGCACCGGCGCCTGCCGCGGCGGCGAGGGTTGGGGGCAGGGGCTCGGGCGGGACCGCGGCGATCTCGAGCCAGCCGATGCGCAGGCCGGCTTCGGCCGCCGCCCGCAGGAGCGGTGCGAAGGGCTCAGGGCTCGGGCTGACGCGCAATAGATGGGGCGACTTCACCTGGTCCTCATTCGGGATAGAGCAGCGCGGCGCGCCGTTCTTGGCGGAAGCGCTTCTCGTCTCCGGTCCAGCCGGCGATCCAGTCCGTGAGACCGCGGCCGCCGGCGTCGATCGCGGCGCGGCAAGCAGCGCTGCCGGTCAGCAGGTCGATCGCCGGCCGGTCGCCGACGAACTCGTAGGGCGCCCTGCGCCAGGCGAACCGGCCCGGCCCGACCGCCGCGGCGGCGCGCAGCAACTCGACTCCGGTGCGATAGGGACGGAAGAGGCGCGGCTCGGTCACCACCAGCTCCACGCCGCCGCAGACCTCTCCCCGGTGCTTCTGGAACTGGGGCCGAAAATAGGCCGGAACGAATACGACGCCGGGAAGCGCCGCGGCCGCCAGCTCCTCGGCCAGCGCCAGCGGGTCGAGACCCGGCATGCCCACGAGGTGAAAGGGGCGCGTCGTGCCCCGCCCTTCCGAGAGCTCCGTCGCTTCGACGAGGCATCCGCCCGGGTAGACGAGCGCGGTGGCTGGAGTCGGCATGTTGGGCGACGGCGCGATCCACGGCAGCCCGGTCTCGGCCCACAGCATGGCGCGGCTCCAGCCCGCAAGCGGCCAGACTTCGAGGGTGCCGCGCCAGCCGCGGCGCAGCGCTTCCAGCCGCACCAGCTCGCCCAGGGTCAGCCCATGGCGCACCGGCAGCCGGAAGGCGCCGACGAACGACTCGAATCCGGGCTCGGGCATGCAGCCCTCGACCTCCTCGCCGCCCAGCGGGTTGGGGCGGTCGAGAACCCAGACCTCGCAGCCCGCTGCGAGCGCCGCCTCGATCGCCCACACCGCGGTGGCGGCGTAGGTGTAGTAACGCGCTCCCACGTCCTGCAGGTCGACGAGCAACAGGTCGAGACCGGCGAACGCTTCCGGCAGCGGGCGCAGGGTCGATGCGGCGTCGCCGTAGAGTGACACAAGCGGCGCCCCGGTCCACGGATCGCGTCCCCCCTGGGTGGCGACCATGTCCTGCTCGATGCCGTAGAAACCGTGCTCCGGACCGAACAACGCCAGCGGCGGGCCCGCCGGGCCGGCGGCCAGGGCGCGATGGATAGGACGCAGGTCGCGGGTCACCGAGGCGCCATGGGCAAGCAGCCCGTAGCGCCGGCCGCGCAGGCGCCGCGGCTCGCCGAGCAACCGGTCGAGGCCGGTTTCGATCATGCGCCGCGGCGGTAGGAGCCGCGCTGGCCGCCACTCTTGGCCTCGAGCTGGAGATCGGTGACCACCGCTCCGCGTTCGATCGCCTTGACCATGTCATAGAGGGCGAGCGCCGCCGTCGAGCAGGCGAGCAGCGCCTCCATCTCGGCGCCCGTCCTGGCGGTGACCACCACCCGGCTGCGAATCTCGATGCCCTCGGGAATCGGTCGCAGCTCGACCTCCACCTGGTCGAGCTGCAGCGGGTGGGCCAGCGGGATCAGCTCGGAGGTGCGCTTGGCGGCCTGGATGCCGGCGAGGCGGGCCACGGCGAAGGCATCCCCTTTCGGCAGGCTGCTCAGGCGAATCACCGTCGGCGCCGAGAGCAGGACGCGGCACGAGGCCTCGGCGACGCGGCGGGATACCGGTTTTTCGGAGACGTCCACCATCTTGGCGCTGCCCTGCTGATCGAGGTGGGTGAAGGACGAACCTGGGGAGCTCATGTTGGCGGCGCGGTCTGGAGTGCGGCCACATGCTAGCATCGTCGCTGTTTACCGATGCGCCTCGTGCCTCGCGCCTCACGCCTCAGCTCATGCGTCTTGCCATCGTCGTGCCCACCTTGAACGAGGAGGGAACCTTGCGGCGCACTCTGCCCGCGGCGCTCGCCGTGGCCGACGAGCTGGTGGTCTCCGACGGCGGCAGCGGCGACCGCACACCGGAGGTTGCCGGCGAGCTCGGAGCTCGCGTCATCCGCGGTCCGGCGGGACGCGGCGGGCAGCTCAATCGCGGCGCGGCGGCGACCAGCGCCGAGCTCTTGCTCTTCCTGCACGCCGACACCACGCTGCCGGCGGCGGCGCCGGGGGCGATCCGCGCCGCCATCGCCGGCGGGGCGGTGGGAGGCGCCTTCCTGATGCGCTTCGACACCGAGCCGCCGCTGCTGCGGCTGGGCTCGCGGCTGATCAACCTGCGCACCAGGTGGACCCGCCTGCCGCTCGGCGATCAGGCCCAGTTCGTGACCCGCGAGGCGTTCGCCGCGCTGGGCGGGTTTCGCGACTGGCCGCTGCTCGAAGACCTCGACTTCGCCTGGCGGCTGCGCAAGCACGGCCGCACCGCGATCCTCGCCGACAAGGTGACGACCGGCGCACGCCGCTTCCTCGAGCTCGGCGTGGTGCGCACCGTGACGATCAACTGGTTGATCTGGGCGGCGTTCGTGGCTGGAGTCCCGCCACGGCGATTGGCTCGCTTCTACCGTCAGGTACGCTGAGCCTACTTGCGCCGCTTCTTGTTGACCGCCTCTTTGAGCTCCTTGCCCGCCTTGAACCGAACGCTCTTGCTGGCCTTGATCGTCAGGGGGGCGCCCGTGGCCGGGTTACGGCCCTTGCGGGCGCCGCGCTCGGAAAGCGTGAAGCTGCCGAAGCCGGGGATCTTGGCGCTCTCGCCCGACTTGACCGCCTCGGTGATCGCGGCGAATACCGCTTCGAAGGCCTCGGTGGCCTGTCTCCTCGTCAGACCCTCCACAGAATCCACAATGCCATTGATCAAGTCAGCTTTACCAGCCATCTCTCCTCCTCCTTAGGTAGGGCTTGAACCGGGTTTTCGGCGCAGTGACTAGCGGGAGACGATAAGGCAACGGGTTGGGGCTGTCAATGGGCGAGTCGCGCCAGACGCCCTAACTACGGGCTTTCGCGAGCACGCTGAGCGAGAAGCCATCATGGTCGCCGGCGGGCAGCACGCGCCACGCTCCCGGCCCCTGCACACCGGCCGCGACGGCCGGTTCAAGCGTCGCGGCAAACGGCAGCGGCGCGAACTCGGGGTGATCGGCGAGGAAGCGCTCGACGACGCGCTCGTTCTCCTCCTCCTCGAGCGAACAGGTGATCGCCACCAGCAGGCCGCCCGGCGCGACCAGCTGCGCCGAGCCGCCCATCAGCCGCAGCGCCTGGTGGGAAAGCCGGCCGATCTCGCCTTCGGAGATGCGCCACTTGATCTCGGGATGGCGGCGCAGCGTGCCGGTCCCCGTGCACGGCAGGTCGAGGACCACGCGGTCGAACCGCCGCCGGTGCGCGCCCACGGCAGGCAGGCCGGCGTCGGCGATCAGCACCGGCAGATCGCGGCGCAGCCGGCGCAGGTTGTCGCGCAGCACGACGGCCCGGTCGAGCGATACGTCCGCCATGGTGATCGACAGGCGCGGCTCGCAGGCCAGCAGGGCGAAGCTCTTGCCGCCCGGCGCCGCGGCGGCATCGAGGATCGACTCGCCGGCCGCGGGCGGCGGGATCAAAGCCGCCGCCTGGCTGGCCTCGTCCTGGACATAGAACTCGCCTTGGCGGAATGCCGGCGAGATCAGAGGGCTGCCGCGCCGCACCGTCAGGCCGAGCGGCGAGAGCGACGTGGGCTCGACCTCGACCCCGAAGTCGATCAGCGACTCGGCCAGCAGCTCGCGCCCGCCGCGGTCACGGAAGGCCAGCAGCTGCATCGGCTTCTCGCGGTTGTTGGCTTCGAGCAGGGCGGCGGTGCGCTGGCGGCCGAAACGGGCCAGCCAGTGCGCGACGAGGAAGTCCGGATGACTCATCTCGAGCGCCAGCCGGCGCACCGGGTCGGGCTCGTCGACCGGCCAGCTGCCGAGGTGCGGAGCGCGGGCGATGCGGCGCAGCACCCCATTGACGAAGCTCGCGCCGCCGCGGTGAGTGAGCTGATGCGCCTGCTCGACTGCCTCATGCACCACGGCGTGCGGCGGCACGCGGTCGAGAAAGAGCAGCTGGTAGGTGCCGATGCGCAGGGGTGCGTGTAGAGCCGGCTCGATCTCCTCGAAGCGCCGGTTGCTGGCCACGGCGATGACGTGATCGAGGCGGCGGAGCCAGCGCAGGCTGCCCATGACGAGCTCGCGCAGCAGACCCTGATCGCGTTCGTCGAAGCGGGACAGGGCGCTGTCGAGAAAGGAGCTGACCGGGGCCAGCGACTGGAGGGTGCGGTCCAGCACCCAGCCGGCGGCGGCGCGCACGTTGTCCTGCGGCGTCCGGCGCGGGGTGAAGCGGCGGCTGCGGGCTGCGCCGAGCTGCGAGACGGGTGGGGACGAGGGCCGGTGCCGGCTCATGCGCGCGCCGCGATCAGGTGAACGACTCGCCGGGGCGCAGGCGCTCGCCATGGACGAATTCCGCCGCCGGCTGCGCTCTGCGGCCGGGGCGCTGCAATTCCTCGATGCCGAGGGTGGAGCCATCGCCGCAGGCTACCGCCAGACTGCCTCCGCCGCGCAGGCCAAGGATGGTCCCGGCGGCAGGGGCTCCGGGAGCCGCCGGCTCGGGCAGCGGTTCGACGCGCAGCAGTTTGACCGGCGCGCCGCGCAGCTCGGCGGTGAGGCCGGGCCAGGGCGTGAAGGCGCGCAGCCGGTTGGCCAGCGCGGCGGCGCTTGCCGTCCAGTCGACGCGGCCGCTCGCACGGGTGAGCCGGGGGGCGAAGGTGGCGCGGGCGGCGTCCTGGGGCCGCGGCACGAGCTCGCCGCGCTCGAGCCGCGAGAGCGTTTCGAGCATCAGGCGGCCACCCATCTGGGCTAGGCGCCCGCCAAGCTCGCCGGCGGTCTCCCGCGGCCCGATCGGCGTCTCTTCCTGCAGCAGGATGGGCCCCGAGTCGAGCCCCTCTTCCATGAGCATCGTGGTGACCCCGGTCACGGTCTCGCCGGCGGCGACCGCCGCCTGGATCGGGGAGGCGCCGCGGTAGAGCGGCAGCAGCGAGGCGTGAAGATTGATGCAACCCTGGTCCGGCAGCTCGAGGAGCGGGCGCGGGAAGATCTGCCCGAAGGCCACGACCACAGCCACCGCCGGCCGCAAGGCCGCGAGCTCGGCAAGGAAGCCCGGCTCGCGCACCCGCTCAGGCTGCAGCACCGGCAGCCCGTGCTCGACCGCCCACTGCGCGACCGGCGAAGGGCGGATGCGCTGGCCGCGGCCCGCCGGCCGGCACGGCTGCGTCACCACCCGCAGCGGCGCGCGTCCGGCGCCGGCCAGCGCCGCGAGCGTCGGCAGCGCAAACTCCGGCGTTCCGAAAAAGACCAGCGGGCTCGCGAGGGGCATCCCCGGATGGTAGCACCCGGGTCCCTGCCAGCGATGGATTCGAGCCGCGAGGCGAGGCTAGGGAATCACGTTGGCGACCGTGATCGGGAACTTGCCGATGATGGTGTTCGAGCCGGTGCTGTCGAGCACCACCACCGAGAGCTCATGCACGCCGTTCGAGAGCTTGGTCGAGTCGAGAGCGAAGTCCCAGCCCGGGCCCGGAAACGCAGGATAGCTCGGGTAGTCGGCGGTGATGTCGGGACGCGGCAGGCCAAGGTTGGCGAATCCCAACACGGTGCCGTCGACCAGGACCTCGACCGTCGCGACGCCCTCGAAGTCGACCGCCCAGCCCGAGACGATGACCAGCCCGCTGTACAGCAGGCCGATGGTCGGGTTGTCGATGTGGCCGATCGATGGATCATTCTGGGTGAAGTCGCGGCAGGTGAAGGTGACCGCGATCTCGGCGAGATTGGTGACCTGGGTGAACTGATCGCCGGCGCGGATCGTGATCACGTGGGCGCCGGGAGTATAGAGCGGCTCGCCGAGAGAGTCGGTCGTTCCGATGAGCGCGCCGACGTCGAGCACGAAGCGGAACTCGGCGTGAGGACTGTCCTTGAGCGATGGGAATTGCTGCTCGATGTCGAAGCTGGGGAGGCCGTAGCAATCCGAGAGGCCGCCCTGCCTCCTCGAGAAATGGCAGTCGCGCTTGTCGTTGAACACCAGTGAGCGGTCGATCATCAGCTCGACGTAGCCGACGCCGGTGTCGGCGTCCTGCACGCCGGGGTCGAGGGCGTAGCCGCGCACCACACTGAAGAGGCGGCGCCGATCGTTCAAGTCGCAGTTGCCGGACAGCTCGGCCTGGTGGTTGGGGAACTGGATGGCGCCAAACGGGACGAGATTGGCGGTCACGTTGGAGAACTCGACGGTGAACGAGTTGAGATAGACGACCGCGCCGGCGTTGCTCTGGACCCGCGCGCTGACCGTGTGCAGCCCGTTGAGGAAGTGGGTGGTATCGATCTGGTAGGCGAAGCCGGCCGCGTTCGAGTCCGGGAAGCCGGGGAAGAGCACCGCGACGCGCGGGCGGTGCCGGCCGTAGTGGGCGCGCGCGAAGATCCCGCCGTCGACCACGATGTCCACGGCGTTGACGCCCGACTGTGCCAGCGCCCAGCCCTGGACCGGAAAGAGCCCGCTGGCGGCGTTGTCGCCACTCGGGCTGCCGCCGAAGACTCCGAACGGCGTATCAGCCCAGCTCCAACCTGGGATCGCAAGCGCCAGCAGGGCGACGGCAACTAAAGTGAGCAAAGCCTTTCGCTTCATCGCTCCAACCTCCCGTTGCGTCTCGGCGTATCGTGCATTCCGCGCTCCCCTCGCCGCTGGCCTCCTCGATCGGACCTGGCCAGAGGGCGAAAGAGTCTTGATGACGCGGAAGTTCCAGGCCTTCTTTCAAGTGATACGTTAACTTTCGGCAATTGTACGGGCAAGAATAGATAGAAGTCAATCTATCTCTCGCGCCACTTCCAAAGTGGGAGAGACTCGCAAAATCTTGTGGTGCCGCGGCCAGGAAACACAAAATATGGGTAGTCTTCAGCCGTCGAGACCGCCCAGGTAGGCCGCCACGAGACGCGGGAGATTCTCCAGATCATACCCGCCCTCGAGCACCGAGAGGGTGCGGCCCGCGCAGGCCTCGGCGGCCAGCCCGCCCAGCCACTCGCCCCAGCGCGCGAAGCCCTCCTCGCTCACGGCCATCCCGCCCAGAGGGTCGCCCTGCCAGGCGTCAAAACCCGCCGAGATCAGCAGCACATCGGGCGCGAACCGCCGCAGCGCCGGCAGCACGCGGCCCTGGATCGCCTCGGCGTAGCCATGGTCTCCGGTGCCGGCCGGCAACGGCACGTTCAAGGTGGCGCCGGCGCCGTCTCCGGCGCCGGTCTCGTTGGCGGCGCCGGTCCCCGGATAGAAAGGATATTGGTGCGTGCTGGCGTAGAAGACGTCCGCCCGCTCCTCGAAGATGTGCTGGGTCCCGTTGCCGTGATGGACGTCGAAGTCAAAGATCGCCACCCGCTCGGCGCCGTGGCGACGGCGCAGGTGCTCCGCCGCGACGGCGACGTTGTTGAAGAAGCAGAATCCCATCGCCATCGACTTCTCCGCGTGATGGCCCGGCGGCCGCACCGCCGCGAAGGCCGCGGCGCCGGGCTGCGCCGCGATCCAGTCGGCGGCGGCCAGAGTCGCCTCGACCGCTCCCCAAGCCGCGCTCCAGGTCCCCGGCGACAGCGGGTTGTCCGCCGAGTCGAGGAGCGAGTCGCGGCGCGCCACGGCCCGCTCGAAGCGACCGAGATAGGCCTCGTCGTGAACCGCCGCCACAGCCGACCGCCGATCGGGAGGCGCCGGCTGCGCGGCCTTGGTGGCAGGCCAGCCTTGCGCGGAAAGGTGGGCGAGGATCCGCACCAGGCGCTCGCCCTGTTCGGGGTAGCCGGGCGGCGCCTGGTGCTCGAGGCAGCGCGGATCGGTGAAGACGCGGATCATGCACCCGATGATAGCCGGCCGGCCGGCTTGGCTGCCGCTGCTGCTGCTGCTGCTGAACACCGTGAAGACCGCGCGGGCCGCTCCGGTGCCGGCAATGGCGGCAGCGCCGGCCGATCTGGAAGCCCCGCGGCAGCCGCCGTCCTGGCGCGCCGGGCGGCAGCGAGCCGCCGCCGGATGCGGCGCAGCAGGGCGTCGACGCCGCGCGGCGAGAGCCGGCCGCCGATGGCACAGGAGATCTCGGCGCCGGAAAGGCCGCCCAGCAGGGCGAGGGCGAAGATGCGGGCATTGCGCCGGCGCTGCCGCCGCCCGACGAGCTCGCCGCAGCGGACCAGCAACAGCGCCAGCCGCTCGGCGCTCAGCAGCAGGTCTTCGGGCGTTGCCCGCGGGTCGGCGACCCGCTCTGCGACGTCCTCGTCCAGGCAGACCCGATCGGCCAGCGCGCGCCCGCCGCGCTTCCAGGCCCGCGCCGCCCGCAGCTGATCGAGGACCACCCGCTCGGCGATCCTGCCGAGATAGGCACCCACCTGCCGCTCGCTGCTGGCCCGGCAGTCGAGCAGGCGCCGCGAGCCCGCCGCCAGCAGCCGGCAATAGACCTCCTGGAGCAACTCCTCAACCTGCTCGCCGCGCGGCCTGATGCCCGAGCGCCGTAACACCCGGCCCACCCGGCGCTTGAGGCTGGGGCCGTAGCGACAGATCAACTCTTCCCAGACGGCGCCGCGTGACGGCGGCCCTGGGGCGACGAAAGACTGCTGCGCGGTGATGTCGACGATGGATTGCATCGCTCCGCTCTCCTTCTGTTCGAGGGAGAGCAGGCGACGACCGCCGGCAAGACGGCACGCCAGGAGACGACAGGGAGCGTTTTTATAACATACGTAAGCGACAACCTCAAGGGCTTCCTCCGTCCTGGCCTTGTCCTGGGGAGAGGGGACGGAAGTGGCAACGGGTTGCTGGTGGGCCGCGCCGCCTGGGCGGGGAGTTAGCCAGAGGGGTTAGAATCCCGACCCTTGGAGTCTTTCTTGCGCCGAGTCATCCTTGCCACATTGGCCGTTGTCGCCCTGGTTGGGTTTGGCGCCGGTGGCTGCCGGCAAGGGGCGCGGGGGGCCCAACGGGAAGGGCAGGCGGCTTCGCTGCGCGGCGCGGCCCGGGGTTGGAGCGTCGTGCTGCTCACCATCGACACCTTGCGCGCCGACCGCCTGGGCGCCTACGGCTACCGGCAGCGGGCAAGCAGCCCGCGGCTCGACGCGCAACTCGGTTCCGGGGTGGTATTCGAGCAGGCGATGTCGCAGCGCGCCGCCACCTGGCCGTCGCTCGCCTCGCTGCTCAGCGGCCTCTATCCCAGCGGCCACGGCGTCGACGAGAACGGCTACGGTTTTCCCGACCAGCTGCCGACGCTGCCCAAGCTGCTGCACGGCGCGGGCTACCGGACCGGTGCGTTCCTCGCCAACATGTGCGATGCCAACCACCAGGGATGGGACGCCTTCTCCTGCGAAGCCGGCAAGGACGGCAGGACCGTCCAGGACGCCCTGGCGTGGGCGGGCGGCCTCGACCGCGGCCGTCCTTTCCTGCTCTGGGTCCACATGTTCGGCGCCCACGGCCCGTACTACAACGGCGGCGACCTTGCCGCCCGCCTGCTCGACCCCGGTTACCGGGGCAGCCTGGGACCGAAGAAGTGGCGCCTCGACGAGGTGATGACCCAGCGGCTGCGGCTCGACGCCGCCGATCTCCGGCACCTGGATGCGCTCTACGACGCCGCGGTGATGGGCAGCGACGGGCTGGCCGGCAGCTTGCTGGACGGGCTGCGCAGTGGGGGCATGCTGGACCGTGCGCTGGTGGTCGTCACCGCCGATCACGGCGAAGAGCTCTACGCTCACCACGGCTACCTCTATCATGCCTGCTCGGTCTACCAGACGGCGCTGCACGTGCCGCTCGCCTTCGCCGCCCCGGGTCTCCTGCCACCCGGCGCGCGGGTGCGGCAAACGGTCGAGCTGATCGACATCGCTCCAACCATCCTGGCGCTGCTCGGCGTGACCGCGCCGGCTCGTTTCGACGGCAAGTCGCTGGTGCCATACCTGGAGCGGCCGGCGAGCGGCGGCGCCGGCAGACCTGCCTTCTCCGAATACGGCACGACCCGCGTCCATACCGTGATCGACGGCAGGTGGAAGTTGATCGACAACCCCGATCTCTTCGATCCCATCTGCATTCCGAAGGCGCCGCCGCACCACTTCCCGATCGGCCGCGACGAGCTCTATGACCTCGAGCTCGACCCGCGCGAGAGCCAGAACCTGGCGGCGGCGAATCCCACGAAGGTGGCGGAGCTCGCCCAGCTGGTCAGCCTCCGCTTCTCGGCCTTGCCGCACCGCGCCCCCCGCCCGCCGCTCGACGAGAAGCTCCGCAAGCAACTGACCGACCTAGGCTACATAGCTCATTAGGCGAGGACCCCTCCGTCTTGGTCCTGTCCTGGGGGGGTGGATGGAGGGACCGGCTTGCTGGCGGGCCGCGCCGCCTGCAGGGGCCTCACTCACTGCACCGGATTCTTTGAGGTGGCGGGGGAGGACGGCAAGGGCCGGATCGCAGTGAGTGAGGCCCTGCAAACGGCGCTCTCGGCGGCCGGGGACCCTGCCCTCCCCAGGACGGAACAAAGCCTCCTCCCCACTCCGTGAGATTTTTCATTCCCTCACCGTTCAGGCCCTGACTGAGCAGGTGGAGGTCCCGCCTGCGGTCGGCCGCTTCGTCGAAGGTTCGACATGGGAACTCAGAAGGAGTGGGAGGAATCCCGGCTTGTCCTGCGCAGGTGGAGGTCCCCGCCCGCCGGTAGCGCCTTCCGCAGGGCCTCACTCACTGCGATCCGGCCCGCGCAAACCCCGCCGTCACCTCAAAGAATCCGGTGCAGTGAGTGAGGCCCTGCGGAGGGCGCGGCCAGTTCTGCACGCCGGTGCAGCTCCCTCTTCCCGCAGGACAGGGCCGGGAAGGAGGGGGCCTGCTCCGTGATAGCTTGAAAGTCAATGTCTGCCATCGCCCTGCCCCGGATCGAAGGCAAGTACGAAATCCTGGAGAAGATCCGCGAAGGCGGGATGGGGGCGATCTACAAGGTGCGGCACCGGCTGCTCGACGAGGTGCGAGTGGTCAAAGTGATGCGGCCCCAGTTCGTCGACGACGAGGAGCTCAAGGCCCGCTTTCTGCGCGAAGCGCGGGTGGCGATCAAGCTGCGCCACCCCAACGTGGCGGAGCTCTACGACTTCACGCTCGATGCCGACGGCACCGCCTTCATCGTCATGGAGTTCATCTCGGGCTTGACGCTCGAGGAGCTGCTGCGTAGAGCGGGGCCGCCGCCGCTGGCCCTCACCCTCGAGATCGCGCAGCAGACGCTGCGGGCGCTGGCCTATCTGCACTCCAAGGGCTTCGTCCACCGTGATATCTCGCCTGACAACCTGATGTTGACGGAGGACTCGGACGGCGAGCCGCGGGTCAAGCTGATCGACCTCGGCATCGCCAAGATCCTGGGCGGAGGCGGCAGCACCGAGGGTCATCTCACCGAGGTCGGGACCTTTCTCGGCAAGGTCCACTACTCGGCGCCGGAACAGTTCGGGGCCGCGGGGGCCGCGCCGATGGATGGCCGCTCCGACCTGTATTCGTTTGGCATCGTCCTCTACGAACTGCTTACCGGCCGCTATCCGATCGAGGGTCGCGACCCTTCCTCGATCATCGCCGGCCATCTCTTCCGTCCGCCGCTCGACTTCAACGCCAGCGATCCCCGGGGGCAGATCCCCGCCGGACTCCGCGCCGCGGTGCTGCGGGCGCTGGCCAAGGAACCCGCGGCTCGCTTCACGGCGGCGGCGGAGTTCGCGCGCGAGCTGGCGCTGCTGCGTACCGCCGGCGATCTGCTGCACGCCGACTGGAAGGGTGTGCTGGCCGGCGGCGGCGGCGCCGCCGCTCAGGAAGAGGCGCCGACCCTGATCGACCCCGGCAGCACGCAGGGGCGCCTGGATCTGCAATTCGGGCTCGGGACGACACCCCCGCCGACCGGGACCTCCAGCCAGGCACGCTCGCCGACCGTGCCGTGGGCGCCCGCGGAACCTGGCGCCGCATCGGAGGCGCCGGAAGAGCCGGAGCTCGCGGCGGCGCTGCTCGCGATCGAGGCCGAGCTGGGACGCGGCAACTACCGCGGCGCCGAGGCGCAGCTCTATGCGGTGGAGGCGGCGTTCGGCGACCGGCCGGCGCTGACCCGCCTCTACGCCAGCCTCGCCGACCTGCGGGCCCAGGATCTGGCCTCCCGGTTGGCGGCTCTGCTCGCCGCGGCCCGAGGAAATATCGCTGCCGGCGAGCTCGACGCAGCGGGGGTGGAGCTCGAGCGGGCCGAGCGATTGGCCCCTCGCGACGGTGCGGTGGGCGGCCTGCGCGCCGAGCTCGCCGCCGCCACCCAGCGCCGGGCGGAGGAGCGCGCGGCCGCCGAACGCCGGGAGAGCGAGCCCGTGGCCGAGAAGAGCCATACCTTGCAGGCGCAGGTCGACGAGCGACTCCGCGACGGCCGCGAGCGCGCGGCGGCGGGAGACTGGAAAGGCGCCTTGCGGTCGCTGCGGCGGGCGCGGCAGCTCGCTCCGGACAACGGCGAAGTGCGCGATCTGGCGCTGCAGGCCGAAACCGAAGTGAGGCAGCGTGCCGAGCAGCGCCGGCACGCGGGCCGCATCGAACGGGCCGCGGCGGCGATTCTCAAGCGCCTGGATAAGGGTGACCTGAGCGAAGCTGCGGAGAGGCTGCTGGCGGCCAGCAGCCGGCTCGGCGCCGCGGCGGCATGGGACGAGCTTCAGAGCCGGCTGGACGCCGCCATGGCGACACTGCTCGAGAGCGTCCGGCGGCTGCTCGCCGGCCGCGACCTGGCCGCTGCGCTGCGCGAGCTGGAGCGCGGCGGCGGGATCGACTCCGCGAATCCGGAGGTCGCCCTGTTGACGGGCGAGGCCGAGCTGGCCGTGCGCCGCCAGGCGGCGGCGGCGGCGCGCGCCGGGGAGCTGGCCCAGACGGTGGCGGCCATCGGCGAGCTCCTCGATCGCGGGGAGCTCGACAAGGCGGGCGCCGAGCTCGACCTGGCGGTGATCCGTCACGGCGGCGTGGCGCCGCTGTTCAGCCAATGGGAGCGCCGCGAGCGACTCCTGCTGGCCCGGCGCGCGGCGCGCAGCGGCCCCTCCACGAGCACGCTGCCAGCTGCGCTGGGCGCCGAGCTGGAGGAGGACGCGCGGCAGCGCTTGCAGGCCCGGGCCGAGGCCCTGGTGGCGCAGGCCGAGATCCTGCTCAAGGTCGGCGACTTCCCGGAAGGAATGCGCAAGCTGCGCAACGCTCTCGCTCTGCAGGCCGGCCATGCCCGGGCCGCGACCCTGCTGCAGCAAGCACAGGAGGCTCTCGCGCGGCGGGGTCCGCCAGGCCAGCGGCAGGGCTAGTCCGCATTTTCATCCCTCGGGATCGGCACTTCTTAGGTAGCGCTCAGTTCTTGGGCGAGGTGAATTCGATCATCAGCTCGCTCCACGACCGGCCCGGAACTCCATCCTTGGTGGCCGGCAGAAAGCGGCTCTTGCGCGCGGCCGCGACCGCGGCCTCGTTGAATCCCAGGCGCGAGGGGTCGCCGGCCTTGACCCGCGCGTCCGCCACGTTGCCGTTCTCGTCCACCAGCACCGCGACCAGGACCCTGGGTTCCTTACCGGTCCCGATCGCCGCCGCCGGATAGACGGCATCGGCAACCGCCTGCGGCTCGGCAAGCTCGACTCCCGGACCCGGCACGATCAGCTTGGCGGCGCTACGCCTCCCTGCGGCCGGCACCCCCGCTGCTTCCGCGGGTCCCGCTGATCCGCCCGCCGCGCTGGAGAGCGCCGAGCCGCCTGCCGCCGCCCCGGCGGCCTGGTCTGGACGCTCCGGCGCCGGCAGCGGTTCCCCGGCCGCAGCGCCGCGCCGCCCGGCGTTGCCGCCGCTCTTCTCCTCCGGCCCGGCGGCCGTGCCGGCGGCGTCGCGCGCCGGCCCGCCGGCGGTCTCCGGCCCCCGCCGGGTCTGCCCTGCCGCGGTGCCGCGCGGCCCTGCCGTTCTGGCCACCGGCGCGACCGCAGCCGCGGCAGCCGGCGAACCCACACCCGCGGCGCCCGGCGCGGCAACACCCGCGGCGGCCGGCACCGCCGCACCGGCGGCGGCCGGCACGATCGCACCCGCGGCGGCTCCATTCGCGGCGGCGGCCAAACCGGCGCCGGCGGCGGCATTGCTTGCGCCCTGGCCACCCGGATTCTGTTCCGGCCGCGCGGCAGGCGGCGCCGCGCCTCCGCCTGAGGCCAGCGCGCTGGAGCTCGTCGGGCGCGCGGGTCCCATCGCATCGGAGGTCTGCGCCATCGAACGCGGGTGCACATACCACCAGATGCCGCCACCCAGCGCGCCAGCCAGCAGAACCGCCGCCACGGTGACCTGGATCCAGGCGCCGCGCTCGCCCGGCTCAGCGGAACGGGCTGCGAGCCCGTGTCCCGAGGAGGTTTTCGCGGCACCGGCCGGCTGCCTGAACGACAGCGCCGCGGCGCCGCCGGCACCGTCAAGTGCTCCCTGGGTCCGGGCGGAATCCTGCAGCGGCCTGGACTTCCAGTCGGCGTCCCCTGGCACCGAGATCTGGGGCCGTACCGGTCCGCTGGCCGGTGGATCGTTTCCCGGATCGGAGGGCGTACGCGGCATGGGACCGGAGGCGGCCGGCCGCAAAGGATCGGCTGGCGACCGTGGCGCAAGGCCCGATGCCGCGTGCGGCACCTGGCCCGCCGGCGCCCCTGGTGCGGGGATCGCGGGAACCGCCGGCGCCTTCTGCAAGCGAGCTGAAGACGCCGGCGGCAACCGCTCGAGGCGCGCCGGCGGCAAAGCGGAAGACGCCTGCGGGAACTGCTTGCCTGGCTCCACCGGGCGAGCCCGCGACTGCAGCGGCAGCGTGTCGTCCAGCGACTGCCGCTGATTGCTCGTCTCGAGCTCCGGCATTGTCCCCGGCCTGGGCTGCGCGGGCAGGGACGACGGGTGCGGCGGCTGGAAGGACGGCGGCTGGGCCTCCCGGAGGGCTGGCGGCGCGGGCGGCGAGGGGATGGTCTGCCGCCGCGGCTCCGGCGTTGCGAGCCGCGGGTCCCATTGCAGGTGCGACACCCCGCGCGTCGCCGGAGGCGGAGTGGTCCCGGGCCGGAACTGCAGGTCGAGCCTCACCTGGCTCGAGCCCGCCTTCTGAGGGGGGGGCGCCACCTGGGTGACCGCCTGCTCGAGCGTGGGCTCGAGAACGGCGTCGAGGTCTCCCGTCCCGACCGGGAATCGCATCTGTAGCGCCGCGATCTCGCGCGAGAACTCTTCGGCGATCGCGAAACGCTCGGCTGGCTTCTTGGCCAGGGCGCGCAGCAAGATCGCGCGCAGCTCGGCCGGCAGCGTACCGTGCGGATCGCTAGCATCGAAGTCGACCGGCGGCCGGAACAGGTGCCCGGCCATGTATGAAGCCGGGTCGTGACCTTCGACCGGGCACTGCCCGGTGAGCAGCTCGTAGAACACCACGCCAAAGGAGTAGAGGTCGCTGCGGCGGTCGATCTCCTCGGTGCCGAAGTGTTCCGGCGACGCATAGCGCGGCTTGCCCAGAAACATGCCGGTGGTGGTGAATGCGCCGTCGCCCTCGAGCACCTTGGCGATGCCGAGATCGATCACCTTGACCAGCGGATCGCCATCCACGCTGCGGGTCAGCATCAGGTTGTCGGGGGCGATGTCGCGGTGCACGAAGCCATGCCGGTGGAGATAACCAACGGCGCGAAGCGCCTGGGTCGCGATCTCGAGCGCCAGACCCAGCGGGGGCGGGCCGCCGGTCCTGAGCACGTCTTCGAGGGTGAGCCCGGCAATGTACTCCATCACGATGAAGGCATTGCCGTCGTCGCCCACCGCGAAGTCGTGAAGCGCGGCGATCGACGGGTGGCGCAGGCGGTTCGCCAGCCGCGCCTCGCGCAAGAAGCGGTCCGACAGGTCCTGACTGGGCTCGAGGGTCGAACGGATGACCTTGATGACGCGGATCTCGTCGAGGAAGCGGTGGCGGACCTTGTACACGGCCCCCATCCCCCCCTCCTTGATCTTCTCGAGGATCTCGTACTTGCCTTCGATCTGTTTCTGGAGGAGAACCACTTGCCGTGCCGCCCTTCAGCCTGGTGTCCGGGAGCTTCTCAAGGCTAACCAACGCCCCTCCCCGAGTCAAATTCCTTTGCCCGCTGGCCGGCGGGCTCTGTTCTCATAGGCCGTCCCGAACGGGCGCGCGTTACATCTCGAGCCTCGCCGTTCAAAACGCGAGCTCTTGGGAATCTCGTTCTAACCGGGGACGCCCCCTCCCCTGGCGCACGGACCAGCGTCAGCTTTCCAACCCGGTCTCGAGCGCGGCGAGGAGGCGCTGCAGCTGCGCGAGCTCCTGTTGCGGCGTCGGTTCGCCGGCGGCCGGCGAGCGAAGCCCGGCGGCGAGCGCGCGGCAGGCGCCCTCGAACCGGTCGGCGAGATCGGCGGTCAGCCCACGATAGGGCGCCAGGCGGCGAAGGTCCGGGGCGACGTCGGCGAGGAGCTCCTCGATGAAAGGCAGGCTGGCGCCCACCATGGCGTCCGGTACGCGTCCGTGGCGATCGATCATTCGCAGCACCAGGCGGAAGCTGTTCCAGCGCGGGTTCAGCGGACTCTGCAGAGCGGCCATCCGACGACGGAGATCGGCCAACAGGGTTTCTTGCTTGCCAGACGCAATCGGCGCGGCGGCAGGCACTGGCGGGGTGGCCGGTGCCGGATGGCGCTCGCCGGCCGGCTGGGGCGGTTCGCCGGCCGGCGGCGCAGCCTGCGCCGGCGCCGCCCGATCGGCGGCCGCCAGGTGGTCCCTGCCGGCGAGCGCCGCGCGGCGCTGGACGGCGGTGAGCAGCACCGCGAAGAAGAGCCGCAGGTCGTCATGGGTGAGCAGGGCGACGAGCGGCTCCGCCGCGCCGCCGCGCGCCGACTCGATCTTGCCGCGCAAGCGAGCCATGGCATCCTCGCCGATCAGTGACTTGAGCTGCCGGACGTCGGTGAGAGCCGCGATCTCACAGGCCAGCTGCTCGAGACGGGGGAGCTCCGCCGCGATCATCGCGGCGGCCTCCCGAGCCGAGGTTCGCCAGCTGCGTCGATGGAGCGATTCGAGCTCGCCCACCCGCTCGGCGAGCTGGACCTCGCGCTGCCGGAGCTGGTGGTAGTCCCCCGAGTAGAGCGCCCGCCGAACGCGCTCCTGCAACAGCGATCCGAGCTGGCCTCGCAGCACCACGAGGTCGGCCAAGGCGTACTGGTCGGCGCGCTGACTGTTTCGCCAGCGGGCGACGATCCGCGAGAGAGGGACGCGCTCCGCCAGCTCGTTGATCACGTTGAGCAGGGCGCGCAGCACAGCCGTCAGCTCGTGGGTCCGATGAATCTCCTCGGCCGTTTCCGGGAACAGCACCGGCTCTACCTCGAGACTCGGCCAGCGCCCCTGGGATACGAGGGCCGCCGTCGCCCCCATGATCGAGCTCGCGAACTTTCCCTTGAGGTCGGCGGCGAGATCGCACAGCCTCTCGATCTGGTCCGGCGTGGCTTGCCCGAGGCCGGGGAGCGCGCGCTCCATCCGGCCGAAGTCCTTCTCGATCATGTGCATTACCGACTCGAAGTAGAACTCGACCTCCTCGCGGATCGGCTCGCTCGAGCTCCCACTTCCCTCGCTGTCAAGGCCCGCAAGGCAGCCGGCGAGCCGCCCCGGCAGGCGCCGGATGGAGGCCGCCAACCTCTCGAGCCGCTCGGCGAGCACCGCGGCGTCGTCCGGCGGGTAGTAGAGGAGCTCCCAGCTGACGGTGCTCTCGAGCTCGTCGATGGCGGCCCGGACCTGCGCGTAGAGGGCGTAGCGCCCCGGCGAAAGCGCGGCGAGCAGGGCGGCAAGCTCGCCCGGCGGCGGGGCCAGCGGAGGTGTCCCGTGACCGGCCTCGCGCAGGGCTCTCGGCTTCTCGATGACTTCCTGAGGCTCGTCGATCATCGCGGCGCTCGAAGGCGCTAACTATAGACGCGCTCATGGCTTGATTGACTTGGGGACGCGCGTTGCATAACATCGCGTCTCTTTGGCGGCGGCGGGGAGGTTAGCTCAGCGGTAAGAGCACCTGCCTTACACGCAGGGGGTCGCGGGTTCGAATCCCTCACCTCCCACCAAGCCGGTGGGAGGGACGCCGGGCAGCTTTCGCGGGGTCGTAGTTCAGCTGGTTAGAATGCCGGCCTGTCACGCCGGAGGTCGCGGGTTCGAATCCCGTCGGCCCCGCCAATCACTCCGCTTCGACGCAAACCTTGAAGGGACAGGAAGATGCGCGACAAGATCAAGTTGGTTTCCAGCGCCGGCACCGGCTACTTCTATACCACGACCAAGAACAAGAAGCTGTCGACCGAGAAGCTGCGGATGAAGAAGTACGACCCCAAGGTGCGCAAGCACGTCGAGTTCGTCGAAGAGAAGCTGCGCTGAGTCGAGGAGGTGTCCCGATGCACGAAGTGCCTGCTCTCCCCTATTCCTTCGACGCGCTCGAGCCACACATCGACGCGCGGACCATGGAGATTCACCACGACAAGCACCACGCGGCTTACGTCACCAATCTCAACAAGGCCCTGGATGGGCACCCGCAGCTGCAGCAGAAATCGGTCGAGGAGCTGCTCCGGGGCATCGACGGCGTCCCCGACGCGATCCGGGGCGCGGTGCGCAACCATGGCGGCGGACACGCCAACCACTCTCTCTTCTGGCGGATCATGGGACCCGGCGGCGGCGGCTCTCCGTCCGGTGAGCTCGCGGCAGCCATCGAGCGCGACCTGGGCGGCTTCGCGAGCCTCAAGGAGAAGCTCACCAACGCCGCCACTGGGCAGTTCGGTTCCGGGTGGGGCTGGTTGGTAGCCGCCGGCGGCAAGCTGGAGGTCATCGCGCGGCCAAACCAGGACAGCCCCCTGATGGAGGGCAAGACGCCGATCCTCGGGGTCGACGTGTGGGAGCACGCGTACTACCTCAAGTACCAGAACCGCCGCCCCGACTACCTGGCCGCCTGGTGGAACACGGTGAGCTGGACCGCCGTGGCCGAACGCTTCAGCCACGCCACCCGCTAAGAGCCACTCCCGGAATCATCCGCAGAATCTGCTGCATCTCGGCCAGGCGGCCGGCACCGGTACCACCGGGCCGGCTGTCTCGGCCACCAGCGCCAGAAATCGCCCGTTTCACCCGCCCCTGGGCCTAACCCAAGGGGGAAGTCCTGGCCCGTCCCTGGAGAGGTGGATGACCCTCGCCGCCAGCGCCAACCCGTCGGAACGCCCGCAGAGCGTGGGAAGGAGCAACCCCAACGGGGGTGGGAGGAGTCCTGGCCTGTCCTGGGGAGTAGATGACCCTCGCTGCCGAGAGCGCCTACTGCAGGGCGCCCACTCAGTGCTGATCCAGCCCCCGCAGTCCTCCCTCGCCACCTCGACGAAGCTGGTGCACTGAGTTGGCGCTCTGCAGAGGGCGCGTCCACTCTGCACCACGGTGCCCGCGAGCACCTTCCCCTCCCCTGGACATGGCCAGGATGGAGGGGGCCCACCGCCCGCCGCACATCTAAATTTTGGTTATAGAGAAGTTTGCACGTGTCTGCGCAGTAACTTGGCACTGTTGGCCCGTTTCATGGGCGCCCTGCCAAGTATTCTTCAAGTGACCTCCCCTTACAATGACCTTATTCATAGGGGACGCCCCAAGCGGGTCCACGGCACAGCCGGGCCGGGCCGCTGCCCCAGGGAGAGAAAAGCCAATGGCAAGCATCGACCGCATCGACCCCGATTACCGGAATGACTTCAGGAACGAGGAGCGGCACCTGACCAAGGTTTTCAAAGCCCTCTCGGACGGGACACGCCAGGAGATCCTGCGGCTCCTCGAAGGCCAGCAGCGGACGGTCGGTGAAATCGTCGGCAATTTCAGCCTCTCGCAGCCGACCATATCGCGTCACCTCTCGGTGCTCAAGGAGGCCGACCTGGTGCTCGACCAGCGCCACGGGCAGAACGTCATCTACCGGCTGAACGACGCCGCCCTTTCGACCTCGATGCAGGAGTTCTTCGGCCAGTTCCGCAGCTGCCAGTTAGTCATGCGCTGAGCCGAGCTGCCGCGGCTGGCGCGCCCGGCCGGCCGGCGCTCGACTGAGTCCCACCGGCGTTGCCGATACCAAGGGATGAGACTGCGCTGCGATGTGGCGGTGGAGGCCTACTCGAAGCATCGATCGGATCGCCCCCCGCAACCCCCGCGAGTCCCCGGGCCGGCGCCCCGCGCGCCCGATGTTATGATCACGCCGCGACTCGAAGGGGACCGGCTGCCTCTTCGGGCCGCGGCGGTCCGGTTCTTGGTCCGCGTCTCCTCGCTCCAGGCGGTGTAGCTCAGCTGGTTAGAGCAAGCGGCTCATATCCGCTGTGTCAGGGGTTCAAGTCCCTTCACCGCCACCATCGACCCTTCTGCCGCTCCTCCGATGGACCTCCTCACCGGCCTGCGCAACTTCTTCGCCGGCGCGCGGTGTTGCGCTCCCCTCGCCACGGGAGACCGCCTGGTCGTGGCCTTTTCCGGCGGTCCCGACTCCACGGCGCTGCTGTGGGGCCTTTCCCGGCTAGCGGCCGAGTGGCGCGTCGGCCTGCTCGCCGCCCACCTCGATCACGGCATGGACCCAAGCTCGGCCGAGCGCGCCGAACAGGCCGCCCGCCTGGCGGCGGCGCTGGGCGCGCCATTCGCCCACGAGCGCCGCGAGATGGCCCGCGAGCGGCGCGGAGGGGAGGGTCCCGAGGCCGCGGCGCGGCGGCTGCGCTATGCCTTTCTCGAGCAGGTGCGGCGCCAGACCCGGGGACGCTACGTGGTCACGGCTCATCACCTTGACGACCAGGCCGAAACGCTCCTCCTGCGGCTGGGCCGCGGCACAGGCCTCGCCGGCCTGGCCGGCATCCGGACCCGCCACGGCCGCGGCGGCCGCGTGGTGCGGCCGCTGCTCGAGCTCCCCCGCGCCGCCTTGCGTAGCGCGGTGACCGCCAGCGGCCTGGTGCCGGTCGTCGACCCGACCAACGCCGACCTGCGCCGGCCTCGCAACCTGATCCGCCACCGCCTCCTGCCGCACCTCGCCGCCGAGGACGCCCACCTCGTGGCGCGGCTCGGCCGCCTGGCGCGGCGGGTCCAGGCCGCGGCCCCCATTCTGGAACGACGCCTCGCCGCCGAAATCGCCGCCCGGCCGCTCGGCGCCGCCGCCGACCTGCGCCGGCTGCGCTCGCTGCCAGAGGCGCTGTTGCCACCCGCGCTGGCCGCCCTTCACCGCCGCGCCGGCGCCGCCTACCCGCCGGGCAGGGCGGCGCGCGCGGAGCTGCTCCGCCAGCTGCGGCGCGACGGACGCGTCGGCTGCGACTGCGGCGCGGGATGGCGCTGGCAGGCGCAGGGACCGCTGCTGCTGCTGCGCCGCGCCGGCAAGGAGAGGGCCTGTTTCACTTATACTCTGGAGATCCCGGGGGAGGTCGCGATCCCGGAGATCGCGGTCCGAATCGAGGTGAGCCGTCAAGCTGTCGCACCCTGGATGTTTCGTGGAGACCCGCAGCGCGCCGGCCTGGCTCTGCCCGTCCGGGAAGGAGAACTGGTGACCATCCGCAGCCGCCTGCCTGGTGACCGCCTGTGGCCGCTGGGCGCGCCGGGAAGCCGGAAGCTCAAGCAGTTGCTGATCGATCGCCGAGTGCCCCGGGCAGAACGCGACCGCCTGCCGCTGCTCTGTGCGGACGGGCTGGTCGCCTGGGTGCCGGGAGTCGCCATCGACGAGCGGTGCCGGCTCTCTGGACTCTCAGCGGCCAGCCGAACCACGGCCTGGGTCGCGCGCCTCATCTCCGAGCCGGCCGGGCCGGCCGCCGAGGCGACGGCTGGCGGGCTGGGAATCGATGGCCCGGGTGCCTGGTTTGTCTCTACGGAGGGAGGTCCCTGCCCGCGGCAGGAGAGTGCGCCTCCTGGTGAGCCCGCGCGAGGTGCCGAGCTTTGAACTCTACGCTCAAGACACTGTTTCTCTGGATGGCGATCTTCGTCGTCGTGATCCTGCTCTGGAATACCTTCCAAAGCGGCAAGACGACCCGCCACGAGCTCAAGTTCTCCGACTTCGAGCAGCTGATCGAGCGTGGCCGGGTCGCCGAGGTCACCGTGCACGGCCAGCAGATCTCGGGCAAGTTCCGGGCCGGCGGCGAGTTCGCCGAGGGCGACGAGTTCCACACCCAGGGGCCGCCCGACTACTCCCCGGTGCTGGTGCCGAAGCTCCGGGCGGCCAAGGTCGAGGTCTCCTACGAAGAGCCCAAGGACAGCCCGCTGATCGGCCTGCTCTTCACCTGGGCGCCGGTGCTGGTGATCGTCGCGCTCTGGGTCTTCTTCATGCGCCAGATGCAGACCGGCGGCAACAAGGCGCTGTCGTTCGGCAAGAGCAAGGCGAAGCTGCTCAATACCGCGGGCAAGAAGGTGACCTTCAAAGACGTGGCGGGGATCGAGGAGGCCAAGGAGGAGCTCTCCGAGATCGTCGACTTCCTGAAAGAACCGCAGAAGTTCCAGAAGCTGGGCGGGCGCATCCCCAAGGGGATGCTGCTGATGGGACCGCCTGGGACCGGCAAGACCTTGCTCGCGCGCGCCATCGCCGGCGAGGCCAACGTCCCCTTCTTCTCGATCTCGGGCTCGGACTTCGTCGAGATGTTCGTCGGCGTGGGCGCCTCGCGGGTGCGCGACCTCTTCGAGCAGGGCAAGAAGAACGCGCCTTGCATCATCTTCATCGACGAGATCGACGCGGTCGGCCGCCATCGCGGCGCCGGTCTGGGCGGCGGCCACGACGAGCGCGAGCAGACGCTCAACCAGCTGCTGGTCGAGATGGACGGCTTCGAGTCCAACGAGGGGGTCATCCTGATCGCCGCTACCAACCGCCCCGACGTGCTCGACCCGGCTCTGCTCCGTCCCGGCCGCTTCGACCGGCGGGTGATCGTCGACCGGCCGGACATCAACGGCCGGCTGGGCATCCTCAAGGTCCACACCCGCACCATCCCGCTCGACGAGGACGTGCAGCTCAAGGTGATCGCTCGCGGCACGCCCGGCTTCGCCGGCGCCGACCTCGCCAACCTGGTCAACGAGGCGGCGCTGATCGCCGCCCGGCTGAACAAGAAGAAGGTCGAGATGGCCGACTTCGAGTTCGCCAAGGACAAGGTGCTGATGGGGGTCGAGCGCAAGACCCTCATGCTCACCGACGAGGAGAAGCGGACCACTGCCTACCACGAGGCCGGCCACGCCCTGGTCGCCGCCTTCACCCCCGGCGCCGATCCGCTGCACAAGGTCACCATCATCCCGCGCGGGCGGGCTCTCGGCCTGACCATGCAGCTCCCCACCGAGGACAAGTACACCTACCGCAAGCAGTACGTCGAGGCGCAGATCGCCATCCTGATGGGCGGCCGGGTGGCCGAGGAGCTGACCCAGGAGGACATCACGACCGGCGCCGGCAACGACATCGAGCGCGCGACCGACATTGCACGGCGGATGTGCTGCGAATGGGGGATGTCCGACCTCGGCCCGCTCTCCTACGGCAGCAAGGAAGAGCCGGTCTTCCTGGGCCGCGATTTTGCCCAGCGCGCCGACTACAGCGAGGACACGGCCATTCGCATCGACCGCGAGGTAACGCGCATCGTGCAGAAGGGCTACGAGCAGGCGACCGCGGTGTTGAGCGCCCACCGGGACGTCCTCGACCGGCTGGCGCACGACCTGCTCGAGCGCGAATCGCTCGACGGTGACGAAGTCTACGACATCATCCGCACCATGACCGGGCAGGACCCGGCGCCCACACGGCCGGTCGCGGCCGGAGAGGGACTGGTGATTGCGGGGCATGACGTCCCCGAGCCGGTCCTCGCGCCGCACGCCGCCGCCGCGGCCGCCGCGGAACCCGCGCAATCATTGCCGCCCGGCGATTCAGCGGCCGCTGCGGGGTCGTTTCCCGATCCTGCGGGCCTCCCGCCGCCGCCCCCGCCGCCCGTCGAGCCCGGGCGCAACGCCGTGGCCCAGCAAGAGCAGGAGCAAGAGCAGGAGGTCGAGGTCGCCGGCGCCCAGCGCCGATCGCCGCTCCCCGCGGCGCCCAAGAAGCCGTCCTAGGTCCAACCGGCGGTGCCGATCCCGAGGGATGCCGCAGCTTTCGCCTGTTGCGGCACTCCCGGCAGGTCGGAAACAGCGCTGCGATGTGGCGGTGGAGGCGCTTGCGGCTGCTTTCGATAGACTTACGCGGGGCCTGCCATGGAGACCGCCCGACTGCCTAGACCTCATCCCGCCGCCGGCACCCTCTCCTCAACCTGGACCCTCAGGCTTCCCCGCGGCCGCACTCTCAGCCTTGGAGCGCGGCCGCGGATCGTCGGCATCCTCAACCTGACTCCCGACTCCTTCAGCGACGGTGGGCTATGGAGCGAGCCCGAGCGCGCCGTGGCGCGCGGCCTCGCGATGCTCGACGAGGGTGCGGAGCTGCTCGACCTCGGCGCGGAGTCGACGCGTCCGGGCGGCGGCGTCTACGGCGCGGGCGCGCGCCCGGTCGCGGCCGAGGAGGAGCTGGCGCGCCTGCTGCCGGTGCTCGAGCGCTTGCGCGCAGCGACCGACGCGCCGATCTCGGTCGACACCCGCAAGGGCGTGGTGGCGCGGCGGGCGCTCGCCGCCGGCGCCGATCTGATCAACGACGTGAGCGCCCTCTCCGATCCGGAGCTGGCCGCCGCCGCCGCCGCCGCCGGCTGTCCGGTGGTGCTGATGCACAGCCGCGGCGAGCTCGCGACCATGCAGCGTCGCATCTCCTTCCGCGACCTGGTCGGCGAGGTGCGGGCCGAGCTAGCGGAGGCCGCCGGCCGCGCCGCGGCGGCGGGCATCGACCCGGGCCAGCTGATCCTCGATCCCGGTATCGGATTCGGCAAGACTGCCGAACAGAACCTGCTGTTGATCCAGCGGCTGGCGGATCTCGCAGCGCTGGGGCGCCCGCTGCTGCTCGGCGCCAGCCGCAAGAGCTTCCTGGCGCAGGCCGCCGCCAGCTCCGGCCGCGCCGGCTTGACTAGAACGGAATCGGTCCGTGCGCCAGGGGAGGGGGCGTCCCCTTCCCCCCCGGAGGGGTGGGAAGGGGATCGAGGGGTTGCGGGGGGCGATCCGATCGATGCTTCGAGTAGGCCTCCACCGCCACATCGCAGCGCCGTTTCGTCCCTCGAGATCGGCCCGCCGGTGGGGGCTACCTCGGTGGCGCAGGCAGTGACCGAAACCGGCAGCGTGGGCGCCGCGGGTCAGCCGAGTGCACGCCTGCCCGGCAGCCTGGCCGCTCTCGGCTGGGCGGCGGCCGCACGGGTCGCTCTGGTGAGAGTCCACGACGTCGCCGAGTCCGCCCAGTTCCTGAGCGTGTGGGAAGCGATCGCCGAGGCGCAGGGTTGAGCTTCACACACTTCATCGAGCTCCTGACCTGGCGCGACGCCGTCGATATCCTGGCGGTCACGCTGGTCGTCTACAACCTGCTGCTGCTGATCCGCGGCACCCGCGCGGTGCAGGTGCTGCTCGGCATCGTCTTCGTCGGCGCCGTCTACTACCTTGCCCGCTTGACCGAGCTGGTCACCCTGGAGAACATCCTCGAGAGCCTGCTCATCGCGCTGCCCTTTGCCGTGATCGTGCTCTTCCAGCAGGAGATGCGGCGCGCCCTGGCGCAGTTCGGCAGGAATCCGCTGTGGGGTCTCGCCAAGCAGCAGCAGGTGGTCTCGGGGTTCAGCGACATCGTGCTCGCCGCCACCACCCTGTCGTCGCGCCGCATCGGCGGCCTGATCGTCATCGAGCGGCTGCAGGGTCTGCGCACCTACGTCGAGAACGGCATCGCGCTCGACGCCGTCCTCTCCTACGACCTGCTGATCAACATCTTCACCCCGGACACGCCCCTGCACGACGGCGCGGTGATCGTCCAGGACGACCGCATCGCCGCCGCCGCCTGCTTCCTGCCGCTGACGCCCAACCCCGGGCTGTCCAAGGAGTTCGGCACCAGGCATCGCGCCGCGCTCGGGATCAGCGAGGAGACCGATGCCGTGGCGGTGGTCATCTCCGAGGAGACCGGCGTGATCTCGATGGCATGCGACGGCGAGATGGTGCGCGACCTCGACGGCAAGAGCCTGCGCAACTCGCTCTACAAGTTCCTGATCACCGATCTCCATCCCCGGGGGCTGGCCGGTTGAGCGAGGCGGCGCACATCTGGGGGCTGCGGCTGCTGGCGCTCGGAATCGCCGTCGGACTCTGGTTCAACTTTTCATTCCAGGCCCGCGAAGCGCCGTCGGAGAGGCTGATCGAGGCCAGCGTCAGCTACAACCGGCCGCGCGGCATGGTGGTCCTGGACCCGGTGCGGAGCGTTTTCGTCCGCGTGCGCGGCAGCAACAAGGTCGTGCGCCGCCTCAACCCCGATCTGGTCGACGTGCAGGTCGACCTCACCCGGACGCAGGAGGGGACCTTGACCGTCAACCTGGGCAGCGAGAACGTGCTCATGCCCGAGAACCTGGAGCTGATCGCGATCGAGCCGGCGACCATCCGGGTCGAGCTGGAGAAAGAGATCACCCAGCGCCTGCCGGTGGTGCCCAAGCTGATCGGCGAGCCCGCGGCGGGTTCGACCGTCGAAGAGCCGGAAGTGCTGCCCAACCAGGTCCTGGTGAGCGGTCCGGCTTCGCGCATCGCCAAGGCCGGCAGCCTCGCCACCCGGCCGATCAGCCTCGATGGACATGCCTTGCCCTTCGAGGAGACCGTGGCCGTCGTCTCCCCCGACCCGCTGATCCAGATCGTGCAGCCGTTCAAGGTCCTGGTGCGCGTCATCCTCCAGCCCCCGAAGGCCGAAACCCCGCCCGAGAAGTCGCGGAAACGGGGGAAACACCCATGAGCCTGCAGGCGGAGGCGGCTGCCGCCCTGCCGGGCCGCGCGGCGCGGCGGCTTTTTGGCACCGACGGCGTGCGCGGCAGCTTCGGCGAGCCGCCGCTCGACCGCTCCACGGTGACCGCTCTGGCCCGCGAGCTGGCGGCGATGCTGGTCAGCGGGCTGCCGGTGGAGGGGGCCGGCGGCAAGCCGCTGGTCGTGCTCGGCGGCGATACCCGGGCGAGCTCGCCCGAGATCTGCGGCTGGCTAGCCTTGGGGCTGGCGGCCGGCGGCGCCGCGGTGCGCCACGCCGGCGTCATCCCCACTCCCGGTGTCGCCTTCCTCGCCCGCGAGCTGGGGGCGGCGGCCGGCATTGCCGTCTCGGCCAGCCACAACCCCTACCCCGACAACGGCATCAAGCTGCTCGACTCCGGCGGCTACAAGTGGAGCGCCGACCGCGAGGCCGAGCTCGAACGGCGGCTGTTCGCCGCCTTGGAGGGCGCGGCCGGCGGGGAGGGCGGGAACGGCGTCGCGGACCGGAGCGGCGGCGCCGGCGGCAGCAGCGGGACCCGCGACTCCGGCGGAGCGCCCGGGCTGCGGGAGCTCTACTTGCGGCACCTGGCCGCGAGCCTGCCGGCCGGCCGCGACGGCGACCTGCCGGGAGTGCCGGCAATGATAGATGTGCCGGCCGCGCTGCCGCTCGCCGGGATGCGCGTGGTGGCGGATGCCGGCAACGGCGCCGCTTCCGGCTATGCGGGAGAGCTCTTTGGGCGGCTGGGCGCCGACTGCACGGTGCTCGCCGCGCAGCCCGACGGCCGGAACATCAACCAGGGCTGCGGCTCGACCGTCCCCGAAAAGGTGGCGGCGGCGGTGCTGCGGCTGGGCGCCGACCTCGGCGCCGCGTTCGACGGCGACGCGGACCGCTGCGTGCTGGCCGACGAGCGCGGCGAGGTGCGCGACGGCGACGCCATCCTCTACCTCTGGGCGCTCGACCTCGAGCGGCAGGGCAAGCTCGAGCCAGCGCGGATCGTCGCCACCTCGATGAGCAACCTGGGGCTCGAGCGGGCGCTGGCCCGCGAGGGCATCGGGGTCGTGCGCTGCGGGGTGGGCGACCGGGAAGTGGTCGAGACGATGCGGCGCGAAGGCATTCTGCTCGGCGGCGAGCAGTCGGGCCACATCGTGCAGCTCGATCTGGAGGCGACCGGCGACGGGCTGCTCACCGCGCTGCAGATGACCTACCTGGTGCGCCGCGCCGGGCGGCCGCTGTCCGAGCTGCTGGCCGGCTTTCGCCGCTACCCGCAAATCCTCGTCAACGTGCGCGTGGCACGCAAGCCCGACTTCGCCGCGCTGCCGCGGCTGGCCGCCGCCGCGCGCGCCGTCGAGGACGAGCTGGGCACCGACGGCCGCCTGGTGCTGCGCTACAGCGGCACCGAGCCGCTCGCCCGCGTGATGATCGAAGGCCCCGAGCAGGACGCCATCGAGGTCATGGCCCGGCAGCTCGCCGCGATCCTCGCCGAAGAGCTCGGCGGCTGACGCCAATAAACGCCACTAAGAATGAAAAGAGCCCATGGCGTCCAGCATCTCGCGCACGGCGGCGGCGATGCCGACCAGGAGGGAGCGCGAGATCAGGGCGTGGCCGATATTGAGCTCCGCCATGCCGGGGATGGCGGCGACCGGGCCGACGTTGGCGGTGGTGAGGCCGTGGCCGGCGTAGATGCGGAAACCGTGCGCCGCGCCGAGCTCGGCGGCTGCCGCGATCTTGGCCAGCTCGCGCGCCCTCTCGCCCTCGTCCGCGGCCCTGGTGTAGGCATCGGTATTGATCTCGAAACCCGCGATCTCGCGCGGGCTGGCCAGCCGCGCCAGGGCCTCGATCTGCCGTGGGTCGGGGTCGAGGAAGACCGAGACCGCGGCCCTGGCGGCCGCCAGATGTTGCGCCACGACCATCACCCGCAGCCCGTTGTGCAGCAGGTCGAGGCCGCCTTCGGTGGTCAGCTCCTCGTGGCGCTCGGCGACCAGGGTCACCTGGTCGGGGCGCCAGGCAAGCGCCACCGCGAGCATCTCCTCGGCGGTCGACATCTCGAGGTTGAGCTTGCCGCGGACGCTGCCGCGCAGCCGCGCCACGTCGTCGTCCTGGATGTGGCGGCGGTCGACACGCAGGTGGACGGTGATGCCGGACGCCCCGGCGTCCTCAGCCAGGCGCGCCGCTTCGACCGGGTCGGGATAGATGGTCCCGCGCGCCTGCCGCAAGGTCGCCACGTGGTCCACGTTGACCGAGAGCTTGACCATCTAGTCCCCACCTTCTAGGGCGATCCCGCGGCATGAAACGGCGCTGCGATATGGCGTCATTGGCCTACTCGAAGCATCCATCGGATCGCCCCCCGCAACCTCTCTATCCCCTTCCCACCCCTCCGGGTGGGAAGGGGACGCCCCCTCCCTCTTGCTCCGCGAGTTTCGTCCAAGCCTAGCGCTCGATCTCGAGGTCGTTGCGCAGCAGCTCCTCGGGACCGCGGGCGATCAGGACCGTTCCCTGGATCGGGAAGAGCGTGCGGTGCAGCTGCTCGCCGAACCGACAGTTCACCTCGTAGTAGCCGTGCGGATGGATCTGGATCAGCGTCCCTTCGCCATTCTTGAGCTCGAGCAGCTCGTTGTGGATCCACACCTCGGCCGGTAGCTCCATCGCCTCTCCTAGTCTTGAAAGTGCCCCTCGTCCTTGTACTCCTTGAGCTTGCGTTGCAGGGTGCGAAGCCCGATCCCCAGGATGTCGGCCGCCCGCGCGCGATGCCCGCCGGTGCGCCCCAAGGTTTCCAAGATGGCCTGGCGCTCGATCTCGGCCATGGTGCGCGGCTCCCCCACCACTGACTGCACCGGAGTGCCGGAGGTCGAGAGCGTCGCGGATTCGCGGATCTCGGCCGGCAGGTCGCCGGGAACGATCTCGCCATCCTGGTGGAAGACCACGACCGACTCCATCACGTTCTTGAGCTCGCGCACGTTGCCCGGCCAGGCATAGCGGCTCAGCAGCTCGAGCGACTCGGGCGACAGGGTCTTGGGCGGCCTGCCGTGCTCCTGGCAGAACTGGGTGAGGAAGTGCTCGAGCAGCGGCGGGATGTCGCCCGGGCGCTCGCGCAGCGGCGGGATGCGCAAGGTGACGACCTTCAGCCGGTAGTAGAGGTCCTCGCGGAAGCGCCCGTCGGACACCTCTTTCTCGAGGTCGCGGTTGGTGGCGGCGATCAGCCGGAAATCGACGTCGATCAGTTCGCTGCCGCCGACCCGCATGATCTGCCGCTCCTCGAGCACCCGCAGCAGCTTGACCTGGAGCTCGGGGTAGAGCTCGCTGATCTCGTCGAGGAAGAGGCTGCCGCGGTGGGCGAGCTCGAACTTGCCGATCTTGCGCGCCACGGCGCCGGTGAAGGCGCCGCGCTCGTGGCCGAAGAGCTCGCTCTCCAGGATGTCGCTCGGGATGGCGCCGCAGTTGATGGCCAGGAAGCGTTCGTTGCGGCGCGGGCTGGCGCGATGGAGAGCGTTGGCCACCAGCTCCTTGCCGGTGCCGCTGTGGCCGACGATGAGGACGGAGGAGCGGGTCGGCGCCACCAGCTTCATCTGCTCGAACAGGCGCTCCATGGGCGCCGAGCGCCCGATGATGCTCTCGAAACCGTAGCGCTTGTCGAGCATCTCGCGGAGATTGGAGACCTCCTCCTTGAGCTGCTCTTTCTCGATCAGGTTGCTGACCCGCTGCCGCAGCTCGTAGAGGTCGACCGGCTTGGTCAGGTAGTCGTCGGCCCCGACGCGCATCGCCTCGACCGCCGACTCGATCGAACCGTAGCCGGTGACCAGGACCACCCGGAGGTCGTAACGCCGCTCGCGGATCTCGTTGAGGAAGGCGAGGCCGTCGACCCCGGGCATGCGCAGGTCGCAGATCGCCAGGCGTGCGCCGTCGCTCTCCTCGAGAAAGTCGAGGGCGTTGCGCGCGTCGTCGAAGGTGCGCACGGCGAAGCCGGCTTTCTCGATGGCGATCGCCATCGACTCGCGAGATCCGGTCTCGTCGTCGATCACCAGTACCAGGGGTCGGTCGGCTGCAGGGCTCATTGCCGGTCATTTTGGCACAAATAGGGTCCCCTCCGCCCTGGCCTCCTGCTAAACCCCGTTGGTGCCCTGGGGGTCGGGAGTTCGACCGGGGGTCAACACAGGCCGGGGCTCCTCCCCATCCCGGCGGGGTTTCTGGATGGATGGCCAGCGGCGAGCCTTGACCCGGATTGGCCTCCAGGCTATCTTCGGGCCATCATCGATTTTCCAGCGCTGGCCAGCCCAGCTCCCCTTGGACCCGCAGAGGGAGGTGAATATGGGAATCTTTCATTTCATTTGGTACCTGGTCGTAGGCTTCTTCGCCGGCCTGATCGCCAAGATGGTCATGCATTTCCACCTCGGACTCCTCGCCACGACCCTGCTCGGCATCGCCGGCTCTCTCATCGGCGGCTTTGTCGGGGGCTTGATCTGGAAGCCGAGAGACGCCCGTTTCCATCCCGCCGGGATCATCCTCTCGGTGATCGGCGCGATCCTCGTGCTCTTCGTCTGGAAGCGCTTCGGCTGAGTCCGGCTGCCCCCAGCGCGGGCCGGCATCGCGGAGGCGGCACTGACCGCCACGCTTCACGCTCTGGTGGTGGACGACGAGATGAAAAAGCGGGTTTAGGCGTGCGCTACTTCTTCACGCCCACCAGCCCCATGCGATTTCCGGCCGGGTCTCGGAACAGTACGAACTGTTCGCCGGTCGGCGTCGGGAGCTTTGGGGTTTCGATGGTACCGCCGGTGGCTTTGACTTTCGCCATCGCGGCGTCGAGGTCGGTGACGCCGATGTAGAGGATCTTTTCCGGTGGGTCCTGGCGCAGCGTGCCTTCGAGGTTCGGCGTCTTGATCATGTTCGACGGCGCGATGTCCCAGCCGAAATTGCTGGCGTAGAAGTCCCTCAGCTTGGCGGCGTCGGGACCGGCGATGTCGAAGAACACGATGGGTGCGGATGGCATGGCGGCTCCGTCGGCGAAGGTTGGCGATGCAAGCAGCATAGCGGAAAGTGCGATGAGTTTGAGTGTTTTGCGCAATGTGTGTCCCCCCGGATTTGCCGAACTGTGTCATGTCTGGAGCTTGGCCCGCAAGCTCCAGCTCTGCAATTTGGGGCAGTAGCGTATTCCACGCAAATTCCGGCAGAGGTTGGCGGAATGAGACGCTGGCGTCACCCGGGTGGGGCGGCTCGATTGCCCAAAGGCTGGCGGCGAGAGGCGGAGGGCGATAGACTGGGGGTCCCTTCCGGCCATGCAGCTCCCGCTCGAAAACGGCGTCTCCCCGGGTCAGCAGACCGAGCTCGAAGGCTCGCTCGAGCGGATCGTCTACGCCAACGAAGAGAACGCCTGGAGCGTGGTGCGGCTGACGGTCTCGGGCAAGCGCGAGCCGGTGACCGCGGTCGGCAACCTGCTGGGCGTCCAGCCGGGAGAGAACCTCCGCCTGACCGGCTGCTGGGTCGACGATCCTCGGCACGGGCGGCAGTTCCGGGTCACCTCCTATGCCACCCTGGTGCCGGCGACGGCCGCCGGAATCGAGAAGTATCTCGGGTCGGGGCTAATCCGGGGCATCGGCAAGGTGATGGCGTCCCGGCTGGTCGCGAGCTTCGGGCTGGAGACGCTCGAGGTGATCGAGCACCACCCGGAGCGCTTGCAGGAGGTCGAGGGGATCGGCCCGAAGCGCAGCTCCGAGATCCTGCGCGCCTGGGTCGAGCAGCGCGACGTCAAGGAAGTCATGGTCTTCCTCCAGTCGCACGGCGTCTCGACCCACTATGCGATCAAGATCTACAAGGCCTACGGCGCGCTCGCGACCCGCTGGGTGCGGGACAACCCCTACCGCCTGGCCGCCGACATCCACGGCATCGGCTTCGCCACCGCCGACCGCATCGCCGCCACCCTCGGGATCTCGCGCACCGCGCCGCAGCGCATCGCGGCCGGAACCCTGCACGTGCTGGCCGAGGCAGCCGACCGCGGGCACCTCTTCTTGCCGCGCGCGCGGCTGATCGAGGAGGCCGAGAAGCTGCTCGAGAGCGCTCCCGAGCAGGTCGGGGCCGCGATCGGCGCGCTGGCCGCCGCGGCAGAGGTGATCGTCGAGTCGCTGCCTGGCGAGCGGCCCGGGAAGGCCGAGCGGTCCGCGGGGGCGAGCGCGCCGATCGCAGCAGGGGCGCCGCCGCGCGAAGCGGCTGACGAGGCGGTCTATCTGCCACAGCTCCACGCCTCCGAGGTCGGCATCGCGTCCCGCCTCCGCGCCCTGCTCGCGCAGCCGCCGCTGCCGCTCGCCATCGATCAGGAGCGGGCCCTCGACTGGTTCGAGAGAAGCCAGCAGCTAACCCTCGCGGCGCAGCAGCGCCAGGCGATCCGCCGCGGCATCAGCAGCAAGCTGCTGGTGGTCACCGGCGGGCCGGGCACCGGCAAGACGACGCTGGTGCGCGGCCTGGTCCAGATCCTCTCCCGCAAGGCGCAGCGCGTGCTCCTAGCGGCGCCGACCGGCAGGGCGGCCAAGCGGCTTGCCGAAGCGACCGGCGCCGAGGCCAGCACGATCCACCGGCTGCTCGAATGGAACCCGCACAGCCGCGCCTTCGACCGGCATCGCGAGCGTCCCCTGGCCTGCGACCTGCTGATCGTCGACGAGGCCTCGATGCTCGACTCGCTGCTCGCTTACCACCTGCTCAAGGCGCTGCCGGACAGCGGCCGCCTGGTGCTGGTGGGCGATGTCGACCAGCTCCCCTCGGTCGGCCCGGGGCAGGTGCTCGCCGACCTCATCCGCTCGCAAGCCGTCGAGGTGGTGCGGCTGACCGAGATCTTCCGCCAGGCGGAGCGCAGCCTGATCGTGGTCAATGCGCACCGGGTGCAGAGCGGGCAGATGCCGGTGCTCGAGTCAGCCGAGCCGGATGGCGACTTCTTCTTCTTCGACCGCCGCGAGCCCGAGGAGGTGCTGCAGACCATCGTCCGGCTGGTCGCCGAGCGCATCCCGGCGCGCTTCGGCCTCGACCCTTACGAGCAGATCCAGGTGCTAACGCCGATGAAACGCGGCCTGCTGGGCAGCGCCCACCTCAACAGCGTGCTGCGCGATGTGCTCAACCCCGAGGGCAAGACGATCACCCGCGGCGGTCACAGCCTGCGGGTCGGCGACAAGGTGATGCAGGTGCGCAACAACTACGATCTCGAGGTCTGGAACGGCGACATCGGCCGCGTGACCGCGATCGACGAGGTCGACCACCTGCTGCGCGTGTCGTTCGACGGCCGCGCGGTCGCCTATGACTTCGCGGCCCTCGACGAGCTCGCCCTCGCCTACGCCTGCTCGATCCACAAGGCGCAGGGCAGCGAGTACCCGTGCGTGGTGATCCCGCTGCACTCGCAGCACTACGTCATGCTCGAGCGCAACCTGCTCTACACCGGCATCACCCGCGCCAAGCGGCTGGCCATCCTGGTCGGAGAGCCCAAGGCGCTGGCAACCGCGGTCAGCAACCGCCGCGTGCGCAGCCGCTACACCCGCCTCGCCGAACGCCTCGCCGCCGCGGCGAATGATGCCGCCCCACCGCTGTAGGCAAAGACGAAACTCTCCAGAGCAAGAGGGAGGGGGCGTCCCCTTCCCCCCCGGCGCCGCCGGGCAGGCCGCACGTCCGGCTATGGACGTGCGACAGCTGCGGCCGACAACCGGGAAGGGGACTCGCGGGGACTGCGGGGGGCGATCCGATGGATGCTTTGAGTAGGCCTCCGACGCCACATCGCAGCGCCGTTTCATGCCGCGGGATCGCCCTAGAACCGGCTGGCCACGCGGCTGGCTACTCGTGCCGCTCAGGCGGCTCGCCGGAAGGCGGCGGCGCCGGCGCGACCGGACTGGGCGCCGAAGGGGACTCGGGCACCGACGTCGTGGTGGGTACCGCCGGGGCGCCGGCCGGCCATGCGGGGCGGGCCGCGCCGCTTTCCGTGCGAAAGGCCTCGCCTCCCGGCGGAGGGGATGCCAGCCGCCGCCAGCGCCGTGGCCGGTGCTCGAAGGCGGTGAGGATCACCGCGCCGAGGCCCACCGTCCAGGCGGCATAGCGCACCACCAGCCCGATGATCAGGAATGGCCAGGAGATGAAATGGAAGGGACCGCCGCCGGCGGCCAGCATGCGGCCGATCAGGGTCGAGGCCTCGATGGCCAGGATTCCGGCCAGAACGGCCGCATAGGGACTCGCCGAGGGGCGGTTGAAGCGCGCCGCGAGCACGCGTCCCACCTGCAGGGCGACGGCGGTGAAGCCCACCAGACCGGCCACCACGATGGCCAGGAAGACAAACGGGTAGAGCAGCAGCAGAGCGCAACCGACGATCGAGATGACGAGCAGCACGGTGACCACGGCGAGCAGCGGCAGGAAGAGGATCTGGCTGAGGAAGCCGGTGGCTGCGGCTTTCACCTCCTCATCCGCGACCCGGGCGGCGACCTTCTCGAGCGAGGCGCGCCCCAGCACCACGATCATCCAGCCGATGAGCACCAGGAGCACGATCTTGGTCAGCGTCCAGAGCAGCGGCCAGCTCAGGCCGAAGGGGACGAAGACCATCGGCCAGTTGGCGCCCGGCTCGCTGCCGCCGTCGCGCCATACCCACTGCGGTAGGAGGCTCACGTCGTTGACGTTGCCATGGTAGTGGGCGCCGGGATCGCGAATCACCGTGCCGCCGACGCTGACCACGTCGCCCATGACCTCGGAGTGCGGCCCCAGATGGACGTTGCCGGCCACCGCCGTCACGTCGCCACCGACCTTGCCGTTGATACGCACCGAGCCGCCCACCGCGGTGACGTCCTGGGCGACCTCGCCCTCGACGCGGACGTTGCCGCCGATCGTCACCACGCTCTCGGCCACCTCGCTGGGCTCAACGGTCACCGAACCGCCGAGGTGCATGCGGCTGCCGGAGCTGACCGACCGTGCCTTGGCCCCCCTTCCGCCCGCCTCGTGTTTCGCTAATTCGGCATCCACCTTGGCCGACTCGGCCTCCTGCTTGGCGGCCTCCGCCTCCACTTTGGCGGCGGCGGCCTGCTCGTCGGCGGCCGTCCTCTCCTGCTTGGCGCGCTCGGCCTCCTCCGCCGCGGCGCCGCTGTCCCCCGCGGGCGCGGACGCCCCGGAGGGACCGCCCGGCGCGCCGGGCAATCTATTCTCTGCTGGGGGAGCCGGCGGGGCGGGCGGAAGGGCCGCGGAGGCGCCGGCCGCCGGTGTGGCTGGGGCGGCCGGGCTGACATCGCGGCGGAGGTCGAACAGCGCCTGGCGGTCGGCGGGCGCCAGGGCCAACAGGCGCAGCACCGGCTCGGCTTCTTCGCGCAGCCAGGCGCGGGCTACCTCGGCATTGACCGGACTGCCGTTGATCGCCAGCCGGTCGCCGGTCATCTCGATGGAGCTCACCGCGAACTTCTCGCTGTACGGCTCGAGCACGACGCCGTTGTGGATCGGGCGCACCCGGTAGCGCTTCGCGATCGCCTGGCGCAGCTCGCGGCGCTGAGTGTTGGAGAGCGAGGACGTGGAGCCGGTGGCCGCGCCGGCCGCGGAATGGACCGGCGGGTTGGCCCCGGCGCCCACAGCCTGGGCCGGGGACGGCGGAGCCAGCGCCAGCGCTGACACCGCCATGACCGCCGGGATCAGCGCCATCGGGGCCCGGCTGAAGGAGCGAAGCAAGCGGTCAGATGGGGTCCACATAGACCCACCTCCTGTCACCTGTGATAAGGCCGCGGAGAAAGCGGAAGGCCAGCGCCGAGACCAGCACGCAGGCGGCGGCCAGCGCCGCCACCGGCACGATTGCCAGGGCATCGGCCAGCATCCTTCCCAGCAGCATGAGCTTGGCGCCCACGCTTAGGACGGCCACCAGCCACTGATCGAGCTCGACGATCGAGCTCACGGCCGCCTGGATCAGCTTCGCCGAGCTCCAGGCGCCGCTGACCGCCCGCCAGACCGCGGGCAGACCCATCAGCAGGCTGATTGTGGAGGCGCCGCACAGCGCCATCGCGGCCTTGAACCAGCGGCTGGCGAAGAGCCCGTAGCCTTCGGTGGCGCCGGCGATCCTCACCCGGGCCAGGACGGCGTCGGCGAAGCCGGCCCGCGGCGCAGGACGAGGCAGCGCCGCGCACAGCTGTGCGAGCGCGGCTTCGGCTTCCTCGGTGCGGCCGGCCTGCTCGGCGGCGAGCCAGCGGGCGAGCGATTGGGTCTGATCGGGGCGGCGCATCGTCCAGCGTCTCCTTCAGAGCACCCTACGGAGTGTCGGCTTCCTCGGTTTCGACTCGCGGGCCCCAGCCGGCGGCGGCCATTGCCTGGGCGAGCTCCTTGCGGGCGCGATGCAGGTTCGTCTTGACCGTCCCCAGCGGCAGCCCGATCGTGTCGGCGATCTCCCCATACGACCATCCTTCCACATAGCGCAGCACCACGGCCTCGCGGTACTCCGGCCGCAGGCGGGCGATGGCGCGCTCCAGGGCGCGCGCCATGACGCGCCGCGACGCCGCGGCCTCCGGGTTCTCGACCGAGGCATCGGCAAGCACCGCCAGGAAGTCGCCGCCTTCCTCGCGGTCGGCCTTCTGCAGAGGCACCGTTTCCGGCAGCGGGCGGCGCAGTGCGTCGATCGTGGTGTTGTGCGCAATCTTGAACAGCCAGCTTGCGAACTTGCGGCTCGGATCATAGCTGTCCAAGCGGCGGAACGCCTTGACGAAGACTTCCTGAGCCAGGTCCTCAGCCAGCCCGGGATCATGCACCATGCGCTCCACCAGGCTGTAGATGGGGCGCTCGAATCTCTTCACCAGCTCGCGGAAGGCGTCTTGCGACCCGCGCAGGGCGGCCGCCACCAGCTGGGCATCGGTCATCATCGCAGATCTCGGCTCGAGGCGGCCAGGCGTTGTCTCATACGGCCTGGTCGCTGCCGGGGTTCTGGCCCGGACCAGCCCGCTCGACAATCGTGGCCTCGGCAATCGCGCGGCGCTCGGCGCGCTCGGCGTCCGGCATGGACATGAGACAATCTCCGCGCCAGACTCACCAAACCGACCCTTACGGGAGGACTTGCGATGCGAAAGACCCTCATCGGCACCCTGTTCGCCTTCGCCCTGACGCTGCCGGCCGCCGCCGCCACGCTCGCCGACGTCACCCTGCCGGACCGGGTCGACGCGAACGGCCAGACGCTGCTGCTCAACGGCATCGGGCTGCGCAAGAAATTCTTCATCAAAGTCTATGTCGGCGGCCTGTACCTGCCGGCCAAGGAGAAGTCGGCGGCCAAGATCACCGCCGCCGACGCCCCGCGGCGGATGGTGCTGCATTTCGTCTACGGCGTCAGCGGCAAGCAGATGTGCGACGCCTGGCAGGAGGGCCTTGCCGACAACACGCCGAATGCCACGGCGGAGGTCAAGCAGGGCTTCAATTCGCTGTGCGGCTTCATGGAGGCGATCGACAAGGGCCATGAGCTGGTGCTGACCTATCTCCCCGGCCAAGGCACCAGCGTCGAGGTCAACGGCAAAGCCAAGGGCACCCTGCCGGGCAAGGCCACCGCCGATGCGCTCCTCGCCACCTGGATCGGACCGCACCCCGGGCCCGGCGAGGACTTCAAGTCGGCCGTCCTGGGAAGCGGTTAGGCCGACCTCCGGGATGTGCCGCCCGTCCATCACCGGACGGGCCGGCCGAAAGCGGGTGCTCCCCGGGCCGTGCGCCAAGCCGCCCTGCCGCCGGCACGGGGAACAAAAAAGAGGAGCGCTCGTCGTGGGCGCTCCTTCTTGGGAGGAATGAGAGGAGGAGTTTGCCTCCCCGCGCCTCCAACGCTATCTGATATTATGCTGGATTGTCAATATGGCTATGCATCTATCCTACCCTAACACCCTCCATGGGCCGCGGAAGCCCGCCCGCCGGCGAGAAGCCCCCCGCTGCAGTAGTGATGTTGTCCCACATCCCTCACCCGCCGCCGCGCAGCCACACCACGCAGACGATCAGCGCCGCGAGCAGCAGCCGGTAGACCACGAAGACGGTCAGCCGCCGCCGGCGCAGCCACGACAGCAGCCAGCCGATCACGAAGTACCCGGCCGCGCCGGAGACCAAGATGGCGATGGCGAGCGGCATCAGCTGCCCCCAGAGCTCGCCGGTCTTCCACAGCTTCCACAGGTCGTAGCTGCCGACCAGAATGCCGATCGGGACCGACAGCAAGAAGGTGAAGCGGGCCGCCGCGGGGCGGGTGAAGCCAAGGAAGAGGGCCGCGCTGATGGTGATCCCCGAGCGGGAAGTCCCCGGGACCAGCGCCAGCGCCTGCCCCAGGCCGATCAGCGCGGCGTCGGCGAGTCCCAGGCTGCCGAGCTCGCGCTCCTGCCGGCCGGCGCGGTCCGCCCAGAGCAGCACCAGCCCGTAGAAGAACGTGGTGCCGGCGATCAGCAGCGGGGTACGGAAATGGGTCGCGACGGTTTTCTGGAACAGCAGTCCGAAGATGCCGGCAGGGATGGTCCCGAGCACGATCGCCCAGGCCAGGCGCCGCGGCTCGAAATCGTGGTGCCCGGGGGCGCCGGTCAGGAAGCCGGCGATCAGATCGCGCAGGTCGGCGCGGAAATAGGCGACGATGGCGAGCAGCGTGCCGGTGTTGGTGGCGATGTCGAACGACAGCCCCTGGTCCGGCCACCCCAGGAAGTAAGGGACGAGGATCAGGTGGCCGGAGGAGCTGATCGGCAGGAACTCGGTCACTGCCTGGACCAGCGATAGGACCACGGCCTGGAATGGTGTCAAGGGTACGCTCCTCGCGGGGTTGAGGTTGAGTGGGCGACGCCGCGCGGCCGCGGCCCGAAGGCGCCAAGTGTATAGAACGAAATAGGTCCGTGTGCCAAGGGAGGGGGCGTCCCCTTCCCCCCCGGCGCCGCCGGGCAGGCCGCACGTCCGGTGATGGACGTGCGGCACTTCCCGGAGGTCGGGACCCGGCGGCTTCAGTCAATCGGGAAGGGGACTCGCGGGGGTTGCGGGGGGCGACCCGATGGATGCTTCGAGCTGGCCTCTTCCGCCAAATCGCAGCGCAGTTTCATCCCTGGGGGTCGCCGAAGACGGTGGCAGCTATATACTTCTCGCCCGCTCGCCCGCCGGACCCACGCACTCAGCAGCCCAGCGGGGTGGGGCTCAAGACCTTGTCCACTCTTCTCGTCACCGGCGGCGCCGGCTTTATCGGCTGCAACTTCGTCCGCCTCGTCCTGGCCGAAACCGGCGAGCGGGTGGTGGTGCTCGACAAGCTCACCTACGCGGGCAGCCTCGAGAATCTGTCCGAGGTCTTGCACCATCCGCGGCTGCAGTTCGTCGAGGGCGACATCGCCGACCGCCGGACCGTTCGCCGGCTGTTCGCCGAGGCGCGGCCGGCCGCGGTGGTCAACTTCGCCGCCGAGAGCCACGTCGACCGCTCGATCGACGATGCCAGCGCCTTCATTCAGACCAACATCGTCGGCGCCTTCGAGCTGCTCGAGGCGTCGCGCCATCACCTGGCCGGGCTGGCGGAGGGCGGCCGCCACGAGTTCCGCTTCCTGCATGTCTCGACAGACGAGGTCTACGGCAGCCTGGGCGGCACGGGCGCCTTCAGCGAGACCACACCCTATGCCCCCAACTCTCCCTATGCAGCCTCCAAGGCGAGCGCCGACCACCTGGTGCGCGCCTACCGCGAGACCTATGGGCTGCCCGCCCTGATCACCAACTGCTCCAACAACTACGGCCCGTACCAGTTCCCGGAGAAACTGATCCCGCTGATGGTGCTCAATGCGCTCGAGGGCAAACCGCTGCCGATCTATGGCGACGGCGGCAACGTCCGCGACTGGCTGCACGTCGAGGACCACTGCCGCGGCATCCTGGCCGTGCTGGCCGGCGGCTGCCCGGGAGAGAAATACAACCTGGGCGGGCGCAGCGAGAAGACCAACCTCGAGATCGTCGACATCCTCTGCGAAGCCCTCGAGCGGCAGCGGCCGGCGGCCGCCAATCCCGCCCTCGCCGCGCGCGGCATCGCCAGCTACCGGCAGCTCCAATCCTTCGTCCCCGACCGCCCCGGGCACGACCGCCGCTACGCCATCGACGACGCCAAGGTCAGAAGGGAGCTCGGCTGGGCGCCGCGGCACGACTTCGCGGCCGGGCTGGAGGCCACGGTGCGCTGGTACCTCGACCACCGCGACTGGTGCAGGGCGGTGCAAGCCGGCAACTACGACCGCCAGCGGCTAGGACTCGCCCTGGAGCCGCGGGGCGGCGAGCACGAGCCGGCATGAAATTCATCCCCACCGCGATACCCGAGGTGGTGCTGATCGAGCCTGTGGTGTTCCGCGATCCGCGCGGCTTTTTCCTCGAGACCTATCACCAGGAAAGATTCCGCGACCACGGCATCGCGCAGCCGTTCGTGCAGGACAACCACTCCTTCTCGGCGGTCCGCGGAACTCTGCGCGGCATGCACGCGCAGCTCCGCCGGCCGCAGGGGAAGCTGGTGCGCGCAATCCTGGGCGAGGTCTTCGACGTGGTGGTCGATCTGCGCCCCGGCTCGCCTACTTTCGGCCGCTGGGTAGGCGAGACGCTCTCGGGCGAGAACTTCCGGCAGCTCTACGTCCCACCCGGCTTCGCGCACGGCTTCTGCGTCGTCAGCGGGACCGCGCACGTGCAGTACAAATGCACCGAGCTCTACGACCGCGCCGACGAGATTGGCCTGGTCTGGAACGATCCCGAGGTTGCCATCGCCTGGCCGGAGGCGGCGCCGACGCTCAACGAGCGGGACCGCGGCTGGCCCCGCCTGGCCGAGCTGTTACCGCGGCTCGAAGAGTACCGGCGCCTGGCTCCGATTGCCCCGAATCAGGGATGAGCCGCCCGCCGTTCACGCCCGAGGATGACCGCCAGATGGCGGAGCTGGGCATCGCGCCCGAGGAGGCGGCGCGCCAGGTCGAGCTCTTCCGCAACCCGCCTCCCTTCACGCGCGTGCTGCGCCCGTGCCGCCCCGGCGACGGCATCCGCCGTCTGTCCCCAGGCGAGGAGCCCGCTTTGACGGCGCGCTACCGCGAAGCGGCCGCGGTCGGCGAGGTGCGCAAGTTCGTGCCCGCCTCGGGCGCCGCGACGCGCATGTTCAAGCCTCTGCAGTCCTATCTCGACCGCCTCGAGGAAGCCGGAGGCGAGCCGGAGCCGCAGCCACCCGAGGAGGTCGCGACCTTCTTCGCCAACCTGCGGCGCTTCGCCTTCTTCGAGGAGCTCGCCGCCTCGCTGGCACGCAGCGGCCAGACGCTCGGACCGGCAGCGCTCGCCGGCGGCCCTCTGCAAGGCGAGGAGCGACATGCCGTCCTGCGCCACCTGCTGAGCGGCCAGGGTATCGCGCTGGCGGAGCGGCCGAAGGGGCTGATACCGTTCCACCGTTACCCGTCCGGTCCGCGCACCGCTTTCGAGGAGCACCTCGTCGAAGCCGCCGCTTACGGCCGCGACGCGCGGGGCGTCTGTCACGTCCACTTCACCGTGTCGCCGCAGCACGAGGCCGCCTTCGCGGAGCTACTGGAAGCCCGCCGCCCGTTTCTCGAAGGGCACTGCGCGGCGCACTTCGAGGTCTCCTTCTCGCACCAGCGGCGCTCGACCGACACGCTGGCAGTCGACCCCGACCACCGCCCCTTCCGGCTGCAGGACGGCTCGCTGCTCTTCCGCCCCGGCGGCCACGGCGCGCTGATCGAGAACCTCGGCGAGCTGGCCAGAGAGGGGGGCGCCCTGGTGCTGCTCAAGAACATCGACAATGTGCTGCCCGAGAGCCGGCAGCCGCCGGCGGTGCGCTGGAAGGAGCTGGCGGGCGGCTGCTTGCTGGCGTTGCGCGACCAGGCTTTCGACTACCTCGGGCGCCTCGAGGCCGGCGAAGGCCCGCCGCGCTCCTTGCTCGAAGAGGCCGGCCGCTTCCTCGAGCGCGAGCTGTCGCGGCCGCTGCCCCGGCGCTGCGCGGCCGCCAGCCCGGAAGAGCTGCGGCGCTTCCTGATCGATGCGCTCGATCGGCCGCTGCGGGTCGCCGCCGTGGTGCGCAACCTGGGCGAGCCCGGCGGCGGCCCTTTCTGGGTCGAAGCCGCCACGGGCGAGGTCTCGCCGCAGATTGTCGAGACGTCGCAGATCCACCCGCACGAGCCCGAGCAGCAGGCGGCCCTCGACGCCGCGACCCATTTCAACCCAGCCGACATCGCCTGCGCCCTGCTCGACCGCCACGGCCGCCCCTACGACCTCTCCCGCTTCATCGATCCCGCGACCGTCTTCATCGCCCCCAAATCGCACGAAGGCCGCCCCCTGAAAGCGCTGGAGCGCCCCGGCCTCTGGAACGGTGCCATGGCCGGCTGGAACACCGCCTTCCTCGAAGTCCCCGTCGCCACCTTCGCGCCCGTCAAGACCATCCTCGACCTCCTTCGCCCGGAGCATCAGGAGCAGCAGCCAGCCTAAGTACTCCGAGGCGGTCCGCGCTGCGCCTCAGGGATGTCCGGGGGTGAGGGCGACCGGGCGGCTCTTGGGGAGGATGTCGGGCCACCAGCCGCCGGGTTGGTCGAGGGGCCAGGGGCAGGTGGCTTGGATATGGAGCTGGCCGAACATGGGCGAGTCGCAGCAGAGGGGAAAGACGACGGTCTCCCTGCCGGCGCAGCGGTAGTCAGGGCTGCCGAAGGTCATGCCCAGGGTGAGGACGAGCGCGAGGGCGGCGTAGACAGCTGCGCCGGTGACCACTTTCGAGGCGTGGCGGGTGCGGAGGAGAAGGCCGGACCAGAGGACCAGCGGCAGCACGGCCGCGTGAAAGAGGATGAAGGCCTGCCAGTACATGAGAGTGGTGGGCGAGGCGATGAAGACGGCGGCCGAAGCGACCAAGGTCAGAATGACGTAGCCGTGCAGCCAGGCGCGGTCGAGCTGGGGCGCGGCGGGGGCGGCCGGAAAGCGGCGGAGGTAGCGGTGGCGGTAACGCCGCAGCAGCCAGAAGCTCCCGAGCAGCGGCAGGACCACCGACAGCGGGCCGATCACCTCGGACAGCAGCCAGAAGACGCGGGTGAGCCAGCGGTTGGCCGCGGCGCCGAGCGCCTCGGTGAAGTCGAAGAGCCCGGTGCGGCCGGCGAGCGACAGCGACGCGTAGCGCAGCCAGTAGAAGAGGCCGCGCGGCAGCGAGAAGAGCAGGCCGCGCCCCAGGAATCCCTTGTTGGCCTCGGCCAACAGCGCGGGGTGGCCGAGCACCTCGCGGTACCAGGGGATGAGAGGCAGGTTGGCGGCGAGGAAGCCCGCGATCGCACCGCCGAGGTGGATCTTCAAGTAGCCGCGCAGCCAGAGCAGGGCGGAGGCGGCGGCGAGCAGCAGGGCCGAAGGGTGGACCTGGGCCGCCAGCACCAGGGCGGCGAGGTGCAGGAACGAGGCCCAGAACCCCGCCTGCCGGCGCTGCGCGAAGGCGGTCGCCAGGTGCGCCGAGGCGAACAGGCAGAGATAGTTGGGGTTCCACAGAAAACCCGAGTAGTAGAAACGCCACGGGCTCAGCCAGTAGAGCAGTGCAAAGAGCAGCCGCTCCGCGGGCTGAACGATGCGGGCCAGCGTCCGATCCAGGATCACGAAAGCCGCCGCGTGGAAGAGCAAGACCACCAGGGTTGCCGCCCGGTGGTCCGGCCAGACGATGAGCGGCAGCCCGACGAGCAGGCTGGTGAAGCCGCCCGGCGCCTTGCCCCCGGTGGACATCGGGTTGCCGAAGGAGATGAATCGTCCCTGCGCCTCGAGCAGCCAGCCGCGGGCGAGCAGATTGAGCTGGTCGCCTCCGACCTGGCTGCGCCAGACCATGAGCAGCGACAGCAGCAGGCCGGCGGCGAAGCAGGCCCACACCGCCCGGCCGGCGCTGCCGCCGGCGCCGCGCGCGCGGCCGACGGCCGCCTGTGGGTGGAGGCTCATGCAGGGGAGGTGGCGCCGCCTGCGGGCTCGGAGCGGTCGCCGGTCTGCTCGCGCCGCTCGCCGTCGGCCAGCTCGAGGCAGAAGGGCAGCATCATCACGAAGAGCGCCAGGCGCTTGACCTCGGCGTCTCCCCAGTTGTTCTCGAACAGCCCGGCGAGGTTGAAGGCAACCAGCGCCAGGATGCATCCAAGGTAGAAATCGGCCCGCGGACCGGCCAGCCCGCCTTCGGCGCGATAGCGGCGCGCCGCGAGCAGGAGCGCGGTAGCCATCATCCAGAGGTAGGCCGCCAGCTCGGGCAGGCCGCGTTCCGCCGCCAGCTCGAGGAAGCTGTTGTGCAGATGTGGCACCCAGTAGCGGGGCGCGGTCGGCTGGCGGTAGATCTCGTAGCGATAATCCACCATGTCCGGCCCCAGCCCGACCAGCGGGCGCTCGGCGACCATGTGCAGGCCGGCGTCGATCATGCAGAGGCGGTCGTAGTTGGAGTCGTCACGCAGATCGAAGATCGAGACCACGCGGTGCAGCACCCGCGCCGGCGCCATCAGCACCACGATCATGGCCGCCGGGACGCACCACACCAGCGAGCGCGGGCTGCGCAGAAACAGCAGGGCGGCGAGAGTCAGCCCCAGTGCCACCCAGGCGCCGCGGGTCAGCGTGCCCACCAGCGCCGCGTTGATCGCCAGCAGCGCCGCCCAGCGCCAGAGCTGGCGCCGCTCGCGGGAGAAGGCGAGCGCGGTCAGCAGCAGCACGTCGCAGATCAACAGCACGCCGGAGAAGGTCATGTAGTGGGAGAACGGGCCGCGGATCCGGCGCTCGAGCTCGCCGTAGCCGGTCAGGTATTGCGACAGTCCCTTGACCGCCAGCAGCGCCGCCACCACGATCAGACCGTCGATCAGGCGCCGCGCCTGGCGCTCGCCGCGCACCAACCCGGGACCGAGGAAGAGGGTGGCGAGCGCGAAGGCGTCGCCGGCCGCCGTCCAGCTGGTGCGCGGCTCGAACGACAAGGCGATGGCGGCGAAAAGGAAGACGAGGTAAAAGCCCATCGGCACCAGGATCGGCTCGAGGCCGCTCCAGCGCACGCGCCGCGCCAGGAGGGCGCGCGGCGCGGCGAGCAGCGTCAGCCCGAGCAGGATGTTGGAGAGCGCGATGCCGAAGATGGTGAACAGGTGCAGGGCATAGCCCCAGTAGGCGAGCCGCTGCCAGCGCCGGTCCCGCTGCGCTCGCCGCGCGCATTCCGCGAGCTCGCCCGGCGCGGGAAGAGGCTCGCCGGCGGGCGCGGCGGCGAGGCGACTGCTGGTTTCCATCGCTGCCTTGACGCTCCTCGTGCCCAGCGGGCTCCGGCGCCCTGACCCTCCGACTACCGCGAGAGTCGCTGCCGTGTGGGTCCGCCGCGAACCTTACCTCGGTCGCGCGCGCTTGTCATCCGCCCCGGGAGGGCCCCTAACAGGCTGCTAGAGTCCGGCGGATGACCGCGCCCGAGGGATCGACCCAGTCGCCGCCGTGGCGGCAGCAAGCTGCCGCGCCATCCGGCCAAACGGCGCCCCGCGCGCCCGCGCTGCCGGCACTCGCGGTCGCCTTGCTCGCCGGCGCTTTCTCGTTTGCCGGCATCGGGTCGCACTCGCTGTGGACCCCGGACGAGCCACGCGATGCCGCGGTGGGCAAGGCGATGGCCGCCAGCGGCGACTACGTGGTGCCGCGGCTAAACGGCCAGCCGTTCCTCGAGAAGCCGCCCTTCTACTGGTGGGTGCAGGCGGCCTCGTTCAAGCTCCTCGGTGCCTCGGACGCCACCGCGCGGGTGCCATCGGCCCTGTTCGCGACGTTGGCCCTGCTCGCGACCTATGCTTTCGGGCGGCGGCTCGGGGGCGAGCGGCTCGGCCTGCTGGCGGCGGGCGTTCTGGCCTCTTGCGCGGAATTCGGCGAAGACATGGGGCGGGTGCTCGTCGACCCGGCGCTGGTATTCCTGGTGGGCGTGGCCTACTTCGGCTTCGCCGCGCTGGCCGCCCCGCGCCCCGATTGGGCGGCCGCCGAGCGGCGCTGGGCCATCCTGGCCGTGGCCGCCGCCGCGCCGCTGGCGTTCCTCACCAAGGGGGTGGCCGGGTTGGGGCTCGCTCTCGGGCCGCCGCTGCTCTACCTGGCGCTGGCCCGCCCCAGCTCGGGCGGGAGAGCGGCTCGCTGGCGCCTGCTCGCACCGCTGGCGGCGGTCGGCCTGCCGCTATTCGCGGCGATCGCGCTGCCATGGGCCTGGGCGCTGGTGCGGGAGGCGGGGTGGCCGGCGCTGCGGGAGTGCCTGATCGGCAACACGGTGGGCCGGCTGTTGAGCACCGAGGCGGGCCGCGCTTACGGCCACCGCCAGCCGTTCTGGTACTACTTGACGGCCGGCGCGCCGGCCCTGCTTCCCTGGACGCTCGCCTTGCCGGCCTTGCTGCGGGCAAGCCGGGCAGGCCGGGCGCCAAGCATGGGCGCTCTCGCTCCCGAGCCCCAGGCGGCCGCCGCGGGCGCCGGCGGCGGCGAGGCCTCCGTCGGGGGCGGCGAGGCCTCCGCCGAGGCACGCCACTTGCTCCTCGCCTGCTGCGGCATCGGCGTCCTCCTCCTCTCCGTCGCCGCCAGCAAGCGCACCCTCTACCTGGTGCCTCTCTTGCCGGCCCTGGCCATCAACGTCGCCTGGTGGCTCGCCGGGCTGCGGCAAGACGGCCCGCCGGCGCCGGAGCGCCGCTGGGACCGCGCCACCGCGCTGCTGCTCCTGGCCCTGGCGGCAGTCCTGCCGGCGTTGCTCTGGCTGGCCGCCCTCGGGCTGCGCTGGGCGCCGCCGGACTCACTGGCGCGGGTGCTCCCGACGCTGCCCACTCTGCAGACACTGCGGACGCTGCGGACATCCGCGCTGCAGGCCGGGCTCGACGCTCCGCGCCTTGCGGCGGGCGGGCTTGCCGCGCTCGCCGCGAGCGGCCTGCTGCTGGCGCGCCTGCTGGCCCACCTGCGGCGGCGCACCCTGCCGGCGGCCGCCTGGCTGTTGGTCCCCTACCTGGCGCTGCTGGTGGTCTACCAAACCGCGGTCAAGGCGGCGGTCGATCCGATCAAGAACCTCCATGACCTCACCGCCGCCATCGCGCGGCTCAGCCCGCCTCCGGTCTTCGCCTATCAGCCGAGCGAGGCCGCGCTGGGCATCATCGGCTTCGACCTGGGCTGGGCCGTGGTGCCGATCGCCGACCCGCGGCAGCTCGCGGAGCTGCTGGCGAGCCACCCCGCCGCCCGGGTGGTGGTCACACTCGATGCGCTCGGCCGGTTGCCGCCGGAGCTGCGCCGCCAGCTGGTCTTGCTCTACGACGAGAGCGGGCTGAAAGCTTCGCCCTACGCGGTCGTGACGATGGGCTCACCCACGAGCACGACCTCGCCGGCGCGGCCGGGGACGCGCCCCATCAACACTTCGCGCACCGGCGCCTGAGCGCGCCGGGCGGCAGCCAGCTCGCCGACCGTGAGGCTGGCGATGCCCAGCTCCCGGTGGCGGGCCAGCAGCTCGCGGAAGAGCCCGCGGTAGGCGAGCCCTTCCGACTCGGCGTGCAAGGTCAGCACCTCGTCGCGCCCCGGTAGGTAGCGCTCGATCAGGCGGGAGACGTAGTTGGCCGCCGTGATCCCGTCGCGCCCGAGCTCCTCGTCGAGGGTCGGCAGGGTGGTGGGCACCTCCAGAGTGCGCAGCACCCGCCCGTCAACGGACGGGAAGAAGGGCGCCGCCGCGCCGCGCGACACCGACAGGTAGTCGAAGCCGCGCTCCTCGAGGGCTGCCCAGCCGTCGGCGGTGCAGAACCAGGCGGGCGCCGCGAAGCCGCGCGGCGGTTCGCCAAAGAGCGCGGCAAAGGCCGCGATGCCGCGCTCCAGCAGGGCGTCGACCGCCGGCCGGCCGAGCCGCCCCAGCCGGTCCTGCCAGGTGACGTGGTCCCAGGCGTGGAGGCCGATTTCGTGTCCGGCTTCCCGGCAGCGCAGAAGGACTTCGCGGCAGCGCCGGCCGATCTGCGGCGCCGGAAGCAAGGTGCCGTACAGGGCGGTGCGCCAGCCGTACATCCGCGCCGCGTTGGTGCGCACCATCTTGGCGAGGAATCCCGGCTTGGTGAAGACGCGCCATATGGCCCGGCCGGAGCGGTCGGGGCCGAGGGTGAAGAAGAAGCTCGCCCGCACGCCGGCCGCTGCCAGCTCCTCGAGCATCGCGGGCACGCCGTCGCGGGTGCCGCGGTAGGTGTCGACGTCGATCTTGAGTGCGACGCGGGAAGCAGCCATGACGGCTCAGACGCTCGGGCTCAGCCGCGGCGCGTGCTCCACTCGGGCTCGGCGCGGAACCAGTCGATGGTCCGGCGCAGCCCCTCCTCGAGGGGCGTCTCGGGCTCGACGCCCAGGATGGTGCGCATGCGTGTGATGTCGGGGAAACGGCGCGGGATGTCCTCGTACGATTGGCCGTAGACCTCTTCCTGACGCACCAGGCGGATGCGCGACCCGGTACCAGGACAGGCGCGGATCATGGTCTCGGCGAGCTCCATGATGGTGGTTTCGCGGTCGGTGCCGATATTGAAGATGCCGCCTACCGCCTGCGGCCTGGTCCCCGCCCGGATCAGCGCCGCCACCGCGTCGTCGACGTAGGTGAAGGCGCGGGTCTGCATGCCGTCGCCGATCACCGTCAGGTCGTCGCCGCGCAGCAGCTGGCCCATGAAGATGGTGATCACGCGGCCGACGTCGATGCGGTCGAGGCGCGGCCCGTAGGCGTTGAAGAAGCGCACGATCACCACTGGCAGGCCGAGCTTCCCGTAGGCGAAGCAGAAGTGCTCGCCCACCGCCTTGGAGGTCGAGTAGCACCAGCGGTCGATCTCGGTCGAGCCCAAGAGCCGGTCGCCGTCCTCGCGGAACGGGGTGTCCTTGGACTTGCCGTAAACCTCGGAGGTCGAGGCGAAGACGAGCGGCTTGTCGTAGCGATGGGCGAACTTGAGGACGTTCTGGGTGCCATTGACGTTGACGTTGAGGACATGGAACGGGTCCTCCACGTAGTGCTCGACCCCGACCACCGCCGCCAGGTGGTAGACCAGGTCCGACTTGGCGACCATGCTCTCGAGCAGATCGGCATCGAACACCGACCCCTTGAGGTAGCGGAAGCGGGGATTGTCGAGGTTGTGGCGGACCTTGAGGTCGGTGGAGATGTCGAGGGCGGTGATCTCATGTCCCTGGGCGAGCAGGCCGTCGCCCAGGTGCGAGCCGAGAAAACCACCGCCGCCGGTGATCAGGACTTTCATGGTCTCTATACCCTATTCTTTCTGGCTGGATGGCGGGGCGATCCGCCCTTTGCGACCCGGGAGAGCTGGAGGTGCACAACCGGCGCGCTAGTAGATCACCCTTGCCCGCCGGTCGCAAGTCACGGCGGCGGCCGCTGGCCGCCCCTTCAAGGGCTTTGCACCTTCACCTGTGATATGCTGCTTTGGCATTTTCTTGGATCGAGCCGAAGGAGCCGAGATGAGCCATCCCAGGTCCGTGGTCGCAGTTGCGGCGCTCGCGCTTGGCCTCGCGGGCGCATCGGCGGTCGCCGAGGTTTGCGACCCGGCGTCAACGCCCTGCCAGCACTGCCCGTCGCCGCCACCATGCACGCCCTCGAACACCTGCCCTTTCTTCGCCCTGGGTCCTCCCGGCACCTACGCGGTTGCCTCGTGGGTCTCCTGCGCGGGCAGCTTCTCGCAGGTCACCGCCACCACGACGTCGTACATAGGGCCGGCCGACCTGTGTGTAGGAGCCGACCGGAGCGTCGGCTGTCATGTCCCCCCGGGCACCAAGCTCTACGACAGCCTCACCGAGAGGATCGCCGCGCGCACCGCCGCGACGATCCCCACCCTCTCGGTCTGGGCGCTGGGATCTCTCGCCGCCGGTCTGGGGGCATTGGCGCTGCGCCGGCTGAGGCCACGGCCACCCACACCCTGATCGGACGCAGGTACAGGACCGAGGCGAGTACGTAGAGCCCTGCCGCGAGAAAATGGCGGTGGACACGCATCATGGCAACTAACTCTTCGGGTCCTCGCCGGGCCTCTGGCGGACCGCGACGCCCGCCGCCCACCGCTACGGCAGGGCCGGGGCCGGGGAGCTGTCCCGGCCTGCGCCAAGCTCTGGCAGCCCGGCGGCCGACTCGACCTCGAACCAGCAGTCGGCGCAGGCGATCCATACCCGGCCGTCGGCGGCCCGCAGGCTGCCGGGAGGCGGAGGCTCGGAGGCGCCCGCGGCGGCGGCGAGCGGTTCGGCCGCCCGGCCCTGCCAGATCATGACGCGGCGCCCCTCGACGTCGCCGAACGCGCCCGGCCATGGGGGAGCCACGGCGCGCACCAGGCAGTCGACGCGCGCCGCCGGCCACCCCCAGTCGATGCGCCCGTCCTCGGGACGGCGGCGCCCGTAGCTGCTGGCGCGGCTCTCGTCCTGGGGCGTCCGCGGCACCCGGCCCGCCTCGATCAGCGGCAGCGCCTCTTCGAGCAGGCCGATCCCCTCTTCCTCCACCTTGCGGTAGAGCGTCAGGGCGGTCTCGCGCGGCGCGATCGAGATCGGGCGCTGGGCCGCGATGTCGCCGGCGTCGGCACGGGCGACCATGTGATGGAGGGTCACTCCGGTCTCGCGCTCGCCGTTGACCAGCACCCAGTTGATCGGCGCGCGCCCGCGGTAGGCCGGCAGCAGCGAGGGGTGCAGGTTGAGCGCCGCGATGCGAGCCGCTTCTAGCACCGCCCGCGGCAAAAGGTGGCGATACATGACGGAGAGCACCAGGTCCGGAGCCAGGCCGCGGGCGAGGTCTGCGACCTCCCCGGCGCCGGCCGCTCCCTGTTCCAGCTCCTCGGCGAAGAACAGCGGCAGCGTGTGCTCGAGGGCGGCCTCGGCGGGGGTGCGATACCAGCGCTGCTCCGCCGGGTCGTCGCGGTGGGTGACCACGCCGACGACCTCGATGCCGCGCCGCGCCAGGAGCTCGACCGTCCGGTAGCCGAGCTGGCTGTAGCCGAAGAAGAGAACTCTCAAGCGCCGGGCTCGCCGCGGGCAGGGAAGTTGATGGTTTCTTTGATCACGCTGCGCGGCCGGCGGCGAACCTCGATGTAGATCCGGCCGACATACTCGCCCAGGACGCCGAGGGCGAGGAAGTCGGCGCCGACCAGAAAGAAGAGGATCGCAAACAGCGTGAAGACCCCTTCGGCCTCCGGCCCATGCAGCAGGCGCCGCACTCCGAGGAAGACGCCGAAGCCGATCGACAGCAGGGCGATCAGGCTGCCGGCGAGAGTGGCCAGCCGCAAGGGGCCCGAGGTGAACCCGGTGACCAGGTCGGCCTGCAGCTTGAGCAGCCGCCAGAGCGAATACTTGGACTCTCCCCCGGCGCGCTCGGCGTGGCCCACCGGGACCTCGGCGATGCGGCGTGCGAACTGACAGGCGAGCGCCGGGATGAATGGCGAGCTCTCCTCGCAGCGGCGCAGCGAATCGACCACCGGCCGCGAGTAGGCGCGCAGCATGCAGCCATAGTCGCGGAACTCGACCCCCGCCAGGATGCGCCGCATCCAGTGGTTGATCAGGCGGGAGGCGAGGCGCCGGAACAGCGTGTCCTGACGGTGCTCGCGGTAGCCGCCGACCACGTCGAAGCCTTCGCCGATCTTGGCCAGCAGGCGCGGGATGTCCTCGGGCGGGTTCTGCAGGTCGGCGTCGAGGGTGACGATGGTCTCGCCGCGCGCCACCTCCAGCCCGGCCATGACGGCCGCGTGCTGCCCGTAGTTGCGGTTGAATGACAGGACCCGCACCCGCCGGTCGCGCGCCGCCAGGCCGCGCAGCAGCTCGAGCGAGCGATCGACCGAGCCGTCGTCGACGAAGATGGCCTCGATCACGCCGATCTCTGCGTGGGGGTCGCCGCCGGAGGCGCCGCCACCGCTCGCGCTTGCCGGCGCGGCGAGGTCGTCCATCACCGGCGCCAGACGGCGGTAGAGCGCCTCGAGGTTCGGCTCCTCGTTGAAGACCGGGATGATGACCGAGACCGCCGCCGGGGCCGGATGGAGCGCCGGGCGCGCCGGCTCGGCAGGGCGCCGCGGGGCCGCGGCTTCCGCCTGTCGCGGCACAGTCGCCGCAGCTGCGGCAGCAGGCTGCCGCACAGCGGCGGCTGGCTCGTCCGCGGTGGACGAGCGGCATTCCCCGGAGGGATCTTCCGGCAGGTCGCCCTGGGAGGGAGCGGGATCCCCGGGCGCCGGATTCATGCGGCGACCGACTCGCGGACCGCCTGGACGACGTCGTGCGCGTCCTCGTCGGTCATGGCTGGGAAGAGCGGCAGCGACACGATGCGCGAGCAGACCTCCTCGGCGACCGGCAGCGCGCCCAGCTGGTAGCCGAATCGGGAGCGGTAGAACTCATGCAGGTGGACCGCCTCGAAATGGATGCCGGTGCCGATCCCGAACTCGCGCAGCCGCTCCATGAACGGCGCGCGGCGCGGCGGCAGCACGGCGAAGAGGTGCCAGGGATGGACGTGGTCGTAGGCCGCCGCCGCGGGCAGAACGAGGCCGGCAAGGCCGGCGAGCTCGCGGCGGTAGAGGGCGGCGATCTCGCCGCGCCGGCGGTTGAAACGCTCGAGCTTGCGCAGCTGGTGGATGCCGATCGCCGACTGGATGTCGGTCAAGTTGTACTTGAAGCCGGGGAGCACCACGTCGTAGGACGCCGGCGCCTTCTCCTGCGCCGAGTAGGCCTTCCAGGCGTCGCGCTGCACGCCGTGGAACCGCCACAGCTTGATGCGGGCCGCCAGCTCGTCGTCGTCGGTGGTGACCATGCCGCCTTCGCCGGTGGTCATGTTCTTGATCGGGTGGAACGAGAAGCAGACCGCGACCGCGCCGCTGGCGGCGGCGCCGATCGGCCGTCCCTTGTAGCTCGCGCCGGCGGCATGGGCAGCATCTTCCACCACGATAACGTCTTGCCGCCCCGCCGCCGCCAGCACCTCGGCGAGGGCGTCGAGGTCGCAGGGCTGGCCGGCAAAGTGCACCGGCACGACGGCTTTGGTGCGCGGCGAAAGCTGCCGCGCGAGCGCGGCCGGGTCGAGGTTCCAGGTGGCGCGGTCGATGTCGGCAAAGACCGGCTCGGCGCCGCAGGCGACCACCATGCTGGCGGTGGCCGGCCAGGTAAGCGCCGGCACCACCACCTGGTCTCCCGGACCGATGCCGAGGGCCAGCAGGGTAGCGTGCAGCGCCCCGGTGCAGGAGGAGAATGCGAGCGCCTGCCGGGCCCCCACCGCGGCGGCGAACTCATGCTCGAATCGGGCGGTGAGCGGCCCGGTCGTGATCCAGCCCGAGCGCAGGCAGCCCACCACCTCCGCGATCTCTTCTTCGCCGATCTCGGGTCTTGAAAACGGCAGGGTCGGTACGCGCGGCAACACGGCGCGCTAGTAGATCATCCTTCCCACCGAGCCGCAAGGCGCGGTAGCTATTTGGCGCGCTCGAAGCTGAAGGTGACCGGCATCTCCTGGCCGTCCCTGTGCATGGTCCACACTTGCGAGAAGTGGTTCGCGTCGGTGAAGGTGAACTTGAGCCCGTGCATGTGATCGGCGGCGGGGGTCTCGAGATTGGTGGCGTCGACGAAGGCGAAGTCGACCTCCTTGCCGGTCGGCGCCCCCGCCGTGCGCATGCGCGGCTGGTTGCCCATCGAGCAGTAATGGGTGAGCATGAGGTCCTTGCCGTCGGCGTAGTAGACCGTAATCATCGCCGGCCCGCCCATCTCGAGCTTCTCCACCACCGCGCTGCCGCCCGATTGCACTTCGTAGGTCGCCCGCACGGCCTTGCCGTCGGGGCCCTTGGCCTGCCAGCTGCCGGCCAGCGCCTTGAGCGGCGCCAGTGTAGCCGGAGAGCCGGATGCCGGTGCGTTGCCCGCCAGAGCGGCCCCACCGAGCAGGGCGCCAGAAACCAGGAGGATCGTAATCATTCTGCTGCGCATCGCTTCTCCTTTTCTTGATTGTGCGCGCGGGTCCCGACCTGCCGGGAGTGCCGGCAATGGTAGATATGCCGGCCACCCACGCTATTGCGAAGCCCGCAGCATGGCATCGAGCTGCCCGAGGCAGCCCTCCCATCCGTGGGCATGTTGGGTACGGGATTGGTCGCTGGCGAAGAGCTCGTGGGTCAGGACGATCTCCGTCTCCCCGCCGTGATCCAGAAACTCGACCGTCACCCGCATGTCGGAGCCGGACTGCTCGCCCTCCCAGCGCCAGGTGAAGACTAGCCGCTCGGGCGGGGTGATCTCTTCATAGACGCCGCCCACGACCGACGGCGGCGCTTCGGGCTGCGCCTTGCGCATCCCGAGCCGATAGCGGCCGCCCACCTGCAGATCGACCTCCGCCTGGGTGTCCAGGTAGTCGGGGGCTGGGCGGAACCAGCGCGACAGCTGGCGGGGGTCGGTCCAGGCGCGGAAGAGCCGCTCGCGAGGTGCGGCGAACCGGCGCGTCAGGCGCAGCGACGAGACTGGCATCAGCTTTCGTCCTCCATCAAGAAGGCCTCGAGGTCGTCGAAGCGGTCGGTCCAGAACTGCCGGTAACGGGCCAGCCAGGCCTCCGCCTCGCGCAAGGCGGCGGCGCGCAGGCGCACCTGTCGCTGGCGCCCCAGCCGGCGCCGATCGACCAGGCCGGCGCGCTCCAGGACCCGCAGGTGCCGCGATACCGCGGGCAGCGAGATGGGAAAGGGCGCCGCCAGCTCGCCGACGGACGCCTTCCCTCGCAGGAGCCGCTCGAGGATGGCGCGGCGCGTGGGATCGGCGAGCGCCGCGAAGGTAGCGTCGAGGTGGGCGGGATCGAGGTGCGCGGAGTCGAGCATCGTGAGTTGGCGTGATATGGAACCGGTACGTGATTTAACCTGCCTGTTAAGTATATCGACAGGCGGCGCCGTGTCAAGTCTCGAGTCCGGCCGGGGCTCCGAGGCGATGGCGATCGCGACGGGAGGCTGATGGGGGCCCCTTGACGGTGCATGTGTACCAAGGTACATTAGTAACACTACCTGAACCCAGGGAAGGAAGTGAGGAAATCATGGAGATCGGGATCTTTCAGCTGCTGCCGGCGCCGGAGACGGCGACCGATCGGGAGGTCATTGAGCAGGCGCTCTGGGAAGTGGATCTCGCCGAGGCCGGCGGCTTCGGCAGCATCTGGATCGCCGAGCATCACCTCTCTTCGTTCGGTCTCATCGGGGCGCCTTCGGTCTTTGCCGCGGCCGTGGCGCAGCGGACCGAGCGCGTCGAGATCGGCTACGCGGTCGCGGTGCTGCCGCTCCATCACCCGCTGCGTCTCGCCGAGGAGATCGCCTGGGTCGACAACCTGAGCAGCGGCCGGCTGCTGGTCGGCGTCGGCCCGGGGTTCAGCCCTTACGAGCTCGCGGCATTCGGCGTGCCGCTCTGCGAACGCCAGGCGCGGCTCGAGGAAGGCACGGCGATCGTGCGCGGCGCCCTCGAACAGGAGACCTTCAGCTACGCTGGGAAATTCTGGAGCATTCCATCGGTGACGCTCCGGCCACGTCCCTACCGCGGCGTCGCTCCTCCCTTCCTGCGCGCCAGCTCCAGCGAGGAATCGCTGCGCGCCGCGGCGCTTGCCGGCGTGCCGGTGCTGCTGGGGCTCAAGCCGCTCGAGCAGATCGCCGAGCGGGTCGCCCTCTACCGCGCACTGCGCTCAGAGCTCGGGCTGGCGGCGGCCGAGATCGACCGCGAGATCGCCCGCTTTCGCGTCCTGCGCCGCGTCAGCCTGGCGAGCTCCGACGAAGAGGCGGCGGCGGACGCGCGCCTGGCGCTGGAGTGGGAAGCCGCGACGGCGCAGCGCGTTCACCACGCGGGCGGCGCCGGCGACGACTCGCGACAGGGCAGCCAGGGCGTCAGGCTCGCCGACGGCTCGAGCCTCGACGAGGACGCGGCGATCGCCGGCGGCTGCGTCGGCACCCCGCGCACAGTTGTGCGCGAGCTTCTCGCGCTGCGCGCGCTCGGCATCGAGCAGGTCATCGCCTGGGTGAACTTCGGCAACATGCCGTTCGCCAAGGTCCGGCGCTCGCTGGAGCTGCTGCGGCGCGAGGTCATCCCCGAGCTCGCCGCCCGCCCGCCGGTCGCGGCGCCGGCGCCGCGCATCGCGGCGCTGGGCAGGTGAGGAGGAGAGCGGCGCCCGCTTTCCCCTACCCGAATCGGGCGCCGCGCCGACTCCGGCCCGCGGTCAGGCCGATTTCTCCGGCAGCTTGAAGCCGAGATAGGTGCCGTTGCTGATTCCCATCAGCGCGAGCAGCTGGTTGTCGAAATCCGGCATGTCCAGGTGGAGGTAGACGCTGACCACGAAGATCAGGGTCAGCACGAGGGTCCAGATCACGACCTGCAGGCGGTGGAAGCTCACTCCGTTCTCGTCGGAAAGGATATCGGTGAGCAGACTCTTGCTCTTCTTCGGTTTGGGAAGCTTGGCGAGCTGCGCCTCGATGTCGGCCAGCCGCTGGCCCGCGGCGGCGGGAGCGGCGGCGGCGGGAACGGCGGCATCCGGAGCGGGCTGCGCATTCCCCGCCTGCAACCCCGCCTTCTCGTCCTCCAGAGCCTTGCCCTGCTTCATCTGCGCCTGCTTGCCGTCGTCCATGACCGCGCCGAGCAGGCTGGTGCCGGAGCTGATGCCGATCAGGGCCAGGACCGAGTTGCTCAGGCTCCCGTAATCGCCGCTGACCATCCAGATTAAGACGAAGGCGGCAACGACGATCAGCGTCCACCACGCCATCTGGATGCGGCCGAGGCTCCAGGGGCTGCCGGGACCATTGTCACGCAAGAGCGGCGTGGTGCGCACCAGCCAGCTCACCACCCAGAGTCCGCCCGCGAGCAGGACGAGAAAAGAGATCATCCGGACTGGCCGGATGACGAAAAACGGGATCTTGAAGCCGTCGGTGATGTCGGCGCACCCGTCGCTGCAGCCGGTCAGGCCGATGCTCGCCTCGACGATGCGGCGCTGGGCCCTCGGTCTTCCCAGCAGCGCCGACCAGGTGTTCTTCGCGTCCTCGGTGCGGATCAACGCGAAGCGGACCCGGGACGGCTTGCCGTTGGTTGTCAAGTAGACCGGCGGCACGCCGGTGAGCGGCATGCCGTTCAGGTACAGCTGAAGCGGTTTTTTCGCCGCCTGCGCCTTTGCCACCAGCTGGTCGAGCCCGGCGACATCGAGGGTGAGCCAGACGCCGAGGTGGGCGGGGCGCGACTCCGCATCCACCCCGAGGTCGGTCGCCGAACCGACCAGGACGCGGGTGATCTTCGGCAGCTGCGGGCCGGGCGCCGAGGCCGGCGGCGGCGCGGCGCCCGCCGGCGCCGGCTGCGCCCATGCCGCAAACGGAGTCATCGTCAGGGCGGGCAGCAAGGCGAGGACGAGCGAGCGGCGGCCGTTCATGGACAGACCTCCTCGTACGGGTAAGACGGGCAGACCTCTGCCAGGCACTCCTCGCGACAGGGGCGACAGAGGTCAGTTCGGGCCCTCGACAGCTCGATTCAATGCCGACATCTTCTCCATTGAAGCCGATCAAGTCCAATAAGCATATGCGCATATCTCGAACCCGGCCGGCCACCGGCGGGATCTGCCTCGGCGAGCGAGCTGTCCCCTTTCGCTGTATGGCGTGCACTTAAATCATGCCGATACCCGTAAGACCGCTCATGCGGCCGAACGACCACCACGATTCGCGGCCTGCCGGGCGTGCGCTCGCCCGCCTCGCGACTCCATGAAGAAAGGAAATCGAGGATGAGAACCCGACTCTTCGCTCAGCTCGCCGTCCTGTGCGCCGTCCCGCTCGCCGTCCTGCTCGCCGTCCCCGGCGCCGCCGCGGGCCAGAGCTGGCCGCAGTGGGCGCAGAGCTCACAGCACCAGGGGGCCGTTGCCACGGTCGGCCAGTCGGCCCGGCGCATCCTCGCCGACCTGGTCTACGATCCCTTCACCGCCCAGGAGGAGGCCGACCCGCTGGCCTCTCCCAGCCTGCTGGTGCACTACCAGGCCCCGCTGGTGCAGGACGACAACGTCTACATGGAGTTCAAGACCGGGACCTACACCAGCATCTCGACCTGGGAGACCCAGATCTGGAACGAAAAGCGGCTGCACTGGGAACACGGCGCGCTGGTGCAGAAGTGGTCTTTCCAGAGCGACTGGAAACCGGTGCCCTACGGCAGCCCGAATCCGCCGTTCAACGGTCCCTCCTGGGAGCCGGTCTTCCACGCGGCGCTCGCCGGGGAGCTCATCTACGTGCCCGGCGCGGGCGGCAGCGTCTTCAAGCTCGACAAGGACGACGGCTCGGTGGTGGCCCACATCAAGCCCTTTGGCTCGAGCGTCGATCCCAACATATTCCTCACAGGACCGATCACCGCCGACGCCGACGGCAACATCTACTACGACGCGATCAAGCTGGTGCCCGGCGGCAACGGCATCGCCTGGGACTCGGATGTGGTGAGCTCCTGGCTGGTCAAGGTCACGGAGGACGGCCAGGTGTCCAAAGCGACCTATGCGTCGCTGACGCCGGGAGCGCCGGGCGGCACCGACCTGTGCCTGGGCGTCTTCTCGGCCAGCCAGCTGCCGTGGCCGCCGAGCCCGGACGCGGTGCCGCCGAAGATTCCGTGCGGCTCGCAGCGGGCGGCGACCAACGTGGCGCCCGCCGTCGGGCCGGACGGCACGATCTACGTCCCCAGCACCGCGCACTTCTACAGCAGCCGGACGTCGTATCTGCTGGCGGTCAATCCCAACCTCACGCTGAAGTGGAAGACCTCGCTGCGCGACCGCTTCCACGACGGCTGCAACGTGCTCTTGCCGCCCAACGGCTCGCCCGGCGGCTGCCGGGTGGGCGCGCACACCGGCGTGGACCCGGCGCAGAACCGGCCTGGGGCAGGGCGGGTCATCGAGGACGGCACCTACTCGCCGACGATCGCTCCCGACGGCAGCATCTTCTTCGGCACCTACGCCCGCTACAACTGGGCGCAGGGACACATGATGAAGTTCAGCCCGCGGGGCGATTTCCTGGCGTCCTATCAATTCGGCTGGGATATCACGCCGGCGATCTATGTCCACGACGACACTTACTCCGTCGTCATGAAGGACAACCATTACAGCGGCCTGGGCTCTTACTGCAACGACGACACGATCTGCCCTCCGGACCGCACCGCCAGCGACCCGGCCAACCCGGAGGCCTTCTTCATCACGCAGCTCAGCAAGAACCTGGTCCCCGAGTGGAAATTCCAGAACACCAACACGCTCTCCTGCAGCCGCGACGCTAACGGTCACATCACCTGCGTCTCCGATCACCCGCACGGCTTCGAGTGGTGCATCAACGCGCCGGCGGTCGACGGCAACGGCGTGGTCTACGCCAACAGCGAGGACGGCAACCTGTACACGATCAACCAGGGAGGAGGGCTGAACAAGAGGCTCTTCCTGCAGCTCGCGCTCGGCGCCGCTTACACGCCGCTCGCCATCGGCCCGGACGGCAAGATCTACACCGAGAACAACGGCCACCTGATCGTGGTGGGCAGCGGGGAGGACGACTAACGACTAGCTTACTGGCCACCGGAGTTGTCGACCGCTACTCCTCGCTCATCGAGATGGCCTTGACCGTCGAGTCGCCGGCCAGCTCGATCGCGAGCTGTTGGCGGAGAGCAAAGCCAGGGGCGCGGCGAGAATCCACAGCCAGCCCCACCGCAGGTTGCGGTGCAGGCGCCGAGCCGACCAGTAGCCAAGAGCCAGCGCCAGCAAGATGATCGCGCTGTTCCTCACCGCCAGGGACCGGAGCCCCACCACGTGGGGCTGGTGCGCAAGGTAGAGGAGGCAGCCGATCGCATACGCCACGACCAGGATCAGCGCGCCGAGAAACCCGGCGAGGAGGACCGCGGCGAGCAGATGCTTCCAGGGGCTGGCCATGCCTCGTGACTCCTCCCCGCCGGCCGGCGGCGGAGATCAATACTCGGCCAGGTAGCGCTCTTGCTCCCAGGGGTGGACGTGGGAGATGTAGTCGGCCCACTCCTGGCGCTTGGCGCGCAGGTAGTGGTCGAGGATGTGGTCGCCCAGGGCGCCCGAGACCACCGGGTCCTTCTCGAGCTCGTCGAGCGCTTCGTTCAGGTTGGCCGGCAACTGGCTGATCTTGAGGCGCCGCTTCTCGCGCTGGCTCATGGTGAAGATGTTCTTGTTGACCGGCGGACCGGGGTCGACGTGGCGCTCGACGCCGTCTAGCCCCGAGGCCAGCATCACTGCGAGGGCGAGGTACGGGTTGCAGGCGGGGTCGGGCATCCGCACCTCGCAGCGCGTCGACATGCCGCGCTTGGCGGGGACGCGCACCAGGGGGCTGCGGTTCTTCTCCGACCAGGCGACGTTGACCGGCGCCTCGTAGCCCGGCACCAGGCGCTTGTAGGAGTTGACCAACGGATTGGTGACGGCGGCAAAAGAGATGGCATGATCGAGGATGCCGCCGATGTAGCCGAGCGCCACCTTCGACAGCTGCCACTCGGCCTTGGGGCCGTAGAAGGCATTCTCGCCCTGCTGATCGAGCAGGCTCTGGTGGCAGTGCATACCCGAGCCGTTGACGCCGAAGATCGGCTTGGGCATGAAAGTCGCGTGCAGGCCATGGTCCTGAGCCACCTTCTTGACCACGAAGCGGAAGGTGGTGACGTTGTCGGCGCAGGCCACCGCGTCGGCGTACTTGAAGTCGATCTCGTGCTGGCCCGGCGCCACCTCGTGGTGGGCGGCCTCGACCTCGAATCCCATCGCCTCGAGCACGATCACGATGTCGCGCCGGCATTCCTCACCGCGGTCGACCGGCGTCAGGTCGAAGTAGCCGCCGACGTCGTGGGTCTCGATCCGCACCGCGCCCTGGGCGTCGCGCTGAAAGAGGAAGAACTCGGCCTCGGGCCCAGCCACCATGGTGTAGCCCAGCGCCTTCGCCTTCTCCACCTGGCGCTTCAGGGTCATGCGCGGGCAGCCGGGGAAGGGGGCGCCGTCGGGCAGGTAGACGTCGCAAATCATGCGCGCCACCTTCGAGCCGTCGGGATTGGTCCAGGGGTTGACGCGGAAGGTGGCGGGATCCGGCACCAATAGCATGTCGGACTCCTCGATGCGGGTGAACCCTTGGATCGACGAGCCGTCGAAGAGGATATGCCCGTCGAGCGCCTTCTCGAACTGGCTGCGCGGAATCTCGACATTCTTGATGATGCCGAGCACGTCGGTGAACTGCAGCCGCATGAAACGGACGTTCTCGTGATCGGCGGCGCCAAGGATTTCATCTCTTTTCATTGTGATCTCCGTGTATCCAACGTTTGGCACATTCTAGGGGTGACTCTGGCCCAAAGGCAAGCTGAAATAGGCAGAGTGATCACCGAAATATGCTTTTGTTGCACATTTCTGGTTGCACTACAGAGCCTCACGAATCGCCGCAGAGTCAGCTATGATGCCTACTTGGCCGCCGGCTAGCGAGCTTCCGAGGGGGGTCCCGGAGATCCGGAACCGCAGGGGACACGTAGCTGTCTCACGAAAGCCGGTCGAGGATTGAATCGCCGAGGAGGGGACCCGCCATGGCCGCTACGTCTGAACCGCAAGCCGCCGCCGGCCAGCCGGGGCCTGGCGAGTCGCCCGCCTCTGCTCCCGCTGGGCGCTCCTGGGGCCGGCTGCTCCTCTACCTGGTGATCGCCGTAGCGGTGGTTGCCGCCCTGATCAAGGGCGGCAGCTCGCTCGCCGGACCTCTCAGGCAGTTCGCCGGCTGGGTGCAGGGGCTCGGCTTCTGGGGCCCGGTCGTCTTCATCGCCGGCTATGCCGTGGCCACCGTTGCCTTCGCACCGGGAGCGCTCTTGACCCTGGCCGCCGGCGCGCTGTTCGGGCTGGCCGCGGGCACGGCCTACACGCTCATCGGGGCCACCCTCGGCGCGTCCCTTGCGTTCCTGGTGGCGCGCTACCTGGCGCGCCGGGTGATCGAGCGCAAGATCGCCGGCAATCAGCGTTTCGCCGCCATCGACCGCGCGGTAGGCAAGGAAGGATTCAAGATCGTGGCGCTGCTGCGCCTGGCGCCGCTCTTCCCGTTCAATCTGCTCAACTACGCGCTGGGTTTGACCCAGGTTCCCTTCCTGAGCTACTTCGCCGCCTCCATCGCCATGCTCCCCGGCACACTGCTCTACGTCTACTTCGGCAGCGCCGCCAAGGACCTGGCGAGCGCCTTCGCCGCCGGCAAGAGCGGCGGCAAGAGCACCTGGATCCTGGTCGGCGGCCTGGTCGCCACCATCATCGCCACCACGCTGGTCACCCGGGTGGCCAGCCGGGCGCTGCGCCGCGAGCTGGGCGAGCCCGCCGCGGGACGGCCGGGACGGCCGGCTCCTCCGGGCGCCGCCTCCTCCCCGACCGGAGACCTGTCATGACCGCGACCTCCACGACCTCTGCCACGTCTGCGACGAGCGCCACGACCGCCACGAGCTCGGTGGGCGGCGCAGGCGCCGGCCACTTCCCGGTCGAACCGCTCGACGAGCACAACCGCAAGCTGCTCGACAACGTCCATCCGGCGGGCTGGACCAACCCGGAGCCCGCGCCGCGCTATCACCTGGTGGTGGTCGGCGCCGGCACCGCCGGGCTGGTGTCGGCGGCGGGCGCGGCCGGCCTCGGCGCCCGGGTCGCCCTGATCGAGCGCTACTTGATGGGCGGCGACTGCCTCAACGTCGGCTGCGTGCCCTCCAAGGGGGTCATCCGAGCCGCCCGCGCCTGGCAGGACGCGCGCGAGGCGAGCAGCCGCTTCGGCGGCCCGGCCGCCGCCGGCGCCCAGGACTTCGGCGCCGCGATGGCGCGGATGCGCCGGCTGCGGGCCGGCATCAGCCCGCACGACAGCGCGGCGCGCTTCCGCGATCTCGGCATCGACGTCTTCCTGGGCGACGGCCGCTTCGTCGCCGCCGATGCCGTCGAGGTCGGCGGCAAGCGCCTGCGGTTCCGCAGGGCGGTGATCGCGGCCGGCGCGCGCGCTTCGTCGCCGCCGGTCCCAGGGCTTGCCGAGGCCGGCTACCGCACCAACGAGACGATCTTCAACCTGACCGAGCTGCCGCGTCGCCTGGCGGTCATCGGCGGCGGCCCGATCGGCTGCGAGATGGCCCAGGCCTTTGCCCGTTTTGGCAGCGAGGTCACGCTGCTCGATCGCGGGAAGCACGTCCTCGGCCGCGAGGACGCCGACGCCGCGGCCCTGGTGCAGGCGGCGATGGTCCGCGACGGCGTGCGCCTGGAGCTCGGCGGGAAGCTTCTCGAGGTGCGCGCGGGCGGCAGGGAGAAGGTGCTGGTGTTCGAGCGCGGCGGCGCCCGCCACGAGGTCGCGGTGGACGAGATCCTGGCGGCTGCCGGACGGACCCCCAACGTCGACGGCCTCGGGCTGGAGGCGGCCGGCGTCCGCTACTCGCCGAAGGGTGTGGAGGTCGACGATCGCCTGGCAACCAGCAACCCGCGGATCTACGCCTGCGGCGACGTCGCCTCGCGCTATCAGTTCACCCACGTCGCCGACGCCCAGGCCCGTATCGTCATCGGCAACGCGCTCTTCTTCGGCCGCTCCCGGGCGAGCGCGCTGACCGTCCCCTGGTGCACCTACACCAGCCCGGAGATCGCCCACGTCGGCATCTACGAGCGGGAGGCCAAGGAGCGGGGGGTGGAGCTCGACACTCTGACCATCCCGCTGGCCGAGAACGACCGCGCCATTCTCGACGGCGCGGACGAGGGCTTCCTCCGCCTCCACCTCAAGAAGGGGAGCGACGCCATCCTCGGCGCCACGCTGGTGGCCGAGCACGCCGGCGACATGCTGGGCGAGCTCTGCCTCGCCGTAACCCATGGCATCGGGCTCGGCCGGATCGCCAGCGTCATCCACCCCTACCCCACCCAATCCGAGGTGGTGAAGAAGGCCGCCGACACCTGGCGGCGCGGCAAGCTCACGCCGTTCGTGAAGAAGGTGTTCGCCTGGTGGTTCCGGGCCCTGTCCTGACTGCTTCTGCTGGAATCCCTCGATAGCTCCAAAGGGTGGGGAGGCCGCAGCTTCCGCCTGTTGCGGAGCGGCGCCCTGGGTAAGACAGGGCATTGCCGAGGGGTTTCGGCTCAGAGCCCGGCTTCTTCGATGGCGGCGCGGAGGACTTCGGCGACGCTCCAGGCCTGGGCGATGCAGCCGCGCGGGATGTGGGGCGGGTCGGCGTCGAAGATCTCGCCTACCGAGCCGACGCCGGCCTCGCCCAAGTGAGCGGCGAAGCGGGAGAGGATCTCGCGCGTCGTCGCCCGACCGGCCGCGCCCCGCACCCGCACCAGGGCGGTGAGATACGGGCCGAAGAGCCAGGGCCAGACCGTGCCCTGATGGTAGGCGGGGTCGCGCTCGGCGGGGGCACCGCGATAGGCCGGACGGTAGCGCGGATCGCCGGGAGAGAGAGTGCGCAGGCCGACCGGCGTCAGGAGCCGCTCCTCCACTGCCCGCAGGATGCGCTCCGCCCGCTCGCCCTCGAGGAGCGGGAAGGGGAGGCTCAGGGCGAGGAGCTGGTTGGGGCGCAGCGTGGGATCGGGGAGGCCCGCCTCATCCACGACGTCGTTGAGAAATCCCGCCGCCTCGTTCCAGAACAGCTCGCCGAAACGCCGCTGCACCCGCGCCGCCTCCGCCAGCAGCGCCGCGGCCGCGGCGGCCTGGCCGCAGCGCTGGCGCAAGGCGGCCAGCACCTGGAGGGCGTTGTACCAGAGGGCCTGGATCTCGACCGGCTTGCCCTGCCGCGGCGTGATCACCTCCTCGCCCACCTTGACGTCCATCCAGGTGAGCTGGAAGCCTGCCTCGCCGGAGGCGAGCAGCCCATCGCCGTCCTGGCGGATGCCGTGCCGCGTGCCGCGCCGGTGCCAGGCGAGGATCTCCTCGAGCACCGGCAGCATCTCGCCGCTGACGAAGGCCTCGTCGCCGGTCGCGGCAAGGTAGCGATGAACGGCGACGAAGAACCACAGACTGGCATCGACGGCGTTGTACTCCGGCTGCTGGCCGCGGTCGGGGAAGCGATTGGGGAGCATCCCCTGATCGACCACCGCGGCGAAGGCCCGCAGGATGCTCTTGGCCTCGTCGTGACGGCCGGTCACCAGGCAGAGGCCGGGCAGCGCGATCATCGTGTCGCGGCCCCAGTCGCCAAACCAGTGGTAGCCGGCGATCACGGTGCGCAGGCCGGCACCCCTGCGCACCAGGAACTGGTCGGCCGCGAGAGCCAGCGCGCGGCAGAACGGGTGTTCGGTGCCCAGCCGCCGCAGCACCTCTTCACGCCGGCGGCGTTCGCCGTCGAGCAGCAGGAAGGCATCGCGGCCGGCAGGGTCGTCGGTCGAGATGATGACCCCCAAGCGGGCGCCCGGCACGAGGGTCGCCGAGATCGTTCCGGGAGTGAAGAGGTCCTCGCGGTAGTCGAGGCCGCGCTCCCGCTCGGAGGCGTACTCGAAGTCGTAGTACCAATCGGCCGCGGCCGTCCAGGCGCCGCCGGTTACGGCGATGAAGACCTCGGGCACCGAGTCGTACTGGCGGTAGGCGAGCCGGCCGCCGCTGAAGCTGCCCTCGCGCCGCACCTGCGCGTTGGCGCCGGCCAGAGAGTGGAAGTCGCGGCCGGCGAAGAAAGGGCGCAGCACCAGCTCGACCGGGTCTTCCGCCGCCAGCAGCTCGTAGAGGACCAGCGTCGTGTTCTCACCGGCGACCGCCGCGATCGTCTTGCGCAGGCGGGCGCCCCGGGTCTCGTAGTCGAAAGACGGAAAGAGCGCGCGGCGGAAGGCGGCGAGCCACTCGAAGCCGCGCGGGTGCACCGTGCCCGGGTGCTGGCGGCACGACAGCTCGACGGTTTCGTGGCCGACCTTGAGCGTCTCGTCGAGGCGCGAAAGCAGCACGACCCGCCCGGCGGGCGGCTCGGTGGCGGCGACCAGCAGGCCGTGGTAGCGGCGGCTGTGCGCGCCGTTGGCCGTCGAGCTGGCCCACCCGCCGATCCCGTTGGTCTCGAGCCACTCATGGGCCAGGCCGGAGGCGAAGTCGCCCAGCACCTCGCGGCCAAGACGGCGCCAGCGCTGCTTCTTCAGCTCCTCCGTCGGAGAGGGCGCCATGTCACCCCCCCGCCGGCCAGCCCGGATCGACCGCCATCACCTCATCTCCTCCGCCATGCCGCCACCGGCAGCGCCGCCCGCGGCTCGGGCTCGTTGATATTACGCTGGCGCGAGCGGGTTGGCTCTAGTGCTTACCGGCGCAAGTTAGCGATATATCTCTTGGGTGACACGGGATGCACCTCGGCCTTGGTCCACTCGAAAGGCTCGGCGGTCTCATTGTAGACCTCGATGAAGCCGTCGATTGCCTGCCGCAGCTGCGCTGGCG
>DASZZP010000063.1:0-18383 GCA_035544875.1 Thermoanaerobaculia bacterium | reverse complement strand
CTCGCCAAAGTCGATGCTGAGATTGACATCCTGGTCCAAACCGCCTTCCCCCTCTGCAAGAGCGCGTAAGGGCCATATTCTGAGCAGTTTCGGAAAACTCGGCTCGTTTCTCCACATCATGCTCGGATCAGACGGCTAGTGGGCAACGGCCAGCTTGGCCCGCCGGTTGAGCTCCTCGTCCGCCGCCGAGAGCGCCAGGCTCGTGGGAAGCGGTGCGAGGTCGATGCCGTAGCGCCGGCGGCGCAGCGCCGCGTAGTCGCGGGCGTGGTCGAGGCGCACCGGGAGGGCGCCGCCGGCCATCGGATGGCTGTGCTTCCAGGCGCCGTAGCGCGACAGGGCCGAGTAGCCGAAGACCGACGACAGACGGCCGCGGGTGCGGAAGTCGCGGCGGCGGACCGCCAGGCGCGCCAGCTTGGCCGCCACGTCGCGCGCCCGGTTGAACTCGCGGTAGCAGCGGAAGAGCAGCTCCGTCTGCTTGGCGGCTGAGAGCAGCGGGTGGCGCCAGGTCGGCACCGAGCCGTCGAAGCGGTCGAGGTTGCGCTCGCTGATAAGGCCCTGGGCCAGGAAGTCGTCATACTGCTCGGTCCCCGGAATGGGCGTGAGGATATAGAACGAGGCCACGTCCGGCCGCAGACGGCGCAGCGTCGAAAGGTGCTCGAGGATGCAGTCTTCGGTGTCCGATGGAAAACCGAGAATGTTCGAGAAGTGGCTGCTGATGCCGTGCTCGCGGCAGAGCTCGACGATGCGCGCGTAGTGCTCGGGATGGTTCTGATGCTTGTGGGCCGCCTTGAGCGCCTCGCGGCTGAACGACTCCGCGCCGACGAACATCTGGAAGCAGCCGGCCCGGGCCATCAGCGCGACCAGCTCCTCCTGGCGGTAGACCTGGGCGTCGCACTGGGCGAAGAATGGCAGCTCCAGGCGCTCGGCGATCATCGCTTCGCAGAGCGCGGTCACCTCCGGGTACTTGTTGAAGTTGTCGGAGGTGAACAAGATGTACTCGACCCCGGCCGCCTTGGCCGCCCGCATGCTAGCCAGCGTGGTCTCGATCGGCTGGCTGCGCACCTGGCGGCCGGCGATCTTGATCACCGAGCAGAAGTTGCAGGTGTAGGGGCAGCCACGCGCCGGGTAGACGCCGAGCATCCGCACCGCATAACGCCCGAGGTCGCGGCGGGAAGGCGGCACCAGCACCGGCGCGGCGAGCTCCCGCTGCCAGCGCTGCTCCTGGCCGTAGATCGGCCGCAGCTCGCCGGCGAGCGCGTCCGCGAGGATCGCCGGCCAGACGATCTCCGCCTCGGCCAGCGCGAAGGCGACCCCGCGCCCGTGCAGCGTCGAGGTGTCGCAGGTCATGGGGTGCGGGCCGCCGATGACGCAGCTCTCCACGCCCCGCTGCCGCGCCAGGGCGGCCAGGTCGAGGGCGCGGTGCAGCTGGTGGCTCTGCACGCCGACCAGCGCGAGCAGCGTCCGCCGCCCCGGCGCTGCCGCCAGCAACGACAGCCAATCGAGGTCGGTGTGGACGTACTCGTCGACCGCGCAGACCTCGCAGGCCGCGCGGTGGCCCGCGCCGGCGAACTGCTCGAGGGTCATGCTCTTGAGATAGGAAACCGTGCTATTGGGCATGAAGCCGCGGCGGAAGTGCTCGACATAGCCGTCGGCCGCATACTTGCTGGGCTTGACGATGACGACTCGCAGCAGGCTCGCGCCGGCCATCGGGCGCCCTCCCGGGGCGACGGTCGAAAACCGACCTTCGCGCCACATCACGGTCAGAATACACCACGCCCACGCTGGCGGCGCAGCCGCAGGCGCAGCGCTCCCAGGCTCAAGGTGACGAAGAAGAGCAGGCTGGCGGCGAGCACCACCGCGCCGCCGGTCGGCACCAGCAGCCGCGTCGAGATGCCGAGGCCGCCGGCCCCGGCGAGAAAGGCGACCGCGACGCTGCCCAGGAGGTAGCCGCGGGTGCTGCGCGCCAGGTTGCGCGCGGAGGCCGCCGGCACCACCACCAGCGCCTCGACCAGCAGGGCGCCGATCACCTTGAGCGAAACCACGATGGCGGTGGTGAGCAGGACCGCGAACAGGTAGTCGACGTAGGCCGAATCGACGCCGGCCACCCGTGCCAGCGGCGGGCTCAGGCTGTCGAGCAGCAGGCCGTTGTACTCGCGCAGCAGCAGCACCGCCACCCAGACTCCCGCCGCGGCCAGCAGCAGCAGGTCGCCGTCGGTGACCGTCAGCAGACTGCCGAACATCACCGCCTCGACCTGATGGATATTGAAGCGCCGGGTCACCGCCACCAGCAGGCAGATGCCGAGGCCCAGGGTGAGCGCCACGAAGACGCCGATCAGGGTGTCGGCCGGCAGCGCCGAGCGCCGCTTGACGTAGACCATTCCCAGCGCCGAGAGCAGGCAGAAAGTGAAGATGCCGCCATAGGGGGCGTTGAGCGGCTCGCCCAGTAGCAGCCCGAGCGACAGGCCGGTCAGGGCGGCCTGGCCGAGGGCGGCGCTGAAGAAGGCCATGCGCCGCGCCACCACCAGGTGAGAGAGCCCGCCCAGCAGCGGCGCCAGGATGAGCACGGCGAGGAAGCCGCGCACCATGAACGGGTACTGCAGATCAGACGGCACGACCCCGCTGCGGGCGAGGTGGGCGATCCAGGCATAGAGCCGCTCCATCATGGCCGCGGCCCGCCCACTCCGCCGATCCCAGTTACCGCGCTTGCGCCGGCTGGCTGCGGTCGTGACAGCGAGCCGTCCGCCTTCACCCGCGGCTCTCCCGCCCCGCCGGAAAGGCGTAGCGACTCGAGGAGATCCGTTCGCCGGGGTTGGGCGGCCTGCCCCTCCTGCCCCGCCCTCCCTGCGGCAACCGAGCGCGCTCCGCCCGCGACCCCGAGGAAGGTCTCGAAGAGGTCGCCTGCCAGGGCCTCGGACGGCGGCCCGTCGCTGCGCACGCGGCGATTGAGCACGGTCACCCGGTCGGCCAGGCGCCGCACTTGTCCGAGATCGTGCGACACCATGAGGATGGTCACCTGGGAGGCGCGGCGCAGCTCGAGAACGATCTCCTCGAGCAGCCGCACCGCAGCCTCGTCGAGGCCGCTCGCCGGCTCGTCGAGCAGCAACAGCTCGGGCAGTGGGTCGATCGCATTGGCGAGCAGCAGGCGCCGCAGCTCGCCGCCCGAGAGGACCGAGAGCGGCTTGTCCTCCGCGCCGGACAGGCCGACTCTCGAGAGCAGCTCGCGGACGCGCCGGCGGGTCGCCGCGCGCACCCCGAGGCAGACCGGGAAACGCTGCCGGGCGAGCGCCAGGAAATCGGCCACGGTCACCGGCAGGGTGCGATCGACCGCGAAGCTCTGCGGCACGCAGCCGATCCTCCCGTCACCGCGCCAGTGCGCCACGATCCGGCCGGAGAAAGCGGTCTGGCCGAGCACCCCGGCGAGCAGGGTGCTCTTGCCGGCGCCGTTGGGGCCGACGATCAGATGGAGCGAGGCGCGGGCGACGGTCAGGTCCACGCCCTCGAGGATGACCTCCCGCCCGCGGCGCACGCCCAGGCCGCGCAACTCGAGCAGCGGCGGCTCGTCCGCCATCATGCGGCGTCCTTGACCAGCGCCTGGATCATGGTGTCCACGTTCTTCTGCATTTCCTTTTCGAATTTCTCGGCGGTGTAGGCGCCGGAGGCGACGTGACTGATGACGTAGACACGCACGCCGGTCTCGTCGCGCAGCACCTTGAGCAGCGGCGGCGGGAAGCTCTCCTCGCTGAACACCACCTTGATCTTCTCTTTTCGCAGCAGATCGACCATGTCCCGGAGCTCGCCGGCCGAGGGGGTCAGGCCATGCGCCGGCTGCACCACCCCGGCGACTTCGAGGCCGAATTCCTGCAGCAGATAGCCGTAGCCGTCGTGCACCGTCACCACGCGGGTGATCCTGGCGTCGGCGAGCGCCGCGGCGGCCCGCGCCTTGATGAGCCGCAGGCGGCGGGCGTAGTCAGCGGCATTGCTCTGCAGCGCCGCGGCCTGCGCGGGACGCAGGGCGGCCAGGGCGCGCTCGATGGCGTAGGTCTGCTGCACCGCATTGGTGAACGAGATGAAGGTGTGCGAGTTCACGGCCGTGCCGTGCACCGAGCGGATCTGCGGCGTGGCGTCGTTGGGGCGGATGACCAGCAGCTTGTCGTTGCCCGACGCGCGGATCATCGGCAAGATCAAGTCGTCGTGGCCGATGCCGTTGACCACGATGGCGTCGAGATCGGCGAGCTTGCGGATGTCTTCCGGCCGCGGCTGGTAGTCGCCGGCGTCGATCTCTCCGGGCAGGATCGGACGCACCTCGAACCCCGGAAGGTTGCCGACGATGTTCCGGGTCCAGGAGTAATAAGGATGGAGCGTCACGCCGATGCGGAGCGGGCGCGTCGAAGGCTGGGCTCCGGCGGCCGAGAAAGCGGCAAAGCCGGCGGTCGCCGCAGGAAGCGCAGGTAGGGCAGCCAGCGCGGCCAGCACGGCCAGCGCAGTCATCGCAGCCAGGCGAGCCGGCGCAATGGTTGCCGGGGTTGCCGGGGTTGGCGGGATTGCCGGGATTGCCGGCGGCGCCCACCGCGGGCGGACGGCGGGCAGCGAGCCGGCGGCGCGCGGCGCGCGCGGGGCGGGCATGGACATCCTCATGGCGTGCCGGAGCCGGCGAGAAGCTGCGTCCAGCCGTCGGCGTAGGGAACGGAGATCACACCTTCGGCGCTCGGGGCGGTTGGCGCGAGGCGGGTCCATGTCGACACGTGGAGCACCTTGCCATCGGCAAGGCGGTGGTGCTGCTCGTCGCCCGGCAAATAGAGCGTGGTGTCGGGCGGCGCCTGCGGGTCCGGCTCCTGCATCAGCAACAGGAACGCCGGCTGCTCCCGGCCCGCCGCGGCGATGCCGAGATAGTTGATGTAGACCCCCTCCTGGCGAAAGCTCCAAAGGTAGCGGCCGCGCGGCCCGTGCTGAATCGCCGCGAAGGGCGGGATGCCCCTGGCAGCAAGATCGGCGACTGCCGGCCAGCGGCCGCTGGCGGAGCGGCCGTTCTCGGCTTCGAGCAGTCCCTCTTGAAGCTCGCGGAACATGCGCTGGTCGTCGCCGGACAGCGTCCGGAAGAGCCGTTGGTATGGCATCAGGTCGCGCTCCCCAGGCATGGAGCGGCCCCTGCCGGAGCGCGCCAGTCCCGCCGCCGCCTGGCCCGCGGCATCCGCGGCAGGCGTCCGCGGCGCCTCGCGGGGCGCCGTTGCGGCGAGATAGATCCAGGCGCCGCACACGATGACCGCCGCCACGCGCAGGACGTTGAAGGTCTCCTCGCGCAGCGAGGGCGGCGCGATCTCCACGCTGCGCCAGGGGCGATTCCCGAGGTCGGCCTGCGGGCTGGGCTTCACGGCAGCTAGTTTACCTGTCGTCTTAGCCGCCACCGGCTGTGCCGATCCCGAGGGATGCCGCAGCTTTCGCCTGTTGCGGCACTTCCGGCAGGTCGGAAACGGCGCTGCGATGTGGCGGTGGAGGCCTACTCGAAGCATCGATCGGATCACCCCCCGCAACCCCTCGATCCCCTTCCCGGTTGTCGGAAGCCGCCGGGTCCCGACCTCCGGGAAGTTGCCGCACGTCCATAGCCGGACGTGCGGCCTGCCCGGCGGCGCCGGGGGGGGAATGGGACGCCCCCTCCCCTGCCGCACTGACCAAAGGAGAGCACCCCTTCTCTACGCCTGTCCTACGCCTGCCGCCGGCTCCCGGATGAGAGTCTGCGGCGCCGGCCGGAGCAACGCAGGAGACAGGCCCTCTTTACGCTTTACTACGACAGATTGGCCGCTAGTACTACAAGCTACTATACCACCTGGAGTTAGCGGAACTGCTTGCGCTCCAGCGTCCGCTGAGATACCCTCTCATTTGCTTCCCCGTGCTTCCCCAGCGCTTTCCCGGCACGGGAGGGAGGGACAGTGCCGAAGCTCACCAAGCGGACCATCGAAGCCCTGGCGACCCCCACGCGCGACCTCACCATCTTCGACCGCGACCTGCCCGGGTTTGGTCTTCGCCTAAAGCCCAGCGGCAGCCGTTCTTTCCTCGTCCAGTATCGCAACCGCGCTGGCCGCACCCGCCGGCTCACCCTCGGGGCTTACGGCCGTCTCACGGCCGACGAGGCGCGCGCCATGGCGAAGCAGCTCCTCGCCGCCGTCGAGCGCGGCGAGGACCCCTCCGAGCAGCGCTTCGCCTCTCTCCGCGCTCCGACTCTCGAGGAGTTCGCGGCGCGCTACCTCGCCGACTACGCTGAGACCAAGAAGAAGCCCTCCAGCGTCGCCGAGGACCGTAAGCTGCTCGGGGTGATCCTGCCCGTCTTCGGCAAGCGCAAGATGGCCGACATCTCGCGCGCCGAGGTCGCACGGTTCCACGGCAGCCTCGCAGCGACTCCCTACCAGGCCAACCACGCCCTAGCTCTTCTGTCGGCGATGTTCAATCTCGCCGAGCGCTGGGGCGTGCGTCCGGATGCCTCGAACCCCTGCCGGCACGTGCCGCGCTATCCCGAGCGCCAGCGCCACCGCTTCCTCTCGGGCGAAGAGCTCGCCCGCCTCGGCGCCGTCCTGGCCGAGGAAGAGCGGCAAGGGCTGGCGGTGCCGGTGGTCGCCGTCCGGTTGCTCATCCTCACCGGCTGCCGGCTCAGCGAGATCCTGCACCTGGCCTGGGCCGAGGTCGACTTCGAGCATCACTGCCTGCGTTTGAAGGACTCGAAGACTGGCCCCAAAGTCGTGCCGCTCGGCGCCGCGGCGCTCGAGCTCCTCGCCGCGCTGTCGCGCCTACCGGACAATCCCTACATCTTGCCCGGCCGGTGGGCCGGCGGTTCCCGCAACACCCTGCACAGCGCCTGGCAGCGCATCCGCAAGCTCGCCGACCTGGCCGACGTGAGGCTCCATGACCTTCGTCATACGTGGGCGAGCTCAGGCGTATCCGCCGGTCACAGCTTGCCCGTCCTCGGGGCCATCCTCGGCCATCGCAAGCCAGCCACCACCGCGCGCTACGCCCACCTCGCCGATCATCCGCTGCGCGCCGCCGCCGACCAGATCGCCGGCGACATCGCGGCCGCGCTGAACGGCCGGCCGCCAGGAGGAGGGGAGGTGATCGCCTTCAGGAAGCCCTGATCGAACCGAAGCCGGAGAGGAAGCGCTCCTCTCCAGAACACCAATCGGTCCCGGCGAGAGTGCTACCTCCCGCCGAGACCTAACTCCGCAGAAGGACGTGCCTTATGCGAAGCTCCAGTCAGCATACTCCCTCGCCCTCGATCGACCTCAGCACCTACACCGAGGCGACCCGCCGCCAGCTCTACGACCTGGTCGTCGCGGTGCACTTCAACGTCACTCCCGACGAGCGCGCGGCGCACGCCGCCGATCCTGAGAACCACTGGATTCCGACCTTCACGCCCGACCAGGCCGGCCTGGTCGTGGCTCGGGCGCGGGGAAGGTGGTGGGCGTCGTGGGAGATTCTCGACGCGCCGGCCGACCTACCCGAGTGCCGGCGGTACGAGGTCGTCACCATCACCGAGGACCCCAGCTCGCCCTACGGAGTTGCCTTCCATGAAGCGTGACTCCGCATCTGCTTCCCCTCGCCCCGTGCGAACCGATCCAGGTCTTGCGCCGGTGGCGCCCGTGCCTGCCGCGACCGCTCGGCGCCTGCGGGTGTCGAGGCGCTATCCAGAGCCGGCCCGGCGTCTGCGCTACACCCTGCCTCAGCCGGTCCCGATGCTCCGGTTCAGCGGCCAATGGCTGACCGAGGCCGGCTTCCGCATTGGCGACACCGTGAACATCGACGTCGTCCGCGGCCAGCTCGTACTGACCCGCTCGGAGAGGTCCCATCCCTGATCCTGCATCCGGGTGCCCGCCGGCCGAGCGCTCGGCGGGCACCCTTCCCACTGAACGCTTCTACTTTCTCGCTTTTTTCGCCCAACCGGGCCGAACCCGGCGCCGAGAGGCTTGAAGACGCGCATCCTGGTGCCATGCTTTGAGGGTCAGGGGACACAACCGGCAAACCATCGCACCCTACGCGCCGATTTTGATTGATCGAAGGCACCAAAGAGGCGAGATTGCGGCGGAAGCACGGTGCCCGCGCCACCCGCCGAGGTTCGCGGCCGCCCGGCCGCCGATGGCCGGGCGGCACTTCCCGGAGGTCGGAACCCGTCGACCGACCGGCGTTGCGCCGGCCTTCCTCCACCCACCCTCTCCCACTCAACGCGCCCCCCCGTCGCCGGGCAGGCTACCAACGACCGAGGCTCGGAGGTAAAGGCTGCCCTCGCTGCGCTCGGCGGCTGCGCCGGCCTTGACCTCCGGCCTCGGTCGTGGTGCGTGGAGGGCAGCGACGGAGGGGGAGCAGCGCCGCTCCGGAAAAAGAGCTCCCCTGGCTCGTCTGGCCCTGCCAAGCTCCCCCTCTCGCTCGCTCCGCGAGCTCGGCGCGCTGGCCGGAAAGGTCGGTCTCCGCGGCGGTGCTCCGCACCGGCGCGGAGACCCAACTACTCGCGCCCTCCGCTCCGCTGCGGGCGCGTAGATGACGACCTTACCAGTCGCACCGTGCCCGCACGCTTCGATCCCTCTCCCTCTCTTTGCGATGACGGAATCTCTATAATAATGAGGACCACCGGACCCGAGATGGAGAGGGGCACCATGACCGACCCGAGCGATATGCTTCAGCCTGCAGGCGGCCCTGCCCCCGAGGTAAGTCATCCCGGAGCCCACCCGTCGCGCACCGCGCGCCGCCGCTGGTGGGTAGCGGCTCTGCTCAGCCTCTCGGCGGGAGGGCTCGGCCAGCTCTACAACGGTCAGCCGCGCAAGGGCCTGCTGCTCCTCGCCAGCTTCCTTCTGGCGCTTTCCCTCGGCTCCGTCCTCACCATCCGGCACGTGGCCTTTTGGCTGCCGCTGACGCTGATCCTGGCTGCCTTTGCGTTGTTGCTCTATATGGTGATCGATGCCATCGTCCAGGCCGCGCGCGTCGGCGCCGCCTACCGGCTGCGGGCGTACAACCGATGGTACGTCTACCTGATCTACGCGGCGATCCTCTCCTCTCTCGTACATCTCTGGCGCGAAGCCGACCGTCGTGTGGTGGAGACGTTCTATATCCCGTCGGGCTCCAACGAGCCGACTATCCTCATCGGTGACCATCTCTTCGTGGCAATGTCGAACCCACGCTCGGCCCCGAGGCGCGGCGACTTCGTCATCTACCGCTCCCCCGGAAGCCGCCTTGCGGCCATCAAGCGCGTCGTCGCGGTCGGCGGTGACCGCGTCGAGATCCACAACAAGCAGCTGCTCGTCAATGGCCGCGCCCTCGTGGAGCCCTACGTCGTGCATGTGGATGCGATAACCTATCCCGCCGGCGCCGGGACGATGTCCCAACGCGACAACCTGCCCCCGCAGACGGTCTCCACCGGCTCTTTGTTCCTGCTCGGCGACAACCGCGACAATAGCTGGGACAGCCGCTTCTTCGGTCCCATCGCCCAAGACCGCGTCATCAGCAGCGGCCCGATGCGCATCTACTGGTCGTTGGAGCCTCGCAGTGGCCACACCCGCTGGGGACGTACTGGACGCTTCGTCGAGTAGGGCGCCGCCCATGGCGGCGGGGCGCGCGGCGGCGCCCGTGCGTGCTCCTAGCAGAGCTCAGGGTCAAGGGTATCGACGCCGCGCCAGGTCGTGAGGCAAGGATGTTCTGCGAGGAGCTTCTCGCCACATCGTCCGGCGCAATGCCGGCAGGACTCCTCACCGCTCCCGCTTCGCGGACCGTCAACTGCCCGCCGATCGAGCTTTAGTTGTCCGACTCCGGCGCGTACGGCGATGCATTGCCGATTACAGCTCTATCCCTCAAAGCATCGCACCAGGATGCGCGCTGGCGAGGCCCGCGACGCTCCCAGTCCGCTCCCCTGCCGGCTCTTTGTGCGGCAGCGCCACAGCCGAGCCGCAGCCAGCTCCAGCCTGCGGCCAGCAGGCTGCGACCATCCGCGCCGCTCCAGCCGGCTCAGCTGCCCTGCTGGCACGCCTGCCCGCACCGAGCCGCAGCCTGCCGGCACGCAGCTCCGCTCCTGCCGGCTCACCTGCGCCAGAGCTGTCTCGGCCGCCGGTTAAATGAGCTGATTTCGATTCGCTCACCACCGGAGCCGGTCACGCCTGCACCATGATCTGCGGGCTCCAGGGTGCTGTGGCATGCTGGGGAGTGGAGGAGCGATGTCGCGGCCTTCCACTCCGGCCCGCCCTGCGATCCGGTGGCTCGGTTGCTGGGCGAGGTCGCTTGCCAGGGACCGACGCCGAAGGTGAGGAGCAAGCCGGGTTGCTGCGCTACGCTCGCTGCGCTCGCTTGCACAGCAACCGGCCTCCCTTCGGTCGGCCTCGGCTTGGCTGCTCGCTCCGCTCGCGGTGGCACGCCGGCCCGCCGCCACGCGTTATGCTCGCGATCACCCGCATGCAGAGTTCCCTGTCGGCATTCTTAGCGCTCACCAATACTAGAATTAAGAAAGTCTCACCGATATCGCACACTTCTGATCGGAGCTTCAATCACCTACCTCAAGGAGGGGGCCATGACTAGAACGGGTGTCATCTTAGTCAGTGAGCTGCGAGTGGCAGTACAGTTTTCAATCGACTCTGGTCAACAGAGGGGCCAGATCTCATTTAGGCGTCAAGACCTACCGACCTTTCTTCAGCTCTTTAGCGGTGAGGAGGAAATCTTGCTACAAGACGACACAGGCAACTGGAAAGCACGAATTCGAATCTGGGAACCCGTGGGCTGGTTAGGCTGCGGGTTTCGTATAGTGGAGACTTTGCACTGAGCTGACCGGGGCCTTGAGGGGCCTTGTTCGGAGTCAAGGCTCTTCCCCTGGATTGCGCGAGCAAAGAGAGTCACCATGACAAGAGATGGTCGCGGATCCATTGCCGAAAAGGTCAGGTTGCTGAGGTGGATGCTCAAATTTTGGATTGACGTTGTCCGCCTCCAGAAGAAGCGCTGCGAGGGTAGCCGTGAGAAACTCTTCGAGCACACCGTCGATCTAATCTTCTATATCGATAGTCTTGGCCGCATGCGGGACATAGCGCATAGGACGACCAACCTTCACCGGATTCGGGAGATCTCGGAAAGGGAGATTAGATGGAAGAGGCTCGCCAAGGCGAAAGCGGCGCTACAAACATTTGATCAGAAGTGGCCAAAGCTATTGGCAGTCCGTAATCAGCTTGAGCACCTCGACGCTGGCCTCGATACGAGGTTTGGCAAAGTAGTCAAAGCGGACAAGCTAGGACATGTCGAAACGCTCATCTCAGTAGCTGACATACACCCCGACGTCGAGGCGCTCTACCAAGGCCTGAAAGAGTCCCTCGATGATCTCGCTCTCGATGACTGGCTGCCGCCCTAACCCAAGCCTTAGCATTGGGATGGTGTTGAGCGAGCCAGAAGCGCACCCCGTTCCTACAGAAGCGCGATGCCCTGCTCGGGCCGTCCAGGCTGGTAGAATTGAGCCGGACCGTTTAAGAGGAGGGCACAACATGCGAGTTCTAGCCTTGGCGTGGTTAGCGCTGGGGATGGTGACCGCCACTCCAGCCGTCGCCGACTGGCAGTATACAAAGTGGGGAATGACTCCTGAGCAGGTCATCAAGGCGGCTCATTCCAAGTCCAGGCAGATCACACGGCTCGTCGAGCGGCAACAGGGGGCCGCAGAGGACGCCGGGCGAGTAGGCCAGAAGGCGCTGCTCTCTGGCGAGTGGTCATCCGGCCGCTTCGAGTTTGAGGTCCATTTCTTCTTCAACCCCCGCCGGAAGCTTGCCTCGGTCGAATTGACTCTCGCGAACTCCGAGGATGAGCACGTCCTCGCCAACGAACTTACGAAGCGTTACGGAGTGCCCGAGGACAGCGGCAGCGTGGCGGGCGAGTTCCACCGGTGGCGGACGCAGACAGAGGAGATATGGTTCTTCGGCACCATCGGAGCCGGCTTTCCGACGCGCGTTGTGTACGCGCCGCGGCACAGCGCCGACAACAGCGGTCTATGAGCACCTCGGCCAGTTGGTCGGCTGTCAACGGACCATCTCTCAGCAACTCGTAAGTCTTCCAGGCGGGAGTCGTCGTCCATGTTCCGCGGAGGAACGCCTTCATTCCAGGCGACGGCTGCCGGCCACGACGACGGTCCTGTGCGCCGCCCAGGCGCGCACTTGATCCGGCTACGCCGAGATGCTCCAGACTGCGCCTCCATTGTCTTTCGCGTGCTTCCCCGGCGCTTCCCCACGGTCTACAATCTCTCCATCTGGAATCTCGCAACCTCTTCTACGATATGGGGTTATGGACAAGGACTGGATCTGTTATCCGAAGACAGGCCCTCTTTACGCTTGACTACGACTGACTAGCCGCTAGCCCTGGGATGGTCACGGGCTTCAGCGCCGTGCGTTTCAGATTCTATGGCGCTCCGGCCTGCTGACGCCTCGGGCTCGAGCGGAGACAACTACTCGCGGGCGGAGTCAAGCTCTTGGAACTGCGTAATTCGCACGGTGCCATCCGGGAAGCGGGGCGATGATCTCCAATTCGCCCCCCATGGCTTCCACAAAGCGCCGCAACGTGCTGCCGTACATGTCTGCCCGGTGCTCCATTTTCGAGATCTCAGGCTGGGTGGCACCGAGCTCTTCGACGAGCTGCTCCTGAGAGAGCTGCCGCGCCCGGCGAAGCTCATGCAGCGGCATCGCGGCGAGCAGCTCTCGCTTCCGCGCCGCGACGGCGGCACGCCAGCTTGCAGGCTTCTCGGCTAGCAGGTCACGGAACTTCTTGGCCATTCAGATTAACCCCTCTCGTTTCAAGGTCGCCAAGTGTAGATCATAAAGGCGGTCCGCCACCGGCACGAGTTGCAGCGGTCGGAGACGGAAAGCGGGCGAGAGCTGCGTGGCCACGCCGGCGCCTTCCGACATGGGGGGAAGCAGCCGACAGATAGGCGATGGTCGCCGGCGTCAGTGCTCCCCCGATCAAGTCTTGCGGGTGTCGAGGGCTGGGCCGCCCCAGGCTCGGGCTGCCCGTCGCGACGACCGTCCAGTGCGAAGCCTGAGGGGCACACTTGATCACGCTACGCCGAGATGCTCCAGACTGGCACCTTCATTGTCTCCCGCGCGTTTCCCCGGCGCTTCCCCAGGGTCAGCAGCCCCTTCGGCTGCGATGTCGTAAACTACTCTATTGTCGGGAGTTATTGATGGGGCCTCGGATTGCTCTTCGGAGATAGGCCAGTTTCCGACCTGCCGGGAGTGCCGGCATGGCGAAAGCGCCGGCCGGCGCCGCAGCAGAGGTGGCGTGTGAAATGGGGGCCAACCTCGTCACACCTGCCGGCGCAGCCAGGCGAGCGCCTGCGCGTGCACCTCGCCGTGGCCGCCGAGCCCGAGGTCGAGGCCGCGCGGGAAGGAGACGTGGCCGCCCCGCCTGGCCCAGCGCACGGCAAGCCGTGGCGCGGCAGGTCCGGCAAGGGCCCGGCGCACCGCCGGCGCGGAAACCATCGGGTCGCCCTCGACATTGACCAGCAGGGCGGGCATGCGCAGGCTGCCGAGGCGCGGGCCGACACTGGCGCGCGCATAGTAGTCGGCGGCGCCGGCAAAGCCATGGTAGGGCGCAACCACTCTCTCATCCCATTCGCGCATCTTGCGGAGGCGGGCCGCCTCGGCGGGCGGCAGCGGCACCGGGCGGCGCGCCGCGACCGCGGCATAGATGTGCACCAGGTTGCCCAGGAGGTAGCGCCGGTAGGGCCAGGCCCACGGCTCGTCGATGGCCTGCGAGGAGAGGGCGAGGTCGAGCGGCGAGCAGACCGCGGCGGCGCTCACCAGGCGCGGATCGCCTGGCTCCACGGCCGCGTTGAGGGCCAGGTGCCCGCCCAGCGAGTAGCCCAGCAGGTAGATGCGCCGGTAGCGGCGCAGCTCGGCGCTCGCCAGAGCGGCATGGACGTCAGCGGTCAGGCCGGCGTGGAAGAAATCGTCGCCGCGCAGGTCCGAGCCGCGCAGGTTGAGACGCAGGCTGGAAAGGCCGGCCGCCTCCGCGGCCCACGCGCCACCGGTCATGTAGTGGCTGCGAATCGAGCCGCCCAGGCCATGCAGCAAGACGACGATCTCGGCCGCGCCAGGGTGCTCGCGCAGCAGCCCCGACAGGCGCACCGGCCCGGCCCGCGGATCTCTGACCACCGTCTCCCACGGCCCCGCTTCCGGCGTCGGGCGTGGCCGCACCGCCTGGCGCAGCCGCGGGGCAACCGTCCAGAGGTGGCGCAGCAGCGGCATGCCCTATTCTATCCAGCGACACTCTGTGGTATGTTGTTGGCGTTGGCTCTTTGACGGTTGTCGATTTGGGGAAGCGAGTTTGCGGGTTGTGTGCCATAGGCGGCCCGATTCGCAATACGGCGGCGTTGCTGGTCCGACTCCCCGGGGTTAACGGGAGCCGCGACCAGGAAACCTCGATCGCAAGCTGGGGAGGGTTTCCATATGTCAAGGCTCAACAGACGCACCCTCGGCGGGGTCGTCGCGATCGCGGCGATCCTTTCCCTGCTCTCTCCCCCACCCAGTCAGGCCATATCACTTCCCGTCAACTTCGAGGACGTGGTAACCGCATGGCAGTGGGTTTTCTCCGACTGGTCGACGGGAGAGGGGCCGAGCCCGGGTACTCTGCAGCTCAAGGCGCGCCAGCGCCACCGTTACTACCAGGGCGCTGGCATCGACAACAATGGTCATCAAGCGACGGACCCAGGCAAGGACAGCCAGGCCAAGAGGCTCTCGGCCGCGCCAAACAGCTGACGGCGCGCCGCGCTGTCGTCCGGCCCCCGCCGGGCCGCGACGGAACAGTGCATCCTTGAATTCGCGCTGAATATGGTATAACGTCATTTAGTCGACCAGGAGACGAGGGCGTGAGCCAACACCCGACAGCAGCTGAGCTCGCGGGGCTGATCAGCGGCCGGCTTTCGCATGAGCGGGCGCGGTCGGTCGTGCGGCACTTGCTCGGCGGCTGCGCGATCTGCCGCGCCACGCTGGCCCCCGAGATGGCATTGCTGTTCGCAAGCGCGGGGGACCCGCGCGCCCAACCAAGCGCGGGGGACCCGCGCGCCCAATCAATCGCGGGGGACCCGCTTCCGCGCCTCCCACCGTCTTTCCCTTCTCCCACCATCCTCCGCGCCCCCGCACCGTTCCGCCCGACACGAAGGCGGCCGGAGGCGGCGACCTGGCAGCTTCGGGAGGCGCTCCAACTCGTGGCGACACCGCCAGCCGCCGCGCCAGCCGAGCCTGCCCCGGAAACGGCGCGCAGCCCGCGGGCCGTGGCGGCGCAGGAGATCACCCTGCCCGAAACGCCGGAAAGCGCCGCCAACGACGACGCCTACGACCGCGCCATCGACCGCGCCTTCGAGGCCACCGTCCGCCGCGGCCGTCATGCCGCCCGCCCCGCTCGCGCCACTCGACCGGCTCTAGAAGCCGCCAAGGTCAAGCAGGTGCTCACTGCTCTGGAGGAGCGCGGTCTTGCCGGCTTCGGCGCCCTGCCGAGTCACCTGCGTGGACTAGCTTGCTACGAAGCGTTACTCGCGCGCAGCTGGGCGCTCCGCTTCGACGACTCGAAGCAGATGGTGCAGCTCGCCGAGCTGGCCACCGTCGTCGCCGCCAACCTGAGCACTCGCCGCCACGGCCGCGAACAGGTGCACGACTTCCAGTGCCGGGCCTCGGTCGAGCTCGCCAACGCCTACCGGGTCGTCAACCAGCTCGACGAGGCGCAGAGCTGCCTCAACGAGGCGATCGAGTCCTTTCGCCGCGGCAGCCAGGACCGCCTGCTCGGCGCGCGCCTTTTCGTCGTCCAGGGACTGGTGTTCGGCGACCGCCGGAGCTTTGACGCGGCGTTTGCAGCTTTCGACGACGCGCTCAAGGTCTACCGCGTACACGGCGAGCCACACCTGGTCAGCGACACCCTGATCACCAGGGGCATGTATACCGGCTACGCCGGCCAGTCCGAGGCGGCCCTCGCGCTGCTCCACGAGGGGCTGGCGACGGTTGACGCCGAGGAGCATCCGGCGCTCGCTCTCTTCGCCATCCACAACATCGCCACCATCCTGATCGATCTCGGCAGGTTCCGCGAGGCGCGAACCCTCATCTGGCGCAATCTGCAACTCTACAACCAGCATGGCGGGCAGGCCACCCGGCTGCGCCTGCGCTGGCTGGAGGGCCGCATCCACGCCGGCGTCGGCGAGCATGAGCGCGCCGAGCGCGCGTTTCAGGACGCCCGCCGCGGGTTCGCGGAGGCCGGCAAGCCCTACCTCGCCGCCCTCGTGCTGCTCGAGCTCGCCGTCCTGATCATGCGCCAGGGTCGTGACGAACAGGCGCGGGCGCTGGCCCTCGAGGCGGCGGAGATCTTTCTCAGCCTGGAGATCGGCCGCGAGGCGACGGTGGCGATGATGCTGCTCAAGTCGACGGTCAAGCTGCGGGTCGCCACGACCGCGCTGCTGTTCGAGGAGATGGCAAAGTTCATGTGCGCGGCGGAAAACGATCCCAAGGCGACCTTCCACTCCTACCTCACGTAGCTTCCCGGGCGCGCCCGGCGCCCATCCTGGACGTCATCTGGTGTCTCCCGGGCTGGAACCCTGACCTCTTCATGACGACTTGTTGACGTCGCATCAAGCCTTCTTCAGATAACTTCTCCGCGGCTCCAAGGTGCGAGCCCGGGATCGCGTAGTGATCGCACCGCCTGAAACTTTTCGCATAGCCCGGAGTAATTAGGTGTGCCGGATGCGTGCTGCAGGCCACCCGGCCGGGACAGAAGTCCGGGCGAGTAAGGTTGCATGAAGAGTCCTCCACGTTTTCCTCTCGACACGGTTCCGGGATCGGCACCCACGGCTGCCTGCGCGCGCCGCGAGGGAGGGATGGAGCTGACCCTGCATCCCACTCCGGCCGAGATTGCCGGCTTGATCGCCGGCCAGCTGCCTCCGGTCGAAGCTTTTGTCGTCGCCCGGCACCTGAGCGGTGGATGCCGGGTCTGCCGCCAAGCCTGGCGCTTGCGCCCGCCCCTTCCCGCCGCGTACCGCCGCCCCCGGCGCGCCCAGGTGCGGCGGGTGCTGGCGCTGCTCGAGGAGCAAGGCCCGGCCGCATTTCGCGGCCTGCCGCGCCACCTGCGCGGTGCCGCGGCCTTCGAGGCCCTGCTCGAGCGCAGCTGGATCCTGCGCTTCGACGATCCCCGTCAGATGGCCCAGCTGGCGGAGCTCGCGGTGGCGATTGCGGGGGGTGCGGGGGCCGGGCGGATCCGTGACGCGCAGTGCCGCGCGGCCGTCGAGCTGGCCAACGCCTACCGCGCCAATCGCTGCCTCGCGGCGGCCCAGACCGCCCTCGACGAGGCGATGGAGCACTTCTGCCACGGGAGCCTCGATCCGTTGCTCGAGGCGCGGCTGCTCGAGGTCCAGGGCAACCTGCTCGCCACCCACGGCAGCAGGATTGCCGCGGCCGCGGCCTTCGATGCCGCGCTCGCCATCTACCGCCGCGAAGGTCGCACCCAGCTCGCCGGCCGGGTGCTGGTCACCAAGGCAATGTTCGCGGTCTCCTTCAACCAGGACCAGGAAGCCCTATCCCTGCTTGCCGAGGCTGACGAGCTGATCGAACCGCCGCTCGACCCTCCCCTCGCCCTGGCGGCCGCCCACAATGCCGCTCTTGCCCTGGCCCGCTCGGGGCGCTACCGCGAGGCGCAGCGACTGCTCTGGCGCCACCTGCCGCTCTATGAGCGGCACGGCGGAGCGCTGGGGCGCGCCCGCCTGCGCTGGCTGCAGGGCTTGATCTACGTCGGGATCGGGGAAGGCGAACAGGCGGTCGCGGCGTTCCTCGATGGGCGGCAGGGCTTTGTCGACGCCGGCGACCCCTACACCGCGTCGATCATCGATCTCGACTGCGCGGCGCTCCTCGAGCGGCGGGGGGAGGCCGAGCGGGCGCGGCTGATGGCCTTGCAGGCAGCGGATCGCTTCCTCGAGCTCGACCTCGGCCGCGAGGCGGGCGTGGCGATGATGCTGCTCAAGACCAGCCTGAAGTTCCGGGTGGCCACCACCGCGGTGCCGCTCGACAGGATGGCTAGCTTCATGGAAGCCGCCGAGCTCGACGCCCGGGTCTCCCTGCACGACTTCCTGAGCGACCCCGTCGGCGCGGTGCGCTGAGCTAAGTCGAGACTCGTCCGTGCGCCAGGGGAGGGGCGTCCCCTTCCCCCCCGGCGCCGCCGGGCAGGGACCCGGCGGCTTCCGACAACCGGGAAGGGGACTCGCGGGGGTTGCGGAGGGAGACCCGATCGATGCTTCGAGAAGGCCTCCACCGCCACATCGCAGCGCCGTTTCCGACCTCCGGGAAGTGCCGCACGTCCATAGCCGGACGTGCGGCCGACCTGCCGGAAGTGCCGCAACAGGCGAAAGCTGCGGCATCCCTCGGGATCGG
>DASZZP010000062.1:0-211915 GCA_035544875.1 Thermoanaerobaculia bacterium | reverse complement strand
ATCTCACCATCGGCGACAAGGAAATCGTCGTGCACTTCCATCGCCGTGCACACCTGCCGATCATCCTGGCCTCTGGACTGCTCGATCAGCCGATCACGGTCCCGTGGTGGAATGGCCGTGCGCTACGCTTGACCTCCTGAGAACGCCTCCGTGACCCCGCTGTTAAGGAAACTCCCGTCCGTGGAAATCCAGGCTAGATCTTGATCCGCCGATCGAGGGCGCGGTAATGGATGGCCTCGGCGACGTGGGCGGGCTGGATGTCGGAGGTGCCGGCGAGATCGGCGATGGTGCGGGCGACCTTGAGGACGCGGTCGAGGGCGCGGGCCGAGAGGCCGAGCCTGTCGAAGGCGGCGTCGAGCAGGCGCTGGCCGGCGGCGTCGAGGCGGCAGTGCCGGGGCAGGGCGCGGGACTCGATCGCGGCATTGATCGGCGTCGGGCTCGCGGCGCCGAAGCGGTCGACCTGGCGGCCGCGTGCGGTATCGACCCGGGCGGCGACGGCGGCGCTCGGCTCGGCGGGCGGCGAGCGCAGGTCGCGCAACGACAGCGCCGGCACTTCGACCTGGAGGTCGATGCGGTCGAGCAGCGGCCCGGAGATGCGCCCGCGATAGCGCTCGATCACCGGCTCGGGACAGTAGCAGTCGAAGCGCGGATCGCCGAGGTGGCCGCACGGGCAGGGATTCATCGCGGCGAGCAGCGAGAAGCGGGCGGGAAAGCGCAGCCGGGCGCGGGCGCGAACGACGCTCACTTCGCCCTCTTCGAGCGGTTGGCGGAGCGCTTCGAGGGTGTCGCGCCGGAACTCGGGCAGCTCGTCGAGAAAGAGCACGCCGTGGTGGGCGAGGCTCGCTTCGCCGGGCCGGGGGAAGCTGCCGCCGCCGATCATGCCGGCGGTGCTGATGCCGGGGTGCGGGCTGCGGAAGGGGCGCCGGCGGATGAGCCCTTCAGGCGGTTCTTCGGCCGCCAGCGAGTGGATCTTGGTGACCGCGATCGCTTCTTGCAGGGTGAGCGGCGGCAGCAGCGCGGGCAGGCAGCGGGCGAGCATGGTCTTGCCGGCGCCGGGCGGGCCGAGGAAGAGCAGGTTGTGGCCGCCGGCCGCCGCCACTTCGAGGGCGCGCTTGGCGGTCTCCTGGCCCCGCACCTCGCGCAGGTCCGGCCCCGAGGCGGCGGCGAGCGGCAGCAGGGGAGGCGGCTCCGCGGCGGCGAGCGGCGCGCGCCCCAGCAGGTGGTCGACGGCCTCGCTCAGGCTGTGGACGGCGACGACCGGCACCGCGCCGAGCGCCGCCGCCTCGCCGGCGTTGGCCGCCGGCAGCAGCACTTCCTCCACGCCGAGGCGCAAGCCGAGGGCGGCAATCGCCAGTCCGCCGCGCACCGGGCGGATGTTGCCGTCGAGCCCGAGCTCGCCGCACAGCAGCCGGCCCTGCAGCGCCTCCTGGGGCAGGTGCCCATGGGCGGCGAGCAGCGCCAGGGCGATCGCCAGGTCTAGGTGATTGCCCTCCTTGCGCAGGTCGGCCGGCGCGAGGTTGATCACCACCGCGCACGGCTGCAGGTAGTAGCCGCAGTTCTTGATCGCCGCCCGCACCCGTTCGCGGCTCTCTCGCACCGCGGCGTCGGGCAGGCCCACGATCTGCACTTGCGGCAGCCCGTTGTGGGCATCTACCTCGACCTGTACCGGGTGGGCCTCCACGCCCCATGGAGTGGCGGAAGCCGCGCGCGCGAGCATCTAACCAGGTAGACGCAATCGCCCTCGCCGGCGAACCGCGCCCGGCGGCGCTAGACGAAACTCCCCGGAGAAAGAGGGAGGGGGCGTCCCTTTCCCCCCCGGAGGGGTGGGAAGGGGATCGAGGGGTTGCGGGGGGCGATCCGATCGATGCTTCGAGTAGGGCTTCACCGCCGCATCGCAGCGCCGTTTCATCCCTCGGGATCGGCACCGCCGGTGGGGCTTGGTACTTAGGCTCTGCGCAGCAGATAGATGCCGGCGGCGCCCAGCAAGAGCCCCAGGGCGAGCAGGCCGCGGAGGTCCAGCGCGGGGACGGCGGCGATCGGAGGGGCCGTGACCCTCGCTGTGCTCTGGACGGTCGCCGACGCCGTGCCTGGAGGGTCGTCGGTGAGCGTGACCGCGACCGGGAAGCTGCCGGCGCCGGCGTAGGTGTGTGTGCCGGAGACGGTGAAGGAGCCGCCTCCGCCCGTCACCGTGCCCGGGCTCGTGGAGGCGTCCCCCCAGTTGATGCTGGCGGTGAAATCGGCGGCAGTGTTCGCGGTGGAAGTGTCAGTGAAGGTCGCCACGGTGCCCGTGAAGGGGATCGCAGCCTGGGGTGAGAAGACGACCGGGGTTCCAGAGAGCGCGTCGGCCTCGGTGACTGTGGCAGTTCCTGTCGCGCTGCTCGTGAGCGTGCCGGGCGGGTTCTCCGAGACCGTGACGTGGAAGGTAAAGGCGCCTTCGTCGGCATAGGTGTGCTGGCCGGTCAGCGTGAACGAGCCCGAGCCGCCGGTGACCGTACCCGGCGTCGCCGGCGTGGCATCCCCCCAGTTGATGGAGGTGGTGAAGGACGCTGGCGTCTTGGTGGTATCCGAGTCAGAGAAAGTGGCGACGGTCCCGTTGAAGACCGTGTTTTCCGGGGTCGAGAAATTGACGGCCGTCACCGACAGGCCGCTCGCGACCTTGGCGGTGCTGGTCACCTGGGCTGTCGCGGTGCCGGGCGGGTCGTCACTCAAGGTCACGATCACCGAAAATGTCCCTGGACCCGCGTAGGTGTGCGTCCCGCTGACTTGGAACGAGCCCCCCCCGCCGCTGACCGTGCCTGCCGAGGTCGTCGCGTCGCCCCAGTTGATGGTGGCGGTGAAATCGCCTGCAACGTTCGAGGTGAGCGTGTCCGAGAAGTTCGCCACAGTGGCCGTGAAGCTGACGCCCGGAGGAGCGGAAAACACCACCGGCGAGCCGGAGAGGGCGTCCGCCTCGGTCACCGTAGCGGTGTCCGTCGCAGTGGCGGTCCCGGTGCCGGGCGACACGTCGGAGATGGTCACGGTCACCGTGAAGGCGCCCTCGTCGCCGTAGGTGTGCTGGCCGGTCACCACGAAGGCTGCCGAGCTGGAGCCGATCGTGCCCGCCGTCGTCCCCGATCCGTCGCCCCAGTCGATCGTCGCCGTGAAATCGGCCGGGGTCGCGGCGCCATTGTCGTCCTCGAAGGTGGCGACCGCGCCGTTGAAGGCGGTCCCCTCCGCGACCGTGAAATCCACCGGCGTCGCGGTGATGATGGTGGCGGCGGCCCGCCCGGTCGCCGCGACCAGCAGCAGTCCCGCGGTCAGTGCCACGACCGCCGCCGCCCGCACCTTCGCGATCAGAGTTTGGCCAGACATGAAGCCCTCCTCGAGGCTCGCTACGCATCAAAGCATGAGGAATTGCACAGTAGCACACTCCCTGCTGGGCTTGGCAGTGCGCGCGAAACGTGCTCTGCTCCCCAGCGGCGGACCGCGTCGCTTGAAAATCCTTCTCGTCGCCACCAAGGCCCCCTGGCCGCCGATCGACGGCGGGCGGCTGCTGCTGCGTCACACCCTGGAAGGGCTGGCGGCGGCGGGAGTGCGGCCGACGCTGGTCGCGCCGATCGATCCCGAGCGCTTCGATCCGGCGGCGGTCGCGGCGGCGCTGGAGCCCTGGTGTGAGCCGCTCCTGGTTCGCCAACGCCCGGCGGGCCCGCTGGCGACCCTCGTCCGGGCGGCCTTGCGGCGCGAGCCGCTGTCGATCGCCCGCCACTCGCGCGCCGTGGTGCGCCGGGAGGTCGCCCGCCTGGTCGCCGCGCGCCGCTTCGACCTGGTTCATGCCGAGCAGCTGCAGGCGGTGCCCCAGACCGCTCCGGCCCACCGTCGTGGGCTGCCGCTGGTGCTGCGCGCGCAAAACGTCGAGAGCGCCCTGTGGGCTGCCGCGGGACGAGGCCGTCTGGGAGCGACCGAGGCCGCCCGGCTGGCGGTCTGGGAGGGACAGGCCGTTGCCGGCGCAGCGGCTACCCTGGCGCTCAGCGAGGAGGACGCCGCCAGCCTGCGCGCCCTGGCGCGCGGCGGCGGCCGCGTGCTGACGGTGCCGGCGCCCTTTCCGGCCTCCCTCCCGGCGGGTCCGGCGCCTCTCCCCGGCGCGCCGGCGGTAGTGGTGCTGGGCAGCCGCGGCTGGCTTCCCAACCGCGATGCGGCCGCCTGGTTCCTGGCCGAGATCTGGCCCGCGGTGCGCCGCCTCCTGCCAGCGGCCCAGCTGCACCTGTTCGGGCCAGGACCCGAGCGTCCCCGCGGCCCGGGACTGGATGGGCCGCCAGGCGTTGCATGGCATGAGGCGCCGGCCGACAGCGCCGCCGCCTTCGCCCGCGGCTCGCTCCATGCCGTGCCGCTGCGGATCGGCTCGGGAGTGCGCATGAAGGTGCTGGAAGCATGGGCGCGCGGCGTGCCGGTGGTGGGAACGCCCCAGGGGCTAGCCGGCCTCGCGGCCGCCGACGGGCGGGAGCTGCTGGTGGCCCACGGCGCCGAGGAGTTCGCCGCCGCCCTCGCGCGGCTGCACCGTGAGCCGGCCCTGGCCGACGCCCTGGTGCGCGGCGGGCGCGCCCTCCTGGCTCGCCGTCACGACCCGGGCCGCGTCGCCCGCCAGCTGATCGACGTCTACGAGGCGGTGCTAGGCAGCGTTTGAACCTCTGTCTGTTGTGTCTGGGAGTGTTCCCGGCGGGCATCCGTACCGTTTTTGAACTCGTCGAGGCGATCGTGGGGGACTGATTGCCGACGGTGCCCGCCGCCACCCGCTGACGCCACCGTGCTCGGCGGCCACTCTGGTTAGGAAGGTCCGGGACTCGGTACGGTGCCTCTCACGCCAAGCCCGGAACGTGATCGCTGGCGTCGCAGGAGGAGGGACGGTCCGCCTGGCGCCTCTTACGGATGACCAGCGTGTGCTCGAGCGCCAGGACGGGGTTCAATGAATCCAACTTGCTCTCGAGAGCGGCCAGCCATTCGCCCAGAACGGAGGGGATGAGCTGGCGGAAGTTCACCCCGCCACTCAGGAGATACGTCATGTGGGTATGGGGCTCGTCGACCACCAGCTCGAGAGAAGGGAACTCCCGCTCCCACTGGGCTCGGTCGCGCCGCAGGACGACGTACGAGAGAGCCTGATTCGCGTTGGAAGCCACCTGCTCGCGACGGTGCCGAGGCCACTCCTCCACGTTCATCTCGTACGATTCCTGGGTGAAGAGTCGCTTGAAGAGCAGGCGCGCCAGGGGACCGTAGTAGGGCTCGATCAACACCAGCCCACCTCCCGGCGCGAGCGCCCGGACGGTCTCGCGAAAGAAGTCCCGCGGGTCGGAGACGTGATGGAAGACGTTGATCCCGTAAATCGCCCTGAGGCTGCCGTCCGCGAACGGGAGATCCTCGGCCCGGAGCACCAAGTCGACATCGGACAGGCGCTTGACGTCGCTGGTCAGGACGTCGGGGAAGACCTCCTTCATGACGCCGGCGCCGCTGCCGATCTCGAGGCGGAGCTCGGACGGGCAGGCGGTGAAGTAACGCCGGTCGGCTTCCAGGCAGCGCTCGCAGAACTCGGCGAAGAGGCGCCGCAGCAGCCGTTTGCGCTCCAGGATGCGGCGGTGGGCGCGAGTGAATTCGGCGCTGTCTGGATCGATCTCGCGCAGCTCGGGCTCGGTCAGCCAGCCGCGCAGCGCTTCGATCAACCCCATGGCGGCTCCTCTTCCCCTACCATAGGACAGCGGGCGGCGCCATTCCGGCGAACGCGCTCTCCCAGTGCTCAGCCATGTCCCGCTTGACCGCGGCGAACAGCCGGTCGTCGGCGAGGGCGCCGATCAGGACGGCGTCGGCTCCAGCCATCCAGCGCCGCGGGTCGGCGAAGGCCAGGCGGTGGACCTCGAGCGGCGCGGGTCCGACCTCTGCGGTCAGCTCGATTCCGCTCAGGGCCGGATCGAGTTCGAGGGCCGCCCTGGCTCGGGCCAGGGTGCGGCCTGTAGGCGAAGCGAGAAGCGACAGCGCGTCCGGCGTGATTTCCAGCAGGGCTGCCGCATTGAGAGCGTCGCGCCATAGGTTCGAATGGAAGCCGACCCGGGCCCGCGGCCGCTGCCGGCGCAGGATGCCGATCAACGCCTCGAGCCGGTCAAGCCGGTCGAGAGCCAAGGCGAGGTCGGCCAGGTAGGGGTGGAGCAGCAAGGTGCCGGTAAACGACGCCGGGATCCGGGCGAGATCCCCCGCGAGAAGCGCGCCTGCCGCGGCCCAGAAGCCGACGCCGCGCTCCCGCGCCACCGGCGGGGTTGCCACGAGAGCGGCCCGCACCGCACCGCGCAGGCCGAACGAACGCAGCACGTCGAGGTAACGCTTCTCGTTGATCCAGCGGGTCTGGCGCAGGAAGTTCGGCACGGTAACTCGGAGATGCCGCCCGTCGACGCGCCGCGCGGACGGGGCGAACCCATCCGTATACACCAACGCTCCGTCCCAACCGCCGCCGGCGAGATCCAGCTCCGCCAAGCGCTCCGGCTCCACCTCCCGCAGGTCGCAGATCCGCCGTTCCTGCTTCGGCTCCACGAACTGCCACGGCGGGTGCGCCGGTGCCTCCTCCGCAGGGGCTCCGCCAGCGGCGAGCCCAGGGTCGAAACGGTCGACCTCCTGCGCCGCCGCGTAGACCGAGAAGAGCAGCTTCTCGATCCCGAGAGCGCGCGACAGCGTCATCGCGGGGCCGTCCGCAGCGGGCGGATGGTTCGCGCCCAGATCTCGGAGCTCGGCGGCGATTCCGCCGCCGGCATAGTCGGGGGCCAGGTTGAAACCTACCTCGTCTTCGAGCTGGTGAGTCAGCTCGATCTCCCCGTCGGCGCGCTCGAACAGCCCAGTGCTTAGGGTCAGGGTGAGCCGACCGCGGTCGGTCCACACGACCAAGCGGTTCTCCTGCCGCTGGAACCCCTCGATGGACCAGCTCGAATAGTGAACCCCCGAGAACCCGTCGTACTCGAAGCGGATGACCGCGGAGTCCTCGACTTCGCGCGAGAAGAGGCGGCGCGTCTGGACGACCACGCGGAGCGGCGGGCCGAAAGCCTCGTAGATCGCGGAGAGCACATGGCTCGACGAGTTCGCCAGCACCCCTCCACTCGAGCTCTGCTTGCGCGTCTCCCAGCGGTCGGGGCTGGACTTGCCGATCAGTGACAGGAGCGTCAGGCCCGCGAAGCCGCGGACCGTACCCAGCTCGCCGCGATGGAGCCGGGAGAGCCAGGTGCTCACATGCGGCACCCGCACCATCAGGTATCCTACCAGGGCCCGGTCGCCGGCCTGCTCTCCCAGCGCCTCGAAAGTCGGGAGCTGCGGCTCGCCGGCGCACGCCGGCTTCTCGATGAGCGTGCGGAGCCCGCGTTCCAGGGATGCGCGGGCGAGCTCGAGGTGGCTCGCCGGCGGAGTGGCGATCACCGCGGCGTCGAAACCGCCGCTCCGTACCGCCTCTTCCAGGGTGGAGTAGCAGTTCGTCCGCACCCCCATGCTCAGCATCAGGCGCCGAGCCCCAGGGTTGGTGTCCACCGTACCGCTCAGGACCATTCCCGGCAATCGGGAGAGGGTGACGGCGTGCACCAGGCCGATCCGCCCGGCGCCGATGAGCAGTGTCTTCGCGGCCCCCACGCCGGACGTGGCCTCCGCTTCACGCGACCGGCGGGCGAGCGCCAGGTGGACGATCTCGGCGGCGGTGCGCCGCGGCACGCCCAGCCTCTCCATATCGCGGGCGGTGTCCATGCGCTGCGCTGAGCGCGCCCCCGTCAGGTTGGCGCTGTTGATGGGCAGGGGGATGCGCAGAACCTCGGCCGCACGGACGGCCATCGATAGAGGAGCGGTGGGCACCGAGAGAAGGAGCTTGCCCCGCGGCGCAACCTCATTCCCGATGAGTCCGAGCATCCGGCGCAGCGTGGTCCCCTCCTCCTCACCGATGCAGTAGACCTTGCCTGCGAGCACGCGCGATTCTTCCAGGCAGCCCAGGATGGCGCGCACCAAGTCGTCGACCAGGACCGGCTGGACGATCGAGCCGCCGGCCAGCACTGGGACCGCCGGTAGACCCCGGACGAGCCCTACCATGCGTCCGAAGAGGCCGCCGAGGCCGCAGACCAGCCCGGGACGGAGGACGACCACCTCGAGACCCTGCAGGAGAAGGAGCTGCCGCTCCGCCTCGTGCTTGCTCTTGCCATATGGAGAGGCGCTGTCGGGCCGAGCGGACTGCGACGACAGGAACACGAGCGTACGCGTCCCCGCCTCCTGTGCGGCGCGGGCCAGGGCGAGCGTTCCCACCACGTTGACCGCGTGCGAGCGGCGCTCGCTGGGGTCGGAGACCGCAGCGCAATGGACGACCGCGTCGGCCCCCTCCAGGCACTCCGCCGGGAGGTCCAAGGGCAGGCGTCCGAAGAACCGGTGCCGCAGGGGCACGTGCGGAGGGCCGGTCCAGTCGCGCCGCGCCAGGGACCGGACCTCGTGCCCCGCGGCGAGCGCTGCGGAAACGACCTCGCTACCGATGAACCCCGTAGCTCCGGTGACCAGGATCCTCATCCGTTAGGCCGCGACCAACGTCGCGGAGAACTCGAGAGAGGCACCTTGGGGGTGCCCTGGATGTCGAGGCTCACGGCCTGTAGGAGGAGCTGCACACCCAGGATCAACGGCACGACGGCGATCATCACTGTGCCCGTCGAAGCCTCGACGCCGGTCTGCCCCGACCGCACCCAGTGCACCATGCCCCACACTGTCCCAAAGGTGGACAGGAACAGGCCGGCGACCAGGAAGAGCGACACGGGCGTGAACTCGCGGACGAAGTACTGCAACCAGATCCGGCGGAAGAAGGCGGCGAGGAGCTTGGCAGGGAACCGGAACACCGCCCTCACCTCCGAGAGCGAGCTGCGTTCGTCGGCGTATTTGGCCGGGATTTGAACGTCTCGGACGACCGCCCGCGCCAGGCTCAGCTCGATCAGAATGGAGGTCTCAAAAAACCAGCGCCGATCGACGTTGCTCCAGTCGAGCACCTCGAGCACTCCGCGATGGACCGCCGTATACCCGTTGGTCGGGTCGAAGACATCCCAGTAGCCCGACGAGGCTTTGGTCAGGAACGAGAGGGCCAGGTTCCCGACCCGGCGCAGGCGTGGCATCTTCCGGAGCTGGCGGGTGAAAAAGAACCGGCTGCCCTTGGTGTAGTCGGCCGCGCCGCTAAGCAGCGGCTCGATCAACGGCACCAGGTACTGCGGATCCATCTGATCGTCGCCGTCCATCTTGACGACGATGTCCGCCCCGAGCTCGAGTGCGAGGCGGTAGCCGGTGATCATGGCGGCGCCGACGCCGCCGTTGTGCTCGTGGCGCAGCAGGTGGACGCGAGGATCCCCAAGGTCGCTGACAATCTGCGCGGTATCGTCGGGACTGGCGTCGTCGACGACGATGATCTCCGAGACGAGCTCCGGGATCGCTCGGATGACCTTCTCGATGTGTCCAGCGACCCGGAAGGCCGGAATGACGACCGCTACGCGCACCAGATCGGCTCCGAGCTCCAGAGGCGCGAAACCTCGTTGATCACCACCCTGCCCGGCGCGCGAAGGGATCATCGCGGGAGTATAGTGACGCGCGGCTGAAACCTCCACTCGAGGTCCCGTCCGGCGCGCTGCGGCACCTGTGGGCGGCCGCCTTGCCGCTCAGCGAAGGCGACGCTGCCAGCCTGCGGCCCTGGCGGGCGGTACCGGTATGATCGCCAGGATGTCTCTCACCGTGGGAAGATCGCCGTAAGGGGAGCGTGCGAGCTGGCCGCCGTGATCGTGATCGATCCGTCACTCGTCCGCTCGAACCAGAGGCTGTCGTTAACCGAGACCTGTGCCAGGGGGTTGAGCTGCCACACCACGCTCGAGATGGCAAAGCTCCCGATGCCGGGATCGGGATCCAGGACGTCGAGGGCCGCGATCGGCCGGCCATCGACCTCGGCCTGCGACCGGCGACCCCGGAGGTCGATCTCGAGGCTGCCACGCTGGGCGCGCTCGCCGGCGGCGAACGGGACGGACCAGGCGCCAAAGAGCCGGCCGGTTGTGACGTTGGCAATGCAGATTCCAAGCTTGTAGAGGCGATTGTCCGCGTTCCGCGGGTTCCACAGGAGGACTTTGTAACGGATTCGCGGTGCGGCGACCTCCTGCTCCACGTAGGCGACCCCCATCTCGAGCGGGGTCGTGCCAAAGCAGGCGTGCGGCCTGTCAGGTACCGAGCTCAGCACCTTGATCTCGCTCAGCAGGACGTTCGCGTCTCCGATGTTGCGAATCTTGACTCGATTGGGGTCGGGGCGGCATGCCAGCTCGAGTTCGAGCAGCCAGCCGCCGGTGCCGAGGGCCAGCGGCGCCGCTCCGTCCACCTCGAGCCGCGCCGGGGTGCTGCCGGTGCCGAAGGCGATAATCTGCATCAGGCTGGGAGTCCCTGGGGCCAGCTCGGCCTCGTCTCGCCTTTCCGCAAGCTTCCCCTGCATCGTCTGCCGCTCCGGTGTCAGCTCGAGATCGAGGAGCTCGCTCGGCCGCAGGACCGGGGCCTCCCAACTCATGGTCGCCAGTATGGCGTCGCGACGCCGCCGGAGAGCGAATCTGTCGTCCTGCCATGCAACGACGTATTGCGCCGGGTCGTACCAGGGCTCGCCCAATGGGCGCCGCTTCTCGTCCAGCTGCTTCTCGACCAGGGCCCAGCGGAAGAAAGGCGCATGAGGCGCCGGACGAGGAGCCCTTCGATCCGCCAGCCGCAGCTGGTCTCTCCAGAGATACTGTATCCAGAGCCTCTCCATGTCACCCGACACGTCGAGCAAGATCCACGCCGCGGCGGGCGCCGCCGCCGCTGCTCGACCGACTCCAATCAGCTCGCGCGTGACCACGACGCAGTCCTCGCGAGCGTGGCGAAGAGTCCACGCGGTGTTCATCAAGTTGAGGGCCACAATTGCGAGCGCCGCGAGGCCGGTCACGGCGCGCAGCGCGGGCCTTCGCCAGGAGGCGGCGAGGCCCGCGGCGAGCAGCACCAGAGCTTCGAGGGGAATCAGCGACACCGCCTTGAAGTAGCCGTAGGGATAGCCATGGGGCAGGTTGACGCCGAAACGCTGCTGGGCAGCCAGGGCCGCGCTGACCAGCAAGAGAATGCCTGCGGCCACCCGTGAACGCGGAGCCAGCTTCCACCAGCCGTACACGAGGTATCCCAGCGCCACCAGGGCCAGAACGATGGTGGCCCCCCGGGGAAAGGACCACAGAATCTGGCCCATCTGCGCCGCCCTGTGGCTGATCAGGCCGGCGATCTCATCGGCATTCGGGAAGACGAGGATGTCGCCGGGCCCAACGTACTGCGCCCCCTCCGGCTGCAGGAGCTTGGCGACCCTGCTCAGCTCCGTGAACGAGCGGTAGAACGCGACACCGTTTGCGAGCACGGCGCAACCGGCCATCGTCAGCCACCAGGAGGCCCGGCGCGGCAGGTCCCGCCAGCGGTGCTGCAGGCGTATCCATTCTACGAGCCAGTAGATGAACATGGCGACAACGGCATAGACGGCGAAGACCGGGTAGATGGACGCCAGGGTCGCCAGGAAAACGCCGAACACGGCCGCCGTTCGCCAGCCACGCCGCCGCCATCCCTCGACTCCAAAAACGAGCAATAGGGGAAACAGGCTCAATCCGATCACTTGCCCGAGGAAATCGCCGAGGACCGCCCAGAGCAGTAGGTTGTTGATCGCGACGAGCCCGGAGGCCAGCAACGAAGTGCGTTGCGACAGCCGCAGGGATAGCCGCGCCCAGACAAAGACCGTGCCGGGAGTGAGGGCGAAAAAAAGTGCCATGACCAGAGTCAGCAGCTCGAAGCTGCGGTGTCCGGTCAGCAGGCCGAGCAAGCCGACCAGGTAGACGTCCCCGGCGCGCAGAAACATGCCCGCTTGGGCCGCGGCGAGAAAGGTCTGGCCGGGTGCGGGATCCGGCGGGCGCAGCGCCGCATGCTGCAAATACTCGGCGCGCGTCGCGTAGGAGACGGCATCGAGCGTCGAGCCCACCGTCGTCAGGTAACCAAGCGAAAGCAGGGGAAGTGCCGCGAGGAGAAAGGCCAGCGAGCAGATGGCGAGGACCATCAGGATCTCGCGCGGCGGCCAGCGGAGGCGGCGGCGAATGAGAGCCGTTCCCCAACCAACCGCCGTCAGCCCGATGAAAAGCCAGGTCATGTGCGCCAAGGGCAGCCCCAAGACGCCGAGGGCATGGCAGATCCCGGAGATCAGGGCGAGGCCCAGGAATGGCGCGAGGAGTGGCAGGAAGGGTCGAGCGCGCCACGGCAAGAGCGAACGCAAGAGCATGCCGCAGCCGCCCAGGATGCCGAGGGCCACGACCAGGATGTGCCCAGCTCCCAGAATCACTCTCATCGGAGCTCAGGACGTGCCACTAGCCGCCGGTGCTGAGATGACCAGCCCGGCGCTCATCGGGCTCGGTGCCGTGACCTTCGTAGAGGCGCAGCACCTCATCGGTGGCGCCATCGGCGCGCAGGCGCCCGGCGTCGAGCCAGATACAGCGCGTGCAGTTGTCGCGGATCGCCGCCACGCTGTGGGAGACCAGCAGCACGGTCGTGCCGGCGGCATGGAAGCGCTCCAGCCGCCTTTCGCATTTGCGGGTGAAGCTGGCGTCGCCGACCGCCAGCACTTCGTCGAGGAGGAGGATGTCCGGCGTCCAGGCGGTGGCGATCGCGAAGCCGAGCCGCGCCAGCATCCCCGACGAGTAGTTGCGGATCGGTGCGCGCACGAAATCGCCCAGGCCGGAAAAGTCCACGATCTCCTCGATGCGGTCGGCGACCTCGCGCCGCGAGCGGCCGAGCAGCAGCGCGTTGAGGTAGATGTTCTCGAAGCCGGTCAGCTCGAGGTCGAACCCCGTGCCAAGCTCGAGAATCGGCGCCAGGGCGCCCTTCATCACCGCCCGTCCCTCGGTCGGCTTCAGAACCTGGGAGATCACCTTGAGGAGCGTGCTCTTGCCGGCACCGTTGCGGCCCACGATCCCCAGCGTCTCGCCGCCGCGCACTGTCAGATCGACGCCGCGCAGCGCCCACAGCTCCTCGTAGGCCAGCGCCCCTTTCATGAAGTGAATCGCGTACTCCTTGAGCGAGCGGACGCGCTGCTTGGCCAGGCGATAGCAGAGCGCCACTCCGGCCAGCTCGATGCGCAGCTCGCCGGTCGCGGCGGCGGCCACGGAGAGGCGGGCAGGCCGTTTCGGGTCAAACATAGAAGGGGATCCGATCGCTGCTGCGCCGGAACGAATAGGCGCCGACGGCCAGAGCCAGCAGCGCGATGCCCGCGCAGACCGCGAGGTGCTCGAGGGGCGGGATCTTGCCGTAGCGGATGGGGTCGCGGAAGACCTCCAGGATCGAGCGCACCGGGTTGAAGCGCACCACCCAGAGGATCTTCGCGGGCAGGATTTCCTTCGGGTAGATGATCGGCGTCAGGTAGAAGAGGGCCGTCAGCAGCACCCCGATCAACTCCACGACGTCGGTGAAGAAGACGGCGAGCGGCGACAGCAGCAGGCCGGCACCGAGGGTAAACAGCGCGGCGAGCAGGATCGAGACCGGCAGGAAGAGCAAGGCAACAGGCAGGCTGTGTTCGCGCCAGAGCAGGATCAGCAGCATGGGCACCAGGGCGAACACCAGGTTGATGACGCCCGAGATCACCGTGGCGAGCGGAAAGACCGCCTTCGGCACCGGCACCTTTTGCAGCAGGTGGGCGTTGCCGCGCAGGCTGTTCATCGAAGCCACGATACTCTGCGAGAAAAAGTTCCAGAACAGGATGCCGGCCAGCGCATAGATCGGATAGTTCGGGAGATCGACGCGGAAGAGATTCGAGAAGACGCCGTAAAAGACGGCCATCATCAGCAGCGGTTGCAACATGGTCCACAGGAAGCCGATCGAAGAGCGCCGGTAGCGCACCTTGAGCTCGCGGGCCACCAGGGTGAGGACGAGGTCGCGATAGCGTAAGAGATCGGTCATGGGGCGCTCGCGACGCCCGGCCGGCGGCCCAGGCCCAGAGCTCGCCGCGGGCGCTTGGGGCAGGTGGGGTGCGTGGGAGGATACCAAACTAGGCCGTCCGGGCGTCCCCTGGCGCCTTGAGGGCGGCGAGCGCGCGGGCGAAGGCGGCGCTCTCGGCGCGAAACAGCGCCCGCCGGGCCCGCGGCACGAGAGGCGCCGCGAGAGCGCGAGCCAGCAGGCGCAGGCGGGTGCCGGCGGCGAGGGCCCGCGCCGCCCGCCGCGCCCAGCGCTCGCCGCGCTGCTTGCGCGCCCAGCTGAGCAGGTCCGTCCACAGCAGCTCCGGATGCTGCCTCCCAGCGCCGGCGAGCGGACTGGCGCCGCCGGGCGCGGCGGCGGCGCGCCCGATCGTCGCCCCTTGATGGTGCAGCACCTCGAACTCTGCCACCACCGACACCTCCCAGCCGGCCTGGCGCAACCGCACGCAGAAGTCGAGGTCCTGGGCGTAGAAGCGGAAACGCTCGTCAAACGGCCCCACCTGCCGCCACGCCGCGCGCCGGATCGCCATCGCCGCCCCGGTAACCCATGCGACCCGCGATGCGCCGTGCGCGGTGCTTGGCGGTCGCAGCCGCCGGTAGAGCGGCAGGCGCCCTAGCGCCCGGGGCAGGCCGGTGGCAAGCGCCAGCAACCAGCCAATCGTCGGCTCACGGCCGCCGCTCCACTGCGGCGTGCCGTCGGGATAGCGAAGGGCGCCGCCGGCGGCCCCTAGGCGCGCGTCGGCGGCGAAGCGCTCCCGCACCGCCGTGAGCCCCGCCCGCGTGACCTCGGTGTCGCTGTTGAGCAGCAGCAGCAGCTCGCCGGTCGCCTGCGCGAGACCGAGATTGGCGGCGCGCGTGAAGCCCGCAGGCTGCGCCAGCCGCAACAGCTTCACCGCGCCATAGCCGGCCGCGACCGCTTCGGCGGTGCCGTCGAACCCGGCGTCATCGACCACGATGATCTCCAACTCCCCCAGCCCGGCGGCGACCAGCGAGTCGAGGCAGGCGAGGGTCAGCTCGCGGGTGTCGCGGCTGGGGATGACGACGGAGAGGTCGAGCGGCATCACGCCGAGATCGCGGCGAGCCGCCCGGCGATCCTTTGCGCCGCCTGGCCCCAGGTCCAGCGTGCGGCCATCTCGCGCGCCGCCGCCATTCCCCGCGCCCGCGCCTCGTCGCGGTGTTCGTAGACGTGGCGCAGCAGGTGACGGAGCTGATCCGGGTCGGGGTCGGCCCAGGAAAAGCCGGCGTAGTAGGGGCACCTGGCGACCGCCGGAACGGTGCGGCGGCTGCGCAGCGGATAGGCGATGCCGGGGTGCACGAACTCGGTGTGGGCGCCCCAGTCGGTGGCGATGGCGGGAAGGCCGCAAGCCATCGCCTCCATCAACGGCATGTCCCACCCCTCGCCGCGGCTGATCGCCACGAAGCAGTCGGCCGAGCGGTAGAGCGAGCCTAGCTGGTGGTGGGGGAACTCGAGGTTGAACAGGTACGAGATTTTGCCTCCCGACTGGGAAAGGCGAAGCCGGCGGATCTCCTCCTTGACGTGCACCGAGGGATCGCGGTTGATCACCTTGCACAGCAGTCGCACCGGCTCCTCGGAGGAGAACACCTCGTTGAAGGCGCGCAGCAGCAGCTTGGGCTCCTTGCGCTCTCCCCACTCGAACAACGAGAGGAAGACGAACTCGCCGGCGGGATTGGGATGGGACTTGATGGCGGGGTGGAAGTGGTCGATGTCCACGCCGAGCGGCATGACATGGATCGGGCGCCTGAGCCCGGAGCGCAAGAAACCCTGGCGGTTGAACTCGCTCGGCACCCAGATCTCGTCCATCCGATTGGCCTGCCGCACCCATTCGGCGGGGAAGCCGTCCACTTCGAGCATGGTGTAGCCGATCTTGTACCGCCCCCGGTTGCGGCGAAAGACGTCTCCCTGGCCGTAGACCACCGCGGCCTTTGGCCAGAAGCTCTTGGGCCGCGAGCGCAGGACGTTGAGCCGGTAGTCGCCGCTCTGCTCGGGCTCGAGCGGCGGGAAGACCGTCCCCGGCCCATAGACGTAGCGGTAGACGGTCCACACCCCCTGCTGGTCGAGCGCGCGCAGCAGCTCGCGGCAGCTCATGGCATAGCCCATGGGGAAGTTCATGATCGACTGCCAGAGCAGCTCGTGGCGGTAGCGCCGGCGCAGCGCCGTGCCCCACTTCTTGCGGAAGGTCTGGCGGCTTCCCTGAAACAGCTTCATCAGCGCTCCGGCGTCATCGCCAGTGGAGCCGTGCTCGTCGTGGACCAGCGTCACCTCGCCGCACAAGACGGTCTTGAGCCCCGCCTGCCGCGCCCGCAGGCAGTAGTCGGTGTCCTCGAAGTAGGACTCGAAATCGAGGGCAAGGCCGCCGATCGCCTGCAGCGTCTCCCGTTTGATGTAGGCGCAGGCGAAGACGATGCCCTCCACTTCGCGGGTCCTCAGGTACTGGCCGATCTCGCTCTCCAGAGAGCCGACCTGCTGGCCCCAGACCGTGTCGGGCAGGATGTAGGTGCCGGCGTGGAGCAGCCGGCCGTCGGGCAAGGTGAGCCGGCAGCCGACCACGCCGACATCGGGCGCGGCGTGGGCGCATGCGGCGAGCCGCCGCAGCCAGTCCCGCTGGGTGAAGATCAGGTCATTGTTGAGCAGCACCACGTCGGAGCTCGGATCGGCCGCCGCGATGCCGGCGTTGTTGCCACGCACGAAGCCGAGATTCTTGGGCAGGCGCAGGGTGCGCACCCAGGGTATCTCCGCCAGGCGCTCCGGGGTCTCGTCGGTCGAGTGATTGTCGACCACCAGCACCTCGGCGTCTCCCAGGTCGGTGGCGCGCAGCGATTCGAGACAGATCCTGGTCAGGTCCCAGCGGTTCCACGCCAGGATGATCAGGCTGATGCGGCGCTGGATCATCGCGAATAGGCTGAGAGCGGGACGAGAGAGCTCCAGAGATCCTCGAGGGTTTCCTTGACATCAGCCTGCGCGAGCTCGGTCGATTCGTGCCAGAAGGCCGGCTCGTAGGCGCCGTGCGGCAGCGGCGGCAGGCCGGCCCTGATGCGCGAGATCAGGACCAGGTCGCGCTTGCACGCCAGCCGCTGGATGAGCAGTATCTCGCGCGAACGCTGCTCGAGGGCCGCTTCGAGCGCCGTGACGCGCGCCGCCAGCCGTTCGATCGTGCGCTGCGGCTCCTCCGGATGGAGGATCGGCTCGGGCTCGGTCTCGTCGCGGCCGGCCGCCTCAGCCCACGGCACCGGTCTTGGCAGTATTGGCGGCGGGGGGGTGGACTTCACCAGGCCCGCCCGAAGGGGCGCCGCAGCCGTTGGACCACGATCCAGGCCCTCGATTTGAGCACCGCACGGTGAAAGTACGAGAGGCGATCGATGTCGCGCTGGAGGCGTAGCACGATGTCCGGCTCCTCGGGACGCAGGGCAGGCTCGATCGCCCGGTCATCGGCTCCCATCGCGAGCCAGCACAGTCGATTCTCCAGCTCCCGGCGCTCGCGCTCGCTCAGGGCGCGCTCGAAGGCTTCGGCCTCGCGCCTGCCGCAACGCTCCGCCTCGCGAAGCGCTGCTTCCCGGTGGTCGCCGGAGAAGCCATGCCTCGGTGTTCCCGGGCCAGGCTCCTCAGGGGCATGTATCCAGGCTTGCGTCGCGGGGCCCTCGCTCGCCATGATCGCTGATCTACGGCGCGAACAGGTCCCGGGTCGGAGCTCCGATCGGGAAATCGACCCAGGCCGTCTTGTTGCGTTAACTATACTCGCTCGCGGTCGGGCGCCGCAACCACCTTCGCCACAGCTACGCCGATGCCAGGTTCCAACCCGGCGCCGGACCCGCCGGACGTCATCTCGCAGGACGGCCCGCACGACTCGAACCCTGCTCAGCAGCCCACCAGAGGCCCGGGCCGATGGCGGGCGCCGGCCTCCAGCGGACGCTACTGGAAGTAGCCGGTCACGTCGATGATGAAGTCGGCGCTCCCCGAGGGCGCTGGGGCAAAAAACAACGCGTTCTGGATCGTGATGTCCTTGTCAGTCGCTTGGCTAACCGGCCCCAACGGCACGATGGCTCCACAGGCGAGGGTTTCGTTCGCGAGATGGTTACACATCGAGGCGTTGGGATGCGGTTGGTTAGCCGGCCAGGCGACCAGAAAGCCCGACGCTGACGGGTTGACGATGGTGAAATTCCCGGTGATGGCGGCGGCACCGTTAGGCACGCCGCATTGACCCTGGATGCGGAAGGAGTGATACCCGTTGGAGATCGGGGAGCCGTTGGTCCCTTCGGTCGCGTTGACCGTTCTCGAGTCGACGACCCGGCAGGGCGTAAGGGCATGGTACTGGAAGGGTCCGCCCTGGGCTGCCGCGACGCCCGTCAGGGCGAGGGCGGCCAGGGCCGCAACAGCGATGGCGGAGCAGCGTGTTCTCATGACGGAATCTCCTTTTGGTGGTGGTTATCGTCTATCGTTTTAAGCGCAATGGCCTTGGAACGTCGATTACCGGAGCCCTAAGTGATCGGCATGGAGCCGGGCTCCCACAACCCGCCGACTAAAGTAGAGCATCAGCTTCCACCAGGCGCCATAAGGAGAATACCCCATTCCGAGCCACCGGACTGTTACGCGGGTAACAAGGATGCACGAATCTCACCTGCGTCGGGCCGGACACCGTCGGGCGGTACACTTGTGCTCGTTCCAACTGCGCTAGGTGCGCTACCCCGTAGCGGCCGGCGTGCACCCGGAGCCAGGACCTCGACCGGGTAGACGGCGACGCCGGCGCCCACGCGGTCGAACCAGAAGACTCCTTCCTGGACGGCCGTGATCAGCAGGCGATAGCGGCCGGGCGCGACCGGGGCCGCCACGGTCAAGGCGAGCTCGACGCTGCTATCGGGCTCAAGGTCACGCGGCAGGGCCGACCGCAGGCCCTCCGAGACCACCTCGCGCCCCGCCGCGTCGGACCAGCGGTAAGCGAGATCGACCTTGCACCAACCGTTGAGCCCTCCGGCCGCCGGCCAAGTCGCGTCGCCTTGATTGCGTACGGTGGCCAGGATCTGGACAGTCTCGCCGGCGGCGAGCGCGGCCGGCACCTGCGCGGTGACCGCCGCGCGCGGATGGAGCAGCGGCTCAGGGTGGCCGACGAAAGGCAGCAGCCGCGCATGGCGCGGGCTGGTGAAGACCAGGTAGCGTCCGAATCGGCGCACGGTGAACAGGCGCCCCTCCTGGATGAGGCGGCGCGCTAGCGCGCCGGCCTGCTCCGGCGCCCTGCGCTCGTGCACGATGTAGGCCTCGGCAGGGAGGCGGTCGACCCGCCGCGAGTAGGCCGGGTAGCGGTCCCAGTCGTCGTGAGGCGCGATCACCACCCGCTCGCGCGCCAGTAGTGTGGCCTTGTAGGCGGTCCAGTAGTCGCCGTATCCCCCCGCGATCCCCTCGCGCTCGAGAAAGCGCACCACCTCGGCGAGCGGCTCGGGCCGTCGCGCCAGGCGGTAGCGCGTGTCGAGCAGGCCGTGAATCCGGCAGAACGAGGCGAGCTGGGCGAGCGGCAGTCCGACCAGCAGCAGCCAGAGCGCGCCGGTCAGCAAGGGGATCCACCGCGTCTGGCGCGGCGGCGCCACTCCTCGCCGGCGCGCCAACACCACCAGCATCCGGCCCGCCAGCAGAGGGAGGCTCGAGAGCAGGGGCAACAGGTAGCGGTTGGACCAGGCGTTTTGCGGGTTGGGGCTGGCGAGGAAGACCACGATCGTCACCGCCACCAGCAGGACCAGCGCCAGCTCCATGACCTCTTCGGCGGCCGGCCGTGCGGCGCGCGCCTTGACGAGCCATTTGCCGACGCGTCGCAGGGCAAGACCCCAGGCGGCGGCATAGACGCTGAGCACGACCACCCCGAGCCACGCACGCGGCGCTGAGGTGTAGCCGATGAGGACGGTGAGACCAGGGTGGCGCGCCGGATTGACACCAAAGAAGCTCGGTATGCACTGCGAGACGAGCAGTTGGAGGTTGTGGACGACCTGCTCGCCGCTCGCGAGCATATAGGAGGGTTGTTTGCCGATCGGCCCTGCGCCGCCGAGCCGGGCCGCCAGCTTGGGCGAGAAGCCGACGGCAAAACCGGTGGCGAGCAGGAGCGCCGCGCCCGTTCCGCGGGCGGCCGCCCGCGCCCTGCCGTCCTTCCCGCCAACCCGCCCGCCGTCCCGCTCGCCCACGGGTCTGCGCAGGCGCCGGACTCGGCCGAGCGCGAGCGCGGCGGCGGCGAGCGCGATCGCCACCAGGTAGATGAGGAAAAGCTCGTAGATGTAGAGCCCAAAACCAAGAACCGCACCGAGCGCGAGCAGGTTGCCGCCGCTCGGCCGGCGCAACGTGCGGTCGAGCTGCAATAGGGCGAACGTTCCCCAGGCGACGATCAGCGCATAGCCGCCGGCTGCCTTAACGCTCCAGGCCACCACCTGCGGCGAGAAGACCGCGGCGAGCGCCGCGGCGGCCAGCCCTTCGTGCACGCCGTACAGGCGCCGGCCGAGCACGAACAGCGCCCACAACAGGGCGAGGAAACCAGCGAACGACGCCAGCTTGCACGCGAGCTCCGGGGCCATGCCGAGCGCCAGCAGAGGCGTGGCCATCAACCCTTCGACGATGCCATAGTAGCGAGTATCCCAGTTGAACAAGGTGAGCTCGTGGCCGCGCATGAGGTGCAGGATGACCAACGCGTCGACCGCCTCGTCGGAGTCGAACGTGGCCTGCGAGTTGAACAACCACGGCACCCGCGATGCCGCGCTCGCCGTGAGGATCAGGAGCAGCAGTAACCATATTCGGCGCCCTCCCCGCGCTGGTCCCGCTTCGGGTTGTGGGGTGGTCACCCGGTCAATATACTCGGAGACCTTGAGCCCGCGGAAGCCGGCGCGAGCTGCTGCCAGACCGCGAAACCGGCGAGGCCGCCGAGTGCGACGCGCCGCACTTGGAACCCATGCCTCGTCGAGCGTGGCCGAGTCTCCGGCTGCCCTAATGAAGCCTCTGAAAACATCGTCGATCTGCAACCACAGCCAGCGGGGCCAATCCGCCGAATCATCGGCGCGCCATTTCCCCCCAACGGGCAGCCGCGGTCGACGTGACAGTTGTTCTTGCGCCCGGCGCTGGCACAATCTGGCGAGCCACCCCGCGGCCCGTACGCTAGCGATCGGCCTGATCTGGCGGCCGACTCCTCACTGGTAGTAGCCGTTGACGTCGACCAACACGTGCACGGTGCCATTTCCTGCAACCAGCGCGTGGAGGGTGGCGACGCCCTTGGCGTCGAGTGCGAAGGCAGCCTCGGTGCCACGGGTCTCTCCGCCGACCCAGACTGTCGTTGAGGCGCTGGGCGGCCGGCAGCCCGGCCCGAATCGGAGATCGCCGCTGTTCGTACTGTTGAGCACGGTGACGTTGGCCGACACGGCCTTGGCGGTTGCTGGAATGCCGCACTTCCCGCCGATCACGAAGTCGCGCAGGACATTGTTGGCGAGCGCTGGACCGCCGTAGGGGCCCGGCGCATTGCGTGTGTCGACCACCCGGCACGGCTGCACGGTGAAGAAGTTCGCTGCCGAGCTGTCGGTCGTGCAGTCGAGATGGCTGTTGGTGGTTCCCAGCCTGTCCGGCGAATGACGCCAGAGACCCCACGGCGGCGTCTCGGTCCGGTTGACCGGGTTCCAGACGTGAACCACGGTATCGGGCGGGGGAGCGCCGCCGCCAAACGGCTCGGCCGAAACCACCAGGACGTCGATCTTCTGGCCGGGGCTGCGATTGGTCTCGAGCTCGCCCACCGCAACGTTGTCCACCGAGGACTGGGCGGCGAAAGAGAGCTTTTGCGGCTGCTGATGGGGGCTGGTCTCGGTGAGCTGGACGCCGGTAGCGTCGAAGACCACGACCTCGCCGTTGCTGGGCACCAGGACGTTGAGGCCCGGGGTGCTCCCCAGCATGTCAGCCACGATCGGCTCGCCGGCGGAAAGGGTCATGCCGAAGAAGTCCTTGGGCTGCGCGGTCCACATGATGGTGCCGTTGCCCTTGATCGCGTATACGTGGTTGGGCGACTGCCCTTTGTTGTCGTCGGTGACGATGACGTCCGGCACCCCGTCGCCGTCGAGGTCGGCGATCGCCGGCGTGGAGTTGACCTGGCCGCCCACTGCGACCGGCCAGCCGCTGAGCGCGGTGCCGTCGGCGTGCCAGGCATAAACCGCATGGGTGGGAGTGCCCGGTTGGTTGGGGGGGCCCCAAAAAGTGCCGGTGCCATGGATGATCGCTGGCCTGCCATCGCCGACGATGTCGGCGACGACGGGCGAGTTGCTGACCACCTGGTCGATGCACTTCGGCCAGGGGTTGACTCGCGTGCCGTCGAAGCGCAAGACGTTCATGCAGCCGCCTGGAGGATTCGTGAAGTAGGCGTCGCTGCCGATGATGACCTCGAGCTTGCCGTCGCCGAGCAGATCGTAGAGCACCGGCGAGGAAAAGACGGTGTCGCCGACGTCGACGGGCCAGCCGGGTTTGGGGGTGCCGGTGGCGCCGTCGACGGCGTAGACATGGTGGTCGAGGCCGCCCCACACCACTTCGGGATTACCGTCGCCGTCGATGTCGCCGATCGCCGGCGTCGACTGAACGGGATCGTGCTCGAGGCCGTCCGGGCCCTGAAAGCTGCCGGCAGGAGGCAGCCCGGCGGCGCCGCCGGGCACGTCCCAGAGCATTGTGCCGTTGCGGGAGTAGGCGCGGATCCCGCCCGGATTGCTGGTTTCCGATGTCGATCCGTAGCCGACCACGATCTCCGGGATGCCGTCGCCGTTGATGTCGCCGATGGCGGGACTCGAGTAGGCATGAGACGGCAGTGGTTGCGGCCAGCCGGGCGCCAGCCCCCAGCTCCCGTTGGCGTTGTGCTGGATGACGAAAAGCCAGAAGGTGTGCGGCGTGGGACTCGCGTTACGAGTGGCGAAGATGATCGAGCGGAAGCCCGGCGTCAGCCCGAGGTCGGCCATGATCGGCTTGCTGCCGATCACGGTCCCGTAGCCCGGGAACTTGACGATGGGCATGTTTTGGGCATTGCCAAATCCGGGTTTGTAGGGCGGCAGGAGCGGCTGCTGCGCCGCGGCGAGGCAGGGGAGGACGAGCGCGCAGACCAGCGCCGCCGGGAGGGCGCGCGAGCGCCTCCGATCACGCGGTGCAGGTCGGAAAGTCTTGCCAGGTCGGACGCTGCGGGTAGGAGACAAGGGGACACCCTTTCTTAAATAGCTCTCCGGCTATGTGTCATGGTAGCACTCGCCACACGCCTCCCGCAACGAGCTGCGCACTTCTCAGGAGTGCGCGCCGCAACCTACCGCGAAGACCCGGACGGTCAACAGCCGTGGGTCGAGCGACCCGGCGAGCACGGCCCGCGGCTGCCAGACCGGCGATGCCTCCAGGATCAGGCGCGTCAAGCGGCCGGCGCCGACATAGCGCAGCAGCGGAGTGGCGTCGAGCGGATAGGTTTCGATCCCGTCGCCGCCGACGCTCAGGCTGCCCAGGCTGGCCGCGCGTCCCGACTCCTCGTCGAGCGCCGTCACCCGCACCTCGATCGCTGGCCGCTCGGGGAAGAGCTTGCGGACCAGCGAGACCGGCGCGGTGAGCACGAACGACAGCTGGGGGCAAGACAGCTGGATCCGCAGCTCGCCGCGTTCCCCCATCCAGCGGCTGCTCCCCTCCCAGTCGTAGAAGCCGTTGACTACCGCCAGGGACTGCGGGTCCTGGCGGAAGTCGATCAGCGAGGTCATGCGCGCATTGACCAGCCTGCCGTGCACGATCGACAGATAGGGGGTGGGCTCGCCGATCTCTTCCGCCCAGCGGGCGAGGACCGGGTTGAGCAGCCGCTCGTCGCGCGCCGAGACGGCGGGGCCGCCCAGCTGCACGCCCGGAATGCCGTGCCGGATGCCGTGGAGGAGCAATCGCGTCGAGACCCGCCCATTGTGCACCTCCGGAAACCAGAGATTGGTGTCGGGCAGGGTGAGCGGCGGTTCCGCGGGCGCCAGCCGCCGGGCGGCTTGGGCCAGGTCGTCGTCGAGCCGCGCCAGCTGGGCGATGCGCCGCTCGTGGCGGTCGAAGATCTCGAAGGGAATGCGGTTGAGCAGCGCCTGGCGGTGCAGCCAGCACTCCGCCGTCAAGCTGATCGCCAGGCAGGCGAGGAGGACCTTGCGGCGCCCGGCCGGCCACGGCGCAATGACCTGGCGAAGCCCCTCTGCCAGGGCGCCAATCAGCAAGCAGATCGGCAGCAGCAGGGTGAAGAAATATCGGTCTGCCTCGTAGATGTCCGGGAAGGTGGTGTTGGCGCGGCCCAGCCCGACCAAGAAGATCTCGAGGATTGGGCCGACGCCGGCCAGGGCGGCGACCCAGATGAGGCGGCGCGGCGCGTTCCGCCAGAGGGCGACGAGCAGGGCGGCGCAGGCTGCCGCGAACACGATGCCGAGCAAGCTGCCGGAAACCGGGGTGGTGTAGCCGGGATCGCTTGGTCGGGCCAGCGGCACTCCGGGGCAGAGGAAGCGGAAGGGAGCGACCAGCAGCAGGAACAGCCCCCGCAGGATGCCGTGGCGGAGCTCGAGGTTGAAGCTGCCATGGTAAATGCGGTGGAAGAGGACCGTGGCGAGGGCGGTGGTGCCCGCCATCACCAGCAGGCAGAAGGCGGCGAAGGCGCCCGGCAGCCGGCGCGGCGCCGCCGGGCCGCCGCCCTGGCGGCGCTCGAGCTCGGCGAGCAGCGCCGGGAAAAGCAGCAGCGGCACGAGAGTGCTCTCGGAGGCGGCGGCGATGAGGACGCCGGCGCCGGCCAGCAGGCCGCTGCGCAGCGGCCCGAGCCGGTCGCGGTAGGCCACCGCCGCCACCGCGCCGGTGAGGCCGAAAAGGAAGAGCGGCACCCCGGCGCCGTTGAGCAGCCAGATCCACATCGACGAGAAGCCCGTCGGCAGGACATAGGCGAGGCCGGCCGCGAAGCCGGCGGTCGCCGAGCCACCGTAGCGCTTGGCCACCAGCCCCATGAACCAGGCTGCCGCGATGTGGACGAGGAAGACCAGCAGCCGCAGCGGCAGCGCCTTGACGCCAAACAGCGAGACCGCGGCATAGAAGACCATGTCGACCAGCGGCAGCAGGTGCTCGAGGTGGGGCGTGAAGACGGTCGTCCAGAAGCCCGCCTTGCCGGCCAGGGCGTCGCCGATGAGGTTCAGGTGATCCATGTCGTCGTAGGCGAACGACGAGCGGAAGGTCGGCAGGTAGAGCAGAGTCCCAGCCACCAGCAAGACGAGAGCCAGCAGAGGGGCGAAGCGCCGTGCCGAGGCGCCAGGGTGTGGCGGGTGGGCGGCCGATGGACGATTCATCGGCGATCAGAGCTCCGAAACGGCGCCGGCGCGGCGCGGCCCGCGCCGGGAGCGGCCAGCGCGCCCGCCGCAGACATTGCGTCGCGCGCTCCCGATGCCAACTTCGCTGCCGCTGCTGCCCGAGCGGCTGGCGAATCGCGAGCCGGCGAGTTGAAGCGCTCCTCCCAGGCTGCCGACATCCGCCGCCAGAACTGCTCGGCGGGCAGATCGCTGTTGGGCAGGACCAGCGCGGACGGTCTCGAGAGGGTGGCCACCGCCCCGTCGATCCCCGCCCGGCGCGCCCAGCGCTGGAGCTCGGCGGCGCTGTAGCCCACCAGGGCCCAGCGCAAGGGAGTGCGCGGCAACCGCTCGATTTCGTGGCGGTAGTCGGCGTTGGCTTCGAGCGGGATGCCCAGAATCTTCTCGTGCGAAAAGAAGTTGATCGGGTAGACCAGCCAGTAGGGGCCGAGCACGGCCGTCACTCGCTGCCGCTCGAAGAGGTGCAGCATGCGCTCGTCGCTGGCGCCGTTGGCGGCCCACCGCTGGCGCGTCGGCGTCCAGGGCCAGAAGGTGCCGGCGGCGTTGAACAGCAAGACCGCGCCGGCCAGCAAGCCGGCGAACGCCCGCGAACGGACGGCGACGCGGGCGAGCGACAGCCCAAGCAGGGCGGGCACGATGAGGTAGAGCGGCAGCACGTAGCGCACGGTGAGCCCGCGCAGCTCCCCCGCCCCGGAAAAGAGGTTCAGGGCGACGTTCACCAGCACCAGCAGGACGAAGAGCGGCCAGGCCTGGCGTTCGCGCTCCGCGGCGGCGTGCCCCGCCAGGGCATCCACTGCCGCCGGCAGGTCGGGCCCGTCGCCGGCGTCCCGGCCGCCACCGCCGCTCCCGTCCAGCCGCCTGGTCGCCCTGGCCCGGCGCCGGAGCAGCGGGGCGATGGCGAGCGCGAACAGGACGGCGCCGGCGGAGATCAGGATGGTGGGCAGGCGCAGCATGAGCTGCACGGCATTGGCGGGGTTGAGGCCCTTCTCGGGGTCGGTCGAGGCGATCATCTCGGGGAGCTTGTCGGTGACGAGGTCGCGCCCATTGTCGAGCACCGCCGCCAGGCCTCGCGCCGGCCGGATTGCGAAGTTATCGTGCAGCGAGGCCAGCCCGTAGCGGACATTGAAGGCGATCCAGGGCAGCACCCCGAGAAGCAGCGCCAGGACGGCCAGCGGAACGACTTGCGGGCGAGCGAAAAGCCGTGGCCGGCGCCAGGCCAGCCAGAGGAGGGCGGGCAGGGCGCAGCCCAGCGTCTGCGGCGAATTCCACCACCCGAGCCCGAGCGACAGGCCGAGCGCGAAGACCGTCCACCGGCGCTCGTCGCCGCGCGCCAGGCGCGCCGCCAGCCAGAGCGTGGTGGCGCAGAAGAGCAGCGTCTCGGGATAGCCGTTCGGCATGTAGGTCCAGAAGGTGAACGCCGGCGGCGGCACGGCGGCGAAGGGAAGGCCGAGCAGCGCCAGCCGGCTGCCCAGGAGCTCGCGTAGGAACAGGTACCAGACCACGAGGAGCGCGACGTCGACGATGGCCGGGCCCGTGGCCAAGGTGGTGCGGGAGACGCCGAAGAGCGCGAACAGCAGGGCCAGCAGGTAGCTGCCGACCGCGCCGATCCGGAGCGAGCCGAAGAAGACCGGCGGATGGCCGTTCAGCAGCCGCAGCGCAGCCAGGCCGGGCAGGACGCAGTCGGCGTCGGCGGGGTATTTGTGGCTGGGAAAGGCCGTGGCGACGCGCAGCGCCACTCCGAGCCCCAGCAGCGCCAGCGCCGCCCACGTCCAGCTGTCGAAGGCGCCGCGCAGCAGCGAAAGGTAGCTCACGCTGGTAGGCCACAAGGCCATCTTCGACTGGCCGCTGCGGCGGTAGCGGAAGTGGATCGGTTCCTCGCCGACGCGGTAGCCGGCGGCGCCGGCGCGGATCAACAGCTCGGGCAGGAAAGCGAAGGCGTCGTTGTGGTAGCGCAGGCGGCGCAGCACGGCGGCGCGGTAGATGCGGAACCCCGAGGTTTTGTCGCGCACGCGCAGCCCGAAGAGCCGCGACATCAGGCGGTTGATCGCGCCCGAGAGCGACCGCTTCCAGAACGGTATGCCCTCGACCTCGCTGCCCGAGACGAAGCGCGATCCCACCAGCACGTCGGTGTCCAGCCGCCGCGCCGCGGCGAGCAGCCGCGGGATCTCCTCTGGCTGGTGGTTGAGGTCGGCATCCATGGTGACCACGTAATCGGCGTCGGCGGCAACCGCCGCGAAGGCGCGCCGGAAAGCGGCGCCGAGTCCGGCGGGCTCGCGGCGGTAGAGGATGCGCATCCCCGCGATCTCCGGCGCCAGCCGCTGCAGCGCCTCGTGAGTGCCGTCCTCGCCCTCGACCGCGAAGATCAGCTCCCACGAGCATTCGGGGATCGTGGCCAGCGACGCGGCGAGCCGGCGGGTGAGAGGCTCGATGTTGGCCACCTCGTCGTACGCCGCGATGACCACCGAGAGCTTCATGTCTGGAATCGGGTCTCGGACCTGCGAGCCACCACCACCAGGTGCGTGAAGCCGTCACGCGCATTGAAATCGAGGCGGACCGGCTCGAACCCGGTCGCCTGCAGGGCTTGCCGCGCCGCCCGGCGCGACGGCAGGCGGTTGACCTCGTCGGGGAAAAAGCGAAATTCCTTGCCGGCCAGGCGGCTGCGCGTCCATTCCACCGGCGCCAGCGCCCAGCGCGACAGCCCGAAGGTCGGTGGCCAGAAGAGGAGAGCGGCCGCCCGCGGCTTCATGACGCGGTGGAACTCGTCGAGGATCCGCCGCGCCTCGGCCGGCGCGAAGTGCTCCATGACGCCGAGGTTCCAGAGACCGGCAAGCACGGAGTCGCGAAACGGCAGGCGGCGGATGTCGGCGCAAAGCAGGCCGTCGAAGACTCTCTGCTGGCGCGCCAGCCGCAAGGCCGCGAGCGAGAAGTCGACGCCCACCAGCTTGCGTTCGAGGCGGCGGATCCGCGCCGACGACTCGGCGCTGCCGCAGCCTGCTTCCACGAACAGCCCGCGGTTAGCGAAGAACCGATTGGTGTAGTGGCGGACGGCGCGGGCAAGGAGCAGCTTGCGCACCGCGGAAGCCAGCTGCCCGAAGAGCCGGCGCTCGCCCACCAGGGCGCGCCAGTGATGGTTCCAGCTCTGTTGCTCGGCGGCGCAGTGGGTCATGGACCATCCAGGGCCAGCAAGCGGCGGCCCGGGCCAGCAGGTTCCAGACGCGGCCCGAATGAGGGCGTAGTGTAACTCAGGGGCGGGAGGCATCGCACACGTCCTGACGGAGGGCCCACCCTCGCCCTCGGGCACGGCCCTCAAGGACGGTGCGGCGGCTGCAGCCAATGGCGCACACGCTGGAGCAGGAGGCGCAGCCGCCACGCCCTGGTGCCCTCCATGACGGCCACCCGCGAGCGCCAGCGTTCCAGCTCGCCATAGACGCGATTGCGCTCGTCGGCGAGGCGGTCGCGCTCGTCGGCGAGGCGGTCGCGCAGGTTCATCAGGGAATGGTTCTCCTGCGCCAGGCGGTCCCTCTCCAGCGTCAGGTCTTGCAGCGTGCGGGCTAGCTCCGCCGCCGAGCGCGCCTGCCGCTGAACGCGAATCAGGACCTCGGGTAACCGCTGCAGGTAGAGCTCGCGGTGCTTTTGGACGATCCTTTCTTGGATGACCCGCCCGGTCTCCTCGCGCCGCAGGGGGGTGAGTAGCGAGTTGGGGCGCACGCGGTAGTCGAAGGTGATCGCGGACAGGCGGTGGAAGTCCCAGCCGCGCTCCGCGGCCGCGATCCAGAGCTCCCAGTCCTCCCAGCCCAGCAAGCCGGCTGAATAGCCGCCGCATTCCGACCAGACCTGCTTGCGGAACACGGCGCAGGCATCGATGTAGTTGCCGGTCAGCAAGAGGTCGAGGTCGAACTGCGGCACTGCGGCTTCGCCGGTGCGCAGGCCGAACTCGTAACGTCCGCCGTAAACAACGCCCACCGCCGGCGAGTGATCGAGCACGGCGAGGGCCGCGGCGGCGAATCCTGGCCGCAGGCGGTTGTCGGCATCGAGCGGCAGGATGTAACGGCCGTGGGCGGCGGCGATGCCGCGGTTGCGCGCCGCGAAGAGGCCTTGGTTCTCCTGGTCCAAGACCGTGTAGCCCGCCCGGCGCAGCGCCGCCAGCACTTCCAGAGTCCGCGCCTCGCGGGAGCCGTCGTTGACGATGATCAGCTCGTAAGGCGGAGCCACCGCGCGCTCGACGCTGGCCAGCGCCTCGATCAAGAACTCGCCATGGTCGCAGCAGGGTATGACGATCGAGAGCGGTGCTTGCTCAGCCGCAGGTTCTGCTGCGGCCGCCGGGAGCGATCGGCGCGGCCGCGGCGCCTCCGGCAGTGGCTCCCACAGCTCGGCACCCGGCAGGTCGGCCTGGTGATCCAGCTCGCGCAGCACCTCGATGCTCGCGGGCGTGGTGGTCGCCACCAGGCGGACGATCGGATCGTCTCGGTGCTGCGCCACGAAGCGGTCGCCGCGGATCAACTGCGCGAAGGAGGGCGCCAAACCGGGCAGCGAGAGGTGTGCACGCTCGCGCAGCAGCGTCGCCAGCTGATCAGGGTCGCGCAGCAGAACATCGGCGCTGAGCAGCATGGAGCGATCGCGGTGGCGGCGATGGAAATCGAGCAGGTGCCGGTTGTAGAAGCGCCAGATGCGGTGAGCGTAGCCGGGATGGTCGAGGAAGACGGCCGCCCCCAAGCGCTGCATCGAATCGGCGACCTCCCAGGGAAAGCGGTAGAGCAGCAGGTAGCGGGCGCCGCCGGCCAAGCCGTCCCAGAAGTCGAGGGCAAGGGTGGTCCGCGGGTCCTTCCAGCCCCACGGCCGCGGGCCCGCGCGGGCGGCGATCAGCGCCGCCGCCTCGCCGGCAAAATCGACGAAGCGCCCGCGGTCCAGCCGCTCGCTTTCGCTCCAGCCCCAGTCCGGGTGGCCGCCGTCGTCGCCGGGAACTGCGGCGCACAGCATGCGGCGGTGCAGATCGACGATCTCTGCGTCCTCGAAATAGCCGTCCGGATTGGTGGCGTTGCCGGGCAGCAGCCGCTCGCCCAGGGCGACCCCCGCCGCGTTCAGGAAAGCGCCGACCAGAGAAGTGCCGGAGCGGTGCATCCCCGCGATGATGAGCGGCGGCAGGGGCGGGGACTCTGGAGCCATGCCGGCGATGAGGACGAGGGGCGCGAAGGCGATTCCCGCGGCGGTCTGGGCGGGCGCGGGAAGCTTTCTCAGCCGCGGCGACGCAGGATCATAGCGCAACATCCGGCGTGCCCTCAATCAGTCCCGGGCTCGCGGGCTCGCGTGCCTTTCCTTCACCCCGGGTGCACCGTCGGTTGACTTGGCGCTTCTGCAACAAATAGAGTGAAAAGAGGAAGCGACAAACACGTCTTTTCAAGATGCGCCGCGCGAATGGTCGCCCGCGCCGCTGCGATCGTCCGCATCCAGCCAACCTTATCTTGAGGGGCCGAGGGAAGAATTCCGTGCCGCTTGACGTTCGCGTAGCCGGCCAGCCCCGCTCACCTGACAAGCCTGAAGACCTTGCCCAGCGGCTCGTTCCCGCGGCAGTCTGGGCGGTGCCGCTGCTTCTCTGCCTCGGCCTGGCGCTGCGGATCGCGATGGCGCTACCGAGCTACAAGTACCAGGTCGACGCCGACGCGATCCTGACCGCGCTTTGCGCCTTCAAAGTCATGCGCTGGGAGCACCCGGTCTTTTACGTCGCCGAGCGGATCGGCTCGCTGGGGGGGCACCTGACCGCGCTGCTCTTCTCGCTCTTCGGCGTCTCCCGCAGCTCGCTCGCCGCGGAAACGGTCCTCTCAAGCGCGCTGATGCTCGGTGCCTGGTACCTCTTCCTGCGGGAGGCCTTGGGGCGGCGCCTGGCGTTGCTCGCCTTGCCTTTCGCGGCCTTCCCATCGCCAGCCTTCTTGTTCTGGACCTCCACGCCGGCGGGCGGCTACCCGGAGACCCTGCTCTTCTGTGCCAGCTCGCTTTGGCTGGCCGCCCGCCTGGTGCGAGGCGACCGGTCGCCGTGGTCGGTCTTCGGCTTCGGGCTCTCCGTCGGCCTTGCCTGGTGGGCCTCACTGCTGTCTCTGGGGTGCACCTTTCCCGCTCTGCTCTGGCTGGCCTGGCGCCGCCGCGACCTGCTGCAACGCCACGCCATCGCCCGGTTCATCGCCGGTTTCTTGCTCGGAGCGCTGCCGTGGCTGGCCTTTAACGTCCGCCATCCGTTGGCCTCCCTCCGGCAGACCGCCCTCATCCGACCCGTCCCGGGACGGGCAGCCCTGCTCGACAATGCCCGCTACCTCGCAACATTCAACCTGCGGGAGTTGGTCGCCAGTGTGGCCTACGACGAGAGACCGAGCGCGGTCTCGCTCGCTCTCCAGCGACCGGTGCTCGCCATGGTTGGCATGGCTGCCCTCACCTCGCTCCTGGTTTTCCCGCTGTGGCGCTGCGCCCGGAGACGGCAGCGGCGCGAGTCCAGGGCCTCGAGCCCGGCGTCTTCGGCTCTGCCGCTGCTCGCCCTGGTCGCGGTCGCGGCGCTGCTTCTCGTTCTCCTGACGGTGGCCGGCACCGACCGCGGCCTCCCGGTGCGCTACCTCCTGCCGCTCTACCTGGTCATCCCGGCGCTGATCGCGGTGGCGCTCGCCGCCCTCGCTTCCCGCCTACCGGCCGCCGCCGCAGCCTGCGCCGTCGCGATCGTCGTCTTCAATCTGGCCGGAGCGTGCCTGCCCTGGACCGAATCTCGACACCGGTTGGCCGCCAACGCCGTCTATGACCAGCAGCTGCTCGCATACCTGGAAACCCAACGGGTCGGCGCCATTGCCGGCAGCTTCTGGCGCGTCTATCCGATCAACTTCCTGTCGCGGGAGCGGATCCTGGCCATCCCGATGCAGGAGGGTCACGACCACTACCGGGTTGCCGAGAAGCTTCCCGCTTCGCCGCTGCGCTGGGCGCTGGTGGCCCGGAATCGGCGGGAGCTCGCGGTATGGGCCGGTCACGCCGGATTGCGCGGATCCTTCCGGACGGTCTCGCCCCTCGCCTGCGTCTTCCTGCCGGACCCGAATCCCCCGGCCGGCACCCCCGCCGAGTTTCAGCTCCGGCTGAAGGTGGCTTACAACCGGCCGCCGAGCCCCGGTTCCGGGTAGTTTGACAACATGCACAGGACATCGTAGCCTATACTTGGTTGTTTTCATATTGGCTCACGGCGTACCTCATCCCGATGTCTATTGAGATTCCCCTTTCGGCGCGAATTTTCGTTGCTGGTCACCGCGGCCTGGTCGGCTCGGCGATCGGCCGCCGCCTCCGGGACGGGAGTTTCCGCAATCTCTTGGAGGCAACGCGCGAACAGCTCGATCTGCGGGATCAGGCTGCGGTCAATGAGTGGTTCAAGGCGACCCGTCCCGAGTATGTATTCCTTGTTGCAGGCACGGTAGGAGGGATCCTGGCGAACTCGACTCGGCCCGCGGAGTTCATCTATGACAACCTCATGATCCATGCGACGGTAGTCCACGCCGCGTGCGTCTGCGGGGTGAAGAGATTGCTCTACCTCGGGAGCTCCTGCATCTACCCCCGGGAGTGTCGCCAGCCGATCCGCGAAGAGGATCTCTTGACCGGAACGCTCGAACCTACAAACGAGCCCTATGCCGTTGCGAAGATCGCCGGCGTCAAGCTATGCCAGGCGTACAGAAGGCAATATGCCGCGGACTATATTTCCGCAATGCCCACCAACCTCTACGGCCCTAACGACAACTTCGATCTTGAGAGCTCCCACGTGATTCCGGCACTCATTCGGAGATTCCATGAGGCCCGGCTGCGGGGCGATCTTCAAGTGACGGTTTGGGGTAGCGGCTCGCCCAGGCGCGAGTTCCTCCACGTGGACGATCTCGCCGACGCCTGCTTGTTTCTGATGAAAAACTTTGACGGCGACCTGCACATCAACGTGGGGACGGGGGAGGACATCACCATCCGGGAGCTCGCTGAGCTCGTCCGCGAAATCGTAGCGCCTGGAATCGACCTCCGGTACGACAGTTCAAAGCCAGACGGAATTCCTAGAAAACTTCTGGATGTCGGTCGTCTTCACGCCCTGGGTTGGCGGCACCGGATCGGGCTGCGGGAAGGGATCGAGTCAACTTACCGCTGGTTTGTCGCGAACTATGAGAGCGCGATCCAAGGCAGGAGAGCGCACGCCATGAATGAATGCGGGTCGCCGAGCTGACGGGCCCGCGCGTCCATGATGCCCGCCACGATCTCACCTCCTAAAGGCTCCGCCGCCCACGCTCGCTACATCGCAGCCCGCCGCGAACACTGGAATCACGTTGCCCGCCTCACCGACCGGTGGTCAGGTTGGGGAGGCGCTTATCATCGCCGCCTTCGGGAAATCTACGGCTCAATGGTACTGCCGGGACAGCGGGTACTCGAGCTCGGATGCGGTCTCGGCGACCTCCTTGCCGCAGTCGAGCCCCAATTCGGTGTTGGCGTCGACTTCTCCGAGGAGATGCTGGCGCGCGCGGCTCGGCGTCATTCCCACCTCCACTTCGTGAACGCCGACGTTCAGGCTCTCGGTGCCCTCCAAGGTCGGTTCGACGTGATCGTCCTTTCGGATGTGATCAACGACCTTTGGGATGTTCAGGCGACCCTCGAGGGGCTCAGACATCTCATGATCCCCAGCACGCGTCTCATTTTCAATATCTTCAGCCGCCTCTGGCAACTCCCGCTCGAGCTGGCCCAGCGTCTCCGCCTCGCCAAGCCCCTTCTGCCCCAGAACTGGCTCACCGTGGAGGACCTTCTCAATCTCCTTCGCCTGACCGATCTGGAGCCAGTCCGCAGCTGGCAGGAGTGCCTCCTGCCTTTCCCCGTACCCGGCCTGGCGGCGTTCTGCAATCGCGTCCTCGTGCGCCTATGGCCCTTCAAGCACCTGGCGTTATCCAGCTTCGTGGTCGCGCGATGCGCTGTGGTGAGCCGCCCCGGAGAGGAAGCCCTGGTTTCGGTAGTCGTCCCCGCGCGCAACGAAGAAGGGAACATCGCGCAGATCTTTCGGCGCACGCCAGACATGGGACGCGGAACGGAGCTCATTTTTGTCGAGGGTCATTCGAAAGACAGGACGCTCGAGGTCATTCAGGAGGAGATCGCGAAACATCCTGACCGGCGCGCGAGGCTTCTTCGTCAACCGGGTATTGGCAAGGGCGACGCCGTGCGCCAGGGTTTCGCCGCTGCCGCTGGTGAAATCCTGATGATCCTCGATGCGGATCTCTCCGTCCGTCCCGAGGATCTTGCTAGATTCTATGACGTATTACGATCAAGCAAGGGCGAGTTTGCAAGCGGCGTCCGGCTCGTCTACCCCATGGAGGCGAAGGCTATGCGCTTCATCAACCTCCTGGGAAACAAGGCCTTTGGCATCGCCTTCTCTTGGCTCTTGGATCAATCGATCAGGGATACTCTTTGCGGCACCAAGGCCCTGTCACGAGCTGACTATGACCGCATTGCGGAGAATCGCTCCTATTTCGGTGACTTCGATCCCTTCGGAGATTTTGATTTGCTTTTTGGCGCCGCGAGGCTCAACCTTCGGATTGTCGAAGTACCGATCCGCTACCACCAACGGACCTACGGAACGACAAATATTCAGCGTTGGAAACACGGCTGGCTGCTTCTCAAGATGGTACTCTTCGCCGCGCGGCGGATCAAGTTTTGCTGAGGGCGATGTTCAAGGATCTGATTGCCCACCCCCTCACGCGCGATCTGGATCTGGATGATCCTCGCACGACGCTCCTGCGGAAGGACATTCTCCAGCAGAAGCGGTTTCTGCGAAGGATATACGAAGAGTGGTACGCGGCGCTGGTGGCGGAGCTTTCAGCTCTTCCCGGTCCGCTGCTCGAGATCGGTTCCGGCCCAGGCTTTCTTTCGGAGTACCTTCCCAGTTTGATCACTTCTGAGGTATTCCCGCTTTCTGGCATTCGCTGTGCAATGGACGCGACTGCTTTCCCCATGCCAGACGCGGTGCTTGGTGCGGTCGTGGGTACAAATGTGCTACATCACCTCAAACCGGTCCGACGATTTCTCTGGGAGGCGTCCCGCTGCCTGCGGCCGAAGGGCGTACTGGTGCTTATCGAGCCGTGGGTCACTCCGTGGTCTCGCTTTGTTTTCTCGTGTTTTCATCATGAGCCCTTCGAACCCGAGGCAGCCGAGTGGGAGCTTCCGGCAAGCGGGCCTTTGGCAGGTGTCAACGGCGCGCTACCTTGGATTCTTTTCTGTCGCGATCGGAATCAATTCGAACAGGAGTTCCCCGCCTGGGAGATCCGATCTGTTCAACCCATCATGCCCTTCCGTTACCTGCTCAGTGGTGGCATCTCCCTCCGGTTCTCGATGCCTGGGTGGAGCTTTCCATTCTGGACCCTCATCGAGCGCTGGCTTGGTCGGTGGAACGGGCAGATTGCCATGTTTGCGAAGATCGTCCTGCGGCGAACAGTCGCTGCTCCGTAGATCCGCGCGGTGTCGCTCGCCGGTCTCGGCCGCTACCCGCTCTCGACCGGACATCGCCGGCGCGAAGGAAGCGGGGACGCCCGCGAGGGCGTAGAGCTCGAGGCATGCCCGTGGCGCTCCGGTTTTCGGTGAGCAGGGTGATCGCGGCGTTTCGGGTATACTCTCGCAGGCATGGTGGCCCGTCCTGTGGTCCAGCGCGAAGAGCGGAGATTGCCGGAGCCGCGCGTCGAGCCCTCGCCAGCCCGCTCGCTCAAGATCTCTGTGGTGATGCCGGCGTACAACGCCGAAAAGACGCTCGAGCGCACCTACCGCGACCTGCCGCTCGACTGGGTCGACGACGTCGTCCTGGTCGACGATGCCAGCCGCGACCATACGGTGGAGGTGGCGCACGCGCTCGGTCTCCACACCCTCGTTCACCCGCGCAACCGGGGCTACGGCGGCAACCAGAAGACCTGTTATCGCGAGGCGCTGGCCCGCGGCGCCGACATCGTGGTGATGGTCCATCCCGACCATCAGTACGACCCCCGCTACATCCCCGAGCTGGTGCGTCCGCTGCTGGCGGGCGAATGCGACGCGGTGTTCGGCAGCCGCATGCTCGGCGGCCGTCCGATCGAAGGCGGCATGCCGAAGTGGAAGTACTTCGCCAACCTGTTCCTGACCGCGGCGGCCAACGCGGCCTTCTACGTCTTCCTCTCGGAGTATCACTCGGGCCTGCGCGCCTACAGCCGGCGCTACCTCGAGGCGGTCGATCTCGAAGCCGACTCCGACGACTTCGTCTTCGACACCGAGATCATCGCGCAAGGGGTGTACAAGGGCATGCACATTCGCGAGATCCCGATCGCCACCCGCTACTTCGACGAGGCATCGCAGATCGGTTTCTGGCGCAGCGTCCGCTACGGCATTGCGGTGCTCGGAGCGGTCGCGGCCTACAAGCTGCACGTCAAGGGAATCCGGCATTCCCGCCTTTTCAGCTGAGCGCCGCAGCCAGAAGGATTCTTCCTATCGAGCCTGTCGAGCCCCAGGTGATTCCCGATACTCTACCCCCCGGACTGAAGCTCTCGGTCGTCATTCCGGTCTACAACGAGCGCTACCTGGTGCGCGAGCTGGTGCTGCGCGTCCTCGCCGTCTCGGTGCCCGAGGTGCGGGAGCTCGAGCTGCTGATCGTCGACGACGGCTCCAGGGATGGCAGCCGCGAGATCCTGCGCGAGCTGGCGCGCGAGCACCCGACCCGCATCCGCCTGTTCGAGCAGGAGACCAACCAGGGCAAGGGCGCCGCCATCCGCCGCGGCATCGCGGCCGCCACCGGCGATCTGATCGTCTTCCAGGACGCCGATCTCGAGTACGACCCGCGCGACTACGCGCGCCTGGTCCGCCCTTTCCTCGAAGACGGCGCCGACGTCGTCTACGGCTCCCGCTTCCTGCCCAGCGAGCGGCGCCGCGTCCTCTATTTCCGGCACACCCTGGGCAACCGCTTCCTGACCCTGCTTTCCAACTTCTTCACCGACCTCAACTTGACTGACATGGAGACCTGCTACAAGGCGTTCCGGGCGCCGCTGCTCAAGTCGCTGCCGATCCGCTCGAATGACTTCGCGATGGAGCCGGAGATCACCGCCAAGGTCGCCAAACGCGAGTGGCGGCTGTTCGAGGTCCCGATCAGCTATCTGGGGCGCACCTACCGCGAAGGCAAGAAGATCGGGCTCAAGGACGCCTGGAAGGCGCTGCGCGCCATCCTGCGCTTCTGGATGGTCGACGATCTCTACGCCGAGGACGAGTTCGGCTCCCACATCCTGCACAGCCTGGAGCGCGCCCAGCGCTTCAACCGCTGGATGGCCGATGCGATCGCGCCGCACGTCGGCGCGCAGGTGCTCGAGATCGGTGCCGGAATCGGCAACATGACCGGCTGGCTGTTGCCGCGCGACTTCTATGTGGCGAGCGACATCAACCCCCAGTACCTGGCCTACCTGAAGAACCTGGCGCTGGGCAAGCCCTATCTCTCGGTCGACCGCATCGATCTCGAGGACCCGGCGGCCTTCGAGCGCTGGGCAGGCCGGTTCGATACGGTGGTCTGCCTCAACGTCCTCGAGCATGTGACCGATCCATTGCGAGCGCTGCGAAACATGCATGCGGCGCTGCAGCCGGGCGGCAAGCTGGTGCTCTACGTGCCGCAGGGTCCGCGGCTCTACTCCAGCCTCGACGAGGTGCTGGGGCATCGCTGCCGCTATCAGAAGGAAACGCTCGCCGCCGAGCTCCAGGCGACCGGTTTCACGGTCGACTCGCTGAGCGATTTCAACCGCGTCTCGGTCCCCGGCTGGTTCCTCAACGGCAAGCTGCTCAAGCGGCGCGAGTTCGGGCGCCTGCAGCTCAAGCTCTTCAACGTCGCCGTCCCGCTGCTGCGCCACCTCGACCGCTTCCTGCCCGGCCCAGGGCTGGGGATCATCGCCGTCGCCACCCGCCCCTGATTGGCAGGGCGGCGGGCCTGGCGGACGGGTGAGCGAACCGCAGGCCGCGGCGCCCTCCGGGCCAAAAAAAGAGCGCAGCGAGCCTAGGCCGCCGCGGTGAGCAGGGTCACCAGGAACAGGACGATGCCGCCCAGCCCGACCAGCATCGAGCCGAGCCAGACCAGGCGGTTGCGCGTCAGGGCAGCCACGGCGCCGAGCGCGATCGAGACCTGGAAGAGAGCGACCGCGTCGGCGTAGCCGTGGTGAGCATGCAGCAGGTGATCGGCCTCGAGCGACTTGGCGTCGCGCTCGTGCTCGAGCTTGCGGGCCTGGCGGGAGATCTCGGCCTGCTCCGCCTTGTAGCGGCTCTCCTGGGCAGCGTACTCGGGTGGCGCGCTCTTGCCCGCCGCGAGGAAGGGGGTGCGGGCGGCGCCCTGGATTGCCCCTTTGATGCCCTTGGCCTGGTAGTAGGCCCACTGGTCCGACGCTTCGGCCTGCAGGCGCGTCGCCTCGGTCTTCAAGACCAGCGCCTCGTTGACCGTGGAGCCGGCGCGCAGCGCCGCGACGGCCGCGAAGGCCGCCAGGAGCGCCGTGGTGAGGGCGATCCGCTTGAGGAACGCCCCACCCTCGCGCTCGACCTCTTCGCGGACGGCCTCGCGCAGATTCTCGGTCTCGACTTCGGGTCCTTCTGGCATCTTTCATTCTCCTCGCCGGCGCGGCTGCCGACCAGGGCGCATTCTATCCGAGGGTCGAGGGCCGCCGGTTCCTAGCGTCGACTCACATTGCGGAAAAGGCGGCGCACTGCAAGACTGATGCACTTCATAGTAGTTGAACGATGTGGCGAGTTTCTTGTTGTTGGTGCCCAACCCCGGGGTCGAGGAGTTCACGGTGTCGGCGTGACGAAAACAAAGCACGTACTGATCGTTCACGCGCCCATAGAGATCAGGAACGCCGATTGGCGACCACCACGAGATATTGACGATCGAGGTATAGGTAATCTATGCTAACGAGAGCGCGTCCTAGCACGGAGGCCCGCCACGATGGTAAGAGGGCAGCTTCTTCGAGGTATTGCGGCTCCGGCCTCCTTCATCGTTCTCACCGCGGCACTGAGCGCTCCGCTCCCAGCCGACGGTGCGGCTGCGCGCTGGAGCCCTTTCGGCCCGCCAGCGGGGATGCTCATCGCCTTCGCCGTCGGCCCTGCCGGGCGGCTCTTCATCAGCGAGGAGGAGAGCGGGGTCTACGCCAGCCGCGACGGCGGCCGCACCTGGTCGTGGTCCGGGGTGGGGATGGGCAGCCAGCGGGTGCGCGCGCTGGCTGCCGATCCCGTCACCGGCGCCCTTTATGCCGTTGGCGACGCGCGCATCTTCCGCAGCACCGACGCCGGGGAGAGCTGGCAAGCCCTCGCCGCACCGCTGCCGCTCGACCCGCCGCCAGCCGGGGGCGACGTCCTGGCGCTGGCCCCCGGCGAGCCGCCCACGATCTTCCACGCGCGCGGCGCCCGACTGTTCCGCGGCGTCGCGGGCGGCACCTCGTGGCAAGAGGTATTCGTCACGCCGATATCCATCGCCGCGCTGCTGGTCGACCCGCACGACCCGCTTTCGGTCTTCGCCGGCACCAAAGCCTCGGCCGCCGGCGCATATCTGTGGCACAGCGCCGACGGTGGGAGCTCGTGGAAGGCTCTCTTCACGAGGTTCGATCCGATCCCCGGGGGTGGCGGCCCGCCGTTCTCCTACGGCACGAAAGAGCTCGCAGCTTCGCCCGGCGATCCGGCGGCGCTTTTCGCCGTTTTTGGTTTCCCCTATCTCTATCGCAGCTTCGACGCCGGCGCGAGCTGGCACCTGGCGCCCGTTCCGCACGGGTCGAGCGGCGGCGTTTTCTCCTTGGCGGTGGCTCCTGGCCCGCCGGTCGCCCTCTACGCCAACTTCGGAGAGGGGCTCTTCGCCAGCCGCGACCTTGGCACGACGTGGGAGGCGATGGACGAGGGGAAAGGCGCTCCTGGAGACCTGCACGTCGATCCGGCGACCGGCAAGCTCTACGCGGTGGGGGGCTTCGGCGTCGCGCGCAGCGACGACGGTGGGGCACACTGGCACCAGTTTCTGATCCAAGAGTGCGTACCTTTGCTGGGGCCGCAGCTGGGAGGAAAGCTGCATTTCCCGGCACGCTCCGCATCCCGCGTGTACGCCGTCTCGGATTTCCACCTGTTGCTCAGCGACGACGGCGGCGCGAGCTGGAGCGGACACCCCGGGCAACTCAGCGACCCTCATTCCTGCGCCGCGCAAATCCAAATCAGAGACCTGGCGCTCGACCCCCGGCGCGGCGACACCATTTACGCTGCGACCGACCAGGGCATCTCCCGCAGCACCGACGCGGGATCGAGCTGGCAGTCGCTCCTCGGTTCTCCGCGGGAAGACTCGTTCCCGTTCAACACCGTCGCCGTGCTGGCAAATGGAACGCTGCTGGCCGGTGGCGGCGGCGCCTGGCGCAGCACCGACGCGGGAACGACCTGGCACCAGACTTTCGCCGACGGGGGGGTCTTGCGCCTGATCCTCGACCCGTCGCGGCCGCAGGTCGTCTACGCCGAGGTGGTCGAGGCCGGAGACTATCCGGCGCAGGAAATACCGCTGGTCTTTCGCAGCCTCGACGGTGGGCGGAGCTGGCAGAGCCTGCCGGTGCGAGCCAATGTGATCGCCGTCGATCCGCGCTTTCCCGAGACGCTCTATGTCCTCGGCCCCTCGGGTCTTCTCCAGAGCCGCGACGATGGGCGGACCTGGCGCCGGCTGAGCGGGTTCGCGCTCGAGGTGTCTTTCCCGCCGCGCATCGACGGCGACCTGATCGTCGATCCTTTCGACTCGCGCATGCTTTGGGCGGCGCGCCCGGATGGCGTCTGGCAGAGCGCCGACGGCGGCGTCACCTGGCAGCCGCACAGCGTCGGCCTGCGCGGGCGGCCGGCGCTATCGCTCTTCCCGGACGCGCGGCGCGGGCAGCTCGCGGTCGCCTCCGAGGGATTCTTCGCGATCCCGCTTCGCTGAGCCGGCCCGCGCCGGCTACCGCTGGCTGACGGCGCTGCGCGCGGCGCCGTCTTCGCGTGGCGGGCTGAGGTGCCGCGAACCCTGGAGCAGCTGCCGGCAGTCGGCGGCGGTCAGCGGCGGGCTGAAGTAGTAGCCCTGGACCTCGTCGCACCCCTGGTCGCGGAGGATCCGCCACTGGCCCTCGGCCTCGACCCCCTCGGCGACGACGCGGATGTTGAGGCTGTGGGCGAGCGCGATCATGGCCGAGGCGATCTCCAGGCTCCCGCCGCCGCCGGTGAGCGAGCGGATGAAGGAGGCGTCGATCTTGAGGGTGTCGATCGGGAAGTTGCGCAGGTAGGAGAGCGAGGAGTAGCCGGTCCCGAAGTCGTCGATGGCCACCCGCACTCCCAGCTCTTTCAGGCTGCGCAGGACGCCCAGGCTCTCTTCGGCATTCTGCATTGCCAGCGTCTCGGTGATCTCGAGCTCCAGGCACGAGGAAGGCAGGCCGGTCTCCCAGAGCACGTCCTTGACCCGCTCGATCAGGTCCGAGCGCTGGAAGGGGCGGGCGGAAAGGTTGACCGCGATGCGCAGCCAGTCGGCCCCCTGGTCGTGCCAGGACTGGGCGTCGCGGCAGGCGGTGCCCAGCACCCAGAGGTCGATCGGATTGGAGAGGCCGCTGAGCTCGGCGATCCACAGGAAGTCGGCCGGCTGCAGCAGGCCCCGGACCGGATGCTGCCAGCGCAGCAACGCCTCGACCCCCTCGATGCGGCCGCTGGCCGCGTCGAGCACCGGCTGGTAGAGCAGCATCAGCTCGCCTTGGGCCAGCGCCTTGCGCAGGTCGTTCTCGAGCGACAGGCAGTCGAGAGCATTGGCGTCCATGACCGCGGCGTACAGCTGCAGCCCGTCGCGCCCGCGCAGCTTGGCCTGGTACATCGCGACGTCGGCCTTCTTGAGCAGCTCTTCGGCGTCGGCGCCGTCGTCGGGGTAGCGGCTGATGCCGAGGCTCGCGGTGACGACCACGTCGCGCCCCCCGAGGCTGAAGGGGCGGCGGAGACCAGCCACGACCTTCTCGGCCAGCCGCACCATGTCGCGCTCGCCGGCCACCGCCGGCAGCAGCACCGCGAACTCGTCGCCGCCCAGGCGCGCGATCGTGTCGCCGGGGCGCAGGCTGCCGCGCAGGCGCTCGGCCACCAGCCTGAGCAGCCCGTCGCCGGCGCGATGGCCCAGCGAGTCGTTGATGCTCTTGAAGCGGTCGAGGTCGAGCAGGAAGACCGCGACGCCGAGCCCGGAGCCGCCGATGCGGGCGATGGCGAGGCGCAGGTGCTCGTGGAAGAGGTTGCGGTTGGCCAGCTCGGTCAGCGGGTCGTAGTAGGCGAGATGCGCGATCTGCTCAGAGGCCAGGTAGGCGCGGGTGCGCTCCTCCTCGAGCAGCCATATAACCATGCCGAGCCCCATCAGCGTCTGCAGGAAGAAGTCGAAGGGGAAGATCAGCGCCAGGTGAGGGAACGACTGGTTCGCCACCACCGAGGCCGCCAGCAGGCCGGCGTAGGCCAGCTGCACGATGGCATAGAGCAAGAACGCGCCGCCGACCAGCCGGCGCCCGAGCCCGGCCGGGTGGAGGCCGGAGCGAAGCACGCCCAGGCCGGCCACCAGGAAGGCCAGGCCGGCGCCAAACGAGCGCAGGCCGAGGCGCGCCAGCAGGCGCGCCTCCGGAGCGAGCATCGCCGAGGCGGCGACCGTGATCAGCGCCACCAGAGCCAGGCTGACCAGCAGCCAGCGCACCCGCCGGCGGGGCACCTCGCGGCCGGTCGCCACTTCGTAGGTGCCGAACAGCAGCCAGGCGATCTGCCAGTAGCCGCCGATCAGCGCCACGATCGAGACGGCGACCCGGAAGGGTGAGAGGGGGGAGCCGAGCGGCTCCAGGTTGAGCGCCGCCGCCCCCGCGTAGTAGAGGCACAGAGCCCACCAGCTCGAGGCCCAGTGGCGCAGGTACTGGCGGTGGTAGTGGCGGTGGAAGCCCGCCAGCACGATCGCGATCGCGACCGCGTAGGCGGCCTGGGCGAGATAGCCCGCCAACGCCACAGTCGCGGTGTTGACTGTCGTCGCGCTCATAGGGAAGCGTATAGCGGCGCAGTGTAACACTTCGCAGACGGTCGTCTGGGGATGAGCCGAGCTGAGCCAGGCTGAGCTAGGATCGGGAGCATGGGAGGGTGGCGCCAATGCATGTTCTGGTAACCGGAGCGACGGGCTATATCGGCCATGCGGTTGTTGCCGAGCTGACGGCGGCCGGGCACGAGGTGACCGGCCTGGTGCGCAGCGACGAGAAGGCCGCAGCCGTGCGCGCGCTGGGCGCGCGGGCCGCGGTGGCCGACCTCAAGGAGCCGCAGAGTTACCGCGCCCTGGCGGCCGAGCACGACGCCTTGATCCATACCGCCTTCGAGAGCTCGCGGCAGGGGGTTGCCGCGGATCGCACCGCGGTCGAGACACTGCTGGCTGCGAGCGATGCCAGCGGTGCGGCCGGCGCGGGGCGGATGAAGTCGCTGGTCTACACCTCGGGGATCTGGGTGCTCGGCGCCGCCGGCGACAGCCCCGCCTTCGAGGACGCGCCGACCGACCGCGCCGCCGCCCTGGTGGCCTGGCGGCCGGCGCACGAGCGGCTGGTGCTCGAGGCGGGCACGGCACAGCTGGCGACGGCGGTGGTTCGCCCCGGCATCGTTTGGGGCGGCCGCGGCGGCCTGACGGCGAGCTACTTCGAGACCGCCGAGCGGGAGGGCGCCGCCGCCTTCGTGGGCGACGGCAGCAACCGCGTCGCGATGATCCACGTCGGCGACCTGGCGCGCTTCTTCCGGCTGCTCGTCGAGCAGCAAGGCCGGGGCATCTTCCACGCGGTGGACGGCGCGGCCGTGCGGCTGGCGGAGCTGGCGCGGGCCGCCAGCGAGGCGGCGGGCGCGCAGGGGAGAACGCGCTCCATCCCACTCGCCGCGGCGCGCCAGGAGATGGGGCCGTTCGCCGACGCCCTGGCGCTCGACCAGGTCGTCGCCAGCCGGCGCGGCGTCGAGCTCGGCTGGCGCCCGCTGCACCCGAGCTTCGTCGCCGCGGCGGCGGAGGCCTACCGGGAGTGGAAGAGCTCCCGGGCCGGGGTTTCCCGAGCCGGCTGAGCGGCCCGAGCGGCTGCTGCCGGTGCTGAGCTGCTGCCGGGCGCCGGCGGGCGCTGCCGCAGCCGGTGATAGACTGCGCCGCCAGCTCGAGTCGCCCTTCGGGAGCCGCTCACCCCCCAACGATGCCACCGCGCCGCCCCGCCGCCCTCTGGGTCCGCTTCGCTCTCGCGCCGCTCGGGGCCGGCCTGCTCGCGGCGGGGGCGGCCGCCGCTCCGCCGGCCATGTCATCGGCAGCGGCCGCCGCCGCGCCGCCTGCGGGCTCGGCGGCCGCTACGCCGCCCGCGCCGGCCGCAGCCTTGCCGGGCGCCCCCGTGCCCTTGCCGGCGATCGCCGTCAAGACCGCCGGCCTGGAGAGGCGGCCCGGCCTCCTCGACCTCTACCTCGACAAGGACCACGGCAAGGTGTGGCTGGCGGCGCCGCGGCCGGCCGCCGGGCCGCGGGGCGAGATCGGGAGCTACCTCTATGTCGAGGGACTGGTCTCCGGCCTGGGCTCCAACCCGGTGGGGCTCGACCGCGGCCAGCTCGGCGACGCGCGCGTGGTGACGCTGCGGCGGGTGGGTGCGCGCCTCCTCGTCGAGCAGCAGAACCTCGCCTTCCGCGCCCTGTCGCCGCGCTCCGTGGAGCGGCAGGCGGTCGCCGAGTCGTTTGCCTCGTCGGTGCTGTGGGGCGGCGAGATCGCCGCCCAGGACGCCGACGGCACGGCACTGGTCGACTTCACCTCGTTCCTGCTGCGCGACGCCCACCAGGTGGCGGCGCAGCTCAGGGAAGCGAGACAGGGGAGCTGGGCTGTCGACGCGGAGCGCAGCGCGGCCGACCTCGCGAGCTGCCTTGCATTTCCCGACAACGTCGAGCTCGAAGCGGTCTTGACCTTTGTCGCGGCCGAGCCCGGGCCGCTGGTGCGGGCGATCGTCGGCAGCGGCGGCGCTGTGACCCTGGTCGCGCACCAGTCGCTGCTGCGTCTGCCCGACGACGCTTACCGGCCGCGGCGCTTCGATCCCCGCTCGGGATCGTTTGGGATCGACTACCTCGACTTTGCCGCGCCGTTGGGCGGGCCGCTCGACGGTCACTGGCTGGCCCGGCACCGGCTCGAGAAGGTCGAGCCGGCCGCGGCGCGCTCGCGGGTCAAGAAGCCCATCGTCTACTACGTCGACGCCGCCGCCCCCGAGCCGGTGCGCAGCGCCCTGGTCGAGGGGGCCGGCTGGTGGAAGGCGGCCTTCGAGCAGGCCGGCTTCGTCGATGCTTACCGGGTCGAGGTGCTGCCCGAAGGGGTGAGCCCGCTCGACGCGCGCTTCAACGTCATCGAGTGGGTGCACCGCTCGACGCGCGGCTGGTCTTACGGCGGCGGTGTCATCGATCCGCGCACCGGCGAGATCGTCAAGGGGCACGTGACGCTCGGGTCGCAGCGCATCCGCCAGGACCGTCTGCTGTTCGAGGGGCTGGCAGGCGCCGATCGCACCGGCAGCGGCGCCCCCGGCGACCCGCTGGTGCTGGCGCTGGCTCGCATCCGCCAGCTGGCGGCGCACGAGGTCGGACACAGCCTCGGCCTCACCCACAACTTCGCCGCCAGCACCTACGGCCGGGCATCGGTGATGGACTACCCGGCACCGCTCATCGGCCTCACCAGCTCGGGCGAGCTCGACTTCTCGCAGGCCTACGCCACCGGAGTGGGGGAGTGGGACCTGCAGGCGATCCGCTATGCCTACACCCAGTTTCCGCCCGAAGCCGACCCGGCGCGGCGCGAAGCGGCGGAGCGCGACGGGCTCGCTGCGATTATCCGCGACGGGCTGCGGCGCGGATTGCTCTACCTGACCGACGCCGACGCCCGGCCGCCGGGGGCGGCCCAGCCGCTCGCCAACCTGTGGGACAACGGGCCCGATCCGGTCGCCGGGCTGCAGCAGGCGTTGGCGGTGCGCCGCGTTGCCCTGGGAAGCTTCGGCGAGCGCAACATCGCGCCGGGGCAGCCGCTGGCGCTGCTGCAGGAAGTCCTGGCGCCGGTCTACTTCCACCACCGCTACGAGCTGGAAGCGGCGGTCAAGGTGGTGGGGGGTGTCGACTACGCCTATGCGGTGCGCGGGGAGGGGCTGCAGGAGGCGCGTCCGCTCGCCGCCGCCTGGCAGCGGCGCGCCCTGCAAGTTGTGCTCTCTACGCTCGCGCCGGAGACCCTCGACCTGCCGGAGAGAGTCGTCCGCCTGATCCTGCCGCGGCCGCCGGCGCACGAGCTCAGCCCGGAGCTGTTCGTGGGCTGGACCGCGCCCGCTTTCGATCCTCTGGCGGCGGCGGCCACGGCGGCCGACCTCGCGGTGCGCGGGCTGCTGCAGCCGCAGCGCGCGGCGCGGCTGGTCGATTTCCATCGCCGCGACCCGTCGCTGCCCGGCTTCGAGGAGGTGGCCGACGCGCTGGTGGCCGCCGGTTTCGCTGCCAGCTCGGCGGGTGGCGAGCGTGAGGCAGAGCTGCGGCGGCTGGTGCAGTGGGTCGTGGTGCGCGGCCTGCTCGATCTGGCCGCCGACCACACGGCAGCGGTCGGGGTGCGGGCACGCGCCGAAGCCCGGCTCACCGCCCTGCGCCGCGACCTCGAGCGGCCGCGCCCCGGAGCGCGCGGCAGAGCCGGCGAGGCCGGCGACCGGGCGCAACGGCTTTTCCTGGCGCGAGAGATCGCGCGCTACTTGGAGCGCCGGCAAAACGAGATGGAAGGCGCCTCCGAGGCGCCGCCACCGCCGCCCGGCCAGCCGATCGGGGCGCCGTCGGCCGCCGGTGTCCGCGCCGGCGAAGCAGCCGCGACAGGCGCCGGCGCCGCCAACTACGGAGACCCGGCTGGACGGGGAGCGGGCGCTCTCCGCCCGGCGCTGCCGCCGCACCTCGCGGGCTGCTCGTGGGACGGCTGAGCGCAACGCCGAGGCGCAAGCCGCTGCTGGGCGCGGTGCTCGTCCTTGCGGCCGTGCTGCTGCTCTGGCGTACCGGCGGCGTGATCCTGCGCCCCGGGCGCGGCTGGGGAGGAGGGCGCCCTGCATCGGTGCGCGCCGGGAGCGCGGCGCCAGCCAGCCCCGGCGCGGAGAGCGCGGAGGGAAGGGCGGGCGGCGCGATCGCCGCCGCGGGCGGGCCGGCGACCGGGCTGGCGGCAGGGCCGCTTGCGCCGGCCTCGTCGCAGCCCTCCGCCCGGCGGCTGCGGGTGAAGGTGCTCTCCGTCCGGCCGCACGATCCGACCGCCTATACCCAGGGCCTGGTCTGGTTCCGTGGCCTGCTCTACGAGAGCGCCGGGCTCTACGACTCCTCGAGCTTGCGCGAGGTCGACGCGGCCACCGGCGAAGTGCGCCGCCGGCTGCAGGTGCCGCCCGGCTTCTTCGCGGAGGGGCTGGCCCAGGTGGACGACAGGCTCGTGCAGCTGACCTGGAAGGAAGGGGTAGCCTTCGTCTACGGCATCAAGTCGTTCGAGCGGGTGGGCGAATTCCACTACCAGGGCGAGGGCTGGGGGCTATGCAACGATGGGCGCCGCCTGGTGATGAGCGACGGCTCCGACCGGCTGACCTTTCGCGATCCCAAGAGCTTCGCCCGTCTCGGCGAGGTGCGGGTCCGTCTCGACGGCCGGCCGCTCGACCGGCTCAACGAGCTCGAGTGCGTGGGCGGCTCGGTCTATGCCAACGTCTGGACGACCGAAGACATCGTGCGCATCGATCCGGCGAGCGGCGAGGTCAGCGAGCTGATCGACGCCTCCGGCCTGCTCGGCCAGTCCGAAAAGGACGAGGGAGCCGAGGTCCTCAACGGCATCGCCTACGATCCGGAGAGCAGGACCTTTCTCATCACCGGCAAGCTGTGGCCCAAGCTCTTCGAGGTCCAGTTCGTCCCCAAGGGGAGTTAGCGGAGGAAGGCGGAGGCGGGCGGCGGCGAGTGGGCGCCGGTGGCGGGCGCCGTGGGGGCTACCTCTAACCGACAGGGGCTTCGATCTTGAGCATCCGCGCCCATGCCTGCCGCAGGTTCTCCGGCAGGTCGAGGGCGGGAAAAACCTCTTTGACCTCTTCGCGGCTGACGTAGGTCCAGATGTCGTCCCACTGGGCGTAACGCAGCAGGTGAGAGATCACCCAGGCGCGCTGCTCGCCGGTGCCCTGCCTGAGCAGCTGGCGCGCCTCCTCTGCCGAGACCTTCTGTTCCGGGAAGAAATAGAGGGAATCGGAGCGGCTGGCGCCGTCGCGATTCTTGCCCGGGCCGTTCATGAACCCAGTATAGCGGTCTGGCCTCAATTCGCAAGCGCAAGCAGGGCTTGTGAGCGAGCCCTTGACCGCGCTCCTCCGCTCGGCTAGATTTGCCTGCGATTCGGCGTTCCGGGCGGGCATAACTCAGCTGGTAGAGTGCGAGCTTCCCAAGCTCGATGTCGCGGGTTCGAGTCCCGTTGCCCGCTCCATTCTGATTGGCGCGTGGGTCCCGATCTCCGGGAAGTGCCGCACGTCCACAGCCGGACGTGCGGCCGACCCGCGCTTGGGACTGGGCGCGCGGATTCTGACCTCCGGGGAATGCCGCACGTCCATCACCGGACGTGCGGCCGCTTCCTGACATGTCGATCTTCCGCCGCCATCCTCCGACCGCTAACTCTGCCGACCCCGCCGCCGCGGCCCGCGAGCCCCGCGCCGGCGACGCGGCCCGCGCGGCGCCGACATCGCCTGCCGCCCGCTCGCCACATCAGGGAAGGCCAGATGGCCCGGGCTCGGGCGAGCTCTCGCAGTCGGCCCGCGGCCGGGTCACCCAGATCGCTCCCGGCACCCGGTTCCAGGGCGAGGTGAGCGGCTCGACCGAGCTGCACATCATGGGCGATGTGACGGGAGAGGTCAGGGTCGAGGCGCTGGTCGTGGTCGGCGCCGAGGGTCGGGTGCAGGGTCCAGTCTATGGCCGGGTGGTGCGGGTCGTGGGCAAGGTGATCGGCAATGTCCGTGCCGCCGAGCTGGTGGAGCTCGGCCCGGCCAGCAGTCTCGACGGCGACATCGCGGCCCCGCGGGTGGTCATCGCCGAAGGGGCCTTCTTCAAGGGCAAGGTCGAGATGAAGGACATCACGAACCGCGGCGACCACGGCCCCCAACCTCAGCCGCCCCCAGCCGGCGGCGGCGGTGGCGCCGACAAGGCTTCCTCCGAGGCCGGGAGCGACTAGGGTGCACATCGGAATTCCCAAGGAAGTCAAGGACCATGAGTACCGGGTCGGAATGATTCCGGCCGCCGTCCACGCCTTGGTCCAGGCGGGGCACCAGGTGTCGGTGCAGGAAGGGGCGGGAATCGGCAGCGGCATCCCGGACCAGGCCTATCGCGACGCCGGCGCCAAGCTGGTGCCCGACGCTGCCACCGCCTACGACGCCGAGATGGTGGTCAAGGTCAAGGAGCCGATCGCGAGCGAGTACTCGCTGTTGCGCCCAGGGCAAGATCTCTTCACCTACCTCCACCTCGCGCCGCTGCCCCAGCTCACCGACGTGCTGCTGGCGCGGCGCATCACCGGCATCGCCTACGAGACGATCTCCGATGCGCACGGCAGGTTGCCGCTGCTGACCCCCATGTCAGAGGTTGCCGGACGGATGGCGGCGGTGGTCGGCGCGAGCTATCTGCAAAAGGGGCATGGCGGCCGCGGCACGCTGCTCGCCGGAGTGCCCGGCGTGCCGCCCGGCGACGTGGTCATCATCGGCGGCGGCATCGTCGGCCTCAACGCCGCCAAGATGGCTCTCGGGCTCGGCGCCCGGGTCACCATCCTCGAAGCGAACCTCGACCGCATGCGCTTCCTGGACGATGTCTTCCACGGCACCCTGACGACCCTCTACAGCAACCACCACAACATGATGGCGGCGCTGCGCCGCGCCGACCTGCTGATCGGAGCGGTGCTGATCCCGGGGCGGGCCGCTCCGAAGCTGGTCAGCCGCGCCATGCTGCGGCAGATGAAGGAGGGCGCTGTGGCGGTCGACGTGGCGGTCGACCAGGGAGGGTGCTTCGAGACTACCAGGCCGACGACCCACTCCGATCCGATCTACGTCGAGGAGGGGGTCGTTCACTACTGCGTGGCCAACATGCCGGGCGCGGTGCCGCGGACCTCGACGTTCGCGCTCAACAATGCCACCCTGCCCTATGCGCTCGCCCTCGCCAACAAGGGTGTCCGCCAGGCGGTTCTCGACGACCCTGGACTGCTTGCCGGCGTCAACACCTTCGACGGCCACATCACTTGCGAGCCGGTTGCTGAGTCGCTCGGGCGCCCCTACCGCCCCTTGCGCGAGCTGCTCTAGCAAAACCAGAACTCTTGGGGATCGAAAGCGCCGCCTGATACCTCTCGGCGTCGAAGGTGATGACGTACTCGGCGCCACGAGCGAACCTCGGGCAATGTTCGACTCCCCCTCGCCAACGAGGACAGTGCCGGCGCAGACCACGCCTCGACAGCGATATGAGCAGCATGATACTAAAGAGGGCCGCAGCGAACCCCGACCAAACGGGGCGGGGTGTGCTTGCCGTGGCCCAAGCCACGAAGGACGAGCTACGCGCCCCCCGGCTGCGTTAGCGCAGTCAAGGAGGGGATGGGTATGGGAACGCTTTCTCCCGACCAGATCGCCCGGCTTGGTTTCGCCGCCGTGGGCACCGACCTCGCGATCAGCGACCGCTGCTCGATTTATGGCGCCGGCTCGATCACCATCGGAAACCACGTGCGCATCGACGATTTCGCGATCCTTACCGCGCGCCAGCCGGTGGTCATCGGGTCCTACGTGCACATTTCCGCGTTCGCCTTTCTGAGCGGTCCGTTCGGCATCGTCATCGAAGACTTCGTCAACATCGGACCCCGGGCTGCGCTGCTGTCAGGAAACGACGACTTCTCAGGTCAATGGCTTCCCGGCCCGCTCGCTCCGCAGGAGCTGCGAAACGTACAGGGAGGCTGCATTCGTCTCGGACGGCACAGCATCGTGGGAACCCACAGTGTCGTTCTTCGCGGCGTGAGCTTCGGCGAAGGGGCCGCCGTCGGCGCCCTTTCGCTGGTCAAAGAATCGCTCGCCTCTTGGGCAATCTACGGCGGCGTACCCGCGCGGCGGATTCGGTCCCGCGGCCGTACCGTGGAGGCACTCGCTGCCCGCCTCGCGCGGGAGGCGTCCTAGATAGCTGATCGCGTCGGCTGACCCAGAACTACGGTCGGCCAGGTCGGGAGCGCGCTTGCTTCGATTCATCCGCCCGACGGTTCCGGAACCCGATGCATGGCTACCGCATCTCCGGATCTCGTACGAGCGGCGCGTGTTCGCCAACTCCGGCCCAGCCGCGCTACGCTTCGAGGCTGCCCTGGCGGACAGGTATGCCGGCACCGACCGCGAGGTGGTCCTGGTCGCGAACTGCACCTGCGGAATTGCCGCGGCGCTGCTCGCGGCCGGCGCATCCGGCAGAGTGGTGGTTCCGGCGTTCACCTTTCCAGCCACCGCCCAGGCGGTTCTCCAGAGCGGCTGTCTGCCTGTCTTCTGCGACGTTTCGCGCGAAACTTGGGAGATGGACCCAGGAGCGCTCGAGGAGGTCCTGGCTCGGTATCGGGCCTCCGCGGTCGTGCACGTCCGCGCCTTCGGCTTCTGCCGTGACCTCGAGGCCATCGAGGCCGTCGCCGAGCGGTACGGTGCGCGGCTGATCGTCGACGGTGCGGCCGCGCTGGGGGGGCGTCTCGAAAGTGGCGCTTTTGCCGGCCGGCAGGGCGATGCCGAGGCGTTCTCCATGCATGTGACCAAGGTGTTCGGGATTGGCGAAGGCGGCGTGGTGTTCGCATCCCGCCGGCTGGCAACGCGCCTCCGGCAGGCATGCAACTTTGGTCTGGCGCAGGGCGATGTCGTGATGCGTGGACTGAATGCCAAGCTCAGCGACTTCCATGCGGCGATCGGTCTCGCGCTCCTCGATCGCATCGACGGCTACATTGACCGGAGACGCGAAGTGGCCCGTCGTTACGGCCAAGCCTTCGCATCATGCGCCTGGGCATCGCACCCCGTGAACATCGGCGTCCCGCCGATGCAGATGTACCCGCTGCTGGTGGCATCCGCAAGGCATGCGGAAGCACTGGTCGAAACGAGCCTGCCGCGAGGCGTCGAGTTGCGCCGATACTATCGGCCGGCCTTGCACCAGGCTTCGGCCTTCGCATCGTTCGAGCGCGGACACCTCGAAATCGCGGAGGACCTGGCGAGCCGGATCGTGTGCCTCCCCGTCTACTCGGACATGACCGACGCCGAGATCGACATCGTGATCGACACGGTCAAAGGTGCCATTTGAGCGCAGCATCGAAGCGCATGGCTCGTGCACGGGCGCTGGTGCGGCGGTCCCGACGGCTCGGGTCACCGCTGTCGCCGCACGAGCTCGACCTCGAGATCCATCTGCCGATCAGCCCCACTCCAACCTTTTTCACCATGGTGCATTACTTCGCCGCGTCCTTGCGGCTCAACGGCGGGGTCCTGGCCGAAAGCCGTATCGTGGTCAGCGTGGGTGACGATCGCGAGCCGGAAGACCTGCTGGCGCTGCTGCCCTGGTCCCGGCGCTACCCGATGGAGTGGAGATGGGTCGATCGCGACCTGTACAGGCGCCACCACCATTTCGCGACGGCTGCCGAGCGCTTCCGGGTCCCGTTCCGCTCCAGCGTCGTCATGCTCGCGGACGCTGACGTGTTCTTCACGGGAGGGTTTGGCCAGGTCGTGGAGAGTTGTCGCCGGGAGGGTGCGCTGGCGGGCCTCGTCGCCCACATCAGCCCCTGCGCGGAGCGCAAGGAAATGTCCACGCCAGCCTTGTGGACCCGCGTGTTCGAGAAGGCAGGATTCGGCAAGCCGCCTCTCGTCTGTGAGCACACCGGCTGGGGCACGATGAGCCACGATTTGGCCGATCGGTACTGTCCGCCGTATTTCAATTTCGGAATGCTGGTCGCTCCGGCCGGCGTCATGGCCGAGATCGGCTCGATCATCTATCGGGAGATGGAGCAAGTCGACGCGGTCCTGGCGACGCCCTACCGGTGCCAGATCGGCTTGGCGCTTGCGGTGCAGAGGCTCCGAGTGAGCTGGCGTCCGCTGGCAATGCGCTACAACTATCCCAACGACGACCTGATTGCGTCGCGATACGTCGACGACCTCGCGGACGTTCGTCTATTCCATTACCTTCGCCGGGGCGCTTGCGACAAAGGCCGCGACTTCGCGAGTCCGGAGCGAGTCGGTGCGTGGCTGGCACGCCGCGACCTCGACGGTGTGAATCGAGAGATGGCGCGCCACCTGGCGCCGGTTCATGCTGCCGTTCTTGCCGATCTTGCTTGAGCGCTGCTAGATCGCGGCGCCGCACGTAGCAATTCCAGGTCCACCGAGTCTAAGGTATCGCGCGAGTTCGCAGCGCCGCGGCCGCGCGTAACGATTTCAGGCCCGCCGAGCCTAAACCCGTCAAGGCGCCAGGTTCTTCGCCCTCGGGCACAAGCCTCGTCGACCTGCAAGGGGGGTCGCGCCCGGATAGCCCGGAAATAGCCCGGATGGGGGTTGACCGGCCGAGTAGTCCTAGGCTATACTACGAAAACGCATCACCTATCTGGAGGAGCTCTCGATGAAAATGAAAAGCAGACTCGTAGTCGGTATCTTTGCGGTCGTCGCAGTCCTCGTTTTGGCCACCACCCCGGCCTATGCACAGGCGACCCGGACCTGGGTCTCGGGAGTGGGCGACGACGCCAACCCCTGCAGCCGCACGGCGCCGTGCAAGACCTTCGCCGGCGCGTACTCGAAGACTGCCGTCGGCGGGGAGATCAACGTCCTTGATCCCGGCGGATTCGGCGCCGTCACCATCAGCAAGTCGCTCACCATCTCATCCCAGAGCGACGAGGCCGGCGTCCTCGTCTCCGGCACCAACGGCATCGTCGTCCAGGTCCCCAACGCCACCGACACCGTCATCCTGCGCGGTCTGGATATCGAGGGGCTGGGCACCGGGTTGACCGGCGTCCTCATCAACGTCGGCGGCAACGTCACCATCGAGAACTGCTCGATCAACCACTACACGGTCGACGGAATCGGTTTCACGCCCACGGTGGCCGGCAGCCAGCTTCACGTCTCCAACACCATCGTCCGCAACAACGGCACCTTTCCAGGTAGCGGCCACGGCATCAATATCGGCCCAACTGCCGCTGCCACGGCCACCCTCGATCGCGTCCGGATGGACCACAACGTCGTCGGCTTGCAGCTCACCACGGGCACCGGGAACGTCGCGGTGACCGACAGCATTGCCGCGAACAACGGCAACGCAGGCTTCTCGGCCGCGGCCTCGGGAGCGGTCATGAACGTCGAGAAAAGCCTGTCGGCACATAATGCCACAGGTGTCGCTTGCGCCGCGGGCAGCGTCGTCCGGCTGGGCAACAACAGCATCACCGACAACTCGACGGCGGTTGCCGGCAGCGCCAACTGCCTCACGTTCAAGAACAACGACATCGACGTCGTCGTCAACCCTGCCATGCAGCCGCTCAACCCGCAGTAACTCTCGGATTAGGTTGCTCTTGCCTCCCGGCCGCCCGCACGGCGGCCGGGAGGCGCCGGGAGCGCCTCGGCGCGGGCCTGCGCTGAGCGCGTGCCAGCATACTTGCCGCAACATCGCCGACTCCTCCAAGTCCTCTGACGCGTCGCGCTTGCCCACCTTCGGATCGCTGTCGGCTGACCGTTGGCTCAGCTCAGTCCGGCACCGGGAAATCGGTTCCGGTGACGCTCCGCCAGAGCTCGGCGAGATCGGCCGGGATGGGCGCCTCGAAGCGCAGCGGGCGCCCGTCGGCCGGATGGCGGAGGGCCAGGCGCCAGGCGTGGAGGGCCGGGCGGGCGAAGGTACGCAGCGGCTCCTGGACCGCTCGCGGCAGCGCCTTGTAGCGGGCCTCGCCGTAGACGGGATCGCCGACCAGCGGATGGCCGATGCTCTTGAGGTGAACCCGGATCTGGTGGGTGCGGCCGGTGGCAAGGTCGAGGTCGAGCAGCGCGATGCCAGCGTGTGCGGCAACCGTCCGATAGCTGGTCCGGGCCGGGCGCCCGCGCGGGCGCACCGCCATCTCCTGGCGCCGCCGCGGATGCCGACCGATCGCCGCCTCGACGACGCCGGCCGGTGGAGCGGGGTTGCCGTAGACGATGCCGAGATAGCGCTTGGCGACGGCGCGCGCGGCGAAATCGGCGGCAAGCCTGCTGTAGGCCAGAGGCGTTCGGGCCACCACCATGACGCCGCTCGTGCCGCGGTCGAGGCGATGGACGATGCCGGGCCGGCCCGGCCCGCCGATGCCCGCCAGCTCGGGATAGCGCCCGAGCAGCAGGTGGACCAGGGTGCCGCTCGAGCGCCCGGCCCCCGGGTGCACGGTCAGGCCGGCGGGCTTGTCGAGCACCACCAGGTCCGGATCGTCATGGAGCACCGCCAGCGCGAGCTCGCCGCCGATCTCGGGCACCAGCGTCTCTAGCCTGGGTGCCGGCGGGGCACACTCGATACGGTCGCCGGCGGCGAGCGCCGCGGCTGCCCTGGCCGGCTGGCCGTTGAGCCACACCCTGCCTTCGCGGATCCAGCGCTGGACCTGGTTGCGCGCGACCTCGTACTGCGCGGCGAGGTGACGATCGAGGCGCTGGCCGGCCGCGGCCGGGTCGACGCGCCAGGCGCGCGTCGCGGCGGCGCTCACACCCCCTGTGGCTCGGAGGTCGTGGCGGCGGCCTTGCGCGACCAGATGCTGTCGACCGCCATCAGCACGATGCCGATCGAGATCGCGGCGTCCGCCACGTTGAAGGAGGGCCAGTGGTGCAGGCCGACGTAGACGTCGATGAAGTCGGTCACCGCGCCGCTCGCCACGCGATCGATCAGGTTGCCGATGGCGCCGCCGACCACCAGCGCGAGCGCCACCAGCAGAGCGCGGTCACGGGGCGAGGCGAAGCCAAAGTAGATCGAGACCGCCGCCAGCGCCACCAGCCCGAGGGCGGTCAGCAGCCAGCTCGTGCTCATGCCGGAGGAGGCGAAGAGCCCGAATGCCACGCCGGTGTTGCGGACGTGGGTGAGGTTGAGGAAACCCGGCACGATGGGCTGGGCGACGTGGCGCGGCAGGTGCGCCTCGACCAGCCACTTCGTCCACTGGTCGAGGACGATGATGGCCAGGGAGACCAGCAGGTAGCGAGGCTTGGCACCGGCAGCGTTGCCGTCCTGAGCGGCGGCGCCGAGGCGCAGGTCATGGATGCTCAAGAAAACTCTACTTTCTCCCGCGCTGGCGGCATCAGGGGCCGAAGTGCTCCCGCGCGGCGCGCGCCACCTCGGCCAGGAGCGGGGGCTGCTGGAACAGCCGGATGCCGGCCACTCCCGCCGCTCCGGCTGCGGCCACCTCGCCGAACCGGTCTAGTGTAACGCCTCCCAGGGCGTAGACGGCAATCCCTTCCTCGGCGGCTCGGCGGAGCGCGGCGATTCCGAGCGGCTGGCCGAACCGCTCCTTGCCAGGGGTTGGGTAGACCGGCCCGAAGACGACGTAGTCAGCGCCGGCGCGGCGCGCCTGCACCACCTCGTCGAGCCGGTGGGTGGATACGCCGAGGAGCAGACTCCGGCCGCAGCGCCCCCGCAACGCGGCGGCGGGGATGCCGTCCGCGGGCAGATGCACGCCGTCGGCGCCGGCCGCCAGGGCGACGTCGAGGCGTCCGTTGACCAGCAGGAGAGCGGGCGCCGGAAAGCTGGCGCGGGCGCGGCAGGCCAGCTCGAAGAGATCGCGGTCGCTCAACTCTTTTTCGCGCAGCTGCAGCGCATCGATCCCAGCCCGCGCCAGCTCTTCGAGCCAGGCCTTCGCCGGCGAGTCGGGAAGGTGCTCGGACGGGGCGTTGCCTTCGAGCCCCGCGAGCTGGCTGATCGCGAGCAGGCGAAAGGGAGGAGGGGCCGGGCCTGGGCGAGCGCCGTTCAAAGGCCGGCCTGATTGCGCGGCCGCCAGCGCGCGATGAGCAGGGCGAGGTCGTGGGCGCTCCACACCAGGTGGACCAGACCAAAGCCGCTCATCGCGCCGCGCAGTAAGGGGTGCAGGAATACGATGCGCACCAAGCCCACCGGGACCTGCAGCACGGTGCGGTCCCAGCCGGGGCTCCAAGGGGCGAGCAGCAGAAAGAAACCGGCCTCGATGCAGTAGAGGATGAAGAAGACGCGGAACAGGGCGTTGAAGCGCATGGGTGAGAAGCGATTCTAGACCGAAACTCCCCGCCTCCCCGGAGGCGCGGGAGGTGCCGCGGGTCGGAGTGGTAGGAGGGTGAACGAGCGGGGAAAAGGGGCGGCGGGAGCGGGGCAGGGTACCCGCCGGCGAGGGTGACGCGACGGGATGGATGAAAGGCTCGCGGCGGAATCGAGCAGCGGTACTGGCGGTGGTGGTCGCGGTCAAGCACCGACCACTTCCGCCAGCACCACCATCCTGCGGCTATCCGTGGGGAGGCCGATGACGATCGTTGCTGCTGCCGCCACCGCTCCCGCGCGCCGACGAGCGGTTCGAGGAGCTGGAGGACGGAGGCCGGGACGACTGGTAGTGCGGCGCCGGCGGCGCGGAGTAGTGGTAGCTCGGGGCGGAGGAGCGTGGCGCAGGCGCCGAGTAGCCCGAGCCAGGAGTCGAGTAGCGCTGGCTCGGTGTCGAGTACCGCTGGCTGGGAGCCGAGTACTGTTGGCTCGGCGGCGAGTACTGCTGCCTAGGCGGCGAGTACCGCTGGCTGGGAGCCGAGTACTGCGAGCCGGGGGGCGAGGAGCGGTAGGTCGTCGCGGGCGGCGCCGAGGAGCGATAGCCGGGCGCCGGCTGCTGGCGCGTGCTCGGTGAGGTCCAGACCCGGTCGTTCGGCGAACCGGGCATGAACGGCGCACGCCCTGCCTGGCCGCTCAGGCGGTCGGGTGGCGTGAAGCGGGAGCTCGCGCTGGGCTGGCTGGAGCTGCCGCCGGCATGATCGGCCCGGAAGCGCGAGCGATAGCTGCTCGTGTCCGGCGCGTTGGCCGACGCGTTGCCCTGGTTGGAACCGGCCGCGCCGAGGCCGTTGCTCCAGCCGCTGCTCAGGTTGCTCGGCGGCCTGGCCGGAGCCGGCTGCTGCTGACGGCTCCGCTGCTGCGGCTGCGGAGGGATCGCGCGCGGCGCCTGCCCGCCAGCGCTGCGGCTTGGCATCGCCGGCTGGGGCCGGAACGACCGCGCGGTGGAAGGCGAGCTGCCGGGAGAGCCGAAAGCGCGGTTGTTGCCGGTCGAGAAGGCGCGCGCGCCGCCGCCCAGGGTGCTGGGCTGCAACGGCGAGCCAGCGACCCGGGCGCCAGACTGCCGCGGCCCATCGGCGACCACGGCGCGGGCCACGCCAGGCTCCAGGTGGGGCTGACGAGCCACGAAAGCAGAGACGTCGGGCAGCTTGCCGCCGACCGCGCCCGGCACCCGGGCGACCGAGGGGTTGGTGGCGAGCATCGTCACGACGCGCCCCGGATTGCGCAGCACCGCCGGGGTGATGGCCCGCGTGTCGGTGGTGATGATGCCGCGCGGCAGCCCTTCGAGCCGGCTCACCGGCACCGGACGGTGGAAGAAGTCTCGCCGGCCGAAGTCGCCCGCCGCGATGAAGTTCCAGCGCGCGAAGGCAGAGATGCCGAAGCCGCCGCCCGCCCAGCCGTAGATGCCGTGGCGGAAGATCGGGTCGCCGAAGAACGGGCGATAGAAGTGGGAGTAGAAGCCGATCGGGCACCAGCCGACATAGGTCGGCCCCCAGTACCAGTAGACCCACGCCGGCGAAAAGGCATAGCCAGGCTGCCAGGCCCAACCGTGGGAGGGCAGATAGTCCCAGCTGCCGTAGTGGTAAGGCACCCAGCCCCAGGGTTCGTACGAGACCCAGTTCTGGCCGGACGGGGTGTAGTCCCAGCGCCCTTCCCAGAAGGGATGCCAGCCCTCGTCGACGTTGTTGGGCTGCCAGTACTGCTGATTGTCGACATCGATCCAGTGACCGTAGCGCTCGAGCGGCGCCGCCTGGTAACGCAGGCTCGCGTCGACGTAGCGGTCATCGGCGACGCGCGTCTCGTCGTCGAGCCCGCGTCCCCAGCTCTCGAGCGAGTCGAAGGCGCCGGCGGCCCGCACCTCGACGCCGCCGGTGCCGCCGGAGCGGGACTCGCCGTCGACGACAGCTTCCTCGCCGGCCCGCACCGCCTGCTCGCCGCTGTCGGCGACCACCTGGGCGGTGCCGCGCCGCACCAAGACCTGCGACCAGTCGCCGCGGTCCGAGGTGATGCGGTAGGTGCCGTAGGCCTGGATGTAGACGCTGGCGTTGGGCGTCACGACGGTCGGCAGCTCCTTGCCGACTGAGTTCTGGGTGACCACGAGCTCGATGTTGCCTTCGTCGAGCCGCAGCACGGTGGACGGGTCGTTGCGGTCGGCCGAGGCGGCGAGCTTGTCGAACAGCAGCACGCTGCCGCCGTCGAGGCGGACGATGTTGTGGTCGGCGAGCACGATCTCGGCGCGGCCTCGCGACGCGACCTCGAGACGGTCGCCGGAGAGGACGGGCATATTGATCTCAGCCGCGGAGCGGTTGCCGGACCTTCCCTGGGTGAGGGTGGCTGAACCCTCCACGAGCCGCAGATAGCCGTAGCTGGTGTCGGCAGGGGCGGTGTCGGTGCCCCCCCATCCTCCAGCTGCCTGGGCATCCCGGGCATCCTGGGCCAGCGCCGGGAGGGCCGCGGCCAGGCTGAGCAAGAGGCCGAGACCGAGCCCCTTGCGAAGGGCGGTTCTGGAAGGGTTCCTTGGGGTAGACATCTTGGTGTTCTCCTGGGGTTGAACCTTACTCTCGTATCCGATCTACGACAATCGCAGTCAATCTCAACAGTCGCAACTTCCGGGCCAGGCCCCGAGCGCGGGACCGCCCAGGGGCAGCCAGGGCGCAACCGACTCATTCCAGGCCGGATCTCGCTATAATGCAGGCGCCCGAGCGGGCACAAAGCCGTCCACCCGAGGCGTCACCGGCGTCCCCGCCAGGGCGCAGCGGCGATGGAACGGCAGCGGCCCGGCACGCCCAGGCGACGCGGTTGCCGGTCGCCGGTTCGGCGGGCTCGGGTTCCAGGGGGGAGGCGACCCGCGGTGGCGCTGAAGAGCTGGTTCCAGGGGGTGCGCGGCAAGACCGGCCCACACGAGTACACGATCGACGACCTGATCGTGCTGGAACGCTATGACGAAGCGGCGGAACGGCTGGTCACGAAGCTCAAGGACAACCCGCAGGACCTGCACTCCCACCTCAAGCTGGCCGAGGTCTACACCGAGCTGCGGCAGATCGCGCGGGCGGTGATCGAGTACTCATTCGTCGCCGACGAGTATGCGCAGGATGGCTTCTACGACAAGGGAATCGCGCTGCTCTCGAAGGCGATCAAGCTGGCTCCCGGCGACACCTCGCTGGGCATGAAGCTCGAGGATTTGCAGAACGAGAAGAGCATGGAGCACGTACGCTCCCAGGCCATCGAGGGATTGCGCCAGGCGGGCGGCGAGCACGACGGTACTTCGGCTCTCGAGCTGCAGCGCCTGTGGCACCACCTCGCTTCGAGCGCGCTCGTCCGCAACCTGCCCGGCGAGCAGCTGCGGCGGCTCTTCTCGGCCATGGAGCTAGTCCATTTCCAGGAGTCGGCGGTGGTGGTCGAGGAGGGGAGTCTCGAGCAGTACCTGCTGCTCCTGGTGCGCGGCGTGGTCGATGCCATGTCCGGGGAGGGCAGAGACGAGCGCGACCTGCTGCGCAGCTTCACCGGCGGCGACATCATCGGCGAGGGAGCGTTGCTCGAGCGCACACCCTGGCCCGCCACCTATCATGTGCGCGAGGCGGTCATCGCGCTCAAGCTGAACCGGGAAGGGCTCGAGAAATGCCTGATCGGCAATCCGGACCCGCGTGTCTTCATCGAGATGCTGCGCGAGCAGCGCAACGACCGTGCCGTCGCCTCGACCGTCCAGAGCCTGCGAGGCGGCTCCTGATGGCGATCCTTCCAATCCGCATCTATCCCGACCCGGTCTTGCGATTGAAGTGCCGCCCGGTGACCGAATTCGGGCCGCGGCTGGCCCGCCTGGCGGCCAACATGGCGGAAACCATGCACGCGGCGCCGGGCATCGGGCTGGCCGCGCCGCAAGTCGGAGCGGAAGAGTGCCTCGCCGTCGTCGACCTGTCGGTGGGCGAGGATCCCGCACAGCTGCGCGTGCTGGTCAATCCCGAGGTGGTGCGCAGCGAGGGTCTGGAGAGTGACGTCGAAGGCTGCCTGTCTTTGCCCGGCATCACCGACAAGGTCGATCGTCCGGCAAAGGTCACCGTGCGAGGGCTGAGCCTCGCCGGCGAGCCCTTCGAGCTCACCGGTGATGGGTGGCTGGCGCGTGCGCTCTGCCACGAGATCGACCACCTGCAGGGAATCCTGTTCGTCGACCATCTGCGCGGCCTGCGCCGCGAGCGGGTGCGCCGCCAGCTGCGCAAGCTCGCCGCCGAGCGCGAGGAGGTCCACGCGTGAGCCGGCCGACGCCGCTTGCGCCGCGTGCGCCGATGGCGCCGATGGCGCCGCTGGCGCCGAATATCGCCAGGGCGCTCGCGTGCGGGATGCTGCTCGCCCTGCTCGCGGCGTGCGGCGGGGGTGGCGGCGGCAGCCCGACCGGGCCGCCGCCACCGCCGTCGTCGATCGTCTTCACGCCGGCGACCGGGGGCGCCGCCGGGATCTCGCTGGCGGCGGGGAGCTCGAGCGACCCGACGACGCTGGTGCTCGAAGTGCGCGCCAACGGGTTGAGCGACCTCTATGGCATCGCCTTCAACCTGAGCTATCCGACCGCGGTGCTGCACTTTGCCGGCGGCAGCGAGGGGAGCCTGCTCAATGCCGGAGGCACGGTCGCGACCTCGCTGCAGGTGGCCGAGGCGCCGCCGGGAAACCTGATCGTGGGCTTGAGCCGGCTCGGCGTGGTCGCCGGCACCAGCGGCTCAGGAGTGCTGCTGACCCTGCGCTTCACCGGCGTGGCGAGCGGCAGCGGTCAGTTCGCCTTCGCACGCAATGTCGCCGGCGACAGCAGCGGCGCTCCGATCGGAAGCGCCGCCTGGACGGCGGGCTCCGTGCAGGTGACGATCGTCCACTGACCGGCGCGGCCGCCCCGCCCCCCGCCCGTGCCATGCGCCGCTGGCTGCGGTTCACCGGCCGCGTCCACCAATCCTTACCAGCATGAAACACTGCCCATGATGGAAAAGCCGCCCGCGCTCGTGCTGTTCAACACCCTGGGAAGGAAGCTGGCGCCATTTCGTCCACTGGCAGCCGGCAAGGCCGGCATCTACGCTTGCGGCCCGACGGTCTACAACGACGTCCACATCGGCAATCTGCGCGCCTTTCTGTTCCAGGACCTGCTGCGGCGGTCGCTGCGGCACCTCGGCTTCCGGGTCGAACAGGTGATGAACATCACCGACGTGGATGACAAGACCATCCAGGGGGCGCACGCTGCCGGCGTACCGCTCGCGGTCTACACCGAGCCCTTCGTCCGCTCATTCCTGGCCGACCTCGACGCGCTGCACATCGAGCGCGTCGAGCGCTACCCCCGGGCGACCGATCACATCGCGGAGATCCTGGCGCTGATCGCCCGCCTGTGCGAGCGCGGCTTCGCCTACGTGAGCGACGGCTCGGTTTTCTTCAGCATCGCCCGCGACCCGGGTTACGGGCGTCTCTCGGAGTTCGACCTCGGCCAGGTAAGGCGCGGCGAGCGGGTGGCGAGCGACGAGTACGGCAAGGAAGACGTGCGCGACTTCGTGCTGTGGAAGGCGGCCAAGCCGGGTGAGCCGGCGTGGGAGTCGCCGTGGGGGCCGGGGCGTCCCGGCTGGCACATCGAATGCTCCGCGATGAGCATGAAGTACCTGGGCGAGAGCTTCGATCTCCACTGCGGCGGGGTCGATCTCATCTTCCCGCACCATGAGAACGAGATCGCGCAGAGCGAGTCGGCGACCGGCCGGCCGTTCGTCCACACCTGGCTGCATTCCGAGCACCTGGTCGTCGACGGCCAGAAGATGTCGAAGTCGCTCGGCAACCAGTACACCTTGAAGGACTTGTTGGCGCGCGGCGCCGCGCCGCGGGCGCTGCGCTACCTCTTCTTGTCGGTCCACTACCGGCAGAAGCTCAACTTCACCTTCGAATCTCTGGCGGGCGCCGCCGGCGCGCTCAAACGCCTCGACGAGATGCGCTTCCGCCTGCGCCATGGCGCGGAGCGGGAGGAGGCCGGGCCGCGCCTGCGCGGCGCGGCGGCCGCGCTGGAGCGCGAGTTCGCGGCAGCCCTGGCCGACGATCTCAACGTCTCGGCGGCCTTGGCCGCGCTCTTTGCCTTCGTCAAGGAGGTCAACGTGGCGATCGAGGCCGGCGGCCTGGGACGCGGCGACAAGGAGGGGGTCGAGGCGGCGCTCGGCGCCGTCGATCAGGTTCTGGGAGTGCTCGACCGAGAGGCGTGGCAGGAGATCGGGCTTTCCGGGACCGCGAACGTGGAGGCCACGGCGTCGTCGGCCAGGCTGACCGTCGAGGGCGGGCAGCAGAATGGAGCGGGCGAGGGCGAGAGGTTTGGCCGCGATGACGAAGAGATCGCGAAGCTGGTGCGCGAGCGCGACGAGGCGCGAAAGCGCCGCGACTTCGCGGCCGCCGATCGGCTGCGCGTCGCCCTGGCCGAGCGCGGGGTCGTGGTCGAGGACACGCCGCAGGGCGCCCGCTGGAAGCGGCGATGAGCGAGGGGCCGGCGGGCCGCCCCGGCCGTCCAGGTGGCCCCGGCCCTCCAGGCGGCTCCGGCCTCGGCCGCCCCGGCGTCGCCGCCCGAGGTCCTGGCGGCGCCGACCACCCCGGCGGCGCGGGAGGCATCGGAAGCCGGCCGCGGAGCAACCGAGCGCGCGGCCGGGCCGCGGAAGAAGCAGGGGTGCGCTGGCTCGAGTCGCAGGGCTACCAGGTCGTCGAGCGTAACGTCCGTACGCGAGCCGGCGAGATCGACCTGGTGGCGCGCGACGGCGCCACCCTCTGCTTCGTCGAGATCAAGGCGCGCGGCAGCGATGCTTTCGGCACCGCCGCCGCCGCCGTGGGCGCCGTCAAGCAGCGCCGTCTGTGCCGCGCGGCCGCCCTGTACCTCGCCCGCCGCGGCCTGCACCTGACTCCCAGCCGCTTCGACGTGTTGGCCCTGGACCGTCGTGACGGGGCCTGGATCTACACCTTGATCCGCGACGCCTTCCCCTTTGGTTACTGAGAGTTACGCTGTCTGGCGCCTCCCGCCCAGGGGGTCGGTCGTGGCTTGACAGCCCGGTGTCCGCGGCATATCCTCTGCACCCTGTGGGCGGGAATAGCTCAGTGGTAGAGCACAACCTTGCCAAGGTTGGGGTCGCGGGTTCAAGTCCCGTTTCCCGCTCCAAATCCCTCTTTGACTCTATCTGGCCGCCGCGGCCACGCCGCGCCTCCGGCCGGTAGATCACCCCGAGGACGCGCGCCCGCGGCCTCACGCGTCTCAAGGCGACGTGGCCAAGTGGTAAGGCGAGGGTCTGCAAAACCCTTATTCGGCGGTTCGAATCCGCCCGTCGCCTCCAACACCCTGCAATACTCCAAGGTTCCATCTAGTACGCTAAACCACTCTAGATCAGCGACTTAGAGCGTCAACCGGCACGGGAGCTGGCCAGGGAGTTTGCGCAGCAGACCTTACCTGGCGGCAAACTTGCCGCGATCGTGGTCCAAGCCCGATCCAACAGTTTCACTTCGCTGGCGCCGCTCCTCCCGTTGCTGCGCCGGGCGCTGACGACGAATACATCGGGCCAAGTTCTTCGTCTTGGGGTCTGACGTGCATAGAAACCGAGGGATGCGAAATTGCAGCTGCCGGCGCCGGCCGCGGCCTCATCGGCCGTGGCGGAGGGCCGAGCGGCGCAGAGCCGGTACTACTCGATGGGCAACAGCCGGACTCTGACTCCTCGGTCTTCGATGGTCACCGCGCAGGGCCGGCTCAGGGCTGTTCCAAAAGGATGGACGCTTCCAAGAGCCTTCGTGCGACCGCTTGCGGGTCTGGACGCGCGAGCCGCAAGGTGATCAGGCTTGGCCGATCGAGGCCTTGCAATGCGAGCAGGGCCGAGAAGTCGAGATCCTGGGTAACGACTGTTCGCCCCTCCCGCCGGGCGAGCGCGAGGATCTCCTCATCCAAGGCGTTGACAGGCAGGAACTCCGACGAGCGGATGACGTCCCAACCTTCTTGCTGTAAGAGTGCGACCGAAATCGGCGAGATGTTGAGATCGGCGAGGAAGCCCGGGAGCTTCGACACTCCCGGACCTCAAGCGGTCTCGACAAGGTGCAGTTGGTCGGACGCCAGCCAGGCGGCATAACGGATCGCCTGTCGCACGTCCTCCTCTTCGAGCTCCGGGTATGCCGCCAGGATCTCGGCGATAGACCGGTCGGCGGCGAGCATCTTGAGCACCACGCTGACGGTGATCCGCATCCCGCGGATCGTCGGCTGACCCAAGCAGACTCGAGGATCAACCGTGATGCGATCCAGTTTCTCCATGCTCAGCCTCCGGCGGAATCCTAGCACCCCTCGCCTTGGCCTATCCTCGTCTTCAGATCTTCTTCCCCAATCTCTCGGATCGGGCCGGTAGGAGGTGACGACACGGACGTTGTCACCCGCCACATCGACCGCAAAGAGCACGAAAAAGACTGTACCTCAGACTGCCCCCGAGGGCTGCTGTCTGGCGCATCGAACAAGGGTCTTTTTCTTATGGATTCTTGCCCTCTGGCTGCCCTCTGGAACTGCAGCACACGATCAGGCAAATACAGCAAACAAAAGGGTTAGTCAGCGTCCTGTCAGGTCTGCAAGACCCTTATTCGGCGGTTCGCTCCGCCCGTCGCCTCCAACCCTCCCAAGCACGCCTGGTTGCGACACAGTACTCTAAGTCACTATTTCTAAATCATTTGCAAGGCGCACGGACGTGAGCGCCTTGCCCGCCAGCAGCATCACGGCCGGAGATCCCAGCAGCACGGTCCTCGGTCCGGTCTTCGAGTCTCGCAGACGCAAGCGGCCTTCCTCGAGGTCCTCGGCCGCGCCAGCGAGGCGCCGAGCTGCGCGAGCTCGCGCGCCGACAGATAGCGCTCGCGCCGCCGCTCGGGGAATTGCTCAGCAGGAGGGAGCGTCCCGCCCGCGCGGGTACCCGGTTTCATAAGAAAGAGCGGCGGGCGCTTGCTGCGAGGCTCGCACGCCGAGCAGTATCGTCAAATCTCGTCTCCAGAGATCCCTGCCAGCTTCAGCAGATGCCGGAGGAGCCCAGTCTTGAGCGGCTGGTTGGCGTGGATGGGGACCGACAGCCTTACCTCGCAGTCAGGTTTCATCTAGATATGATGGCTGCCATGGACCCGGCGGAGGATCCAGGCCCGCTGCTCGAGCAGCTTCGCCAGGTCCTTCCCCGAGAGGACTTCATACTGCGATTTCGATGATGCGCTGCCGGTCCGAGCCCTGGGCCGGCTCGAGGTCGACCGAGAGGCAGCCCTCCACCGCCTCGTAGAGGTTCTGAAGTAGCTCCTCGAAGTTCTCTCCCTGGGTGGCGCAGCCTGGGATCGCGGGCACCTCAGCCCAGAACCCGCCCTCTTCTGCCTCGTGGACGACCACTTTGAGTTTCATCAGCCGCCTCCTCGTTCCGATGCTATCAGCTCGTCCCTGCCGACGTCCGCTTCAGCCAGCCGCGGAGAAATGCGACAGCCCGATGGACAGGGGTGAGCACCTTTTTCGAGTGCCGTGAGAACGTCGACCTCCCGGCGCCGGAGGCCTTGGGTCACGGCGCGGTTGACGTTGTGATCGACGTAGAACCTGACCGGCAAGGTCAGATCTGCCCTTGGGCTCGCAGCTTCGCGAGGAGCGGGTGATCGCCGGTCTCGGCCTGGATCTCCTCGGCCAGCGCCTGGCGACGCCTCAGATCCGCCTCGACTTCTTCGCGGTGGTCCCAATAGTAGGCAAGTGCCGAGTGTACCTGCCCCAGCGTCAAGTGGGGATGCTGGTAGGCCAGCTCCTCGGGACTCCAGCCGTGCGCCCTGGTTTCGGCGACCAGCTCCACGACCTTGGTGTTGGCACGCTCGATCCAGGGAAGCCGCCGCCGGAGAAGAGGTGGTCATCACCAGCGCCAGCGGCTCGGCAGTCCGGCTGGTGGCTCTTCCGAAGGAGGAGAGAGCTGGGCCGCCGACTTCCGCCAAGGTCATCGGCCATGCTCTGGACCGGTTCATCGGCACCTGGTCGCCAGAGCAGGCAGCCGAGATGCTGCAATCGATCGAGGTGTTCGAGCAGGTCGACGAGTCCTTCTGGACGTGAGACTTCTCCTCGACACGAACGCCTAGCAAGAATAGACCCCCTACGGAGTCCACCACGCGCGCACAGATCCTCCGGCAACAACGCGTGGCTGAACATGGCTCCCTCGCGGAAGCCCGTCGGCCCTCTCCCCCCGGCTCTGCCAAAAGACGAAGGGGGGGCCGGCGGGCTTCTCTTGTCTTGCCGACCTACCGGCAGGCAAAAGCGTCCCGCGCTCTGCCGCGGGCGAATCTACCCGACCACGCTGGAAATCGGGAAAAACTACGGAACGGTCACGAAAGAAAGCGCGCGTCTACAACAGCTCACCCGCAACGACGACCGACAGGAGGAGATCATTTTTGTTGGTCGTCGGGTGCCCTCGGGCTTTGGCTGTCTCATAAGCTATTGATAATAGGTGGCTTAGTGGATCATTAAGGCTAGCTGCAAAACTCCTTGTTCGAATCCGCCTTCTCCTCTATAAGTATCTTGGAATCATAGATTTAAGCCGAGACCCGAGACTGTCGGAGACAGTGGGCAGTCTTTGCCGTCGCGGACTACCTGCGCCGAGCGGTGTTGGAGCCGAAAGCCCCCAAAGGGCGAGATGGCAGCGCCCCGGCCGAGCTCTCCCGAGCGGTCGCGGTCCAGGCTTGCCGAGAACCCAAGGGGATGAGCAGCCGGATCAGGTTCTCAGTAAACCCTAGAAGGAGCCAGCCGTCCGGTTCCTGGTATGCGCTATCATTTGCTTCGAAGGCATGCCAGCCCTGCGGTCCCAGAAGGCTGTCTTCTGAAGCTTCGGCTCAAGCCTTGGTCGGGTCCTTACGGCACGGCTTGGGAGGTGTGCAGCTGCGATGGCCTCAATTGAACAGGAGCTTCTCGAAGAGCTGGCCCGCGAGGAAGCACGCCTGGCTGAGATCGACCGACAGCGAGAAGCGTCCCGCTCGAGGATGGAGTCCCTGCGCGAAAAGCTTGCAGTCTTGCCTCCCGAAGAGACCACTCGATCTGTCTTGAGTGTCGTCACGGACGTGCCGACGACACCCGCAGAGAAAACCCGGCTCTTTCGAGCGCTGTTTAAGGGCCGCGACAACATCTTCCCCACGAGGTTCGTGAGCAAGAAGACTGGGAAGCCCGGCTACGCCCCCGCTTGTGCGAACAAGTTCGTACGCGGAGTCTGCGAACTTCCGAAGATCAAATGCGCTGAATGCCAGAACCAGGCGTTCATGCCTTTCGATGACCAGATCGTCCTTGACCACCTTCGGGGACGCCATGTGGTCGGTGTCTACCCATTGCTTGAAGACGAAACCTGCTGGTTTCTTGCAGTCGACTTTGACAAGTCCTCCTGGCAGGACGATGTCGGCGCATTCGTCGAGACCAGCCGAGCAATGAGCGTACCGTTGGCCGTGGAGCGCTCCCGCTCCGGCAACGGCGCCCATGGGTGGTTCTTTTTCGTAGCTCCAGTTGCGGCCAGCGTTGCCAGAAAGATGGGCTGCTATCTCCTTACCGAGACGATGGCCCGGCGGCATCAGCTCAGTATGGGGTCGTACGACCGACTCTTCCCGAATCAGGACACCATGCCTCGCGGTGGGTTCGGGAACCTCATAGCGCTGCCGCTTCAGTACGAGCCGCGCCAGCAGGGGAACAGCGTCTTCGTGGATGGACGCTTCCAGGTCTACGCGGACCAGTGGGCCTACCTCGCCTCGGTGCCGCGCATGGCCCCCTCGGCCGTGGAAGCCCTCGCTAGGGAGGCTACACGGCGAGGGCTCGTAGTCGGCGTCCGCCTCGCGCAACCTACGGATAACGAGGAACTGACCCCGTGGATGTGCCGGCCTTCGGGTCGTCCTCGGCAAGTGCCTATCTCGGGTCGCTTGCCACGAGAGGTGCATGCCGTGCTCGCGCAGCGCCTCTTCGTCGATAAGGCGGACCTCCCGTCCCCACTCTTAAACGAAATCAAGCGACTCGCGGCTTTCCAGAACCCCGAATTCTTCAAGAAGCAGAGCATGCGTTTGTCTACCGCGCTGACGCCCCGGGTCATCGCCTGTGCCGAGGAACTCTCGTTGCACATCGCCTTGCCGAGGGGCTGTCGCCGCGACCTGGAGGAGCTTCTTCGGGAACATGATGTCGACCTCGTTATCGAGGACCAGCGCCACGAAGGTGAGATGCTCCAGGCAGGATTCGAGGGCGAGTTGACCGCCATCCAGAAAGAGGCCGCGAGCGCGCTCCTCAAGCACGATATCGGTGTGTTCATTGCACCTCCCGGCATTGGCAAGACTGTGCTCGGAACCTACCTGGTCGCGAAACGCGCGCGGACCACTCTAGTTCTCGTGCATCGCCGTCCTCTTCTGGATCAATGGGTGGCTCAGCTCTCCATGTTCCTTGGCATCGATGAGAAGGAAATCGGTCAAATCGGTGGTGGCAAGCGCAAGCCGAACGGGCGCCTCGACGTAGCGATGATCCAGAGTCTGGTTCGTCGGGGCCGCGTTGATGACGTCGTCGAGACCTACGGCCAGGTCATCGTGGACGAGTGCCACCACGTGCCGGCCGTCTCCTTTGAGCGCGTACTATCCGAAGTCAAGAGCCGCTATGTTCTCGGCCTCACCGCCACGCCGCAGCGCCGGGACGGACACCATCCAATTCTTGATATGCAGCTGGGGCCTGTTCGCTTCGTCGTAGACCCGAAAAGCCAGGCTGCGCGCCGACCGTTTGACCACCGCCTCATCGCCCGCGAGACCGCCTTCCGGCTGGACAGTGCTCGCGTGGATACAGGTATTCAGGGCATCTATAAGGCGCTTGCCGAGGACGAGGCGCGCAACCGCCTTATCCTCGACGACGTAATCCATGGTCTTGAAGAAGGTCGTTCCCCGATTCTCCTCACCGAGCGGAGGGATCACCTTGAGTATTTCGCTCATCAGATGCGCGGGTTCGTTCGCCACCTCGTGGTCCTTCAAGGAGGTATGACCGCCAAGGAGCGGCGTGATCTCGGCGCGCGGCTTGCGGGTGTCCCCGAGAGCGAGGAGCGACTCGTTCTCGCAACCGGCCGTTACCTCGGCGAAGGGTTCGACGACGCACGGCTCGACACGCTCTTTCTGGCGATGCCCGTGTCCTGGAAGGGCACGTTGGTGCAGTACGCTGGCCGGCTCCATCGGCATCATCCAAAGAAGGCTGAGGTCCGCATCTTCGATTACGTCGATCGCGAGGTCCCTGTACTCAGGCGTATGTTCGAGAAGCGGCTGCGGACCTACCGAGCGATCGGATACGCTCGCGGTGAGGCGCCACTCGGATACGCGGAGGTGATCGACACGACTACAGTCGAGTATGACCAGGAGGCACTTCGCCACTTCGAGGAGTCAACGTGACCAAGCGAATTAGAGCCGGCACCAAGAAGGAATCTTCACCTGGTCCGCGTGACAAGGTCGCCAGAGCTAAGCTCTTCGAGCTGATCGAGGAAGCCACCATTGATTGCCATGACGAGTCCGAGCAAAGGCTCGGTCTCTACACGATGCTTGAAGATAACCTCGAGCTGCCCTTTCAGACCGATGTGCTCGGTGTGCGCGTGACGGTCGAGCGCATTGACATGACCGACGAGGAGGAGATCGTCGCCATCTGCACGCGAGGTCGGGCTCGACAGGCCATCTGTCTTCTTGAGCTACCGCTTCCGGTGCCACGGCCGCAGGGCGCCGAATGGATCGACGCCTACGGGTACTGGGCACGTGGAGGTCGGATGAAATGACCGGAGTAGGGATCAGGGCGTGCTCGGGCTACTTAGCAGCCAGGGCAGGCAGACGAACCTTGTCATGTTCAGCTCCGATCTTTGAACCACTTTGGACCGCCAAGTGAACGAGCCGCGTAGTTACTCTCAGCGTGTCGAGGATTTATGGACGGAGGTCGCCCTTGCTCGCCAGGTGGATTCTCGTCGGGGCTGGCTCGACAGCCCGATCGTGATGTGGGACTACGTGCAGCCGCTGCTTACCGGACAGCGGCGCCGTAACTGGATGGTCGATGCGGCCGCTCAGCTGGGATTGGCGCGCGACGGGCGGTGGGTAAGCCTGGGCTGCGGCATCGGCGGTACGGAGATCTTCGGGGCCAGAAACCACTTATTCGGCCACCTCTGGGGCTTCGACTTGTCTCCTGGTGCCGTGGCAGCTGCAACGCGAGCGGCGGTCGACGCCGAAGTCGCCGAGCGACTCGAATTCGGCGTGATGGACATCGAGCATCCTCAACTGCCGGCGGAAAGCTTCGATGTCGCCCTATTCGCCATGGCCTTGCATCATGTAGCTGACCTCGAAACTTGCTTGGCGGCGGTAGAGCAGAGTCTCAAGCCCGGTGGCGCCCTGCTCGTCAACGAGTATGTCGGACCGGCTCGCCAACAGTTCGGAGAGACGCAACTCGAAGTGGTCCGTGAATTGCTCGCACTTCTGCCGCCGAGATTGCGGACACTGCGCGACGGGCATTTGAAGACGGAGTACAGTCGCCGATCCATCGCGGAATGGATCATTGCAGATCCGTCAGAAGCGGTGCGATCGCCTGAGATTCCGTCGGTTGTCGCTGATCAATTTGATCTCGTCTATCGCAAGGACTATGGAGGTACGGTCCTTGGTCCCTTGCTCGAGGACATCATTCACAACTTCGAGCCAGATCGGGAAGAGGACGTCGCCTTGGTGCGGAGCCTGGGCTATATTGAACAGCGCCTTATCCGGCATGGAATCTTGACCAGTGACTTCGCGGTCATGGTCGCGAAAAAGCGAGCCTAAACGGCCTGCTCGACGACCTCGTTGGCGGCCGGCGACCGCGTTAGGTCTGCTGTCAGGGGTGAGCAGCTCCACCCGCCGCGCTGGCGGCTGCGGCCAGCCGAGAGCGACGCCGGTGACGAGGAACCCGGCATCGAGGAACATCGGCAGCACCGTTGAACCGAGGCCGCCACTGACGCCGGAGATCAGCGCCACCGGCCGGCGGCCGGCCGACGCCTCAGCGGTTGGCCGGGTCATGGACATGTCGCGATGCCTCCTCGCGGGTGGCACCCTCGGCCGGCGAGATGCAGGCGAGGTCACTCACCCGCGCGTGTCTATCCCCCAGAGCGGCGGGCCATTGACCCTGTCGTGACGGCGCCCATATAGTCCCCGCTGCAGAGATCCAGCAATGAAACCGCGCCGAGAGCGCCTGCGGAAGGTAATCGCGCGAGTAGTCTCGCATCTCGAGGAGCGCTACCGTATTCCCGTGACGTTTGGGAATATGCCACCTCCTTTCATCGGCGACCTAGACGGCAGGGAGATCTTCGTCGATCAGGACCAGAATCCTGAACTGACGTTGTTCACCCTTGTTCACCTCTTCGGGCACACAGTACAGTGGAACCTCTCAGGTCATGCACCGGACATAGGAACCAAAGAGCCGCGCACTTACTCCGCGGAGGATCTCGTTGAAGTTGCTGCCTACGAGCGAGATGCCTCCAGGTACGGCCTGAAGCTACTTCACGATATTGGGGCTGCAGACCTCGACCAGTGGCTGGCGGATTTCTCCGCGGCCGACACCGGCTACCTCCTGCACTACTACACCACAGGCGAAAAAGGCTCTCCGGTAGCCTGCTGGCGCTCTGGTCAACCGCTCCTCGAGCCTTTGGAGATACCCGCGTTCACTCCCATCCGTTTTAGGCGGCGGCTAGGCGGTGTCGTCATTTGACTCAACCGGGACCGACTCGACGCCGGCCGAGGTCTCGCGGCGCGGCGCAAGCTGGCAGAGGACGAAGACCCCATGGGAGTAGGGTGGATCGAAGTCATTCGTAGCCTGCGCGAGATCGAACCAGAGGTCCCAAGCGCGATCGAGCTCTTCGGGAGTCATCTCCTTCAGGTTCAGGTCGTCTTCACTTAGCAGTTCCATGCTCCACGTCTCCAGTAGCCGCGAGGGGATCGAGGGGCAGCCAGCGCTGAGCGAGCTCGAGCAGGCGCTGGTGGGCATCGGGGAGAGGCAGTGCCGCAATGTCGGCCGCCTGAAACTCCCGCAGAAATACCTCCGAAGCGGCGCGGTACCGCTCGAGCCGCGCCCGGTCCTCGGTCTGCATCCGGTCGGCTTCCCGCGCCAGCTCCACGACGATCTCCTCGCGCGACCGGCCTGCGTGAGCGGCCTGGATCGCCCGGCGCTCCGAGCGTTGACCGTGGAGGGGCGCAAGCGCGAGGACCCGATCGGGGTCGGTCGTCAGCTCGATCTCCCGCTCCGGAGGGAGCAGCCGGGCGAGCTCGCCGACCACGGGGTAGTCCTTCGCCCGCTGGGTCTGTTTCATCCGAATCAGTGGCTCGATTTGCACGACGATCATCGGCTCGCCGCGCGGCGCGAAGAGAGCCGCCAACTCCTCGGGCCGGACGCGAGGCGGCCGGGTCAGGAAGTCGCAACGGATGCGCCGGCTCTTGGGGTCGAAGAACTCGAAGTGGCTCGACCAGCCACCGGCAAGCCACCGGAGGTCGAGGGGAGCGCCGGGACGATATCGGGCACCGTGTCGCCCGAGCACGGCGAGCACCCGCCGGCAGGCCTCGAGGGTCTCCCTGAGAATCCAGTCTCCATCCTTGCTCATCATGGCGAGCCGGTAGAACACCACCGCCTGGCCGGAGGCGAGCGCCGCGATCGGTCCCTCTTTGTTCAGCTCCTTGGTGAGGTCGAAATAGGAATTCTGCATCCGAAGCGACTATAGCCTGAACCTGGGACGATCGCGGAGCTGGACGATCGGCGCGAAAAAGTAAGCTGTTCATTCTCTTATGGTTAGATGTTTCGGCATGTGGTCTCCTCCGCCGGGCCGGTCGGCAAGATCCTCCTCTCGGCCCCTGGCCGAAAGCTGGTGGAGCGCCCGACTCGACCGCTTGGCCGATGGTGGTACAGTCCGCGGTCGTAGACCCGACTCTCAGAGGTGACCATGAAACTAACGCCCATGCTGATCCTGGCGCTGGTCCTGTTCGTGCCCGGCGTCGCGTCTTCGACGGAGCCGCTCGAGAAGCACCCGGAGTGGGATCAGGGGTACTCGAGGAAGATCCGCGACTTCACCACCGGACCGGAGTTCATGACCGATCTGGTCGATCATCTGCCGTTGTCCGACAAGGTCCCGACGCCGGAAAAGTTCAACGGTTACGTCGCGGGTGCGCCGGATCACCTCACGTATGCCGAGGACGTTCACCGCTACATGCGTGCCCTCGAAGCGGCCTCGCCCCGCCTCAAGGTCTTCTCGATCGGCAAGTCCGAAGAGGGGCGCGAGATGATCCTGGTGGCGATCGCCGACGAAGAGACCATCCACCGTCTCGACTCCTACAAGGAGATCACCGGCAAGCTGGCGGATCCCCGTAAGCTATCCGAGGACGAAGCGGCGCAGCTCGTCAAGACCGGCAAGCCGATGTACTACCTGACCGGCGCGATGCACTCGCCGGAGACCGGCTCCCCGGAGATGCTGATGGAGCTTGCGTACCGGCTGGTGGTTGAAGAAACTCCTCTCGTCCGCGGCATCCGCGAGAACGTCATCACCCTGATCACGCCGGTCCTGGAAGTCGACGGGCGCGACCGCATGGTCGACCTCGCGCGCTGGCACCAGGCGCATCCGAAGTCGGCGCTGCCGCCGCTGATGTACTGGGGTCACTACGCCGCCCACGACAACAACCGCGATGCGATGGGCATCGGTCTCAATCTCACCCGCAACGTGCTCGGCGCGTATTTCGCCTGGCATCCGCAGGTGCTGCATGATCTCCACGAGTCGATTCCGTTTCTCTACATCTCGACCGGCACCGGCCCCTACAATCCGGCGCTCGACCCGATCGCGATCGACGAGTGGCACCGCATGGCCTACAACGAGGTCCAGACCCTGACCGAGAAAGGGCTGGTGGGGGTGTGGACGCACGGCTTCTACGACGGATGGGCGCCCAACTACATGTTCTGGATCGCCCACGGCCACAACTCGATCGGTCGCTTCTACGAGACCTTCGGCAATCTGCTGCCCTCGACCGAGGACCGTGTAGTGCGCGCCCAGAGCCAACGCGACTGGTTCCGGCCGAACCCGCCGTATCCCAAGGTCCGGTGGTCGCTCCGCAATAACGTGAACTATCAACAGAGCGGGGTCCTGGTGGCGCTCAAGTACATGGCCGACAACCGCGAGCACATGTTGCAGACCTTCTGGACGCTCGCCAGGCGCTCGATCGCCAAGGCCTCGACCGAGGGGCCGGCGGCCTACGTCTTCCCCGGCGATCAAAAGCGCCTGGGCCAGCTTCGCGATCTCCTGAACCTGCTGCGGTCGATGGGCATCGAGATCCAGCAGGCCGATCAGGCCTTCACGATCAAGCCGGGCTGGCCGCCAAGGCCGCAGCTTTCGCCTGTTGCGGCACTTCCGGCAGGTCGGAAGCGGGACGATGAGAAGGGGACGGCGGAGCACAAAGACGGCGAGAAGGCCGGGAAGGAAACTGCCAAGCAGCCGGCAAAGGACGCGAAGCCGGAGAAGGAGGAAATCGCCTTCGCAGCGGGCAGCTTCGTGATCCGGCTGGACCAGCCATACAGCCGCCTGGCTGACGCGCTCTTCGACACCCAGTACGTTCTCGGCCAGGAGCGGGTGTACGACGACACCGGCTGGACCCTGAGCTACACCAAGAACGTCGATTGCAAGCGCATCGTCAACCGGGACGTGCTCAAGGTGCCGATGCATCCGTGGGACGGCCGTCTGAAGCCGCACGAGGCCGCGGCCAGGGGCCGGGCGATCGCCATCTCCAACAACGCCGACACCGATCTCGTTCGCCTCCGCTACGAGCTCGCGGACGTGAAGTTCGCCGTGCTGGAGGGAGACCTCAAGCGCAACAGCGGCACTCTTCCTGCCGGAACGATCGTCGTGGAAGCGTCCGATCGCGTGCAGAAGGCGATCGCGTCCGCGGGCAGCCTCAAGTACGAAGTCCTCGATGCGTGGCCGGCGGTGAAGACGCATGAGATGCCGCTGCCGCGGATCGCGATCTTGCACACCTGGCTCAATACCCAGGAGGAGGGTTGGTTCCGGCTCGCCTTCGACAGTTTGCAGGTGCCGTATGCCTACATCTCGACGCAGCAGGTCGCGGGCATCGCCGACTTGCACAGCAAGTACGACGCCATCGTCTTCCCACCCGCGGGCGGCGAGCCGACGGACATCGTCAACGGCATGCCGCCCGGCGCGCCGCTGCCCTGGAAGAAGACGGAGCTGACCCCGAACCTAGGTGTCGACGAAACGGACGACATGCGCCCCGGGCTAGGGCTCGCCGGCGTCGCGAGCCTCCAGCGGTTCGTGGAGGATGGCGGGCTGCTGATCGCGGTGCGCGACGCCGCGGCGTGGGCGGTGCAGTACGGTCTCGCGCGCCACGTCCGAGTCACGCCATCGGAGAAGCTCAAGGCGCGCGGGTCGATTCTGCAGGCGAGACTGGTCGACGCGAAGAGCCCGGTCGGTTACGGCTACGACGAGATGGTGCCGATCCAGTACGCGGGCTCGCCGATCTTCAAGATAGGCGATCGAGCCGAGGCGCCCGGCAACCGCCGCCCCAGCGGCCGCGGCTCCGCAACCGATCCCGACGTGCCGCAGGGACGTTCCTACGTCGAGCCGCCCGAGCGGCCAAAGCCGGGTCCGGGCGAGGAGGGTTTCCAGCCGCCCGAGGATTTCGCAGTCTTTGCGGAACCCTACATCCCGAGGATCCAGGACCGGCCGCGCGTGATCCTGTCGTTTCCGAAAGAGACCGACAAGATTCTGCTCTCGGGGATGCTGGAAGGCGCCGAGGAGATCGCGGGCTCGCCGGTGGTCATCGACAGCCCTCTCGGAAAAGGGCACATTCTCCTTTTCGCCAACAATCCTATGTGGCGCATGAACACTCAAGGCGACTTCGCGCTCGTCTTCAATGCCATCTTCAATGCCGGCAGTCTCGGCCTCGGTTGGCCGCCCGAGGCGCCGGCGGCCGCGGCCGGGAAGTAGACCGGGTCAGGGTCCAGGGTTCTGCGGACTCTTGTAAACCTGGCCGGATTTCATCACGAAGACGACGCGGGTGAGGGCCCGGATGTCGTCGAGCGGGTTGCCGGCGACGGCGATGAGGTCGGCGGACTTTCCGGGCTCCAGGGTGCCGATCTGGCCCTGCAGGCGGAGGAGCTCGGCGGCCCGCACGGTGGCCGAGCGGATGGCCTCGAGCGGCTGCATGCCGTAGTCGACCATGCGCACGAGCTCGCGCGTCGAGGTGCCGTGCTCGAAGGCGCCCACGTCGGTGCCAAAGACGATCTTGATCCCCAGGCGCATCGCTTTCTGGAAGACCTCTCTGTGGTGGGCGACGATGCGGCGCCGCATCTCGGTGTCGTCAGCCGGCGTCTCGGGCACGTAGACGGACAGGGTCGGGCACCAGAAAGTGCCGTGCTGGAGCATCAGCTGCAGCCCTTCGTCGTCGAGCAGAATGCCGTGCTCGAGCGAGCGCACACCGCCGCGGATGGCGTTCTTGGCGCCGGCGCCGCCGTAGGCGTGGGCCGCGACGTCGCGGTGCCAGCGGGCCGCCTCGGCGACGATGGCTCGCACCTCGTCTTCAGAGAGCTGGCTCAGCGGCTCGAGCGTCACCGGATCGATGTGGCGCAGGGTGCCGGTGGCGTAGATCTTGATCCAGTCGGCGCCGTACTTCACCTGCCGGCGCACCTCGGCGATCATGGCGGGCAGCGTGTCGGTGAGGGCCGCTGGCTCGGGGACCTGCAGGTCGGGGTTGAGCCCGCTGTTGTTCATGTGGCCGCCGGTGATGGTCAGGGCCAGCGTCGAGACCAGCAGGCGCGGCCCCGGGATGATCCCGGCGTTGATGGCGTCGCGGATCGCCACGTCGGCAAAACCCGCGCCTTCGCTGTCGAGGTCGCGCATGGTGGTGAACCCGGCCTCGAGGTCGCGGCGGGCGGCGGCGACGCCCTGGACGGTGCGATACGCCATCGATTTGGTGATGACGGGAGGCGGGCCGTGCTCGTCCTCGGGCTGCAGCAGGATGTGGGTGTGACCATCGATCAGGCCGGGTAGGACGGTGTAGGCGGACAGGTCGATCAGCCGAGCGCCGGCGGGAACCGCCAGGCCGGCGCCGACCTTCTCGATACAACCGCCACGCGCCAGCAGCACCGCGCCCGGGGTCACGGTGCCGGAGGCCGGATCGAGCAGCCGGCCGCAGCGGATGGCGGTCGTGGTGATCGAACCGGGCGAGGCCGCCGAGCCCGACCCGCCAGCAGGTTCCGGTGCCAATGCCGACACCGGCGCCGCGGCGCGGCCGGCCTGGCCGCCGCCAGCCAGCGGGAGGAGCGCCGCGACGACCAGCGCCGAAACGATGAGCAGGCCGCGACCTCGGGTCATGAATGGCCTCCATGTCTGCCGGCTCGAACCGGCGCGGTGCAGCGGGGCGCCGCCAGTCTACCCTAAGGGAGAGCAGGCCCCGGGCGCCAGCGCTCGCGCAGGGCGCGCTGCACTCGAGTCAGGTAGAAGCGCGCCTTGCCAAGCGAAGCCGCGGCATGGAGCCCGAGCACCAGGGTCGTTCCCGGCTCGACCTGGCGGGCCAGGAGGGTGCCGTTGTCTCCCTCCAGTATGGCGCCTCCCAGCTGGCCGGCTCCGAGCTGGCTGGCGGCATCGGCGGCGACTGTCATGAGAGGCGCCAGCTCTGCCGCCGCGCCATCGCCGCCGAGCGGCAGGTCGCCGATGCTCTCGAGGACCTGCCGCGACGACGAGGCGAGCAGGGCGAAGCGGAAGCCGTCAACGGCTTCGAGCCTGCTCAGCAGCTCGCGCAATGCGGGAGAGGGAGGGTAGGGAAGAACTGCCGCCGGCGCAGGCGGTAGGGGCGGGGCGGCGAGCAGTCCGGCCACCCTTGCCACCAGCTCCTCGCCGCTGAAGGGCTTTTTCAGGATCTCGCCGCAACCCAGGGCCACGGCCTGTTGCCGCATCTCGTCGTCGACGATGCCGGAGATGAGGAGCAGCGGAACCGTCGCCACGCCGGCCATCTCACGGACCTCCCGGCAGATCTCGAAGCCGTCCACGTCGGGCAGCACCAGATCGCAGATCACCAGGTCGGGCGTTGCCGCGGCGATCCGGGTGAGCGCCTCGCGTCCTGAGCTGAAGCTGCTCACCTGCAGCCCCTGTGGCGCCAGCATGCGCTCGATCGCTTTGCGCACGCTCACGCTGTCGTCGACGACGTAGATCTTTGGCAAGTGCGCTCCCCGACGTTCGGGCCGGGCTGATCCCTAACTTTCCTGGGTTTCGTCGAAGTCAACCGCAAAGCTTAGCAGGAGGTGCTGCACGGTCATGTCGATCGTCCGCGGCAAGGCGGCGAGATCGCTCGACCGCCGGGTCTGGAAGCGGAAGGCGATGTTCCGTTCCCGCAGCGTCTCCTGCAAGATCTCGGTGAAGGCCGTCCTGCCGCCCCGGTCGCGGATGGTCGCGTGGATGACGCGGCCTCCGTCGAAGTAGATGCAGCCTTCCCCGCGCGGGCAGTCGAGCAGGAGCTGGCCGGTCTTGCTGGCGAGCGAGAATGCCTGGCTGAGCTCCATCAGATCGAGAACGCCGAGCGAGCCGCTCAGGTCGTCGGCCGCCCGTAGGCCGCCGCCGGCCGCGCTCGCGCCTGCCGCGGGTGGGTGAGCGATTTCCCACAGCTCCCGCGTCCGCTGCGCCAGGATCTCCAGCGGCGCGCCGGCGCCGACGATCAGGTCGAAGCCGGCATGACCAGCCGGCCTCCCACCGGCGGACTCGGGCCCCCTGGCTGCCGCCGTCGCCGCGGTCGCCGCGGTCGCCGCGAGCTCCGTCGCCGCGCCGGGGGCCGCCGCCTCGTACAGCACCACCTGCACTCCGGCGAGCGCGGGATCGCTGCGCACGATCTCGCACAGCTCTCCCGGCTCCAGGCCCTTGAGACTGGAAGCGGCAACGATCAGGTCGGGTCGCTGCCGCTCCAGCATGGTCAGGGCGTAGAAGCCATCGGGCGCAACGCTGATCTCGGCGGCGTCGATCCTTCCCAGCGCCGCGGCCAGGGCGGCCGCGCGCCCCGCATCCGGATCAATCACCAGGATCTTCATCGTCGCCCTGCTCGTCAGGCTCACGGCGCCTCCGGCGGTCGCGCCGTCAGCGCATGCAGGAGGGCGAGCAGGGCCCCTTCGTCGAACGGCTTGGCGAAGAACCCGCTGACGCCGAGCTGGCGCGCCAGCTGCGCATGCTTGTCGCCGCCGCGGGTCGTGATCACGACCACCGGCAGCTCGCGGGTGGCCGGCCGCCGGCGGAGGTCCTCGATCAGCTGGTAGCCGTCGACCCCCGGCATCTCGAGGTCGGTCAGCACGACGTCAAAAGGACGCTCGCGCAAGAGCTCAAGGGCCTCCTCTCCGTCGACGGCGCTGGTCACGGCGAATCCATGACGGGTCAGCAGCTGCCCGAGGATCCGCCGCACGCTGAGCGAGTCGTCGACGATCAGCAGCGCCGGCGTGGCTGCCGCCCGGACCGCCGCGGACGAAAGCTGGGTCGGCGCCAGCGGCTCTGCCGGGTCGGCCGGCCCAGACGTCACGGGCAACGCGGCCGCCGCCTCGGCCCCGGCGTCGGCATCGGAGTGGCGGCCGAGCTCGGCCACCGATCCGCGGCCAAACGCGGTGGCGTCGAGCAGCAGCACCAGCCGCCCCTCGCTGGAGAGCGTGGCGCCGGAGAAGTAGGTCAGACCCTCGAGGAAGTCGCCCAACCCCTTGATCACCACCTCCTCGATACCGACGAACTGGTCCACCGCCAGGGCGCAGCTGCGCGCGCCTGCCTCGATCACGAGCACCGACATCCACGGCTCGGCCTCTTCGGCCGCGAGCCCGAAGAGCGCGCCGAGCCGGTGCAGCTCGATCTGTTCCTCGCCGACCCGCACCGACTCGCCGCCGCCCGCTCCTTGCGGCCCGCCCGCCTCCAGGTCGGCCGGGGTGACGAAGAGCATCTTGCGCACCGCGGTCACCGGGATGGCGAAGAGCTCACCACCCACGCGCAGGAACAGCGCTTCCGACACCACCAGGGTCAACGGCACCTTGAGCGTGAACTGCGTGCCGCCGCCTAGCTCGGTCTCGGTTGTGATATGGCCGCCGATGCGCAGCAGGTTGGTGAGCGCCACGTCCAGGCCGACGCCGCGGCCGGCGGTGCGGGTCACCGTCCGGCTGGTGCTGAGGCCGCGCAGAAAGATCAGCTCGAGCAGCCCCTGCTCGCCGAGCCGGGCGAGCTGGCGCTCCGACCTCAGGCCCTGGGCGAGCGCTTCGCGGCGGACCTCGGCGGCGTCGATGCCGGCGCCGTCGTCCTCGATCTCGAGCAGCAGATAGCGCCCCTGGATCGAGGCGCGCAGCAGCAGCGTTCCCCGCGGCGGTTTGCCGCGTGCGCCGCGCACGTCAGGTGGCTCGATGCCGTGGATTACGGCGTTCTGGATCAGGTGCAGGAGCGGGTCGGCAATCATCTCCGCCACCGCCGTGTCGACCTCGACCGCCTCACCCTCGACCGACAGCTCGACCTGCTTGCCGGCCTCAGCGGCGGCGCTATCGATCAGCCGGACGTAGCGGGCGAAGAGCTGGCCGATCGGCACCATGCGCGCCCGCCCGATGCCGCTGCGCAGCTCCCGCGTCAAGCGCTGCAGCTGGCCGGCGTCGCCGCGCAGCAGGTCGGTCACTCGGCCGATCTCGGAGTGCAGCTCGCTGAGGTCGGCCGCGACCTCGCCGACCCGCCTGGCGAGGACGTTGAACTCGTCGTAGCGATCGAACTCGAGCTCGGCGAAGAGCTCGGCGGAGGAGAGAGAGAGCGCCGAGCTGCCGGTCGCGGCCGCTGTCGCACCCGCCGACGCCTCCGCACCGTCCGCCCATGCCGCGGCCGCGGTTGGAGCAGCCGGAAACGTACCGGCCTGTAGCTGGGGAAACAGGTGGCGCTCGCGGAACTCCTCGACCACGCGATTCATCCGGGTGCCGCTGGCCTGCATTTCGTCCTCGAGGTCGCTCAGCCGGGCCAGCCGGCGGTCGAGGCGGCTGCGCGCCACCACCAGGTCGCCGACCAGGCTCATCAGGCGGTCGATACGGTCGATGCTGACCCGAATCGAAGAGCGGAAGCCGCCGATTCCGGCCGTGGCCACCTCGCCGCCCAGCTCGGCCGTCACCTCGCCGCCCAGCTCGGAGGCCGCCTCCAAGCTCTGGGGCTGGGCGCCCTCCGCCGCAGCCGCCGTCCCCGCCGGCGCTGTTGACTCGGTTCCGAATGCGCCGACCGCGCGCCCCTCCGCACGGGCGCCAAGCGCCGCGGCTGCCGCGGCGTAGGCGCCGTCGACGGATGCCACCGGGACGCCGGCCGGCGCTTCGACCACCGCCAGCATCTGGCGCAGCAGCTCGACTCCGCCAAAAAGCGCCGCTTCGGCCGCTTCACCCCATCCGAGCCGCCGGGCGCGCAGCTCCGCCAGCAGGTCTTCCATCAGGTGTGCCAGGCGTCCGAGAGGCGCGCACCCGACCAGGTAGGCAGCTCCCTTGAGGGTGTGGACCTCGCGGAAGAGGCTGGCCATCAGCTCGTCGGCGGCACCCCGTTCGGCGATGCCGCCCAAGGCGCCGGCCATCGCCTCGATGTGCTCTTCGGCCTCCGGGCCGAAGTACTCGAGAGCTTCGGGGTTGTCGCGGCCGAAGCGTTGCAGCTCGGCGGTGATCGCGAATGAGGAGCTGGCGGCTGGCGCCTTGTCCTGGACGCCGGTCGCCGCCAGCGTCGCGGGCGCCGCCGGCGCCGGCGGAGCAAGCGGAGGAACGACCGCCCTCTCCCGGCTTGGCGCCGCCGCGAGCGGCGGATGGGACACCGGAGCAAAGAGGGCGGGGTAGCGGGCCAGCAGGACGGCAAGGCCGTCGCCGCCGGCGCCGTCGCGGCCGCTGCGCTCGACCTCGGCCAGGGTCTCGCGCAATGCGCCGAGCGCTTCGTCGAGGAAGCTCGACGCCATCTCCCGGCTCTCCGGCGAGCGCCCGGGCAGCGAGACGACGAGCTCTTCCATCGCTCCGGCCAGCGCGGCGAGCCGCGGCAGGCCGTAGAGCGCGGCGGAGCCGCGGAGGCGGTGGGTCAGGATCTTGAGACTGGCTTCGGCGGCATCGGCGCCAGGGGCGCCAGGCCGCGCCGCTCCCCCCGGCTGACCGGCGAGGGCCGCGGCGATGCCGGCAACCACCTCGCGCGCTTCGCGCAGGAAGCCGCCCATCAGCTCGGCCTGTTCTTCTGGACCCACGGCGGCGCCGGCTCCGCGCGACGGCGGCTCAGGAGGCGAGCTTGAAGCGCGCCAGTCTTTCGCTCAGGTCCTGGGCGAGTTGCACGAGCTGGTTGGCGAGCTCGCGCCCGTCCGCGACCGACCGCTCGGTGCGCGCGGCGACGACGGTGATCGAGACGATGCCCTGGGCGACCTTCTCGACGCTGCTGACCTGCACCCGCGTGCCGGCCGAGATCTGCTGTGCCAGCTCGGCCGAGACGTTGGTCAGCCGGGCGATCTCCTGCAGCCGGTCGCCCGCCTGGCGGGCGACCTGGAAGCCGGCCTCGACCTCGTGGGTGCCGGCTTCCATCGCCGTGGCGGCGTCCTGAATTTCGGACTGCACCCGCTTGATCAACGCCGCGATGCGCTGGGTCGCCTTGGCGGAGCTCTCGGCAAGCCGCCGCACCTCGTCGGCGACCACGGCGAAGCGGGTCCCTGCCTCTCCCGCCCCGGCCGCCTCGATGGCGGCGTTGAGCGACAGCAAGTTGGTCTGCGCGGCGATCCCGGAGATGGTGTCTGCGATCTCGGAGATCTCGAGCGAGCGGTCGCCAAGTCCCTTGATGCGGCGGGAGATCGCTTGCACCTCGGCGCGGATGCGCTGCATGCCGGAGAGCGTGTCGCCGACCGCCAGGCGCCCCTTCTCGGCGGCGTCCAGCGTCTGTCGCGCGGCGCCGGCCGACGCCTCGGCGCTGCCCGCCACCGCGCGCACCGATTGGGTCACTTCGTCGACCTCGACGCTCACCCGCCGCGCGTCCTCGGACTGGGACTGGGCGCCCACCACCATCTGGTCGGTGGCCCCGATCATCTCCCGGGCGGCGGCGCTGACCGTGTCTGCCGCCTGGCGCACGCCCGCCAGGATCTCGCCGATCTCTTCGACCATGACGTTGATCGAGTCGACGACCGACCCGAGGACATCGGCCGTGACCTCGCCGCGCTGGGTCAAGTCGCCGCGGGCGATCTCGGTGGTGACGCGCAAGAAGCGGCTGATGTTGGCCTGCAGCTCTTCGCGCTGCCGGCGCTCGCGGTCGCGGTCCTCCTCGGTTTCGACCAGGTCGCGCAGCCGCACGATGGCGTCGTTCCAGGTGAGGGACAGGCGGCCGATCTCGTCGTTGGACTCGACCGGCGCCAGCTCCCCGAGGTCCCCCCGTCCGACCCGCTCGGCGATGCCCACCAGGCGGTCGATCGGGCGCACCAGCCGGCGGGCGAGCAGCGAGCCGACGGCAAAGGCGACCAGGGCCAGGGCGACCAGCAGCGCCACCAGGTAGAGCGCCGCCCGCCGCGCCGCGGCCGCGATCAGATCGAGGTCCATGCCGACCCGCACCGTTCCCAGGCGCCCCGCCAGAACCGGGACGCCGATGTCGAGGATGCTCCTCGTCCTACCGCTCTGGGGATCGGCGATCGAGATTTGCGCCGCTTTCTTCGCCGCCTCGCCCGGCACCTCGTTCTTGGTCACGATCCCGGGCGGGATGAAAGGCGAAAAGGTGTGCGCGATGATCTCGCGCTGCGGGTCGTAGACCAGGACGTAAGCCACACCTTCGATGTCGGCGAACTGGTCGATCAGCGACTGGATGGTCGAGGCGTCGCGGTTGAGGACCAGGTCGACTGCCGAGTTGGCGAGGCTGCGGGCGATCGCTTCGCCCTTGGACTGGAACTCGGTGCTCATGCGCTGCTCGAGCGTGAAGGTCATGACGACGCCGGCGACCGCGGTCAGGGCCGCCAGGATGACGCCAAGGAGCAACAGGATCTTGGCGTTGAGGCCGAGGCCGCGGCGCACCGCCGGCCGCCGGCGCCCGTCAGTCTCCTGCGGCAGCTGCGGCGACTCGGCCGGCGAGGGCTCCTCAGCCTGCCGTGGCGGCACCAGATCGCGGCCGGTGGCGGAGGCCGGGTGAGCGGGGAGAGGGGCCGCGGCAGCGGGCGTCTCGAGCCCACTCGCGGATGAGGGTGCAGGTTTCAACATGACGGTCTCCCGGCCTCCTCGGCTCACCTTTCCCTTCCCCGCGCGGGTCCGGCGCCGCCGCCGTTGCCGCGCGCGGCGGCAGCTTCCTTCCTCAGGCTCGTACCACGGCCCGCCAATCGGTGAGCGCGACCCACCGGCCGCCCTCGAGACGGGTGAAGTAGACCTCGTTCAGCCCCTGATGGCGGTTGGGTCCGAAGCTGAGCGGCGCACCGATGCCGAGATCGAGCTTGTCGATCGACTCGAGGGCCGACTTGAGGCTCTGCCGCGTCGGGTTGTCCCCCGCCCGCCGCAGCCCCTCGACGATGACCCGCGCGTTGATGAATCCTTCGAGACTGATATAGCTGGCGCGCGCGGGCGTGTACTTGGGGTCGCGCAGCGCCGCCGGAACGCGCGGGTTCCACTTGTCGAGCAGCTGGCGGTAGAGCGCCACCCCGGGCAGCCGGGTATCGTCGTAGCTCGGCACGACCTGCGAGTTGATCAGCGCCCGGGTGTAGTCGCGGCCGCTCTGCCGCCCGTGCTCGAGCAGCAGGCGGCTCATCGCGTCGCTGCCGACGAAAGAGACGTTGCTGATCGGCACGTTCCAGCCGAGATCGCGCGCCGTGCGCACGAAGGCGCCGCAGCCCTGGTAGGCGCCGGTGCACAGCACCGCTTGCACGTCGGCCTCGCGCAGGTGGCCGACCGCGAGGCTCATGTCGGCGTCGAACGCTGCACCGCGGCGGTAGGTGGCTTCGGCGGTGATGTGGGCGCCGTAGCGCGCCAGGCCGCGCGCCACGCCGTCGGTGCCGCTCCGGCCGTAGGCGTCGATCTGGTAGAAGGCGCCGAAGCGGCGCAGTCCCGCGCCCCAGAGCTGCTCGACCAGCGCCGCCATCTCTTGCCGGTACGAGGCGCGGACGTTGAAAACCTGGCCGACGTAGGGCTCCTCGCGCTGCGGCTGGGCGCCGGTCAGATTCCCGACCAGGATCAGCGCCCGATCGGAGTAGCTCTTGATCAGGGGAAGGGCCCGGGTGAGCGTCGGCGTGCCGACGTAGTTGGACAGGAAGAAGACCTGCTCTTTGTCGACCAGCGCGATGGTGTTGTTGACCGCCGGGGTCGGCTCGTAGCCGTCGTCGAGCGCAGCGATCTCGATCTTGCGCCCGAAAACCCCGCCCTGCGAATTGACCTCCTGGTAGAACGCCAGGCTGCCGCGGTAGTACTCGGTGCCCAAGGCGGCATTGTTGCCCTTGAAGGCGGCGCTCATGCCGATCTTGACCGCCTCTCGCGTCACCCCCGGGCTTGCCGCGGCGCCCTGGGCGAAGAGCAGCCGCCTGGGACGGAGCAGCAGGCCGGCGGCGCCGGTGCCGAGCAGCTGCAGGAAGTCTCGCCTCCGCATGGTCTCGCTACCTCGGCGCGGGGGCATCGGCGGCGGCCTCCGTTGGCGCCGCTGCCGCCGCTGCCGCCGAATGTTGCGGTGCGCCTTCCGCGACGCCCGGCGAGCGGATGCGCAGTATGCGCAGCTCCCGCAACACCTTGCCCATCTCGAGCAGGGCGACGGCGCCGTGCGTTCCCGCTACCGTCCCGGCGCCGAAGCGGCGCAAGGCTGCCAGGATGCCCGGCGTCGCCGGTTCCGCTTCTACGTCCGCCGCCGTCGCGTCCGGCATCTCGCCTCCTCCCGCGAAGCTCTCGAAGCCGACGATCTCGTCGATGGCCAGGGCCGCCTCCAGCCGCTCCGCCTCGACGATCAGCGCTGGCAGGACGGCAAGGCTTGCAGGTCTGCCCGCCGGCGGGGCCGGCCCCGCTTGCGGAAACATTGCGCCCGGCCGGCCGGCGGCAAGCGGCGCGAGACCTAGCAGGCGGCGCAGATCGACCACCGGCACGATGCGACCCCGCAGCTGGATCACCCCGAGCAGGTGCGCCGGCGCCTGCGGCACCAGGGTGACGCTGTCCAGCTCGACGAACTGGCGGCAGAGCTCGCCGGCGACGCCGAAGAGGCGACCTCCGAGCCGAAAGATGCCGATCCGCCCGGCGCGCCCGCTCGGGAAGGCGGCAGAGGCCGTTGCCGCCGGTGCGTCCATCGTCAGCGTGCGAAGCGGCTCACCGAAGCGAGCAGCTGCTGGGCCGTGAACGGCTTGGTGAGGTAGTCGTCGGCGCCTTGCAGCTTGCCCCATTCGATGTCGCTCGGCTCGGTCTTCGAGCTGACCAGCACCACCGGCAAGCTCTTGGTCTGCGCCCCGCGTTTCAAGCTGCGCAGGATCTGGAATCCGTTGCGCTCCGGCATCACGATGTCGAGCAGCACCATGTCGGGCCGCTCGGCGGAGAGCTTCTCTTCGAGGCCGTTGCCATCGCCGTAAGTCACGACCTGGTGGCCGGCGGCGCGCAACATGCGCGCCATCAGATCGAGCGCCTCGGCGGCGTCATCGACAACCGCTACCTTTGCCATGATGGAATGACCCTGGGCCGATTATAGCCAGGCTGTTACAGCGCTGCAACAAAGATGAGACACACCAGACAATCGAAAATGAGGCGACGCCGATGAGCGCCGCCCAAGCAGCGCCGGAGCGCCGGCCGCCCTCGGGCGCGCGCCTGTCACCGCTCGAGCGCTGCTTTGGCCGCCGTAGCGCTCCCGGCTCTTCGTATCTCTGGCCGCGCTGGCTCTTCCTGCGGGCGCTCGGGCTGATCCTCGGCTCGGCCTTCTACTCGCTCGCCTTCCAGATCCATGGGCTGATCGGGCCGCGCGGCTTGCTGCCGGCCCGCGACTACTTCCGCCTGCTCGAGCATGGCTACCCGCGCAGCCGCTTCTGGCTCGCTCCCACCCTGCTCTGGCTGTCGGCGGACGACCGGGCGCTCACCGCGCTGGTGGCGGCGGGCTTCCTGGGCTCGGCGCTGCTGGTCTTGAACCTCTGGCCCCGCGCCGGCCTGGTCGTCGCCGGCGCGGCGTTCCTGTCGTTCGTCGGCGCGGCGCAGGACTTCTCCGGCTACCAGTCCGACGGCATGCTGCTCGAGGCCGCCTTCCTGTCGTGGTTCCTGGCGCCGCCGGGGTTGCGGCCGCGTCTGGGAGCGGCCCACCCGCCGTCGTGGGCGGCGCTCTGGCTGCTGCGCTGGGAATGGTTTCGGATCTACTTCGAGTCCGGGGTGGTGAAGCTGGCGAGCGGCGAGCCGCAGTGGCGCGACCTCACCGCCATGGACCACTACTACGAGACCGGGCCGCTGCCGACCTGGATCGGCTGGTACGCGCACCAGCTGCCGCACGGCTTCCACGCCGCGACCGCGCTGGCGACGCTGGTGGTCGAGCTCGGCGTGGTGTGGCTGATCTTCCTGCCGCGGCGCTGCCGCCTCGCCGCCGTCCTGGTGGTGACGCCGCTGCAGATCGGCATCATCTTGACCGCCAACTACGCCTTCCTCAACTACCTGGTGCTGGTGCTCGCCGTCCTGCTGCTCGACGACGCCGCATGCGCCCGGCTGGGCCTGCGTCCGGCGGCCGCCTGTCCGCCCGCCCGGGCGCGGCGCTGGCAGCTGGTAGCCACGGCGGTCGCCCTGGTCTGGGTCTTCTATGTGACGGTGGCTGCCTTCATCCCGCGCGCGCTGCCGCGTGCCCTGCTGGGGCCGGCCCTGGCGCTCGAGCCCTTCCGGATCGCCAACCGCTACGGCCTGTTCGCGGTCATGACTCGCGGGCGTTACGAGATCGAGTTCCAGGGGACGCTCGACGGCAAGAGCTGGGTTGCCTATCCCTTTCGCTACAAGCCGCAGGACGTCAAGCGGGCGCCGGGGATCTACGCCCCCTACCAGCCGCGGTTCGAGTGGAACCTCTGGTTTGCCTCGCTCGGGCCGTTCGAGGCCAACCCCTGGGTGATGACCGCCCAGCAGCGGCTCCTGGAGGGCGAACCGGCGGTGCTCGCGCTCTTCGGCCGCGACCCGTTCCGGGGAGTGAAGCCGGCGGCGGTGCGCAGCGTGCTGTGGCAGTACTGGTTCACCGACCGGCGCACCCTCGCAGCCACCGGGGCGTGGTGGGAGCGCCACTACCTGGGGCTCTATGCGCCGGTCTATGACCGCGGCGGGCTACCGCCGGCGGGCGGCGGCGGTTAGGTCGGGCCGCACAGAAAACCGCCGATCTACCTGGACCAGGCGTCGACTCTGGTGGCCCGGAGGAGACCTAGAACGGCGAGGGGCCTGCGGGGCTCCGCGGAGGCGCGATCAGGGTCCAGGTCGCGATCGGCCAGTGCCGGCTCGGAATGGTGTCGCGGATCGGGATCATCGGCGCGCGGTTCAACCCGCGCTTCCAATCGATGGCCCGGATTATGGCAAAATCACGACTTTCCGACGAGGAGACCATGCCCATGCGCCCGCACCGGCTTCGCCTGCCCGCCGTCCTGCCGCTCGCCACGCTCGGCCTCGCCCTCTGCTGCGCCGCCCGCCAGCCTGCGGCCGCGGCCGCGCCGCGGGGCGATGCCGACCTCGACCCCGGCCTGATCGCCCTCTACGTCGACCTGCACCGCAATCCCGAGCTGTCGCTGCACGAAGAGAAGACCGCCGCCAAGCTGGCGGAGCGCCTGCGTGGGCTCGGCTTCGAGGTGACGACCGGCGTGGGCGGCACCGGCGTGGTCGGAGTGCTGCGCAACGGCAGCGGTCCGACCGTCATGCTGCGCACCGAGCTCGACGCCCTGCCGGTGGAAGAGAAGACCGGCCTCCCCTATGCCAGCACGGCGCGGACCAAGAACGACCAGGGCGTCGACGTGCCGGTGATGCACGCCTGCGGTCACGACGTCCACATGACCATCTGGGCGGGGACGGCGGCGCGGATGGTGCAGGCCCGGGAGCGCTGGCATGGCACGCTGGTGCTGATCGCGCAGCCGGCCGAGGAAGTGGTCAAGGGGGCCAAGGCGATGCTCGCGGCCGGCCTCTTCAGCCGCTTCCCCAAGCCGGATTTCGTGGTGGCGCTCCACGACTCGCCGCGGCTGCCGTCGGGCAAGCTCGGCTTCACCTCCGGCTTCACGCTGGCGAGCTCCGATTCGGTCGACGTGACGATCCACGGCGCGGGGGGACATGGCGCCATGCCCCAGAGCACGGTCGATCCGGTGGTCATCGCCGCGCGCACGGTGCTGGCGCTGCAGACCATCGTGTCGCGCGAGAACGATCCGCTCGAGCCGGCCGTCGTCACCGTGGGGTCGATCCACGGCGGCACCAAGCACAACATCATTCCCGACGAGGTCAAGCTGCAGATCACCGTGCGCTCGTACAAGCCGCAGGTGCGCCAGCGGATCTTGACCGCCATCGAGCGGATAGCCAAGGGCGAGGCGGCGGCGGCCGGCGCCGCGCGCGCGCCGGAGGTGGCGGTGATCGAGAGCACGCCGGCGACCTACAACGATCCGCAGCTCACCGCCCGTCTGGCGGCGGCGCTGCGTCGCGGCCTTGGCGAAGCCAACGTCATGGAGCTGCCGCCGGAGATGACCGCCGAAGACTTCAGCGAGTACGGCCGTGCCGGGGTCCCGGCGGCGCTCTTCCGGCTCGGCGCCGCCGAGCCGCAGCAGCTCGCCCAGGCCGAGGCCGAGGGGCGCATGCTGCCCTCCTTGCACTCCGCCCTCTTCGCCCCCGACCGCGACGCCACTCTGCGCGCCGGCGTCCAGGCCGAGACCGCCATGCTTCTCGACCTCCTCGGCAAACCTTAGGCTTGTGCCCAGCTTTCCCCAGCGCCGCCCCGGCTCGACGCGCCCGGCCAGAGCGGAGCTGGAATCGAAGTAGGGGCCAGAAAAAGGCGAGTAGTGGCAGCCCGTAGCACGCTTCAGAACGCAAGGCGGAGGAGGGCGATGCCGACCGCGCGGGCGGCCCGCACCATGGCCTGAGGTTTGCGGTCGGTGGTGTTCTGGGGGGTGTCGCCCGAAGAGTGGTAGTAGCGCGAGTAGTCGATCTCGAGCTGCGACGGGTCGGGCGTGCCTCGGGTCTCCCATCCGGGGGTCTGGCGCAGCGTCGCCAGGTGGTCCCAGGCCGCGGTGTAGACGGTCGTCGCCGGCACTTCGAGGGCGCTCTTGAGCTCGCCCTGATAGCGCGGCGGCAGGAAGACGTAGGAGTCGGTGCCGCCCTGCGACGGGTTGGTGGTGTACTCGGGCCAGAATCCGGGTTTGCCGAGGTAGTCGGCGCCCACCCGGTCGAGGGTGCGCAGCAACCCGCGGTTCCAGGGCACCTCGTTGGATTCGAAATAGATCGCTTCGCGCTCGGCTCCGGTGCCGGTCTCGTCGAAGTTGATCACCCCCAGGCAGCGGCGCAGCTGGTCGCCGGCGCGCGCCGCGTAGGCCCGCGACGAGGCGTACTCGGCGCCCCAGACGGCAAATCGAAGCGTGATCCGCGGCGCGCCGAGCCGGCCGTCACGCCGCAGCTGAGTGAGGACCCGCGCCAGCTCCAGCACCGTCGCCTCGCCGGAGGCGTTGTCGTCGGCGCCCGGGCCGCCGGAATCGGAGTCGCCGTGGGCGCAGATCAGGTAGTAGCTCTGGCGCTCCGTGCCCGGCAGGGTCGCGACAACGGTCTTGGGACGGCCGACGCGGACCGTCGACCGCAATGCGACCCGGACCACGGAGCTGCCGCGCGCCGCCGCGGCGAGGCGGAGCCCATCGTCGTAGGAGACAGCGAAGACCGGGATCGGATTGGCGGCGAGCGCCGGCAGAGCGCCGATGCGGGAGGCGTCGCGATAGCGGTGCGGATCGTTGGGCGAGCTGGTGAGGATCGCCAGCGGGAGATGGCCGCTGGCGACGATCCTTCGGTAGGCGGTGCCGACGGCGCCGGGGGTGTAGAGCACCTTGCCGGCCCACTCCGGACGCGGGCCCTCCGCGGCAAGATCGGCGACCTGAAGCAGGGGCGCGGTTGCCGGTCCGCTGGACGGGGAAAAGCCGTAGGGATAGGCGGTCTGCAGCGGCCCGCCTGGCAGCAGCTCGACGCTCCAGCCGTCTTCCCAGTGGGCCGGTGCCGCGGGGTCCTCGACCACTTCCGCCGCCAGACCCAGCTCCTCGAAGGCGCTCCGCAGGTAGGCGGCGGCGCGGTCTCCCGAAGGGGTGCCGCCCATCCGCGGGCCGAGCGCCACGAGCTCGCGCACCGTGCGCTGCATGCGCTGCGCCAGAACCAGCTCGGCAAGTTGCAGCTCGCGCCGCCGCGCCTCGGGTTCCAGTCCTACCGCTGCCGACTCCGCGGGCGGCCGCACCGCCGCGGCGGCGTGCGCCGGCGCTGCCGCCTTGGCGCCTGGCCGTCCGGCCGGGCGTGCGCCGGGCGCCGGCGCATCGCTGCCGCATGCCACCACCGACCAGGCCGCGGCCAGGAGGACGGCCGCGACGGTCAACCGGCGTCTCGGATCCGGAGCGCGCGTGCGGAGAGACCGCATGCCTGATCCTCGCACTTTTCGCTCCGGTGCAGGCGATGGCCCGGCACGAGGTCGTGGGTCACCTTGCCCACCCGCGCGGGTGGCGCCGCGGCGCGGTCCGTCCCGGAATGCGCCGGGCCCCTACCCGGCGTCTGGCCCGGTCTGCCGCGGACTGGCCCCGAGCTCAGCCGCGCCCGGCGGCAGGCTGCTCATCCAGCAAGAGCCGGCGCCTGCGCGCCCGCGCCAGGGCGGCGCCGATGACCGCCGCGGCGCTGGCCAGCCCGCATAGGACCAGTCCCAGCAGCCATCCCAGGGGCCGGTAGTCGACGGCCACCTGGTGCGTGCCGGCGGCCACCTTGAAACCGAGGAAGCCGGCGTCGACGTCGAGCGCCGGGGCCGGGAGACCGTCAACCCGTATCCGCCAGGCCGGGTCGTAGCTCACGCTGGAGGCGACGGTGCCGCCGGTCGCGCTGGCCACCGCGAGATCGAAACCGTTGCTGCGCGGCCGGATGAGCGGCACGTTCCCTTCCTGCGGCGAGACTCCGCCACTGGCGCCGACTTCCCCCACCTCCACTCCAACACCGAGATCGGCAAAGTCCTCGAGGTCTTTGACCGCCTGCCAGGACTCGCCGGCGTCGGCGGTCCACCGGAAGTGGCGCGGCATGAAGAACAGAGGCAGCGCCCGGGGAGTCTCCCAGATCCTCCCGCCCGGACCGTCGAACACCGGCCGCCAGGGAGGAGGCGCGGCGACGTCGTGCTCGAGGAGGAGGTAGCGAACGCCGAGGAAGTCGAACAGGCCCTTGTCGCGAGTCCGGCGCATGGCGAGCACCAACTGCGCCGCCTTCTTGCCCGGCGACAGCCGGTGGCGGAGGAGCCTGAAGGGCTCGGCCGGCCGCATCGGATCGTTGCCCCGCGGGTCCCAGAGGCCGTAGAACGCGCCGAGGTTGGGAAGCAGGTCGTAGTTGCGCGCGGTGACTCTGAAAGGCGCCGGCGCCGCCCGCAGCCGCTCGGCCAGGAAGGTGAGGGCAGGGGTCCGCCCGAGATCGAACCGCGATGGGACGGCGGCGTGGTAGCGGACGCCGGCCAGGAAGAGGTCTGCCGTCAAGGCCGCAAGGAGGGCGGCGTTGACCCAGGGGAGCCGCCGCGGCAGGGCGAGGAGGCCCGCGGTGAGGAAGGCGGCGACAAGGGCCGTCAGCCACCAGGCGCGCTGCCAGGGCGCGACGGGCGACAGCGGGGGAAGCAGCGCAAGCGAGACGCCGGCGGCCGCGGCGAGGGCGCACGACGAGCGCCGCGCCGCGGCAGACTCGGCAAGCCGGCTCAGCGTCAAGCCGGCGGCCAGCGCGACCGCCAGCACCCAGAACTGGCGGAGTCTGCCGTTGGCAGCCTGGCCGAACAGTGGCAGGGCGCCAAAGAGATCGAAGAACGGCGGCACACGGAGGGCGACGGCGAGAGAGGCCAGGCCCCCCAGCACCAGGGCCAGGATCTGTCCCCGCAACAGCGCCGCGCCGGCCAGCGCCAGGGCGAGCGAGGCCAGGCCGCAATAGTCGCCGCAGGTCTCGGCAAAGTTCTCGGGGCCATCCCAGTTGTCGTCGCGCGGGCTGCCGAAGCGAAACGGATCGAGCAGCGGCGCCAGGACGCGCGCTTCGAAGGGGGGCGGTCTGACGTGCTCGGGGGTGTCCGCGACGACCTGGACCCGTGCGCTGCGGGGCAGCGACTCGACGAAAGGAAGCAGGACCGGGGCGGCCAGGGCGGCGGCGAGCGCCACCGCCGCCGCGAGCTGCAGCGCATACTGCCGGATCTCCTTGCGCGCCATCCCGCGGGCGAGGAGCGGTGCGACCAGGGCGGCCGCCAGAGCGGTGTGGGCGAGCGTCTCGGGGTGTCCGCTCGCCGCCATCCCCACGGCGCAAGCGACGAGGCCGGCCGCGGCCCGCTGCTCTCCGCGCGCCAGTGCGACGAGGCCCAGGAAAACCCCCGGAATCCAGGCGGCGGTCATGCCCGGCGTGTCGTAGGCCCAGACGACGGCGTGGCTCGAGAGCCCGGCGGCGACCGCCGCAAAGGCCGCACCCGCTCGGCGCGCGCCCAGCGCGAGCGCCAGCGCATGTACGAGCAGGAGCCGCAGCAGCACCTCCCAGGCTGCGCTCACGCTGAGAGCCCGGAGCGGCGGCAGGGGGAGCGCGAGGAGATGGAGGGGAGCGAAAGGCGCCGACTGCGCATCGCCGAGCAGCGGCTGGCCGGTTCCCATCTCGTGCGACCAGAGCGGCGCTTCGAGCGCCAGCAGGCGCGTTCGCGCCACGCTGTGAAAGGGCACCTGCTCGACCAGCGTATCCCAGAGCAGACGGTTGCGCGGCGTGACGGTTTCGTGCACCGCCTCGCGCCAGGGGAGGGTCTCGTACGCGATGTCGGTCGGCACCTGTAGGGCGCCGGTGAGGAGCGGCGGGGCGAAGAAGGCGGTGGTCAGGGCGACGTAGAGCGCGGCGTCGCGCAGCTCGAGATCGCGGCGCCACCAGCGCAGCGCGGCGATCAGCGCGGCGGCGCCGGCGAGGAAGACAGCTAGCGTCGCCAGGACCGAGATCATCGGCGCAAGGACGCCACGGTCAGCACGACGATGCGTTTCCGCATGCGGGAATCAGCGTTCGACGGCGACGGGCGCACCGGCGCCAGCGGCGACCTCGTTCTGCTCCGCGAGGTCGGGGTCGGCCCGGCGCCAGTTGCGCCGCAGCTCGGCGTAGGCCTGGCGGGCGGCGGCGCCGTCACCCGAGCGGGCGGCGGCGCGGGCCAGGCCGAGCAAGGAGAGCGACCGGCGGGGAGCGCGGGCGAGTGCCTGCTCGAAGTGCCGGCGGGCGTCGGCGGCGCGGCCGAGACCGAGCAAGACCTCGCCGGCCAGCTCATGAGACGGCTTGACCACGACCGGCGGACCGAAGTCGAGACGCATCGCATCCTCGGCCCTGGCCGCCGAGTCGAGCAGGTTCACCGCCGCGGCATGCTGGCCGGCGGCGAGCTGCAGCAGCGCGTCGAGCTGGTCGCGCATGATACGCGCCGCTTCGACCCCCTGATCCAGGCCGTTCGGCCCGGCCGACTGGCTGCTCCCTCCCAGGCTGGCCGGCGAGGCATGAGCCGAATGGCCGGCGGGGCCGGCGGGCCTGATGCCAGCCGCCGCTCCCGGAGCCAGCAGGGCAGTGAGCGACTGCAGCTGCAAGCGGGCCGCCGCCTCTCCATCGGGACCGCCGAAGCCCAAGGCGGCGAGGCCGCGCGTGAAGTAAGCGCCGGCCGCGACCTCGACGGCGAGGTCGGAGCGGCTCAGGTCGATCTTGGGAGGACCGGACACGGCGAGCCAGGGGCGGGTCTCGACCAGGTGCGTGGCGCTCATCAGCGCCAGGTGGCTGCGGGTGCGGCGCGATCCGGTCTGCGCGGTGTCGCGCTCCATGGTGGCGAGCAGCTCCTGGGCCTGCCGGAAGCGACCCTGCTGCAAGTAGGCGTAAGCCAGCCACTGCAGCGCGTGATATCCGCGCTCCTCGAGCGCCAGGTGGAGGCGATTGCGCCGCTCGTCCGAAGCCGCCCACGAGGCTTCGTTGGCGGCCGCGGTCTCGTCCCACATCCCGAGCGCCAGGAAGATGTGCGAAGGCATGTGCAAGGCATGGGCCGCGGCCGGGGCGATCTGCGCATAGGCCCGGGCCGCCCGCAGGCCGAGCGGAGCGTGGACCGGATCGTCATAGGCGTGGATGAGGTAGTGGGCAGCGCCCGGGTGGCGCGGGTTCCTGGCGAAGACCTCCTCGACCACGGCGGCGGCCTGCATGTAGGTGGGGATGTCGCGCCCGTTCTCGCAGCTGCCGAGCAGGGCAAGAGCGTAGAAGCTTGCCGCTTCGAGGTCGTCGGGAAAGGCTTCATGCAGCCGCCGCATCGCGGCCGCGTAGTCGCGGTCGCGACTCGCCTTGTCGCCGCCCTTGCCGCTGCCGAAGAGGGCCTCGACCGCCCGCAGGTAGCCCTTCTCGCGCTCGCTGGGAGCTCGCGCCAGCCGGGCCTCCGGGGTGGGCGCCAGCCGCCCGAGAGCGGCGCGGGCGGAATCGGCGTCCAGCTCGTGCCAGATCGGGTGGTTGGAGGACATGGCCTCGCCCCAGTAGGCCATCGCGAACCCGGGGTCGCGCTTCTCGGCCGCGCGAAAAGCAGCTGCGGCGTCGTCGTACTCGAAACTGTGGAGCAGCAAGACGCCGGTCAAGAAATCGCCCTGGGCATCCGCCGCGCCGGAGGTGGGGAAGTCGACCTGGCCAAGCTCAGGGCGCACCGCGGGTCGGGGTCCGGGCGCCCCCTGAAGCGCGGGTTGGGACCCGCGCGCCCAATCAATAGCGGGTTGGGACCCGCGCGCCCAATCAATAGCGGGCTGGGACCCGCGCGCCAGTCCTCCGGCAACGCCGATCACCAGCAGCGCCAGAGCCACAAGCGGCAAGCCTCGCATCGTGCTCCTATTCTGCCATCCGGGTGCCGCGACTGTCGAAGCGGCGCAGTGGACTGGCTGCGGCGCCTTGGGGTTGGTGCTGTGGGCGGGGTTCCGTGCCCTCTCCCGGAGCGCCGGCGCCGCGCCTCCGCGCCTCCTCAGCCGGGATCGACTTGCAGCCGCCGGTAGGTCCGGTTCCAGTAGATGAGCGGCGGCTCCTCGGGCGTGGGGACGCCGCTCGCCACCACCTCGCCGACGTAGAGGTGGTGGGTGCCGGCCGGATAGCGGCTGTGCACGCGGCAGTCGAGCCAGGCGAGGGCGTCGAGCAGGATGGGGGCGCCGGTGACCGCGGCCCCCCAGCGGCCGGCGGCGAACCGGTCGCCGTCTTTGAGCCAGGCGAAGCGCTCCGACATCATCGCCTGGTCTTCGCGCAGGATGTTGACCGCGAACACCGCGTCCGCCTCCTGCAGCATCGTGTAGGCCTTGTGTTGGTGATCGATGACGGTGACGACGAGAGGCGGCTCCGCCGAAACCGAGGCGAACGCGGAGACCGTCAGGCCGTGCACCTCCTCCCCGAGCCGGATAGTCACCACCGTGACTCCGGCGGGGAAGTGGCGCAGGGCATTGCGGAATTCCTGGGACGAGATCAAAGCTTCTCCGGGGCGCGGTCGAGGGTGCGAAGAGGCAAACGGGCCTGATTCTCCCACAACCGAGAAGTCCTTTACTGAATCCAGGTTACGCACTAAGCTACTGCCCGTCTCTTGGTATTGGTGTGTCCGGAGGAGGCAGGCTGATGGCAGCGCCAGAGCGGTTTTGCGCGGGGTCCTACCTTCTTCTAGCAGTGTCCGCGCTCGGCCTGACCGCGCCCTCGGCCGCCCTGGCGGCGACGGCGGCCGCCCTGACTGCGACATCGGCGACGGAGCGACCGCTCAGCTGGCGACAGCTGAGCGGGGCCGAGGCTGCGCAGCCGGCCGAGACGCCGCCGCCGGCGCCGGCAGGCGAGGAGGCTGCCGCCGGGGGCCTGGTGCCCCATCTCAAGTTCGGTCTCGAGGTCAAGGCCAACTTCCGGCAAAGCGAGGACAACCGCTTTGCGGTCCCCTTCCCCTTCACTCCCGATCAGCTGCCGGTGGGCCAGACTCGCGGCTTCGAGGAGACCGTCAACCCCGGCTCCCACCTCGAGGTCTCGAACCTGACGCTGCTCGGCGACGCGCGCTGGGGCGAGGCGGTCAAGGCCCACCTCAAGGTCGATTTCATCAACCTCTACTACCGCAATCCGACCTCGACCGACAAGAAGTTCGAGGTCAGCGAGGTCTGGCTGCTCTTCGGGCGCCAGACGCTGCCGGCGATGTCCGCCAAGGGCAGCGGCCTCTACGTGAAGGCTGGCAAGTTCCCCAAGTTCGAGCGCCAGAACGACCGCCACCTGGAGAGCTACGGGCTGGTCTCGACCGCCTTCAACCGCTTCGAGGACGTCGGCGCGGAGGTTGGAATCGACCTTGGCCGCAACGTCTACCTCAAGGTCTCCGAGACCGCCGGCAACCCGGTCTTCCTGCGCGACCCCAACGCCCTGGCCGGCGACAACGGGACGCCCGTGCTGTTGCAGAGCCACCCCAACCCCACCCTCCATACCGGTATCGACATCCTCTACGACACCCACGTCAACGACTACAACCTTGGTCACCCGCAGCTCGGCGCGGGCGTGGGGCTGCGCCTGGGCGACGAGACCGGCCGCAACGGCATCGACCTGCTGGTCTGGGGCCGCCGGCGCAGCTTGGCCGACAAGCTCGAGCTCGAGGGGACTTTCTACGGCGGCGATCTGGAGATCTTCAACACCCCGATCCCGGGGCACACGTCGCTGCCGATCACCAACCGCCGCAAGCAGGAGGCGGGAGGAAACCTCTGGCTCTACCTGGGCGATCTGTCGCTGTTCGGCCAGTTCGTCGACCAGAAGCTCGCCGGCCTGCCGCGCAGGGGCTACGAGGGCGAGCTGGCCTATCGTTTCGAGCTGCCGCTGGCGCTGGCGGTCGGCGGCCAGCAGCTGTTCAGCTTCATCGCCCCCGCCGTGCGCTACTCGCGCCTCGACAACCGGTTCAAGAACTCGCTGCCGACGCCGGCGCCGAGCTTTGCCTGGAACTGGTACAAGCTCGACGGCGGCCTGCGCGTCGGTGTGCTCGCCGGCATCGACCTGACGCTGGAGTACGCCGACAACACTTTCACCCTGGGTTCCGGGGCCAAGGCGCACGACAACGAATTCCTGACCACCTTGCGCTGGCGCGTATAGATCGCGCGAGAAATCACCGTCATGAAGGCGAGAAGCCGCAGCGGGAGAAGGAGCGCCGTCTTACCCGCGCTCGGCCTGCTCGCCGCGCTTGCCCTGCTCCTGGCGAGCTCGCCGCTGCCGGCTCTCCGGTTGTTACCGGCGCTCTTCGCGGTCGAGCCCGCGCCCCCCGCCCCCGCCACCCCCGCCACATCGTCGCCGGCGGCCTCCGCCACGCCCAGGAGCGGGCCGTCCCCGGTCGCCGCGCCGGCGCCGGCAAGCTCGGCGCCCGAGGCGGCAACCGGCACTGGCGTGGCCGGCGCCGCGGCGGCGGGAGCGCCGAGAGCCGACGAGCTGCGTGGACGGATCGAGCTGGTGGGCAAGGACGGCAAGAGCGCGGCACGGGGAAGCGATCCGAGCCATGCGGTGGTCTACTTCGAGCCGGCGGTGCCGAGCCGTGCGATGCGCCCACCCGAAACCCCGTTCAAGATGGTGACGCGGCACAAGGAGTTCGAGCCGTTGATCCTGGCGCTGCCACGCGGCAGCCGGGTGATCTTTCCCAACGAGGACCCGATCCTGCACAACGTCTTCTCGGTCTCGGGCGGCAACCAGTTCGACCTCGGCCTCTACCGCCAGGGGCCGGGCAAGGAGAAGCGCTTCGAGTTGCCTGGCCTGGTCCGGGTTTACTGCAACGTCCACCAGAACATGGTGGCCTACATCCTGGTGCTCGAAACGCCCTACTACACCGCGCCCGCCGCCGACGGCTCGTTCGCGCTGCGCGGCCTGCCCAAGGGGCCGGGCCGGCTGAACGTCTGGCACGAGCAGACGGAGGTGTGGACTGCGCCGGTCACGCTGCCCGCCGCGGCGCAGCTCAGGCCGCGGCCGGTGGTGGTGCGCCCGCTGCTGCCGCCCCATCTCAACAAGGTGGGCGAGTCCTACTATCAGCTGGGCCGTGACCGATACCAAAAGCGCTAAGCGCCACTTCGTTCCGTCGCTCGGGACCCGGGTCTTCCTGGTGACGTCGCTGCTGACCGCCCTCGCGGTGGGGGTGGCGGTCGCCGTGACCTCGGTGCTGATCCGGGGAATCGCCACCAACGCGGCGCGCCGCTCGCTCGAGAGCAGCGCTTCGGCGCAACAGAGCTTCCAGAACCTGCGCTACGAACAGCTCAAACTGATGTGCAAGCTGTTCACGGCCGACCCCCACCTGGACGCCTACCTCGCCGAGGCGGCGAGAGACAGGGACGTACGCTCGATCCTCGATCTCCTGACCACCCGCCGCAGCGATCTCGCCTTCGACTTCGCGATCGTGCTCGACACCTCCGGCAAGGTCGTCGCGCGCACCGACATCCCGAGCGCCTCCGGCCAGGACCTGTCGCAGCGGCCGCTGATCAGGGAGGCGATCCGCGACCTGAAGGAGGCCAACGGGGTCTGGCGGGAAGGCAACCGGCTCTATTACGCGGTGGCGGTGCCGATCGCCAAGGGTTTCGACCTCATCGGCTTCATGGCCGCCGGCTTCGGGATCAACGAGCTCTCGGCCAAGGAGGTCAGCGCGGTCTCCGGCAGCGACGTCGCCTTCGTTGCCAATGACGTCGCCGGGCCGGTGGTCGCTGCCAGCACCCTGCCGGCCGGTTTGCAGCAGAGCCTCGGCGCGGCCCTCGCGGGGCGCGAGCTGGGGCTGTCGCGCGCCCTGCGCGCCGGCCAGCCGATGCGCGAGACCGAGCTGTCGCTCGACGGCGAGCCGTGGCTGGCCCTGTCGTCGCCGCTGCGGGACGGCTCCGGCAAGCCGGTCGGGGGCACGGTGGCGCTGGCCTCGCTCGGCGCCTCGCTCGCCGCCTACAGGCGGATCGAGCAGGTGCTGCTGCTCTCGGGCCTCGCCGCGGTGCTGTTCGCTCCGCTGCTCTCGTTCGCCTTCACCCGCCGCACCTTGGGGCCGGTGCGCCGCCTGGTGGCCGCCACCGAAGCTGCGCGGCAGGGCAACTATGATCAGCGAATCGCCGCCGACCGCCCCGACGAGGTGGGCAAGCTGGCCCGCGCTTTCGACGAGCTGCTCTCCGACCTGCGCGAGAAGCGGGACATGGAAACCTTCGTCACCGAGCTGTCGCGCAACCTGCCCGAGCCGGCGCCGATGCGCACCCTGCTGGGCGCCGCGCAGCTCCGCCAGGTGTTGCTCATGGGCATCGAGCTGCGCGGCTACGCCCGGCAGGCGCTCGAAGCCGATCCCCAGAAGACCCTCGACCAGCTGGGCGCCGCCATGGTCTACGTGGAGAGCACGGTCGGCGCCGCGGGCGGCGAGATTCAGGCGCTGGTCGGCCATCGGGTGCTGGTGCGTTTCGATCGCAACCGGCGCTCGCTCGCGCCGCTGGCCGCGGCGGCGAAGATCCTTCAGCTCTACGCGGCTTGGAGGGACGGCATTGAGGCCCCGGCGATCGCGATTGCCGGCGGCCAGGTGGTTGCCGGGCCGGTGACCTGGGGCGAGCAGTCTGAGCTCGGCCTGGTGGGCCAGCCGGTGCAGCAGCTCGAGAGCCTGCTGCGCGAGGCGACTTCCGGCGACATCGTGCTGTCGCGCGACGTCTATGAAGAGCTCAAGGAGCAATTCCAGCGCGCCGGCTACCTCCTGGCGCCGCGGCGCGGCCTGGTGACCCCGCAACCGCTCTACGTGCTCGATCCCGAGATCGCGTCGCGTCTGGCAAACCTCGAGCCGACGCCGGGAGGCGAAGCGCGCCTGGCGCACGACGGCACGTCCGGCGGCGAGATCGACCAGTCTGCCGTCTTGACCCTCTCCGGCATCCCGCACGGCGCCATCATGGGGCACCGCTTCCAGGTCCTCTCGGTGCTCGGCTCGGGCGGCATGGGAGTGGTCTACAAGGCGCGCGACCGCGAGCTCGACGACCTCGTCGCCCTGAAGATGCTGCGCCGCGACCTGTGGGGCGATCGTGGCCAGCTCGACCGCCTGAAGAGCGAGCTCAAGCTGGCGCGCAAGATCACTCACCCCAACGTCGTGCGCACCTATGACTTTGGCGAGATCGACGGCGTTCCCTACATCTCGATGGAGTACGTGCGCGGCGTCACGCTGCGCTACATGCTCGATCAGTCGCACCGCCTTCCTTACTCGGCCGGCCTGCGGCTGGCCAAGCAGATCTGCGCCGGGCTGGGCGCCGCCCATGCGGTCGGCGTCATCCACCGCGACATCAAGCCGGCCAACCTGATCCTCGAGCCGACCGGCAACGCCAAGCTGATGGATTTCGGAATCGCGCGTCCGGTCACCCGCATCGACGACGACGGACAGACCCGGGCCGGGTTCATCGTCGGCACGCCGCAGTACCTCGCCCCCGAGCAGCTGCAGGGAGCCGAGGCCGACACCCGGGCCGACATCTACTCTGTCGGCCTGGTGCTCTACGAGATCTTCACCGGCCACCTGCCCTTCCCCGCGCCGACGGCGATGGAGGTGATGATCAAGCAGCTCAAGGACGAGCCGCCGCCGCTCAGCAGCCACTGGCCGGAGGTGCCGCCCGGTCTCGAAGCCGCCATCTTGCGCTCCTTGCGCAAGAATCCCGACGAGCGCTTCCGCTCGGTCCAGGACTTGCAGCACGAGCTGGAAGGCCTGAGCGCCTGAGCCGGGTCGTACGATGGGAGGAGCCAGAGCTATGAGACCGGGCGAACCCCCGACCGCGACTCTCGAGAACCCGCTGGATCAGCTGACCCAGAACGCTTCATCCCCGGCGTCCGGCCCGGAGATGCACCCGGAGGCCCGGGCGGCAAACCGGTCGGAGGTCCGATCCGACCTGCCGGAAGTGCCGCAACAGGCGAAAGCTGCGGCCAAGGGGCATGCCGAGCTGCAGGCCGCCGAGTACGAGACGCTGCTCGAGATCGGCGTCAAGCTCGCCGCGACGCTCGATCTGCCGACCGTGCTGGAGCTGGCGCTGGAGACCGCCGAGCGGGTCTGCCGGGCCGAGACGAGCTCGATCTGGGAGCTCGACGACGAGCGCAAGGAGCTGTTCTTCCGGGTGGTGCGGGGGCGGGCGGCCGGCCGGATCCGCGGCCTGCGGGTGCCGACCGGCCAGGGGATCGTCGGCAGCGTGGCCAGCTCGGGAGTGGCCGAGGTGGTCAACGACGTGGCCGCCGACGCGCGCTGGCACGGCGACCCCCACGACAGCTTCCAGACCCGGGCGATCCTGACCGTGCCGCTGATCGCCCACGGCAGCGTGATCGGCGTCGTCCAGCTGCTCAATCCGGTCGGCAGGGAGCGCTTCACCGAGGACGACCTGCATCGCATGCGCCTGTTCGCGGGCATCCTTGCCCATCCGCTGCAGAACGCCCGGCTCTACGCCGAGCAGCGGCGCCAGTTCCTCAACATGGTGACCGCGCTCGCCGAGACGCTGGAAAAAAAGGACCCCTACACCGGCGGGCACGTGCAGCGCGTGGTGGCATACTCGATGCTGCTCGGCGCCGAGATCGGGTTAGGCCGCGATGACCTGCGCGACCTCTGGCTCGCCGCGACGCTGCACGACATCGGCAAGATCGGCGTGCCCGACCGGATCCTCGGCAAGCCGGCGCCGCTCGATCAGAGCGAGGTCGAGATCATGCGGCGGCACACGCTCGATGGCGCCGAGATCGTCTCGCACCTCTCGAACCCCCACGTCCTGCCCGGCGTGCGCAGCCACCACGAGCGCATGGACGGCCGCGGCTATCCGGACGGGCTGCTCGCGCCGGAGATCCCGCTGGCGCCGCGCATCATCGCGGTGGCCGACACCTACGACGCCATGACCACCAGCCGCCCCTACCGCCAGGGGCTGTCGCCGGAGCGCGCCGCCGCGGAGATCCAGAACGCCACAGGCACGCAGCTCTGCCCGCGCGTGGTCGAGGCCTTCCGGAGCCTGTTCGAAGGCGGCCGCTTCACCTTGGCCGCCAGCGAGAGCGTGGTGCGATCGGTATCCGAGTTCGAAGACCCGAGCTGAGCTGAGCTGAGCCGGCCTCGCGCGCGCCTCATCCACCGGCCATACCAGGAGTCTGATCTTGCTCGTCAGAGCGCCGCTGCTAGACTGCGGCCGCTGTTAGACTGCGCGGATGAGCCCTGCCGCCGATCCCGCCGATCCGAACACCGCCTTGCTGCGTCACCTGGTGGCGACCCTCGCCTATCGCGGGGGCAAGGCCCTGCGCGGCGCCCCGGCCGACTTCGCCGACTTCCGGGCGGCCCCGGGAGCGCGTACGCCGGTCGCGATCCTGGCCCACGTGGGCGACCTCTTCGACTGGGCAATGCGCCTGGCCCAGGGCGGGAAAGAGTGGCACAGCTCGGACCCTCTACCGTGGGAGCAAGAAGTGGCGCGCTTCTACGCCGCGCTCGCGGCTTTCGACCGCCAGCTGGTAAGCGGCGCGCCGCTGGCGGTGCCGGCGGAGAAGCTTTGCCAGGCGCCGCTCGCCGATGCCTTCACCCACGTCGGCCAGATCGCCATGCTCCGCCGCCTGGCTGGCCATCCGGTGCGCGCCGAGAACTACTACCGCGCCGACATCGTCGCCGGCCGAGTCGGACCCGAGCAGACCGCCCCCGCCTTCGAGTTCGACTGAGGGCAACTCGGAAGCCTGCTGCTTTGGACCGCTAGGGTTGGTCCATGCGCCAGGGGAGGGGGCGTCCCCTTCCCCCCCGGAGGGGTGGGAAGGGGATCGAGGGGTTGCGGGGGGCGATCCGATTGATGCTTCGAGTAGACCTCCACCGCCACAACGCAGCGCCTTTCATCCCTCGGGTTCGGCACCGCCGGTGGAACCTACGACTAAGAAGGCGGCGGCGCGGCGCCCCTGTCGGCGGAGCGCAGCAAACCGCCCAGGGCTGCGTTGAGGCCGACGCCGAGCGTGATTGCGAGCACCACGCCATTCGACAGCATCAGCCGCGCGAGCGGCGGCAACGCCGCGAACCATTCCGCCTTGGCGGTCGCGGCGAGCGGCAGGGTGAGCGAGGCCGCCAGAGTGAGGGCGGTCGTGAGGTAGGCAACGTCGTCCTTCGGCTGGCTCGCGAGCAGGCGCAGGCCGGCGACCGCGATCATTCCGCAGATCACCAGGAAGACCGCCCCCACGACCGGTCGCGGGATCAGGACGACGAGCGCTCCCAGCTTGGGCGACAGGCCGTAGAGCAAGAGCATTCCCGCCGCGACCTGCACTACGCGGCGGCTCGCTACGCGGGTGGTCGCGATCACGCCGATGTTCTGGGCATAGGTGGTCAGCGGCAGCGCTCCGAAGAGCGGCCCGACTGCAGAGGCGATCCCTTCGACCGTGATGCCGCGGTTCATGTGGCGGACGCGATAGGAGATGCCCACGACAGCGCAGGTCCCCGCGTAGTCGCCGATCGACTCGGCGATCGATCCCAGGTAGCCGATCGCGACGCCCACCATGGCTCCGGCCACGAGCTCCCAGCCGACCCCGGGACCGCCGAAAGCGTACCAACGCGGCAAGCCCAGCCAGTGGGCGCGGCCCACGGCGGCAAAGTCGGCGAAGCCGAGGAGGCTCGCGCCGGCGACGCCGCCGAGCAGCAGGCCGAAGAGGATCGAGCCGCGCGCCAGAATCCCGAGCCCGAAGCGGCGGCCCCGCACGCCGATCACGGTCAGGGCGAGGACCGCAAACACGGTCGCGCCGGCCAGAGCGAGCATCCCGGGACGCGGGTCGGCGAAGAGCCAGCTGCCCGCGACACGCGCCAGCGTCACGCCGATCGTGAGCACGATGATCCCGCAGACGTACGGCGGCAGAAAGCGGCGCAGCCGAGCGAGCGCTCCGCTCGCGCCGATCGCGATTTCCATCAGCCCGCCGACCATTCCGGCCATCCACATCGCCGGCGCGCCGAAGATCGCGCCTGCCGAGGCCATGGCGCCGGTGTCGGTCGCCGAGGGGCCGAGCACGGACGGCAGGCGGTTCCCCCAGGTGGCGTTCGCGAAGGTGGCGAGCCCCATGCAGACGAGACAGGCGGAAATCATGGTGGCGGCCTGCTCGGCCGAATAGCCGACCGCCCCGGCGACAACCAGCGGCAGCACGTAAGGCGAGACGTCGACCAGCGTGTGCTGCAAAGCATAGAGCAGGGTCTCGAAGAGAGGCGGGACGTCGTCGATCCCGTAGTCGGGCGAGGCGATCTCGAGATCCTCGTCCCAGACCCGAGCATCGCGAGGATCGGGAGAAGACGGATCGACCGCTCCCGGGAGCGCGGCCCGACGCGCAAGCAGACGCACGGCGGGCATCATATTCGGCCGCCGCCAGCCCGGACAGGCCCGCTCGCCGGCCCAATCAGGGGCTTGCCATCTATGCCGGCGACGCGGCGACGTTCCTTGCCGCGGTGGGGCTCTGTCTGCTGATGACGATGGCGGGGAGCCTCTGGCCCGCGCTGCGCGCCGTGCGCGTCGATCCGATCACCGTGATCCGCAAGGAGTGAGTCGCTCCATGGGGTGGATGATCTCGGCGAGGCGCTCGACGCCGTCGACGAGGCGGGGGCCGGGGCGGCTGAAACAGCCGTTGGCGTCCAGAGGGAAGACGCGGCCGGCCTGGACGGCGCGCAGGCGCTGCCACTGCGGGAGGGGGGCGACGGCGTCGACCTGAGCGCGGGCGCCCGCCTCGTCGAAACCGCAGGGCATGGCCAGGATGAGGTCCGGGTCGAGGCGCTCCAGCTCCTCCCAGGTGAGGCGCGCGGACTGGCCGCCGGGAGCGCCCTGGAGGTCGTCACCGCCCGCGGCGGCGATCATCTCGGGCACCCAGTGGCCGCCGGCGAAGGGCGGATCGAGCCACTCGAGGGCGAGGACCTGGGGACGCGGGCGCCCGGCGACGCGATGACGCACCGCCGCCAGACGAGCGGCGAGAGAGCGCACCAGCGCCACCGCGGCGCCGGCGCGCCCCAGGCGATGGCCGACGCGGCCGATGTCGGCGAAGACGTCGGCGAGGGTCCGCGGATCGAGCGACAGCACAGCGGGGCAGTGGGGAAGCGGCTGGATGGCGTCGTCGACCTGTGCGGTCGAGACGGCGCAGACCGGGCAAAGCTGCTGGGTGACGATCAGGTCGGGCGCCAGCTCGGCGATGCGCGCCTCGTCCAGAGTGTAGAGGCTCGCGCCGCTGGCCAGCTGGGCGCTGACCGTGCGGTCGATCTCGGCCGCCGTCATCTGCGGCGACAGCGCGCTCCCGGTGACGACCGGCCGCTGACGGGCCTCGGGCGGGTAGTCGCACTCGTGGCTCACGCCGACCACCATGTCGCCCGCACCCAGGGCGAACAGGATCTCGGTGCCATTGGGTACCAGCGACACGATGCGCATGGGGCCAGTGTAAAGGAGCGGGTCGCTGCGCGGTGCCGAGCGAGCTCGCGGAGACATAGGATAGCGAGCGTGTCGTCCGCTCAGCTAAGTACTCCCCACCGAAAATGCGGTGTCGCCGCGCTCGTGGCGCTGGTGGCGGCGGGAGCTTCTGGCGGATGGGTCGTCGCGGCCGGCGGCGGCGAGTCACACGCGGTGCGGCCGGTACAGGCGGCGCGCAAGGCGCATTCCGGCGGCGCTCCTCGAATCATCGCGCTCGGGACGGTGCAGGATGGCGGCCTGCCGCAGGCTGGCTGCGAGTGCGCGCACTGCGTGGCGGCGCGGCACGACCCGGCGCTGCGCCGCCATGTCGCCAGCCTCGCGATCCACCTGCCGGCGAGCGGCCGCGTCCTCCTGATCGACGCCACGCCCGACCTCGGCCCCCAGCTCGAGGTGGTGCATGACTTCAGGCACCACCCAGCGGCGGGGGTCGACCGCATGCCGGTCGACGGCGTGCTGCTCACCCACGCCCACATCGGCCACTACCTGGGCCTCGCCTACTTCGGTTTCGAGAGCCTCAACAGCAACGGTCTGCCGGTCTACGCGTCACGGCGGATGGCGGCCTTCCTGGCCGCCAACGGCCCCTGGAGCGAGCTGGTGCGGCGGCACAACGTGGCACTGCACGAGATCACGCCGGGCGAGCCGCTGGCGCTCGGCGAAGGGGTCGCGGTCACCGCCCTCCAGGTCCCGCACCGCAACGAGCTGAGCGACACTTTGGGCTTCGTGGTGCGCGGTCCGCGGCACACGCTGCTCTACGTTCCCGACACCGACTCATGGCGCGCCTGGCCGCGGCCGCTGCCGGAGGTGCTGGAGCGGGAGAAGATCGACGTCGCGGTGCTCGACGGCACGTTCTACGCCGCCGGCGAGCTGCCCGATCGGGACATAAAGAAGATCGGACATCCGCTGATGACCGAGACCATCGCGCTGCTGCGAGAGCCGGTCAAGACCGGCCGCCTGCGCGTCTACTTCACTCACCTCAACCACTCGAACCCCGCGCTGGACGCCACGGGCACGGCCCGCCGTGCTCTCGAAGCTGCCGGTTTTCGCGTCCTCGAAGAGCGTCAGGCGCTCGATCTCTGATGGAGAACCCGTCCCGGCCTCAGGGTTCTCCGGCTCGTGCCCCGCGTCACGGCGCGGTGAAGACGGTGTCGGGAACCGTTTCGGGGACCTCGATGTTGGACAGCTCGAGGCGCCCGTCCCCGCCGGCCTTGACGCGCGTCGGGGCGAGCATGATCTTGCCGTAGCGCTGCCATCCCTGCCAGAGCCAGACGGTCGGGGCGGCGTCCTTGGGCTGGTCCTGCAGCACATAGGCCCAGCGGTCCATCAGGTGGGTGTCGCGGTTGATCCAGGCCCAGTAGTGGTCGCCCGGCGTGAGCCCTACCTGGCCGAAGGAGAGGGCGAGCTTGTCGTAGCTCTTGCCGTCGATCTGGTCCTGTCCGGCGAGGGAGAGGTTGACCCCGGGGTCTTTCAGCTTGTAGGGCATGAGCAGCCAGTAGGTGTCGTTGACCCAGGCGCCGTAGGCGTTGTCGACCAGCTTCTTGGCCTGTTCGCCTTCGGCCAGCTTGCCGTTGAGATACGCCGTGCCCTGATGGGTATTGAGGTTGTCGAGCACCACGTAGCTCTCGCCCTCCTTGGTCTTCCCCTCGAGCCGGTGCCGTCCGGTCCACTTGTCCCAGGTGTGGGTACGCCGGCCGGCGAAGGTGAAGTGGATGAAATGGGTGGCGTCCCAGGCGGCCTGGCCGCCGAGCCCCTGCATCACCGCGCCGGCAACGGCACCGGCAGCCGGGTCGGCGTTTCCTGCCGGCGGCGCGCTGGCCGCAGCAGGAGCGGCTGCCGGGGAAGGGGCGGCGGTGGGGGAGGCAGCGGGGGAGCTCTGCGCCCGGCCGGCGGCCGCGAGAGCGGCGAAGGCGCACGGCAGCAGCGATCCGGTCACCAGACGACGACGCAAGGTGTTGAGAATCATGGGCGATTGCCCTCCATGACGAGGCGTCGCGGGACGCGACGCAGGAGATGGTAGTACAGAAGCTGGATCGGCGGACGAGTAGAATCAACGCATGAGCGAGCAGCCCCACGCCCCCGACTCCGCGACCAACCGCCTGGCCGGCGAGAGCAGTCCTTATCTGCTCCTGCACCGCCACAACCCGGTCGACTGGTATCCATGGGGGGAGGAGGCGCTTGCGCGCTCGCGCCACGAGGACAAGCCGATCTTCCTCTCGGTCGGTTATTCGACCTGCTACTGGTGCCACGTGATGGAGCGCGAGTCGTTCTCCGACCCGCGCGTGGCCGCGGCCATGAATCGCGATTTCGTGAACATCAAGCTCGACCGCGAAGAGCGCCCCGACCTCGACGAGATCTACATGACGGCCACCCAGATCCTTACCGGTCAGGGCGGGTGGCCCAACTCGGTCTTCCTCACACCCGACCTCAAGCCGTTCTTCGCGGGCACCTATTTCCCGCCCGCGGACCGCTACGGGCGCCCGGGGTTCGCCTCGGTGCTGCGCGACCTGGCCGACGCCTGGCGCGAGCGCCGCGGCGAAGTGGAAGAGCAGGCCGCGGAGATGGCGGCGGCGATGCGCCGCTTCCTCGAGGAACGCGCCCAGCCGGCTGCGGCGCCGCCGGGAACCGCCGCCGCCTGGCGCGCAGTCGACGGCCTGGCCCGGCGCTTCGACCGCGAGTGGGGCGGCTTCGGCGACGCGCCGAAGTTTCCGACCCCGTCGAATCTCTTCCTCCTGCAGGAAATGGCGGCCGAGCGGCCGGAGGCTGCGGAGATGCTCGCCGCGACCCTCGACGCCATGGCGAGGGGCGGCATCTACGACCAGCTGGCCGGCGGATTCCACCGCTATGCCACCGACCGCGAATGGAAGGTGCCGCATTTCGAGAAGATGCTCTATGACAACGGTCTCCTGCTCGAGCTCTTCGCCCGCGAGCACGCGCGCAGCGGCAGCGAGCAGGCGGCCCGCGTGGTGCGCGAGACCGCCGCCTTCCTGGCCCGCGAGATGACAGCCGAAGAAGGCGGTCTGTGGAGCGCCATCGACGCCGAGACCGCCGGCGAAGAAGGGGCCTACTACGTCTGGTCGCGCGCCGAGATCGACGCCGAGCTGGGCGGCGAGGACGCGGCTTTCCTGGCCCCGCTGCTCGGTTTCGACGGTCCGCCGTTCTTCGAAGGCGGGCGCTACGTGTTGTGGGTGCCGGCGCCGTGGGAAGAGGTGGCGCGCCGCCGCCGTCTTCCGCTCGCCGAGCTGCTTGGCGAAATCGAGGCCCTCAAAAGCCGGCTGCTCGCCGCCCGCTCGCGGCGGCCGCGGCCGGCCACCGACGACAAGCTGCTCGCCGATTGGAACGGCACCGCGATCGCCGGCCTGGCCACTGCCGGCGAGATGCTCGGCGAGCCGGCCCTGACCCGGCAGGCGGCCCGGGCCGCCGACTTCGTCCTCGGCACCATGCGCCCGAACGGCGGGCCGCTGCTCCACGCCCGGCGCGGCGGCAAGGCGAAGATTCCCGCCTACCTCGGCGACTACGCCTTTCTGGTACGCGGCCTTCTCGCCTTGCACCGCGCCACCAGCGACGAAAGCTGGCTCACCGCCGCCGCGCAGCTCGCGGCCGAGCAGAGCTCCCGCCTCGGCGACCCGGCCGGCGGCTTCTTCGTCGCCGCCCCGAGCCCGGATCTGCTCTTCCGTAGCAAGGATCCCTTCGACGGCGCCACCCCTTCGGCTAACGCCGTCGCCGTCGTCAATCTGCTGCAGCTCGCCGAGCGCACCGGCGAAAGGTCTTGGCTGCACCAGGCGCGTGCCGCGCTGCTCTCCTTCGCCCCCCTGCTCGACCACCACCTCGACGCCGTTCGCATGATGGCGATCGCCGCCCGCCGCTATCATCAGGCCGAGGGGGCTATGGAGGAGACCGCGCCAGGACGGCGCGAAGCCAGGGCCGGCCCACCGCCCGCCGCGGGCCCGCGGTTGCCCTCGCCGGCCGAGCTGGTGCGCGCCGATCTCGCTGTCGCCGCCGCGGCCACTTCCAAGGGCTGGCGCCCCTTCCGCCTGGCGCTGGAGATCGCCCCTGGCTGGCACCTCCAGGCCAACCCTGCCGGCGACGAGTTCCTGCTGCCCACCACCCTGGAAGGCGAGGGAGTCGAGCTCCGGGCTCTCCGCTACCCTCCCGGCGAGCCGCTGGCGCCGCCCGCGGGCCCGGCCGGGCCTGGTGCCTCGCCGCCTGCCGTCTATCGCGCCCGCGTCGAGCTCGCCGGCGAGCTGCGCCGGCCGCCAGCCGGCGCCGGCCGCCTGCTGCTCACCTATCAGCTGTGCGACGACGCGCGCTGCCTCGCGCCAGTCACCCAGGCGCTCGACCTCGGGCTCTGAAGTCCGCACAGGAGCGCGCCGGCACGACCCTGTCACCTCGCGCCGGAGCGGCGGCGACCAGGGGGCTGCTATACTGAAAGCCCAAGTCCTATGGCTACTTACGGACCACGCCCGCGCCGACCCGGCCCTCTTGTCAGGCGCCGCGGCGTGGCGGGCGCCCACCTCGTCGCTTTTCAGCTCCTGGCTCTCCTTGCCTTCCTCGCTGGGCTCGCGCCGCTTGCCGGCCGGGCGGCATCGGCGGCATCGGCGCGATCGGCGATGAGTGCGGTGGGGACCGCGGCGGCGGCGCCCCGACCGGCTGGGCGCGCGGCGGGCGAGGTTCACCTGGTGCGCGTCGCCGCCATCATCCAGCCGGTCTCGGCCCGATTTCTGCTGGAGGCGCTGGCGCGCGCCGACGCCGAGCGGGCGGCGGCGCTGGTCATCGAGCTCGACACGCCGGGCGGCCTGCTGACCTCGACCCACGAGATCACCAAGGCGATGATCGCGGCGCGGACGCCGGTCGTGGTCTACGTCGCGCCAGGCGGCGCGCGGGCGGCCTCGGCGGGCTTCTTCCTGCTGATGGCGGCCGACGTGGCCGCGATGGCTCCCGGCACCAACACCGGCGCCGCCCACCCCGTGGGTCCCCAGGGCGAAACGATCCAGGGGACGATCGGAAAGAAGGTCGAGCAGGACGCGGCGGCCAACATTCGCTCGCTGGCCACACGCAACGGCAGGGACGCGGCCGCGGCCGAGCAGGCGGTGGTCGAAAGCCGCTCGTTCACCGCCGGCGAGGCGCTGGCGGCGAAGCTGATCGACGTCGTCGCGCCCAGCCTGGCGGAGCTGCTGCGGTCGATCGACGGGCGGCAGATCCACAAGGGCTCGCCACTGCTCAAGATGCATACCGCCGGCGCGGCGCTGCTCGAGACCGAGATGTCGCCGACCCAGAAGCTGCTGTCGGCGCTCGCCCACCCGGATCTCGCCTACCTGCTGCTCATGCTGGGCGGCCTCGGCCTGTTCTTCGAGCTCAGCCACCCGGGTGCGGTGCTGCCCGGGGTGGTTGGGGGAATCGCGTTGATTTTGGCCTTCTTCGGGCTTTCGGTGCTGGAGGCCAACTATGCCGGCGTGGCGCTCATCGTCCTCGCCCTGGTGCTGTTCGTGGCGGAGATCAAGCTGATGAGCCACGGCATGCTGACGCTCGCGGGGGTGCTGGCGCTAGTGCTCGGCTCGCTGATGCTGTTCGAGAGCCCCGAGCCGGCGCTGCGGGTCAGCCTGGAATGGATCGCGACCTTGACCCTGTTGTCGCTCGCGGTCATGGCTTTCCTGATGAGAATGGCGCTGCGCGCCCGCCGCCTGCCGGTCCGCACCGGCGCCGCGGGACTACTCAGCGAACGAGGCATTGCCCGCTCGCCGCTGGCGCCGCACGGGCCGGAGGGCAAGGTCTTTGTCCACGGCGAGCTGTGGACAGCGGTGGCGGACGAGCCGGTCGCCGCGGGCGAACCGGTCGAGGTGGTGGCTGTCCGCGACATGACGCTGGCGGTGCGCCCGCTGCGCCAGGCCGCGGCAGCGAGCGTGACATGAGATGGAAGGAGGGCAGTGAGCCATGGGTCCTTTCGGCGGCATCGTCTTCATCGTCCTGATTGGCGTGTTCCTGCTGTCGCGCTGGATCAACGTGCTGCAGGAGTACGAGCGTGCGGTCACCTTCTGGCTGGGGCGCCTTTCGAAAGAGCCGAAGGGACCGGGCCTGGTGCTCATCTTCTGGCCTTTCGAGCGCATGGTGAAGGTCTCGCTGCGCACTATCGTGCAAGAGGTGCCAGCGCAGGACGTCATCACCCGTGACAACGTCTCGGTCAAGGTGAGCGCGGTGCTCTACTTCCGCGTCATGGCGCCGGAGCGGGCGATCGTCGGGGTCGAGAACTACCGGGCGGCGACCTATCAGCTGGCGCAGACGACGCTTCGCTCGGTGCTCGGTCAGGCCGACTTGGACGAGCTGCTTTCGGCGCGCGAGAAGCTCAACGCCAAGCTGCAGGAGCTGATCGACGCCCACACCGATCCCTGGGGTATCAAGGTGTCGATGGTCGAGGTCAAGCAGGTCGATCTGCCGCAGGAGATGCAGCGGGCGATGGCCAAGCAGGCGGAGGCGGAGCGCGAGAAGCGCGCCAAGATCATCCATGCCTCGGGCGAGCTCGAGGCCTCGGCGAAGCTGGCCGAGGCGGCGGACGTGATGTCCCGCAACCCGGTCACCCTGCAACTGCGCTACCTGCAGACATTGACCGAGATCTCGGCCGAGAAGAACTCGACCATCCTCTTCCCGGTGCCGATCGAGATGATGACCTCCATGCTGGGGAAGGGACGTGGATGACGACTGACATCGAGCGGAGTGGAATGGACGTGAGCAACTCCCACGAGCCGAGCTACTACGAGATCGCCTTGACCAACCGCCAGGTGGTCGTCGCCTTCGTGATCCTGCTGATCTGCCTGGTGGCTTCCTTCTTTTCCGGCATCTGGATCGGCCGTGAGAGCGCGGCGCGGGCGCAGGAGCAGCTGGCGCGCAACGCGCTAGGCGCCGACCCGGACAAGGAGAAGCCGGAGGGGCAGGCGCTGCAGGAGTTCAAGTTCTTCGCCGAAGCGCATCGCAAGCCGGGAGCACTGCCGACTTCGACTCCCCCGACGCCCGCCGGCAACCGGGGCAACAACGCGGCTGCGGCGCAGGCCGCTCCGACCCCTCAGACCACCGAGCCGGCGGCCGCCGCTGCGGGCCGGGAGTCCTCGCCGCGCTCTCCCTCGGCCACGAGCGCGGCCGCGGCGCCGCCCGCGCCCACCGGACGGAGCCGGCCGGCCGCCGGCCAGCTGCCGGCGGCCAACCCCTCCAGTGCCAATCCGGGCCTTGCCTCGCTGGTCGAAGACATCGGCCGCCGCAGCAAGCGCCCCGGCGCGACGGCCGCGGGGGCAGCCCAGGCTCCGCCGATGGGGCCCTCCGGCGAAGGCGAGCCAATGATTTCCGGGGCCTCCGGGGCCTCCGGGGCCGCCGCTGCGGGAGGCACGGGCACCGCCGGTACCTCGACCGCGGCGCCGGGGGGCGAAGTCGTCCACCCCCGCCCGCTCCCCGAGGCCTCCGCTTCGCCCGCCAGCGGCTCCCCGGGCGCCGCCGGCTCCGCCGCGACCGCGGCGGGCGCCACGCAGGCGCTGCCCGCCGGCGAGCTCTTCATCCAGGTCTTTTCGTCAGCCGACAAAGACCAGGCCGACCGGGTCCGCGAACGGCTGGTCGGCGCCGGCCTCAGGGCCTTCCTATCGCCGATCGACAAGGGGGGGCAGGCCATGTACCGGGTCCGTATCGGTCCGTTCCCCTCCCGCGACAAGGCCGAGGCGGTGGCCGAAAAGGTGCGCCGCGAGCAGAAGCTCGACACCTGGATCACGCATTAGTTGCTCGAGCGGGACGCTAGCCTGGCGCCGCCGCGCGCGATGAGATCGCGCCTGCTATGGCCCCTGCTTGCCGCGGCGGGCGGTGTGCTGTGGGGCGCCAGCTTTGGACGGGTGCCGCTCGGCGTGGCGGCCGCTTTCACCCTGGTGCCGTTGCCGCTGCTGCTCGCCCATCCGCGCCCCGGCGCCCTCGCCTTCGTCCACGGCCTGGCCAGCTGGCTCACGGCGCTCTACTGGATCGTGCCGACGCTGGTCACCTACGGTGGCCTTTCGGCGCCGCTCGCCGTTGCTCTGACCACCCTCCTGGCCAGCTTTCTCGCCCTCTTCCACGCCGTCTTCGGCTGGCTGGGCGGACCTCTCTGGCGGCGCTGCGAAGCCCTGCCCCGGCTGCTCGCCCTGCCAGCCCTGTGGGTGGCGCTCGAGTGGCTGCGCACCTACTTCCTCGGCGGTTTCCCCTGGAACCTGGCGGCCTACGCCTGGATCGCGGTGCCGGGGGCGCTGCCGCTCGCCTCCTTCATCGGCGCCTACGGTATCTCGTTCCTGTTGCTCTTCTCCGCGGTGGGGGTGGCGACGACGATCGAAAGGGCGGCCCGCGGCGGGCGCCGGCGCTGGGCGCCGCTCGGCGTCGGCCTCGCCGTGCCGCTGCTCCTGCTGGCGCCGGCAGGCAGGTGGAGTCTGCGCCGCGCCGAGCAGGAGTCGGGGCTCGCCGCCCGGGCAGGGCTGCCGGTGCGGTTGCTGCAACCCGACATCCCCAACCTGGTGCGCTGGGACGAAGGAGCGGTGCTGCGCAACTACCGCAAAGTGGTGGCGATGTCGAGCGCCGAGTGCGAGCCGGGGGCGCTGGTCGTCTGGCCGGAGAGCGCCGCCTGGCCCTTCCTCTACGGCCGCGACGCGCTGCTCGACCGCGACCTCGCGGCGCAGCTCCGGCGCGGCTGCGCGGTGCTCTTCAACTCGAGCTTCCCGGTCGGAGACTCGTTCTACAACTCGGCCTTCCTGCTCGTGCCCGGAGAGCCGGCTGTGCGCTACGACAAGCGCCACCTGGTGCCGTTCGGCGAGTATGTTCCCTTCAAGGCAGTCTTCTCGTTCCTGCACAAGCTGGCGCGTACCATCGGCGAGTATCGTCCGGCCGACCGGCTGGCGCTCCTGCCTTGGCGCGGCCAGCTGCTGGGGCCGGCGATCTGCTACGAGGTCGTCTTTCCCGAGGAGACCGCCGCCCTGACCCGTGCCGGCGCGACCATCCTCGTCACGGTCACCAACGATGCCTGGTACGGCGACACCTGGGCCCCCTGGCAACACCTGCGCGCGGCCCGCTTCCGCGCCGCGGAGAACCGCCGCCCGATGCTGCGCGCGGCGATCACCGGCGTCTCGGCGCTGATCAACCCCGACGGCTCGGTGGCTGCCGAGCTGGGGGTCTTCGAGGAGGGGGTGATTCGCGGTCGTGTCGCCGGCTCGAGCGGGCTCACCCCCTACGCCCGCCGCCCCTGGCTGCCGCCGCTGCTCTGCTCGGCCGCCACGCCCTTTGCGATATATTTTTCTCGTCGCAGGAGTTGACCCATGCTCGTCCCCGAAACCCGCCAGCGCATCGACCAGCTCGCCGAGCAGCTCGCCAACCTCCGGGGGTATCTTTGACCAGGCCGACCTCGAGCGGCAGATGTCGGAGGTCGATTCCCGGATCGAGGCGCCACGTTTCTGGGACAGCCCGGCGGGCAACGCCCCGATCCTCCGCCAGCGCCGCGCCCTGGAGCGCCGGCTCGCCACCTTGAACCGGCTGCGCGCCGACGCCGAGGAGCTCGCGACCTGGAAGGAGCTGCTCGACGAGGGCCAGGGCTCGCCCGCCGAGAGTCAGGCCATCGATCCCGATCTCGAGATCTTCCTCACCCGGCTGGCGAGCGAGCTCGACCGGCTCGAGCTCGAGTGGAAGCTCGCCGGCCCGGACGACGAGAAGAACGCCATCGTCGCCATCCATCCGGGGGCCGGCGGCACCGAGTCGCAGGACTGGGCGGAGATGTTGCTGCGCATGTATCTGCGCTGGGCCGAGCGCGACGGCTTCGCGGTCGAGATCCTCGACCGCCAGGAGGGCGAGGAGGCGGGCATCAAGAGCGCGACCTTCGCGGTCCGCGGCCCCTACGCCTACGGCTACCTCAACGGCGAAAACGGCGTTCACCGCCTGGTGCGGATCAGCCCCTACGACTTCCAGGGACGCCGGCACACCTCGTTTGCGTCGGTCTACGTCTACCCCGAGGTCGACGACGACATCAAGATCGAGATCGACGACAAGGACCTGCGCGTCGATACCTACCGCTCCTCTGGGGCCGGCGGCCAGCACGTCAACAAGACCGAGTCGGCGGTGCGCCTGACCCACCTGCCGACCGGCCTCGTGGTCTCCTGCCAGAACGAGCGCAGCCAGATCAAGAACCGCGCCATGGCGATGAAGGTCCTGCGCTCTCGGCTCTACGACCTCGAGCAGAAGAAGCGCGATGCCGAGCAGGCCGAGCGCGAGGGCAAGAAGAAGGACATCGCCTGGGGAAGCCAGATCCGCAGCTACGTCCTTCACCCCTACCGCATGGTCAAGGACCACCGCACCGGCATGGAAGTTGGCGATGCCGACCGAGTCCTCGACGGCGACATCGACCCGTTCATCGAGGCCTGGCTCAAGGCTCAGATGGGCACTGCCGACCCCGGCAGTGTTGCCAGAGAGCCGGCAGCTGTGTGAGCGTGCGGCCGCGGATCGACTTCGTCTCGCCGCTGCCGCCGGTGCGCTCGGGGATCGCCGACTACAGCGCCGACCTGCTCCCACATCTGGCGGCGGTTGCCGACCTGCGGCTGATCGCGCTTCCGGGCCAGGATGCGGTGGCCGGCGACTGGGCGGTGGCGCCCGCCTCCGAGCTGGGCGCCGGCGGCCGGCTGCCGCTCTACCAGATGGGCAACAACCGCCACCACGAAGCGGTGCTCGAGCTGGCGCTGCGCCAGCCCGGCGTGCTGACGCTGCACGACCTGGTGCTGCACCACCTGCTGCTCGACGTCACCATGGGACGCAATCGCTTCTTCGCCTACAAGGAGCGCCTGGCGCGCGACCACGGCTGGGTGGGGGAGGCCGCGGCGCTGGCCAAGCGCTGGGGGGCCTACGGCGCTGCGCCGCTCTTCGCGCTGCCGGCTCACCGCACTCTGTTGCGCCGCCAGCGCGGCGTGCTGGTGCACAGCGCCTGGGCGGCCGGCCTGGTCGAGGAGGATGACCCCGAAGTGCGGGTGCGGGCGGTGCCGATGGGCGTGCCGCTGCCGCCGCCGGTCGATCCCGCGGCGGCGCGGGAGCTGCGCGCCCGCTTCGGCCTGCCCGCGGAGGGGCCGGTCGTCGGCTCGTTCGGCTTCCAGACCCCGATCAAGCGCACCGCGGCGGCGATCCATGCGCTGGCCGCGCCCGGGCTCGAGCGAGTCCATATGCTGATCGTGGGCGAGGTGGCGCCGGCGCTCGATCTCGAGTCCGAGGCGCGGCGGTTGGGGGTTGCCGATCGCCTGCACATCACCGGCTTCCTCTCCTTCGCCGACTTCGCCGCCGCGATTGCCGCCGTCGATCTCTGCGTCAACCTGCGCTATCCCACGGCCGGCGAGACTTCGGCCTCGCTGTTGCGGGTGATGGCGGCCGGGCGACCGGTCATCGTCTCGGACTACGCACAGTTCGCCGAGCTGCCCGAGGCGGTGGCGGTCAAGGTGCCGCTCGGCCGCGACGAGGCGGCGGCTCTCCCCGCCGCGCTGCGCGAGCTGCTTTCCAGCCCGGAGCGGCTGCGCGCCATGGGCGAGGCGGCGCGGCGCCACGTTGCGGCTCGTCACGCCCCCGAGCGCGCCGCGGCGGCGGTCGGCGAGGCCTGCGCCGAATGGGCCGAGGCCGAGCCGCCGGGCGATGCGCCGTCCGGCGCGCAGCTGGCGGTGGCCGCCCCCGGCAGCATCGTCTGGGGCAGGCTGGACGGCGAGATCGAGGTGGCCGGGGCGGAGCTGCCGTGGCCGGAGGGGGAACGGCGCCAGCTGACCATCCGGCTGCGCAACCGCGGCTTCGCCCGCTGGGATCGGGGTGAGCGCGGACCGGGCGGCATCGCGGTGGTGGTCAAGCTGCTCGCGGGCGGCCGTGACCTGCTCGCCGGCCGTCCCTGGCTGCCGCTGCCCCGCGACCTGCTGCCGGGCGAAGAGATCGCATTGACCACCGAGGTCCGGCGGCCGGCCGGCCCGCCCAGCCCGCCGCGCGCGCCCGGCACGCCGCGCCTGCCGGTGCCGCCCGGTGCCATCCGGCTGTGGATCGAGCCGCACATGTTCGGCGGCGTGGCGCTCTCCGAGCTCGGAGGCCCGCGTTGGGAAAGAGACCTCTGAGCGAGCGGCCGGCAACGCTCGCGGCAATCGTCCGGCGGAGCGCGGCGAGCACCGGCGAGCGGCTGGGCTGGGCGCTGCTGGGCGCGCTGCTCGCGGCCGCCCTGGCCGCGGCACTGCTGTTCAGCCGCAACGGACGTCCATCGCTGGTGGGGGACGAGGCCACCTACGCCATGCAGGCGGCGAGCCTTGCCTGGGACTTCGACCTCGCCTACTCGCGCCGTGACTACGACCGCTTCGTGGCGCAGTGGGGAGGACCGCCAGACGGCGTCATCCTGCAGAGCGCCGACGGCGGGCGCCACATCACCTATGGCAAGCCGTTCCTCTACGCCCTGGTGGTGGCGCCTTTCGTGCGCCTGGCACCGATCCGGGGCGCGCTGATCGCCAACGCGCTGCTGCTCGGCGCGTCGGCGCTGCTCGCCGCTCGCACCCTGAAGCTGCGCCTCGGCGCGGCGGCGCCGCTCTGGGTCGCGGTATTCATCTTCGCTTCGGTGGCCTTCCCCTATGTCTACTGGGTCCACGCCGACCTCTTCCTCTGCGCCGCGACCACCGCCGGCTTCGCGATCGCCTACGGCGGCGACCGCACGCGGCTCGCCGATGGCGCTGGCGCAGCCGCGCACTCGGAGGTCTACGGCGGCGAGCTCGCGCCGGCGCCGGGGCGGCTCTTTGGGCGGTGGTTCCTGGCCGGGCTGCTGCTGGCGGTGCCGGGCGCCTTCCGCCCCTTCTACCTGGTTCTCTTGCTGCCGGCGGCGCTGGCGGTGCCGCGACCGCGCCGCGGCGCCGGTCTCGGCGGGCTGGCTGCGGGGGCGATCTGCCTTCTGCTCGCCACCGCGCTCGTGCAGCAGAGCGCCGGCGGCTCCTGGAGCGGCTACGCCGGCCAGCGCCTCGGTTTCTACCCCCGCACCGGCTATCCCGGCGTCGACTTCCCGGCGACCGACTGGGACCGCGAGCTGCGCCGCTGGGGCAACACCTCCTGGATCCAGGAGGGGGCTTTCGAGCCGAGCGGAAGCCCGCGCCTGTGGGCGTGGAACGCGCTCTACTTCCTCGCCGGGCGTGACGTCGGCGTGCTGCCCTACTTCCTGCCGCTGCTGCTCGCCTTCACCGCCTACCGCGGCGACCGCGGCCGCTGGCTGCTGCCCTGGGCGGTGCTGGCGGCTGCCGGGTGCTTCCTGCTCATCCGCCCGTTCAACTTCTACGGCGGCGGCGGCGCGGTTGGCAACCGCTATTTCCTGCCGCTCTATCCGGCGCTCTGGTTCGTGGCGGCGCGCCCTGGGCGGCGGGCGGCGGCGCTGCTGGCGGCAGCGCTGGCGGCGCCGTTCATGTGGCCGCTGTGGCGCCACCCGACCGCCTTCCCGGTGGGGGAGGACGGGCGCTACCGCCATGTATCGGCGGTTGCGGCACGGCTCCTCCCCTACGAGACGACGCAGAGCCACATCCCCGGCGGCCAGGACCTGACGACCAACGAGCTCTGGGTCAAGCTGCTCAACCATGATGTCTGGCGAGTCGAGCCTTCCGGGGCGCTGCGGATGGTCGGCAGCGGCCGGGCGGAGCTGCTGGTCGGGAGCCCCCGGCCGCTCTCCTATCTGGCGGTGGAGCTCGACCGCCGCGCGCCGGCGAGGCTATGTGTCGGCAGCGAGGAGCTGCGGCCGCATCTGCTCCGCCCGGACGGCTGGGAGGTCTTCGAGCTGCCGCTCGGCAGCCCGCGGGCCGTCCACCCGATGTGGTGGACGCACGACGACTACTATCTCTACCAGCTCGTCTTCAGGCTGCCTGGAGGCAGGGCCGAGCCGGTCGGCCTGCGCCTGCGGCGCGGCTGGGCGCCTGGCTCCGCACTCGACCTCGAGGTGGGCGGGAGCGGGCGGTGACGGAACGGGCGCGCCCGCAGAGCTGGATCACGGAGGTCCGTGCCCGCGTGCGATCGCCGCCGCCGCGCCGGCTCCCGGCGAGCGACCTGCGCGCCGCGGCCGTGCTGGTGCCGCTCTACGTCAGCGCCGGCGAGCTCTGGACTGTGCTCACCAAGCGCACCGACACCCTGCCCAGCCACCCGAGCCAGATCGCCTTTCCGGGCGGCGGCCGGGAAGTGGGGGAAGAACCGTGGGCGGCGGCGCTGCGCGAGGCGCAAGAAGAGGTGGGAATCGAGCCGGCGCATGTGCTGCGCCTGGGCGAGCTCGACGAGGGAGAGACGCCGAGCGGATTCCGCATCGTCCCCTGCGTCGGCGCCATCCCCTTTCCCTACGAGGTGCACCCCAACGAGGCCGAGATTGCCGAGGTCTTCAGCCTGCCGCTCTCCGCCTTCACCAACCCGCGCCTGGTCGAGGAGCGGCAGGTGGTCCTCAACGGCGCGCGGCGCGACCTGCGCATCTATCACGCCGGCAGCCGCCAGATCTGGGGGCTGACCGCGCGCATCCTGCAAAACCTTCTGGTGCGCCTGGGGCTGGAGAACGGAGAGTGAGCCGCTGGGTGGGTTGGCTCTTTGCGGCGCTGGCCTTTCTCTACCTGGTTCCCTTCTGGGCCGTTCCTTACCTGCCGACCACCGACGGCCCCTGCCACCTGTTCAATGCCTGGGTGTTGCGGCACTATGCCGACCCGGCCCAGGCAGAGTGGCTCGGGAGCATCTTCGCGATCGACGGCCGGCCGGTCCCCAACTGGTTCACTCACCTGGCGATGGCGCTCCTGATGTGGGTGGTGCCGCCGCTGGTTGCCGAGAAGCTGCTGGTGAGCGGACTGGTGCTGCTCCTGCTGGGCGGTCTCTGGTACCTGGCCGGGTCAGTCGATCCCGAGCGCCGGTTCTATGCCTTCCTCGGCTTTCCGCTGGTCTGGACGGTGCTGCTGCAGCTGGGGCTTTACAATTTCTGCGCCAGCCTCGGCTTCTTCCTGCTGGCGGTGGGCTTCTACTGGCGGCGCCGGGAGGGTCTCGATCTGCGCTCGGCGCTCGCCCTCAATCTGCTGCTGCTGTCATGCTATCTGTCGCACATTCTGTCGGCGATCCTTGCCCTGTCCGCCATCGCCGTCCTCTGGGCGGCCACTTTGAGCCGCGCCAACTGGCGGCGGCACCTGCTCACCGCCGCGGCCCTGGCGCCGCAAGCCGTGCTGCCGCTCTGGTTCGTCGCCACCCAGGGAGGCGGCGTGATCCCGGCCAGCGGCTCGTTTGCGATCCTCTGGCGTTACCTGCTCCGGCTCTTTGCGACGTCCGCCTTCGCCGAGGAGGGAAACAGGATCGGCCGGATCTTGGGCGAGCTGTTCGTGCTGCTGCTCGTCTTTTCTGTGCTTCATAAGAACGTCCGCTGGGGAAGGCCCGCGCGGCCGCCCGGCGGGGAGCGGAGGTGGTGGCGCCGGCTGCCGGTGCGGCTGCAGCGGGAAGACAGCTTCCTGCTGCTCTGCGCCCTCTTCGCGCTGCTCTACTTCGTGAGCCCGGAAGGCACCGCCGGCGGCACCTTGCTCAAGCAGCGTCTGAGTCTCTTTCCCTTCCTGATCCTGGTGCCCTGGTTGTCGGCGCCGCCGGGACGGTGGGGCCGTGGAGTCTTGATCGGCGGCCTGTCGCTGCTTGCCCTGGCCGACCTTTCGTTTGCCTGGCGCTGCTACCGTGCGGCGGCGCCGCGGGTCGCGGCCTTCGTCCATGGGCTGGACGGCGCGCGGCCCCGCTCGATCGTCCTGCCGCTGGTCTTCGACCGCGGCGGAGCGTGTTCGCGGGTTGGCATCCTGGACCACGCCACCGGCTATGCGGCTGTCGCCAAGGGGCTGATCGACTGGGACAACTACGAGGCAATGACGAGCTTCTTTCCCCTACGCTTCCGCCCTGCGCTGCACCACTCCGGCCTCTACCAGGTCGAGGCCAACCCGCTCGATCTCGACGTGCACCAGCTCGATCCGCAGATCGACTACGTCTATTGCTGGCGCATGCCTCCGCACTCCAAGATCGCTCGCCGTCTCGACCGCAACTGGCTGCTCGTCGCCGAGGACGCCGATTCGCGGCTCTACCAGCGGCAACGCTGACAGGCGCGGGAACGGCGCTGCGATGTGGCGGTGGAGGCCTACTCGAAGCATCGATCGGATCGCCCCCCGCAACCCCTCTATCCCCTTCCCACCCCTCCGGGGGAAGGGGACGCCCCCACCCTCTTGCTCCGGGGAGTCTCGTTCTCTAGGCGAGGCTGTTGAGCAGCGGCTTGAGCTTTTCGGCGCGGTCTGGCTGGCGCAGCTTGCGCAAGGCGCGGGATTCGATCTGGCGGATGCGCTCGCGCGTGACGTTGAGCGAGCGGCCGACCTGCTCGAGCGTGTGCTCGGAGCCGTCGCCGACGCCGAAGCGCAGGCGCAGCACGAGCTCCTCGCGCGGCGTTAGCGTCTTGAGCAGCTCGCCGGTCTGAGAGCGCAGATTGGCGAACAGCAGCGCCTCCATGGGCGAAACCGCGCTCTGATCTTCGATGCCGTCGCCGAGGAAGGAATTCTCCTGCTCCCCGATCGGCGCTTCGAGCGAGACCGGATGCTGGGCGATCTTCAATATCTTGCGGATCTGGGCGGCCGGCAGCTCGAGGCGCGTACCGATCTCGTCGCTGGTCGGCTCGCGGCCGAGCTCCTGCACCAGCGCGGCGCTGGTGCGGATGATCTTGTTGAGGATCTCGGTCACGTGGACCGGGATGCGGATGGTGCGGGCCTGGTCCGAGAGGGCTCGGGTCACCGCCTGGCGGATCCACCAGTGCGCGTAGGTCGAGAACTTGTAGCCGCGCCGGTATTCGAATTTCTCGACCGCCCGCATGAGGCCGATGTTGCCTTCCTGGATCAGGTCGAGGAACTGCAGGCCGCGGCCGGTGTACTTCTTGGCGATCGACACCACCAGACGGAGGTTGGCGACGATCAGCCGTTTGCGGGCGAGCTCGCACTCGGCCTCGCCATGCTGGATCTTCTTCAGGGTCGCGGCCGCCTGGGCCTGGGTGATCCCGTAGCGCTCTTCGAGCTCGGAGAGGCGAATCGCGGCCTCTTCGGCGCGCCGGCGATAGAGGACCTTGAGCTCGGAGTTCCGCTCGCGCCCGCAGGTGGCCTGCGCCCGGCGGCCCTCCTGGGCCAGCCGCGAGAGCTCGCGCGTCATCGCTCGCCAAGCGCCGACGACACCAAGCAGAGTGCGCTGGCTCCAAGCGATGGCGCGGATCTCGCGGGCGATGCCGTCGATTCGGCGGGCAATCTCCTCCTCGGCCCGCCGCCGGCGCTCGCCGCCCGTCGCCCAGCCGCGCATGTTGCGGCGGCACGCCTGGCAAGCTCGCCCCTGCTCGCGGATGTGCCGCGCGCTGGCCAGGACGGCATCGATCCGCTCCTGTGCCGCCGGTTCGAGCAGCGGCGGCGCGGTGATCTCAGGGGTCTCAGGGATCGGCGGGGTCGCCGGATCGCCGGCAGGCAGCCGCGCCGGATTGCTCGGCTCGCCTGAGCTCGGCCGCGCCACCGCCATGCTCGGCGCGCGCGGGGCCGGCCGCGCCGCCTCGCCCAGCTCGCGGCGGCGCAGGATGGCGGCAAGCACGTCGAGGTGCTCGCCCAGCGCTTGGTAGATGGTGATCTCCCCCTGCTCGAGGCTGCGCGCGATCTCGACCTCGCCGTGGCGGTCGAGCAGCGGCACCGAGCCCATCTCCCGCAGGTAGAGGCGCAGCGGGTCCTTGGGGCTCTCCGGCTCGGCGGCGAAGACCTCGCGCAGATCGGTTTCCGCCGCCTCGATGCTCTCTTCCAGCGGCTCGAACTCCTCGCGGTTCTGATAGCGCTCCGGGCGGTCGACGATCTCGATCGCCAGCTCGGCGAGCCGGCCATAGAAATCGTCGACGCGCTCGGCGATCCCGGCGACCTCGTCGGGAAGACGGTCGCAGATCTCGTCGTAGAGGAGGTAGCCTTTCTCCTTGCCGGTGGCGACGAGCTGGCGCAGCCCGGGGTAGCGCTCCTCGATCGACCGGCGCGGAGAGGCGACGCTAGGCATCAGAGCGCCGCCGCCGCAGGCCGGCCGTTCGCGATGAACGGCGATTGCACGCGAGCATCGTAGCACGAAGGCCAGCTCGGCCCCGGGACCGGGCCCCAGAGGCCCCGCGGCACCGCGCTTGCGGCCCTGGCGCGAGGCATCTACGATAGGGGCGCTTGCCGTCCTGGCGGGGGAGCCAGGTCCGGCGCCACCCACCCTCTGCGATGGAGGACGGCCCCATGACTCTGACCGAACGCGCTCCCAGTGGCAGCACCGACACCGCCGAACGGGTCGATCGGCCCGCCGCCATGACCAATCAGACCGATCAGATCGATCGGATCGATCAGATCGTCGCCTGGCTCGGCGACGAGGCCGACAGTCTGCTCACCTTCACATGCAAGGGCATTTCCAGGGAGCGGTTGATGCTCCCCGGTCCCGATCACGTGGAGCAGGCCTGGGGCGCCTCGGACCGCAAGCCGGCGGTGTTGGTCAACCTGCAGCGCCTCCACGGCACCGGCCGGCTGGCCAACACCGGCTACCTGTCGATCCTGCCGGTCGATCAGGGCGTCGAGCACTCCGGCGCCGCCTCCTTCGCGCCGAATCCCGACTACTTCGCGCCCGAAAACATCATCCGCCTGGCGCTCGAGGCCGACTGCAACGCCGTCGCCTCGACCGTAGGTGTGCTCGGCGCCGTGGCGCGGCGCTATGCGCACCGGATTCCATTCATTGCCAAGATCAATCACAACGAGCTGCTTTCCTATCCCAACAGCTATGAGCAGATCCTCTTCGGACAGGTCGAGCAGGCCTGGGAGATGGGCGCCGCGGCGGTCGGCGCCACCGTCTACTTCGGCAGCGAGGACTCGCACCGCGAGATCGTCGAGATCGCCGAAGCGTTCCACCACGCCCACGAGCTGGGGCTGGCCACAGTGCTCTGGGCCTACCTGCGCAATAACGCCTTCAAGAAGGACGGCGTCGACTACCACCAGGCCGCCGATCTCACCGGTCAGGCCAATCATCTGGCGGTGACCATGCAGGCCGATATCGTCAAGCAGAAGCAGGCCGACCGCAACGGCGGCTACCCGGCCCTGGGTTTCGGCAAGACCGACAAGCGGGTCTACGGCGAGCTGGTCGCCGACCACCCGATCGACTGGACCCGCTGGCAGGTGGTCAACTGCTATATGGGGCGGGCCGGCCTGATCAACTCGGGCGGCGACGCCAAGGGGCAGCGCGACCTCGAGCAGGCAGTGCGCACGGCGGTCATCAACAAGCGGGCCGGCGGCACCGGCCTGATCTCGGGGCGCAAGGCCTTCCAGCGCCCGATGGCCGAGGGCGTCAAGCTGCTGCAGGCCATCCAGGACGTCTATCTCTGCCCCGAGGTCACCGTCGCCTAGCTCCTGAAGCCAAAGCGAAATTGGTCCGCGCGCCAGGGGAGGGGGCGTCCCCTGCCCCCCCGGCGCCGCCGGGCAGGCCGGCAGATCTACCATTGCCGGCACTCCCCGCAGGTCGGGACCCGGCGGCTTCCGACAACCGGGAAGGGGACTCGCGGAGGTTGCGGGGGGAGATCCGATCGATGCTTTGATCAGGTCTCCACCGCCACATCGCAGGTGCCTTTTCATCCCTCGAGGCCGGCGCGCCTAAGCCGTGCTGTCGAAGACCAGGCGCCGGATGTCGTCGATCCGGGCCTCGGCGTCGCGCTCGCCGACCTCCAGCAGGTAGGCCAGGTAGTCGGGCTGGAAGAGCACGATCGAGAGGAAGTCCGGAGTGGTGGTCTCGCGGGTGCCCAAGCTCCGGGTCAGGTAGCGGAAGGCCTGGGGCAGGCGCGCCTCGTAGTCGGCGGCGAGCCGCCCCAGGTCCTCGGAGGGACGCAATACCAGGATGTCGACCGGGCGCAGGCCGAGCCGCTGCTCGGGCGGCAGCTGGGTGGCCAGGCGGTTGAGCATCGCGAGCACGCGCGCGTCGCGATCGATCACGTCGAGGAAGATCGAGTTCATCAGGTGCGAGAGGATCTGCGCCGGCGGCGGGTAGCCGCTGATCTTGTGCCGGTCGGCCTCCTCGTCGCTCATTTCGTAGCGCGGAGAGATCGCCAGAATGCGCGTCGCTCCCAGATGGATCGGCGGCGAGAGCGGAGCGTCCATCCGTACGCCGCCGTCGCCGTGCCAGGCATCGCCGAGCCGCACCGCCGGAAAGAAGAGGGGAAGCGAGGCCGACGCCATCACGTGGTCTACGGAGAGCCGCGTGTTGACGCTGCGCCGACGCGGCCGCCGCCAGGGCTCGATGTGGGCGCCTTGTACCCAGGTGACGGTCTGGCCGGTGGTGTAGTTGAGCGTGGTGAGCGCCACCGCGTGCAGCAGACCGCGCTCGAGGTTCTCGGCGATGCCCACGAACTCGCCGTCGACGGTGGCGACGGTGTTCTCGATCAGCGTGTGCAGCGGCCGCGCGTCGACGAAGCCCCGCACCTCGGGGGCGAGCGCCGAGCCGCCGGTCGACAGGCGGGTGATCCAGCGCGCGAAGTGGCGCACCAGAGAAGGCGTGTCGACGCGGAATACGTCGGAGATCTCGAGGCGCCGCCAGACCTCCGCCAGGTCGCGCGCCGCCTCGCCGAGCGGACCGGGATGGGCGGCGAGGAAGACGGTATTGATGCCGCCCGCCGAGACGCCGCAGATGATCGGGAAGCGCAGCCCCGGCAGATGGCGGGCAATGCCGCGCAGCACCCCGGCCTGGTAGGCGCCGCGCGCTCCGCCGCCCGAGAGGACGACGGCGAGATTCTTGGGGAGCAAGAATTCGGCGTGTGCCATGATGGGCCGGATGCCCGCCGGCGGTCATTCTCAGGCAACCGGCCGGACGAGACAAGGAGCCGAAGATGAGAACGATCCGGACTCTGGTCGCGCTGATTGTACTCCTCGCAGCCGCGGCAGTCGGATTCGCCTACTCGGGGATCTATGACGTGGCGGCGATCACGCCTGAGCCGCAATGGCTCCAACTCACCTTTTCGACGGTCAAGGACCATTCGATCGAACGCCGCGCGGCGGCGATCACCGCACCGCCGCTCAGCGATCCGAAGGCGCTGCGTACCGGTCTCGGCCATTTCCGCGAGATGTGCGTCTCCTGCCACGGCGCTCCCGGCGTCGAGGCCGCGGAGTTCGCCAAGGGGCTCAATCCCAAGCCGCCCGATCTCGCCCGCGAAGCCGCTGAGCAGTCGCCCGCCCAGCTCTTCTGGGTAGTCAAAAACGGGATCAAGATGACCGGGATGCCGGGCTTCGGCGGCACGCACACCGACGAGCAGGTCTGGGCGGTGGTCGCCTTCCTCAAGCAACTGCCGCAGCTCACCCCGGAGAAGTACCAGGCGATGGTGCGCGAAGCCGGCGCGGCAGCAGGCGGGCGCGAAGACCGTCCCGGGGCTCTGGGGGAATGAGGCTCCAGTCGAAGTCGAGGTCTTGACCAGCGGGGAGCTCCCAGTCGTAGCCGCGCAGCAGCAGGATCGCGAAGACCTCCATCAGGCAGGTCGCGAAGTCCATGCCCGGACAGCGATGGCCTTGCGCCGGCCCGGCGCCGTGCGGCACGAAGGCGTGCGGGTGGCGCAGGTGCTCGGCGCGCGCGTTGCTGAAGCGCTCGGGGTCGAAGCGCTCGGGGTCGGTGTAGGTGTCGCTCGTCAGGTGCGAGGAACGGTGAGCCCACAGCACCATCCAGCCTGCTGGCACCGTGTGTCCGCTCAGGTTGCGCGGCCGGATGAATCCCGGCGACGGAGTCTACGACGGCCATCTGGCTGCCGGCTGAGGTCCCGGCTCCGGTCCCCGGCCCTCCGGAGCGGCAAACCCGGCACTCGCCGCCGGCGCCGTCGTGCCAGCGGACTGGCCGCCGTGCAGCTCGCCACGCAGGGCGAGCAGCTGCACGCGGCTGGCCAGCACGCCGGCCGTCGCCCGTACGGTCTCTTCTTCCGCCTCGGCCAGGCTGGCCTCGCGGGCATCTATCTCGGCCGGGTCGATCCTTCCTTCGGCCACCTGGGCGCGCGCGACGCGCAGCTCCTCCTCGGCCAGGGCCCCGGCCTGGCGCGCCAGGCTGGCCGCCGCCTGGGCCTGCGCGACGGCCGCCTGGGCGCGCCGCACCTGTGCCGTGAGCTCGGCCTCGCGCGCCACGCGCTGCTCGCCGAGGCGGGCGAGGTCGGCTTCGGTCCGCGCCACGCCGTCGCGCAGCCTGCCCCCGGTCCACAGCGGCAGCGCAACGGAGATGGCGACGCTCCAATCGTCGTCCTTGAAGCGGCGATAGAACTTATCGTAGTAGCGCCACAGCCGCGAGTACTGCGCCTGGGCCTGGATGACCAGCGGCGAGGTGCGGCCGCCGCGCAGCCTGGCCGCGCGCTCGAGCAGCTCGACCGCCTGTGTATCCGAGCGCAGGTCGGGATCGCTGCCGCGGGCGCTCTCGAGATCGCCCGCCGCACCCGGCTCCGGTAGGCCAGCCAGCGGGTCGGGGGCGAGCTGCAGCGGCGCCTCGGCAGGCCAGCCGGTGCGCTGCCGCAGCTCCCAGCAGTCGAGCTCGCGCGCCGACTCGAGCTCGAGGCGGTGTAGCTTGCCGCGCGCCTCCCTCAGCCGCGCCTGCTCGAGCTCGAGCTCGGTGATCCGCCCCTCGCCGCGCAGTGCGGCGGCGCGCGCGACGGCGCGGCCGAGGGCCATCTCCCGATGCCCGGCCGCACCGGCCTGCATGTCGTTGCTCCAGCAGCGGCCGTAGAGCTCGGCGACGGCGCGCGCCGTCTGGAGGCGGATCTTCTCCGCGCTGGCCCGCGTGGCGAGCGCGCCGGCCCGGGTCTCGATCGCCGCGGAGCGCCGCACCGGATCGTAGAGGCTCTGGCGGATCTCGACGCCGGCCAGCGCCGGCACCTGTCCGGCGACGGCGACCGGCAGGCCGCGCGCGTAGCCGGGGGTGGTGGAGGCGAAGGCCTCCGGGTGGAGCTCGTCCTCGGCAAGCCGGATCGAGGCCTCGGCGCCGGCGAGCTGCGCCAGCGCCGCGGCGAGCTCCGGCGCCCGCCCGAGAGCCAGCTCGATGGCGCGATCGAGGGTCAGCGCCTGGATCGGCGGGCTGCTCGGGCTGAGCTGGGCGCCGGCGCGCGCCGGCTGCAAGACGGCGCAGGTCAGCGCCAGCAGCGGCGTGAGCATTCGGCGGGCCGCAGCACCGCCCCCGTTCGAGCTCGGTTGGATTCGTGGCTCACTCATGTCGAAGCGCCTCCACAGGGTTCAGGCGCGCCGCGCGATAGGCCGGCACCAGGCCGAAGAGCACGGTGACGCCGCAAGAGAAGAGGAAGGCGAGCACCGCCGCCAGGAAAGAGACCTGAACCGTCACGCTGCGCACCAGGAGCTGACAGAGCAGCGGCAAGCCGAGGCCTCCCACCACGCCGAGAGAAGCGCCGATCGAGCCGAGCAGCAGCGCTTCGAGCAGGAACTGGTGCAGGATGTCGCTGCGCCGTGCGCCGACGGAAATGCGCAGGCCGATCTCGCGGGTGCGCTGCTCGACCGACGCGAGCAGGATGTTCATGATTCCCACGCCGCCAACCAGCACCGACACCGCCGCCACCAGCACGAACACCGCCATCAGGCCGACCGAGATGACGTTGGCGACGCGGATCACCGTGCTCATGCTCTGCACGTCGTACTGCGCCCCCGCGCGGTGGCGGTCGCGTAGGATCGCCTGCACGCCTTCCACCCCGGCGCCGACCTGGGCGAAGTCGCGGACCTCGGCGAAGAGGGTGTCGATGCGGTGCGCCGGGGCGAAGAACCAGGCCGTGGTGATGGGAATGAAGATCGTGTCGGGTGTGACGTCGCCCTGGCCCAATGTGTTGACGGGCTCCTCGAACTCGCCAACCACCGCGAACGCCATTCCCAGGGTGCGCACAGTCCGGCTGACCCCACCGCCCTCGCCGTCCTCGCCCCCCTCAGCCCCCTCCAGAATACCGCCGGCCTCGCCGCCATTTACGTCGGGGCCGCCCGCCGAAGGCACGCCGTAGAGCTGCTCGTAGAGGTGCCGGCTGACGACGCAGACTTTGGCCTGGCCGCCGACATCGTCGTCGTCGAGGAAACGGCCGCGCAGCAAGCGCAGGTTCTTGCGCACCAGTGGGTAGTTGGCGGTGGTGCCGAGCACGGTCAGGTTGGCGCCATGGGCGAGCACCACGATTTGGCCGTGCAGGACGAGCAGCGGCGTGACGCCGGCGAAGAGGTCGCGGCGCTCGGCAACCGCCAGGGCGTCGGAGTCGCGGATCTGGTCGTCGATGCGCCGCGCCACGCCCGAGGTCACGGTCTCCTGGTAGTTGGCCCAGACCAGGCGCGAGCCGACGCCCTCGATCTGGGTCATCACGAAGCCGCGCCCGGTGAGCCCGAGAGCCACCACCACGATGATCGAGGAGGTGCCGACGAAGAGGCCGGCCAGGGTGAGCCAGGTCTGCAGCCGGTGGGTGCGGAAGCGGTGGAGCGCCGTCTCGAGGACTTCGGCGCGCGGCATCCAGTCAAGGTCGGGCCGCGATGACACGGGATCCTTCCGCAAGCATGGGTGGGCCGCTCAGGATGACGCGGTCCCCCGCGGCCAGCCCGCGCACCACCTCGGCCTCGGCGAGGCCGATGAGGCCGACCTCGACCGGGCGCTCGCGGGCGCGCTCGCCTTCGAGCAGCAGGACGAAGCGCCCACCGCCCGTCCCGCCGCCGCCTCGCCGCCCGCTCCGCCCACTCTGCCCACTCCGCCCACTCCTCAATGCCGCCCGAGGCACGATCAGCACCCCGTGCTTTTGCGCCACGATCACCTCGACGTCGACCGAGGCATTGACCGGCAGCGCATGGACCGGGTCGGAGAGCTCGCCGATCCCCTCGCCGACCTCGCGGCCACCTGCCTCGCGCAGGCCCGCGGCGGCGCGGCGGACCGTTCCGGGCCATTGGCGGTCGGGCAGGCCGCTGAAGGTCACGATCAGACGCTGCCCGACCGCCACCCGGGTCACGTCGGGCTGGTCGACGCGGAAGCGGACGTGCGGATGGTCTGGATCGGTGACGCTGGCTACCAGCTGGCCGGGCGCCACCAGCTCACCGCGGGCCCTGGGCAGCCCGTATGCGACCCCGGCGGCCGGCGAGCGCAGCGCGAGCGCGGCCACCCGCCGCGCGAGGTCGGCTGACGCGGCGCGCGCCAGCGAGACTCGGGAAGGGCCGGCGACCCTCGCGAGCTGCTCGAGCTGGGCGCGCGCCGCCCGCTCCCGCTCGGCCGCCTGCTGCCAGGCAAGCTGGTTGGCGTCGTAGGCGGCGCGCGAGATCGCCGCGCTGTCGAGCAGCCGGCGGTCGCCGTCGAGGAGCTGCCGCCGGTAGGCCGCCTCGCGCTGCTCGCGCGCGAGCTCCGCGGCGACCGCCGCCGCCTCCGACTCGAGGCGGCGGAGCTCGGCCTTGGCATCGCGCGCCCGGGTCTCGAGCTCCGGGTTGACCAGGCGCAGCAGGCGCTCGCCGCGGCGCACCCGGCTGCCGTCGCGGACGTCGACCTCGGCCACCGTCCCCCCCTCGGCGGTGCGCAGCTCGCCCCCTTCCGGCGGCTCGAGCTTGCCGTCGCAGAGCACCCGCACCAGCAGGTCGCCGCGTGTGACCCGCGCGGTCGCGACCGGCAGCGGGCGGCGCCACGCCGCCGCCGCCCATAGCCCGCCCGCGGCCGCGGCGACGACGGCCAGGGCGATCCAGGGGGCCCGGCGCCGCGCCGGGACCGCCGGCCGGACCACGTTCTGGCGCGGCTCGTTCAGAAGGAGACCGTCAAGTGATGGGAGCGCCTGCGGGCCGGGAAGCCCGGCGTCAGGGCGCCAGATTGTAGGTCCGCAGCCTTGCCGCGGCTTGCCCCATCGCGTCCTGGGCGGCGGCGAGCTGCTCCGGCATCAGATCGGCGCGACCGTAGATGCATTGGTCGGCTCCCCTGAGCAGGTGGGTGTAGGCGTAGGAGAGCAGATGATTGACCTCCGGATCGGGCGAGGTCATCGCCTCCGCGTCGGCGAGCATCAGGGTCGCCGAAGTCCGGACCTCGCGGCAGGCGGGTATCAGCTTGTAGGTGCGCGTGGCCGCGTCGCGCTCGGCCTCGGTCATCTTGGCAAGAGCGCTCTTCACCATGGCCGAGCGGCGGGAGTAGTGGGGATACCAGGCCTGGAGCGCGCGCTGCAGGGCCGACTCCTCCTGCCGTCCCACCCTGGGCAGCGACTGGGCATCGTGGTGCGTCCGCGCCCACTTGTCGATCTCGGCCTGGTGCTGCTCGGCCAGCCGCATTTGCTCTTCCCACTCGACGCGGCGCTTCTGCAGCTCCTCGTCGCTGGGCAATCCTTCGTTGGCGAGAGTGGGGGTGGGCCGGGCGGCCGCCGGGGCGGCACCCGCCTTGTCTCCTGCTTTGCCCCTGGAATCGGTGCTGGAGAGCGCATCGCAGCCGGCCGCGAGCAGCCCCAGCACGGCCAGCGCGGCGCCCGCCGACAACAGGCCGGCGCCGCGGCCTGGCGGTGAAAGGGAACCAGAGAATGCGGTCGTGAGTCTCTCCTACCTCGAGCTCTTTGATTATACTCTGCCTTCAACCCTCGCTGGCTGACGCCGATTTCCGCGAACGCTCGCGGTTGCGGCAGGTTGCTGCCAGCCACCCTTCAGGAGGCGGCGCGCATCATGGTGGCTAGAAGGGCTAAGCCGGCGCCGGTCGTTTTCGCGGCGGCGCTCGCATCGGGCTGGCTGGGGGCCGCGGCCGGCGCTCCGGCCGCCGCCGCCGTCGCTGCCCAGTCCGGACCGCGGCCCCTGACCGCCGCCGAGCGCCAGGCCGTGCAGCTGGCGGCCGAATACATGATCGGCGGCGCACCGGCCTGGCTGGACCAGCTGTCGCGCGGCTCGGCGCTGCGCCGCCTGGGCCGCGAGGCGGCGCTGGCCGAGATCGAGGTGCGTGCCGGCCCGCCAGCCGGCGCCCGCTGGGAGATGCGCACCACGCCAGCCGACTTCGCGCGGCACGGCGCGGTCTGGAGCATCGATTTCCCCTCGGGCGTCGACGAAACGTTGCAGCTCGATCTGGTCGAGGAGGGCGGCGGCTGGAAGATCGACTCGCTGCGTATCTCCGCCGAGCCCGACCCCGACGCCCTGGTCCCGGTCCGCGACTCCGGTGACCGGGCGCCGTCCGAGTCGACCGCGGAGTCTCGGTCCGAGCGGGCCGCATCGGCATCATCGGATGATCTGGCCCGAAAGTCTTCCGATCCTGCCATGGGCGCCGCATCCCGCCCCTTCGGGATCTGGCGGCTCGTGATCCCGGCCGCCGCCGGCGCCGCGGGGCTTGCGCTGCTCGTCTCCGCCGTCCTGCTGCGCCGCCGGCCGGTGCCGGCAGCGCCACCGCCGCCCTCGCGCGGCGGGGCCGGCGTCGCCTACCGCCGCGGCCCGGCGGCCTCGCTCGCGCTGCAGGCCATGATTGTCGCCGGCGGCGTCGCGCTGCTGGCGGTCGCGCTCTTCGGTCTCTGGCGCGGCCTCGAGCAGGCCCGCGCCGCAACGAGGCAGACGGCCGCCGCCGCGACAGGCCGGTCCGCCGCCTCTTCCGCCGGCGAGCTGCGCCCGCTGCTGGGGCTGCGCCGGGCGCTGACCCAGGCGGGCGGCGGCGAGACTGGCGCGACGCCGGAGGTCGCCGGCGCGGCGCCCGCCGAGGGCTCCGCAGGCTCCGTCGCCCTGCTGTGGCGGGCGCAGCGCCGCCTGCTCGCCGCGACCGACCTGGACGGCGCCGAGGCCATCCTGCGCCGCTTCCCGGTGCCCGGACGGCTGCCGCTGGCCGAGCTTCTGCGCGCCCGCCTGGGGTTGCTGCGTCTGCGGGAGATGGACGCCGGGACCGCCTACGAGCGCGCCTTGACCATCGGCGTTCGCCACGAGGGTCTGCTGCTCGAGGCGGCGGCGGCGCTCTACATCCTCGGCTTCGAGAACCACGGCAAGAGCTATCTGCGCCAGCTGCGCAGCTTGGGAGCGCGCTCGGCGGAGTCCTACTACGCGCTCGCCGAGACGGCGGTGGCCGACAACCAGATGCACGACGCATACGAGAACTTCCGCCTCGGCTGGCGTCTGCAGCCGGTGGAGCGTGGCGAGATCCTCGGTCAACCGCTCACCGCCTATCTGCTGATCGACCGCGAGGTGCGCAGCCTGCTCATGCTCGGGCAGGTCGCCGAGCCGGCACCGGCGTGCGCCGGCGCCGGCAGCCGCGCGCTCGCCCTGCCGCCGGGGGTAGGCGCGCGCCTGCTCGGCGAAGTGCTGCGCCTGAGCGGCGGCTCGGCAGAAGTGACCGTGCCCGGCGCCTGTGACCTGGCGCCGGCGGGGACGCCGGTCGAGAGCGCTGCCGACTGGAACCGCCGGCGGGAGGCCGCGGCGCTCGCCCGCCTGCCCGAGCTGATGGCCAGCGCCCGCTCGCCGGGCGCGCTCGCCCAGCCAGCGCTCCGCCGGCAGACCGAAGAGGCCGCCCTGGCACTGGCCGAACACGACCGCTGGCGCGAGATCGTCGAGTTGACCGAGAGCCTGGCGCAGGCCGGCTCGATCCTGCCGCCGCACCTGGTGCGGCTGCGCGCCGCCGCGTTGCAGCGCACCGCACGGCGCGACGAGGCGCGCCAGCTGCTGATCCGCCTGGCGATGGGCGACAAGGCCGCACACCGGCCGGACCCCGGCGGCCTTTATCAGCTGGCCGGTCTGATGGCCTCGGCCGGCGACTTCGACGCCGCCATCAGGCTGGTGGTCAAGGCCAACTCCGAGCTGCCGACGCCGGCGCGCAACGAGCGGGTGCTGCAGCTGCAGATGGAGAAACGTCTGGCCGCTTCGGCGGCACAGTGGAAGAGCGCCCACTTCGACATCCGCTATCCCGGCGTGCGCGGCCAATCCTTCGCGACCGAGGTGGCCCGCATCCTCGAAGCCGAGCGCCTGCGCCTGCAGAAATGGATCCCAGGCGATGCCGGGGGCGAGCTGGTGGAGGTCCATCTGTTGCCGTACGAAGACTTCGAGATCGCCTATTCGCAGGGCGGCTTCGTGCTGGGGATGTTCGACGAGCTGATCCGCGTGCCGCTGGGATCGGTGCGGCGGTTCAACCCGTTCGTGGTCTCGATCCTCTCGCACGAGCTGGCACATGCGCTGATCGCCCGCCGCACCGGCGGGATGGCGCCCCGCTGGTTCCATGAAGGGCTCGCGCGCCACATCCAGATGGTGCAGGACCATGTCAACCCGATCCCGGAGTACCGCGCGCACGGCCTGCTGCTCTCGTTCCCGCTGATCGAGCCGGCCCTCGAGGGGTTTGCCTCGCCCGAATGGACGTCGGCCGCCTACGACGAGGCACAGTGGACGATGCACTACATCGAGACCCGCTACGGGGTAGCAGGCATCCACCGGTTGCTCGACGCCTACCGGGCCGGCAAGACGACCGAGGAGGCGCTGGCGAGCGCTTTCGGCACCGGCCTCGAGCGGTTCGACCACGAGGTCTGGGACTGGTGCACGACCAAGGCGCCAAGCGCCTGGGTACCCGCGCTGGTCCACTACGAAAGCGACGAGAACGCCGACGAAGGGCCGACCCGTACCCGGCACCACTGAAACCCGCGGGGCCGGCCCCGCGCGCGCCTGCTCACCGCCTCAGCGCAAGGATCGAGGCGGCGGCTTCTTCTCCTTCTCCTTGCTCTTCGCCGCCTGCTGGGCAGCCTGCTCGCGCTTGTGCCGGGCCGCCAGCTCGGCCTGCTCTTTCTGGTGCTGCTCCTGCAGCGCGCGCAGCTCGGCGTCGTGGCGTTTTCTCAGCTCCGCTGCGTTGCCCGCGTTGCCGCCGCCCGCCGCAGTGCCGCTGGCTGCCGCAGTGCCGCCGCTTCCCGCGGCCTTCCTTTCGTTCTGATGGGCGGCTTCGAGCTTCCTGCGCTCAGCGGCGTGCTGGGCGTCGAGCGCTTGTTTTTCGCTGTCGTGCTTGCGCCGGAGGTCCGCGGCGGACATCCCCTGCTGGCCGCCGCCGCCGCCCTGGCCCAGCTGGTTTTGCCCTTGCTGGCCGGCCGGCTGGAACTTCTGATCCTGGGTCTGGGTCTGGCTACCCTGCGTTTTCGACACCGCCGGCGATGTCGCATTCGCGGCGTTCGCGGCGCCTTGGGGCTTTGCCGACCTGCCCGCCGCGACCGGCTTCGCTCCCGGAGTGTAAAGGGAGACCTGGTTGCCTTTCACCTGCGTCGCGTGGTTGGCGCCGGCGGCGATCTGATACTTCTGCACTCTCTGCCCGGTCGCCTGCTCGAAGTGCTGGACGTTGACGCTCTGGTTGACGACCTTGTTGTTGACCACCGAGATGTTGGTGATGTTGGTGGTGTTGTTGATGATCGTCACGTTGCGCGCCGGGGGCACGATGTAGGTGGCAACCTGCGGCTGGAGGAAGACCCGCTCTTGGACAAAGCAGTAGTGGACCGGAGCGATGACGGCAGTCAAGCTGACGCCGCCGAGCTCGAGGCCAAAGCCGGCCCGGAAGCTGATGCTGGGCGGCAGCGGCGCCCAACCGATGTAGCCGCCCCCCTGCTGGAACGACACCCAGGCCGGTCCCCACTCCCTGCCCGGGACCCAAACCCAGCCGACCTCGGAATCTTGGTACCAGCGGCCATAGTGGTAGGTCGCCCATCCCCAGCGCTCCTCGGAGACCCAGGTCCAACCGAAGTCGGAGTTGACCCAGCGCCCCGCGACGTAGGGACGCCAGCCGGCGGCGACGCCGCTCGGCAAGAAGACCCTACCGTAGCCCGGGCGTTCGATCCACTCGCCGTACGGCGCCAGCTCGCGGTAGAAGACCCCGACCTCCACGTTGCCGCCCACCTCGACCTCGGCGCCGGCCGAAACCTCGGCTCCCCCGCCGGCTTCGAAAGGCGGAGGAGGAGGCGGGGCGGTATAGACGGTGCATGCCAGAGCGCCGCCTGCCAGCAGCGCCAGCCAAGCCAATCTCTCAGTTTTCATGGCATCTCCTCGGAAAGTGCGTGTTGGCCGGCACATCCACCCAGCCGCAGCTGTGCGGCAACTCGTTGCCGCAGCTGCGGCGACTGGCCGGCACAGTTGGAACCCGCGTGTCCTGATTTCCCTGCGGACAGTACCCCTAACCCGGAACAGGTCAAGCGAGGTCACCGGCCCGGGCGCAGCGCGATGAGGATCCCGAGCGCGAACAGCGCGGCCCACACCGGCCACGGCCCGCGGGCGCCGGCAAGCACCGCCGCGGCGACCAGGCAGAAGCCGCCGAAGATCGTGCCGCGCAGGCCCGCGAAGGGGTTCTCCGGGGGCCGCCGGGTGGTCTGCTCGAGCAGGCGCAGGCCTTCGGTGACCAGGGCCGGCGCCTTGGTCAACGCCTCGATGATCTCCGGCGCGCCGCGCAGGCTCTGGCGGACGATGCTGAGCGGATTGAACTGCTCGAGGAAGAGCCGGTTGGCGTGCGTCCGCGACACCGCCGCCACGTCGAGGCCGGGCTTCAGGATCTGCCCGACTCCCTCGAAGGTCACCAGCGCCTTGACCATCAGCACCATCTCGACCGGAAAGTACAGATTGTGCTGCGCGCCCAGATTGACGGAGCGCAGGATCAGCTGGGCCAGCGAGAACTCGCGGAAGTTCGAGCTGCGGTTCCAGCGGTGCAGAATCTCGGTGACCTCGCGGCGGAATCCCACCGGGTCGGCGCCGGGACCGGGCTCGGCAACGCTCGAGAGATAGCGGGCGGCGTTCTCGGCGTCGCCCATCACCAGGGTGTAGTAGTAGTAGAGCAGGGTGCGGCGCAGGTTCTGATCGAAGCGCCCGACCATGCCGAGGTCGATGAAGCCGACCTTGGGGCCGGGGAGGATGAGCAGGTTGCCCGGGTGCAGGTCGGCGTGGAAGAAGCCGTCCTGGTAGAGCATGCGGATGATCGCGGCGGCGCCCAGGTCGACCAGGCGGTCGCGCTCCTCCTCACTGAGGCTGGCGGCCCCGGGCGAGCCCGGCTTGTAGCCGCGCAGGAACTCCATGCACAGCACGCTCTGGCCGCTGTACTGGCGGTAGATGCGTGGGAAGACCACGCCCTCGAGATCGGCGAAGTTGGCGGCGAAGGTCTCGGCGTTGTCGGCCTCGCGCCGCAGGTCGACCTCGCGCCGCGTGTACTCGACGAACTCGGCGATCACCCGCTTGGGCTGGTAACGGGGCAGCAGCAGCTGCAGCATCGCCCCCAGCATCCGCAGCAGCCGGGCATCGCGGTTGAGGGTCTCGCGGATGCCGGGTTTGACGGCCTTGAGGATCACCGAGTCGCCTTCGAGGGTGGTGGCGCGGTGAATCTGCGCGATCGACGCCGAACCGGTCGCCTGCGGATCGATCCAGCTGTACATCTCCGCGATCGGCCGCTTGGCGTCCTTGACGATGAGCTCGAGGTAGCGCTCGAATGGCACCACCGGCAGGCGGTCGAGCAGGTTCTTGAGCTCCTCGATGATCGGTGCGGGCAGCAGGTCCTGGCGCAGAGCGAGGACCTGCCCGAGCTTGATGTAGGTCGGACCGAGGATCTCGAGGCGCCGGCGCAGCTGCACCGGGAACGGCTTGTCGACCAGGCTCTTGTCGAGCAACGGCCGGCTCAGGAAGGCGAGCCCGCTGGCCAACAGCCAGAGCAGGCGCGAGCGCCGCGCCTCGGCGGAGCGGGCGCCCCGGACGTAGGCGTTGAGAGCGCCGAACAGCAGTCCGATCAGATGACGGTGGATGACGAAGAAGCGCCGCATCAGTCCCGCCGGCGGGCCGGCCGGGAGCAGCTCGTAGCCGTCCATGCCCGAGCCTGGCTGCGCGGGTCCAGCCGGTGCTGGCGGAGTGGCCGGAGCTGCGGTATCGGCCGGAGCCGCGGGATCTGTTGCGGCTCTTGGAGCCGGCGCCGCGGCGGGCATGGCAGGGGTCTCCTCGGCGAGGAGTGCTGGCGGCTCGAGGTCGGGCTGCGGCAAGCCGATTACCGGTTTCTGCCGTACTGCTCGTGGCTGGAAACCCAGTCGAGCGAGGAGATCGCGGCGGCGAGCGAGATCTCGCCCGCCAGCACGACGCCGGCAACGATCTCGGCCAGCTTCCTGACCTTGCCCTTGCCGACGCAGTCCAGGATCTCCAGGCACTCGCGCTGCGTCGCGAGGCCGGTGCCGCCGCCGTGGGTGGCCACGATCAACGACGGGATGGTGATCGAGATATAGAGATCGCCGCTGCCCGGGACGACTTCGGTGTAGACGATGCCGGCCGACGACTCGGAGACGTTGGCGACGTCCTGGCCGGTGGCGATGAACATGGCGGTGATGCCGTTGGGCGAATGAGCGCCGTTGTTGTTGGCGCCGGAGAGGAAAGCGCCGACGTTGGCAATGCCCGAGTGGTAGTGCACCGTCTCGGGATCGACCCGCATGTGCTGCAGCAGCACGTCGCGCGGGATGGTGGCCTCCGCGGTCACCCGCTTGCCGCGGGTGCGCATGATGTTGATCTGCGAGGCCTTCTTGTCGGTCGCGAAGTTGGACTCGAGATAGAAGTGGCGGATGTTGGGCGCGTTCTCGAGCATCCAGCTGCAGGCCGCGAAGGTGGCGCGGCCCACCATGTTCTGGCCGGCCGCGTCGCCGGTCGAGTAGTTGAAACGCAGGAAGACGAGCTTGTTGGAAAGATAGGTGTCGATGTAGATCAGCTTGGCGACGCTCGAGGTGCCTTCGGCCTGCTCGCGGATCTCGGCTACCTTCTCTTCGACCCAGAAGGAGAAATCGCGGGCATGGCGGGCGTTGTCGAAGACGAAGACCGGCGCCCGCTGCATCGAGTCGCCGACCACCGTCGAAGTGACGCCGCCCGACAGGTTGAGCACCTTGATGCCGCGGTTGTAGGAGGCGACGAGGGTCCCTTCGGCGGTGGCGAGCGGGATCAGGAACTCGCCGATCGCGTGCTCGCCGTTGACCCTGAGCGGGCCGGCGAATCCGATCGGCACTTGGGCGACGCCGGTGAAGTTCTCGCAGTTGCCCTTGACGAGCGCGGGTTCGAAGGAGAACTTGTCGATGTGGCGCAGCTTGACCCCGGTGTACTCCTCGACGAACTGCTGGCGCTCGCGCACGATCTCGGGGCTGTAGTCGTTTTCCTTGTCGTGGGGGACGGTGGTGCGCCGGGCGCGCTCCTCGGCGATGGCGTCCTTGACCTTGAACGACAGCTGGCCGAAAGGTTTGGTGTCGAAGGCGAGCGCGATCTCGTGCATGCCCTTGGGCAGCGGCTCCATGCGCGCATGGATGCGCACCACACGGGCCAGCGGGAAGGGGATGACGTTAGTCGGCGAGACGGCGCTGGCGGCGACGGTGCCGCCGTCAGGGAGGTCCAGGGTGAGGCGGTCGAGCGGTACCTGGGCGCCGTTGATCCTGACCTCGGAGAGCTGGGTCAGGGTGGCGTCCTTGAGCCTGTTCTTGAGGCTGAAGTGGACCCCCTCGGCGTCGTTGCGCAAGCTGCCCAGGGTGTACATCTGCTTGAGGATGAGCGACGGGATCTTCATGAACGTTGCCCTCGGGATGGGTGGAGCGCAAAGCAGTCTACCTCAATGGCTTTTTGGCCAGAGGCTCGTGCCGTCCAGCTTGACCGGGGCCTGGACGTGGTAGATGTCGAAGAGGGTGGGCATGATGTCCGCCATGTAAGGGTCGGAGGCGTCGAGCTTGCGGTTCGAGAACAGGATGCCCTTGACCAGGGATGGATCGACGGAGCAGTGATCGCCGCTCCAGACGCCGAGATTCGGCTCGAAGACTTTCTTGGCCACGGTGCCCAGGGTGTCCTGCCAGCCGGCCCGGTAGCCCCGGATGTTGGTGGCGAAGAGGTCGGGCACGAGCTCGGGGTCGTAGACGCCGTACGCCTCGTCGCGAGTGAAGACGTTGGCGATCGGGTGCTCGCCGTTGTCCTCGTCGACCATCGCCTTGAGGCGGGCCTGGAGCTCCGCGGCGAGGGCGTGGTATTCCGCCCCGGGCTGCACGATGCCCTGCCCCTCCCTCCCCTTGAGGTTGAGGTAGATGTCGCCAAAGCCCATGGCATACGCCCGCGTCTTGCTCCAGTCGACGTCGGTGAAGAATTGGCTGTGCCCGAAGAGGTCCTCCAGGTTGGCCTGATGGGTCTCCTGGCCTTTCAAGGTCATATATCCGTTCTTCACCAGCCAGGTGTTGAAGTTGACGCTGCGCCGCCAGGGTGCGAAGCCGTGATCGGAAACCACCATAAGGGCGGCTCCCGGCGGCAGCTTCCGCATCACCATACCGACGATGTCGTCCATCTGCTGGTAGGTCTTCTCGATCGAACCGCCCCACTGCCGCCCGCCCTCCGGGGTGTAGAGCGGGCTCTGCGGGTCGAAATAGCGCCACATCACGTGCTGGACCTTGTCGGTGAACTCGAAGTATTGGACCAGCACGTCCCAGTCGGGGTCGGCGAGCAATCCCTCGAGCATGCCGCGGTCCTTGGCGACCGTGGCGTCGACGTCCTCGAAGAAGACCTTTTCGTCGATGGTGCCCTCGGTGAGCGACCAGGTGTCGATCGCCCAGCCCATGGTCTTGAACAGACCGAAGCGCGAGGTCAGGTCGTGGACGAAACGAGCCGGCGTGGTGATGTCGACGATCGGCGGCAGGCGCTCGGGATCGAACTGGATGGGCGAGAGGTAGAGCTTGACCTCGGGGTCCAGGGCGAGCAACCGGAACTTGCCGATGCCGTGCACCCGCAGCAGGCGGTTGTAGGGGAAGACGAAGCGCACCCAGTCGCTCCATTCGCCCGGCTTGAGCGCCAGCCGCGGGTCCGCGACCCGCCCCACCTGGATATCGAGATGCGAGCGGTCGGCGGCGACCGTGAGGGTCATCGGGATGGTGACGTAGCCGCTGCGGCCGGGAAACAGGTCGTTGGGAGGGCCTTTGATCTCGGTGGGAATGACGCCCTTGTTGTCCGGCAACTCGGTGACGTCGACCGAGAACTGGTTGCCTCCCTTGGGCGTGAAGAAGAGCTCCGACGTGAAGTAGAACGGCTTGCCGATCCGCTTGGAGAGATCGGGCGTGCCGAGCCCGCTGAGCAGCTCGCCATGCTCGAACGGCGCCGGCGGGAAGGTGATCGGGATGCGCATCACTCGCACCCGCCGGCCCGACTGGCCGAGGATCTTCCAGAAGGTGTCGCCGCGCTGGCGGTTGACGGCGATCGGCCGCTCCTTGGGCAGCAGCCGGTCCGCCGCGACGCCGATCCCGCTGCCGGCGCCGATGCCGGCCAGCAGCGCGATCGCGAGCGCCAGGCGAGTGCGCCGGCGCAGCAGCTTGAGGGCGCCGAACAGCAGCAGCGCCAGCGCCGCCGCGCCCGCCAGGCCGAGCAGGTAGGGGGTGCGCTCGCCCCAGAGAAAAGGCGCCTTCGACTCGTCGAAGGCCGCGAAGCTGGGGCGATAGGTCGCGGGGTCGCGCTTGAGGTAGTCGAAGATCGCATGGCGGCCGGGATTGAGGCCGGTCGCGAAGGTGGACCACGAGACCGGGGTCTGCGAGGGGATGGTGGTGCGAAGGGCGGCGAAGGTGCCCGCGGCGCGCAGCCGGGCCAGGTTGGGCAGCTTGCCTTCGTCCATCCACTGGCGGGTGAGGCCGGCGTCGGCGCCGTCGAAGCCGAGGATGACGACGCGTGGGGCGGCGGCGGGGGCGGCCTGGGCCTGGGCGTCAGGGGCGGTGGCGGCGGCGGCGGCGGTATTTGGAGCCAGTGGAGCCAGTAGAGCCAATGGCGCCAGCGCCGCCGGTAACACGGTCGACCAGATCGGTGCCAGACGCTTCAAGGTAGGCCATCCTCGCTTTCGGGATATTGGATATTGGAGGGGCTCGCAGGAGGGGCCAAAGTATACCGCATGGAATCGGAGGGAGCTGTAGGGGAGGGTGCGGCAGTGCGTCGCTTCCGGCTTGCGCGCCGGACCGCCTTGCTGAGAGACTCTGCCGAGCGTGAGACCCACATGAACACGATCGGAGCGAGCCCGCCGCGCCCTGACGGTTTCGCCAAGGCGGCGGGCGAGGCATGTTACGCCGACGATCTGATCGTACCCGGAATGTGGTACGGGGCGACCGTGCGCAGCCCGCACGCGCACGCGCGGCTCGCCGACCTCTCCTGGGCGCCGGCGGGTGCCGGCGGCGAGGCGGTCTGCGTCACCGCGCGCGAGCTGCCGGGGCCGAACGGGGTCCAGCTCGTGGACGATTCCTGGCCGATCCTCGCCGACCGCTTCGTCCGCCACGTTGGCGAGCCGGTGGCTGTGCTCGCCGCCCCCACCCGCCGCGCCGCGCAGGCGGCGCGGCAGGCGGTCGCCATCCAGTACGAGCCGCTGCCAGCCGTGCTCTCCCTCGAAGAGGCGGCGGCCCTTCCCCCTCTGGCGGCGGTAGCGATGGAAACCGGATCGGTCGACGAGACCATGGCCGGCGCGGACCGGGTGATCGAGGGCGTTTATCGCTCCGGCCATCAGGAGCACGTCTACATCGAGTGCCAGGGGATGACGGCCTGGTTCGAGCCCGACGGCGGCCTCGTCGTGTATGGCTCGATGCAGTGCCCCTACTATGTCCACAAGGCGCTGGTGCACGCCTTCGGGCTGCCCGCCGAGGCGGTGCGGGTGCGTGCCTCGGAGGTAGGCGGCGGCTTCGGAGGGAAAGAGGACTTTCCGAGCCTGATCGCCATCCACGCCGCCCTGTTGGCGCGCGCCACCGGCCGGCCGGTGCGCCTCGCCTACGACCGCGGCGAGGACATCATCGGCACCACCAAGCGCCACCCCGCAGTGATCCGCCACCGGACCGGGGTGGCAGCGGACGGCCGCCTCGCGGCCATGGACATCGAGATCGTCCTCGACGGCGGCGCCTACCGCACGCTCTCGCCCGTGGTGCTGTCGCGTGCCTTGCTCCACGCCTTCGGCCCCTACCGCTGCGACCATGTGCGCATTCGCGGCCGGGTATTGCGGACCAACACCCCGCCCAACGGGGCCTTCCGCGGCTTCGGCGCGCCGCAGGTCGAGTTCGCCGTCGAGCGCCAGATGGACCGCATCGCCCGCCTTTTGGGGCTCGATCCATTCGCGATCCGCGAGCGCAACGTCGTGGGCCCCGGCGACCGCCTGCCGACCGGGCAGCTGCTCGATTCCAGCGCCGCCGCCCGTCTCTGCCTCGAAGAAGTCGAGCTGCGCACCGGCTTCCGCGCCCGCTGGCGAGAGTGCGAGGCGGCACGGACGCGGCGGCGCGACGGCGAGCCGCTCCCCGGCATTGGCCTCTCGCTCTACTTCCACGGCGCCGGCTTCACCGGCAACGGCGAGCGCTCCATGCGGTCGCCGGTCACCGCCCGCCTCACCGACGAAGGGCGGGTCGAGGTGCTGACCGCGACCACCGATATGGGGCAGGGGTCGGCCGCGGTCTTCCCGCAGATCGCCGCCGCGGCGGGCGGCCTCGCGACGGAGGATCTGGTCTTCACGGCACCCGACACCGGCCAGGTGCCGGACTCCGGGCCGACGGTCGCCTCCCGTACCACCATGATCGTCGGCGCCGCGATCGCCCGCGCGGTGGCTGATCTCACCGGCCAGGTCGCGGCCTGGTGGTCCACGAGCCGGGCTGGCGGCGCGGCGCTCTGCCTCGCCGACGGTAACCTCACCGGCGCTGCCGAGGACATCGCCTTTCGCCGTGCCGCACAGGCATACGTCGAGGAAGTGGGGCCGCTGACCGTCACCGTCCGCCACCAACCTCCCCCCGGGCACAGCTTTGACGAGGCCCGGTACCAGGGCGATGCCTATCCCACCTACGCCTGGGGCGCCGACGTGGTCGAGCTCGAGGTCGATCCCGACACCCTGGCGGTCAAGCCGCTCAAGGTGACGGCGGTCTGCGAGGTGGGGCGAGCGATCCACCCCACCCTCTGCGCCGGCCAGATCGAGGGTGGCACGCTCCAGGCCTTGGGCTTCGCGTTGATGGAGGAGATCAAGATGCGCGACGGCCGCTACCTCAACGACCGGCTGGCGACCTACATCATCCCCACCATCACGGACAGCCCGCAGATCGCGGTGCACCTGCTGGAGCGGCCGTGGGAGGGGGGTCCCTTCGGCGCCAAGGGCATCGGCGAGCTGCCCATGGACGGCGGCGCGCCGGCCGCCGCGGCGGCGATCGAAAACGCCACCGGTATTGCGGTCGCCGAGATTCCGGCGACGCCTGAACGCCTCCACGAGTGGCGGCGCGACGGCGGGGACGCCGGCCCGTGAGAGTCGAGCTGACGGTCAACGGCCAGCCGGTGGCGTTCGACGGGCACCCGATGGAACGGCTGCTCGACCTGCTGCGCGAACGGCTCTCGCTGACCGGCACCAAGGAGGGATGCGGCGAGGGGGAGTGCGGCGCCTGCAGTGTGCTGGTGGATGGCGAGCCGCAGCTCTCCTGCCTGGTGCCGCTGCTGCAGTGCGGAGGCCGGCGGATCGACACCATAGAAGGGCTCGCGCACGGCCCGGCCCGCGCCCTGGTCGAGGGCCTGGTAGCCGCGGGTGGCGTGCAGTGCGGCGCCTGCACCCCCGGAATCGTCGTGACTGCCTGGGCGCTGCTGCAGAGCAATCCCGCCCCGACGCGCGAGGAAGTGGCTGGGGCGCTCGCCGGCAACCTCTGCCGCTGCACGGGCTACGAGGGCATCTTTCGCGCCATTCTCCAGACTGCAGAGAGCCACGAGCACTCCGGGAAGGTCGAGAACCCCGTGTCGTGAGCAGCTCGCCCCCCGCCGCTTACTCCCCGCGCACGCTCGCCGAGGCGTGCCGGCACCTCGCGGCCGAACCCCGGCTGGTGCGCCTGGCCGGCTGCACCGATCTGATGGTCGCCGCGGCCGAGCGGTGGCCGTGGCACCCGGGCGTGATCGACTTGACGGGCATCGCCGAGATCCGCGGCGTGCGCGAGGACGCAGGCGGCCTCACGATCGGGGCGACGACGACATTCGGCGAGCTGCGCCGGTCACCGGCGGTGCGCGCCCGCTTCCCAGCCCTGGCGGAGGCGGCAGCCCAGATCGGCGGCTGGCAGATCCAGAACCGGGCGACGCTAGGCGGCAATCTCGCCAACGCCAGCCCGGCGGGTGACTCGCTTCCTGTCCTCCTCGCGCTCGAGCCGATGGTTGTCGCGATCGGCCCCCGCGGCCAGCGCGAGATCCCGTACACGGACTTCCACCTCGGTTACCGGCGGACGGCCCTGGCGCCCGATGAGATCCTCGCCTGGGTCCGTCTCCCGCCACCGCCCGAGGGCGCGGTGCAGGCCTTCCGCAAAGTAGGGCCGCGCGCGGCGCAGGCGATCAGCAAGGTGGTGGTCGCCATGGTCGGGACGGTGACCGATGGCCGCATCGCGGAGCTGCGTCTGGCGGCCGGCAGCGTCGCCCCCACTCCGGTCCGTCTCGCCCGCGCCGAAGCGGCGGCCCGCGGCCTCCAGGCGGGTCCTGAAGCGGCAGCGCGCGCCGGCAGCGCCGCCGCCTCCGAGGTGACGCCGATCGACGACGTGCGGTCGACCGCGGCCTACCGGGCCTGGGCACTGGAACGGCTGGTGCGCCGCCTGGTGCTGGGGCTCGCGCCAGGACCTCTCCCGGGGGAGGGGCCAATATGATGGATCCGCTGACCCTGGCTTCCGACTTCACCGGTGACCTCGCCGCGCGCCTTGCCGCCGCCGACGCGGCGCTCGCGCAGAGCTACCCCGGCGACTCCCGCGAGTCGGGCGGCTACGGCGACCCTGGAAGACGGCAGCCGGTGCACACGGTCTATGGCGGGGCGCACCTGTTCCGCGCCGACGCCGCCGCGCGGTTGGGCGCCCACGCCCTCGACGCTCTGGCCGAGCACGCCCCGCTCCCAGCCGATCTGGCGCGGGCGCTCGGTCTGCCGCAGAACCTGTCGGAGGCCCTGTACCCACGGATCGCCGACAAGCTCCGCCGCGAGCCGGTCGAGGACTTCCGCATCGACTTCGAAGACGGCTACGGCAACCGTCCCGATGCCGAGGAGGACGCGCACGCCCGGGCGGCGGCAGCGGAGGTCGTCCTGGGGATGGAAGCGGCCAGCCTGCCGCCATCCGTGGGCATACGCATCAAGCCGCTCTCGGCCGAGCTCGCGGCCCGCGCCATTCGCACGCTCGACCTGTTCCTGACGACGGTGGCGGCGAGGAGCGGCGGCAGGCTCCCGACGGGCTTCGTGGTTACGCTCCCTAAGGTGAAGCTCCCCGCGCAGGTCAGCGCTCTCGTCGACCTGTGCGACCGGCTGGAGGGCGCGCTCGCCCTCGCCCCCGCCTCGCTACGCCTGGAGATCATGGTCGAGACGACGCAGGCCATCCTCGACGAGCGCGGCCAGGTCCACCTCCGGCGCCTGGTCGAGGCGGGGCGCGGCCGCGTCGCCGGCGCCCACTTCGGCACCTACGACTACACCGCGGCCTGCGGGATCACCGCGGCCCACCAGACCATGGATCACCCGGCCTGCGACTTTGCCCGTCACCTCATGCAGGCGGCGCTCGCCGGCACCGGCGTCTGGCTGTCCGACGGGGCGACCAACGTCTTACCTATCGCACCCCATTCCATGAGCCTGGAGGGACCGCACCTCTCGGCCGAGCAGCAAGCGACCAATAAGGCCGCCGTTCACGCCGCCTGGCGCCTCCACTACGGCCACGTCAGCCGCTCGCTGGCCGGCGGCTTCTACCAGGGCTGGGATCTCCATCCCGCCCAGCTCCCCACCCGCTACGCCGCTGTCTACGCTTTCTATCGTTCGGGGCTGGAGGCGGCCTCCGAGCGGCTGCGCAACTTCGTCGAGCACGCCGGCCGGGCCACCCTGGCGGGCTCGGTGTTCGACGACGCCGCCACCGGCCAGGGCCTGCTCAACTTCTTCCTGCGCGCCATCCAGTGCGGCGCGATCGGCGAGGAGGAGGCGCTGGCGAGGACCGGCCTGACTCTCGACGAGCTGCGCGGCCGCTCCTTCGCCGAGATCCTCCGCCGCCGGCGGTAGCGCGCCCGCTAGCCGCGCCGCACGATCCCTTCGATCAGGCCGTAGGGCTCGTCGGTGGCGACGAAGACCTCGCCGTCGTTGTCGAGCCCGAACGGCGCGAGCGCGGCCAGCAGGTAGTGCTTGTTGGGCAGCGTGAGGCGGATCTCCTCGACCTCCGGCAGGGCGGCGAGCACCGCCTCGCCCATGGCGAAGAGGGTGTGCTGGAGCGAGCGGCTCTGGTGCGCGGCGAAGGTCTCGAGGAGGGTCCGCCTGACGCTGGCGAAGGCGGCGGCGAAGTCGGCCGCCGCCACCGCGGCGTCGCCGTAGCGCCAGTCGGCTCGGATGCGGGTCGCCAGGATGCGGTCGCGCGATTCGGGCAAGGTGGTGAAGCGGTCGCGCGGGAAACCCTCGAAACCTGAACCGGCGCTCTTGAGCACCACCAGGTCGACGATGCCGGCCGCGACCCTTGCGCGGTCGCGGCCGACCTGGACGACCGCCCGTCGGCGATCGGCCGCCGACTCGACGAAAGCGTGAGGATGCGGCTGCCCCGCCACCTCGATGCGCGCCCAGGGTCGGGCGACGAGGGCGACCTCGACCTGGTGGAGCTGGGGGTGGTTGCCGATGAAGTAGCGGCCGAGGAGGAGCCCGAATTCCTCCAGCTCCCGCACGGGGTGCTCCCTGGCGAGGGCATAGACCGTGTTCTTCATGGTGTCGGTGGGAAGGACGTGGCGGTTGTCGCCCAGCGTGTAGGCGGCCGCCAGGTCGCCGGCGCAGGAGACGTCGACCGTCCACTCGCAGATCTCGTGCCGGTCGGGATGGCGCTGTACCCGGAGGAGCCGGACAGCCGACTTGCCGTAACGGTTTTCACCCAGTTCGATCGCCATGGATCAGCTCCCGCCGACCGCGATGAGTCCGATGAGGCCGATGAGGTGAACCACCCTCAGCTCCCCCGGTAGGTCGAGTAGCCAAAGGGGGAGAGGAGGAGTGGCACATGGTAGTGCTGGTCCGGATCGCGCACCTCGAAGACCACCACGACCTGCGGGAAGAACGGCTCGACGCCCTGGGATCGGAAATAGCCGCCGGTGTCGAAGCTGAGGCGGTAGATGCCCGCCGCCAGCGCGGCCCCGGCTGGGAGCAGCTGCGCGACGCGGCCGTTGGAATCCGCGGCGGCGCTGCCGAGCCCCTGCCAGCGGTCCCCGACGCGGATCTCGAGTGCCACCCGCACGCCGCTGGCCGGCCGGCCGCGGGAGGTGTCGAGGACGTGGCTGCTGATGCCGCTCATCGGCCCATTCTGCCTGCCCGCTCGTCGCCCGGTGTGACCGCCCGCGGCTCGACACCCGATGTTTCATCGAGCAGCCTCGCCAGCCGCAGACGGGTGATCTTCGCCTGCTCGGCGGCCGCGACGCGCAACTCCGCCTGCGGGTCGTTGCCGATCCTCGCCCGCAGCGCGGCGAGCATCTCCTTGGCGCTCTTGCCGGCGGCGCAGATCAGGAACACCCAGCCGAAGCGCGCCTCGTAGCCGCGGTTGGCGGCGGCAAGCTCGTCCAGGAGCGGGGCCGAAGCGGCGCGCCCGCCAGCCTGCTCGGCCGCCGACCAGGCGACGGAGCGGACGACCTGAGGGGAGCGCCCGGCGTGGGGCCCGCCAGCGGGGCGCTCGCCGATCCGCGGATGGGCGGCGAAGGCGGCGTGCCAATCCTCTGGCCGCAGCCCCCACCAGATCCGCTCCGCCGCCGCGTACAGGGCCTCCGCATCGGCAAACGGGCGGCAGGCCGCCACCGCCTGCGCCCAGGCCGAGGAGGCACAGCACGAAAGCAGCTCCGCCAACGCCTCCTCGGCGGCGAGCGCATTGAAACGGACCAGCCCAGGCGGGATGGGCGCCCCCGCTGCTCTCAAGCCAGGACCCCGAAGAGCCGCAGGCGGCCGACCCCGCCGTCCGGGAAAATGTGGAAGCGCGCGTGGGTAGCGGGAGAGGCGGGCAGCAGCTCCGCCGCGAAGAGATGCCGGGTGTGCGGCTGCAGGCGGACGCGCGGCAGCGCCTCGCGCCAGATGCCGCTCGCCTGCGCTATCTCGGCGGCGCCAGGCCCCGCGATGTTGGCGATATCGGCGATGTTGGCAATGTCAGCGGCGTCGGCGACCTCGAGCGAGCAGCTCTCCGGGGCGTTGCCCCGGAAGTGGCTGGTGTCGACCTCCACCCTGGACAAGGTGCCGCGCGCGCCGAGCCGGAGCAGCGCCCAATCGTGGCCGGGGCCCCGCCGCCGCCGCGTCTCCCAGCCGTCGTGCATGCCGAGCGGCGAGCCGGGCAGGATGAGGTGGTGGCCGGAGCCGAAGAACATGTCGCTCGCGGCGATCACCAGACCCCCCAGCTCGGCGGCCGCGAGATCGACCTCCCAGCCGGCGCCCGCGGCGCGGGCGAGCCGCTCGCGGTCCGGCACCGCCTCGCCGTGGATTCGCAGGCGCGCCACGCCGCCGTCGGGGTAGATGTGAAACCGCAGGTGGGTGCAGCGCCCGGCGTCCGCGGCCAGCTGCCGGGAGATGGCAAAGCGATTCTCGGCGCCGCCGGAAAGCGGCGCGCGGGGGAGCAGCTCGCACCACGGCGTCGTTTCCGAGGTGAGCGCGTCGACGCTAGGATGGCCGGGCAGGGCGGCGCCTTCGAGAGAGCAGGACTCGGGGGCGTTGCCGACGAAGTGGGTGGTGTCGACGACGGCGCCCCGCGGCACCCCCGGCAGCCCCAGCCGCACGATGCACCAGTCGTGGCCGGGCTCGCGGCGGCGGCGCGTCTCCCAGCCATCCATCCACTTGCCGCGCTCGGTGTATTCGTCCTGGCGCCAGATCGGCTTGCCCGCCTTGAGCAAGCTCTCCTTGGGAGCGAAGAACTCATCGTTGGCGGCCAGCACGGCGCCGCCCAGGCGTTCGCTCGCGAGGTCGAGCAGCTGGCTCCAGTCGGTCACCGTCACAGCACCCTCCCGGTGGGGCGATCGGCGAATCGCCCTCTATCGTAAACCGGCTCGCCGCGCAGGAGGGTCGTGAGCACGACGCCGGCGAGGGTGCGGCCGCGGTAAGGGGTGAGCTTGTGGCGGTGGGCCAACCGCTCCGGCTCGACTCGGAAGGTCGCTTCCGGGTCGATGATCACCAGGTCGGCGTCGTAGCCGGGAGCGATGGCGCCCTTGCGCGCTCCGAGGCCGGCGAGCTCTGCCGGGGCGCGGCTCAGCAAGCGGGCAAGATCGGAGAGCGCGAAGCCGCGCTTGCGGGCCTCCGTCCAGGTGGCGGAAAGGGTCAGCTGGAGCGAAGAAATGCCCCCCCAGGCGCGGGCGAAGTTGCCGCTCTGGCAGCACTTCAAGGACGGCGGGCACGGCGAATGGTCGGAGGCCACCAGGTCGATCTCGCGCGCGGCCAGCGCCGCCCACAGGCGTTCGCGGTTCTCCCGGCCGCGGATCGGCGGCGCGCACTTGAGCTCGGTCGCGCCATCGGCGATATCCTCAGCGGCGAAGGTGAGGTAATGCGGGCAGGTCTCGACGGTCGCCGGCAGGTTGCGCGACCGGGCCTCCGCGAGGAGGGGCAGGGCCGCGGCCGCCGAGAGGTGCACGACGTGGAGCCGGCCGCCGTGCTCGGCGGTGAGGCGGAGCAGGAGCCGGACGGCTTCGACCTCGGCCGCTTCCGGCCGTGAAGCGAGGTAGCCGCGGTAGCTCTGCGGCCGGCGCCATGCGCTGGTGGCGCGGGCGATCGGCTCCGGCAGCTCGGCGTGGACCAGTAGGGGGAGGCCGAGCCCGGCCAGGACGGGCAGCGCGGCGTGCAGCTCGGGCTCGCCGACGCAAGGGAATTCTTCGACGCCGGAGGGAACCAGGAAGGCCTTGAAGCCGCGAACGCCAGCCGCCGCGAGCCGCTGCAGGTCGGCCGTGTTGCCCGGCACGACGCCGCCCCAGAACGCGACGTCGACCCAGCAGCGTCCGTCGGCGGCGGCCCGCTTCTCTTGCAGCGCCGCGACCGTGGTCGTCGCCGGGATGCTGTTGAGCGGCATGTCGACGATCGTGGTGGCGCCGCCCGCGGCGGCGGCGCGGGTGGCGGTCTCGAATCCCTCCCACTCCGCCCGCCCGGGATCGTTGATGTGGACGTGCGTATCCACCAATCCGGGGAGGATCGCCGCCTCGCCGAAGTCGGCGAGCGACACCCCGGCCGGCGTCTCGTCGTGCGCCAGGAGGGCGGTCACGATCCCGCCCTCGATGCACAGCGTGGCGGCGCGAGTGCCTTCGGGTGTGACGACGCGGCGGGAGCGCAGCGCGAGCGCAGGCTGAAGCATGGACCCTAGACAGTACACGACAAGACGAGAGGATGAGACGATGAACGACGGCGACCCTGCTCTCTCTGCTGTCGCTGCTTGCACGGCAGACCCCGCCGGCGCCGTCCTGCTGCGCGGCGGTACGGTGCTCACCCTCGACGCGGCGGCGACGGTCATCCGCGGCGACGTGCTGATCGCCGACGGGCGCATCGCGGCGATAGGGCCCGCCCTGGCCGCCTTGCCTGGCGCGCGCGTGCTCGACGCGGCGGACAGCTTCATCCTGCCCGGCTTGATCCAGGGGCACGTCCACCTCGGGCAGACGTTTTTCCGCGGGCTCGCCGAAGGGCGGCGCCTCCTCGCCTGGCTGCGTGAGCGCATCTGGCCGCTGGAGGCTGCCCACGACGACGAGAGCGCCTACTGGTGCACCATGCTAGGGGCCGCGGAGTGCCTCCTCGGCGGCACCACGACGGTGCAAGACATCGGTCTCGGGCCCGGCGTCCGCGGCCTGCTCGACGCCCTCGTCGACTCCCGGCTGCGCGCCCTGGCCGGCCAGTGCCTGATGGACAGCGGCGAGGGTCTGCCCGCCGGGCTCGCCGGCGACACCGACGCGGTGCTCGCGGCGACCGTCGCCCTGGGCGAGCGCTACGACGGGGCTGGGCACGGCCGGCTGCGCTACCTCCTCAACCCGCGCTTCATCCTCACCTGCTCCGATGCGCTCTGGCAGGGCATCCGCGAGCTCGCGCTCGGGCGCGGCTGGGCGGTGCACACCCATGCCCTGGAGCAGCAAGAGGAGACGGCGGCGGTGCGCGCCACCCGGCAGGGGCGCGACGAGATCGAGTACTTCGCCGACACCGGCCTGCTGGCTACCCAGCTGCGCCTCGCCCACGGCGTGTGGATCTCCGAGGCCCACTTGCCGCGCCTCGACCCCCGCCGGGTCAGCGTCGTGCACTGCCCAAGCTCCAACCTGAAGCTGGGCTCCGGCGTCGCGGACGTCGTCGCCCTGCGGCGCGCCGGCCTCGCGGTCGGCATCGGTGCGGATGGCGCGCCGTGCAACAACCGCCTCGACGCGTTCGCGGAGCTCCGGTTGGCGGCCCTGCTGCAGATGCTGCGACATGGCCCCGGGGCGCTTTCAGGGCTCGATGCCCTGCGCCTGGCGACCAGCGAGGGGGCGCGGGCGCTCGGGCTCGAGGCCCTGGTGGGAACGGTCGAGGTGGGCAAGGCGGCGGACCTCCTGGTCCTCTCACGGTGCCAGCCGGAGCTCACTGCCGCAGCGGCGGTCGATCCCCACGACCTGATCGCGTTCGGCGCTTCGCGCACGGCGGTGCGCCACGTCCTGGTGGCCGGAGAGCCGCTGGTCGAGGAAGGGCGCCTGACTCACCTCGACCTTGGCGAGATCTGCCGCCGCGCCGGGCAGGCTCTCGCCCAGCTCCTCGTCCGCTCGGGACTTTCTCTGTGAACGACCGCTACATCGCAGCGCCGTTTCCGACCTGCCGGAAGTGCCGCAACAGGCGAAAGCTGCGGCATCCCTCGGGATCGGCGCAGGCGGTGGGGCCTCAGAACGACGTTGGATCGTGCGCCAGGGGAGGGGGCGTCCCCTTCCCTCCCGGAGGGGTGGGAAGGGGATTGAGGGGTTGCGGGGGGCGATCCGATCGATGCTTCGAGTAGGCCTCCGCCGCCACATCGCAGAGCGGCTTTATGCCTTGAGCTTCGCCTGGACTGGCGGCGCGGGCCTGGACGGGGAGGTGGCGGAGACCCTGCGCGGGGTCGTGGAGCGGGATCTGGCTCATGGCGTGCTCGGCCATCGCGGTGATGGTGAGGCTGGGATTGACGCCGAGGTTGGCGGGGATCATCGAACCGTCGACGACGTAGAGGTTGGGGTAGCCGAAGACCTGGTTGCCGGCGTCGATCACCCCGTCGGCAGGGGTCGAGGCCATGGCCGCTCCGCCCAGGATGTGGGCGGTGGTGGGCACCTCCAGCAGGACCTCGTTGATGGCGCTCGACGGGAAGGCGTCGATCCGCTCGGCAAGATGCCGCGCCGCCTGGTTGGCGATCGGGATGTAGCTCGGGATCGGCGGCTGGCCGGCGGCCCGCCGGCTGGTGAGCGACTTGCGGAAGGGCCAGAACCAGCGCCGCTCCCGCACCAGGCGCAGCGAGTTGTCGATGCTCTGCATGACCAGGATGATGGTGCTGCGCCGTGCCCAGCCGAACGGATTCAGGGTGCGCATGAAGTCGAGCGGATGGGCGAGGCAGGTGGCGACCCACTTGAGCGGCCGCCTCCACTTGCTCGAACGGCCCGTGGGATCGCCGTCGATGAGCAGCGTGCCGAAAGCGCTCATCGCGTCCGACCCCTCGGGGTAGCGCACCACCTCCATATAGGTGTCGGGCGCCGGATGAAAGCCCGAGGCGATGGCGATGCCGCGCGAGTAGTCGACCTCGCCGCTCCGCGCCGTGACGCCGCACAGCACCTCGCTGTTGGTGCGCACATAGCCGCCGAGGGCTGGCGAGAGGCGCGACAGCGAGCCCGCTTCGCGGCATTTGAGCAGCAGGTTGACGGTGCCCAGGGCGCCGGCGGCCAGCACCACTCCGCGGGCGCTCCAGGCGCGGTGCCGGCGCCGCAGCTTGGCGGTCGAGCTCTCGACCAGCACCCGGTAGCCGCCATGTCCGTCCTCGCGCAGGTCGGTGACCAGGGTCTCGGGCAGGATGGTCGCGCCGAGCTTCTCGGCGAAGAAGAGGTAGTTTTTGTCCAGGGTGTTCTTGGCGTTGTGCCGGCAGCCCACCATGCAGCCGCCGCAGTAGACGCAGCTGCTGCGCGCCGGCCCTTCGCCGCCGAAGTAGGGGTCCGGCGTCACTTCGCCCGGCCGGTCGCCGAAGAGCACGCCGACGCTGGTGCGGTTGAACGTCTCCTCCTTGCCCAGGTGGCGCGCGAAGTCGAGCAGCTGGCGGTCGCCTTCCCAGAGGTGCGGGTTGACGGTGACGCCGAGGATGCGGCGGGCGGTGTCGTAGTGCGGCGCCAGCCTCTGCTGCCAGTCGATGCCGCGCGGCCAGGTGCCGCGGGTGAAGGCTTCCGGCTGCGGCGCGAGCAGGGTGTTGGCGTAGACCAGCGAGCCGCCGCCGACGCCGGCGCCCGACAGCACCAGGACGTCGCGGAGCAGGGTCAGGCGCTGGATGCCGTAGCAGAACAGGGAGGGGAGCCAGAGGAACTTGCGCAGGCTCCAGTTGGTGCGCGGGAAGTCCTCGGTGCGCCAGCGCTTGCCCGCCTCGATCACCAGCACGCGATACCCCTTCTCCGCCAGCCGCAGCGCCGACACGCTGCCACCGAAACCGGAGCCGACGACGATGTAGTCGTAGTCGTACCCGTTCTCGCGGTCGTGGTGGGCAGCCGGGGTCGTACGTGCTCCGTCGGGCATGGGTCCTCCTTCGCGGCCCCTGGCGGCCGCGACCCGCTCCTCCGCGTCTGCGGTGAGCGGCGCAATGCCGCTCTGTGACGTAGTCTACGTCAAGTTGCGGCAAGGCGCATCCGGACCGCGGGGGAGTTAAGCTCGGCGGCGTCGCGCCGGCCAGAAGATTCACCATGCGCTAGAGGAGGGCACCAGTGAGCGCAAGCCAAGGCCCGCCGGCGGCGGGCGGTGGAGAGGAGAGGAGGCCGGAACTGCCGCCGGTCGCGGTGATCAGCGGCGGCGGCTCGGGGCTGGGGCTGGAGATCGCGCGCGAGCTCGGGCGGCGGGGCTATGCGCTGGCCCTTCTCGGACGCCGGCGGGAAGCGCTCGCCGCGGCGCTCGCGGCGTCGGGATGTGAAACGGCGGGGGGGCTCGCGCTCGCCTGCGACGTGCGCGATCCCCAGGCGGTCGCACGGGCGGCGGCGGCGATCGAGGAGCGCTGGGGGGCGGCGGAGATAGTGGTGCCGGCGGCCGGCGTTGCCCACATCTTTCCCCTCGAGGAGACCACGGTCGAGCAGTTCGCGGCCACCGTGGAGACCAATCTGACCGGTTCGTTCCTGCTGCTGCGCGCCCTTTTGCCGGCGATGAAGCGGCGCGGCCGCGGGCGGATCTTCGCGCTGCTGTCGGTGGCTGCCCGCCGCGGCTTTGCCGGCTGGTCGGCCTACTGCGCCAGCAAATGGGGTTTGGCCGGCCTGCTGGCGGCGCTGCGCGAGGAGCTGGCCGGCAGCGGTGTCCAGCTCACTGCCCTCTACCCCGGCGCCACCGACACTTCGATCTGGGAGGCTCTGCCGGGCACGTGGGACCGCGCCGCCATGATGCCGTCCGCCGAGGTGGCGCGGGCCCTTGGCTTCGCGCTCGACGCCGACCCCAGGACCGCCGTGGAGGAGATCCATTTCGGGCCCGTGGGAGGGGCGCTGTGACCGCGCCCGGCGGCCACCGAGCGTCGGACGCCGGCCGGGCAGGCTGGCGCCGGGCCCTCGAGAACGGCTGGCTGGTGCTCGCGACACCGCTGTTGCCGGCGCTGCTGGCCGTCCTGCCGCGCGCTGCCGGCGGCTGGGGCGCCTGGCTGCTGCCGCTGCTCGCTCCGGCCACGGTCTACCCGGCGTTCGCGCGGCGGGTGCGCGAGCGCGACTACTTCGCGGGCTGGCTGCTGGGGCTGGCCTGGGCGCTGCTGCTGAGCGTCGGCGTGGTGCTGCTGGTGGCCTTTGCGCCGGCCGGGGCCCGCGCCGTCATCCTCAACGGGGAGCCCTACCGGCGGGAGATGTTCGGCTGGATCGCGACCGGCGTCGCGCCGGAGAACAGCTGGCAGCTGTTCGTGCCCCAGCACCTCTCTCACCTGGCCCTGTTCCTCCTTCTCACCGCGGCCAGCGGCGGCTACCTGGGTCTCGTGCTGGGCGCGACGCTGGTCGGTTACATGAGCTACTTCGTCGGCAGCTTCGCCGTGCTCTGCCCGCACCCGGTGCTGGCCGCGATAGCGGCCTGGGTTCCCTGGTCGGTGCTGAGGGTGCTCGCCTTCGTGTTGGTCGGCGCCCTCTTCTCGCGCCCTCTGCTGGTACGCCGGCTGTGGCCCTTCGCGCGGCTGGAGCTGGAGCTGATGGCGCTCGCTGCCAGCGGCCTGGCAGCTGATATCGTCATCAAGGCGCTGTCCGCTCGCGGCTACGGGCTGCTGCTGCGGCAAATGGCGCACGGCGCCGTCGGCGCGCTATACTCGGGCGCCCTAAGGATCCCGGGATGAACGAGACGACCGAGACGACGGCAGCCGCGGAGTCGAGTTGGAGCATGCCGATCGCCGCGACGCGGGGCGATCTGAGCGGAGCTGGCCGCCGCTTCGGCATCGTGGCCTCGCGCTTCAACTCCCGGATCGTGGAGGCGTTGGTGGCGAGCGCCATCGACTGCCTGCGTCGGCATGGCGTCGACGCGGCGCACATCCGCCTGGTCACGGTCCCCGGCGCGTGGGAGATCCCGCAGGCGCTCGAGGAGCTGGCCAAGGGCGGCGAAGTGGACGCGCTGGTGGCGCTCGGCGCGCTGATCCGCGGCGAGACGGCCCACTTCGACTTTCTCGCCGCCGAGTGCAGCGGCGGGGCTGCGCGGGTGGCGGAACGCCATCATCTGCCCGTCGCCTTCGGCGTGCTGACCTGCGAGACCTCCGAACAGGCGCAGGAACGGGCCGGCGGCAAGCTGGGCAACAAAGGGTGGGAAGCGGCCCTGGCGGCGCTCGAGATGGCGAACCTCTTCGCACGTCTGCGCGGCTGAGCGATCCCTCCGGGGAATGCCGCCCGGCCGCGGCCCGCGGCGAGTGATCCTGTTCAGCACAGCCAAATAGGCCAGGGGGCTCGAGTTGGGGGCGGGTGCGCGCCCAGCGGGTTCCACTGGAGCAGCTCCCCGAGGCAGGGCAGATGACGGCAGGCAAGCGGCGCACGGCGCGCGAGATGGCGATCCAGATGCTCTACCAGAGCGATCTCGGGGGCAGCCCCTTGTCCAACATCTTCAGCGCCTTCGACCTTGCCGACCACCTCGCGCGCAAGAGCGAGACCCGACGCGGCAAGGGTGCACGAGCGAAAGCCCCTTCTGCGGACGGTGCGGACGCCGCGGCCGGCGCCGCCGGCGGCTCCCGGGAAACAGCCGGCGACCCGACGCGCCACAAGCGGCGGGTCGAAGACGCATTCCTCTACGCCCAGCAGCTGGTGCGCGGGACGATCGACCACCGCGAGGAGATCGACGCCATGATCCGCGGCCAGGCCGACAACTGGCGGCTGGAGAGGATGCCGGCGGTGGACCGCAACATCTTGCGCCTGGCGATCTACGAGATGCTTTACGAGCGCGAGACTCCGAAGCTGGTCGTGGTCGACGAGGCGATCGAGCTGGCCAAGAAGTTCGGCTCCGAGCAGTCCAGCCGCTTCGTCAACGGCCTGCTTGACGGCCTGCTCAAGCAGCACACCTTTCCGGGCACCCTGACTTGAGCCGCCGAGGCGGCTGGCCGGAACGATCGCCGGTCGAAGTATGTTAGAGGGGTAGCCGGCAGCCGTTCCGCGTGCGCCACCGCGCGCTCCAACGCGCGCCTAGGCGCGCTTCAACACGCGCCACAGCGCGTTCCAACGCGCGCTACGGCGCGCTCCAAGAGGATCGGCGGCGACCAGAAAACGGGAGACCGATGAACAACCAGTATGACCCCAAGGCCGTCGAGGCCAAGTGGCAGGACCGCTGGGACAAGCAGCGCGTGGCGGAGGTCGACCTCCGCAGCGCCGCCGACAAGTACTACATGTTGATGATGTTCCCGTACCCCTCCGGCGATCGCCTGCACGTCGGGCATGGCCGCAACTACATCCTGGGGGATGCCCTCTTCCGCTATCTGCGCATGCATGGCAAGAAGGCGCTCAACCCGATGGGCTGGGATGCCTTCGGTCTGCCGGCCGAGAACGCCGCCATCCAGCGCGGCGTCCACCCGCACGACTGGACGTTCGCCAACATCAAGGTGATGAAGGAGCAGTTCCGCCGCTGGGGCATCCTCTATGACTGGAGCAAGGAGATCGCCTCCTGTACGCCCGAGTACTACCGCTGGAACCAGTGGCTCTTCCTGCGCATGCTCGAGCGCGGGCTGGCCTACAAGAAGAAGGCCCCGGTCAACTGGTGCCCGAGCTGCCGCACCGTGCTCGCCAACGAGCAGGTGATCGAGGGGGCCTGCGAGCGCTGCGGCGCAGCGGTGGTGCAGCGCGACCTCGAGCAGTGGTTCCTGCGCATCACCGACTACGCGGACCGGCTGCTGGCCGGTCTGGATGGCCTTCCAGGGTGGCCCGAGAAGGTCAAGGCGATGCAGCGCAACTGGATCGGACGCTCCGAAGGGGCCGAGATCGAATTCCCCATTCCCGCCCTCGGCCAGTCGCTGACCGTCTTCACGACCCGGCCCGACACGATCCATGGCGCGACCTTCCTGGTGCTGGCGCCCGAGCATACGTTGGCCGCGGGCCTGATCGCCGGCAATCCCGAGCGGCAGGAGATCGAGAGCTGGATCGTCAAGGTGCGCAACACGCCGCGCATCCTGCGCGAAGGAGAGGCGGCCGCCAAGGACGGCCGCGCCACCGGTCAGACGGCGATCAATCCCGCGACCGGGGAGAAGATCCCCATCTGGCTCGCCAACTACGTGCTCCCCGACTATGGCACCGGCGCCATCATGGCGGTGCCGGCGCACGACGCGCGCGACCTCGTCTTCGCCCGGCAGGAGGGGCTGCCGGTGCGGCGGGTCTATCATCCGGAAGAGGGGGTCGAGGAGGGTGCGGACGAGGCCGGGTCCGGGTCGGCGCTCGGCGAGCCGGGCCGCGGCTTGATCCGCAACGCGCCGCCCTTCGACGGCCTGCGCGAGGGCGCCGAGACGATCCGCGGCTTCATCGCCTGGATCGAGCAGCGCGGCTGCGGGCGCGGCAAGGTGGCCTACCGCCTGCGCGACTGGCTGATCTCGCGCCAGCGCTACTGGGGGACGCCGATCCCCGTCGTCTACTGCGAGCGCTGCGGGGCGGTGCCGGTCCCGGAGCAGGAGCTGCCGGTCGAGCTCCCCTATGACGTCGAATTCACCGGCCGCGAAGGAAATCCGCTCGAGCACGTCGCCGCCTTCGTCGAGGCGCGCTGCCCACGCTGCTCGGGCGCGGCGCGGCGCGAGACCGATACCATGGACACCTTCGTCGACAGCTCCTGGTACTACCTGCGCTTCCTCTCGCCGCGCGACGGCAGCCGCATGTTCGACAGCGCGCTCGCCAACCGCTGGGCGCCGATCGACCAGTACATCGGCGGCATCGAGCACGCCATCCTGCACCTGCTCTACGCCCGCTTCATCTGCAGGGTGCTGCACGACTTCGGCATGGTCGGTTTCGAGGAGCCGTTTACCGATCTGTTCAATCAGGGGATGATCACGCGCTACTCGGAGAAGACCGGGCGGATCGAGAAGATGTCCAAATCACGCGGCAATACGGTCTCGCCCGACGACCTGATCGACGCGATGGGCGCCGACACGGAGCGCGTCTATACTCTTTTCATCGGGCCGCCGGAGAAGGAGGCGGAATGGAGCGACGAGGCGGTCACCGGCGCCTACCGCTTCCTGGGCCGGGTCTGGCGGATGGCGGAGCGGCTGGCCGAGGCGCCGGCCATCGCCCCGTCCCTGTCGGAGGCCGAGCTCGAGCGCGAGCGCCACGCGGCGATCCAGCGCGTCACCCAGAGCATGGAGCGCTTCCACTTCCACACCGCGGTGGCGGCGCTGATGGAGCTCGGCAACGCGCTCTCCCGCGCGCTCGAGGAGAAGACCGCTTCGCGGCTGCGCTGCGAGGAGACCTTCGACACGCTGCTGCAGCTGCTGCACCCGATGGCGCCGCACGTCACCGAGGAGCTCTGGGAGCGGCGCGGACATGTCGAGACGCTGCTCGACACTTCCTGGCCGGAACACGAGGCGGCCAAGCTGCGGCGGGCGCGGATCGAGCTCGTCGTCCAGGTCGACGGCAAGTTGCGCGACCGCGTCGAGATCGATGCCGGCGCCGGCGAGAAGGAGGCGCGCGCCGCCGCCATGGCCAGCCCGAAAGTGCGGGAGCATCTGGCCGGCAGCGAGGTCGCCAAGGCGGTCCTCGTTCCCGGCCGACTGATCAACCTGGTGACCCGGAGGTCGGCATGAGCATGAGAAGGCGCAGCCCGTCCGTTCCCGCTGCCCGGCGCGCGGGGCTAATCGCCGCGGCCTTGCTGGCGGCGCTCGCTGCGGCTCTCCTGGGCGGCTGCGGCTATGCCCTGGTCGGCCGCGGTAGCACCCTGCCGCCCGAGATCCGCAAGGTCTACATCAAGCCGATCGAAAACCGGACGCCGCGCCAGACCGTCGATCAGGTGCTGACCCGGGCGATCGCCGACGAGATGGTCAAGCGCCAGCGCTTCAGCCTGACCGCCAGCCGCGAAGGGGCCGACGCCGAGCTCTCGGGAGCGGTGGTCGGCTTCGGCGCCACGCCGGTGCAGTTCGACCAGAGCGGTCGCGCCACCTCCTACGAGATCTCGCTCACCGCCTCGATTGCGTTCAAGCGCACCGACAACAACAAGGTGATCTGGCAGAACGCGGCTTACAACTTCCGCGAGAGCTATCCCCTCAACATCACTTCCGCCGGCTATTTTGACCGCGAGAACGAGGCGATCCAGACCGCGGCGCGTCACTTCGCCGAAACGATGGTGAGCGACCTGCTCGAAGGTTTTTAGTCTCCACCGGCTGGGGCTGACCGTCCTACGGCTCGAGGGCGGCGACCTGGCTGGCCAGGCGCGACTTGGTGCGGGAGGCGGTGTTGGAATGAATGACCTTCTTCTGGGCGGTGGCGTCGATGATCGAGAGGGTCTGGGGGAGGAGCTCGGCGGCCTGGGCGGCGTCGCCTGCCGCCACAGCGCTGCGCAGGCGCTTGATGGCCGAACGCAGGTGTGAGCGGTGGCCCCGGTTGCGCTGGCGCGCCGCGCTGTTCTGACGGATTCTCTTCTCTGCCGACTTGGTATTGGCCATGGCTGGTGCGATCTCTTTTCTTTGTGGGTACGGCCGGTGGGTGATCCGGCGGAATGGTCTCGAGGACTCTCGAGGAAGCAGACCGGCCAAACCGGCGCTTTATAGCATTCGCCGCTAGCGGCCGTCAACTCCGATCTCGCGCAGCCGCTGGCGGGCCAGGTTGGCCTCGTCGCTGGTCGGGTAGGCGCGCAGCACGTGTTGCAGCTGCACGACCCCCTGGGAGCGCTCGCCGAGCTCCAGGTGGGCATAGCCCTTCTTGAGCAGCGCGCTCGCCATCTTGTCGCTGCGCGGATAGCGGCTGAGCACGGCATCGTACTGCTCGATCGCCTGCCGGTAGCGCTTCTGTCGGTAGTAGCACTCGCCGATCCAGTAGGTGGCGTTGGCCGCCAAGGCGGTGCTTGGAAAGCTCTCCAGATACTGCTGGAAGCCGCGCATCGCCAGGTCGTAGCTGCCCTTGAGGTAGTCGCTGTAGGCCGCGTTGTAGAGCGCCTGCGGGTCGCTCGCGGCGCCCGGCGGAGGCGCGGCAGGGGCGGGCGAAGGGGGCGCCTCCGCGGGCGGCGCGCTACGGAAGGTCTTGAGGTCCTGGTTGGTGGCCGCGATCTGCTGCGACAGCTGGGCTACCCGGTAGTTGGTGTCCTCGAGCTTGGCCTGCAGCGCCTCGATCTGGCCCGAGAGCTCCTGGAGCTTGACCTGCATGTCGGCCTCGGTCTTGAGCAGCGAGTCCATCTGCTTGCCGACCGAGGCCTCCAGGCTCTCGACTTCTTGCTTGCTCGAAGCCTGCTTCTGCACCTGCAGGACCTGGCGCTGGATGTCCGAGAGCTGGGAGCGCAGCCCCTCGATGTCGGAGGAAGAGACGCAGCCCGAGGCGGCCAGGCCCCAGATGAGAGCGGCGCCGAGGAAGACCGCGGGGATCGCCTGCCGGCGGCCCCGCAGGGGGTCGCCAGCGAGTCGCGGGAGGTGTGGCCGAAGCGGTCCCTGGAGCCTCATCGCTCAGCCCGCGTTGGACCGCCCGGTGATGATCATGTGGGCGCGGCGGTTCTGCGACCAGCAGCTCTCCTCGTGCTGGGTGCAGACCGGGCGCTCCAGCCCGTAGCTCAGGGTATGCATGCGATCGGCGGCCACCCCGAGCGAGGCGAGGTAGCTCTTGGCGGCGCTTGCCCGGCGCTCGCCCAGGGCGAGGTTGTACTCGGGAGTGCCGCGCTCGTCGCAGTGGCCCTCGATCGTCATGGCCAGGCGGGTCTGGCTCTTGAGCAGGTCGGCGTTGCGCGACAGCTTGGCGCGCGACTCGTCGCTCAGGGCGCTCTCGTCGTAGGAGAAATAGATGTCCGGGCTGAAGCCGCGCCGCCGCAGCTCGTCGTTGACCACTTTCAAGTCCTCCGACAAGAGCGGATCTTCGATCTGATCCTTCTGGGTGGCCGGCGCCTGCGGTTGCTGGACGTCCGTGGTCGTCGGGGTCGAGGGCACGGTGGTGGTCTCCACGTTGAGATCCGCCGGCTTGGTGGCAGGCTTTTTCTTGGGACATCCGTAGATGAAGGCCACGAGGAACGGCACGAGAACCCAGATCAACCGCTTGCGCGTCATGCTCATCTCTCCTCTCTGATCCACAACTGATCACCCGGCGGCGATACGGCCCCGGTCGCCGGCACATCTACCAATGCCGGCACTTCCGGCAGGTCGAAAACCACTATAGCAGAGGGGCATGCGGGCGGACGATTCATCTGCTTCACTTGATGATCGCCACCCGCGACCAGTCGGCCATGTCGTTCGCGCCGGCGTCGGTCAGCTGGCGTACGTTGCCTCCATCCTGGGCGTCCATGACGAAGAGCTGCTTGGCGCCGGTGCGGCGCGATGTGAAGACGATCTTGCGGCCGTCGGGCGAGAATGCCGGCGACTCGTTCTCGCTGCTCGAGGTCAGCACCCGGGTCTCCAGGCTCGAGACGCTGACCACGGCGATCTGGAAGGCGCCGTCACGCCGGCTGGTGTAGGCGATCCGCCCACCGTCCGGGCTCCAGGCGGCGCCGTCATTGTAGGTGCCCTCGAAGCTGATCCGGCGCGTGTTGGTCCCCTCGGCATCCATGAGATAGATCTGCGGGCTGCCCGCCCGGCTGGAGGTGAAGGCGATCTCGTTGCCCTTCGGGCTCCAGGCAGGGTTGGTGTCGATGGCCGGCGAGTTGGTCAGACGCCGCAGGTTGCCGCCGTTGCGGTCGCAAGTGAAGATCTCGATATTGCCCTCGAGCGAGCGGGCGAAAGCGATCCGGCTGCCGTCCGGCGAGAAGCTGGGGGAGATGTTGAGCGACCCCGAGGTCACCAGGGAGCGCTTGCCGCCGGTCGCCAGGTCGGCGATGTAGAGGCCCGGGGAACCGTGGAGGAACGAAGTGTAGGCGATGGCATCGCCGCTCGGGCTCCAGGCCGGCGACATCGAAGTCGACCGGTGGCCGGTCAGCCGCCGCTGGTTGCGGCCATCGTAGTCCATGAGGAAGATCTCGCGGCGCCCCGGGTCGGTGCGGTCCGAGGAGAAGGCGATCTCGGAGAGCGCAATCCCCAGCGCGCCGGTGAGGTAATGAACGACCTCGTCGGCGAAAGTGTGGGCCATGCGGCGAGCCACGCTAGGCTTGCCGCTGTAGCGCTTGGCCACGATCGCTTTGCCGCTGCCAATGTCGTAGAGCCGGCCCTCGAAGATCAGCTTGTCGTCGCCGGAGCGCAGGTCGCCGAGCAGCACGATCTCGCTGCCGTGGTAGAGCGGCAGGTCGTGCGCGAGGTCGCCGTCGAGCGGCAGCTGCTTGAACACCTCGGCAGCCTGGATGTCGAAGTAGCCGGAGACATCGAGGTCGGCGCGCAGCGTCTCTTCTAGCTCGCGCGCGCCGCCGGCCGCGTCGCCGGCCAGCGGGGCGCCGCGGAAGGCCGGCACCGCGAGCTTGATCTTCGCCTTCTGCCCGCGATTCGACTCGATGGTGAAACCCGCCGGCGGCGGTTGCACGGTCGCCGGCGGGGTCGCCGGCGCCGCCTGACCCGGAGGCCTCGCCGGGGGCGCTTGCGCCTGGCCAGACTGGCTCGAATAGAGCAGCACGGGGATCGCGAGCCCGACGAGCAGCATCAGCAAACCAATCGGGCGGGCGATGAGGGCTGGCAAGGTGGGGAGGGCGGTTCTCGGGCTCATGTCACCTCGCGATCCAGTTTACGCTGACGGAGTCGTGGCTGGCGGTCCAGGCGCGAGGCAGCGGCAGGAACGGTGCCGCGTTCTGCACCGCGCGCAGCGCCGCCAGATCGAAGGTGTCGAATCCGGACGACGCGCTCACCTTGAGATCGCTGATGCCGCCGTCGCTGTGGATGCGGAACGAGATCACGGTGTGGACGCCGCTGCCGACCGGCGACCGCGTCCAGTTCTCCTCGATGCGCGACAGCGTCTGGGCCGTGTAGTAGTCGTAGTTGAAGTCCGGATTGTCCGGGCTCGCGGTCAGCGAGCCGACCGCGACCTTGCCTGACGCGGTACCGGTGGCGGGCCCCGGCGGCGCCGGCTTGGGCCCGGCCGGCGTGTTTGCCGCCGTGCCCAGCTTCTTATCCAGCAGCTCGCGGGGCGGCGGCAGGACCTTGGGCCGCGTCGTGGGATCGATCCGGGTGTCGGGCGGCGGCGGCTTCGGTTTCTCGGGCTTGGCCTTGGGCGGCTTGGGCGGCGGCAGCACCGGGGTTTCGGGGGCAGGGGCCGCTGGCTTGGGAGCCGGCGGCCGTTCGGCCTCCGGATGTGGCTTGGGCGCCGGCGGCGCCGGCTGTGGCGCGCCGAGCGCCTGGGCGGGCACGACCTGCACCGTCACGTACTCGAGCGGCGGCGGCGGCGGGTGGAGCCGCGGCAGCAACAGGATCGCGGCCGCCACCGCGCCATGCAGCAGCGCCGCGCCGGTCAGGCTGGCGACGGCCGGACCGGTCGCGGAACGGCGCCGCCGCGCGGCGAGGATCTCTTCGACGGCGGCTTCCACTGACGCTAGCTCCGCCCGGCCCGCGGCGGCCGTTCGGTGATCATGCCCACGTGCACGATGCCGCTGCGGTGGAGGCGGTCGAGCACCTCGATCACCTTGCCGTACGCGACCTCGCGGTCCCCCTTGACGAACACCGTGTCGTCCTCACGGCCGGCGACCTGGGCCTTGATGCGGTCGGCGAGCTGGGCCAGCGGCACCGGAGTGTCGCGCAGGAAGACGACCCCCTCGCGGTTGACCGACACCACCAGCGGGTCCTGCACCTTGAGCGGCAGGTTCTTGGCATCGGCGCGCGGCAGCGCGACCTGGATTCCCTGGTGGAGAAGCGGGGTCGCGACCATGAAGATGATCAGCAACACGAGCATGACGTCGACCAGTGGCGTGACGTTGATGTCGCCCATGACCTCCTGGTCCTCATGCGCTGCTGGGGATCTTTGCCAATTGAATGCCTGCGAGTTGAATGCCATCCGGCGTCTCCTCGGTTGGGCGCGGCGCTCTCGCTCGAGCGCGCCTCAGGTGAAGTTGCGCTCCGCCAGATTGAGGAACTCCATCACGAAATCCTCCATCCGTGCCTTGAGCAGGCGGCTGCTGTGGGCGAAGTAGTTGTAGCCGATCAGCGCCGGGATGGCTGCCGCCAGCCCGGCGGCGGTGTTGATCAGCGCCTCGGCGATGCCGGGGGCGACCGCGACGATCGAGGTCGACTGCGAGAGACCGATGTCGCGAAAGGCCACCATGATCCCCCACACCGTGCCGAACAGGCCGATGAACGGCGAGGCCGAGGCGGTGGTAGCGAGAAAAGGCGTCCAGCGCGCCACCGCCCGCAGCTCGACGCCCACCGCCCGGCCGAGCGTGCGCTCGAGCGCCGCGAGCGAAGAGATGCGGTATCCGCGCCGCTCGGCGGCCGCCGCATCAGCCTCCTGGCTGCTCTTGATCTGGCTGTCTATCTCGGCGTAGCCGGCCTGGAAGATGCCGACCAGCGGCGAGGCGCGCAGGCGTCCGGCCAGGGCGTTGACCTCGCTGAAGCGGTGGCTGCGGTGAAATGCCTCAAGGAACTCGCGGCTGTGCCGCTCGGCGCGCCGGGTCTGGCGCAGTTTGCCCAGCATGATCGCCCACGACACCAGCGAAAAGAACGCCAGGATGGCGAGGATGAGCTTCGCCACTGAACCCGATTCGCGGAAGAAATCGAACAGACCGCTGCTTTCGGCAGGGCCTGCCGTACCTTGCAGTAATAAGAAGGAAAGTAAACCCATTCACGCTCCCTTGGTCCCGGCTATTTCCGGTGCGCGGCCAACGTAGCACGCCGCTTCCAGCTCTCCAAGCGCAGCCGGAGCGCAAGCCCCGGAGCTCCGGCGACAGACGCCGTTCTGGCACCTCGGCAGCGCTCCCGGCTGGGCCAGGAAGCAAGGACTGTGCACGCGCTGCATCGCAGGCGGCTAGCGGCGCCGCCGCCGGCGCCGTGGATGCCGCGGGTTGGCGTCATCGCCGGCGGCGGTGGCGGCCTGCTCAGACTGCTCATGGGAATCGAGAAACGGCTCTGCCGGGGCAGGCGGCCCGCCGCCGCCCTCCTGATCCGGCGCGGCGTCCGGCGCCGCTTTCCTGCGCTTGCGGCCGCCCCGACGGCGCTTGCGCGTGCGCCTCGCCTCGCTGGCGGAGGCCTTCTGAGGCGTATCTTCGCCGCCGCCTCGAGCAACGCCCGGCTCCCGAGCGGCGGGCGCAGGTTCGAGCGTTCTGTCCAGGGCGCGAGAGCGCGCCTCCGGCGGCGGGTGGAGGGCCGCCGCCGGCGTTCGCGACGGCCAATCTTCCCCCGGCTCGCCCGGCTCACCGTCCGGCTCGTCTCCATGGTCGGCCGGCGGCTCCTCCCGGCCGGCGACCGCCAGCACCTCGGGCAGAGCCAGGTCCCACGCTTTGAGGGTGGCGGGTGCGCTCTTGGCGCGCTGCTGCGACGCGGCCGGCTGGTCGCGGCGCTCCCATTCGATCTGCTCGTCCGGCCGGTGCAGGCCGGCGGCGGCGATCACCTCGATCCGGATGTCGAACTCGCGCTCGAGCGCGGCCAGCTCCTGTCGGCGGCTGTTCTGCATGGCGTCGGCGAGCTCGGGGTGGAGGCTGATCCGCACCCCTTGCACCAGGCCGGTGGCGGCCCGCGCCTCGATCCGCCGCAGCAGGTTCAAGCTCACCATCTCCGGGCTCGCCAGACGGCCGACCCCGTCGCAGGTGGGGCAGGGACGCTGGGTCCGCACTTGCAATGCCTGCTGGATGCGCTGGCGATTGATCTCGAGCAAACCGTTGGGGCTGATCCGGCCGGCGGCCGAGCGCGCCTTGTCGGCCTTCATCGCGTCCCGCATCGCCTTTTCGATGCGGCGCTGGTTCTTGGCGGCGCGCATGTCGATGAAGTCGACCACCACCAGCCCGCCGATGTCGCGCAAGCGCAGCTGGCGGGCGACCTCGGCCGCCGCCTCGAGGTTGGTATTGAGCGCCGTCTCCTCCTGGGTCGCGGCGCGCGTCGAGCGCCCGGAGTTGACGTCGATTGCGGTCAGCGCCTCGGTGGCGTCGATGACCAGCGAGCCGCCGCTCGGCAGCTCTACCCGCCGCTCGTAGATGCGGTCGATCTGCGGCTCGAGGTCGTAGCGGCTGAACAGCGGCAGGCGGTCGGTGTAGCGGAGGATTCGGGTCCTGGCGCGCGGCATGAAAGCGCGCACGTAGGCTTCGGTTTTCTGAAACGCCGCGTCGTCGTCGACCAGCACCTCCTCGATGCTGCTGTCGAGATGGTCGCGCAGCGCCTGCACGATCAGGTCCTGGTCGCTATAGAGCAGGCGGCTGCCCTGGCCGCTGGTGGCAGCCGCCTGCACCCGCCGCCACAGCCGCAACAGGGCGGCCAGGTCGCGGCTGATCGCGGTCTTGCTCTGCTCCAGGGCGTTGGTGCGCACGATGACTCCGCAGTCTGGCGGCAGCTCGAGACCGGCGACCATGGCCTTGAGCTTCTTGCGCGTCCCCTCGTCCTCGACCTTGCGCGACACGCCGCGCGTCGAGTCGAATGGAGTGAGCACCAGGTAGCGGCCGGCGAGCGACAGGCTGGTGGTGAGCGAGGCCCCCTTCTGGCCCACGGCGTCCTTGGCCACCTGCACCACGATCGGGCGGCCGCGCTCGAGGACCTCCTCGATGCGCGGCGGGCTGCCGCGCGGCGTGTGGTAGTAGGCCTCGGGCACCACGTCCTGGATGGTCAGGAACCCGTGGCGGGGGGTGCCGTAGTCGATGAAGGCAGCGTTCAAGCTGGGCTGGATGTTGACGATCACTCCACGGTAGATGTTGCCGCGGGTGAGCCCGGACTCTGCCACCTCGACCTGGAAGTTCTCCAGCGTGTTGCCGCCGACGATGGCGATGCGCAGCTCTTCTGGACGCTGCGCGTTGATCAGCATTCTGCGCGTCAAGGGTGCTCCGTTTCAGAGAGAGCCGAACCGCGGCTCGGACTGACACTATATCCGTGGAATTGAGGCGGGTGGCGAGGACTGGAGTCACGGTCCCCGGCGCGGTATCATGACGATGCTGGTCCCACCTGAACGCCGCGACAGCCGCCGGCAGGATCGCGGAAGGCCGAGTCGCGGACCCCCGTGTCATGGACTCGTGAAGCGCTGGGCCGCCGATCGCCGTGTCAACGAAGCCGCTACAGCAACCGAACCAGCGTCACCTTCGCTTTCGCATTCGCCGGCCACGAGAGCCGGGAGCCGGGCGCCGGGTGCAGGCGGCCGGCTGCTTTTCAACCCTCGTCGCCGTCCTGGCTCTCGGGTCCGCCGTTGGCGCGGTCGCGGTACCGGCGTCCGCGACGGTCCCCGCCGGGTGGCAGCGCTTCGACCTGCCGGCGACCGGCTCTTACCTGTGGCGCTACGTCCCGAGCAACCTCGACCAGACCCGCAAGGCGCCGCTGGTGGTCTTCCTCCACGGCGCGGGTGGCACCCCCGACGCCTACATGTCCTATGTCTTTCCTGCCGCCGACCGCGCCGGCTGCGTGGTGGTGCTGCCCAAGTCGTCCTCAAACGTTGGCTGGGGGACCGCCACCGACCGCCAGATCGTGAGCGACAGCCTGACCCTGGTCAGCGGACAGCTGAGCGTCGATGCCGACCGGATCGCCATCGCGGGCCACTCCGCCGGCGGCGCCTACGCCTATCTGCTCGCCTATGGCACGGTTGGCAGGTTCAGCGCGGTGTTCAGCATGTCGGCTCCGTTCTACTCGGTGCAAGCCGTCGCCGACCCCGCCTATAAAGCGCCGATCCGGATGTACTACGGCACCACGGACCCCAACTACACCGGCGGCGCCCACGATCGGCTCGTGCAGCAGTGGGACGCCCTCGGCATTACCTGGCAAGAGGACGTCGAGGCCGGCTTTGGCCACAACTTCTGGCCTCCCGATTCGATGGCCAACGGCTTTCTTTTCCTGGTGAGCAAGACTTACAGTGCCGCGAGCTGCATCGCCGACGCGACCCACCTCTGCCTGCAGCAGGCGCGCTTCCGGGTCGAGGTCGCCTGGCGCGACGGCAGCGGCGCCAGCGGCCCTGGCACGGTCACTCCCGCGGTCTCGGCCGACTCCGGCGTCTTGTGGTTCTTCGCCCCGAGCAACTGGGAGATGCTGGTCAAGGTGCTCGACGGTTGTGGCGTCAACCACCACATCTGGGTTTTCGTCGCGGCGACCACCAACGTCCAGTACACGTTGACCGTCACCGACACGGTGACCGGCAAGGCGAAGAGCTATCAGAACCCGTCCGGCCAGACCTCCCCGGTCATCACCGACACCAGCGCCTTCGACTCCTGCCCGTAGCTCCCCGAGTAGTGGCTGTGCTCGCCTCAGCCACCACCACTCAAGAATCTCTCCCTTACATGGGGAGGAGCCCCGGCCCTACGCCAATCCCCCGTCGCACCCAAGGTCGCCGGCAGGGCCTGGACGCGGCTGTGTTCGCTTCACCCACACAGCCGCGTCCAGGCCCTGCCGGCGAACCGCAGTCCACCACCGGGATTCTTCATCCCACCCGGGGCGGAGGGGGCACCATGGCCAGGCGACCGTCGAGATCGAGAGCGGCGGCGACCCCTTTCATCGCGGTGAGCACGTTCTCGACGTGCGGCCAGAGCTCGAGCTGGCCGGCGAAACATGCACGGCTGAAGTCGGCGGTGGCGGCCTCGACGTGCTCGCGGTCGACGCCGGCGGCGAAGGACCGCTCTTTCCAGCGCTTCTGGATCGACTTGAGCTCGACTTCCCGCAGGTCCTTGCTGGGCCGGATCAGGGCGGCGGCGATCACCAGTCCTGTCACCTCGTCGCAAGCGAGCAGAGCGAAATCGATTGGCTGCTGGCGTGCGACGCCGGTTCCTTCGGTGTTGTGCGAGAGGATGGCGTGGACCACTTCTTCGGGGCAGCCGCGCTGGCGCAGGATCGGGGCGCCGGCGGCGGGGTGCTGCTCGAGGGTGGGATGGATCTCCCAGTCGAAGTCGTGGAGCAGGCCGCCCATACCCCACGTTTCCGGGTCGCCTCCCAGCCGCTCCGCGTAGTGGCGCATCGCCGCTTCGACCGCCAGCATGTGGCGGCGCAGCCCCTGTGCCTGCACGTTGTCGACCACCAGGCTCCAGGCCTGCTCCCGATCCATGTCTCCACCTCCGTTTTCCCGCCGGCGCTCCGGGAGTCCCGCTCCCGGCCGCCAGGGTCCCGGTAGGATACCGCGGCATGGAGCGGCGGTCGAACGAAGGGCCGGATCGCCGGGCGCGTCCCGCGGCGGACCGCGGTAGCCGCGCCGGCGGCGGGCGCGGCGCCGGCCGCGTGCCGCTCGAGAGGGCGCTCTCGAAGCTTGGTCTGGCCTCGCGCAGCGTCGCCCGCCGGCTGATCGGGGAGGGCCGGGTCATGGTCGACGGCCGGCCGGCGACCGACGCGCTCGCGCCGGTCATCCCGGAGCGGATCGCGATTGCGATCGACGGCGTCCCCGTGCAGCCGGGTGGCGCTCCATCGGCGACCATCACCCTCCACAAGCCGCGCGGGGCGGTGACGACGCGCGCCGACCCGCAGGGGCGGCCCACGGTCTACAGCTGTCTGGGCGAGCTCGGTATCCATCTGGTGCCGGTGGGCCGCCTCGACGCCGCCACGACCGGTCTGCTCCTGCTCACCAACGACACCCGCTTTGCCGACTGGGTGACCGATCCCGCCAACGGCGTGCCGCGGGTCTATCTCGCGACCGTTCGCGGCCACGTGGCGCCCGCGGTCGCCCGGCAGCTCGAAGCAGGGATCGTCGAGCGTGGCGAGCGTCTCGCCGCGCGTGCCGTCGTGGTGCGTAAGAGCTCGCGCCGCGAAAGCCACCTGGTGATCGAGCTGGCCGAAGGCAAGAACCGCGAGGTCCGGCGCCTGCTGGCCGCCGCCGGTCACGAGGTGACCCGGCTCAAGCGGGTCTCCTTCGGCGGCCTGGCTCTTGGCGACCTCGCTCCCGGGAGCTGGCGCCTGGTGCCGCCGGAGGAGCTGCAGACCGCCTTCCCCGGAGCGCCGCTGCGCTAGACGAAATTCGTCCGCGCGCCAGGGGAGGGGGCGTCCCCTTCCCCCCCGGCGCCGCCGGGCAGGCCGGCACATCTACCATTGTCGGCACTCCCGGCAGGTCGGGACCCGGCGGCTTCCGACAACCGGGAAGGGGAGTCGCGGGGGTTGCGGGGGGCGATCCGATCGATGCTTCGAGTAGGCCTCCACCGCCACATCGCAGCCGCCGTTCCAGCCCTTGGGATCGCCGTAGGCGGTGCGGGCTAGGGAAGGTGGAAGGCCAGTTGCTTGGACGGGCGCCGTTGCGTGTGCGTAAGCTGCTGTAGCGGCACCTGCGCGAGGAAAGGAGCAGTACCGATGTCGATGTCGAGGCCAAGACATGCGAGCCCGGGTCAGAGGGCGCTCTCGCCCCGTCTTGGCTTGCTCCTCGCGCTCTGCGCGGGGCTGGCGGCGGCGCTGCCGGCCGGAGCTGCCGGCGGCGCCTGGCAGGCCATCGGGCCGAGCGGCGGAGTGGTGCTAGGGCTGGCCGTCGATCCGGCCTCCCCCGCGACGGTCTATGCGGCAGCGGGGGGCGGCGGGCTGTTCAGGACCGTCGACGGCGGGCGCAGCTGGGCGCACAGCGATCTCGGCCTGTCCTCTCTCTACGTCTTCCGGGTGGCCGTCGATCCCGCCGTGACCACGACGGTCTACGCCGCGACCCTGCATGGCTTCTTCAAGAGCGGCGACGCCGCCGCCACCTGGGCACCCGCGACCAGCGGCTTGAGCGGCTTCGTCGCCGACCTGGCCATCGACCCGCGGACGACCAGCACGCTCTACGCTGCCAGCGGCAGCCGCGTGTTCAAGAGCGTCGACGGCGCCGCATCGTGGTTCGACAGCGGCGCGGGGCTGCCGCGGCGCGGCCAGGTCGAGGTGCTGGCGGTCGATCCCAGCCGCCCGGCCACCCTCTATGCGGGCACCTCGCTCGGTGTCTTCAAGAGCGTCGACCGCGGCGCCAGCTGGCGGCCCGCCCGGGTGGGGATGGGCACTCCGGACATTATCGCCCTGGCGGCGGACCCGCTCGCGCCGGGTACGGTCTATGCGGCGGCGCAGGCGAGCTCTAACTCCAGCGCCGCGGGCCTGTTCGTGAGCGCCGATGGCGGAGCGACCTGGACCGCGGCGGCGTTCCCCTCGGAGAGCGGCGAGCCGGCCTTCTGCCTCGCTCTGTCGCCTGCTGCGCCGCGCGCGGCCTACGCTTGCGCCAACCAGGGTCTGGTCAAGTCGACGGACGGCGGCAGGAGCTGGGTGGCGATCAATCGGGGCCTCGGCACCAACCAATTCGGCGGCATCACCGCATTCTCGGCGCTGGCCGTCGATCCCTCCTTCCCCGATCGCCTCTATGCCGGCGTCGGCGAGTTCCTCAACGGCGGCCCGGCGGTCTACAAGACCGCCAGCAGAGGCGCGGTCTGGCGCCCGTTCAGCAACGGCATCGACACCGTCGGCGTCACCGACCTAGCGGTCGATCCGCTGCACGCCGGCACACTGTATGTGGGCACCACGAATGCCGGCGTCATCGCTTCGTCCGACGACGGTGCGAGCTGGGCGCCGGCGAATCGAGGCCTGCGCGGCAGGACGGTGGCGGCGCTGGCGATCGATCCGCTGGCGCCGGCGAACCTGTACGCCGAAACCGACCGCGGCTTCTTCGCCTCCGCCAACGGCGGCGCCCGGTGGTCGCGGCCGGGAGCACCTTTTTCGGGTCTGCCGCTGATCGTCGGTGCGCAGGCTCCGACCACGCTTTATAGCTTTTCGGGCTCTCCTCCCACGCTGTTCAAGAGCGCCGATGGCGGAGCGACCTGGATGAAGGGTGGCACGATCGCCGGAGGGGTCGTGGCCGCAGCCATCTCACCCTCGGCGCCGGCGATCCTGTACGTGGCAGTCGTCAGGACGATCTATCATCGCGTCACGTTCGTCGCAGTCAGTCAAGATGGCGGTGCGACCTTTCAGGAAATCGACCAGGCCTTTGACACGGTCAGCGCCCTGGCCGTCGACCCTGCCACTGCGAGCACGCTCTACGTTGCGGCCCGGCCCTTCTCGCCCGCCCGCCTGTTCCTCGATTCCGCCCTCTACAAGAGCACCGACGGCGGTCGCACGGTAACGCTGCTGCCGGGAATCAGCGGCGTCCAGTCTCTGCTCGTCGATCCCGCCAACCCGGCGCTGATCTATGCCGGAACTACCGATGTCCTGGTGAGCCGCGACGGCGGCGCGACCTGGAGCCAGCTCGCCCCCGGTCTGCCCGCGGCGTCTGTCGTCCAGCTGGCGTTCGGCCCTGCCGGCACGCTCTACGCCGGAACCCAGGGGGCAAGCGTCTACCGGATCGCTCTCTGAAGCGCGGGGGGCGAGTCCCAGCGGGGGCGGAAGGTGCCGTGCGGCCGCCGCGGCCGCACGCCCAGCTCGCGGTGCCACGGCTTCCGCGGTAGAGTCGGGCGCGTGCGCGAGATCGCCCTCATCACGACCGGCGGCACCATCGAGAAGACCTACGACGAGCAAACCGGCGAGCTGCTCAACCGGCGCTCGATCGTGCGGCGCATGCTGTCGGAGCTGCATCTCGAGGAGACCGCGGTCAGGGTCGTCGAGCTGATGAGCAAGGACAGCCTGGAGATGACCGACGCCGATCGGCGGAGCATCCTCGAGGCGGTGCGCGCCAATGGCGGCGACCGCGATGTGGACCGAGGAGAAGCGGCCGGAGACGGAAAAGCGGACGGCAATGCGGCCGGGATCGTGGTGCTGCACGGCACCGACACCCTGGAACGGACCGGCGAGCTGCTGGCGGCCGAGATCGGCCGGCCGCGTGTCGCGATCGTGCTGACCGGCGCCCTGCGCCCGTTCGAGATGAGGCAATCCGATGCGCTGCAGAACCTGACCGAGGCCATCTTTGCCGCCGGCCTGTTGCCGCCCGGGATCTACTGCGTCGCCCATGGCCGGGCGATGCCCTTTCCGGGGGTGCGCAAGGACCGCGACCGCGGCACGTTCGTTCACCTCTAGGGGAGGCATGCCGAACCGCGCTTCTTTCGCCATCTGCCTCGCCGTGCTCGCGGCGCCGCTGCGCGCCGCGGTGCACCCGGTCAGCGTCGCCGATCTGATGGGGCTGCGCTCCATCTCGGACATGCAGATCTCCCCGGATGGGCGCCAGGTTGCCTACGTCGTCTCGCAGCCGTCGCTGGAGAAGGACGAGCATGAGGCAGTGCTCTACCTTGTTGCTGCCGCCGGCGGCGCGCCAGTCCGCCTCACCTTCGGAACGCACCTGTTCAACAGGCCGCGTCCGGCGCCGCACCTGCGCTGGTCGCCCGACGGTGCCCGCCTCTCCTTCCTGGCCTTCGCCGGCGAAGTGCCCCAGGTCTTCGCTCTCGCGGCGCTGGGCGGCGAGGCGCAGGCCCTGACCTCCTGCCCGCAGGGGGTCTCGGACTATGTGTGGTCGCCGGACGGCAGGCGGCTCGCCTATCTGGCGCCCGATGCGCCTTCGGCCGAGGAGGAGCGGCGGCGCAAGGACAAGTCGCTGGTCATCGAAGTGGACCGCCAGGACCGTCCGCCGCGCGTCTGGATCCAGGACCTGGGCGGGGGAGCCGCCCGCGCTCTCAGCCCGCGCCAACATTTCGTGGCCGCCCTCGACTGGTCGGCCGACGGCGCCACCATCGCCTACTCCGCCTCGTCACAGCCTGGCTTCGACGGCCAGTTCCATACCCGCGTCTACGCGCTCCCCGCGGCGGGCGGCGAGCCACGGGTGATCGTCGATCGCGATGGCATGAACACCTCGCCCCGGTACTCGCCGGACGGCCGTTGGATCGCGTTCATCTCGAACGGCGTCCGGCCGGAGATGATCTCGGCCAGAGGGCTCTACCTCGCTCCGGCCACGGGTCGCGATGCGCCTCCCATCCGGAACCTCACGCCCGACAGCTGGGTGGCTGAGTTCACCTGGGCGCCGGACAGCGCCTCGTTGCTGGCGGTGCCCGACTTGAGCCCGTGGCAGCGGGGCGCGCGCATGTTCGAGCAACCGCTGCTGCGGCTCTGGCTCGACGGCCGCAGCGTGGAGCTGGCGCCGGGTCCGCTCGTCCACTACTCGCCCTCGTTCAGCCGCGACGGCCGGCGGCTCGCTTTCCGCTCGGTGGCGGCCCTCGACATGGGCGACGTCTTCGTCCTCGATCTCGATCATCTCGATGATCTTGGGCATGGCGCACCGCCGCGGCGCCTGACCGAGGTGAACCCGGAGCTCGCGGAGCTGGCGCTGGGCAAGCTCGAACCGGTCCGCTGGACCTCTTTCGACGGCATGGAGATCTGGGGTCTGCTGCTCACGCCGCCCGGCGCGGCCCCGAGGCGCCCCCGGCCGCTCGTGGTCTATCTGCACGGCGGTCCCAACGGTGGTGTCACGTACGGGGTGTTTCCACAGTTCATGCACTCTGTCGGACAGGTGGACCCCTATCCGATCCAGGCCATGGCGAGTGCCGGCATGGCGGTTCTGCTTCCGATGCCGCGCGGCGGCGCGGGCTACGGCGAGGCCGGCTTCCGCATGATCAAGAACGCCTGGGGCGAAGGCGACTACCAGGACGTCATGGCCGGCGTCGATCACCTGGTGAAGGAAGGCGTGGCCGATGCCGACCGCCTGGGCGTGATGGGAGCCTCCTACGGCGGTTACCTGACCGACTGGATCGTGACCCAGACCCACCGCTTCCGCGCGGCTTCCGCGATGTGCAGCATTAGCGACATCGCCGATCTCTATTACATCTCGGACGCCGGGGACATGACGCGAGATTATTTCGGTCTGCCCTGGGAGGCGCCGGAGGCCTATGCTCGGCATTCGCCCATCACCTATGTCGACCGGGTCACGACGCCCCTTCTCATCCAGCACGGCGAAAACGACCGCCGCGTGCCGCTCATGCAGGCGACCAAGTTCTACAAGGCTCTCAAGGTGCTGGGGAAGACCGTCGAGATGGAGATCTACCCGCGCGGCGGGCACGTGATCTACGAGCCCGCTCTCGAGCAGGAGATCATGCGCCGTAACCTCGAATGGTTCCGCAAGTGGCTGCAGCCTGATCGCCGATCCCCTTGAACAGTTCGCTCCCTACGCCGCCGAATCGTAAGGGCGGCGCGCCAGCCCCAGCGCCAGCGCCGCCGCCAGCGCGGCCAGTGCCGCCGCCGCCGCGGCCCACTCGGGCCAGGCGCTGACCGCGACCGTGACCCGGTGACGGCCGGGGGGGACGACGATGCCGAGCAGGTTGAGGTTGACCGCCACCGCCGGCAGCGGCTGCCCATCGGCGTGCGCCTGATAGAGCGGCTGGTAGGCGCGCCGCAGCACCGCCACCCCGCCGCCTACGACTTCGAGGTCGATCCGGTCGGGGGTTTCGGCGACCAGGCGCAGGCTGCCGCGCGGGTCGTGGGGGAGGGGCCGCGGGACCGTCACCTCGGCAATGGGATCTGCGGCCGCGCTGACCGCTGCCCAGGCGGCCTCGGGGCTCGGCGCCACCCGCAACCGCCGCGGCCACCAGGCGCGCGGCGCGGGGCCGGCGACGCCATAGAGGCGGGCGACGACGCCATGGCGCTCGGCGCGGTCGAGAGGTACCAGTCCTAGCACGCCGGGATCCTCGAAGAGGACGGCGGCGTCCAGGCCCAGCGAGCGCAGCCAGCGGACCCGCTCCGGCCAGGAGAGGCGCGGCATGCGGTCGAGCATCAGGGCGAAGAGTGGACTGTGCATGCCTTCGAGGTCGGCGGCGAGCGGATAGGTGAGGCCATAGAGGACGCCCGGAGCGGCGCCGAGGTCGAGCGCCTTCATGCGGTCGATCGCGGCGCGCCCCTCCGGCAGATGGTACGGCGGATCGGGGCGCCAGGGCGGGAAGACCAGAAGCTCGTCGACGACCGCGGCGCCCCGCGCCGGGTCGGGGGCCAGCCGGTGCGCCCAGGGAGCCGGCTGGCGATAGGGAGCGGTGGCGTCGGTGGCGGCCAGCGGCCCGAGCTGAATCAGGGCCGCGAGCTCGAGCGCGACCAGCGCGGCGCCGCTGCTGCGGCGGGCGGCGAGCGCTGCGACCAGGAGCAGGACGGCGGCGGCGAGGAGGGCCACGGTCCAAAGGCCGAGCTGCACGGTCACGATCTCGAGCGCGGCGGCGCGCTGAGCGCTGCTCAGGCGCTGCAGCCCGGCGGTGACCGCGGCCAGCAGCGATGGGGCGAGCAGACGCAGCGCCGCGACCAGGCCAAGCGCCAGGGCGCCGGCGGCGAGCGGCGCGACCCACTGCCGGCGGCGTCTTCCGGCGGGGGAGTCGTCCGCCGCCGCGACCACTCGCTCCAGCCCCCAGCCGGCCAGCAGAGGCAGGGCGAAGGCGAACCAGAACAGGAACTTCTCCGGATAGCGGAAGAGGCCGAAGGAGAGCCGGACCAGCAGCTCGCCCCAGAAGCCGGCCGCGATCGCCAGAGCGAGGCCGGCCGCGGCGAGGAGCGCCCAGGACAGATGCCGCGCCGCCGCGGCGGCGGCCAGCCAGAGGGCGATGACGCCCGGATAGAGAGTCAAGACTAGCGGCGTGGTGCCGATCACCGAGGCGGCCCAGACACCGGTCGGCCCGGCGATGGCGGGGCGGCCGAAAGGGAACGGCACCAGCAGCTCGAGCAGCCGCGGCGCCGCCAGGGCATAGTTGGCGGCGACGCTCGGGTGCAGGCCCAGGCCGCGGACGGTGAAGGGGAGCACGCGCAGGGTGGCCACGAGCTGCGGCAGCGCCACCGCCGCTCCCACTCCGAGGACCGCCGCGGCGCTCGCCAGGCCGCGGCGCCCGCCGAGCCGAGCGACCGCGGCGGCCAGCAGCGGGACGATGCCGAGCGCCGCCGTGACCGGCTCGCCACCCAGCAGGGCGAGGCCGCAGGCCACTCCTCCCAGGGCAATGGCGCGCCGGCCGCCGCCCGCGGCGCCCCAGGCGGCGAGCGGCCACCAGGCGGCGACGGTGAGCAGGTTGTAGAAGGTGAGGGCTGAGAGCATCCAGCCCGAGCCGGCGTAGGTCAAGCCGGCGCACAGCGCCGCCGCGCTTCCGAGGCCTAGCCGGCGGGCGAGCGTCCGCATGGCGAAGAGGGCGAGCAGCCAGTGCAGGGCGTAGTGGAGGTTGAAGGCGCTCCAGAACGGCAGCACCAGATAGAGCAGGTTGCCGGGGTAGAAAGGCAGGGCGTTGGGATTGCCGCGGAACGGGTAGCCGAGACCCAATTCCGGGTCGAAGGCGGGGATACTGCCCTGGCGCAGCTGTGCCGCCCCGAAGGCCTTCAGGGGCAGGTGGGTGGTGAAGACGTCGCGCAGGAAGAAAGTCCGGGCGCCGGTGGCGACGGGGACGCAGACCCAGGCCCAGAGCAGCAGTGCCGCCGCCAGCACCAGGGCGGCGCCCCCGGCGCGGCTCCTATCGCCGGGGAGGACGGGGAAAACGCCCGGAAGATCGCGCCGGAGGAGCCGGCCGGCCCGGGTCACCGCTCGTTCTCGAACAGCGGCGCTGGCCCACCCGATCGACCCTTGCCTGCCGCCGCCGGAACCGAGTGACCGGCGGGCAGGTCATAGACCAGCTCGCCGCCGGGTAGGAGCCTGGCGCTGGGATCGAGATGGTGGGACTCGACCCGGTCCGGATCGAGGATATGGCGCACCTCGACGCCGCTCGCCACGGCGGCGTCGGCGATCAGCCGCCGGTGGCAGCGCCAGGGAACCGCTTCGGCGCAGAGGATGGCGGTCGGCCGCCGCGCGGCGAGATCCAGCAAGCGCGCCAGCGCGGCCGCGAAGGCGGGCGTCTCCATGTAGTCGGCGTAGCCGCGGAAGGCTGACACCCGCCAGGTGGTGTGCGGCGAGTCGGGTCGCGGCAGCCGCCGGCCGCCGAGGTCGGCCTCGTGCCGGTAGGCGATGCCGGCGCCGGCCAACGCGGCGGCGAGCGCCTCGTGGCCGAACTGGGGGTGGCGCCGCGAGCCGGGGAAGCGGCGCACGTCTACCAGCAGCTCGATACCCCATGCGGCGAGCAGCGCCACCAGCTCCGGGCTGGTCCTGGTCGAGTGCCCGGCGGTGAAGAGGGGCGGCATCCGGCTACTATAGTCGCACTGCGACCCGCCCGGCGGGAGGCGGCGGACGGGCTTCAACCATGTTCTTCCGGGTCTTGACCTACAACATCCACCGCGCCATCGGCGTCGACCGCCGCTTCCGCCCCGAGCGCATTGTCCGCATCTTGCACCACCACGACCCGGACGTCGTGCTCCTCCAGGAGGTCGATGACGGAGCGCCCCGCTCGCGCGAGCTCGACATGGCGCCGGTCCTGGCCCGCGAGCTCGGCTTCCCGTTCTTCGCGGTGGGCCACAACGTGAGTCTGCGCAAGGGGCGCTACGGCAATGCCACCTTGAGCCGCCTGCCGATCCTGCGCGAGCGTAATATCGACCTCTCGGTACAGAGGAGCTGGATACGCCGCGGCTGCCAGCACACCTCGATCGAGCTGCGCCCAGGGCGCCAGGTGCTGGAGGTCTTCAACTTGCACCTTGGCCTGTCGGCCCGCCAGCGCCAGCGGCAGGTGGCGCTGCTCGCCCGCTCCTCGGAGTTTGCCGGGCTCGACCCCGACGCTCCCTGCCTGATTGCCGGCGACTTCAACGACTGGCGCTCGCTGCTGCGCCCGCTGTTCACCAACGGCCTGGGCTTCGACTGCGCCACCGACCGCCTGCTTGGCCGGACCAGTCCGCTGCTGACCTACCCGTCGTTCTCGCCCCAGGGGGCGCTCGACCGGATCTACTTCCGCGGCCGCGTGCGCCTGCTCGGCACCCGCCGCTGCCGCCTCCAGGTATCGCGGGTGGCGAGCGATCACCTGCCGGTCATCGCCGACTTCGAAGTCGGGTTGTAAGCCCCCTCCGTCCTGGCGTCGTCCTGGGGGGGTGGGAGGGACCGGCGTACGGTTCGGGCTGCGCTCGCTGCAGTGCCTCACTCACTGCACCAGCTTCGTTCAGGCGGCGGTTGAGGACGGCGAGGGGCTGGATCGCAGTGAGTGAGGCCCTGCAGCGGGCGCTCTCGGCGGCGGGGGTCTCGACCCTGCGCAGGACGGGCCAGGACTCCCCCCACCCCCTCTGGGGATACGTCGTTGCAACGGTGTTCCCCGCCAAGAGGCCTTCAGGGTTTATGCTTGCAGGTTCAAAGAGATGAATCGCCGATGCCGCCCGTAGTTCTGGTGATCGAGCCCGAGAGCGAGCGCCGCAAGGAGCTCTCGCGAGGGCTGTCGGCGCTCGGCTACGAGGTGATCACGACCTCCGACGAGCGCCAGGGGTGGCGCTTCGCGCACGAGCTGGGGGGGTCGGTGGTGGTGGCGCCGGTTGGCTTTCTCAACTCGGGGCCTCCTGCGCCTCCTGCCGGCGCCCCGCGGGCAGCTGGGTCTGCGGCCCAGGCAGCCGCGCCGGCCGGAGCCGATGCCCTGGCACCTGGCTCGACGCTGCTGTTGCTCGGCGCTGGTGAGGAGGAGGGCCAGGACCTGCCGGAAACGGTGTTCTTCCTGGCCGCCGGCGGCCTGAGGGGCGAGGAGCTGGTCGAGCGCATCCACCTGCTGGTGCTTGGACGGGAGATCGGGATCGAGCCCGATTCGCGTCTCGAGTCGCTGGTTGGCGACCTGGCGCTGGTGCCGCTGCTCGAGCTGCTGCGCGCCCTGCAGCGCGGTGTGGTGAGCGGCCGCCTGGTCCTGGCCAAGGGTGAGATCGTCCTCGACGGCGGCGACGTGGTGGCTGCGGTCTCCGGCGCGACTCGCGGCGTCAAGGCGTTCTGCCGCTTGAGCCACGTCGATTCCGGGCCGGTCAGGATCGTGGTCGGAAGGGCGGCGGGGGCCGCCGCTGGAGGCGGCGAGACGGTGCGCGAGATCCGTCGCGACCTGACGGCCCTGATCATCGAGGCGCTGGAGGACAAGGTCCACGACGCGCCCGACGCGCACACCCGCGCCCGCATCGAGCTCGGACCGGCGTTCTTCGGCGCCAGCTTCACCCCGCTCCAGAAGGAGCTGCTGGCCGCGCTGCCGGCCAGCCGCACCGTCGGCCGGCTGCTCGACGTGCTGCCTGCCTCCGACGGCGCCATTTTGCGTGAGCTCGAAGAGCTGACCCGGACAGGCATCGTTATCATGGAGGAGCCGGAAGCGGCGGTGCGAGTGGTGACCGACTCCACTTGCGACCTGCCGGCGGAGCTCGCCCGCGCCAACGGGCTCGAGGTCGTGCCGCTGATGGTCTTCTTCGGCCAGCAGGTCTTCCACGACGGCATCGACCTGCGGCCGCGCGAGTTCTACGAACGGCTGGAGCGCGACGGCGACCACCCGCGCACCAATCCGCCGCTCAAGGGCGACTTCCTCAAGACCTACGGTGCCCTGGTCGCCCACAAAGACCTGGTTTCCATCCACCTCTCCGAAAAGCTCTCGCAGACGATCGTCCACGCCCGCGCCGCCGCCAGCGAAGGCCTGCCAGAGTTCCGGCGCTCGCGGGCGGTCGGCGAACGCGCAATCACGCTCAGGGTCGTTGACAGCGCGAGCGTCAGCCTGGGGCTCGGCCTGCTGGCCCTGTTCGCCGCCCGCATGGCGCGGCGCGGGCTCGAGCCCGACGACCTGGCGGCGCGCCTCGAGGCGATGCGTGAGCGGGTCCATGTCCTGTTCGTGGTCGATACTCTCGACTACCTGGCGCGGGGCGGCCGCATCGGCAAGGCGCGGGCGGTGCTCGGCAACCTGCTCGGCATCAAGCCGATCCTGGGTCTCGCCGATGGCGAAGTGGTGCCTGTCGACCGAGTGCGAGGCGGACGTGCCGCGCATCCACGCCTGATCGAGCTGTTCCGCGAGCGGATCGATCCCGCCCGTCCGGTGGCCGCCGGCATCGGCCACGCCAAGGCCCCGGTCTGGGCCGACCGCCTGCGGGCGCTGCTCGAGCAGAACTTTCGCATCTCCGAGTTGCTGGTCACCGAGATCGGCCCGGTCGTAGGCACCCACGCCGGCCCCGGCACGGTCGGCGCCGCCCTCTTCCAACCTGCCGACGACGAGGCGCCGCTCATCGCCCCGCTGCGCGACGGCGACTAGGCCCTCAGGATCGGACGGCGGGCCATGCTATAAAGGATCCGTCATGTCGGACGAGCGCAAGTACCGCCAGCGCGGTTATCAGGACTCCGATCGTGGCGCGCGCCCGGCGCGCGGCACGCCGCCCGCGCCGCGGGAAAAGCGCGAAGGGCCGCGCGGCCGCGGTCTCGGGGCGCCGACCGAGAGCGTCTTTCGCTGCAACGCCTGCGGCGAGAAGCGGACGGTGAGTACGGACTCGGCGAGCGCGGCCTACCTGGGGACCGACGCCACCTGCGGCCGCTGCGGCGCCGATCTCCACACCTGCACCAACTGCGTTCACTTCGACACCGGGAGCCGCTGGGAGTGCCGCCAGTTCGCCGCCATCCCGGAGCGCATCGCCAAGAAGAGCGCCCGCAACTGCTGCCCCGTCTTCGCTCCCAAGACGGTGCAGGAGTTCGGTGCCGATCGCGACCACCCAACCGACCCCCGCGCCGCCTTCGACGCCCTGTTCAAGCTCTGAGGCGGACCGGCGCCGCGGAGTGCCGGCATGATCCGCATCGACGACGAGCTGGCGCTGCCGGACGAGGAGGTGGCGTTCGCGACTTCGCGCAGCGGGGGACCGGGCGGGCAAAACGTCAACAAGGTGGAGACCCGGGTCACGGCGCGGTTCGACGTGGCCGGGTCGGGAAGCCTCGCCCCGGCGCAGCGGGCGCTGCTCCAGGAGCGCCTGGCGAGCCGCATTTCGCGCGCCGGCGTGTTGCAGGTCAGCTCGCAACGGCACCGCTCCCAGGCGGCCAACCGCGATGCCGCGCTGGCGCGGCTGATCGAGCTCGTCAGGGAGGCGCTGCGGCCAGAGGCGCCGCGCCTGCGCAGCCGCCCGCCACGGTCGGCGCGCCAGCGCCGGCTGCGCGACAAGCAGCTGCGCGGCGAGCGCAAGCGCGAGCGCGTGGCTGCTGAAGCCGAGGATTGAGGGCGGCGGCGCCGGCGGGTGGTGCCCGCGGAGGCTGCGGAGGTCATGGGGCGCGGACCGCCGATCGCCGCGGGGCTCAGCGCTGCTCGAGTGGACCGAAGCGCTCGATGGCGTGTGCGGTACGGAACTCCGCCGAATCGACGACGCTGTCGACCACCGCGCCGAGTCGCTTCTCATGCAGGGCCGCGACGTTGTTGCGGAAGCCGCCGTCGTTGGCCCACAGCTCGCTGTTACTCTGCTGGCGGTGCAGAAGGTCGCGGTAGAGGCCGCCCACCCGCTCGATGTCGCGCTCCTGGTAGCCGCGCTCGCCCGGGGCGCGGCCGAATCCGAGGTCCTCGGCCCGGCGCGCCAGCGACGCGGCGACGCTCAGCACGCCGCCATAGCCCTCGAGGTAGATCCGGTCGGCGTCCGCGGCCTTCTGGGCGTCGTTGGTCGCGGCGCTGCCGAGGATGGCCTGGTAGAGCATCGAGCAGAGGTCTTGCGCCTTGAGCCAGCGGCTCTCCTCGCGGCCTGCCGGCGGCGGGGTACCCGCCCGCTTCTCGGCGGCGCCGTCGCCGCCGATCTTGAACGTGATGCGGCCACTCTTGAGCTGGGTATGCATCTGGTAGTCGCCCACCACCGTGTAGCCCAGCTGGGCGAGGCCGTTACCACCGGCGGCATTGACGTTGACGAGGGCCCAGCCGCGACCCGCATTGGCGAGGCTGATGTTGCCGCCGCCGGCTGCGACGACGAACTGCGCATTGACCACCCGGACGACCGCGGCGCGGTTGACCATGACGGCGCCGACCAGAGTGACCTTGACCTGATCGCCGACGCTGACCGGCACCCCGTCGCCGGTCTCGAAGGTGGCGGAAGTCGAAGCGGTGAGGTTATCGATTCGGGTGTGCAAAGCAATGACCTGGAGCGCCGCGGCGGCGGCCGTGGAGCTGGCCGCGAGCGCCAGCACCAGACCCGCCCTGACGGCGAAGTGACTTTTTCTCATAGGGTTAGTGACCTCCAGGACCACGGCGGGACTGCCCCGCGGAGCTTCTTTCCCGGGATTGGGCAAGGAGCTCGCCAGCGATGGCGGCTACTCGATGACGATCCCTGTCAGGTCCTCTTTGGGCTCCGGGTTGCGGAGGTGTAGGCGCTCCAGGGTGCGGACCAGGATCGAGGCCACGACCAGATTGCGGTACCACTTCTTGTTGGCGGGCACGACGTGCCAGGGAGCCGGGCCGGTGCCGGTCAGGGTAATGGCGTCCTCGTAGGCCTTCATGTAGCTCGACCAGAGCTTGCGGTCGGCCAGATCGTCGGTGCGAAACTTCCAACGCTTGGCGGGGTCGTCGAGGCGCTCCTGGAGCCGTTTCTTCTGCTCCTCGGCGTCGATGTGCAGGAAGAACTTGAGGATCGTCGTGTCGGTCTCGACGAGCAGGCGTTCGAAGTCGTTGATCTGGGTGTAGCGCGCCTTCCAGGCCTCCGGCGGCACCAGCTTGCGGACGCGAGCCGCGAGCACGTCCTCATAGTGGCTGCGGTTGAAGATCACCAGCTCTCCGCGGCCCGGAACCTTGGGGTGGACGCGCCAGAGGAAGTCGTGGTCCCTTTCCTCTTCGGTCGGGGCCTTCCAGGCGGCGACCCGCACGCCGAGCGGGTTGACCGCCTCCAAGACATGGGAGATAGTGCCGTCCTTGCCGCTCGTGTCCATGCCCTGGAGGACGACCAGCACCTTGCGGCGGTGCTCGGCCCAGAGCCTGCCTTGCAGCAGCTCGAGCCGCCGGCTGAGGCGCGCAAAGACCTCGGCCGTGGCGCCTTTGCCCCCCTTCCAGCCAGCGGTCGAGCCGGCATCGACCTGTGCGATGCGGAACTTGCTCCCCGGGCTGACGCGGTGCCGCTTGATCATCCGGCGACCCTACCACACGGCCGGCCGGCCTCTCCGGGAGGTGGGCACGCCAGGGAGGCGCCGGCACGGTCATTCGCCTGGCGGGCCATTTCACTGCTATTCTTGGGGGCGAAGCAGCCCCAAATCACCCTTACGGAAAGGACGAGACTCTTGAACGGAGAACGGTTGTGAGCGCAGCGAACGCAGCGACGAGGCCGCGGCCGAACCTGGCCAATATCGCATTTCTCATGGGGACCCTGCTGGTCGCGCTGATCGGCACCCCCTGGTACATCGCGGCGCGCGGCCTCGGCTGGCCCGAAGTCGCGACCTTCGCGGCGCTCTGGTTGGCGGTCGGCATTTCGGTGACCGGCGGCTACCACCGGCTCTTCACCCACAAGACCTATCAGGCGGCCTGGCCGGTGCGCCTGTTCTACTTGGTGTTTGGCGCCGCCGCGCTCGAGAACTCGGTCCTCAACTGGGCGGGCGACCACCGCATCCATCACTCCCATGTCGACCACGACCGCGATCCCTACAACATCCAGAAGGGCTTCTGGTGGGCCCACATCGGGTGGATCTTCTACGACAACGAGCCGGTCCCGCAGACCGTGGTCCGCGACCTGATGGAGGACCCGCTGGTGCGCTGGCAGGCCCGCTGGTACCGGCTCCTGGCGCCGCTGGTGGCCTTCGGCATCCCGCTCGCCGTGGGCCTGGCGACGGGCAGGGTGCTGGGCTGTCTGCTGATTGGCGGCGTGCTGCGGGTGGTGATCAGCCATCATGGGACCTTCTTCATCAACAGCCTGTGTCACATGGTGGGGCGCCAGCCCTACAGCCGCGAGCACAGCGCTCGCGACAGCGCCGTGATGGCAGTGCTCGCCTTCGGCGAGGGCTACCACAACTTCCACCACAGCTTTCCCTTCGACTACCGCAACGGCATCAGGAGATGGCACTTCGACCCCGCGAAGTGGACGATTTACGGTCTCTCCCGGCTAGGCCTGGCGAGGGAGCTGCGCCGCGCCTCCGACGCCGCCATCTTGAAGGCCCGGATCGAAGTGCAGTTCGAGGCCGCCAGGGAGAAGATCGCGCGGGTCGTGACCGGCGCCCATGACAGCTATGAGAAGCGCCTCCACGACGCCTATACCAGGCTGCAGTCGGCGCTGCACGAGCTGCTCGCCATGCAGCGCCGGCCGGCGCGCGACACGGCCGTCCAGGGCGAGCCGCCCGAGACCCGGCTGGGGATGATCCATCACGCTCTGGAGCAGGCGCTGCGGGAGTGGAAGAGGACGCTGCGGCAGATGAACCGACTGCACCGATTACCGGCCGCGGTCGCCGCCTGAGTCGGCGGCAATTCCGGCACGATCTCGGCGCTGGCACGACGCCGGCGCCCATTCCCTTCGAGAGGACCTGACCGGCATGGCTGCACGTGCAAGCATTGCTGAACCGATTGCCCTCCCCGCACCCCGCACGAACACGCGGGCCATCCGTGCCATCGCCACCGCCGCGCTGGCCGCCGCCACTCTCCTCGGCCGCGGCCAGCCCGCGCCGGCGCAGGCGGCCAATCCGAGCCAGATCCTCTCGGACGACATCCAGGCTACTGCGCAGGATCTTCGCACCGACGCCCTGAAGGGGACCGGAGCGATGGCGCTGGTCGAATCGCTGGCCACCGAGGTCGGTCCGCGCCCCGCCGGCTCCGCCGCCGACGCCAGGGCGGTTGGCTGGGCGGTGCGCACCCTCGGCAGCCTCGGGTTCAGCAACGTCCACACCGAGAAGGTCAAGGTGCCGCGCTGGGAGCGCGGCGCCGAATCAGGAGAGATCGTCACGCCATTCCCGCAGCGCGTGGCGCTGGCCGCCCTGGGCGGCAGCGTGGGCACGCCCGGCAGCGGCATCGAGGCGCCGGTCGTCGAGGTCGCCGACCTCGACGGTCTCGCCAAGCTCGAACCGGCGAAGGTCAAGGGCAAGATCGTCTTCTTCAACACCGTGATGGCGCGCACCCGCGACCTCTCTGGCTATGCCAAGGCGGTCACCGTGCGTGGCGACGGGGCGGCGCGGGCCGGCGCCGCGGGCGCGGTGGCGGTGCTGGTGCGCTCGATCGGCACCGACAACAACCGGCTGCCGCACACCGGCGCCACGACTTACGCCGCGAGCGGCAACAAGATCCCGGCCGCGGCGCTCTCCGTCCCCGACGCCAACCTGCTGGCGGCCGAGCTGGCTACCGGCAAGCCGGTCACCTTCCGCCTGCGGCTGGGCGCCCGCAGCCTCCCCGAAGGCGAGTCGGCGAACGTCATCGCCGAGGTGCCGGGCCGCGAGAAGCCGGGCGAGATCGTGTTGCTCGGCTGTCATCTCGACTCCTGGGACCTCGGCACCGGCGCGCTCGACGACGGCGCTGGCTGCGGCATCGTGATCGAGAGCGCCCGCCGCATCGCCAAGCTGGCGGTGCGGCCGCGCCGCACCTTGCGCGTCGTGCTCTTTGCCAACGAGGAGTTCGGCCTCTCGGGTGCCATCGCCTACGCCGCCGCCCACGCCGCGGAGCTGCCGCGGCACGTCCTGGCGCTCGAGTCGGATCTGGGATCGGGCCGCATCTGGCGGGTCTCCTCGAAGGTCGCGCCGGAATCGCAGGGATGGGTTCGTGAGCTCGCCCGCCTGTTGGGACCGCTCAAGGTCACCATGGACGGCAACGACGCGGAAGGCGGCGCCGACCTGATCCCACTGGCCAAGGCTGGTGTGCCGCAGCTGGCGCTCGAGCAGGATGCCACCGCCTACTTCGACTTCCATCATTCGGCCAACGACACGGCCGACAAGATCAGCGCCCTCGACCTCGACTTCGACGTCGCCGCCTGGACCGCGGCGGTCTACGCCGCCGCCGAGCTGCCAGGCGACTTCGGGCGCATCAAGGAGACCGCGCCGGGCCCCTGAGCCCCGTTCAGCGGCTCCTCCGGAGCTCGGCGCAGCGCAACAGGAACTCGTCGGCGAGCAGCCGGTAGGCGATGGCGCCTTTTGCTGTGGGCTCGAACTGGAAGATCGTCTGTCCGGCCCGCGGCGCCTCGGCCAGCCGGGTATTGACGCGAATCTCGATCGCGAAGACCAGGCTGCCGTACTCCCGGCGCAGCTCGTCGACGGTCTCGCGCGTCGCCCGAGTGCGGTAGTCGACCATGGTCAGCAGCACGCCGAGCGGGCGGTTGCGGCCACCCGAGTCCCAGGCGATCCGCTCGGCAGCGGCGAAGAGGTTCCTGACCCCGGACGCCGACAGGAACTGCGGCACCACGGGGACCACGAAGCTGCCGGCGGCGACGATGGCGTTGACCGGCAGCAGCGAGAGCGAGGATGGGCAGTCGAGCAGGACGTGGTCGTAGGCGGCGGCGATCGGCGCCAGAGCGCTGCGCAGCCGGCCCTCCCGGCCGCGGAACTGGCTGAGCTCGGCATCCGCCTCGCCCAGGTCGACCGAGGCGGTGATCAGGTCGAGCCCGGCGATCGCGGTCTGCCGCACCGCCTGGTCGGCCGGCAACCCGCCTAGAAGCACATCCGCCGCCGAGGGGGCGAGCGCCGTGCGTGCCACGCCGAGCGACAGCGACGCCAGCGCCTGGCAGTCGAGGTCGACCAGCAGCACCCGTTGACCCAGCCCGGCGAGCGCCGCCGACAGGTTGACCGCGGTGGTTGTCTTGCCGACTCCACCCTTGCGACTGATCAGAGCGGTGATCACCTGGGCGGGGAATCTATCTCACCCGGAGTGGGAATGGGCAACCTGCCGGCGGCTCGTTCGCTGACTCACCGCCCGCCCGCGGTCCCCTCGGGCGCCTCCGGCGCCGGCGGAGCCAGCGGGGTGGGCGGGGCCAGCGGCGGCGCCGAGGCGGTGGCCGCCGCGGCCGCTGCGGGACCGTCGCCCGGCGCACCCGGCGGACCCGGCGAGTCGCCGCGCAGCTTGGCGAAGAGCCGTTCCACGCTCAGGCCGGTCAGCGACTCGACGATGGGCGGCACCTGGGCGATCATGCGTGCCACCTCGCCGGTGAGCTTTGCCACGCCGGAATCGCCATTGCCGGCCGTGTTGACCAAGGTGATGCGGTCGATCTTCGCCAGCGGCTCGGCGACCGCCCGGGCGATCTCGGGCAGGATGGGGGCGAGGATCTGCAGCACCGCCGCCTCGCCATACTTGCGCCACGCCTCGGCCTTCTTCTCCATGGCCAGTGCCTCTGCGAGCCCCTGCGCCTGGCGGATCTGCGCCTCCGCGATGCCGCGGGCGCGCTCTGCCTCGGCCTGCGCCAACCCCTGCGCGCGGGTGACCTCGGCGCCGGCCAGCCCCTTTGCCTTCTCGCCCTCCGCGACCGTGGTGAGGCGCGATTTCTCGGCCTCGGCCCCAGCCTCGATGCGCTGCCGCTCCGCCGCCGCCAGGGTCTCGATCTCGTAGCGCTTGGCATCGGCCTGGCGGCGGATCGTCGCATCCAGCTCCTTTTCCTTGCGCTTGATCTCCTGCTCCTGGACCTGGATCTCCATCGTCTTCTTCTGCAGCTCGTAAGTCATCTCGGCTTCGGCGCGCTTCTTGTTGGCGAGCCCGGCTGCTTCGGCAATCGCCTGGGCGGCCTGGAAGTTGGCGATCTCCGCCGCCCGCCGCGCCGCCGCTTCGGCCTCGCGCTGGCGGCGGTCGCGGTCGGCGTTGGCCTCGGCGACCGCCGCGTCGCGCTTGGCTTCGGCCTCCTGCGCCAGCTTCTGCGCTTCGGCCTGGCGCTCGCGGGTTTCGCGCTCGGCGTCGGCCTGGGCGATGGCGGACTCCTTGGTAGCGACGGCCTCGGCGATCGCCGCGTTGCGCTTGACCTCGGCGATGCGCGGCTTGCCCAGAGCCTCGAGGTAGCCATGCTTGTCGCGGATGTCGCGGATGGTGAAGGAGTCGATTCCCAGGCCCATGTTGGCCAGGTCGCCGGCCGAGATCTCCTGCACCTTCTGCGCGAACTGGTCGCGGCTCATGTAGATGTTCTCGACCGTCAAGGTGCCGAGAATGCCGCGCAGATGCCCCTGGACGGTCTCGAGGGCGATCTTGGCGATCGCCTGCGGCTCCTTGCCCAGGAAGCGCTCGGCCGCCGCCTGCAGCGAGGCCTCGTCCTTCTTGATCTTGATCTGGGCCACGCCGTCGACCGCGATCGGGACCCCTTGCGAGGTGTAGACCTCCGGTGTGGTGACATCCAGGGTCATCACCTCGAGCGACAGCATGTCCCAGGTGTGGAACAGCGGTATCACCATGTCGGCGCCGCCGGTGATGAACTTCACGGCGCCGCGCCCCGAGACGACGATCACCTCGTTGGGGCCGGCTTTCTTGAGGAAGGCGAGATAAGCGATCACGTAGCCCACCGCGGCCACCATGAGCACGCCCACCACGGGCAGCAGGATCCAGGTCAAGTTAGCCATCTCGATCTCCAGTCGCTTGCCGCCGGCCGTCGCCGGCCCTCACCACGAGGGTCGACCCGACCATGCTCACCACGGTCACCGCGGCGCCGCGCGGCAGCTCGCCGCCGCCGGCCTCGCGCGCCGGCGCGGCATAGCGCTGGCCGCCCACCATCGCCACCGCTTCGCCCATTCCGCCGGCTGGGATCGGAGTCGTCACCTCGGCCGGCGCCCCGGCAAGCTCGGCGACCCGAATCATGCTCGATCCCCGCGAGCCGCTCACCAGCCGCCAGCCGAGATAGGCGATGCCGTAGGCGGTGGCGAGGGCGGCAGGCAGGGCAATCGCCAGGCTCGCCTCGTCGCCCACCTTGAGCCCGATCTTGGCGATCAAGCCATAGGCGCCGAGCGCCGCCACCAGGGTGGCCAGGGCCAGCGGCGAAAAGAACGGGAAGTGGAAAGCCGGCACGCCGGGGGCGCCCGCCGACACCGCGCCATGACCGGTGCCGCCGACGCCGTAGGCATCGGCCGCCACATGGCCGCCGTCCGCCGCGACACCCTTGCCGGCGCCGTGTCCCCCGAAACCCCAGTGTCCACCGTGGCCGACGCCATCCGCATGGCCGCCATGCCCGGCGGAGTGCGCCGTGCCGAAGTCGGAGACATGGCCGAGGAATGCCGCGACCACCACGTACAGGCAGCCGAGCGCGGCGAAAGCCATGTAGGCCAGCGTCAGCATCCATCCTTCTCCTGGCGCCCGCGAGCCGGGCGATCGGGTGCCTTGGCTGCTATCTTAGTGGTCTTTCCAGAATCGGCCAAACAGGCTGCCGGCAGGCGTGGCGATGTCCGTGGATGGCAAAGCATCGCGAGCCATGGCGCGGAATAGCCGGCCGGCGGCGTGCGACAATGGCGCTGGCCATGAACGACCTCGACACCGCGATCTCGCCGCTGGCGCCGCCGGCTGCCGCGATGGTGGCTGATGGAGCTGGCGGGGCCCGCCGGCCGCGCCCGGCGCTGGCGGCGCGGGTGCCGGCGGGGGGGACGGCCGATCCGGACCTGATCCTCGACCGCTTCCTGGGCTGGGTCGCCGACATCGGCTTCGAGCTCTATCCGGCACAGGAGGAGGCGCTGCTCGAGGTGATGGCAGGGCGACACGTGATCCTCAACACCCCGACCGGCTCGGGCAAGTCGCTAGTCGCCCTGGGGCTCCATTTCAAGGCGCTGTGCGAGGGGCGGACCTCGTTCTACACCAGCCCGATCAAGGCGCTGGCCAGCGAGAAGTTCTTCTCCCTGTGCGACGACCTGGGGGCGGCCAACGTCGGCATGCTGACCGGCGACGCCAGCATCAATCCGCGGGCGGCCGTCCTCTGCTGCACCGCCGAGGTGCTCGCCAACATGGCGCTGCGCCGCGGCGAAGGGCTCGACGCCCCGTACGTGGTGATGGACGAGTTCCACTACTACTCCGATCCGGAGCGCGGCGTCGCCTGGCAGATCCCGCTCATCACCTTGCCCAGGACCCGCTTCCTCCTCATGTCGGCCACCTTGGGCGACATGACCTCGATCGCCGAGCGGCTGCGTGCCATGACTCCAAACGGCGCGGCCGAGGTGGCGCTCGTCATCTCCGCCGAGCGGCCGGTGCCACTCGACTACGAATACCGCGAGACGCCGCTGCACGAGACGGTCGAGCGGTTGCTCGCCGCCGGCAAGGCGCCGATCTACATCGTCAACTTCACCCAGCGCGAGTGCGCCGAGCTCGCCCAGGCCTTGACCAGCATGAAGATCGCCGAGCGCGAGCAGCGCGACCGCATCCGCGAGACGGTGGGTGATTTCCGGCTCGACACCCCCTACGGCAAAGAAGTCAGGCGTTTTCTTTCCTTCGGCATCGGCATCCACCACGCCGGCCTGCTGCCCAAGTACCGCCTGCTAGTCGAGCAGCTCTCGCAGCAAGGGCTGCTGCGGGTCATCTGCGGCACCGACACGCTCGGGGTGGGGGTCAATATCCCGATCCGCACCGTGCTCTTCACCCGGCTCGCCAAGTTCGACGGCAAGAAGATCGGCATGCTGTCGGTTCGCGACTTCCAGCAGATCGCCGGCCGCGCCGGCAGGAAGGGCTTCGACGAGCAGGGAAGCGTGGTCGCCCAGGCGCCCGAGCAGGTCATCGAGAAGCGGCGGCTCGAGCGCCGCGGCGCCCAGCCGGGAGCCAAGAAGACCAAGAAACCGGCTGCCGGCACGCCGAAGGGCGAGGTCTCGTGGAGCGCCGAGACGTTCGAGAAGCTCATCTCGCGCCCGCCCGAGACCCTCAAGTCGCGCTTCCGCATCACCCACGGGATGGTGCTCAACCTGCTGCAGCGCGACGCCGAGCGCGACGATCCGGCGCGGCGCAACTTCGCCAGTCTGCGCCAGCTGATCGCCCATTGCCACGAAGACGAGGCGGCGCGGCGGCGCCTGCTGTCGCAGGCGGCGGTGCTGGTGCGCTCGCTCTACCGCGCCGGCGTGGCGCGCATGGTGCGCGATTCGCTTCGCGGCTATCTCTGGGTGGTGGTCGAGGAGGAGCTGCAGTGGGACTTCTCCCTGCACCAGGCGCTCTCGCTCTTCCTGGTCGAGACCCTCGCCCAGCTCGATCCGGCCTCCGAGAGCTACGCCCTCGACGTGCTGACCCTGGTCGAATCGATCCTCGAAGACCCGGAGGTGGTGCTGCGCCGCCAGGTTGACAAGCTCAAGCAGGAGCTGGTGGCGCGGCTCAAGGCGGACGGGATGCCCTACGAGGATCGCATGGAGCGGCTCGACGAGGTGGTGCATCCGCAGCCGCTGGCCGATTTCCTCCACGGCAGCTTTCACCATTTCAGCGCCGTCCACCCCTGGGTCGGCGGACGCGAGATCAAGCCCAAGTCGATCGGCCGCGAGATGCTCGAGGGCTATCTCTCGTTCGCCGATTACGTCAAGCACTACGGCCTCGAACGCAGTGAAGGAGTGCTGCTGCGCTACCTGTCGCAGCTCTACAAGACGTTGAAGCAGAGCGTGCCGGAGGGGGCGCGGACCGCGGGACTGCTCGACGCCCTGGGCTTCTTCCGCGCCCTGATCGAGCGCACCGACACCAGTCTGCTGGAAGAGTGGGAGGAGCTGCTGCATCCCGAGCTGCGCCGCGACCGGGAGCGCGAGCACGAAGCGGCCGAAGCGCTGTGGATCCGCGAGCTGCTTTCCGACCCGCCCGCCTTCGCGGCACGGGTGCGGGCAGAGCTGCACCTCCTGGTGCGCACCCTAGCGCGGCGCGACTGGGAGGCCGCGGCGCAGGCGGTGCGGCAGCAGCCGCGGGCAGCGCTCCCGGGGGGCGGAGCGGAGGCATGGGACGCCGAATGTTTCGAGCAGGCCCTGGCGCCGTTCTTCGCCGAGCATGGAGAGCTGCTCTTCACGTCGGAGAGCCGGCGCCACCAGTGGACCCACCTGCGCAAGACCGGCGACCGCACCTGGGAGGTGCGCCAGACCCTGCTCGATCCGCAAGGAGACAACCTCTGGGCGCTGTTCGGCGAGGTCGATCTGCGCGATCCGAACGCCCTGGACGGCCCGCTTGTCAAACTGGTCCACATCGGCCCCGATTAGCATCTGTAATGGCATTACCCCGCCGGCCACGCACCGAAGCTATGGCCCGGCCGGCGGCCGGGCGCGCGGGCTGAAGCTGGCGAGCTGGCGGCTCATGGTCACGCGCAGCTCGCCGAGGCCGGCCAGACGGGCGCGCTCGCGGTTCCGGGCGCCGCGATAGGTAGCGGCCAGGAGGTCGTGGATTGCCGCCGCGTCCAGGAGGACGGAGTAGCGGAGGACACTCTGGCTGGCGAGCTCGAAGTGCGACTCCAGCCGAGACACGGCCGGCGCCAGCCGGTCGCGCAGGACGGCCGCGCCGAGGAGCGCCTGGCGCAGCTCCATTAGATCCTCAGCGCCGGGCACCGCCACCAACAGGCGAGCGCCGTCCGCCAGCACGCGCCAGAACTCGCGCGGGTTGAGGCGGGCGGTGAGCGAGAGCAGCAGGTCGAAGCAACCGGCGGCATAGGGTAGGGACAGATCGGCGTTGGCGACCACCCAGGTAGCGGAGCCGTCGCGCCGCGCCGCGAGATCGACGGCAGCGGCCGAGATGTCGAGGCCGTGCGCCGCGACCTCGCGCTCCCCGGCCAGGGCGCCGAGGAAGGATCCCTCGCCGCATCCCACGTCGAGCACCGCGGGCCGCGCCGGCAGCTCCAGGGCGGCGACGGCCTCCAGCAGCTGGCCCACCTGCGGCTCGAGCAGGCCGCGCTCGAACAACCGGCGGCGCGCCATGGCCGCCTGGCGCGAGTCGCCGGGCCTGAGCGATCGCCGGTCCTGCGGCTGCAGGAGGTTGACGTAGCCGCTGCGCGCCACGTCATAGGAGTGGCCCGTGGGGCAGACCAGGGTGGCGCCCTGGCGGCGCAGCGGCAGACCGCACCGCCGCACGGTGCAGAGCAGGACGACCGGGTTGGGGCCAGGGGTCAGACCTTCCGCCCACTTCCGTCACCGCGCTGGTCACCGCCGCTGGCGCTGGTCCCGACTCGCATGTAGAGCGGCCAGCGGACCCGGCGCACAGCCGCCGGATCGCCCCAGGCGGCGGCGAGCTCGTCTGCGATCGCCTTGACCGGATCGCTGCCGGTAGCCTGGGAATAACGGCGGTTCGCCGACCACGTCCCCAGATAAAGCAGGAAACGCCTGAGGTCCCACTGCGCCACGTTTTCCTGCGCCGGCACGGCGATCTCGCGGAACGGAAAGGGCAGCGTCAGGTACTCCTCGTCGACCCAGCGCCGCTCGGGGGGCCAGTAGGCGGCGGCGATCTGGTAGGCGAGACGATCGGTCAGCCGGTCGACGGCCTCGTCGACGCGCGCCAGGTTGTAGGTCAGCAGGGCGAGGACGCCGCCGGGTGCCAGCACCCGGTTCACCTCGCGGTAGAAGAGATCGAAGTCGAACCAGTGGACCGACTGGGCGCAGCAGACGACGTCCACCGAGCCGGCCGCGAGCCCGGAAGATTCGGCCCGGGCAATCCGGTATTCGATCCGCGGATCTGGCGCGGCATTGGCGATCTGCTCGCGGCTCGCGTCGGTCGCGATGACGCGCTCGAAGTGGGCTGCGAGGCCGGTCGCCGCCTGCCCGTTGCCGGTGCCGCAATCCCAGGCCAGGGCGCGGCGGCGCGGCAGCCCGGCCAGGAGATGGAAGAGCGCCGGCGGGTAGCCGGGCCGGTAGGCGGCGTAGTCGGCGGCGTGGCCGGAGAAATGGTCCTTCCACTCGCTCATCGTCGATCAGGTGGGATCGGACCGGGCGAGCTGCTGGGCGAAGAGGTCGGCGAATTGGCGCAGGCGGTTCGCCGCCAGATCGGAGACCGCGTAGTAGGTCATGCCGTCCTGCGACCAATGGAGGAGATGGAAGCCCTGCCAGCTGTTCGCTGCCGGCCCGGCCGCAGCGGGCGCGCCGGTGTAGGAGGACGGCCAGGTGAAGAGGTTGATGACATGGTGGTCCGACTGGTAGACCAGGGCGGCGACCGGCTTGTGGGCGACGTAGTCGAGGCGGCCGCCGCGCAGCGGAAAGCCCGCCGCGGCGAGGTCGATGACCGTCGGCGCATAGTCCAGCTTGCCGCTGAACCACGGCTTGACGGTGTGGCGGTCGGAGGAGGCGACCTCTTGAGTGTGGCCGGCCAGCAGCGACCGGACATGGCTCGAGACCACCTCCTCGCTCACCAGAGACGCGGCCGGGCGCGCCGGCCACGAACGGCCGAGCGTAAACGCCGCCACCGCCACGGCCAGCAGGGCGGCGGCTTGCAGTCCCTTCATCTGCGGCAGGGCGCGCCACTGCTCGCGGATCCAGGCGACCTGCCGGAAGAGCCCTCCGGGGAATGCCGCTCGTCCAACACCGGACGAGCCATTCGCCGCAGCTGCGGCACGAAAGTGCCGCACAGCGGCGGCTGGGCCGGCATGGCGAAAGCTGCGGCCGCCGGCCGGCGGCGCCGCCATCCTGCGCCCATCGCGAGCATCGGGAACATCGCGGTCATCGGGGGCATCGCGCAGCGCGGCCCTGAGACGCCGGCTCTGGCGCGGCGAGGGCCGGAAGCGCAGCGCGGGAGCCGCGTCGGAGATCGCCTCGTGGAGCGCCTGCTGCGCCGCCAGCCGGCGGGCGCAGGAAGGGCACAGCTCGAAATGGCGCTCGATCTCGAGGGCGTCAGTCAGGTCGAGCTCCCCGTCGAGATAGGCGCCGATCTGCTGCTCTCTGTCGGCACAGCTCATGGTCATGCTCCCTCCCGTCCGTGGCCGGCGAGATGGCCCTGGAGCTGCCGCCGGGCCCGCGCCAGCCGCGACATGACAGTGCCGATCGGGATGCCGGCAATGGCGGTAATCTCCTTGTACGACAGCCCTTCGAGCTCGCGCAGCACCATCACCTCGCGGAACGGCACCGGCAGCGCCGCGAAGGCGGCGCGCAACAGCTCGCGGTCGCCGCTGCGCGCCGGCGGCTCACTCGCTGCGCAGGGCGGTCATCGGGTCGACCCTTGCCGCCCGCAGGGCGGGCACCAGGCAGGCGGCGAGAGCGGTGGCGGCGGCGAGCGCCGCCAGGGCGGCGAACGTCGCCGGATCGAAGGGCGCGACGCGGAAGAGCAGCGACGCCAGGACGCGCGACGAGGCTAGCGCGCCGGCGAGGCCGAGCACGATCCCCAGGCCGACCAGGCTCATCCCCTCCCGGACCACCATGCCGAGGATGTGCTGGCGGCGGGCGCCGAGCGCGATGCGCAGCCCGAGCTCGGCGGTGCGCCGCTCGACAGCGTAAGAGATCACGCCGTAGATGCCGACCAGCGCCAGGGTCAGGGCGAGGAGCGCGAACAGCAGCAGCAGCCCCATCTGGAAGCGCCGCTGGGCCAGCGAGTCGGAGACCACCTCGCCGAGGCTCGCCACCCGGGTCACCGGCTGGTCCTTGTCGATCGCCCACACCTCGCGCTGCACGGCCTGGGCGAGGTGGAGCGGCGGTCCCGTCGCCAGCATGGCGAAGGTGGCGATCGGCATGGGATAGGAGTCGGTCTGCGCCGCCGGCAGGTAGACCTGGGGCGCGACGGCCTGGTCCTGGCCGAAGAGGTGCACCTCGCCGACGATGCCGACGATGGTCCGCCAGCTCTTGCTGCCGAGCCGCCGGATGCGGTGCCCGAGGGCGCTGCCGTTCGGGTAATAGCGCCGCGCCAGCGCCTGGTTGACGATCACCACCGGCTCGCCGCCGTCGCGGTCGCCGGTTGCGAAGGCGCGGCCTTGCAGGACCGGGATTCCGAGGGTCGGGAAGTAGCCGGCGCTGACCATCTGAAAATCGGCCTCGAGGCCGCCTGCGGGAGGGTTCGCCACCGGGTTCTCGGCGGTCTCGAAGAGGCTGGACCAGTGGCCGCGCAGCGGCAACCGGCCGAAACCCGCCGCGACCACTCCGGGCAGCCGCTCGACCCGCTGCTGCAGCTGCTCGAAGAAGGCCAGGCGCGCCGGCGCCGCCGGGTATCCGGCCGGCGGCAGGTTGACGTCCAGGATCAGCACGTGGTCGGGCCTGAATCCCGGGTCGATGTGGGAGACCAGGAGGAAGCTCTTGAGCAACAGCCCGCTGCCAATGAGCAGGGTGAGGGCCAGCCCGACCTCCGTCGCCATGAGCGCCCCGCGCCAGCGCAGCGGCGCCGACCCGCCAAGCACGCCGCGGGCGGCGAGCAGCGATTCGCGCGGCCCGACGTTCGAGGTCACCAGCGCGGGCAGCAGACCGAAGATCAGCACCGTGGCTGCCGCCAGCCCGAGGCAGAAGGCGACGACGTCGAAGTTGAGCGCGGCGCTGTGCAGGCGCGGGATGTCCTGCGGCGCGAGCGCTACCAGGGCGCGGCTGACCCAAGAGCCAGCCAGCAGCCCGGCGGCGCAGCCGGCCGCCGCCAGGACGGCGGATTGGGCCAGCAGCTCGCGCAGGACGCGGCCGCGGCTGGCGCCCAGGGCGACGCGGATCGCCACCTCGCGCACCTGGCCCACGCCGCGCGCCAGCAGCAGGTTGGCGACGTTGGCGCAGGCGATGAGCAACACCAGGCCGACCGCGCCGAGCAGCACCAGCAGCGGCGTCCGGACGCGGCCGGTCAGCCACCGGCGCAGCGGCGTCAAGACCAGGCGGACATTGCCGTTGGTCTTCGGGTAGAGCTGGGCGAGGCGGAGAGAGATCGCGGTCATCTCGGCCCGCGCCTGGGCGAGCGTGACCCCAGGGCGCAGCCGCGCCAGGGCATGGTCCTCGTGATCTCCGCGGTTGGCCAGCAGCTCGGGGTCGAAAGCTGCGGGCACGTAGAAGCTGAGCGCGAGCGTGCTGCCGAACTGCAGCGGCGCCTCGAATCTCTCCGGCATGACGCCGACGACGGTATAGGGCTGGCCGTCGTACAGGATGCTCTTACCGACGATCGCCAGGTCGCCGCCGAAGCGGCGCCGCCAGAGCTCGTGGCCGAGCACGGTGACATGGCGCGCCCCGAAGCGGTCCTCCTCGGGCAGGAAAGCCCGGCCCAAGGCGGGCTGGATGCCGAGCACCGAGAAGAAGTTGTAGGTGGCGCGCACGCCGAAGAGCTGTTCGGGAGGGCCGCCGCCGGTCAGGTTCTTGCGCTCCGTGCCGAGATGGACGATGCCGGTCAAGACGTGGTTCTGCGCGTAGTCGCGCAAGTTGGCGACCGCGACCGCGCCGTGGTCGCCCCCTTGGCCGCCTTCGTTCTCGGCGACCGCGACCAGCTCTTCGGGGTGCGGGTAGGGCAGCGGCCGCAGCATCACCGCGTCGACGACGCTGAAGATGCCGCTGTTGACCCCGATGCCGAGGGCGAGGGTCAAGATCGCGGTCAGACTGAAGCCGGGACTCTTGCGCAGCAGGCGCAGCGCATAGCGGATCTCGGTCATGGCACACCTCCGGCGGCGACCAGCGTTTCGTTCACAGGATCGTATCGCTTGGGCACGGCCGCGGTTACCCCCGGATCGTGGCGGAGGCTGGCCGGGGTCACCCGTGCACCCGGGTCAGCTCGAGGCGGAACCGCACCGCGATGCGGGCCACGAACAGGATCGCCACCGCCGCCAGGCCGACGGTGATCCCCCACCAGAGCCCTCGGGCCCCGGCGCCGGCGGCGAAAGCCAGGTACCAGCCGGTCGGCAGGCCGATCAGCCAGAAGCCGAGCAGCGCGATGGCGGCCGGCAGGCTGGTGTCGGCGCTGCCGCGCAGGACGCCGGCGCCGACCACCTGGGTGCCGTCGAAGACCTGGAAGACGGCGGCGATCGGCAGCAGGGCGGCCGCCACCCCCACCACCTGCGGGTCGCTGCTATAGAAGCCGGCGAGCAGGCGCGGAGCGAAGCCGAAGGCGGCGGCGAAGAGGGCCATCACGCCGGTCCCCAGGGCCAGGCAGACCGCGGCGGTGCGGCGCGCCGCGGGCATGTCGCGCCGCCCGATGGCGTTGCCGACGCGGGTAGTGGCGGCCCCTGAGATGCCAAGCGGCACCATGAACGACAGGCTGGCCAGGTTGATGGCGATCTGGTGCCCGGCCAGGGTGGCGATCCCCAGGCGGCCCATGAGCAGGGCCACGGTCATGAACAGCGACAGCTCGAGCGATTGGTGGAGACCGATGGGGAGACCGATGCGCAGCAGGCGCAGGTGCCGCCGGCCGGCGACCGCAGCCGCGGTGAAGCCGCGCCAGTAGAGAGCGAGCCAGCGGCGTGAGGCGAAGGCCAACCAGAGGAACATCACCCAGCGCGAGGCCGCGGTCGCGTAGGCCGAGCCGCGGATGCCCAGCGCCGGCGCGCCGCAGCGGCCGAAGATCAGGGCGTAGTTGGCCATGGCGTTGATCGCGTTGCCAAGCCCGATCGCCACCAGGGCGGGACGGACGACGCTCATCGCCTGCAGCGTCTGGCGGAGCACGACGAAGAGCAGGAAAGGCAGGTTGCCCCAGATCAGGATGCGGGTATAGAGGGTGGCGTCCGTCACCACGCCCGGCGGCTCGCCGCACAGCTCCAGCAACGGCCTCAAGTCGAACATGGCGAGCGATACCGGCACGGTGAGCGCCGCCGCCAGCACCAGGCCGCGCTGCAAATGATCGCTCACCGCCTGCGCATCGCCGGCGCCAAACGCCTGGGAAATCAGCGGATCGAGCGCCGCCAGGATGCCGAGTGCCAGAATGAGCAGGGTGAAGCTGATGACGTGGCCGAGCGCGGCGGCGGCGAGTGCCTGCGCCGAGAAATGGCCGAGCATCGTGGTGTCGACGGTGCCCATCAGCATCATGCCGAGCTGCACCGCTACCACCGGCAGCGCGAGGCGCGCCGACGCCCCAAGCTCGCGGCGGAGCGCCGCCGTCAGGAGAGTGGGGGCTGGGCTCATCTCGATTGCGGTCTTCTTGGCCGTATGCGGCGCGGTCCCGGCGGGCGGTAGGATAGCGCGCGCCATGGCTGAGGAGGCGAACGGCCCCCCTTCCGGAGGCCCCGCGGGTCTGGAGGTCGGGCCCGCCCAGGCAGGAGCCACGCTGGCGGCGCTGGCGCGCGCGCTGGCGCCCGGGACCTCTTGGCGGACGGCGCGCGAGCTCTGCCGCCAGGGGCGGGTGCTGGTCGACGGGGCAGCGGTGACCGACCCGGCGTGGCGGCCGCCGGCGGGCAGCCGCCTCGCGCTGGTGGACCGCACGTCCGGTGATGGACGTGCGGCCGCCGCCCGGCCGCGGTGGCCGGGCGGCATTCCCCCGAGGGATCTTCCCGGAGGTTGCGGCGCGCGGACTTCGGCCGCGGTCGCGCCCGACGTGGAGGTGGGGCCGGCGCCGCATGCCGCCACCCCTGCTTCGCTGATCGTCCACGCCGACGCCGACCTGGTAGTGGTGCGCAAGCCGGCAGGGGTGCTCAGCGTGCCTTTCGCGCGCGGCGACCGCGATACGCTGCTGGCGCTCACCCGGGTCGCGCTGCGCCGGCTCGAGGCGCGGCAGCGTGATCGCCAGGGAGGTCTGGCCGGGGCGGGCGGCCTGGCCGGCGGACCGACCCTGCGCGCTGTGCAGCGCCTCGACAAGGAGACTTCGGGGCTGGTGGTTTTTGCGCGCAGCGTGAGCGCCCAACGGGCGCTCCAGCAACAGCTGGCGCGGCGGGCGGTGCGGCGCGGCTACCTGGCGATCGCCCACGGCGCGGCGCAGGAAGCCATCTTCGATACCCTGCTGCTCGAGGACCGCGGCGACGGTTTGCGCGGCTCCTGGGGAGTGCTGCGCGCGGCGCGCGGCAGTCCCCCGCCCGGGGCGCGCCAGGCGGTCACCCGCGTCTGGGTGCTCGAGCGCCTGCGGGGCGCCACCCTTCTGCGCTGCGAGCTCGAGACCGGACGCCAGCATCAGATCCGCATCCACCTCGCCGAGGCAGGTCACCCGCTGGTCGGCGAGACCGTCTACGTGCGGGACTATCTCCGGCAGGGTGGATCGCTGCTCGCCGCGCCGCGGCCAATGCTGCATGCCGGGACGCTCGGCTTCTGCCATCCGCGCGCCGGCCGGGAGCTGCTGTTCGAGGAGGCGCCGCCGGCCGACTTCAAGGCTGTCCTCGAGCGGTTGCGGCGCAGGTCTTAGCTCCCACCGGCGGTGCCGATCCCGAGGGATGCCGCAGCTTTCGCCTGTTGCGGCACTTCCGGCAGGTCGGAAACGGCGCCGCGATGTGGCGGTGGAGGCCTACTCGAAGCGTCAATCGGATCGCCCCCCGCAACCCCTCAATCCCCTTCCCACCCCTCCGGGGGGGAAGGGGACGCCCCCTCCCCTGGCGCACGGACCAGTTTCGTTCTAACCGGGGGGCGCGCCGCCGCCGCGCTGGAGATAGCGGTCGCGCAGCTTGGTCTGGCGGGTCTCGGCCGGCATCTCGACGCCGCGGATGAAGACCCGCTCGGCGAAAGTCGTCACCTCGAGCGGATCGGCGGGCCAGATCACCACGTCGGCCTCCTTGCCCGGTTCGAGCGTGCCGTAGCGGTCGGCGATGCCCCAGATATGGGCAGGATTGACGGTCATCGCCGCCAGCGCTGCGTCCCAGGGGAGGCCATAGGTGACGGCGTTGCCGGCGTCCTGCTTGAGGTTGCGGGAGTTGTGCGCGTCGAAGGCGCTCATGAAGGCGATGGTCACGCCGGCCTTGTAGAGGCGCGCGGCGTTCTCGAGCGTCGCTCCCAGGCGCTCGAAGCTGCCCGGCAGGTTCGACTGCGGCTTGATCAGCACCGGCACCTTCGCGGCGGCGATCTCGCTGGCTACCTCCCAGCCCTCGGCGGCATCGGCCAGGATCAGGCGCAGGCGCAGCTCGCGGGCAAGCTTCAAGGCGGCCTCGATGTCGGTGGCGCCGGCGGCAAAGACGACCAGCGGCTTCTCGCCGCGCGCCACCGGCAGCAGCGCTTCGAGGTCGAGGCGGGAGAGGGCGAAGGGACGGTGCTGGGCGCGCTCGTAGGCGGCGCGGTTGGCGCCGTAGTCGAGGGCGTCGAGCAGCGCCTCGCGCAGCCGGGTGAGCGCGGCGCCGCGCGAGCCGCCGGCGAGCCGCGCCCCGGTCTCGCCGAGCGTGGCGAAGAGGGCCACCGAGGGGCGGACCACGGTGTCGGGGCCGCCGTCGAGCTGGATGACCGCCCCCTGGCCGAGGAATAGGCTCTTCGCCGGGCTTGGCGCCACCACGGCGCGGGTGATCCCCTCGACGCGGTTGATCGGGATCAGCATCGAGCGCCGGTTGACCGCCGCGCTGACGTCGAAGGCAGCGGAGAGGCGCTCGTCCTGGTTGGTGGAGTCCTCGGTGTCCTCGACCGCATCCACCTCGACCAGGCCGAGGCGGGTGAGCGAATCGCAGAGCCCGGGCGTGACCACCTTGCCCGAGGCGTCGATGCGCAGCGCGCCCACCGGCACCGCTAGGTCGCGGCCCACCTCCTGGATGCGGCCGCCGGCGATGAGCACCGTTGCGTTCTGCAGAGTGCCGGCCGGCCCCATCGTGTGAACCGTGGCGCCGGTGATCGCGACGACGCCACTGGCTCTGGGGAGGTCGGGAGGAGACGACGGCGGCGGGACGCCCGTGGCTGCGATCGTTGCGATCGCCGCGCCCGCGGCCAGCGCCAAGGCGAGCAAGGAGGCGGTGGCCGGGCGTACGGCGCGGGACGAGACGGTCGTGCGGCGGGGCTGGGTGCAGGGCGGGTGCGGGGGTGTGTTCACGGCTGTCCTCCGGTCACGGGGGCGCTGGCTGGGCGGGTAGCGCTGGCTGGGCTCCCTCCGCTGGCTCCAATTGCCGCGGGCGCGTCGCGCAGTCCCAGTTCGAAATCAGTCTTCGGCCGGTGCGCGGGGTCGTCGAGATCGAACATCAACGCGCCGTCGATGTAAACCTTTTCCGCCCGGCTGTAGACGCTGAACGGGTTGCCGGTCCACACCACGACGTCGGCCATCTTGCCGACCTCGAGCGAGCCCGTCTGCCGGTCGATGCCGAGCGAGCGGGCAGGGTTCAGCGTGATCCAGCGGATGGCGTCTTCGGGGGTGATCGAGATGCCGGCCCGGTTGCCGGCCGCCATCGCCTTGGCCGCCTCCTGGTTGAGCCGCTGGATCCCTTCGGCCGAGTCGGAGTGGACGACGGCGCAGGCGCCGGCATGCTCCACCATCGCGATGTTCTCGCGGATGCCGTCCAGGGCCTCCATCTTGAAACCCCACCAGTCGGCCCACATGTCGGCGCATATCCCGTTCTTGGCCAGCGCGCCGGCAATCTTGTAGGCCTCGACGGCGTGGTGGAAGGCGGCGATCTTGAAGCCGAACTCGCGAGCGATGTCGATCATCACCAGCATCTCGTCGGCCCGGTAGCAGTGGTTCTGCACCAGGATCTTGCCGTCGAGCACCCCGGCCAGGGTCTCGAGCGCCAGGTCGCGCTGCGGCGAGCTGGCCTCCTTGCCAGCCGCCTTCTTGTCCCGGTACTCCTGCCAGTCGAGCCGGTATTTGGCCGCCTTGATCCACGCCTCGCGGTAGCCCGCGACGTTCCCCATGCGGGTCGAAGGGAAGCGGTTGCGCTCGCCATAGACCCGCTTGGGGTTCTCGCCGCACGCCATCTTGAGGCCATAGGGGGCGCCCGGGAACTTCATGCCGTCGACGCCGAGCGCCGGCACGTTCTTGACCGTGACGGAGCGGCCGCCGAACAGATTGGCCGATCCGGGCAGGATCTGCATGGTGGTGACGCCGCCGGCCAGGGCGAGCGGGAACTGCGGGTCTTGCGGCCAGACGGAGTGCTCGGCCCAGACCTGCGCGGTGTTGGGGTCCGTCGCCTCGTTGCCGTCGAAGGTGCCGCTCACCGACGGCGATGGGTAGACGCCGAGATGCGAATGCGGATCGACCAGCCCCGGCGTCACCCACTTGCCGGTGCCGTCCAGGGTCCGGACGCCGTCGTTCCCCTTGATCTCCCGGCCCACCGCCGCGATCTTGCCGTCGCGCAGCAGCACGGAGCCGCGTTCGATGCGCTCGCCGGTCGCGGTCAGCACGGTGGCGTTCGCGATCAGCAGCGGCTTCGCGGGCAGCGGGATATAGGTCGAGGGGAATGGCCCGGCGGCCTCGCCCGCCGCCCCGGCGCTGGTTGCAGGAGCCGTCGCGGCCGGCGCCGGGCGGCCCGCCGAAGAGCCTGCCGGCGCCGCGGCTGGGCTCTTTGCGCTGGCGCCCGCGGGGGAGCTGGCCGGGGGCGCGTTCGGCGTGCCGCTCTTGGCCGGAGGGGTCGGGGGTGTGCCGGGCTCCTCTCCGGAGAGAGTGCCGCCGGTGGCGCAGGCGGACGCTCCCAGGCCCACTCCGCCGAGCCCCAGCAGGCACCCGGCGACCAGCGCGGCGGCGTGACGACGACAGCTCGTCGGTCGCATAGTTCTCCTTCCTGGCCCCGGCCCACCTCCTTCGAGTCCGCGCTCGATCCGAGCGGCGGACGTCTGCCCACGGAGAGCGCGCCGGAAGTGCGACCAGGCGTCGGAGCCCGCATGCTAGCATTGCTTCAGGAGCGCGGGTCGGCCGGCAGATCTAACATTGCCGGCCGCCGCCCGCCCAGGGTGGACGGGCTGCATTCCCCTGAGGGCTCTCCGGGCAGGTCGGGGACCCGCGCTTCCGATCTAGATCTCCGGTCCAGTCGCCGCGGTTGCGGCAGGAACTGCCGCACGCCGGCGACTGGTCGCCGGATCCGTCAGCTCGCTACGGAGGCCCCATGACCATCTCCGTCCTGGACCGAGACGCGCCGGCGCCCCAGGAGCCGCTGGAGCCATCGGCGTCCCAGGCGGCGGCGGAAGCGCCGGCGCTGTGGAGCCGCGACAGCGTGCTGCGCGACTACCGCATCGCCTGGGAGAGCCGGCAGGCGAGCCTGATCGGCCGCCGCGAAGTGCTGACCGGCAAGGCCAAGTTCGGGATCTTCGGCGACGGCAAGGAAATCGCTCAGCTGGCGCTGGCCAAGGCCTTCCGCAAGGGAGATTTCCGCTCCGGCTATTACCGCGATCAGACGCTGATGCTCGCCCTTGGCCTGCTGTCGCTCGAGGAGTTCTTCGCCCAGCTCTACGCCATCCCTGACGTCGCTCTCGAGCCCTGCTCGGCGGGGCGGTCGATGAACGCCCACTTCTCGACCTGCTTGCTCAATGCCGACGGCAGCTTCCGCAACCTCGCCGAGCTGATCAACTTCGCCGCCGATCTCTCGCCGGTCGCCGCGCAGATGCCGCGCCTGGTGGGCCTCGCCTACGCGTCGCGCCTCTACCGCGAGCTGCCCGAGCTGGCGGCGATGAGCCAGTTCTCCCACCACGGCGACGAGGTCGCCTTCGGCACCATCGGCAACGCCAGCTGCGCCGAGGGCATGTTCTGGGAAGCGGTCAACGCCGTCGGGGTGTTGCAGGCGCCGATGCTGCTCTCCATCTGGGACGACGGCTACGGCATCTCGGTGCCCAACGAGTACCAGGTCACCAAGGACCTCTCCGAGCTTCTTTCGGGCTTCCGCCGCGCCCCCGGGAGCCGGCGGGGCTATGACCTGTACACGGTCAAGGGGTGGGACTACCCGAAGCTCTGTGATATCTACTCGAGCGCCGCCGAAGTCGTCCGCCGAGAGCACGTGCCGGCGATCGTCCACGTCGTCGAGATGACGCAGCCGCAGGGCCACTCGACCTCGGGCAGCCACGAGCGCTACAAGTCGAAGGAGCGCTTGGCCTGGGAGACCGAGTTCGACGGCATCCGCCGCATGCGGCGGTGGATGGAAGGCGAAGGGCTCGCCGGCGGCGCCGAGCTCGACGAGCTCGAGCAGGCGGCGACGCAGCGAGTGCGTGAGATCCAGCGCCGTGCCTGGAGCGCCTTTCGTGCTCCGATCGAGGCCGAGAAGCGGGAAGTGCTGGCGATGCTCGGCGAGCTGGCGCAGGCGGCGCCCGAGGCTGCCGAGCTCGGCCGGCTGCGCCAGGAGCTTCTCCGCCAGCCGGTCGTGCTGCGGCGCGATCTGATGGCCGCGATCGAGGAGGCCTTGATCTCGATCGCCGGCAAGGCGGGGGCTGCCGCGGGTGTTGCCAAGGGCAGCGAATCTGCCAGCCAGCCGGAAGGCTCGCGGACCGCGGTCCGCCGCCTGGTCGCGTGGAAGGCCGAGCAAGGACGTCTCAACGTCGAACGCTACAGCTCCGACCTCTACAGCACCTCGCCGCAGGCGGCGCTGGCGGTGCAGGCTGTGCCGGCCGTCTTCGCCGCCGGCGCCAAGCTGGTCGACGGGCACAAGATCATGAACGCCTGCTTCGACGCGGCGCTCACGAAGTACCCCAACCTGATCGCGATCGGCGAGGACGTCGGTCAGATCGGCGACGTCAACCAGGGTTTCGCTGGACTGCAAGCCCGCTACGGGAAGCTGCGGGTCTCCGACACCGGGATCCGCGAGACGACGATCATCGGCCAGGCGATCGGCATGGCCATGCGCGGGCTGCGGCCGATCGCCGAGATCCAGTACCTCGACTACATTCTCTACGCTCTGCAGATCCTCTCTGACGATCTGGCGAGCCTGCGTTATCGCACCAAGGGGCAACAGATGGCGCCGGTGATCGTGCGCACCCGCGGTCACCGGCTGGAGGGGATCTGGCATGCCGGCTCGCCGATGGCCGGAGTGCTCAACCTCGTGCGCGGCATCTATGTTTGCGTGCCGCGCAACATGACGCAGGCAGCCGGCTTCTACAACACGCTGCTGCGCTCCGACGACGCGGGAGTAGTGGTGGAGGTGCTCAACGGCTACCGGATCAAGGAGCGGCTGCCCGCCAACATAGGCGAGATGACCCTGCCGCTGGGTGTGCCGGAAGTGCTGCGCGAAGGCGATGACGTCACGGTCGCAACCTACGGCGCCTGCTGCCGAATCGCCCTCGAGGCGGCCGAACGGCTCGCGCAGGTGGGCATCGAAGCCGAGGTCGTCGACGTGCAGACGTTGCTGCCGTTCGACCGCGCCGGGCTCCTGCTGCGCTCGCTCGAGAAAACCAATCGCATCGTCTTCGTCGACGAGGACGTGCCGGGCGGTGCCACCGCCTTCATGCTGCAGCAGGTCATCGAAGGCCAGGGCGGCTATGCCTGGCTCGACTCCGCGCCCCGCACGGTCACCGCCCGCGAGCATCGGCCCGCCTACGGCTCCGATGGCGACTACTGGTCGAAACCCAACCGCGAAACCATCTTCGAAGCGGTCTACGAGCTGATGCACGAGGCCGACCCGGCCTCCTACCCGATTTTCTACCGCTAGTTGCGGGACGCTCGCTACCTGCTAGTGTAGTGCGTCTGAAATAGCTTGACTTATTGGCGTTGGGGTGTCAGGCTCCGTGCTCATGAGCAGGCACGCGGCGCCCATTGTGCTGAGCCCCGATGAGCAAGCGACTTTGGACTCGTGGGTACGGAGTCGCACCTTGTCGGTGCGGCAGGTACAGCGGGCCCGGATCATTCAGCTCGCCGCTGAAGGCGTCGAGAGCCAGGCCATTGCCCGAGCGTTGGGTGTGTCGCGCCCGACCGTGCAGTTGTGGCGGCAGCGCTTCTTGGCGCTTCGGTTGGCCGGGTTGGAGAAGGATGCGCCGCGGCCGGGGAGGATTCCGCGG
>DASZZP010000061.1:0-106495 GCA_035544875.1 Thermoanaerobaculia bacterium | reverse complement strand
TGAGCGCTCCGCCGCGCCCTTCAAGTGGACCTTCACCCGCGGCGACCTCGCCAAACTGCTGACGAGGATCGCCGACCGACAGCTCGCTCCGGCGGCCTAACCACCACGGAATACGTCACCGTAATTCCGAACAGGAGTACTAAGCTCCTCAGAAAGATGGGCTTCTCCCTCCGCGTCAACCACAAAAAGCTCTCCGGCACCTCTGCCGACGACCGGGATGCGCAGTTTGGGCGCATCGGTGAGCTGCGCGAGCGCTTCGCCGCCCAGAGGCTACCGGTGATCAGCATCGACACCAAGAAAAGAGAGTTAGTCGGACACTTCAAGAACGGTGGCGCAGCCTGGGACCGTGATCCCGTGTTGGTCAACGACCACGACTTCCGCTCCGATGCGCTGGGCATCGCCATCCCCTACGGCATCTATGACGTGCAGGCGAACCGGGGCACCTTCTTCGTGGGCACGACCTACGACACCCCCGACTTCGCCGTCGACTCCGTCGAGACCTGGTGGCGTACCGAGGGCGTTAAGCGCTATCGCGACGCCAAGCAACTCGCGATCTTGGCGGACGCGGGCGGCAGCAACGCACCCAGAAACCGCGCCTGGAAGTGTGGGCTGCAGGACCGACTGTGTAACTGCCATGGCCTCACCATCACCGTCGCCCACTATCCCACCGGCGCCTCGAAGTGGAACCCCATCGAGCACCGCCTCTTCAGCGAAGTCACCAAAAACTGGGCGGCGCGGCCCCTCGACAGCTATGAGACCATCCTCAACTACCTCCGCACCACCACCACGAACACCGGTCTCAGAGTCGAGGCGCACTTGGTCGATAAACCCTACGTCAAAGGCGTCAAGATCACCGACGACCAGATGGACCAACTCCAGATCACCAACGACGAGGAGCTCCCTCGGTGGAACTACACCCTACGGCCAGCTTGAACAGCGGGAGTTATTTCTTCGCTGGTCCTAAGAGGGCCGGTAGGTGGCGGCGCAATCGGGGCCTTCCCAGACCGTCACCTCGGCCAGCGCGGCGGGCGCGGCGCCGAGACGCTCCTGCAGGCGATCGAAAAACCAGCGGGCGATCCGCTCGGTGGTCGGGCTCAACTGGTCGAAGGGGGGCACGCTGTTGATGTCTTGGTGGTCGAGGGCGGCCGCGATCTCGTGCAGAGCTCTCTGGAGCGCCACGAAGTCGTGGGCCATTCCCTCCGCGTCGAGGGCGCCGGCGGACAGCACCGCCTCGACCTGCCAGGAGTGACCGTGCACCGGCTCGGCAGCGCCGCGGTAGGAGGTCAGGTGGTGCGCGGCCTCGAAACGGGACCTCACCCGCAGCAGGTAGCTGGCCAAAGCTCAGCGGCCTCCGAGGAGCTGTTCGACCCGGGCGACCACCATTTCCAGGGCCACGCGGTTCTCGCCCCCTTCAGGGATGATGATGTCGGCCCAGCGCTTGGAGGGCTCCACGAACTCGAGGTGCATCGGGCGGACGGTCTCCAGATACTGGCGCAAGACGTCCGGGACGGTCCGGCCGCGCTCGGACATGTCGCGCTTCAACCGGCGGATGAGGCGCAGGTCGGCATCGGTGTCGACGTAGATCTTGAAGTCGAGCAGCTCGCGCAGCGAGGGCTCGACGAAGATGAGGATCCCCTCGAGCAGCACCACCGGGTGCGGCGCGACCCGCCGGGTGCGTGCGGTGCGGCGGTGGCGCACGAAGTCGTAGATCGGAACTTCGACCGGGTGGCCGGCTTTGAGGGCGGCCAGGTGTGCCACCAGCAGCTCGTTGTCGAGAGCCGCGGGGTGGTCGAAGTTGTGGTGCAGCAGCTCGCCTTCGCTCCGCCAGTCGATGTCCTGGTAGTAGCTATCCTGCTCGATCAGGGCGATCCGGTCCTCCCCGGCCGCATCGAGGATCGATCGCACCACCGTGGTCTTGCCCGAGCCGGTTCCTCCCGCCACGCCGAGGATGAATGGCCTGGGACCGGGGCTCGCCGCGAGCGGATCGAGCGCTGTCAGCGGTTCGAGCGTCCTGCGGCCCGGCTCGACTCGGGCGGACGGGGGCGGCACCCTCGGATTGTATCCAAAGAGTTCGGCTTAGCTGCCACCGCCGGCGGCGATCCCGAGGAAGGGGACGCCCCCTCCCCTGGCGCACGAGGGAGTTTCGTTCTACCCCCTTCCAGGTCGGACCTGCGGGAAGCCGTATGCGAGACGGAGGCGCGAGAAAAGGGCGGCGAAACGCTTGCGCCGTTGGCGGGAATCCCGGCTCGAGCCAATCTCTACAATCTTTCCGGTATTCGCAGGCAGCGCAGGCAGCGCTGGCAGGACGTCGTATGCGCCGGCTGCCCGTGCTGCCGCAAGGAGAGGGCGAATCGCATCCTCGTCGTCGTTGACCTGGGGGAGGATCGGCGAGGCGACGACGGCGGTCGCAATCCCGTGCGCGGCGAGCGTACGCACCGTCTCCAGCCGCGCCCACGGCGCGGGCAATCCGGGCGGCTCGAGCCAGCGCGCGAGCTCGGGACTGACGGTCGGAATGGGCACCCGCACGGTGACCGACGTGTGGCGGTCGAGATCGAGGAGCAGATCGAGGTCGCGCAGGATCAGCGTCGAGGGTGTGGTGATGGAAACCGGAGCCTGGTGCTGCGCGAGAACCAGACGGCGGAGCAGGCTATGAGTGCTGGCGTAGCCAGCATCAGGGCCCCTGCCGGCGTAGCCCGCGTTGGTTCCCCAGCTGGCGCAGCCAGCCTTGGTTCCATTGGCGTAGCCAGCATGATCCATCCTGGCGCCGGCACGGCCCGTGCCGAGGAACCAACCCCGGCAGCACCAGGGCAGGGCGAGCGATACGGATGTGGTGAGCAGACTCATGTTACGCTTTATTTACGCTATCGGGAGGCGCTTGTCAAGCCCTTCCCGCGATCGGACGGCAGGCGAGCGGCGGGATTACAATGCACCGGCATGCCAGAGCTGCCAGAGATCGAGGTGCTGCGCCGCAGCCTGGAGCCATTCCTGCCGGGCGACAGGATCGGGCGCATCGAAGTGCGCGAGCCGCGCCTGCGCGAGCGGGTGCGCGTTGGGTCGCTGGCCCGGCTCCGCGGGCGTGACATCGAGGGCCTGCGGCGGCGGGCGAAGTACCTGCTGATCGACGCGAGCGGTGGCTGGACTCTGGCGGTCCACCTGGGGATGAGCGGCCGGCTGACCCTCGTGCCCGGCACGACGCCACGCGAGCCGCACGAGCATGTTGCCTTTCACCTCCGGTCGGGCCGGCGCTTGCGCCTTCGTGACCCGCGGCGCTTCGGGCTCGTGCTGGCGCTGCCGACCCGCACACTGGAGCGCGATCCTCACTTCGTCCACCTGGGCGCCGAGCCGCTGGCAGAGGGTTTCTCCGGCGCGTTCCTGGAACGCGCCGCGCGCGGCCGGCGCGGACCGGTGAAGAGCTTCTTGATGGATGGCAGGATCGTGGTCGGCCTGGGCAACATCTACGCCACCGAGGCGCTGTTCGTGGCGGGCATCCACCCCGCCCGGCCGGTATCGCGGATCTCGCGCGAGCGCTGGCGGCGGCTGGGCGATGCTGCCGTGTCCGTGCTGCGCCAGGCAATCGGTCAAGGGGGAACGACGCTCAACGACTTCGCCGACGCCGCCGGCAAGAGCGGCGAATTCCAGGTCTCGCTCGGTGTCTACGGCCGTGAGGATGAAGCCTGCGCCAACTGCGGCCGGCCGATTCGGCGCGCGGTCCAGGCCGGCCGCAGCACGTTCTATTGCCCCGGATGCCAGCGCTAGTCCCCACCGGAAGTGCCGATCCCGAGGGACGAAACTGCGCCGCGATGTGGCGGTGGAGGCCTACTCGAAGCATCGATCGGATCGCCCCCCGCAACCCCCGCGAGTCCCCTTCCCGGTTGTCGGCCGCAGCGGTCGCCTGTTGCGGCACTCCCGGCAGGTCGGAAGCCGCCGGGTCCCGACCTCCGGGAAGTGCCGCACGTCCATCACCGGACGTGCGGCCTGCCCGGCGGCGCCGGGGGGGAAGGGGACGCCCCCTCCCCGGGCGCACGGACCAGCTTCGTCTAGCGCCGCCCGGGCTGTGGGGCGGGGGCAGGAGCGCTGAGCTTGACGACCAGGCGGAAGAGAGCGGCGCCGGCGTCGCCGCTCTCGCCCTTGAGCTGCAGCTCGGTTTCCAGGACGTCCCAGGGAAGCCTTGCCAGCGTCTGCCGCGGCAAGCGGGAGGCGGCGAGATAGGCGCGGTGGAGGCGAAAGGGGTGCAAGCCCGACAACGGGTTCTTGCCAGTGTCGAGGGCGGCTTGCAGCAGCGGCGCGTGGCGGGTCTTGAAGCGGTTATAGCTCTGCTCCCCCGGCGGCACCCGAGAGAGCTCCATCATGCCGCGGATGGCGGTCAGCTGGCGGCTGAAAGCGGCCAGGAGCCCGAAGAAGGAGAGCCGTGCCTGCAGCGGCTCCTCGGCCGCGGCGAGCAGGCGTCGCAATCGGTCGAGGGCCTCCGCGCCCCGTCCTGCGGCGATGGCGTCGAGCAGCTGCCAGACGTCTTCCTCGCCGCGGTCCTCGACCGCCTCCTCGACCAGCGCGCGGTCGATCTGGCGCTCGCCGCGCCCCCCGCTCCAATCGCCCGCATCGCGACCCTCTTCGGCCTGGCTCTCGCCGCCAGCAAGAGTGGCCAGCTTGCGGTACTCGGCGGCGAAGCGGGCGGTGGAGTCGGGATCGGCGCTGCCGCGGCTCGACGCCCCTCCCCAGCCGTCGCTCGCCTGGCGCAAGGTGCGGCGCGCGAGCTCGGTGAGGGCATCGGGCTCGATCGCGGCGCCGGTCTGGGCCTTCAGCTCCGCTGCCAGCAGCTCGAGCCCTTGCCAGCCGCCACGGTCGGCTTCGACCTCGCCGACCTCGCTCACCGCGCGACGCTCGTCGAGCAGGCGGACCAGTGGATGGTCCGGCGCCGCGGTGCGCTCGGCAAAGATCAACGCGTGCCCGGGCGGAAGACCGCCCCTGATCAGTGCCGCCAGGTCGGGCAGGTCGCTGTCCCAGAAGCCCTGGACGGCATCGCGGCGGGCGGCGGCGAGCAGATCGGCCAGGCCGGCCCGCAGATCTTCCACCTGGCGCCGGCCGCGTGGACGCCCGCCGCGGGAGCGCCGCGCCGCGCGCCCCCCTTCGAGAACCCAGCCCGGGAGCTCGGCCACCACCGCCTCGGCAGTGCCGGCGCTGGGCTCGAGCGCGAAGAGGTGGAGTGCCTGGAGAAGGCGCGCCGCCGCCTGCCGCTCGCGCGCCAGGAGTGGCCGGTCGCGATTGGCAAGGGGCAGGGCATCGGCCGCGTCGTCGATCAGGTCGCCGGCCGCGGCGCGATCCGCGAAGATCGCGGTATCGACCGCCAGCACCACCTTGACGGGCGCAAACAACGAATAGGTGCGGAGGTCCGAAAGCAGCGGCGCGAGCGAAACCGGCCGGCGGTGGGTTTCGACGGGGCAGCCGGCGGGGCTCGCGACGGCCTGGGCAATCTTCAGGGCCGCCGGCTCGGCCAGCACGAGATCGCCCTGCACCAGGACCACCGGAGAGCTCTCCCCGCGCCCGGCGGCCGAGAGGAGCTCGGAAAGGGGATGCGGCATTCTTTAGTTTGAGCCAGTTCGAGCCAGCCGCACGTCCGGCCAGTCGCCGCAGCTGCGGCAGCTTGCTGCCGCACAGCGGCGGCTGGGACGTGCGGCATTCCCCGGAGGGCTGCTCGAGCCAGCGCGCGCCAAGTGGCTAGGACGCCTCCGCCTCGTTGAGCATCCCCTTCTCCGCCAGCTCCTGGCAGTCGATGCAGAAGCGCGCCCAGGGGACGGCCTCGAGCCGCATCAGAGCGATCCGCTGGCCGCAGTTGGCGCAGCGGCCGTAAGCGCCATCGTCCATCCGGCGCAGCGCGTCGCCGATCTGCAGTAGCATCTGCCGCTCGCTGTCGGAGAGCGAGAACATCAGCTCCCGGTTGTAGGCGGCGTTGGCGCGGTCCACGATGTCGTCGGTCCCGTCATCGGCAGACTCCTGCCCGGCCTTGAGATCCTGGTTGTACATGTCGAGGATCTCCTGCCTCTGCTTCTCCAGCCGATCCCGGAGGGCGTCGAACCGCTCGTTGGACACTTCAGGAGCGGGTTTGGCGGTCTGTTTCCTGGCCACGCTGCTGTCTCCTTTCAGCCGATCCCTGAGAGCTCGCTCCACCACGAAACGCTCATGGCGGCTCGCGATGATAGCTCATTCCGGCCGCGATCGAGAGCGCACGGTAGAGCTGCTCGTACAGCACGACTCGTGCCAGCTCGTGGGAGAGGGTCAGCGGGCCCAGCGAAAGGACCCAGCGGGCCGCCGCCAGCACCGAGCCGTCGAGCCCGAGGTCCGAGCCGATGAGGAAGGCCAGCGCGTGCGGCCATTCGCCACGCAGGCGCGCCAGCCGCTGGGCCAGCTGGGAGGAGCCCAGCTCCTCGCCGCCGCGGTCGAGGGCGACGCAGTAGCAGGGTTGCGGCAGCGCCGCGAGGAGCGCCTGTCCCTCGGCGCGCAACCGTTGCGGGTCGCCGGCGCCGGCGCGGGCGCGGACGGGGAGCTCCCGCACCGGCGCCAGCAGAGCGATGCGGCGCCGGTACGAGGCGCAGAGCTCTTCCCAGCTCGAGCGCTGGTGGCGTCCTGCCCAGAGGACGACCAGCTCGCGGCTCACCGATCAGCCAACCGGGGTGCTCGCGGCTCTTCCGGAGTCCTCGGCCAGGAAGCGCTCCCACTCCTCGGTGTAGGAGAGCCCCTTGAAGTCGCGCATGCGGTCGAGGAAGACGACGCCGTTCAGATGGTCGAATTCGTGCTGCACGATCCTGGCTTCGAAGCCGTCGGCCACGAAGTCCAGCGGCCGTCCTTCGCGGTCGTGCCCGCGCACGCGGACCGCCGGATGGCGCGGCACCAGGCCGCGCAGGTCGGGAATCGACAGGCAGCCCTCCCAGTCGTAGACCATCTCGCCGGTCTTCTGGGTCAGCATTGGGTTGACGACCACGCGCAGGGGAATGGGCGCCTGGCGTTCCTTGCTTCCGTCACGGCGCTCCCGCTCCGCCGGAAGCTCGTAGACGAACAGCTGCAGCGAGGCGCCCAGCTGCGGCGCCGCCAGACCCACCCCCTTGACCGCCCGCATGGTCTCGACCATGTCGTCGATGAGCCGCTGGATATCGGCCTGTGGCAGGCGATCGAGATTCACCGGCTGGGCAACAGTGCGCAGGGCGGGATTGCCGAGCCGGACGATGGGTAGCAAGCTCATGAGAGGAAGGGTCAAGAAACCGTAATTATACCGCGGCCCCAACGCAGCCCGGCGCGGTGCCCCAAGGCGGCCGGCGGAGCCCCATCCAGCCTGAAGAATCCTAGACGTATGGGGAGGAGTCCCTGGCCCTCCACCAACCCCTGTCGCACCCAAGGTCGCCGGAAGGGCCTGGACGCGGCTGTGTTCGCTTCACCCACACAGCCGCGTCCAGGCCCTGCCGGCGACCCGCAGTCCACCATCAGGATTCCCCCCGCGGCCAGGGCGGAGGGGGCCCCATGCTATCGTCGCCCCATGGAGCGGCGGAGCATCCGGCGCCTGATCGGCGGCCTGGCGTTGGCCGGTTCGGCCGCCGCCGTGCCGGCGCTGATCCACCTCCTGGTGCGGCGCCAGGCAAGGCCGCCGCACTCGCCGCGCTGGGGCCGTTCGCACCGCTTCGCAGGCAAGCTCGGCCCCATCGTATTCCAGGAGCTCGGCGACGGCGAGCCGCTGGTCCTGCTCCATGCCTTCGGCCCCGGCTACGACTCGAGCCAGTGGCGGGCGGTGGCGGAGACGCTGGCGGCCTCCCACCGGGTCTACGTGCCCGACCTCCCGGGATGGGGGCGCTCGGAGACAACGCTGCCGCACCGCGGCCTCTATGTCGAGAGCTTGACCGATTTCCTGACCCGCGTGGTGCGCCAGCCGGCGGTCGTCTGCGCCGCCGGCCTGCCGGCCGCCTATGCGTTCCAGATCGCCGCGGAGCGTCCCGACCTGGTGCGGGCGCTCGCCCTGGTGTCGCCCGAGGGTCTCGCAGACTCGCCGGACGGCCTCGGGAAGTTGGTGCTGCGCCAGCTCCTCGGCGTGCCGCTGCTGCGGGTCAGCATCCTCGACCTGCTGACCAGCCGTCCTCTCCTCGCCCACCATCTGCGCCGCGAATATGCCGTCCCCGCGAGGGCCGACGCGGCGGTGCTCGACCATCACTACCGGGTGAGCCACCTGCCCTCGACCCGCGAGGCGCTCGGCGCCTATCTGCGCGGCGACCTCGGGGCCGCTGGCCAGGCTCCCTCGCGGCTCCCGGTCCCGGCATGGCTCGCGACCGCGAGCTCGCCTCGCCTGCCGCCTGCGGACCCGCCGGAGCTCTGGCTGGAGCTGCTGCCGCACGCGCACCTGGAGAGCTTCGCGGACGCCGGCGGCCTGCCGCACGCCGAGGTCCCGATCGCCTTCAGCCGGGCGCTGAGCCGCTTCGTTACCGCCCTTCCCAACCCGGCTGGGTAGAGACGCAGCGAAACCGCCGGCCGCCGGCCTTCTGGTCTGTCTCGAGCCCTGCAAGCGTCAAGCGAGAGCCCTAAGTGTCCGGAATCTTCAAAGCCTACGACGTCCGCGGTCTCTATCCGACCGAGATCGACGCCACCATTGCCCGCCAGATCGGGCTTGCCTTTCAGCACGTCCTCGACGCCGAGGACCGCGAGCGCGGCAACACCGTGGTGGTGAGCCGCGACATGCGCGCGCACAGCCCGCAGCTGGCGGCGGCGTTGATCGACGGCATCACCGCCGCCGGTTTCGACGTGCTCGACATCGGCCTCGCCACGACGCCGATGAACTACTTCGCGATCGGCTCCACGGGCGCAGCCGGCGGAGTGCAGGTGACCGCGAGCCACAATCCGGCGCAGTACAACGGCTTCAAGTTCAGCCGTCACGGGGCGCGCCCGGTCTCCGGCGACCACGGCATCGCGCTGATGGAGGAGAAGGTCGCGGCTGGCGATCTGCCGCTCGCCGCGCGTCCCGGCACCGTCCGCCAGGGCGAGGTGGCCGCCGACTACCGGCGCCACATCCTCTCTTTTCTGGCGCCGCCCGCGGCCGGCCGCCGCCTCAAGGTGGCCGTGGACGCAGCCAACGGCATGGTGACCATCGATCGGCCGATCCTCGAGGCGATGGGGATCGAGCTGGTGCCGCTCTACTTCGAGCTCGACGGCAGCTTTCCCCATCACGAGGCCAACCCGCTCAAGCAGGAGAACCTGGCCGACCTGATCCGCACGGTGCGGTCGACCGGCGCCGCTCTGGGTGTCGCCTTCGACGGCGACGCCGATCGTGCCGCCTTCGTCGACGAGCGCGGGCAGGCCGTGGGCAGCGACCTCGCCACCGGATTGATAGGGGGCGAGCTGCTGGCCCGTGATCCGGGTAAGGCGGTGCTCTACGACCTGCGCTCCTCGCGCGCGGTCGCCGAGTACATCGCCGAGCACGGCGGCATCCCGGTGCGCGAGCGGGTCGGGCACTCCTTCATGAAGGCGACGCTGCGCAAGCGCTCGGGGATCTTCGGCGGCGAGCTGGCCGGACATTATTACTTCCGCGACCACTTCTACGCCGACTGCGCCCTGCTCGCCATGGTCGAGGTGCTCAACCTGCTGCGCAAGGACGGCCAGCCGCTGTCGCGGCTGGTCGCCCCGCTCGAGCGCTATCACAAGAGTCCCGAGATCAACTTCGTGGTGGCCGACAAGGCGGCCAAGATGCGCCTGCTGGCCGAGCGCTTCGCCGACGCCCAGATCGACTACCTCGACGGCATCACGATCAACTACCCCGACTGGTGGGCCAACATCCGCCCGTCGAACACCGAGCCCTACTTGCGGCTGGTGCTCGAGGCGCGGACCGCCGGCGAGCTGGCCCGCCGGCGCGCCGAGCTGACCGGCCTGCTAGGCAAGCCCGCGGAATGAGCCTGCCATCCCAGCCTCGAGGCACCGTACTACCCCATCTTAGTAACCCCCAGGCGGAATGGGGGGAGTCCCGTGCCCCGTCCTGAGTCGGCCGCCCGGCCGGCGATGGCCGGGCGGCACTTCCCGGAGGTCGAGGACGGCGACTGGCAGCGCCCTCACTGACCATCGCAGGGGTACAACGGTGCCAGGCGCGCACACGTCAGAAGCGCGGGTAGGGACCCGCGCGCCAAATGAATCCGCCCGCGGAGCGGGGACGGGGCACAGGACGGAGGGGGCTCAGTCCCGCCGGCCGCCGAGCAGTCCGGCGCGCAGCAGGTAGTAGAGCAGGGTCATCAAGCTGGAGACCGCCGCCGCGACGTAGGTGAGGGCGGCGGCGTTGAGCACCCGGTCCATGCCCTCGCGCTCCTGCGGCAGCACGATCCCGTTGGCGACCGCCAGGCGCTTGGCGCGCGCCGAGGCGTCGAACTCCACCGGCAGGGTGACGATCTGGAAGAGCAGCACCGCCGAGAACAGCATCGCGCCAAAGAGGACGGCCTGCGGCGAGTGCAGGAAGAAGAGGCCGACGGCCATGACGATGAGGCCGAGCGAGCTGCCGATGTTGGCCGTCGGGACGAGCGCCGAGCGCAGCCAGAGCGGGCGGTAGGCCTGCGCATGCTGCACGGCGTGCCCGGCCTCATGGCAGGCGACGCCGACCGCGGCCACCGAATTCGAGCCGTAGACGTCCTCGGAGAGGGCCAGCTGCTTGGTCATCGGGTTGTAGTGGTCGGTCAGCATGCCAGACGTGGGGACGACCCTCACGTCGTCGATGTGGGCCGCGCGCAGCATGATCTGCGCCGCCTGCGCGCCGGTCAGGCCGCGGGCGGTTCCCACCCGCGAGTACTTGGTGAACGCCGACCGGGTCGCCCACGACGCCCAGAGCGACAGCACGAGGCCCGGCAGGATGAACAGGAAATACGTGGGGTCGAATCCATAGAAGAACATGCACTCCTCCTTCTCCCGTTAGAACAGGAAGCGAGGGGGGCCGCATTTCATCCGTGGCCGCGGGGTGAAGCCGCGGGGTGAAGTCGATGATGTTGATACAGTAGGCAACCGAAAAGGAGACCGCTTGGCAGAACAGGCAGCGCCAGAAGCGCGGGCAGGCCAGACCCGCGCGCCGGATCAGCAGCAAGCCGAGCAATCGGAGCTGCAGGCCGAGCAGCGCCGGGTGGCGGTGGTCACCGGCGGCAGCCGAGGGGTCGGCCGGGCCGTGGTGGAGGCGCTCGCGGAGCATGGCTGGCGGGTTTTCTTCGCCAGCAGAAACCCGGATTCGGTGACCCAGGCGGCCGCGGAGCTGGCCGCCCGCTTCGGCGAGAAGGTCAGCGGGCGCCCGATCGACGTGCGGCGCCAGGAAGAGGTCGACGGGCTCTTCGGCTGGGTGGAAGACGAGGCGGGGCGCATCGACTGCCTGGTCAACAATGCCGGGCTCGGCACTTTCGGGCCGGTCGACGCCCTGAGCGGCGACCAGTGGCGCGAAGTCCTCGAAACCAACCTCTACGGCGCGTTCTACTGCATCCGGGCGGCGGCCCCGATCATGAAGCGGCAGGGCGACGGCTGGATCTTCAACATCGGCTCGCTGGCCGGCAAGAACGCGTTCGCCGGCGGCGCCGCCTACAACGCCAGCAAGTTCGGACTGATCGGGCTGTCCGAGGCCGCCATGCTCGACCTGCGCGGGCACGGCGTGAGGGTGGCCGCCATCCTGCCCGGCAGCATCGATTCCGGTTTTCGCAGCCCGCGGGACGGGGCCGCCGGCCACGACTGGATGCTCCTGCCCGCCGACGTCGCCGCCATGGTCCTGCACCTGCTGAGCTATCCGCCGCGCGTCCTGCCCAGCCTGATCGAGATGCGCCCCACCCGGCCGCCTTCCAGGTAGCCAGTCGAGCTGCGCTAGAGGACCTGGAAGACCGCAGCGGCGCGCAGCACCTCGGGACCCGAGGGGCGCGCCGATCCGGCAGCGGGCTCGACGGTGACGCTGACCGATTTGATCCCCTGCGGCATGCTCTTCGATCCGAGCTCGGCGGGCGACCCGGAACGGGCGTCGAACAGTCCGCCGCTGACCGGACCCTGATCGCCCAGGAACCAGAGCTCGTAGCAGCGTCCGCTGCCCGCCGGGCGTAGCCCGGACAGCGTCATGTACCAGTGCTGATGGTCGGCGGCCACGAAGAGGACGCCCCGGGCTTCGGGCGGCGCCGCCCCGACCGGCCGCAGGGAGCTGATCTCGACCGCGGGAGAGGTCACCAGGGCGAGCTTGCCTTGCATCTCGCCAAGCGCCTGCAAGAGCTGGCGGGTACGCGAGCTGGTCTCCTCGAAGCGCTGCCGCGCCTCGTCGCGCTCCTGGCCGAGCCGGGCGATCGTCTGGTTCTGTTCGGCAAGGGTCTGAACCAGCCAGCCCGACAACCCCACGAGGGCCAGCACCAGCGCCGCCGCGATGACCAGCGGCCAGCGGACGCCCCGGCGCGCCATGGCTCCTGTCGCCGCGGGCCGGCCGGCCGGCGGCCGCAACCCGCCAGCTTCGCTGCCGGTAGCGGCAGGCGGATGAAGCGACGGAGCTGTCGGGCTCGGTCCCGGTTTGCCGAAGATGACCGACTGTCGAGATGGAGGGTCGGCCGCCCCTTTCGCCATGGCCGCCGCCCGTTCTGCCATGGCCGGCTCTTCTGGCAGGTCGGCTTCGAGACTCGCCAGGACCGTCGAGAGCAAACGCCGCCTGAGCTCGGCAGGCGGCGCCTGCGGCTCCAGCGCGAACGGGAGCAGACCGAAGACCTCGTCGTAGAGCCGCTTCAACGTCTCGGTTTCCGGGTCGAGGGGAGTGTCGGCGGCGGCAGTCGCCTGCGGCCGGGCACCGACGGCGCCCGGCGCGCCCACGTGCTCGCCGGTCAGCGCCGCCAGCGTCTCCTCGATCGTCTGGTCCTCTCTCGTGTCGTCGGTCACAGCAGTTGCCTGATCTCGGCGCGGAGCGCGTTGCGCAGCTTCTTCATGGCGAGCAGCGTGCGCGTCTTGACCGTGCCCAGCGGCAGGTTGGCCTGGGCTGCGATCTCGCTCTGCGTGAGCCCCTGATAAAAAGCCATCTCGAGAACTTGACGCTGCTCGGGCGGCAGGTTCTCCATCTCGCGCCGAACGCGCGCATGCCGCTCCTGAGTGAGTACGTTTTCCATTCCCTGGGGGGATGTATGGAGAGCGGGTTGGTCCTGCTGCGCCGCCTCGTGGGTGCGCTCGACGACCTTGCGGCTGCGCAGAAGGTCGATGGCGCGGCTGCGGGCGATCAGCACCAGCCAGGTGGAGACCGACGAGCGGGCGGGATCGTAGCGGTGCCCCTGCTTCCAGACGTGGATGAAGACCTGTTGCACGACCTCTTCGGCATCGGCGGCGCTTCTGAGGATGCGCCGGCAAAGGGCCAGCAGCGTCGGCGCAAAGCGGTCGTACAGCTCCGCCAGAGCCTCCGGCTGCCGGTCGGCCGCCTGCCGCAGGAGCGCCGCGTCGCTGTTTCCCGCGAGAGGGTTTGCCCCGGAGTCATGGGTCGTAGGATCCATTGGCTCACGCTTGGATGATCTATCGACGAGCTCGTGCGAAAGGATAGCATGGTGCGCTTGGCGAACGCGGCGTCATGACCCCTGAGCAAGAGCAGGACCCACCGGGCGGCAGCGCGGCGAACGAGCCCGCCATCCGCGTCATAATGATGCCCAAGGACACCAATGCCCTGGGCACCATCTTCGGCGGCATCATCCTTTCCTACATCGATCAGGCGGGAGCGGTCGAAGCGCATCGCCACGCGCACGGGCGGCTGGTCACCGTGGCGATGCGCGAGGTCGTCTTCCACTCGCCGGTCTTCGTCGGCGACCTGGTGAGCTTCTACACCGAGCTGCTGCGTCTCGGCACGACCTCGATCACGGTCAAGGTCATCGTCGACGCGCAGCACTGCCCCGGAGAGGGCGGCCGGGTGAAAGTGACCGAGGCCGAGGTGGTCTACGTCAACGTCGACTCCAACAACCAGCCGGTGCCGATCGTCAAGGCCCGCGCGGCGGCCTCTCCAACAGCCAGGCGCTGAGCCAGCCGTACTAGTCCCCACCGGCGGTACCGATCCCGAGGGATGAAACGGCGCTGCGATGTGGCGGAGGAGGCCTACTCGAGGCATCCATCGGATCGCCCCCCACAACCCCCGCGAGTCCCCTTCCCTGTTGTCGGAAGCCGCCGGGTCCCGACCTCCGGGAAGTGCCGCACGTCCATCACCGGACGTGCGGCCTGCCCGGCGGCGCCGGGGGGGAAGGGGACGCCCCCTCCCCTGACGCACGGGGGAGTTTCGTCTTAGGCGTCGAGCGGCGCAAAGGGGGTGAAGCAGCGGCGGCAGCGCGCCTCGTAGGCGTCTGAGTCTCCGACCTGGAGCTGCTCGCCGCCGCCGGCGATGCGCTGGCTGTAGTGCGCCGGAGCGCCGCAGCGGACGCAGACCGCGTGCATCTTGTCCACGTACTCGGCGACCGCCAGGATCTGGGGCATCGACCCGAAAGGACGGCGCAGGTAGTCGAGGTCGAGGCCCGCCACGATCACCCGCACGCCGGCGTCGGCCAGCTCGCAGGCCAGATCGACCAGTCCCGAGTCGAAGAACTGGGCCTCGTCGATGCCGACGACCTGCACCCCCGGCCGCAGCAGGCGCCTGATCTCGGCGCTCCCGGCAACGCTCTCGGCCTCCAGCTCGCGCTTGTCGCGCGTCACCAGCCGCTCCGAGGCGTGCCGGGCGTCGGCCTCGGGCTTGAAGACCTGCACCACCTGGCGGGCGATGGTGGCGCGGCGCAACCGCCGCACCAGCTCCTCGCTCTTGCCCGAGAACATACCGCCGGTGATGGCCTCGATCTGGCCGCGGGCGCGGTCGCTCCTGGCGTCGTCGATGCTCACTGGCGGGAAATCTACAGCAGCCCAGTCTGGGTGTCAGCCCGCGCCCAGAAAACGGCATTCTTAGGCCGGTCGGAGGAGAAGGAATCGCGGTGACTTGCGGCGGCCGCGCGCGGACCTGCTCTGCTAGCATCGGCGGCGTATGGCTCCCCCTCGCGCAGGCCGTCGCATCTTCTCCTATGACGAGGCGCTGGCCACCTTTCCCACGGTGCGCGACCTCACGGCGGCGGCGGTGCGCCAGATCGAGGCCCTGATCAACGAAGCCGGCAGCCGCGAGCAGCTCGAGTCGCGGCGCGAGGACCTCGAAGCGGCCTGCGACGGCATCGTCCGCTCCTGGGCGCGGGAGATCGCCTCCGTCGGCTGCGAGGTCAAGGGGCTCTGGCTGGTCGACTGGGACAACGGCGACGGCTACTATTGCTGGAAGTTCCCAGAAGAGAGCATCTCGTTCTTCCACACCTACGAGGACGGCTTCGGCGGCCGCCTGCCGATCAACTGAGCGCCCGTGGCGGGACAATAGCCCGCCGCCGGAGCCCCCCCGCGGCCTCGTTCGCTTGGGGACGCGGCGGAGCGACCGCTACTGCCGGCTGGCGAACAGGCTGGCAAGGCGGGCGACGGTCAGCCCCTGCAGATTCTCCACGACAGCGTCGGCGGCGCGCAGCAGCGCCGGCCGGTAGGTGTGGGCGACGCCGAGGGTCGCCAGCCCGGCCTCGGCCGCCGAGGCGAGACCGGCCGGGCTGTCCTCGACGGCCAGCACCTCATGGGGGTGGAACAGACGCTCGGGAAGCGGCGGGAGCTCGTTCAAGGCATCGAGCGCACGCCGGTAGCCTTCCGGGTCTGGCTTGCCCTCGACCACGTCCTCGGCCGTGATCAGGACCTTGAACAGCGCCAGCAGCTCCGCCTGGCGCAGCCCTCCTTCCACCTCCTCGCGCAGCGCCCCGCTCACCACGCCGAGCACCAGACCCGCGCTCGCCGCGGCGCTCACCAGCTCGGCCGCGCCCGAAAAAAAAGGATAACCCCGCTCGCGGATGCGCTCCTGGTAGTAGCTCGCCTTGCGGGCAATGAGACGCATGAGGCGGGTGGGCGACGCCTCGCCGCCGGCGCTGCGCAGAACGGCGGCAAAACAGCTCCGGTCGTCGAGCCCGAGATAGCTCTGGTAATAGTCGGCAGCGGCAAGCGCCACGCCCTCTTCGTCGAGAACGCGCTGGAACAGCTCGAGATGGATCGGCTCGTCGTCGACCAGGACGCCGTTGAAATCAAAGAGGATGGCCCGCAACACGGCAGGGCCATCATAGCGCCGGGCCCGGAGCGAGCCCCCGCCGGCGGCGAGCTGGAAGAGAGCACGCCTGGAAGCTGTTATCAGAGGTGACCGGCTGCCTCCATCCGCCACGGGGGGTAGATTTGACTTTGCCCGTAGAGGCCGTTATCGTCGAAACGCTTCAGAAACCGCCGCTCGAAACCGGGCCAGGAGCTGCACTGCAATGGAACCAACCGAAATGAGCCAGCCGCACGCCGCAACCGCCAACGCGGTCCCTGTCGCTCCGAATAGCGGTCCAGAAAGCGCGCCCGCAGCCGCCTCTTCCTCCGCCTCCGCGCAGACCGCGGCACCGGGCCCGGAGAGCGTGCCCGTCTCGCTGACTCCCAAGGCGGTCGAGATGGTCAAGATCACCCGCCAGCAGGAAGGGATCGACGCCGCCCACGGGCTGCGAATCGCGGTGCGCGGGGGCGGCTGCAGCGGCTTCGAATATGCCCTCGACTTCGAGGGCGAAGCGCGGGCCAACGACTACGTCTACGACCAGAGCGGGCTGACGATCTACGTCGACGCGGTCAGCGCGCGCTACCTCGAGGGCACCAGCATTGACTACGTGCTGGGCATGAGCGGCGCCGGCTTCAAGTTCATCAATCCCAAGGCCGCCGGCACCTGCGGCTGCGGCTCCTCGTTCACCGTTTAGCACGACCGCCCGCCACCCGCGAAAACACTGAATGAAAGCGCCCCCCGCGTGAGGGCGTCTTTCGTCCAGTGTGCGAGCGTGCGGCCAGCGGCGCGCCTGCGGCGATCGCCCGCCTCGCTCCCACCCGGGCGAAACCTTGCCCCGCGGCACACGTATCTCCGCCACGAGACAGAAAGGGGCCCGCCGATGGCGGTCGGGAATCAGCTCGCCAACCTTCTCGGGCAGATGGCGCGCCGCGTGCGACCAGGGAGGGATGAGGGTCCGCCGCTGGCAGCGCCGCCGCCCGGCGGCCGCGGCAAAGGCCTTCGCGATTGGCTGGCGCCGCACCGCGAGGCGGTGGTGCAGGGGCTTCGCCATGCGCTCCGGCGCCTGGCCAGCGCGCCGGCCTTCACCGTCATGGCCGTCCTGCCGATGGCGCTCGGAATCGGCGCCGCCGCAGCCATCTTCTCCCTGATCAACGGCGTGTTGCTGCGGCCGCTTTCCTACCCGCAGCCCGATCGCCTGATCTCGGTGCGCGAGGTGGTTACCCGGCTGCAGAATCTCTATCCCACGGTGCCGGTCAACATCCAGCACTTTCGCTTCTGGGCTGCGCAATCGCGCACGATGTCGGGGTTGGCGGGGTTCCGCGGGCGCGCCCTCACTCTGAGCGCCGCCGGCCCGGCGCAGGTTCTCGACGCCGTGGAGACGACCGCCAATCTCTTCTCGATCTTCGGCGTGGAGCCGCAGCTCGGCCGTACGTTCATGGCCGCAGAGCAACAGACCGGGCGCAACCGCGTGGTCGTCATCAGCGACCGCCTCTGGCACGAACGGTTCGGTGCCCGCCCGGAGCTGATCGGCGGCACCATCGACCTGAACGGCGCGCCGCATACGGTCATCGGCGTTCTGCCGGCCGGATTTCGATTCCCGCGCAAGGCCGAGCTCGGCGCGCTGACCAATCTTGGTGAACGAGCCGACATCTTCCGCCCGCTGGGGGAGGCCGAGCTCGAACAGGGATGGGGCGGCGACTACGACTACTGTGTCGTCGCGCGGCTGCGCCCAGGCGTGACGCGAGTGGCCGCCGCCGCCGAGCTCGAGCTGCTGGAGAATCGGATTCTCGCCGCGCATCCCGACATGGATCCGGGGCTGCACGCGGATGTCGCCTCGCTCCAGGAGACGATGACCGGTAGCGTCCGCACCGGGCTCCTGGCCCTGCTTCTGGCCGTCGGATTGCTCCTTGTCATCGTCTGCGTCAATCTCGCCAACCTGATGCTGGCAAGGTTCAGTGGCCGGGCGCGGGAGTTTGCCATCCGGCTCGCCCTGGGCGCTTCGCGCGCCCGTCTCGAGCGCGAGGTCGTTGCCGAGACCGCGATCCTGGGGGTGGCGGGAGGGCTGCTCGGCATCCCCGCGGCGGCGCTGGCGTTGCGGGCCTTCGTGTCGGCGGCTCCCGCTGACATCCCGCGTCTCGACGAAGTCGCCGTCGACGCGCGGATGCTCTGTTTCGCGATCGGTCTCTGCCTGACGTGCGGTTTGCTGTCGGGTCTCCTTCCGGCACGCCGGATCGCGGCGGCGGACCCCCAGGCGACGCTGCGTGCGGAGAGCCACGCGCTGACCGAGAACCGCGCCGCGACGCGGCTCCGCCAGCTGCTGGTCGGCAGCGAGGTCGCGCTCAGCACGGTCCTCCTCGTGCTTGCCGGACTGCTCGGCAGCAGCCTGGTCCACCTGCTGCTGGTGGACAAAGGGTTCCGTTTCGAGCGGGCACTCGCCGCAGCGGTGACCGTCCCGAGTGACCCGCTGCAGGGCGACCTCTTCGCCCGCCTGCTCGAACAGCTGCGTACCATCCCGGGAGTGCGCTCCGCCGCTTTCGTCTCGAAGCTGCCGCTGACCGGCGAATCCAACGTCAACCCGGTCCAGCTCGACGGTGCGGATCAAGATGCGGTCGAGGCCGGAACCCATGCACCGCTCGAGATCAACGTGCGCTTCGTCGGCCCCGGCTACTTCGCGACCCTGGGCATTCCGCTGCTGGCCGGCCGCGACCTCGAGGAACGGGACAGAAAGGGCTACGCCGGCATCGTCTCGGCGCGCCTGGCGGCCAAGCTTTGGCCCGGGCGCGATCCTCTCGGCAAGCGGTTCACCACCGGCTCCGAAGTGGGGAAGGTGGAGGTGGTGGGCGTCGTCAAAGATGTGCACAACGGCCGGCTCGAACAGGGCACGACTCTGATCGCCTATGTGCCCTATTTCCGGCGGCGGCTGACGGGTGGCAATCTCGTCCTTGGCACTGCCATCGAGCCGCAAGCGATCATGCGGCAGGTGAGAGAGCTCCTCCCGCGAGTCGATTCCAGGATCGCGCTGGTGCGGATGCGCACCATGGGCGAAGTGGTCGCCGAGTCGCTCGCGCAGCGTCGCTTCCAGATGGATCTGGCAGCGGCTTTCGCCCTCTCCGCTCTGTCGCTCGCCGTCCTCGGGGTCTACGGAGTGGTCTCCCAGAGCGTGGCGCGACGGCGCACCGAGATCGGCGTGCGCATGGCGGTCGGCGCGCGCGTTGCCCAGGTGGTGCGATACGTGATGGCGGGCGGTCTGCGCGCGGTGGCCGCCGGCATCGGTGCCGGGCTAGTGGCGGCCATCGGCGGCGCGCGGCTGCTCGAGAAGACGCTGTTCGGGGTCGGCGCCTTCGACCCGCTCGTCCTGGCCGGCGTTGCCGCGCTGCTCACCACCACCGCTGCCGCCGCCTGTCTGGTTCCCGCCGTGCGCGCCGCGCGCATCGATCCGGCAAACGTCCTCAGGCGGGGTTAAAACTGCTCTGCAAACCTCAGCGCTCCCCGTTTTTCACCAGCGGGAGCTCGTGAACCTCCGCGGTGGCGCCCTGACTGGCGCCCCCCAGTTGCAGCAGCGACCCGGGCTCGCTGGCCCGGCGGTGGAGAATGGAGAGACCGACTGGCTGCCGCAGGGCGAGCGACTCGACCACGGTGGTGGCGATGCCGGCCTCGCGCCCGTCGAACAGCAGCGGCGTGCCGGGCACCGGCGCCGTCCCCGCTGCGAAGAGCAGCCCGCGCAGCACCTTTTGGACCCCGCCGCGGTAGTGGATTCGGGCCACCACTTCCTGGCCCAAGTAGCAGCCCTTGGTATAGCTCACAGCTTCCTCGATCCCGGTCTCCTGGGGGAAGTTGCCGGCGCCGAAGTCGCGCCCGTAGCGCGGGATACCCCGTTCGGTCCGCCAAACTTCCAGCGCCTGGTGGCCGACTGCCTGGGTTCCGCCACCGGCAAGGAGCGCGGTGACCAGCGGCTCGGCGAGCTCAGCCGGCACCCAGATCGTCCACGCCGGCTCCCCCTGCAAGCCCGAGCGCTGGACGGTCAATTCGCCGCCCTCGAAGGAGACGCGCACGTGGCTCCAGGGCGTCTGCGGCAGCGACCCGAGTGAGGCGAGCGAGGCGGGCGAGGCGCCGGCCGCCGACGAACCGCCGAGGAGGGCGGCGAGCCGAGAGGCGGCTGCCGGCCCGATGAGCGAGAGCGGCAGCCGCGCGGTGAGCGGCCGGATCTCGACCCGGTCGGCGATCAGGAACCTGCGCAGGTGCTCGGCGATCGCCGGCCCGCGGCCGGGCGGCAGCTCGAGCCAGAGGCGGTCGTCGCCGGCCAGCACCACGACATCGGCGAGGATCCTGCCCTGCGCGCTGGTGACGAAACCGTAGGCCCCCTGTCCGGGCGCCAGGCTCTTTATGTCGCAGGTGAGATAGGCGTTCGCGAACCGCAAGCGATCGGCGCCGGCCAGCTCCAGCCGGCCGGCCGATGAGCGATCGACCACGCCACAGCCGCCCCGCAGCGCCTGGTACTCGGCGGCGAGGGATCCATAGTGGAGCGGCACGGGGCCGGGAAGCTCTGGCCAGCTGCCCAGCTCCGCCCCGAGCCGGCGATGCAGCTCCGTCAGTGGCAGCTCTTCCACGGTGCGCCCAGGCTCGGGGACCGGCGGGGTCGTGGTGGCGGGCTCGGGCACGGCACAAGTCTAGCCTGCATCTCTCCCACGCGCTCGTCGCGAGCCGCCGGCCGGCAGATCCATCATTGCCGGCCCAGCCGCCGCTGTGCGGCACTCTCGTGCCGCAACTGCGACTGGCTCGTCCGGTGATGGACGAGCGGCATTCCCCGGAGGGCTCTCCCAGCAGGTCGAAGGCGGGTAGATCCAAGGCGCGCGAAGATCGCACGGCCGAGGCGTGCTAGAAGCACGGCTTGGCGGCGCGCTGATGGCGGTCGACCAGGAGGCTCCGAGGAGCGGCCGCCGTGCTGGCGATCCGACTCTTGCTGTTTACCGGCGCTCGTCGCGACGAGGTTCTGAGCTGCGATGGCAGGACGCCGACCTGGCGACCAGTACGTTGAACCCGCCCGACAGCAAAACCGGAAAGAAGTCCATCCCGCTCGGGCCCGCGGCAATCGCTGTAGACGTCCCGTACCTACGAAGCTCCCTCCTACGGCGGCGGGTCTATTTCGATCTTCATCCGCCCCCGCCCGGTTGCGCTTCGGAGACAGACCGCCACCGCATCCTGGCCCAAGCATCCCCCGGCACCGCCCGCAGGGCGGCGGTTCTCCGAGAATATTCGGCCGGATCGAGCCGCGCCTACCTACTCTCGCGCGGTGGTCGGGTGATCGCTCTTCGCCACCGGCAGCGCCACCCCGCTGCTCACGAGCCCCTGCAGGAGGCGCTGCTGCTCGTGGTCGCCCACCTGATCGGCCCCGGGTGCCCGACTGGCGAAGCTTACCAACGCGAGCGCCCAGCCCGGGGCCCCGGCGGGGTGCGTCGGATTCGACGCGCTTGAGGAGCTGGACAAGCTCGATGCCCTCGATGCCCTCGATGCCATCAACGCGATCGACGAGAGACCGAGCCGGACCAATCGCGCCGCGTCTCCGGGCTCGCCAGCAGCCACCAACCGCACGGCCAGACGGCCCGCCAGATCCGATTTCGCGCCGCTCGGCTGGCCGATCGCGCAGGCGGTACAAAGGGCAAGAGCGGCGAGAAGCACCACGGGCCTATGCACGGGCTTATGCGCTCGGATCATCGGGCCTCCCCCAAGGGCATTGGCTGAGGGCAGGATACAATGCCGTCCCGTGGATGGCACCACCTCTTTCACGCTTCCGGCACCCGGCGGCGGCGAGATCCATGGCCTGATCGACCTCCCCGAGGGGCACGGGCTGCGGCCGGCGGTGATCATCTGCCACGGCTTCAAGGGGTTCATGGAGTGGGGGTTCTTCCCCTCCCTGGCGACGTTGCTCTGCGAACGCGGCTTCGTCGCCGTGCGTTTCAACTTCCGCGGCGCCGGCATGCTTCCCGGCGACGAGCTGGTCAGCGATGCGCGCGCCTTTCGCGACGACACCCACAGCGGCGAGCTCGCCGACCTGCTCGCCGTGCTGGCGGCCGCCGCCGGCGAGGGGCGGTCGATCGCTCCCGACCACATCGACCGCGGCAAGCTCGGCCTCTTCGGCCACAGCCGGGGCGGCGCAGCCGCGGTCCTCGCCGCGGCTCATCCCTCCTGGCGCGACCGGCTGTGCGCCCTGGTGACCTGGGCCGCGATTTCCCGCGTCGACCGCTACACGCCGGAGCAGAAGCGGGCGTGGCGGAAAGACGGCGAGCTGCCAGTGGTCAACGCCCGCACCGGCCAACGCCTGGCGATGGGGGTCGGTCTGCTCGACGACCTCGAAGCCTGCGCCGCCGAGCTCGACGTCCTCGCCGCCGCCGGCCGCCACCACCTCCCCTGGCTCATCGTGCACGGCACCGACGACGAGAGCGTGCCTGCCGCCGAAGGCGCCGAGCTCGCCCGCCAGGCTGCCAGCCAGCATGAGCTGCTGCTGATCCCCGGCGCCAGCCACACCTTCGGCAGCCGCCATCCCTTCGCCGGCCCGACCCCCCACCTCATCCAGGCCCTCAACGCCACCCAGACCTGGTTCCGGCGCCACCTCTGAGCGGCCAGCGAGCCTAGGACGAGACTCCCCCGTGCGCCTGGGGAGGGGGCGTCCCCTTCCCCCCCGGCGCCGCCGGGCAGGCCGGCACATCTACCATTGCCGGCACTCCCGGCAGGTCGGGACCCGGCGGCCTCCGACAACCGGGAAGGGGACTCGCGGAGGTTGCGGGGGGCGATCCGATCGATGCTTCGAGTAGGCCTCCACCGCCACATCGCAGCGCCGTTTCATCCCGCGGGGTCGCCGCAGGCGGTGGCAGCCGAAGAGCGCAAACCTTTGGCTATTTGGGCAGGCCGTCGCTGCCGCCTCGAGCCCGCAGGGCCGATTTCCATCTCGCCAGGCTGCGCCGGGATATCTCCCTCCTCGTCTCGTCCGGTTCGGCGAGCAGGGAGCTCTCCATCTCATCCAGCTTTCTCAGCGCGCCTTCGGCGTCGCCCTTCGCCTGGAGAATCGCCGCTTCGGCCCGCGTACGCATCGATGGGCTCTCGATCTTTTTCGGCATCGCCGCCAGCCATCGTTCAGCCAGGTCGGCACGCTTCCGGCTCAGTGCCTGGAAGACCGCGGCATCGCTCATCAACGCCTGGCGCACCGCCGGTGCCGCAAAGCCCGAATACTCCAGGCAGGTCTCCAGGTGTTGGGCCGCTTCGGCATCCTTGCGCTGGCCCAATGCCGCAGTGTAGGCGATCGCGTGCGCACCCACGGTGTCTGGCGAATCGTCGCGGACTGCGACGGCCTTCGCCAGGAAGTCGGCCGACAACGACTCCGGCGGCACCCCGGCCCGCAGCTCCGCGACCAGCTTCATCGCCGCCAGCCACCGTTCGCCCCGCTCTCGGTTTCCCAACAGCATCAAGATTCGCGCGCCGTCGGAGAGCACGGCCTTGTACCTGTACGGAACCAGGTTGACGGAGCCCTGGACCAGCGAAAAGAGAACGAAGACGTCGGAGGCGAAGCCCTTGGAATACGGCAGCAGGAGCACGGCGCAACCCGACAAGAGGTTGGCCGTCGGCCCGGCAAGGACCATGGCTACCGCGCGCGGAACGAGCCTCTCCGTCTTGACGGGAAGCAGGTTCGCCCAGCCGCCAAGCCAGCCGCCGGCTCCGGCGCCCGCGCCGCGATAGATCGAGATCCGGAAGGGGCGGCCAATCTGGATCCTCCCGACGCGCATCGAGCTGAGGCGAAAGCCTACCCAGGCGCCCACCACCACGTGCGCACCTTCATGAATGGCGATCGTCGCCAGGACGAGCACGGCGATCACCAGGCCGACCCCGATGAGCCTGGGGCCCGTCCAGGGATAGGAGAACATCCGCTCGTACCACCCGAGGATCCACCTCTCGAGAGATCGGACGAACGGCGGGCTCCAGGCCGCCAAGGCCGCTCCAATGGCAGGTAACAGGCAAATCCAGACCGCTATCAAGAGTCTGAAACGCGAGCCTGCCTTTGCCGGCGGCGGGAGCGGAGCCAGGCGGTCGAGGATGGGCGTGGGACGAGTCTCGCTCACCGCCAGCTTCCGCGAGGTTTCAGCGACGTTCCAATCGGACGTTCGTCATACAGGTGTCAAAGGCCTGGCACGGCTCGCGCGCGGCGCTGCCGCAGCTCCTCGAAGAGCTGGTCGACGACCTCGAGCCCGGAGCCGGGCCCGCAATCCGGAAAATTGTCGGGGTTGTGCCAGAACTCGGCGAGCCCGCCGCCGCAGCCCCAGGCCTCGTAGACCGCCACCTTGAGCATCAGCTGCAGCTTGTCGCAGGCCTTCACCAGGCGGGCCTCGAGCGTCTTGCCGCTCTGGTACTCGTCGTGGAGCAGGAGCCCTTGCTCGGGCAGCGGGGCGAGCAGATCGGCCATCGCGGCGGCCTCGGCCGCCGACTTCGCGCCGGCCGGGAAATAGCGCGCCGCGGTGCGCGGCAGGTCGCCGATCCGCAGCTCGGCAAGGTCGTGGACCAAGGCCATCCCGAGCGCCCGCGAGAGGTCCAGCCCGGCGACCCGCCCCCCCAGCGCCCAGACCAGGAAAAGCACGTGCCAGCTGTGCTCGGTCACGCTCTCGCCGTCGACCACTCCGCGCAGCAGGAAGCCGGCGCGCGGGATGCGGTCGAGCGTCTGGAGCTCGACGAGCAGGTCGAGGAGACTCTCATTCGCCCGCATCGGAGTTGCCCCCTGCCGGAAGAGCCCTCCGGGGAATGCCGCACGTCCATCACCGGACGTGCGGCTGCCGCGACAGGCGAAAGCCGCGGCCCCTGCGCTTGCGGCGCCGCGGCGCGCGCCGCCTTTCAACGGTTTGCGGCAAAGGTGTCGAGCCAGCCGCGCGTCACGTAGTCGCCAAGGGTTAGCGAGATCATGATCAGCAGCCAGACCAGCCCCGAGACCACGGTGAGCTTGGTCAGCCGTGAGCTGTGCGCCACGTGCATGAAGATCAGCACCACCAGCGTCGCCTTGGTGAACGCGATGATCAGGGCCGCCACGTCGTTGAACGGCCCGAGGTTGAGCCCAGCCACCCAGACGGTGAGCCCGGTGAAAATCATCAGGGCTGCCCAGACCATGAAGTAGGGCTTGCGCGACGGGACGTGTCCGTCGTGTTCGGCGGCGTGTTCTTCGGCCATGTCTTGGTCCCTATCTCTCACGCAACGTGGCGGCCGATCAGGTAGAGCAGCGGGAAGAGGAAGATCCAGACGATGTCGACGAAGTGCCAGTAGAGGCCGCTGCACTCGAGCGGATTGTGCCACTCGGCGTTGTAGCGCCCGCGCCATGCCGGCAGCAGCAGGCACGACAGGATGCCCAGCCCGACCACCATGTGCATGGCGTGCAGGCCGGTCAGGCAGAAGTAGAGCGAGAAGAAGATCTGCGCCTGCTCGGGGTGGCACTCCTCGCCGGGCGGGCAGGCGTAGTGGAAGTTGGCGCCGGGCACCAGATGATGGTGGAACTTGTCGCCGTATTCGATCGCCTTGATGCCCAGGAAAGTGGCGCCGAAGGCCATGGTCACCAGCAGGAAGACGACCACCAGCTTGCGCCGGTTGATCTGCGCCGCCCAGATCGAGAGCGCCATGGTCAAGCTGCTGCAGATGAGGACCGCCGTGTTGATGCCGCCCCACTTGACGTCGAGGTGGCGGCTGGCCTGGACGAAGACGCCGTGGAAGCGCTGGCGATAGATCACGTAGAGCAGGAACAGCCCGCCGAAGAAGAGGATCTCGGTGCACAGGAAGACCCACATGCCGAAGGTCGACGCCTCGCGCTGCGTGTCGAGGTCGTCGAAATGATGCTGGAGGGCAACGTGGCCGCTGCTATGCACTCTCGACCTCCTGCTGGCCGACCACGTGCTGCTCGGCGACGTAGGAGTAGGGAGGTTCCGTGACTACCACCGGCTCATCGAAGTTGTAGGTCGGCGGCGGCGAGGTGGTCTGCCACTCGAGCCCCTTGGCGCCCCACGGATTGGCGTCGGCCTGCTTGCCCTTGAACAGCGACCAGGTCAGGTAGCAGAGCGGCAACAGGTAGCCGACTCCGAGGATCGAGGCGCCTGCCGTCGACAATACGTTCCACACCTGGAACTCGGGCGCATAGGTCCAGTAGCGGCGCGGCATGCCGAGATAGCCGAGGATGAACTGCGGGAAGAAGGTCAGGTTGAAGCCGACGAAGACCAGCAGCGCCGAAAGCTTCGAGGCGAAGCCGGCGTAGAGCTTGCCGGTCATCTTCGGCCACCAGTAGTGCAGGCCGCCCAGGTAGGCCATGATCGTGCCGCCGACCATGACGTAGTGGAAATGGGCGATGATGAAGTAGGTGTCATGGACGTGCAGATCGAGCCCCAGGGTGGCGAGCATGACTCCGGTCAAGCCGCCGATCGTGAACAGTCCGATGAAGCCCAGGGCGTAGAGCATCGGCGTCTGGAAGGAGATCGAGCCCTCGTAGAGGGTCGCCGTCCAGTTGAACACCTTGATCGCCGAGGGGACCGCCACCAGCATCGAGATCACCGAGAAGATGGTCGCCGCGTACACCGACTGGCCGGTCAGGAAGAGGTGGTGCCCCCAGACCAGGAAGCCGAGCACCGCGATGGCCATCGAAGAGAAGGCGACGAAGCGGTAGCCGTAGATCCGCTTCCTGGCGAAGGCCGCGATCAGCTCGCTGATCACCCCCATGCCCGGCAGCACCATGATGTAGACCGCCGGATGCGAGTAGAACCAGAACAGGTGCTGGAAGAGGATCGGGTCGCCCCCCAGCTTGGGATCGAAGAGTCCCAGGTGCAAGACGCGCTCGACCGCCACCATGAGCAGCGTCACCGCGATCACCGGCGTGCCGAGAACCATGATCAGGCTGGTCGCGTAGTGCGCCCAGATGAACAGCGGCAGGCGGAACCAGGTCATTCCCGGCGCCCGCATGCGATGGATGGTGACGATGAAGTTGAGGCCGGTCAGGATCGACGAGAAGCCCAGGATGAAGACGCCGAGCGCGGTCGACACCACGTAGGTGTTGGAATAGGTGGTCGAGAACGGCGTGTAGAAGGTCCAGCCGGTATCGACGCCGCCGTGGATCAGCGCCCAGAGCGTGAAGGCGCCGCCCAGGATGTAGATGTACCAGCTGAGCAGGTTGATGCGCGGAAAGGCCAGGTCCTTGGCCCCGATCATCAGCGGCACGAAGAAGTTGCCCAGCGTCGCCGGAATCGAAGGGATGAGGAACAGGAACACCATGATGACGCCGTGCATGGTGAACAGCTTGTTGTAGGTCGAGGCCTGGACTAGGTCGCCTTCCGGGGTCAGCAGCTCGAGGCGGATCAGCATGGCGAAGATCCCGCCCAGGGCGAAGAAGAAAGTGATCGAGACCAGGTAGAGGATGGCGATCCGCTTGTGGTCCCTGGTCAGCAGCCACGACTTCCAGCCGTAGCCGTCGGTCAGGTAGCTGGGGCGGTCGAGAGCGGCGGCGCTGTTGGTATCCATAGATCGGCTCTCACTTTTGCGGGGCGGGAGCGCTGGCCGCCCCGGTGATTCCCGAGTCGCCCGGCGCCAGCGTGCCGGGCGGATGCTCGGCGCCGGTCGCCATGGCCGGCGCATTGCCCAGCGATTTGATGAAGGCGATCAGCTGCGCCAGCTGCTCCTCGCTGACCTGCCCCTGGTAGGTGGGCATGATCGGCTGCCAGCCCTTGACGATCTTGGCCAGCGGCTGCACGATCGACTCGCGGATGTAAGCCTCGTCGGCGAGCACCGTGCGCCCCCCCTCGAGCACGACCTGACGCCCGAAGAGCCCCTGCAGGCTGGGGCCCCTGGCAAACCTGCCGGGTCCCATCTCGTGGCAGGTGACGCAGGCCAGGCTGGAGAAGAGCTGCGCTCCGGCGGCGACCGGCGACTGCCCGGCGGCGGCGCCGCCGGCCAGCCAGGCCGCATAGTCGCGGGGATCCATGACGATGACGCTGCCCACCATCTTGGAGTGCTCGGCGCCGCAGTACTGGTCGCAGAACAGGTGATAGGTGCCGATCCGGGTGGGGCGGAACCAGGTGAACGTGTACGTCCCCGGATTGACGTCCTGCTTGATGCGGAAGGCGGGCACCGCGAAGTCGTGGATCACGTCCTCCGAGGTCATGCTCAGCTTGATCGCCTGGCCGAGCGGCACGTGCAGGTGATTGATCTCGCGGTTGCCCTCCGGGTGCTGGAACTTCCACATCCACTGCTTGCCGAAGGCCCAGTACTCGACCGCGTCGGCCGGCGCGCGGTGCGCCACGAAGAAGACCTTCGCCCCCCAGGCGAACATCGCCAGCATGATCAGCAGCGGGATGACCGACCAGGTGACCTCGAGCCAGATGCCGGCGTGCTCCGACTTGCCGACCTCGTCGTCGGCCCGCCGCCGGTAGCGGACGACGAAGATGAGGATCAGGGCGGCGATCAGCGCGGTGAAGAACAGGCTGATCGCCAGCCACACCGCGAACATGGCGTCGACCTCGCCCGCTATGCTCGAGGCTTCTTCCGGAAAAAAGGGCAGCGTGAACGACGACATATCAGGCGGTTCCCAAGGGGTTGGCGGACTCGCGCCGGCGCAGCAGCGCGATCATCAGGCCCAGGCCGAGCACGGTCAGCAGCGCGCACAGGCGGACGATGTTGAGGGTCGCGGCCGAGTACTTGCCCTGGACCGGATCGTAGTGGAAGCAGTAGAGCAGCACCTGGTCTACCACCGTGCCGATGCGGTGGTCGGCGGCTTCGACCAGACCCAGGCGGACGGAGACCGGCGGGAAGTCGATGCCATAGTAGTAGCGCGACAGCCGCCCCTCGGGGGTCAGCACCATGATGCCTGCGGCGTGCGCGAACTGATGGATCTCGGGGTCGTAGAAGTAGCGGAAGCCGACCGCCTCGGTCAGCCGCGCCAGCGCCGGCGCCTCGCCGGTCAGGAAATGCCAGCCTGCCTCGGTGCCCGGGCGGCGGTAGCGGTCGAGGGCCGCGCGCTTTGCCGCCGCCGCCATGGCGGGAGTCTCGCGCGGATCGAAGCTCACCACCACCACCTCGAACTCGCGGCCGGCGTCGAAGCTCATCCCCTTCAAGCTGGTGGTCAAGCCGGTCATGGTCACGGTGCACAGCATCGGGCAGCGGTAGTAGACCAGGGCGAGGACGAGCGGGCGCTTGCCGAAGTAGTCGCCGAGCTTGACCGCGCGGCCGGACTCGTCGCGCAGGGCGACCTCGCGCGGCACCTGCCGGCCGACGCGCTGGTCGAAGCCGATGCGCTGGAAGGGCGACGGCTGGCCGGGCTGCGCGACCGCGGCGGCGGGCATGGCGGCGAGCAAGACCAGCAGGGCCAGCGGCAGTGGACGGCTCAAAGGAGCCCCCCGGGCGGCGGAGGCGGCGGCGGGACAACCGGATGCTCTGGGGGATGCGCCGGCGATGGCACGGCCGGTGGCGCGGCGGGCCGCCTGATGAACTCCGGCTTGGCGGTCCCCGGCTGCGAGGCGGGGGCGGCCGCCGGCGGGCCGATCGCGCCAACCCCCTCGCCGGGCGGCAGCAGGATCGTCCCCGGGTTGACCTGCGACCCGGGCGCGACGGCGGCGCCGGCCGGGGTCAACGGCGCCGCCGGCGGAGCCGGCAGGCCGCGGGAGGCCAGGATCTCGATCGCCACGTCGATCGGCAGCCGCACCGTTCCCTGCTCGCGGCTGATCCAGCCGGAGTGCCCGAGGAGGCGGTCCTCCTCGCGGCGCAGGGCGTCGAGGTCGGCGGCCGGCGAGACTTCGAGCCGGGGCGCGGGCGGCGCCGCCTGCGGGCTCTCGATCGGTAGGGGCGGCGCCGCGTGGTGGTCCTCATAGGAAGAGAGACCGACGTTCATCCACCACATCAGCAGCGCCGAGACCACCGTCATGGCGGCGATGCCCACGGTGGTCCAGATGATCGCCCGCACGTTGATCTCGAGGTCGAAGTCGCCTGGGGCCGACGGCCTCGGCGTGCCGGCGGGCGCCGCGGACCCCAGCGGCCCCGCCGTCCCCGCCGGCGCTGACGACTCTGACGACTCCAATCGACGGCGCTCACTCATGGGCGAAGTGCTCCGCCAGGTGAGGATCGTTGAACGGCATCAGCGGCCGCTTCTTGAGCTCGCCCAGGAACAGGTAGAGCCAGAAGCCGAACAGGGCGAGCGGGACCGCGGCGTAGAGCCAGTAGTAGCCGAGGTGCCGGTTGTCGACGTAGGACGGCTCGACCTGCCAGAACAGGTCGACCAGCCGCATCAGCAGCATCCAGGCGGCGATCGTGGCCAGCAGCCGCGGCCGGCGCTTGATATCGCGCGACAGCAGCAGCGCATAGGGCAGCGCGAAGTGCAGCAGCACCACCGCCATGGCGACATACCCCCAGCCGCCCAGGATGCGGTGGCGGTACCAGAAGACCTCGTCGGGCAGGTTGCCGGACCAGGTGATCAGGAACTGCGAGAAGCAGAAGTAGGTCCACAGCATGTTGATGGCGAAGAACAGCTTGCCATAGTCGTGGAAGTGCTTCTTCTCGAACACCCGCTCCATCGGCTCGCGGCGCGACAGGTAGAAGGCGATCACGATGTTGAAGGTGAGCGCCGCCAGTGCCTGGCTGGCGATCAGGTAGAAGCCGTACATGGTCGACGACCAGTGCGCCTCGATCGACATCAGCCAGTCGACGGCGGCGAAGGTGATCGCCAGGCAGTAGATGACCAGCCCCGGCCCGGAGACCACCCGCATGCGGCGCACCAGCGTCGGATCGGCCGTCTCGTCCTGGGCCGCCGACATGCGGTTGAGGAGGTAGGTCAAGGTCAGGGCGATCGCGAAGTAGAGCAGCGTCCGGCCGATGAAGAACGCCGGGTTCAGGTACGGCGACTTCGCGGTCAGGATCGGGTCGATCTGCACCTTGGCCGGGCTCGCCCAGGCGTAAACGTGGCGCAATCCGTAGAACAGCGGCAGGGTGGCCAGGAGCAGCCACGGCAGGGTGCGCGTCGCCGCCTCCAGCTGGCGGCGCACCGCGAGTCCCCAGGCGCCGCCTGAGAGGTGGTGGAGCATGGCCAGCGCGAGCGAGCCGAAGGCGATCCCGACGCAGAAGACCCAGCCCACCAGGTAGGCGCGGAAGAAGTAGTCCGGGCTCGCGTAGAGGCCGTAGAGGCTGGCGACGAGGCCCAGGGCGCCGGCGGTGAGCGCCGCGCCCTGCAGCTGGCCGAGCGAGGACGGCGGCGCGAACGCCTCGGCGTTGAATCGCTCGGGGTGGGCGGCGGGAGAGACGCTCATGGCACCTCGCTCGGTGGAGCTGAGGGCCCCGCGGGGCCCGATGGAGAGTTCGGCTGGCCCGCCAGCTCGGCCTCGACGGCCTTGCGCTGCGCTTCCGGCAGCTCGGCCAGGCGGGCGCTCTGGCTGTACTGCAGCACGCGGACGTAGGCCGCGATCGCCCAGCGGTCCTCGACCGGGATCTGGCTGGCGTAGCTCGGCATGACGCCGAACCCCTCGCTCATGACGTTGAAGAAATAGCCGACCGGCGAGTTGCGCAGACGCTCGTCGTGATAGGAGTTGGGCTGCTTGTAGCCGCGGCCGACGATCATGCCGTGGCCGTCGCCGAGCCGCCCGTGGCACGGCGAGCAGAAGATGTTGAAGCGCTCCTGGCCGCGCCGCAGCAGCTCGTGGGTCACCGGCATCGGGATCTCGGCGAGCGCGCGCTGCTCGCGCACTCCGGTGTAGTAGCCCGGGTCGGCGCGCAGGTCGCCGCGCGCCACCGTGTTGGCGGGCAGCGGCCGGGCCGTCGAGCCGTCGCGGAAGAACCGGCTCTCCTCGAGCGGCTTGACCTTGTTCTGGGTGTGCATGTTGTCGCGGCAGCCGGCGCCGGCGAGCAGCAGGCAGGCGAGCCCCAGCGCCTGACGAGGCATCATCTCAAGGCTCAATGTCGGACACCTCGTTGGGGTTGAACTTGGTCAGGAAGCGCCGCGTCTCATGGCGGTCGAACTTCGGGTCGGACGCCTCGACGACCAGGAAGAAACGGTCGGAGGAAGCCCGCGAGAAGCCCGGCACGTTGAACACCGGGTGGTAGGGCTGCGGCAAGCCGTTGATCGCGATCATGCCGATCACCGCCGACAGCGCGGCGGCCAGGATCGTGCACTCGAAGGTCGGCACGATGAAGGCCGGCCAGCTGTTGTAGGGCCGGCCGCCGATGTTCCACGGGTAGATCATGACCTGCGTCCAGTAGCAGAGCAGGAAGCCGCCGGCGCCGCCCAGCAGCCCGCAGATCAGCACGATGAGCGGCATCTTGGAGCGCGGCAGGGCGAGCGCCTCGGAAACGTGCTCGATCGGATAGGGCGTGTAGGCGTCGAGCCGCTTGTAGCCGGCCTCGCGCGCCGTCTTCGCGGCTTCGATCAGCTGATCAGGGGTGGTGAACTCGGCCATCAGGCCGTAGAGCCGCGGCGCGCTGCTGGTCGAAGAGATCGTGGCGCTCGTCATGAGGCCGCCTCCTGGGCGCCGTGGCTGCCGCTGCCCGGGGTCAGGGTCCGCATCTCCGACATCGAGATCATCGGCAGGAAGCGGACGAAGAGGAACATCAAGCAGAGGAAGACGCCGCCGACCGTGCCGAGGTAGGTCATCCAGTCCCAGATCGTGCCGCGGTAGGGTGCCCAAGACGACGGGAGGAAGTCGCGGGTCAGGCTGACGATGACGATCACGAAGCGCTCGAGCCACATGCCGATGTTGATCGACATCGAGATCAGGAAAAGGGCCAGCGGCGAGCTGCGCACCTTCCAGCTCCAGAGCAGCTGCGGGATCAGGCCGTTGCACAGGATCAGCGCCGCCCAGACGAACCAGTAGGGGCCGGTCATCCGGTTCTTCATCATGAACCACTCGTCATGATTGGCGCTGTACCAGGCGAAGAAGATCTCGATCAGGTAACCGTAAAAGACGACCAGGCCGGTAGCCAGCATGACCTTGCCCATCGCGTGCAGGTGGCGGGCGGTAATGAAGTCGTGCAGGCCGAAGGCGGCGCGCAACGGCAGCACCAGGGTGAGCACCATGGCAAAGCCGTCGAAGATCGCCCCGGCCACGAAGTAGGGAGGAAAGATCGTCGAGTGCCAGCCCGGCACGATGCCGATCGCGAAGTCGAAGGAGACCACGGTATGGACCGACAGCACGAGCGGCGTCGCCAGCCCCGCCAGCAGCAAGTAGGCGCTCTCGTAGTTGTGCCAGTGCCGGGTCGAGCCGCGCCAGCCGAGCGAGAGGACGCCGAAGACGATGCGCGAGACTTTTCCGGGCGCCCGGTCGCGCATCGTCCCCAGGTCTGGCACCATACCTACATACCAGAAGATGAGCGACACCGTGGCGTAGGTCGAGACCGCGAAGACGTCCCAGATCAGCGGGCTCCTGAACTGCGGCCAGAGCCCCATGGTGTTGGGGTAGGGGATCAGCCAGTAGGCGAGCCACGGCCGCCCCAGGTGAAGGACCGGGAAGAGGCCGGCGCAGGCCACGGCGCACAGCGTCATCGCCTCGGCGAAGCGGTTGATCGAGGTCCGCCAGTCCTGGCGCAGCAGCAGCAAGATGGCCGAGATCAGGGTGCCGGCGTGGCCGATGCCGATCCACCAGACGAAGTTGACGATGGCGAAGCCCCAGCCGGCGGGGATGTTGATGCCCCAGATGCCGACCCCGCGTACGAACAGCCAGGTCACCGCGGTCAGGAACATCATCAGGAAGCAGAACGAGATGCCGAAGGCGACGTACCACCAGCGCGGGGCCTTGGCGATGATGATCGAGCTGATCTTCCTGGTGACCGTCTCCGGAGTGTGGCCGGGGGCGAGGACCACCGGCGGCGGGACGTAGACCGGCTGCCGGCCCTCGAGGTCCAGGGTAGCCATCTAGGTCCTCTCCTCGGTTCGGGCCGAAGCGGGAGCGGCGAGCCGCGGATTGGGGTTGGTCACCTTGGCCAGATAGGTGGTGCGCGGCCGAGTGTTGAGCTCCTCGAGCAGGCCGTAGTTGAGCGGGCTCGCCTTCCACTTCGCGACCTCCCAGGGCGGCTGGGCGGCGAGCTCGCCGCTCTTGCCGGCATTGAGATCGCCGAAGACGATCGCCTGGGTCGGGCAGGCCTGCTGGCAGGCGGTCTTCAAGCTGCGCTCCTGGATCGGCTGGCCGGTCACCTTGGAGTCGATCTTGGCGTGCTCGATGCGCTGCACGCAGTAGGTGCACTTCTCCATCACGCCGTGCATGCGCACGGTGACGTCGGGGTTCTGCACCATGGCGATCAGCGGGCTGCTCGGATCGCTGTAGCGCAGGAAGTTGAATCGCCGCACCTTGTAGGGGCAGTTGTTCGAGCAGTAGCGGGTGCCGACGCAGCGGTTGTAGGTCATGTCGTTGAGCCCCTCGTCGCTGTGGCTGGTCGCGCCCACCGGGCAGACCACCTCGCAGGGGGCGTTCTCGCACTGCATGCAGGGGACCGGCTGGTTGTGGATCTGCGGCTCGTCGATGCTGCCGGTGAAGTAGCGGTCGATGCGGATCCAGTGCATCTCGCGGTGCTTCAAGACCTGCTCCTTGCCCACCACCGGCACGTTGTTCTCGGCCTGGCAGGCGACGACGCAGGCGCTGCAGCCGGTGCAAACGTTGAGGTCGATCGCCATCCCCCAGGAGTGCCCCTTGTACTCGCGGTTGGGGTAGAGGGTCAGGCCGCGCGGCGGCGCTTCGCTCCTGGCGTGCGCGAACTCGGGGTCGCGCCCGAACTCGGCCACCGTGGCGGTACGCACCACGTTGCGCTCCTGCTCCTCCTTGCCCGCCAGGATGTCTTCCTTGATGCCCGTCTTCCATTCGAGGAGGTGGTGGTTCTGGGTGCAGGCGAAGACATAGACGTCATCCTTCGCCCGCAGCGACGCGGCCGGCGCCAGCCAGAGGGCGTCGGCGGTGCGCAGCACGTAGGCGTTGAAGCCGCGGCCGGAGCCGTTCTCGCCGGCCCGCCGGCGGCCATAGCCGAGCGACAGGGTGAGGGTGTCGTCGGCCTGGCCGGGCAGCACCCAGACCGCGGCCAGCAGCTTGCGCCCGGCGACCTCGATCTCGACCTTGCCGTTGACCTCGAGGCGCAGGCGCTGGAAGGTCGCCGGGCTGATCAGCACGGCGTTGTCCCAGGTGAGCTTGGTCAGCGGCTTGGGCAGCTCCTGCAGCCAGACGTTGGCGGCGTAGCTGCCGTCATGGATCGTCGGATCGGGGCGGAAGGAGAGGGCGAGGCGAGGCGCGGGCCGCGGATGCGGGGCGACCAAGGAGACGCCGGCGGCCGCCGCGGCCGCGGCGATCTCGGCGGCGGCCTGGGTGAGCGCGGCGCCGGCGATCGGCGGCGGAGCCGCGGGAACCGCAACGGCACCCGCGGCGGGCGCCGGCCCGGTGCCGGCGATGACGCCGTCGTGGAGCGCCTTGCGGAAGGCGGCCTCGAAGTCGCCGCCGAGCTTCTCCGCCCAAGCGGCGCGCACCAGCTCGTAGCCGGTCGAGGCGGTGTGACCGAGCAGCAGCGCCAGGACCTCGTGGGCGGTCTTGCCGTCGTAGAGCGGCTCGATCAGCGGCTGGCAGAAGCTCGCCGTGCCGTCGAAGGCGCGCGCGTCGCCCCAGCTCTCGAGCGCGTGGGCGGCCGGCAGATGCCAGTGACAGTAAGCGGCGGTCTCGTCTTCGTAGAGGCCGTGGTGGACGAGCAGCGCCACCTTCTTCAGCGCCTCGGCGAACTCGAGGTCGGCCGGCGCGGTGAATACCGGGTTGACGCCGCCGAGCATGACCAGCAGGTCGACCTGGCCTGCCCGCATGTCGCGCACCAGCTCGGCGAGCGACTGGCGGTGATCGACCGGGTCGACCTCGACCGGATCGCTGTAGAAGACCGTCTTGCCGACGTTGCCGAGCGCCTGGTTGAGGGCATGAGCCAGCAGCTGGGCGGCGGGCGAGGTGAACTCGCCGGCCACCACCAGCGAGGAGCCGGCGTGCGCCTTCAGATCCTCGGCGATGGCGTCGACGGCCTCTGTCGGGCGGGCCATTGGGTTGGGCGTGCCGGGCCCGTCGGCCAGGCCGGCTACGCCCAGGCCGCCGGCGAGCGCCGCCAGAAAGGCTTCGAGCTCGGCCGGCGGCAGGCGCAGCCGGTGGTCGGCCACCGTGCCGGTCGAGGTGGGGGTGCTCTCGACAGCGTAGAGGCGGTTCATCTTGGTCGCCAGATCAGAGGAGTTCTCGCGCACCCGACGGCGGTCCGCGAACTGGCGTGCGTAGACCACCGCGCCCGGGCCACTCGCCAGCAGATCGGCGTCGAAGGTCACGATGACGTCGGCGCGGGACAGGTCGTAACGGCAGTCGAGAGGCTTGCCGAACGCCAGCCGGGCGGCGGCGCGCTGGTGGTGGGAGCCGGCGGCCTCCCAGCGGTGCCAGCGCGCCTTGGGGAAGCGCTTGGCGAGCTCCTCGATCTGCGCCGCGAAGGTCGGCGAGGTCACGGCGCCGGTGAGCAGGCGCATCCCTTCGCCCTGCCGCGCCTCCTTCGCCGCCATCAGTGCGGTTATCTCGGTCAGGAAAGCGCTCGAGGTCGCCACCCGGCCCAGGTGCAGGATCTGCTGCGAGCGGGCCGGGTCATAGAGATCGAGCACCGCGGCCTGGGCGAAAATGTCGGTCGAGCCGAGGCTCGCCGGATGGTCCGGGTTGCCCTCGATCTTGGTCGGACGCCCTTCGTGGCTCTCGGCCAGCACGCCGGTGCCATAGCCGGAGAGGGTGAGGGTGGTGGCGAAGAACAAAGGCCGGCCAGGGATGAGCTGCTCGGGCTGGCGAACGTAGGGGACGATTTTCTCCAGCGGCTGGCGGGTGCAGCCGGTCATCCCCGCCAGTGCCAGCGAGGCGCCGGCTAGCTGCAGGAAGGCCCGGCGCGACACCGCGCTGGCATCAAGCTCGGCCGGCGTCTTGGGCGTGTCGACCCACTCGGAGGCGTGGCGGGGGAACTCGCGGTGCAGCAGCTCCTCGAATTCCGGCGTCCCGGCGAGCTCGTCTAGGCTGCGCCAGAGCTCCGGCCCGCGCCGCTCGGCGAAGCGGCGGCGAAGAGCCTCCACGTCGACGGCGTTGTTTGCCGGGGTTGCCGGGGTTGCCGGGGTGGCCGGGCGCGAGGGCTTGGCGCCACACTTGCCTTTGGGACTCTTGGCCATGTCCATCAGCTCCGCTCGCTCTCGCTTTCTGGCGGCCGCGGCGCCTGCGCGCCCGTTGATTCTGGCGGCCGCGGAGTTCGCGCGGCCGGTGATTCTGGCCGCCGCGCGCTCACGCGGCCGTTGTTTCTCCTACCGATGACAGGTCGAGCAGCTGGTCAGCGACCGCAGATTCACTGCCCTCGCCCACTCGACCCGCTTGACCGCGGCCACCCGCGGGTCGGCCGGCGGCTGCCACTTCATGTTGAAGACCTCGGAGCGCGGCCGCACGTTCTGGGCCGGATCGCGGTGACATGCGATGCACCACTCCATGGTCAGCGGCGACTCCTGATACATCAGCGGCATCTGGTCGACCTGGCCGTGACAGGTGACGCAGCCCATGCCCTTGGCGACGTGAACGCTATGGTTGAAGTAGACGTACTCGGGCAGCTTGTGGACCCGGGTCCAGCGCAGCGGGACGTTGTTGGCGTAGCTGGCACGCACCGGCTCGAGCAGGTCGGCGTTGGTCCAGATCTGGCGGTGGCAGTTCATGCAGGTGGCCGAGGGCGGCAGACCGGCGAAGCCCGAGGTCTCGACCGAGGTGTGGCAGTAGCGGCAGTCGAGCCCCAGGCCGGCCACGTGGTGCTCGTGGCTGAACGGCACCGGCTGCTCGTGGATCTCGCCCTGGCGCGTGATGTAGGAGGAGCGGAAGAGCTCGAGGCCGAGCCAGCCCGAGAACGCCACCAGGGCCGCCACCACCACGATGCTCAGCTTGGCGATCGAGTTGGCGCTGCGATGGAAGACTTGCATCGGCCTCCGGACCCTCGTCTACCCCCATCGAGGGGAGATTGTGAAACTCGTCACAAGCGAGCGATGCTAGCAGCAGGCGCCACCTCGCGCAAGACGCCCCGACAGCCGTCCAAAGATCGCCCCGCGGCGCCTTTCGGGCGCACCCGCTCCGACCTGCGCACTGGTCGACTCCTGGCCCTTCTCGAGTAGACAGCAGAGTCTCGCTCAGACGCCGGCCCTTGTCCAGCGTGGGGGTAAGATGTGCCGTCCGAACGGAGCTGGAGAGCGGGATCGCGGTGCCGGAGAGGAGCCAGCAGGGCATGACGCGTGAGGAGCTCGGCGCCGAGGTCGAGCGCCTGCGGCCGTGGTTTCATGCCATCGAGCTGCCTCACGGCCTGTGGACGAAGCACGAGAGCGCCGGCACCGAACCGGCGGACCACCCGGCAGGCACCTGGGAGGTCGTCCGCCGCCACCTGCCGCCAGACCTCGCCGGCAAGACGGTCCTCGACGTCGGCTGCGGCGCGGGCTTCTATAGCGTGCAGGCGAAGCGCCTGGGGAGAGCCGCAACGGTTCAACCCGCAACCCCGCGGACCTCGACCGCTCGCCTGGCTGCTGGTTCTTGGCGGGATCGTGGCGAGCGGAGCCGCGCGGGCTCAGGCGCCGGCGCCACGGGTCGTCGACCTGACGTCCGCTGACAGTACCCACCTCAAGGCCAGCTACTTTGCCGCCGCCACGCCCGGCCCGGGCGTGCTCCTCTTTCATCAGAGCAACCGCACGCGCGCGTCGTGGGCGGAGGTGGCCCAGCAGCTGGCGGCCGCCGGAATCCACACCTTGACCGTCGACAGTCGCGGTCACGGGGAAAGCAGCGGAAAGGACTCGCGAAAGGAGCGGTGGCCGCATGACCTCGACGCGGCGTTCCAGTACCTCGTGTCGCAACCCGGGGTGGCACGCGAGGTCATCGGCATCGGAGGGGCCGGGGTCATGGGGGTCGAGGACGCGGTCGAGACAGCGCGGCGCCATGCGGCGCAGGTCAAGTCGCTGGTGCTGCTCTCCGGGGAGACCCTGAGCCCGCAGCTCGAGTTCCTCCGCCAAGCGTGGCAGCTGCCCGGGTTGTTCGTCGCCGATGACAACGACGAATACCCACCCATCGTCGAGGCGATGGAATGGCTGTACCTCCGCGCGAGCAACTCCGGAAACAAGTTCGTGCACTACTCAGCCGCGAAGGATGCGCCGTGGCTCTGGTACGAGCCTTTTGACGTGGGCAAAGTTCCCGCCAAGGGTGGACACGGGACCGATATGTTCAAGGTTCATCCCGAGCTCCCGGGCATCATCCTCGAGTGGTTCACGACCACGCTCGTCAAGACATCCGGCCACGCACCGGCCGACGCCCTGGCGTCGGCGTCCATCCTCCGCGAGATCGCGACGCCGGGCGGTGCCGCCAAGGTCACGCAGCAGCTGATCGAGGAGCGACGGAAGGACCCAGCGGCTCAGCTGTTTCCCGAAATCAACGTCGACATGATCGGCTCCGACCGCATGCGCGACGGCGAGATCAAGGAAGCGATCGAGATGTTTCGTGTCAACCTGCTCGCCTATCCGGACTCCGCCGACGCCCACAACAATCTGGCCGACGCGTACCAGCGAGACGGACAGAGCGACCTGGCGCGGAAGCATGCCGAGCGGGCGCTGGTCTTGTTGGACGCGCATACCGCGCCGGCGTCGTCGTGGTCCGACACCGAGGAGCGGCGCGGTGAGATTCGGCGTAGCGTGGAACAGGTGCTCAAGGCGCTCGAGGCCAAACCGGCGGCCTCCGGGCGGCCCCCCGGAAGCGCCCTCCGCGACTGACGACGCTGCCGCCGGGGCGAAGACGCCCGTCGGCCACCGCGGCCTCGATCATGGCAAGCGCCATGCGGTCCTTCATGCCTCCGCTCGGATTCTCGCTCTCGAGCTTCAAGAGGATGCGCGAGTGCCCGGCAGGGACCAGGTGGCGCAGGGCGAGGAGCGCCGTGGTGGTGCATTCGAGATGCGTCATGCACACGAAGTACCACCCGGTGCCGAGTACACGAGGACGAATCCAGCGCGTCCCGAACCCCAGATTCTGTCGGGTGGTGGCCGCCGTTCGCTGAAGCTGGTTGAGCTTGTGTCGCGCTGCACTCTAATCGTGGACTGGCCGGTTTCGGTGCCGGCGCTGGTACTCAAATCGTGGACTGCAACCCGTGGGAACGCTGGCGACCCCAGTGCCGAAGACCCGAGGGGCTGCGTCAACCTCGGACATTGTCGCTGCTGCGATTATGGGCGCGCCGATGAGGCGCAACGGTCAGTCCACGATTAGAGTGCCTGAGTCCACGAAAAGAGTGCCAACCGGCTGGTATTCAAATCGTGGACTGCGGCAGCCGGCGGTGGCGGTCGGAAGCCCAAGGCGACGTCGACTACTTCTGGGCCTGGGCCGAGTCGCACCGGCAGCTCGATGAGCCATCCACGTCAGTGGACGGCCTGCTCGATCCCGATGACCCGTAGGGCTGAAATGTTGGACAATCGCCGGTCTTCGGTGACGAAGGCGTGGGCTCCGGCGACGATTGCAGTGGCAAGGTGCAGCGCATCTGGAGTGCGCAGTGTGTAGGTTGCTCTGAGGTCGGAGGCGACTTCGGCGATCGGTGGATCGATGGGGAGCACGGTTAGCCGAGGGAAAGAAGCGAACAGCTCACGGTAACGGTGGCAGAGCTGGATCTGCTTTTCCCGCTTGGGAACCACCAGGACCTCCATCAGGGTCAGCACCGAGGTGACGAGCTGCAGCTGATCATGCTCGGCGGCTTGCAAGAGCCGAGTGGCCCCCGGCCCGAACTGCGGGTGGTCTTCAAAGTGGTAGACGAAGAGCATCGTATCCACTCCGTAGAGCGGTAACCGACGCTGCGAGGAGGAGGCGGCAGGGTGTGTCATTCCCAGGAATCGCGCTCGCGCTCCACCGCGGCGACTCCACCGCCCGCGCGCTTCCAGACTTCCGCCCCCAGCCCGCGCGAGCTCGCGGTCCAGCCGCCTTTGGCGGCGCGCAGGACGACCTCCCCCCCTTCCACGGAGAGGATCACCATGTCGCCTGCCTTGATCCCTAGCCGGCGTCGCACGGAAGCCGGGATCGTCATCTGAAACTTACTGGTCAATTTCGCGCTGGCGATCATACGCAGCCCTCCCCTTACATTCTAAGACAAAAGTAAGGAGGCGTCGAGAGCGGTAGGCGTCGGCGATCGTCGCCGCGGTGGTGGTCTTGCCGGCGCCGGCGCGGCCCACGATCTGCGCCAGGTCATCGCCGGTGGTCGCGTGCAAGACGGCCGCCGGCTGCGCCGGGCGCTGCTCGAGGAGCCGCGCGAGTGACCGTCTTCAAGGGCGGCCGCAAGTCGTCGACCGGCCACCGGACCGGGCTCGGCTCGAGCTTCGGCGGGCTCGTCGACTACCTGGAGCAAGGACCGCGCGCCAACCCGAACCCCGAGCGGGTCGAGTGGTCAGCCACCCGCCACCTCGATACCGACCAGCCCGCCGAGGCGGGCCAGCTGATGCAGTACGCGGCGGAAGGGGACGCCCCCTCCCCTGGCGCACAGACCAACGTCGGTCATGACGGCGCTCCGCTTGCGCTACACTGCCAGCCAAATGCCGGCTGCCCAGCCGCCGCTGTGCGGCACTCTCGTGCCGCAGCTGCGGCGACTGGCCCGGCGGTCGTCCCGAGATCCGAACGACCTGCTAGCTCGACCCGTTATGAAGCCGCCGGCTCTTTCGACGCCACCGACTCCGCTGCTCGCCGAGGCCCCGGGCCGGCCAGCGGCGGCGACCGGTGGGCGGCTGCCCCGGCTGGGGGTACTGCGGCTACTCGCCGACCTGGCGGCGATGACCAAGCCGGGCATCACCGCGATGGTGGTGCTGACCGCCGGCCTCGGCTTCCTGCTCGCCGGGCGGCAGGGCGGCTCCTGGCAGGTCGCACACCCGCTGCGCCTGCTCCTCGCCACCCTGCTCGGCACCGGCCTGGTCGCCGGCGGCGCCTCGGCGCTCAACCAGGTGCTCGAGCGCGAGGCAGACGGCAAGATGCGGCGGACCGCCGGGCGCCCGCTGCCGGCGGGCCGCCTGGCGCCCGACCTGGCGCTGCTCTACGGGGTGGCCCTGGCGGTGGGCGGAATGGTCGGGCTGGCGCTGCTGGTCAACACGTTGACCGCGCTGCTGGGCGCGGCGGCGCTGGCGGGCTACGTCTTCGTCTACACGCCGCTCAAGAAGGTGAGCTCGCTCGCCACCGTGGTCGGAGCGCTGCCCGGGGCGATCCCGCCGATGATGGGGTGGACCGCGGTGCGCGACGACTTCGGCCTCGCCGCCTGGGTGCTCGCCGGCATCCTCTTCTTCTGGCAGATGCCGCATTTCCTGGCGATCGCCTGGCTCTGCCGGCAGGACTACGCCGCCGGCGGCTTCCCGATGCTGCCGGTGATCGATCCGGAGGGCGGCTGGACGGCGCGGCAGACGGTGCTCTACGGCGCCGCGCTGGTACCGGTGTCGCTGCTGCCGTCGCTGCTGCGGCTGACCGGATCGCTCTACTTCGCCGGCGCGCTCGTCCTCGGCATCGCCTACCTCGGATTCTGTCTCGGCTTTGCCCACCGGCGCTCGACGCCGGCCGCGCGGCGCCTGATGTTCGCCTCCCTGCTCTACCTGCCGGCGGTCCTGCTCGTGATGCTGCTCGATCGGGCCGCGGCCTGATGGCGGCCCCGACCGCGACGGCGGCCGAGACGACCGTTACGGCCGAGGGCACGATCGGGATGACCGGGACAACCCGGACGACCGGAACGACGGGAACGACCGAAGTGACTGGGATGGCCGGCATCGCCGGGATGACCGGAGCCAGGGCGTCCGCCTCCGCCCGGGTGGTGGTCGAGGCGCGCGGTGTCGAGTTCTCGTACCGCGGGCGCCGGGCGCTGGCCGGGGTGAGCTTCCGCGTCCTCGAGGGCGAGCTCTTCGGCTTCTTCGGGCCCAACGGCGGCGGCAAGTCGACGCTGTTCCGCCTGCTGGCGACGCTGGCGCGCCCGGCTAGCGGCTCGATCGAGCTTCTCGGCCTCGACCTGGTGCGCCAGCCGGCGGAGGTGCGGCGCCGGCTGGGGGTGGTGTTCCAGAGCCCCAGCCTCGACCTGCAGCTGACCTGCGGCGAGAACCTGCTTCACCAGGGCCATCTCTACGGTCTGCACGGCCGCGCTCTGGCCGAGCGGATCGCCGCCGTCCTCGGCCGCTTCGGCCTCGCCGACCGGTGGCGCGACCGTGCGGCGGCCCTCTCGGGCGGCCTGCGCCGCCGGCTCGAGATCGCCAAGGCGCTGCTCCACCGGCCGCGCCTGCTGCTGCTCGACGAACCCAGCACCGGCCTCGACCCGGGGGCGCGGAGCGAGCTCTGGGTGGTGCTCGAGAGCCTGCGACGCGAAGGGGTGACGGTGCTCCTCACCACCCATTTCATGGAAGAGGGCGAGCGCTGCGACCGGCTGGTGCTGCTCGATCGCGGGCGCGTGGTGGCCGAGGGGACGCCGGCAGCGCTCGAGCAGGAGATCGGCGGCGATGTGGTGACCCTGACCGGCCCCGATCCGGAGCGGCTGGCCCGCGAGCTGGCCGAGCGCTATCCCGAGCTGGCGCCCGCCGTCCACGACGGCGCGGTCCGGCTGACGCGCCAGCGCGCACATGAATTCGTCGCCCGGCTGGTCGAGGCGCTGCCGGGGCGGATCGACTCGGTCACGGTGGCGCGGCCCACGCTCGAGGACGTCTTCCTGCGCCACACCGGCTCGCGCCTGGGACCCGCCGGACCTATGGCGGCCGGACTGGCGGCAACCGGATCGACAGAAGCAGGATCGGCGGCCGCGGGCGAATCCGCCGACTCCGGAGCTGCGCCGAGACTCGGGCCGGAGCAGCCTGTTGCGATGGACGGCGGCATTCCCCTGGGGGATCTCCCTGCAGGTCGGCCGCAGCTTCCGCCTGTTGCGGCAGCCGCCGGTCCGGCTATGGACGGCGGCATTCCCCTGAGGGATCTCCTCGCAAGTCGCGGCCTCGCCGTGGCGACGCTCTGGCGCCGCGAGCTGGTCCGCTTCGCCCGCCAGCCCAGCCGGATCGCCGGCGCCATCGGCACGCCGCTCCTCTTCTGGGCGTTGCTCGGCAGCGGCCTGTCGGCCTCATTCCGTCTTCCTGGGAGCGCGGGCGGCGCGCGTTACCTCGAGTTCTTCTTCCCCGGCACGCTGGCCCTGGTGCTGCTGTTCGCCGCCATCTTCTCGACCATCTCGGTGATCGAAGACCGCGACCAGGGGTTCCTGCAGGGCGTGCTGGCCGCGCCCGTGCCGCGCTCCGCGATCGCCGCCGGCAAGGTGCTGGGCGGCGCGACGCTCGCCTGGCTGCAGGCGGCGGCGCTGCTGGCGCTGGCGCCGCTGGCCGGCATCCCGCTCCATTTGCGGACCGCGGCGGCCGCCGCGGCCGTGCTGGCGCTGCTCGCGGCGTCGCTCACCGCGCTCGGCTTCGCCTTCGCCTGGGCGGTCGATTCGGTCCAGGGATTCCACTCCGTGATGAGCCTGGTGCTGCTGCCCATGTGGCTGCTGTCCGGCGCCTTCTTCCCGCTCGCCGGGGCTCCCCTCTGGCTCGCCGTCCTGATGCGCCTCAATCCGCTCACCTATGGCCTCGGCGCCCTGCGCTGGGGCCTCTACGGCGCCGCCTCGGCGGTCGGCCCCGGCCTGCCGGCGCCCGCCCTTTGCCTGGCGGCCCTGGTGGCCACCGGCGCCGCAGCCTTCGCGGCCGATCTGCTGGTGATGCGCCGCGGTCCCAGCGCATGAGGGATTCGACGCCCTGGCTGCGCCGCCTGCTCTGGGGCGTGCTGGTGGCGGCGCTGGCGACGGTGGCGGCGGTCGCCCTGGTCAACCGGCTGGCCTGCCGCCGCGCCGCCAGCCCCACCCCTCCGCCGCTGCTCGGCCATCTCCCTGATTTCACCCTCACCAACCGCGACGGCCGCACCATCCGCCTGCGCGACCTCGCCGGCGCCCCCTGGGTGGCCGACTTCGTCTTCACCCGCTGCCAATCCTCTTGCCCGCTGATGACCGCCCGCCTGGCCATCCTCGACCGCGCGCTAACCAGGCCGCGCGGCCTCCGCCTGGTCTCCTTCACCGTCGATCCCGACCATGACACCGCGCCGGTGCTCGCCGGCTACGCCGTCTCCTTTGCCGCCAGCCCGCGCTGGCTCTTCCTGACCGGCAGCGCGCGCGAGCTCTACGCCCTCTCGCGCCAGGGCTTCAAGCTCGGCATCGAGCTGCCGGGTGGAGCGGTTGCCAGCGGCGCGGCCGGCACCATCGTCCACAGCACCCGTTTCATCCTCGTCGATGGCCGCAGCAACATCCGGCGCTACTACGAAGCGCTCGATCCCACGACGCGGTCCCGCCTCGCAGCCGACCTCACCGCTCTGGGCGAAGAAGAAAGCCGATGAGGGTGGGCGACCGGAGCGCGGCCCGGAGCGCGGCCCGGCGCGCGACGGCGGAGGCCCAGTCGCAGCAGGCGCGAGCGGCGGCTGGGCGGCTGGAGCGCGGCGCAGGGGCGATCCTGCGGGCGATCTTGCTGGCAGGGCTGGGCGCGGCGCTGGGGTGGGGAGGGCTGGCGTGCCGGCAGCGGGAGCCGGCCGAATCAGGGCGCGGCGCGGGCGCGGTGCCCGCCGAGGAGTGGGTCGCCGAGAGGTCCGCGCCCGCGGCGGTGCCGGCGGTCGAGCGCGCGGCGCGGCCGGGCGCGCCGGTGCTCTTCGTGGGACTTGACGGTGCTGACTGGCAGCTTCTCGACCGCTTCATGGACGACGGCACCATGCCGAATCTGGCGGCGCTGGCGCGGGAGGGGCAGAGCGGTGTCCTGATGACTCTCCACCCACCCGCCGGGGCGGCGCGCCCGCCCGCCGACCGCGATCGCTCCGACACGCTGCTGGTCGGCGCGCTCGCCGCCGGACTGCCCGACGGCGTCGAGCACACCCTGGAGCGGGCAGCCGCCTACGGCCGGGGTGGCGCCGGCGAGCGTTGCCTGGCGCTGCTCGACCGGGCGATCACGGCCTACCCCGCCGATCCGCGCCTAGGGCTACTCGAAGCATCTATCGGATCGCCCCCCACAACCCCTCAATCCCCTTCCCACCCCTCCGGGGGGGAAGGGGACGCCCCCGCCCTTTTGCTCCGGGGAGTTTCGTTCCAGTGGCTTGGCATTGCCCTTGCGCTGGCAGACTGCAGGCGGCACGGGGAGGAAGGCTCGACGACCGACCCTGAAGCATGACGGCGGGGATACCCATGAGGAGAAAACGCGAGGCTCGAGGATGGCGGCCGATCGCCGTCGGCTTGCTTTGGGCGATTGCGGCCGGAGGCTGGCTGGCCGCGCCGTGTCTCGCGGCATCGGGCGCGGCGGCGCAGGCGCCGCCTTCGCCGACGGTGATCGCAGCCGGAGGCCCCGGCGCCACCGGCGGGGGCGCTCGACCGGCGTCCGCCCTCGCTCCGCTTGTCGCGCAGGACCTCGCCCTCTACGATGCCCATGACAATCGGGGTGAGCTCGTGCCGGAGGAGGCGATCCGGCGGGTTGAATCCGAATACGTCAAGTTGTTGAATCGCAACCCTGACGACGGCCTGAGCGCCGATGCTCTGAGCGACTTCTACTCGCGTTGGGGTTGGGTCGTTCTCTCCCCTTCGCCGGAGGCGCTCGGGGTCGTCGCGGGCGCGCGGGATCCGGTGCGGATGGCGCTCCGTCTCGCCCCGTGGCCCGGCAGCCGGCACGCGCCGCCCGCCGCCGCCCTGTATCTTGCCGCCCTCGCCGCCCGGCCGGAGCCGTCGGCGCTGTGGCTCGCGGCGGCGGAGGCCGCCGGGCATCCTGCCTGGAACATCGCCCTCGCGGAACAGGGCGTGCGGCGCCTGACCGGCGGCGGCGACCGGCAACCGGACCGGCAGGAGCGCCGGCGCCTCGCCGCCGCGGCGGCCGAGCTCGAGCTGGGCTTCGAGATCGATTCCGGCCTCCTTCTCCGCGCCGCGGCGCGGCTGAAGGAGCTGCCCCAAGATGTCCTATCGATCGTCGAGAGCGGGGAGACCGGCCACGTCCAAGCCCAGATGGAGGGGATGGCCTGGCACGGAGAGCTGCGCGATGCGCGCCTCGATTTGACCCTCCTGCGCTTTGCCGCCGGCGACGTCCAGGGGGCTGCGAGGCTCCTCGCCTCGCTGCGGCAAGTGCGGCCCCCAACGGCGTCGCCGCCTGCCAAGGGGGGTTCGCCACGCGAGGCCGGTGGCGCCGAGACGGCCGAGGCGCCGCCGAGCTTCGACCGCAGCTGGCGTCGGTTGCTCGAGCTCCGGACACAGCCCTCCCGGGACGATCCCTACGAGATCTTCGTCTCGGTGCTGACTCTGGGCTGGCGCGAAAACGACATCGACCTCGACGCGAGTCAGTTGATGGTCGCCGCCGCCATCGCCCGGCGAGAGGGTTACGGGCCTATCGCGGCCTACTTCGAGCGCCGCGCCTCCCTGAGTTTGCAAGGCTCGATTTCCCGGCCAGCGCCCGGGCTTGCGGGCGGCGTGGTGCCCGCGCCGATCGCCGCCGCCGTCCCAGTGCTATCCGACGAGATCGCGGACGAGGCGAGCCGGCTCGAAGAGAGTGCCCGGCAGACCGAGGAGGAGCGGCGCGCGGAGCTGGGCCCGGACCCCGCCGCGCCGATCCTCGATCGACTGCTGCGGGAGCCGAGCCTCGCCTCTTATGCGGAGCACGCGCTCCCCGCGGGCATCCAGCCGCTCGCCCCAGAGGAGGCGGAGAAGCGCCACGCCCGGGCGATGCGCGGAGTGTCGCTGCCAGAGAGGTTCGAAGCGGTGCGCGTCGAGCGCGCCGGCTGGCGCGCGGCTGCGATCGGCGTTTCGCAGGACTACGATTGGGTTGGCCCGGGCTCGCCGGGCGCCTATTGGGTGATCCTCTCCTCCGACGGCGGCGCCACCTGGTCGCGTCCCCTCTACACCGGCTTGCGCGCCAACCAGCCCTACGTGGTCCGCCAGGCGTCGCGCCTGCCCTTGCTGGCCGGCGCTCGCCTGCAAGTCGAGGTCGAGGTGCGCGAGCTCGCGGCGGCGGACCTCTACTGGCCGCGGGGCGAGGTGCACCCGCTGCGCACCGCTTCCGGCCTCTACCTCGACATCCCGCTCGAGCTGCTGCAGCGCGACTCCGACGGCGACGGCCTGACCGACCTCGCGGAGGAGCGGCTGCTCACTGATCCATTCGCCGCCGACACCGACCACGACGGCTTCCCGGACGGGCAAGACCCGCTGCCGCAGATCGCCTCTGCGCCGGATGGCTCGGCGGCGAGCCTGGCCATGGCGGCGCTGTTCGAAAACGTCTCGGTCCACCAGGGATGGACTCCGTACGTCCAGGGTCCGATCCGCTGCTGCAGCGGCAGGCCGGCGCTCGATCGCGAGCAGACCAGCTTCTGGACCGGCGATCGGCAGCTCTTCACGGCCGTCGTGCCCTACCAGAGGATCGTGGTGCTCAACCAGGAAGAGCTCGCGCGCGCCGAGGAGAAGTTCGGCCCCTTCACGACCTTCGATCTCGATCTCCTGGTGCTGGACCGTGGGGCGCGGCATGGCTTCGCCATCTGGAGCGCCCCCCTGCACGGAGCCTTGGTGCGGCTCGAAGAGCGAGAGGGCGTCTGGTACGCCGAAGAGATCAACTCCTGGCTCGAGCACCTCTTTTACTGATGACAGCGCGAGAGCGCGGCAGCCTCGGGACCAATCTCGACAGCCGCGCGATCGAGACGCTGCCCACCGGCCGCAACTACTCGTCGGTGATCCAGATCACCCCCGGGGTGAGCTCCGACGCCAACCCGGAGAACACCGATCAGTCGACGATCACCGTCTACGGCTCGAGCGGCAACGAGAACGTGTTCTACATCGACGGCGTCAACACCACCGGCGCCGAGTTCGGCTTCCAAGGCAAGGAGCTCAACTTCGAGTTCATCCAGGCGATCGACGTCAAGAGCGGCGGCTACGAAGCGGAGTTCGGCCGCGCGACCGGCGCCATCATCAACGTGATCACCAAGTCGGGCGGCAACGAATACCACGGCGACGCCTTTGGCTACTACGACAACAACTCGCTGCAGACGACCGCCCAGCAGGTGGCGTCGAGCACCGGCACCGTGGCCGGATTCACCGAGAAAGACTACGGCCTGGATTTCGGCGGCTACCTGCTCAAGGACCGCATCTGGTTCTTCGGCGCCTACGATCGCGTCGACAACGTCCAGAGCACACAGCTGGGCCAGATCGTCAAGTCCAACAGCACCCGCGACCTGGGAGCGGGCAAGCTCACGTTCCACCTCAATCAGAACCAGACGGCGATCGCCACCCTCTTCCAGGACCCGCGCGACGACACCGGCGCGATCATCGACGCCAACCACACGATATTCGGCGATCCGCTGACCTTCGAGGGCAAGCGCGTCTTCGGCGGCAAGGACTACGCGTTGCGCTACGAGGGCCTGTTCGGCGGCTCCTGGGTGCTCAACAGGCAGGTGGCGCGGCACAACGAGGCCAACTCCGTGGATCCCGCGACCGCGGCCGGGAAGCGAGCCGACCTGGCTGCCTGAGCGAGTTGTTCCTAGCACCTTCCGAGCTGCTGGCGAGGGCTCGAGGGCAGGCGTAGGGACCCGAGCGAGATAAGACGCCGGCACGTGTAGCGCGTGCTCGGCCGCCACACGGCTCGCGGCCTTGTGCGGGGGCGGCGGCGAGGGTGGCTAGAATGTAGCCGTGCTCGCGGTCCACCAGCTGCCGGCGGTCAATGCGGCGCTCAATGCCACGGCGGCGGTGCTGCTGGTCATCGGATTCCTGCTGATCCGGCGGCGGCGGTGGCGGGCGCACCGTGCGGTGATGGTGTCGGCGGTGGTCTGCTCGACGCTCTTCCTGACCTCGTACCTGATCTATCACGCGCACGTGGGATCGGTGCGCTTTCCGGGGAGCGGGGCGGCGCGGGGGATCTACTTCGCGGTGCTCGCGAGCCACACAGCCCTGGCGGCGGCGGTGCCGGTGCTGGTGGCGATCACGCTCTACAGGGCGCTGCGGCGGCGGTTCGACAGGCATCTGCGGATCGCGCGCTGGACGCTGCCGATCTGGCTCTATGTGTCGGTGACCGGGGTGGTTGTCTACTGGATGCTCTACCGGATCAAGTGGTGAGGGGCGGGTCCGATCGGGACGCCGTCGCCGTCGAGGGGCTGAGCGGGCGCGGCGGGCTCGGCCGGGGGGACAGGCGACGCCGGGACGACGGGCGGGGCCGGGACGGTGGGCTCGGCGGGGACGGCGGGCGCGGCGGCGGGAGAGGCCGCGGTCGGCGAGTGGGGCGACTCGGGCAGCTCGAGCTGCGCCTGCGACGGGGGCGAGTCGGGCGGCTCCAGAGGCTCGCCGGCAGCAAGGTCGTCGCGCTCGGGTGCGGGAGTCGGAGCGAGGTAGACGAAGCGGGCGAGACCGCGGTGGTAGAGCATGCCGGGCGATTCGGCGCGCGCGGTGCGGAGCTGGTTGAGCTTGGCGTCGAGATCGTCGAGGAAGTGGAGGGCCACCGCTTCGGGGGTCATCGGCTCGACCGGCGAGCTGAACTCCTTCTTTCCCTGGTGGGAGAGAACGAGATGGCCGAGCAACAGCTCGAGGTCGGCGGGGAAGCCTTCGATCGCGGCGCAACGCTCGCGCAGCAGGTCGCGGCCGAGGACCACGTGGCCGATCAGGCGCCCTTCCAGGGTGTAGTCGTTGGCCGGCATCGCGCCCAGCTCACGCAGCTTGCCCAGGTCGTGGAAGAGCACTCCGAGCAGCAGCAGATCGCGGTCGAGATCGCGGTAGTGGCGGCTGACCAGCAACGCGAGCTCCGCCATCGAGACCACGTGCTCGAGCAGGCCGCCGCGATAGGCGTGGTGAATGGACTTGGCGGCCGGGTGCTCGCGCAGCTCCTTGCCGCAGACGGCCAGGGTCTCGGCGGCGAGGCGGCGCAGCACCGGCCGCTCCACCTCGACCTCGAGCAGGGTCGAGAGTCGCGACCAGAGATCGTCGATGTCCTCGGCAGTGGACGGGATCAGCAGCGCCTCGTCGAAGCCGAAGCGCCGGTCCTCGTCGTTCGCCTCGCGGCAGTTGTCGATGCTCAGCTGGAGCTGGTCGCGGTAGCTCTTGACCGAGCCGCGGAAGGCGATGAAACGATGGGCCTCGAACTGGCCGTTGAGCGCCGGGCTGTCCGCCCAGATCTTGGCGACGATCGAACCGCTCGAGTCGGCGAGCTCCATGTCGAGATAGCTCTTGCCGTTGCGGTCCTGGCGCAGCTCCTTCTTGGTGAGCAGCGCGAAGCCCTCGACCGAGTCGCCGGCTTCCCATGAGCGGATCTGGACATTGCGCTGCAGTCTGGGCATAGGGTGCTCCGGGAGTCTAATCGCTCGCCTTGCGCCGTGCCAACCGGCAGCTCCCCGACTCCCGAGCTGTCCGTGTCCAGCGGGCGCGGCCCCCCCTTGGCAGCGTGGCACCTGCCGTGCAACATTCCCCCCCGTGCGAAGAAATGCCTGGCCTTCCTTCGGACTGATTCCAGTCCTCCTCTGCGTTCTCGCCCTGCTGCCTCTCGGCGCACCCCAGGGACACGCCGGCGAGCCGGCGGCACCGGCGGCTCCTGCCCCCTCTCCGGCCGCCGGTGGGGGCGGCGGCGGCGAACCCTCTCTGTGGCCCGAGCCGCAGCGGGCTTTCATGCAGGACGGCCCCGGCCTGTTACTCCCCCAAGAGCAGCGCGCCGCCCTGCTCGCCGCCGACGCGGCGGGGCGCGAGCGCCTCATCGCCGACTTCCTCGAGCACGGCGCCGGGCCCGGCGTCGCGGCCGCCACCCTGCGCGAGGCCATCGCCCGGCGCCAGCGCCTCGCCCGGCGCGAGTTCATCTCGCCGGCCGACGTTCGCGCGCAGCTGCTGTTCCTCAACGGGACGCCGGCGCAGCGCAAGATCCTCGACTGCGGGACCACCTTCAAGCCGCTCGAGGTCTGGACCTACCAGGGCAAGGGCCTGCTCGAAACCGCCGAGACCGCGAACGGCACGCCCCAGCGGCTCGAGCGCAGCATCGTGGTCTACCGGCCGGTCGCCGACCAGCCGTTCCGGGCCTGGGAGCCACAGGATTCCAAGCGGGTCCTCTATACCTCCGAGATGGAGTACTGGCTCGAGCAGTGGGAAGAGCTGCGCGGGATCATCTCGGCGCGGCGCTTCGACCTGCAGCTGTGCAAGGAAGCCCGTCTGGTCGACCGCGCCACCGGCATCGAGGGCTTGACCGGCGCCCGCAGCTCGAGGAAAGACTTCTCCGGAGTCAAGTCGTATGCCAGCCGTCCCTGGGGAGGCCCCGGCGAGCGCTTCCTCGATCCGCCGCTCGATCTCGCCGAGTGGGTCCACGCAGCCGCCGAGACCCAGGTCGCCGCCGAGCCGCCGGCACTGACGGTCGGGCGCTTCGAGGTGCAGTTCCCGGAGCGCGCCGGCGAGCGCATCCTCACCCGCGTCGCGGCCGAGATCGTCGCCACCGGCCGGGTCTCCGGCGACCGCCACGAGAGCAACGAGAGCGACGAGAGCGACGCCAGATCAGGACCCACTGGCAAGCCGGGCAAAGGAGAGAAGGGAGAGCCGCCCAAGACGGACAAGAAGGAGGCGGCGCCTGCGCCGGCGGCGCCGGCAGGCCCCTCGAAGCCGGGGGCGCCGGCGACTCCCCCGGGCGCGCCCGCCGGCCCGCCGCCGGGTCAGCTGGGCGCACCCACGGACCGGCCGGGGCAGGGGGCGGCGCCTGCGCCGGGGGTGGCCGAAGCAGCGGCCGGCAAGAGCGTCGCGCCGCGCGGCGCGAGCGAGCGGACGCAGCGCGGCGAGCCGGGCGGGCCGGCGGTCGGCCTGACGGTCGAGGGCGCGGTCGAAGCGTCGGGCAAGCTGTTCGAGACCTTCCGCGTGCGCTATCGCATTCCGGCGCCGCCGGCCGGCCAGCCGGTGACGCTGGTCCTCGACCGGCCGCTGCGGCCGCAGCGCCCCTTCGTGCTGCGACTCAAGATCAAGGACGACGCCAGCGGCGCGGTGGCCTGGCTGGCGCGCGGCTTCTTCGTGCCCGCCCACCCGATCGCGGCGCCGCTGCCGCAGATGGCCGCCGGCGCCACCGCCCGCGATCTCGCGGCGGCCCAGCAGCTCGCGCTGCACGCCCGCGACACGGTGATGCTGGTGCCGCCCGAGGACGACGTGGTCTTCGGGCTGTGGCGCGCCGAGGCGCTGGTGACCGGCGACCAGATCGCCAAGGTGGTCTTCTATGTCGACGGCAAGATGCAGCTCACGCGCAGCGCCCGTCCTTACTCGGTCGAGGTGCGCCTGGCCCGCCTGCCGCTCGAGCAGGTGGTGCGCGCCGAGGGCTACGACCCCAACGGCCAGCTGATCGCCGCCGACGAGCTGGTGCTCAACCAGCCGCACGGCGGCCTCGCAGTCGCCATCCTGGAGCCGGCGCGGGGCAGCAAGCCGAGCGGCAAGACGCGGGCGCGCGCCGATGTCACCGTGCCGCCCGAGCGGCGCGTCGAGGCGGTGGAGTTCAAGATCAACGACCAGGTGGTCGCCAAGCTCAGCAAGCCGCCCTGGGAGACCGAGATCACGGTGCCCAGAGAGGGCGACACGGTCTACCTCTCGGTGGTGGCCCAGCTCGACGACGGCGCGCGCGCCGAGGACGTGCGCTTCCTGCGCTCGCCGCAATACGTCGAGGAGCTGGCGGTCAACCTGGTCGAGCTCTACACCACGGTGACCGACCGCAACGGCCAGCCGGTCAAGGGCCTCGCGGCCGAGGACTTCGAGGTCCTGGAGGCCGGCCAGCCGCAGAACCTGTCGCGCTTCGAGCTGGTGGAGAACCTGCCGCTGACTCTGGGCATCCTGATCGACACTTCGGGGTCGATGGCTTCCTCGCTGGGCGAGGCCCAGCGCGCGGCCGGCGCCTTCCTCGAGCGCATGGTGCGCACCGGCGACCACTGCTTCACCTTGACCTTCTCCGACCGGCCGGTGCTGCGAATGCCGCTCACCGACGACCCCAAGGCGGCGGCCCAGTCGCTCGAGAAGCTCCAGGCGGTCGGCTCGACCTCGATCCACGACGCCGTGGTCCACAGCCTCTACTACTACCGCGGCACCCACGGCCAGCGCGCCCTGGTGCTGCTCTCCGACGGCGACGACAACACCAGCCAGCTGACCTACGACGAGGCGCTGGAGTACTCCAAGCGCAGCGGTGTCGCGATCTACGTCATCGGCCTCAACATCGGCAAGACCAGCGTGGGCATCCGCGGCAAGCTCAACCGGCTGACCGAAACCACGGGCGGCAAGGTCTTCTACGTCAGCCGTGCGGCGGAGCTCGCCGGCGTCTACGGCGAGATCGAGCACGAGCTGCGCAGCCGTTACCTGCTGGCCTTCCAGTCCGGCCTGCCCGCCGGCCAGGGCGGCTATCGCCAGATCGAGGTCAGGCTGAAGAAACCCGGCCTCAAGGCGCGCACCGCCCGCGGCTACTACCAGTAGCCCGAGATCCATCGGCGCGAACGGCGGCCATCGGGCCGGTCGGGGGCTCGGGGGACGCGGGGGACGGGGGGACGGCTCCTCGGGCTGCCAGTGCTGTCCGTTCTGCTAGAGTGTTCGGTTTGGGGTGGGACTTCTGGCCTGCCGCTCACCCCTACCCACCCGCGACTCCCAAGCCGGCCCCAAGGGCCTGCCCGGAGGGCCGGTGCCCGATCGCCGCGGACGGCGTCCGCGCGATCCGGCCGACGCCGGATTACCGCATCAGAGGAGGACCGCTGCATGGCTGGGCGACGATTGATGAATCGGCTCTATTACTTCACCATCGAGGACGAGAGCATCCTTGCAGAAGCTTTCTCGCAGCTCGAGAAGGACGTCTACGCGATCACCTACAAGGTCACCGGCACCGAGGACGTCTTCGTCACCACCAGCGAGACCAAGGACGCCATGGACCGCAACGACATTCCTTACAACCTGCTCGCCGAGGAAGACTGCGCGCGGATCGCGCTCTTCCATTCCCCGCTGTCGCGAGAAGAGCTGGCGGACTACGAGGACGCGATCAAGGCGCTGGCCCTGGCCTGCCGCGCCATCGCCCTCGCCTGCGTCGGCGTCAACGGCGAGACCAACCTCGGCTTCGACCTTTCGAACGGCGCCAAGCACTACACCTACTTTACCGCGCCGGCCGGACACACCTTCATTTGGCGCCTGTTCCGCGAGCGCGACGAGGCGGTCGATTTCCTGCACAAGCTGACCGCGGGCGACAAGAAGGCCGTGGAGTGGGCGGAGGCCATCCCTCTCAATTCGGCCAAGGAGCTCAAGTCGTACCACTGAGCCGGCCGGCAGGGGACGCGGTTTGAATCTCCCGCTCTTCGAGCCTACCTATAGCGTCTCGCAGCTCTGCGCCGAGATCCGCGAGGTCCTGGGCGAGGCCTTCACCTCGGTCTGGGTGGTGGGAGAGGCGCAGCGCGTGCGGCCGAGCCAGCGCGGGCACCTCTACTTCGAGCTGGTCGAAAAGGGCGAGCGCGACGAGATCGTCGGCAAGCTCGATGCGGTGATCTGGGAGCGCGACCTGCGCCGCGTCCAGAAACTGCTGGCGCAAACCGATCAGCGGCTCGCCGAGGGCGTGCAGCTGCGCTGCCGGGGCAACCTCGACTTCTATCCCCCGACCGGCAAGCTGCAGCTCGCGGTGCGCGAGGTGGACCCGCTCTTCACCCTTGGCCTGCTCGAGCACCGGCGGCGCGAGACCCTGGCGGCGCTCGCCGCCGCCGGCCTGCTGGAGCGCAATCGCGAGCTCGCCCTGGCCGAGCTGCCGCTGTCGATCGCGCTCATCACCTCGGCCGGCAGCGCCGCCTACCACGATTTCCTCTCCGGCCTGCGCGAGAGCGGCTACGGCTTCCGCATCGTCTTCCTCCACGCTTCGGTGCAGGGGCGGGAGGCCGAGCGGGAGGTGGTTTCGGCACTCGCCGCGCTGGCCCGCGCCCGCACCCGCATCGACTGCGCGGTGCTGATCCGCGGCGGCGGCTCGCGCACCGACCTCGCGGTCTTCGACAGCCGGGCGATCGCCGAGGCGATCGCGCGCGCGCCGTTCCCCGTCTTGACCGGCCTCGGACACGAGACCGACCGCGCCATCGCCGACCAGGTGGCGCACCTGTCGTTCAAGACGCCGACCAAGGTGGCGGAGTTCCTGGTCGATCGGGTCGGCCGTCTCGAGGCCGCGGTGGCGGAGCTGGGCGCGCGGCTGCGGCGTGAAGCGCCAGCTCTCTTGGCGAGCGCCCGCGAGGAGCTGGGACGGGCCGAAGGTGCGGTGGGCCTGGCGCGAATGCGCCTTGGCGCCGCCGCGGCGCGCATCGCCGAGAACGCGCGCGCCCTGGCGCGGCTCGGACGCGGCGCCCTGCGGCGGGCGGCGCGGGCCGGCGGCGAGCTCCGTAAACAGCTGCTGGCGGCGGCGCCGCGCGGGCTGGAGCGGGCCGAGCAGCGGCGCCGCCGGCTGGGCGAGCGCGTAGGCGGTACGGCGCGGGCTCACCTGCGCCAGGCGGCGGCGCAGATCGAGGGCAGGACGCGGCTGGCCGCCCAGCTCGATCCGCAACGCATCCTCGAACGCGGCTTCAGCATCACCCGCGATCCGGCCGGGCGGCTGCTGCGCCGGGTAGACCAGGTCACGACCGGCGGCCTGATCAGCACCCGCCTCGCGGCGGGAAGCCTGACGAGCCGGGTCGAGAGACGCACGGAGGATTCATGACCGTAGGCAAGGAGCAGGAGAGCGCCCCGACGTTCCGCCAGGCGATGGACGAGCTCGAGGGCATCCTGGGGCGGATCGAAGGCGAGGAGATCGACATCGACCAGCTGGCCGAGGAGCTGCGCCGCGCCGCCCAGCTGCTGGAGCTGTGCCGCGCCAAGATCCGCCGCGCCGAGGTCGAGGTCACCCAGATCGTGCAGAGCCTCGACGAGAGCGGCGGAGCGGAAAAATAAGCGATGCTTCTCGGCGCGCGTGCCGGAGTAAGATCGAGCGGCGGAGCCAGGTGAGCCGGAATGCTGCTGCCCACGATCCTGTTCGTCCTGTTCGCCTTGCTCGCCGCGGCCGGCGCCTACCTCATCTTGAGCCACCACCGCGGGCGCGTGGCGGGCATCGCCGGGGCGCTGGCGACTCTGCTGGCCTTCGCTGCGCTCTTCTGGGGGCTGCTGGCGCTGCTGCGCGAGGGCGGGGCGCTCTAGTGCCGGCCGAGAGCTGAGGCGATGTCCGATTCACCCTACGAGCTGCAGCGGCTGGTCACGGTCGAGACCTTCACCTTCCCCTGGGAGGCGCAGATCGCCCAGGCGCGCCTGCTAGCGGAGGGGATCCATTCCATCATCGCCAACGAGCACCTCATCCGCCTGGTTGCGTTGTCGAACGCGATCGGCGGCATCCAGGTCCAGGTCCGCGAGCGCGACCATGTCGCGGCGGCCGAGGTGCTGCGCCGCCGCGCCCCGCTGCCCGAGATCTACCTGGTGACCGTGCCCGGCAGCGAGGGGGCGGAGCCGAGCCTGCGCTGCCCGGCCTGTGCCGGCGGCGACCTCCAGGCCGAGGCGAGCCCGCGCCTGGTCTTCGGCCTGCTGCCGCTGGCGCGGCGGCGCTTGCGCTGCGCCGGCTGCGGCGCGAGCTGGAAGCTCGAAGAGCTGCGCGGGGGCGGCGGCCGCGCTCTGGGCGTTGCGGGCGTGCCGAGCGCGGGGGCGGCGGCGGACGGCGCGCCCGGTGATCGGAGCGCCGAGGACGGCCCTCGCGGCGCGGCCGAGCAGGCGGGCGACGGCGCCGCTCGCGCTGATCTCCGTCGGGCGCTCGCCACGGTGGCCCGCTTCCACACCCCCTGGGAGGCCCACCTGGCGAGGACCCTCCTCGAGTCAGAGGGGATCGCCTCGTGCGTATTCGAAGAGAGGCTGCCGGCGATCAGCCTGCTCTCGACCGCGGCGCTCGCCCACAACCGCCTCGAGGTGCACCCGGCCGACGCCGCCCTGGCCACCGAGATCCTCGCCCGCGCCTGGAGCTCGGGCGGGCTCGCCGCGGTGCCCGACCCGGACGACCCCTTACCGCCAGAGTGATCCCGTAGCCCACTCTGAGCCTCCACTTCTCGCACCAACTCGTCATCTTCACAGCATTTTCGCCGGTGGGAGGAGTCCTGGCCCCCCCGGCGAGACAGCGCCAGGCAGGTCGCCTCCCGACCGAGGTCCGCGAGCCCTATCACCATCCCCCAAGAGCGTCTCGCCTCATCCACCCTCCCAGCGAGCGGACCTCGGTCGGGAGGCGACCTGCCTGACGCCCCCCGCCACCAAGGTGCCAGGGCGGAGGGGTCCCGCTGGTAGAGTAAGGGCATGTTGGGACGCCAGCGCAGCGGTTCGGTGCTCTGTCCTTCGTGCGGCAAGCTGGTGGGGGTCGCCGACGAGCGCTGCCTCAATTGTGGCCGGCGCAACCCCGGGATGTGGGGGTTCACGGCGGCGTTCGGCAGGCTGGGGCGGGACATGGGGTTCGTGCAGGCGGTGATCGGCGGCTGCATCCTGTTCTACATCCTGATGCTGACCGTCGATCCGCAGCACATCGGCGGCAGCGGGCTGTTCAACCTCTTGTCCCCCAGCCCCGAGAGTCTGCTGCGCTTCGGAGCGAGCGGCGCGATCCCGGTCTTCCTCCTCCACCGCTGGTGGACCCTGCTCTCGGCCGGCTGGCTGCACGGCTCGCTCTTGCACATCGGGCTCAATCTCTACTGGGTGCGAATACTCGCCCCGGAGGTCGCCGAGCTCTACGGCGCCGGACGGATGGTGATCATTTACACGGCCTCTTCGGTGGCCGGCTTCCTGTTGAGCAGCGCCCTCGGTCTGATCGGTCTCGGCGGCGCGCTGACCGTCGGGGCCTCGGCGCCGCTGCTCGGGTTCCTGGGCGCGCTGGTCTATTACGGGCGCCGCGCCGGCAGCCGCACGGTCGGCAACTGGGCCTGGAGCTACGCGCTGTTCATGATCGTGCTCGGCTTTCTGCCGATCGGCGGCGTGCGCATCGACAATGCCGCGCACATTGGCGGCTTTGCCGGCGGCTATCTGGTGGGGCTGCTTCTCGACCCGCTGCGCCCGGAGCGCGGCGATCACCTGGTCGCCGCCGTCGTCTGCCTGGTGGCGACCGCGCTCTCCGTCGTCGCCTCGCTCGTGGTGCCGGTGCCGGCGTTCGGGCGTTAGACGCGGCACGGCGACAGGGCGCGGCAGGGCGCAAACTCGACCTCGAATCATCCGTAGTAACCTCTGGCAGGGATGTGATGGAGGGCACGACAGTTGACCGGCATGGCTCCGGCGGCAGGTTGCTCCGCCACGCGCTGATCTCGTTCGGCAGCGGGACGGCGATTGGCCTGCTGCTCGGCATCTCGGAGCGCAGCAGCCAGGACCGCGCCATCACCGTCGCGATCTCCAGCATCTGCGGGGTCTGCATCTTCGCCGCCGCGCGCTCCCTGTCATGGCTGCTGCACGGCTTCCTTTCCCGCCTCGCGGGCGCTGCCCAGAAAGCCGCCTACACGACGGTCTTCGCGTTCAGCGGCATCGTCGCCTTCCTCGCCGTGCAGGTCGCCGCGAAGCTTCTCTTTCACATCCATTTCGGTGGCAGCCTGCCGTTCTACCTCGGCCTCACCGGCGCGGCGGCGGTCTTCATTGGCTTTATCTTCGTGACCGTCGACCGCCTGCGCCTGCGGCTCGAGGAGAGCGTCGCGCGGCTCAAAGAAACCGAGTTCGCGGAAAAGGAGCTGCAGCTGGCCCGGGCGCTGCAAAGCCGCCTGCTGCCGCCGCCCGAGCTGGCCGCACCCGGCTACCGCATGGCGGCACGCAACCTGGCGGCGCGGGTCGTGGCAGGCGACTTCTACGACGCCTTCCGGCTGGCCGACGGCGCCCTCGGCCTGGCGGTGGCGGACGTGGCCGGCAAGGGGATGGCGGCGGCCCTGATCATGGCCTCGGTCAAGGCGATGCTGCCGCTGCTCGCCGCCGAGCGCCCGGCCGCCGAGACGCTGCGCGAGCTCAACCGGCGCCTGGCCGGCGAGCTGTCGCCGCGCGAGTTCGTGGCCCTGGCCTTCGCCCGCTACGAGCCGGCGAGCGGCCGGCTCGAGCTCGCCAACGCCGGCCTGCCCGACCCCTATCTCTTGCCGGCGGGCGGTGCGCCGGTGGCGCTCGTGGTGCCTGGTCCCCGCCTGCCGCTCGGGGTGCGCCCGGAGGTCGACTACCTCTCGGTCGAGGTGGCGCTCGGGCCGGCCGACCGGGTCCTGCTGCTGACCGACGGTCTGGCCGAAGCCCTCACCGCGGTCGGCGAGCCGCTCGGCTACCCTGCCCTGGCGCGCCTGGTCGCGGCGGCGCCGGCCCCCTCGCCGCTGCTGTGGATCGACGGGCTGCTCGAGCGCGTGCGCCAGGCCACCCGCCCGGTGCTCGAGGACGACTGGACGGCGTTGCTGCTCGAGCGTGTCGCGAATGATCAGCATTAGCCCCGCTCTAGCAAGGCGCGCAAGATTGGCCGGGTCTACTTCAGCCCCTCCACGAGGTAGAGGTCGGACTGGCGACGGATGTAGTGGTAAACATAGGCTCTCAAGTCGGGCGACACGTTGAGCCCGTCGATCGCGACGACGCCGGCGGGGTCTGGCGGCGCCAGCCGGCGCCACAGCTCGCGGCGGCCGGTCGCGAGATCGATGCGAACGACGGGCATCGGCATCTCGCGGAAGCGATAGACCAGCAGCGAGCGTCCGTCCGCGGGAAAGAGGATGGCGGCGTCTTCGTTCGGTTCGAAGCCCGGGAGGGAGCGTGGCGCGCCGCCTTCGATCGGCCAGAGCCGCCCGCGCCCTTCGGGATCACGCGCCACGAAGTATCGATCGTCGGCGGTGATCGTGATGAGATCGGGCGCGGTGGCGGAGGTGCCGTCGGGACTGAGGGCACGCGCTCTTCCGCCCTCCAGATCTTGGGAGTAGGTGCGCAAGGGCTTGCCGGGAGGGCTGGCGGCGATCAGGATCCGCTTGCCATCGTGGTAGAAGCCGGCCTGCTGCACGTCGAACGGCTCGGTGGGCAGGAGACGAGGCTGCCCCGTGCCTGTCGGATAGAGAACCGCTTGCGTCTTGGGGGCGAGGTAGCTCGTAAAACCAATCACCCACTTGCCGTCGGGCGAGAGGTCGAAGCAGTTCGCTTCTGCCAGACGCACCGGCGGCGAGCCGTCGGCCTTTCTCACATACGTCTCCCAGGTGGCGCCACCGGCTTCGCCGAACTCCGAGAAGGCGATCAACGAGCCATCGGCAGACATGCCGCAGCGCAGTGTGTAGTCCAGCCACGAGAGGTCTCGCTCCGTGGCCTCGCCAGCCGGCTTCGCCCGCAGCTCGCGGCGGAAGTCTTCGCTCGACAGCAGCGCTCGCCCGTCGCGCGAGGTGTCGTGGATCGTGAGCGCCCCCGGCACCCGCAGCAGCAGACGCTCGCGCCCCTCGGGGGTGACCGCGTAGAGAGAGCGCGCGGAGCCGCGCCTGGTGGCGGTGAACCAGACTTCGTCGCCGCGCGGCGACCAGGCGAGGCCGTTCTGCCGGATGAAGCCCGCCGCCAGCGTCGTCTTGTGCCCTTCCCGGTCCACCAGCGCGACGGCGCCCCCGGGCCAGCCCAGGGCCGGGTAGTCCAGGAACGCCACCTGGTCGCCGCGCGGCGAGATCCGCGGGTCCCCGATCCAGCCCTCGGTCTCGTAGAGCACCCGGCTCAGCGGGTACTCCAGCCGCACCCGCCGGCCTCTCTGGCGGACGACCGCCAGCTCCTTGCCGTCGGGCGAGAAGTCGGCAAAGAGCACAGACTCGAGGACCTCGTGCGGCGCGCCGCCGGCCAGGGGCGCGCGCGCCAACGTTCCGGCGCCGACGTTCCAGTAGACGTCACCGGCCGGGCGGCGGCTCTGGGAGAGAGCCAGCTCGCCGGTCGAGGAGAGGGCCAGTACGCTGGCTCCCACGGGGCCCAAGCTCCGTGCTTCGGTGCTGTCCGGGCGGGTGGTGAAGACCTCGAACGCCTGGCCGTTCCAGGCCGCGCCGTAGACGATCGTCTGGCCGTCGGGAGCAAAGCGCGCCGCGTCCACGATGCCCCTGCGGAAGGTGAGGCGCTGGAAGCTCGGCGCGCGGTTGGGTGCCCGCCCTGCGCGCCCCACGAGCATGCCGGCGACAGCGCCGCCAAGCGCCAGCGCGGCGGCAAGACCGATCGGCAGCAGGCGCCGCAGCAGCGGCCGGCCGCTCTCCGGCCGCCCGCCGGGCGGCACCCACTCCCCTGACAGCCCTTCGAGCTCGAAGGTGAGGTCGTGGGCTGACTGCACGCGGGCTTCGGGGTCCTTCTCGAGGCAATGGCGGAGGATGCGCAGCAGGGCCGGAGGGAGGTGGCCATGCATCTCGCCGAGGTCGGGCGGCTCCTCGTGCAGGATGGCCGACAGCGTGTCGGCCGTCGACACGCCGAGGAAGGCGCGGCGCCCGGCCAGCATCTCGTAGAGCACGACGCCGAGGGCAAAGAGGTCGGAGCGGTGATCGGCCGGCAGGCCCCGAACCTGCTCGGGGGACATATAGCCGAGCGTCCCCAGGATGGAACCCGGCGTGGTGCCGCTCGCGGCGGGCCCGGCTCCCAGCGTGGCGGAATCGGTGATCGACGTATGCCTGGCGATGCCGAAATCCAGGATCTTCACCCGGCCATCCTTGGTGATGAAGAGATTCTCGGGCTTGAGGTCGCGGTGGACGATGCCGCGCTCATGCGCCGCGGCCAGGCCGCGGGCAATCTGTGCCGCGTAGTCGACGGCCTTGCGGAAGGGCAGCGGCCCGCCTTTCAGCCGCTCGCGCAGGGTGCCGCCCTCGAGCAGCTCGGTCACCGCGTAGTGGAACCCGGCGCTCTCGCCGAAGTCGTGGATTGCCAGGATGTTGGGATGGGAAAGCGAGGCGACGGCCGTCGCCTCGCGGCGGAACCGGCTGATCGCCTTGGTGTCCCCGAGCAACCTCGCCGGCAGTACCTTGATCGCTACGTCGCGGCCGAGATTGGTGTCACGGGCCCGGTAGACCTCGCCCATTCCGCCGGCGCCGATCGGATCCAACACCTGGTACGGGCCCAGGCGGGTGCCCAGGACAAGCGTCATCGCTGAGGAGCCTCCGGTGGAGCCCGACCTTATCATGGACGAGGCGCCCGGTCGTCCTCCCGGGTCCCGGCGCGCAACCTGCTGTGCGATCTGGGGTTATGGACCAAGCTTCGATCCGCGATTGCGCCGCGCCGGGCGCCGGAAATAAGTGATGGGTTCGCTCATCTTTACAGGCTAGGGACCCTTTGCTACGTTCTGGGTCCGGACTCCCCGCCATGACCCCGACCGACAGCTCGCCGGCGCTCGCCTCCGTCTCAGGGCCGGGCCTCGCCGGGCCGCGCGAGCTGCTGGAGCTGATCGGCAACACGCCGCTCATCGACCTCTCGCAGCTCACCGGACGGCCTCGGGTGAGGCTGTATGCCAAGGCCGAGCACGCCAATCCCGGGGGCTCGGTCAAAGACCGGCCGGCGCTCGCCATGGTCCTGGACGCCGAGCGGCGCGGACTCTTCGCCGGCGGCCGGCGCATCCTCGACGCGACCTCCGGCAACACCGGCATCGCCTATGCCATGATCGGCGCCGCCCGCCACATTCCGGTCACCCTGTGCATGCCGGGGAACGTGAGCCCCGAGCGGCGCAAGATCCTGCGCGCTTATGGCGCCGAGGTGACGCTGACCGACCCCCTGGCGGGCAGCGACGGGGCGATCCTCGAAGCGCGGCGGCTCGCCGCCGAGGAACCCGTGCGCTACGCCTATCTCGACCAGTACGGCAACCCCGAGAACTGGCGCGCCCACTACCGGACGACCGGACCGGAGATCTGGGCGCAGACCGGGGGCGCGCTCACTCATTTCGTCACCGGCCTCGGAACCAGCGGCACGTTCATGGGCGTGGGCCGCTACCTGCGCGAGGTGGGTCCGGCGGTGCGGCTGATCTCGGTCGAGCCGGACTCGGCGTTTCATGGCCTGGAGGGGATGAAACACATGGCCTCGGCCATCGTGCCGCCGATCTACGACCCAGCGCTCGCCGATGCGGCCCGGGAGATCTCGACCGAGAGCGCCTATGCCATGGTCCTCCGGCTGGCCCGCGACGCGGGTCTGCGCGTCGGGATCTCGGCCGGGGCCAACGTGGCGGCGGCGCTCGCGGTGGCGGCCGAGCTCGACGGGGCCGGGGTCGTGGTGACCGTGCTCTGCGACGGCGCCGACAAATACCTGTCCGAGCAGTTCTGGGAGGAGCCGGGATGAGGCTCGAGCTGGCAGCCGCCGATCTCGAGGCGATCCGCCGCCACGCCGAGCACAGCTATCCCGAGGAGTGCTGCGGCTTCTTGCTCGGGCATGGCTCCGGCGGCGGCGGCGCCGACTCCGCGGCGCTTTCATCTGGTGGCGACGCCGCGTCCGCGGCGTTCTTATCTGGCGACGCCGCGTCCGCGGCGTTCTTATCTGGCGACGCCGCATCCGCGGCGTCTTCATCCGGCGACGCCGCGTCCGCGGCGTCTTTGGAGGAGGAGACGAAGGTGGAGCGGGTGGTGCCGGCGGTGAACGAGCGCCAGGACAGCCGCCACAATCGCTTCGTGATCAGCCCCGCGACCGTGCTTGCCGCCCACAAGGAGGCGCGCGCCGCGGGGCTCGAGGTGGTGGGCTACTATCACTCGCACCCCGACCATCCCGCCGAACCGAGCGAGTTCGACCGCGAGCATGCCTGGCCGGGACTCTCCTACCTGATCGTGTCGGTGCGGGAAGGAAGGCTCGATACCGCCCGGAGCTGGCGCCTGCGCGACGACCGCGAGCGCTTCGACGAGGAGCCGCTCGCGGGGGGGCCGACGAGCCCGAAGAAGGAGGCTGACTGATGGGCGTGACGATTCAGATTCCGACGCCGCTGCGGCGCTTCACCGCCGAGCTGGGAGAAGTGCAGGTCGAGGGCGCCACCGTCGCCGAAGCCCTGGGCGACCTCACGCGCCGCTATCCAGGCCTGCAGCCTCACCTCTATACCGAGGACGGCCACCTGCGCAGCTTCGTCAACGTCTTCCTCAACGACGACGACGTGCGCCACCTGCAGCGCGGCTCGACCCGGGTGGCCGCCGGCGACACCCTTACGATCATCCCTTCGATTGCTGGCGGACGTCCGCCGATGCCCCCGATGCCCCCGATGCGGGCAGCGCCGGCGGTGCCTGCAGCGGCAGCGCAGGCGGCTCCGCAAAGCACCGCGAGCGCCGAGCCCGCGGGCGAGTTGCCAGAGCTCACGCCGGCCGAGATCCGCCAGTACAGCCGCCACCTGATCATGCCCGAGGTCGGCATCGAGGGGCAGCGGCGCCTCAAGGCGGCGAAGGTGCTGCTGATCGGCGCCGGAGGCCTGGGCTCGCCGCTCGGGCTCTATCTCGCGGCAGCCGGGGTGGGCACGCTGGGCCTGGTCGACTTCGACGTGGTGGACGAGACGAACCTGCACCGGCAGGTGCTGTTCAGCCACGCCGACCTCGGCAAGCCCAAGCTCGCCGGCGCGGTCGCCCGGCTGGCCGGCATCAACCCCTACATCCGGCTGGTGCCGCACGAGCTCCGCCTCGACTCGAGCAACGCCCTGTCGGTCATGGCGCCCTACGACATCGTGGTCGACGGCACCGACAACTTCCAGACTCGCTACCTGGTCAACGATGCCTGCGTGCTCGCCGGCAAGCCCAACGTCTACGGCTCGATCTTCCGCTTCGAAGGCCAGGTCTCGGTCTTCTGGGGCGCGCGCGGCCCCTGCTACCGCTGCCTGTTTCCGGAGCCGCCTCCTCCCGGGCTGGTGCCTTCGTGCGCCGAGGGCGGTGTGCTCGGGGTGCTGCCGGGCGTCATCGGCGCGCTGCAGGCCAACGAGGTGATCAAGCTGATCGTCGGCGCCGGCGAGCCGCTGATCGGCAGGCTGCTGCTGTTCGACGCCCTGAAGATGAGATTCCGCGAGCTCAAGCTGCGCAAGGACCCGGCCTGCCCGATCTGCTCGGATCACCCGACGCAGACCGAGCTGATCGACTACGACCAGTTCTGCGGCATCGCTCCGCCCGCGCCTCATGACGGCGGGGCGCAGACGGCGCACGCCGCCCCCGCAAGCCAGGGCGGCGACGACGGCTTCAACGTCGCGCCCGCCGATCTCCAGCGCTGGCTCGAGGAGGGACGAGAAGTGACCGTGCTCGACGTGCGCTCGCCGCAGGAGCACGCCATCTGCCGCATCGAGGGCGCGCAGCTCATCCCCCTGCAAGAGCTGCCCCAGCGCCTGGGCGAGCTCGACCCGGAGGGGAGCTACGTCGTCCATTGCCATCATGGGCCGCGCTCGACCAGTGCGGTCGAGCTGATGCAGCGCATGGGCTACGCCGGCGCCCGCAACCTGGCCGGCGGCATCGACGCCTGGAGCGCCGAGGTCGACCCCACGGTGCCGCGCTACTGACGCCCGGACAGCGGCTCGTCCTCACGCCAGGCGGCGGCACCCCCCTCGTAGTGCTCGCGCTTCCAGATCGGGACCTCGCTCTTGAGCCGCTCGAGAGCGCGGCGGTTGGCCTCGTAGGCGGCGGCCCGGTGAGGGGAGGCCACGGCGATGACGACGCTCGCCTGGCCGGCGGGCACCACGCCGAGGCGGTGAACGATGGCAACCCGCAGGCCGGGGGTGGCGCGCTCGAGATCGGCGACGATGCGCTGCAGGCCCGCCAGCGCCATCGGACGGTAGGCGCTGTAGGTGAGCTTCTCGACGGGCCGGCCGTCGCGCGGGGCGGCGGCGCGCACCGTGCCGACGAAGAGGACGATCGCCCCCCTCTCGCGGCCCGCGACGCGGCCGGCGACGGCGAGGAGGTCGATCGGTCCCTCGACCAGCTCGACCGCCGGCGGCAGCGGCGGGGCCGGCGCGGCTGCCGGCGGGGCCTGCAGATCGGCGGCCCCGCTCGGGCTGCCGCCGGAGACCGGCGGCAGCAGGGCCACCTCCACGCCGTCGGCGAGCTCGTGCTGCGGGCCGGCGATCTGTCCGTCAACGGCTACCGCGAGCAGCGGCCACATCGGCGCCAGGCGCGGGCTGCGGCGATCGAGATCGGCCTGCAGGTCGGCGACCCGGCTCCCCGGGGGCAGCTCGATCTCCAGCTCCCCGGCGCCCAGCGCGTCGCCCGCGCTGGCGAAAGCCAGCAACCGGATCCTCATCGCCGCCCGAGCTCCCTGGGGCGCGGCCGCTCCTCGCCGACGTCGAACATGGCGCGATGGTAACAAAGTGCGTCGAGAGGCCACCTTATAATGCCCGCCGGGTGGCCGCCGGGCGCCCCGCCGAGCGAGACCCGCCGGCGCTTCGAGCGGAGCGACCTTGGCCATCCTGGAAAGCAAGCTGGAGAAGAACGAGGCCTTCGAGCGCCGGGCGGAGCACTGGCGGCGCGAGTGCGAGCGGCTGCGCGAGGAGGAGGCAGCGATCCGCCTGGGCGGCGGGATGCAGGCGCAGGAGCGGCAACGCGCCCAGGGCAAGATGACGGCGCGCGAGCGGGTGGCGGGGCTCTGCGACCCGGGCCTCGAGTTCCTGGAGCTCGGGGTGTGGGCGGCGGACGGCCTCTACCAGGAGTACGGCGGCGCGCCGGCCGCCGGGGTGGTAGTGGGCATCGGCTCGATCTCCGGCCGCGATACGGTGGTGGTCGCCAACGACGCCACGGTCAAGGCCGGGGCCTGGTTTCCCATGACCTGCAAGAAGGTGCTGCGGGCGCAGGAGATCGCGCTCGAGAACCGGCTGCCGGTCGTCTACCTGGTCGATTCGGCAGGGGTTTTCCTGCCGCTCCAGGACGAGATCTTCCCCGACCGCGAGCACTTCGGACGCGCTTTCTACAACAATGCCCGGCTCTCGGCCGAGGGAGTCTTCCAGATGGCGGCGGTGATGGGCTCGTGCGTCGCGGGGGGCGCCTATCTGCCGATCATGAGCGACGAGTCGCACATCGTCGAGGGGACCGGCTCGATCTTCCTCGCCGGTCCTCACCTGGTCAAGGCCGCGATCGGCGAGCAGATCGGCAACGAGGAGCTGGGCGGCGCCATGGTGCAGTGCGACATCTCGGGCGTCGTCGACCACCGCCATCCCGACGAGGCCTCGTGCCTGGCCAAGATCCGCAGCCAGTTCGCCCAGCTCGCCCACGGCCCGGCCGCCCCCTTCGCCCGCCGCGCGCCGCTTGCGCCCCTCTATCCGGCGACCGACCTCCACGGCATCGTGCCGGTTGACCGCTCACGACCCTACGACACCTACGAGCTGCTCGCCCGGCTGCTCGACGGCAGCGAGCTCGACGAGTACAAGGCGACCCACGGCCGGACCTTGATCTGCGGCACCGGCTGGATCGGCGGCATGGCGGTCGGCGTGGTTGCCAACCAGCGCTCGATCGTCCCCCGGCTGACCGGCACCGCGCCCAAGGAGCGGGAGCTGCAGATCGGCGGCGTCATCTACTCGGATTCGGCCGACAAGGGGGCCCGCTTCGTCGAGCTCTGCAATCAGAAGCAGATCCCGCTGCTGTTCGTGCAGGACGTCACCGGCTTCATGGTCGGCAGCCGCGCCGAACGGGGCGGCATCATCAAGGACGGCGCCAAGATGGTCAACGCCGTCGCCAACTCGACGGTGCCCAAGATCACCCTGTTCGTCGGCAACTCCTACGGCGCCGGCAACTACGCCATGTGCGGCAAGGCCTACGGCGCGCGCTTCCTCTACGCCTGGCCGTCGGCGGCGATCGCGGTCATGGGCGGCGATCAGGCCAGCCAGACCCTGCTCGGCATTCAGCTCAAGAACCGCGGCGAAGGGGTGACCGAAGAGGAGAAGGCGCGGCGCCTGGCCGAGATCAAGGCGCGCTACAAAGCGACCCTCGATCCGCGCTACGCCGCCGCCCGCCTCTGGGTCGACGCCCTGATCGACCCGGCCGCCACCCGCGACGTCCTCATCCGCTCGCTGGCCCTGGCCGCCTCGAACCCCAATGTCCTGCCCTTCCGCACCGGCGTCCTCCAGACCTAGAGAACGAAATTGGTCAGTGCGCCAGGGGAGGGGGTGTCCCCTTCCCCCCCGGAGGGGTGGGAAGGGGATCGAGGGGTTGCGGAAGCGATCCGATTGAGGCTTCGAGTAGGCCTCCACCGCCCATATCGCAGCGCCGTTTCATCCCTCGGGATCGGCACCGCCGGTTTGGACCTGAGACTACCTACCTTCGGTAGACAGCAGGGCGGCGAAGGCCCGCCGGGCGCGGGCGACGAATGAGTGGACGAGTTGCGGGTCCTTGGCGCCGTCCTTGCCCTCGACACCGGTGTGGGCGTCGACGCCGGCCGGCCGCACCTCGCGGATGGCCTGTGCCACGTTGGCCGGGGTGAGACCGCCGGCCAGGATCACCGGCAGCGGGGAGATCTCGACGAGCTTGCGGCTCACCGCCCAGTCGTGGGTCTTCCCGGTGGCGCCCGAGGCTCCGGTCGCCGGATCGTAGGTATCGGTCAGGAAGGCGTCGACATAGGGGCTCGCGCCACGCAGCTCAGCCTCGAGGTCGCCCTGGTTCTTCGCCTGGATGACCAGGCTCTTGATCACGAAGAGGCCGGGGGCCAGGGTCTTGACGGCGGCAAGCTCGCCGCGGGCGATCGGCCCATGGAGCTGGACCCGGCGGACGCCGAGCTCGCGGCAGAAGGCGACGATCTCGGCGGCCTGCCGGAGATAGGTGATGAGCACCGCCTCGTGCGGCGGCCGCAGGGAGCGGATGATGCGCGCCGCCTCGGCCGCGCACAGGTCCTCACGGTGGAGGTCGAGGCGCAGCGGGAATCCCAGCCAGTCGACGCCGGCTGCGATCAACAGCTCGACCTCGGAGCGATTGGCGATGCCGGCGATCTGAACGATCGGCCTCATGCGCCGGCAATAAGACCACAACGAGCCAGTAGTCAGCTCGATCTCGCGCGCGTGCGTTGCGCCCCCGCGCCAGGCGGCCCTCGTGCGCCCCGGTCAGAGGGGGTGCACCCACACCTCGGTGTGCAGTGCAGCGAGGCGAACGAGATCCTCGCGGTCCCCGGTGAGAATATGAGCTCCGCCTGCGGCCACGGCGTGCGCCACGACCAGGGCGTCCACCGTCTCGGCGGAGCGGGCCGCTCCGAGCAGCTCACCGGCGATCCGGCCATGGACCTCTCGCGCTTCGGGCACCGAGCCAACTGCCCGCAACACACGATTGACGGGGGCGTCGCGCGGTCCGCCGCGGACCGTCTCAGCCAAGACGACCACCGGAATCGCGACCGGTGCACCCAGCTCCAGCGCCCTGGCCAGGAAAGCCCGCGCGCGCTGATCCCCCCGCGCGAGAGCAATGACCGCTCCTGAATCGAGGATCAGGCGCTGCGGCGCCTGCTGGCGCGCTTTCCGGTCGCCGGCCATGCTTGACGAACCTCCTCGACCACCCCAGGTTCAAGCGGCCCCATCTCCTGCTCGAGCTCGGCGAGCAACCCGGCGAGACGATCCTGTTGCAACTGGCGGCGTAACGCCCGGTTGATGTAGCTCGAGAGCCGGCGGGCGCCCACCGCCTCGCGGGCTTGCGCCAGGAGCTCCTCCTCCAGTGTGATGGAGACTTTCTCGTAGCTCATCATTCAATCCTACTATGGATAGGATTTGGGCGCAAACCGGCCTGGTGCCGGCGGGCGGCTGGCGCCGGTGCCCGCGGCGGGGGGCGTGCTAACCTTGGGGCGCTCTCATGGCGACCGTGCGCATCGGCAATGGACAGGGGTTCTGGGGGGACAACCTGGACGCTCCGGTCGAGCTGCTGCGCGGCGGGCCGATCGACTACATCGGCATGGATTACCTCGCCGAAGTGACGCTGTCGATCATGATGCGGCAGAAGCTCAAGAACCCCGAGCTCGGCTACGCGACCGATTTCATCGGCTTCGTGCGCCGAGTGCTGGCCGAGGCGCAGCAGCGCCAGGTGCGCATCCTCACCAACGCGGGCGGGCTCAATCCGCGGGCCTGCCGCGCCAGGATCTTCGAGGTGGCGCGCGAGCTTGGACTGTCGGGGATCCGGGTGGGGGTGGTGGAGGGCGACGACGTGCTGGCGCGCCTGCCGGAGCTGATCGCCGCCGGCCATCCGCTGCGCAACATGGACACCGGCGAGCCGCTGGCGCCCCACATCAACCGCCTGATGAGCGCCAACGCCTACCTGGGAGCCCGGCCGGTGGTCGAGGCGCTGCGCCAGGGCGCGCTCATCGTGCTCTGCGGGCGCATCACCGACACGGCGCTCGCGCTCGCCCCGATGATTCATGAGTTCGGCTGGGGCGAGCAGGACTGGGACCGGCTCGCCGCGGGCACCATCGCCGGCCACATCCTGGAGTGCGGCGCGCAGTGCACCGGCGGCAACTACAGCCGCTTCTGGGAGGTGCCCGATCTCTGGAACGTCGGCTATCCGATCGTCGAGCCGCAGCCCGACGGCTCGTTCGTGGTCACCAAGCACGAGGGGACCGGCGGCATGGTCACCGAAGGCACGGTCGCCGAGCAGCTGCTCTACGAGATGAACCGGCCCTCCGAGTACATCACCCCCGACTGCGTCGCCGACTTCACTTCCATCCACCTGAGCCAGGATGGGCCGGACCGGGTGGCGGTGTCCGGCATCATGGGGACGCCGAAGACCCCCTTCCTCAAGATCTCGGCCTCGTACCTGGCCGGCTACAAGACTTCGGGGCAGATCACCCTGTGCGGGCCGCACGCGGTGGAGAAGGCCGAGCTCGCGGCTGATATCGTCTGGCGCCGCCTCGAGCGGGCCGGGGTCACCTTCCCTCCCGAGCAGCGGATGGTCGAGCTGGTGGGAAGCGGCGCCTGCCTGCCCGGCATCTTCCCGCCTCCAGTCGAGCCGCCCGAGGTGGTTTTGCGCATGGGGGTGCGCGATGCCGACCCGGAGAAGGTCGAGAGATTTGGCCAGGAGCTCGCGCCGCTGATCACCGCCGGCCCGCCGGGAGTCACCGGATTCGCCGGCGGGCGGCCGAAACCGCAGGAGGTCATGGCCTACTGGCCGGCGCTGCTCGCCCGCGAGGAGGTCGAGAGCCGGATCGAGGTCACGGTGGAGGAGGCCTGAGGTGGAGATGAGCTCGACCGGCTCGACCGGCTCGACCGGTTCCACGGGCGCGACAGGCGCGACGATCGCGATGACCTCACCAGGCGACCGCGAGGCGCGTTCGTTTCTGCGGCGCTGGTATGGATGGCTGCTGGGCGGCATCGTGCCGCTGCTGCTGCTCGGCTTCCTCTACAGCGCCCTGGCCAACCGCCTTATCTTCGCCGGCTGGGGGCTGGCATTGGCCGCCGCCTATACCGCGGCGCTGCGCCACGGCATGGGAGCGGGGTGGCGAAAGCCAATCCTGGCCGGGGCGCTGGCGCTGCTGCTGGCGGCCGGGCTGGCCTGGTTCGCCGCGCTCGAGCAGGCCCACCACGAGATCCTCGACCTCGGCTTCCGCGCCGTCTTGCCGGCTCTCTACCACCCGGCGGCCACCGCGCCACGCACCGCGCAGGCGGTGGCCGCGGTCCTGGCGCTCGGCGGCGCCGCAGCGCTGGCCGGCGCTGCTCTGCGGCGCCCGGGGGCGCGATGAGAGTACGGCTCCACATGGTGGCGCGCGCGCGCTCGGGCGACAAGGGGGACGCGAGCAACGTCGGCCTGATCGCCGACAGTCCGGAGATCTATGAGCTGCTGCTGCGGCAGGCGACCGCCGAGCGGGTCAAGGAGCACTTCGGCGCGCTCTGCCGCGGGCCGGTCGAGCGCTTCGAGGTCCCCAACCTGCGCGCCCTCAACTTCATCCTGCACGACTCGCTGGGGGGCGGCGGCACCGAGAGCCTGAAGACCGACGCGCAGGGCAAGACGCACGCCCAGGGACTGCTGATGATGGAAGTCGAGGTCCCCGAGGCACTGCTGCGCGGCCCGCTGCCCGCGGCGGTCGCGACCGCGGCGGCCGGGGCATTGCGGTGAGCGGCGAAGCGATCGATCCCCCGGCCCCCGAGCGCAAGCCGGCCGACAGCGGCGGCGAGGGCCGTCCCGGCGCCAAAGTGCTGCCGTCCTGGGCGCCGCCGGGAGTCTCGTTCACCCGGCTCGATGTGCGGCGCGACAGCGACCTGCTGTGGGTCGCCCTCGACGACCCCGGGCGGGCCAACGCCCTCTCTCCCGCCATGATCGAAGAGCTCACCGCGGTCTACGGCAGCCCGCTGCGCGGGCAGGGGATCCGCGCGGTGCTGCTCCGCGCCAAGGGCAAGAATTTCTCCGCCGGGGCCGACCTCGAGCACTTGCGGGCGCTGCGCGACGCGGGCGAGGAGGAGAACCGCCGCGACTCGCTGCGCTTGCGCGACCTCTTCGCGGCGGTGCTGCGCCAGGAGGCGCTGACCATCGCCCTGGTGCACGGCGCCTGCGTGGCCGGCGGCTGCGGCCTCGCCACCGCCCACGATTTCGTGATCGCCGCCGACGGCGCCAGGTTTCTCTACAGCGAGGTGCGGATCGGCTTCGTGGCGGCGCTGGTCGCGACCTTCCTGCCGCTGCGCCTGCGCGGGGCCGACATCCGCGAGCTGCTGCTCTACCCGCGCTTCGTCGACACTCGCCGGGCGCTGGAGATCGGGCTCATCAATCAGAAAGTGAGCTGGCAGGGCGCGCTGGTCGAAGAGGGCGAGCGGCTCGCCGTTGGGGCGCTCGAGACGGGAAGCTCCGAATCGATCGCCCGCACCAAGCGGCTGCTGCTCGACGTCCTGGGCCGTCCGCTCGAGGAGGCGATGACCCTGGCCGCCGAGGTCAATGCGCAGGCGCGCGCGACCGACGACTGCAAGCAGGGCATCGCGACCTTCCTCGCCACCAAACAGCCGCCGCGCTGGCGCTAGCAAGCTGGGCTCGGCCCCTCCGAGGCGCCCCCATATGAGTCTGACACCGGCGCACGAAGACGGGTCGCGGCTCGAGCGCCTCGTGCTCTTCGACATCGACGGCACGCTGCTCGAATGCGGGCGGCAGACGCGGCCGCCCTTCGCGGCGGCGTTGACCGAGGTCTTCGGCACGACCGGCGACCTCGACGGCTACGAATTCTCCGGCTGCACCGATCCGCAGGCGGTGCTCGAGCTGATGACCGCGGCCGGCTTCTCGGCGGCCGAGGTCAAGGCCCGTCTGCCGCGGATGCGCGAGCTCTATCTCGCGGGCCTCGAAGGGACTCTCGACCGGCGCGGGATGCGCCTGCTGCCGGGGGCCGCGGCGCTGCTGGAAGGCCTGGCGTCGCGCGCCGACCTCGCCCTGGCTCTGCTGACCGGCAACTGGGAACCGGGGGCCCGCACCAAGCTCTCGCGCTTCGATCTCAACCGGTTTTTCGCCTTCGGCGCCTTCGGCTGCGACGGCATCCGGCGCTCGGAGCTCCCCCCCGTGGCGCTGGCGCGCGCCGCCGACCGCCTCGAGAGGCGCTTCCGCCCCGACGAAGCGCTGATCGTCGGTGACAGCGTGCACGACATCTCCTGCGGCCACGACCACGGCATCCCGGTCCTTGCCGTTGCGACCGGCAGAACCCCGGCCCAGGCGCTGCGCTCCGCCGGCGCCGATTGGGTGGTCCCCGATCTCGCAGCCGCCCGCCAGCTCCTACCATGGCTCGGCGGCTGAGGCTAGCTAAGCTAAGCTAGGTAGAGGACTTCGGCAGTCATCCTGCGCTCCCGAAGCCGCTCGAACAGATGGTCCCGCAGCACAGGCGGCAAGCCGGTCCATTGGATCTTCGGCATCACCCACCGAAGGTGATGAGCGCGCCCAGCAAGCCTTGGCAGCGGCGGCAACCTCAGAGAGGAACCACCTTCCCCCACTCGGCCGGCGGCCAGCAGCTAGCTAGTCTAGTGGGAGTCGAACTCGTGTTGCCGCCCTGAATGGGCGGCTACTCGTCGGGCTTTTCGGGAAGGTGGACGTCGCGGCGGGCGAGCAGGCGCTTGAGGCGCTGGTAGAGGTTGGCGCCGAGCAGGGAGTGCGCCGCCCGGTTGACGTCGTGCATTACGTCGCGCAGGTCCTGGGGGCCGCTCCAGTGCTTGCGGGCGTAGGGCTCGAGGTCGCCGCTCCAGACTTGCGACAGCACGGCGGCGGCGATGACCAGATCGTCGAGGTAGCCGACCGGCCCGAGCAGCGCCCGCGGCAGCAGGTCGAACGAGAGGACGGCGTAGGCGAGGGCGCCGCCGAGCATGGCTCGCGTCTTGCCCGGCACCTCCTTGTCGAGGGTCAGCCGCACCAGCAGGATGAAGACGTCCGGCACCAGGAGCAGCGCCTTGAGCGCGTCTTCGGGCAGCTTGCCGGCCCGCCGCTCGACGACGTCCAGGACCCGGCCGCGCAGCCGGTCGTAGAAGCCGAGCAGCCGCGGGCTCGGCACCTCGGCCGCGCCGCCCGGGTGGTCCGCCGGCTCGGGCTCGGCGCCCGGTTCGGCGGCAGGCGCGGCGGGATCGGCGCCCGGCGCGGCGCCCCGCTCTGAGCCGGCGGCGGAATCGGGGTCGGCGTCGGAATCGGTGGCCATCGATGATGCTCCTCGCAAGCGGAGAGCGGCGGCGGCGCCGGCGAGAGCGTGCCTGGGCTCTCCCTCTGTATATAGAACGAAATTGGTCCGGGCGCCAGGGGAGGGGGCGTCCCCTTCCCCCCCGGAGGGGTGGGAAGGGGATCGAGGGGTTGCGGGGGGCGATCCGATCGACGCTTCGAGCAGGCCTCCGTCGCCGCATCGCAGCGCCGTTTTCATTCCTCGGGATCGTCCACGGCCGGCCGGGACTCAGAAGATGTAGGCGAGGGCGAGGCCGATCTGGGCGGCCATCAGCATCAGGTACATGTGCCGCCAGGAGGGGTGGTTCTCGGTGGCGGTGAGCGAGGCGGGGTCGCGCACCAGCAGATAGACGGTGTAGGCGCCCCACAGGGTCAGCAGCGCACCGAGCAGGGCGAGCAGCGTCGGATTGCCGGTGAGGATGGCGTGGGCGGGGTTCTGCGGGTCGCGCAGGAAGGCTCCCAGCGGCAGCAGCAGCCAGGGCAGGACAAAGAACGGGCTGATCATCCAGGCGCTCTTGCGGACGCCGTAGAGGATCGGCAGCGTCCGGCAGCCGCCGGCCCGGTCGCCCGCGATGTCGGCATAGTCCTTGGTCGAGGTAGCGCCGATCAGGAAGAGGCCGATGACCGCGCCCAGGAACCAGGGCTCGGTGTAGGGCACCCGCGCGACCATCGCCCAGCCCGCCACCTTGAGCAGCACCCCGCGCGGGATGGCGATGGTGAGATTGGCGGCCATGCCGCGCACCTTGGTCCGGCCAAACGCCGGCGCCGAATAGATGAAGGTGAAGAGCAGGCCGGCCAGGTAGATGAAGAAGGTCTCGTGCGCGGCGACCGGCGCCGCCAGCTTGGCGCCCAGCGCCACGTAGGGGTAGGGCACCACCAGCCAGGTCGGGACCAGGGCCAGCAGGTAGAAGATCCAGCTGAAGCGCCAGGCCTCGCCGAGCGTCAGCTCGCCGGTGACCAGCGGCCGGCCGGGTTTGTTCAGGCGGTCGATCGCGAGGTCGTAGATTTGATTGACCGCGTTGGAGGCGGCGTTCATGAAGCTCGCGCAGAGCGAGCCCAGCACCACCGTCGCCACCACCGATCCGGTCAACCGCGCCGCCGGGTCGGGATTGTGGACCGAGCCGAAGGCGCAGACCGAGCCCGAGACGATGCCGAGCAGCGGCGGCAGCAGCGTGAACGGCCGCGCCAGAGCGGCGTAGAGGCGGAGCTTGCCTCTCCTGACGACCGGCGCCGCGCTCGACTCGCTCACGGTGGTCACGGCTCAGAGCGCCGCCAGGGCCAGCCGTGCGAGTCCCACCGCCGCCAGCGCCCCGACCAGGGTGTTGAGGAAGTTGAGCGCCTCGTTGTCGAGCAGACCGCGCCGCTCGAGGGTCGCCCCCACGATGCTCTCGCAGAGGCAGCCGGCGAGCGCCGCGATCGCCACCAGCAGGGTGTTTCCCCAGGTCAGCAGGCCGACCGCGGCGCCCACCGCGGCGACCAGCAGCGAGGCGGCGATGCCGGCCAGGGTGCCTTCGAGCGACACCGCACCCTCGGTCCCCCGCGGCACCGGCCGCAAGGTGGTGATCAGAAAGGTGCGGCGGCCGAGCAGCTGGCCGATCTCGCTCGATGCCGTATCGGCAGCGGCAGTCGCCAGCGCCGCGGCGAAGGCGAGGCGAAAGAGGACCGGCTCGGGAGTCAGCGCCGCGAACAGGGCGCAGGCGGCCGCCACCCCGCCATTGGCGAGCGCGTGGCGCGCGCCGCGCCGCCCGCCGCTCACCTGCGCCAGGCGGGCCGCCGCCTTGGCGCGGTAGCCGAGCTTGGTGCAGGCGCTGCCGATGAGGAAGAAGGCGCCGAGCAGCAGCCATCCTCGCCAGTCGAGGAAGAGATAGATCGCGGTGCCCAGCAGGAAGCCCGCCACGACGCCGGAGCGATCTACGGTGCGGGCGGCGTAGGCGACGCCGGCCAGGGTCGCGTTGACCGCCGCGCCGAGCAGCAGGCGCCAGGCGGTTGCCGGGACCAGGAAGGCCGCCCAGCGCCCGTGGGTGAGCACCAGGCCGAAAAGGAAGAGGCCGGCGACCAGCGGCACGCCAAGGTTGTCGTCGAGCCCCTGGGGCACTGATTCCAGGGCGGCGGCGAGCAGCGCCGCGGCCGCCGCGGCCGCCAGGGCGAAGCGCCAGCTGTAGCCCTGCCCGGGCGCGGTCCACAACAGGAGCGCCGCGGCGGCGAGAGTGCCGAAGACGACATAGGCGGCGCTCCCCACCCAGCTCTTGCGCGGGTTCCAGGGAAGCTCGCGGCGGCCGCAGGCAATGCCGAAGACGGTCGCCAGGCCGTCGCCGAAGGCGAGGATTCCCCAGGCCGCGGCGGCCACCTCGAGCCGGCGGTGGAAGATCAGGATCAGCAGCAGCACGGCCAGCGGATAGAGCACGATGCCGGCCGCGCCTCCGGCGGCGAGCTCGGCCTGACGCCACATCCGCCGGCCGCCGATCCGCGGCAGCAGCATGAGATTGAAGAGCAGCGCCAGCGCCGCGAGGACGGCAGACCAGAAGGGGCCGAGCGGGCGCAGGGCGAAGGCGATGAAACCCATGCCGACATGGGTCGCCTTGCGTAGTCCTTCGCTGCCCCGCAGCCCGGCCGGCAGCTCGCCGTCGCCGATCCTGGGGGGCTCGGGCGGCGCGGGGCTCAGCCGCCCTGCCATCGCCCGCTCTCCCGCAGCCAGTCGAGAGTGCTGGCAAGCCCCTCGGCCAGCGGGCGGAACTGGTAGCCGAGCTCGGCCGCGGCACGCGCCGAGCTGTAGGCCCAGTCGTGCCGGTAGATCTCGACCAGATCGGGGGTCAGCTGGGGCGTGGTGCCGCGCAGGCGCGCCCATCCCTTCTGCAGCGCGCCGGCCGCCTTGGCCAGCCCGTCCGGCATGCGCCGCCGCGGCACCTTGACTCCCGAGAGGCGCTCGACCGTGGCGTAGAACTCCCCGAGCGTCACGTTGTCGCCGCCCAGGACGTAACGCGCGCCGGTCGCGGCCCGCTCCAGGACCTGAGCAATACCGTGCACCACGTCGTCGACGTAGACGTAGCTCCAGCGCCGGGCGGAGCTGCCAATCAGCGCCGGCAGCCGGCTGTGCAAGAGATCGAGCAGGTGGCGCACCACGAGGTTGCCTTCGGTCAGCTCGCCCGGGCCGTAGATCACTCCGGGGTAGACGACGTTGAGCGGCGCGCCGGCCGCGATGGCGCGCCGAGCACGGCCGTCGGCGAGCGTCTTGGTGCGCTCGTAGTCGTTGATCCACTCGCGCGTCTCGGCCGGCGCCGCCTCGTCGAGCACTCCGCCCGGCGCCGCTTCGGTCGGGCCGAGCGCGATGAAGCTCGAGACATAGACCAGCTTGCGCACTCCCGCCTCGGCAGCGGCGGCGAGAATGTTGTCGAAGCCGCCCAGGTTGATGCGGTCGAATTCCGCCGCCGGCGCCAGGATCTTGACCAGGGCGGCGGCATGGACCACCGCCTCGCAGCCCGTGCTGGCGGAGCGCAGGCTGGCGAGATCGGTCACGTCGCCCGCGACGGTCTCGATCGCTCCAGGCAATGTCTGAGCCAGGGGAGCCTGGGGAGCCTGGGAAGCCTGGGGAGCCGCCGCCCGCGGCGGCGGCGGCGCCGGGCGCTGGCGCACCAGCAAGCGGAGCTGATGCCGCGGCGCCAACTCGGCAACCAGGCGGCGCCCCAGGAAGCCGGTCCCTCCGGTGATCAGGATCTTCATTGCGCGACCCCCCCTGGCCCCTCCGAGTGCCCGCGGCAGCGGATCTCCCGCCAGAGGTCGGCCAGCGCGTCGTCGAGGCTTCTCACCGGCGACCATCCCAGGGCGCGCAGGCGCCGGGCGTCGCCCAGCAGCAGCGGCAGGTCCACCGGCCGCAAGCGCTCGGGGTCCTGCTCGACCCGCACCTGCACCCCGGAGATGGCGGTCAGCCGCTCGAGCACCTCGGACAGCGCATGGGCGCGGCCGCTGGCGACGTTGTAGACCTGGCCCGCGGCGCCGCGCTCCAGCAGCAGGCAGTAGGCGGCGGCGCCGTCGTCGACGTGCACGAAGTCGCGGCGCGCCGTCAGGTTGCCGACCGCCAGCACCGGCTCGCGTTGCCCGCTCGCGATGGCCGCGAGCTGGACGGCAAAGGCCGGCAAAGCGAAGCGTTCCGACTGGCCGGGTCCGACGAGGTTGAACGAGCGCGCCACCACCGCGCCCTGGGCGAGCGCGAGGCGTTCGGCCGCCGCCTTGGTCAGCGCGTACGGGGTCTGGGGCTCGATCTGCCTGTCTTCCATGATCGGCTGCTCCGCCTCCGGCACGGCGCCGTAGACCTCGGCCGACGACGCCACCACGACCCGCCGGCCGGCCGCGGCCGCGAGCAGGTTCTCGGTCCCGAGGACGTTGACTTTGAAGTATTCCGGCATTCGCGGCCACGACTCGCCGACGTGCGAGAGCCCGGCCAGGTGCACGACCGCATCGGGCGCCGACTCGCGCAGGACCCGGTTCATCGTCCGGGAATCGAGCAGGTTCGCCTCGTGGCTCTCGACACCCGGCACGCCGGGGAGCTCGCCGAAGTAGGTCCCGCTCACCCGGTCGCCGCGCGCCAGCAGCCGGCGGGCCAGCCGCGAGCCCACGAAGCCGCCGACACCGGTGATTAGGATATGCATGAGCGGAAAGGGCCGGCCACGCTCTCTAGCGTGCCAACCGCTGGCGGTGGGCCAGAGTCTCCCGCCAGTATCCCAGCAGGTCGCGCAGCGTCTGCTCGAACGAGATGCGCGGTTCCCAGCCGGTGTCGGCGCGGAACCTTTCGCTGTCGCCGATCAGGATCTCGACGTCCGAGGGGCGGAGGCGGTCGGGATCGACCTCCACCTTGACCTCGACCTTGGAGAGCGCGAGCACCTGCTCGAGCATCTCCCGAATGCGGATACCCTTGCCGGTCGCGATGTTGTAGACCTCCCCCGGCCGGGCGCGAGTGACCGCCAGCCAGTAGGCGCGGACCATGTCGCGCACGTCGGTGAAGTCGCGGATCGCCTCGGTGTTGCCGACCTTGATGATCGGCTGCTGGAGCCCGAGCTCGATCGCCGCCACCTGCGAGCAGAAGTTGGAGGTGACGAAGACCTGGCCGCGCCGCGGCCCGGTGTGGTTGAAGCCGCGGGTGCGAATGACGCGCATGCCGTAGCTCTGGAAGTACTGATAACCCAGGAGGTCCTGCGCCACCTTGGAGACCGCATACGACGACAGGGGGCGCAGCGGGTTGGTCTCCTTGATCGGCGTCTCTTCCGGATGCACCAGGCCGTACTGCTCGGAGGAGCAGGCGATCTGCACCACCGGATCGAGCTCCAGGGCGCGGATCGCTTCGAACAGGTTGACCTGGCCGGTGATGTTGGTGGTCAGCGTCTCGCTCGGCGCCGTCCAGCTCGCCGGCACGAAGCTCTGCGCCGCCAGGTGGAAGATGAAATCGGGACGCGAGCGGGCGAGGGCGCGGTAGACCGAGCTGAAGTCGCGCAGGTCCGCTTCGAGCAGCTGGATCTTGTCCCTGAAGTGCTCCACGTTGTCCATCCGGCTGCGCCAGCGAAACGTGCCGAACAGCTCGACCTCCGGCTGCTCGGCCAACAGGAGCTCCGCCAGGTGCGAGCCGGCGAAGCCCGTGACTCCGGTGATCAAAGCCCTCATCGACTCCTCCCTTTCCCCAACCGAACGTCGTGTCCGGTTGCTGCCGCCACTGCGATCGATCGACTAGCCTCTCCCGGCTCGCAGGCCGGAAAGGTACTCCGCCAGCCCCCACTCCCAGGGCTCGACCGGCCTGCCGAGAAGGAGCTCGCAGCGCTCCACGTCGAGCACCGAATAGGCGGGGCGCGGCGCGGGACGAGGGTATTCCGTGCTCTTTACCGGCACCACCTCCACGCTCCCCGCCGGTTCTCTCGGGCCGGATGCCCACAGGCGCGCGATCGCGGCGGCGAAAGCGTACCAGGAGACCGGCCCGCCGTTGCGGTAGTGGACCACGCCTCTTGCCCCGAGCCGCGCCAGGTCGAGCAGCGCCCGCGCCAGAAAAGGCGTGTAGGTCGGGGCGCCGACCTGGTCGTCGACCACCCGCAGCGGCCGCGTACCGCGCTCGATCAGCCCGACGATGGTGGCGACGAAGTTGGGTCCGCCCGGCCCGAACAGCCAGCTCGTCCGCACCACCAGGCTGTCGCGCGCCGCCAGCGCCCGCCGCTCTCCATCGAGCTTGCTCTGCCCGTAGACCGACCGCGGCCCGGTCGGCGCCTCCTCGCGGTAGGGCAGCCGCGCCTCGCCGTCAAAGACATAGTCGGTCGACACGTGCACCAGCCGCGCCCCCGCCCGCGCCGCCGCCCGCACCACTTCGCCCACCGCCTCGCCGTTGACCGCAATCGCCTGCTCGCGCGCGCTCTCGCAGGCATCGACGCGGGTGAAGGCGGCGCAGTTGACCGCCACCTCGGGCCGAAAGGCTTCCATCCAGTAGCGCATCCGCCCGCCGTCGCGCACGTCCCCCTGCTCGCGCGACAACCCGAGCGCCGCCCAACCCCGCCGCCGCGCCTCGGCCACGACCGCCCGCCCCAGCATCCCGCTGCCGCCCAAAACCAGCGTCCGCATCAGCTCCTCAGCTCCCGGCGGCCAGCCGATCCCGCGCTCTCGGGCACCCGGGATGAGACCTCCTGCAGGCGCGCATGGCGGGGAGCCGCGTTTTTCAGGTGACGCCGACTTCGGAGTTGTCGCCGACCATGAAGCGGTAGGCCTTGGGCTTGAAGTCGGTCTTGACGATGCGGACGTTGCGGCCGATGAGCGAGCCGTCGATGCGCAGCGGGATGTCGCGGATCACGCTGTCGGCGAGGATGATCGAGTTCTCGATCTCGCAGCACACCAGGGTGCAGCGCTCGCCGATCGAGGTGTAGGGACCGACGAAGGCGCTCTCCAGGCGGGCGCCGTCGCCGATCACCACCGGTCCGCGCACCAGCGAATCGATCAGCTCGACGCCGGCGCCGAGCTCGACCCGCCCCTCGATCCGGCTGCCGTTGCCGACCTCCCCGCCGCGGCGCGTCTCCAGCCCTTCGAGCACGATGCGGTTGGCCTCGAGCATGTCCTCGAGCTTGCCGGTGTCTTTCCACCAGCCGCGCACCAGATGCGGATGGACGTCCTTGCCGCGGTCGATCAGGTCCTGGATGGCATCGGTGATCTCGAGCTCGCCGCGCGCCGAAGGCTTGATGCGGCGCACCGAGTCGAAGATCGACGAATCGAACATGTAGACGCCGACCAGCGCCAGGTTGCTGCGCGGCTTGGGCGGCTTCTCGACCAGCCGGCGAACCTTGCCTTCGGCGGTCAGCTCGGCGACCCCGAACTGCTCGGGATTGGGCACTTCGGCGAGCAGGATCTCGGAGTTGCAGCCCAGGCTACGGAACTCGTCGACCAGTCCGGTGATGCCGCCGGCGATCAGGTTGTCGCCGAGATACATGACGAAATGGGAGTCGCGCAGAAACGGCTCGGCGATCAGCACGGCGTGCGCCAGGCCGCGCGGCGCGTCCTGCTCGATGTAGGTCACAGAGGCGCCGAAGCGCGAGCCGTCGCCGACCGCGGCCTTGATCTCGTCGCGGGTCTCGCCGACGATGATGCCGATGTCGCGAATTCCCGCCGCCACGATCGACTCGATGGCGTAGAAGAGGACCGGCTTGTTGGCAACCGGCACCAGCTGCTTGGCCGAGGTGTAAGTGAGCGGGCGCAGGCGGGTGCCCTTGCCGCCGGAGAGGATCAACCCCTTCATCGGCGGGGGCCCTTCGCCGCCGCCTGGCGTTCGCTTGGACTGCCCAGGTCGCGGGGGTCGCCTGGGCAGGGCTCCGCGGCCCGCCGGCCGCGCGCTGGGCCCGCGGCGGCTCACGGCGCCGTCACCGTGCTGCGGCTGTTGATGTCGAACAGCGTGCCGACGTTCTTGAGCGAGAGCGAGAGGCGGATGTCGGTGTTGCGCGGTCCGACCCGCGGGCTGAACTGCCGCAGCTCGAGGCGCAAGCCGTAGCACTGCGCGTTGTAGTTGAGCGAGTAGAACTGCTGCTGCAGCAGGTGGCTCTTGACGTCGTAGCCGATTAGCGCCTGCACCGCCACGCGGTTGTCGAACAGATTGAGCGAGGTGTTGAAGCGGACCTGGTCGGAAACCGTCTGCTGGCCGCTGACGTCGGGCTGGTAATTGGTGAACCACGTCAGACCTACGAAGTCGTTGGCGGCGAAGCCGACGTTGCCCGAGAGCGAGGTCGACTCGAGGCCGCCGAAGAAGGTGCTGTAGAGCGCCTCGGCCTGGATGCTGGTGCGGACCCCGGGGTTGAAGCGCAGCGTGAAATCGAGCGGGCCGGTCTCGGATTTCTTCAGCGGGTCGCTCGCCGACTCCTCGAGCGGCTGCTTGGGGTCGAAGCTCACGGTGCGGGCGATCTCGAAGAAGAGGATCTCGCGCGCGCTCGCGTTCTCCTGGTCGGGCTTGCCGAGCAGCCGGTTGTCGAGAGCGATCCGCGCCGCGTTCGTCGAGCGGTTGGCGAAGCCTCGGCTCACCGCGGTGAGCGGCTGCGCCACGTCCACCTCGTCGAACAGCGGCACCCGGTCGGCGTCGTTGTACTGGCCCAGGTAGTTGTAGATGATCCGCGGCTCGACGACGTGCTTGAACTTGGCGTAGTCGCCGATCTTGGCGCTGAAGATCTTGGAAAACGACGGCCCTACGATCTCCGCTTCGCCGAACGGCAGGGCGCGGAAGAGGTTGCCGCCGGTCAGGGTCAGAGTGGGCGCCGGCGCGGGCGGCGGCGCCGCGCTCGGAGTGACCAAGCTCTTGCTGTAGTAGGTGAAACGCTCGCCGCCGCCGATCGACAGCGACAGCCAGGGGAAGGCGCGGATGGGCAAGGTGAGCTGCGGAAAGGCGTCGAAGCGCCCGTAGGTGCCGCGGTAGGAGTTGAGCCGGTTGAGGTCAAGGTAGTCGAGCGTGCTCTGGAGCTGGGCGTAGAGCGGCGTCGGGCCGATCTTGATCGAGCGCAGCCGGTATTCGATCTCGGGCAGGCGGCGCAGCTCGTCCGATTTGACGAACGTGCCGGTGCCGGTGCCGTCGTCCTGGAAGGTCTGGCGGTCCTGCAACAGGAAGTTGACCAGGTTGGGACCCCAGTTGCCGCTGACGAAGGCGCGGCTGTCGAAAAAGCGCAAGGTGCTGCGGTCGAAGTCGCGCTCGAAGTCGCGCAGGAAGTTGAAATCCGAGAAGCGCTGGTAGTGCACCACGGCGCGCATGCTGCCGAACAGGTCTTCGGTGTCGTGCTGGGCCTCGACTTTCCAGCGGACCTTGTCGTTGAGCACCGGGTCGCGCAGCCCGTAGCCGACGATGTCGCCCGAGGTCTTCTCGGTCGGCTGGTAGCGGAACTCGTCGCCCAGGCCGACGAAGCCGCGGGTGTAGGGATCGACGTGGATCGTAGTGTCGTAGCTCGGGCCCAGGGTCTGGAAGTAGGCCAAGCCGATGGCGGCGCCGCGCAGGCGCGTATAGCGGATCGTGGGGACGAGGAATCCCGAGGCGCGGTCTTGCTTGACCGGCCAGAGCAGGTAGGGGGTGTAGAAAACCGGCAGCTCCTTGACCCGCAGGGTGGCCTGGTGGATGTGGGCGAAGCCCTCGACCTCGACTTCCGCCCGGTGCAGGCGGAAGCTCCAGTCGGGAACGGTCTGGGCGCACGAGGTGAATAGGCCGTCGAAGACCGTATAGGTGTTCTCGCCGGTCTTGTCGATCTCGGCGCCTGTGAAGAAGTAGTCGGGGGCGACGTAGGCGGTCGCCTCGTAGATCTTGCCGGTCTTGCTGTCGAGGTCGAGAGTCATGCTGGTGCCGGTCAGCCGCTTGGGACCCTGGTCGAGGATGACGTTGCCCTGGGCGGTGGCCTGCATGGCGCGGAGGTCGATCTCGGCCCGATCGGCCTGCAGCTCCATGTCCTGATAACGCAGCTGCACGGCGCCGACCAGGACCGCGTAGTCTTCGCGCTTGTAGTCGAAGGTGACGGCGCTGCCCGCCGCGCTGCCGCGCCCGTGGCCCGACCGGTCGGGCGGAAACTTGAGCTCGAAATTCATGCGGCCGGGTCCTGCCCCCGGCGGGCCGGCGGGCGGCGCCGGTTTGCCGGGCGCGGCTGCCGCCCCGGGCGCCGCGGCCGCTCCCTTGCGCTTTCCGCCCGGCAGCGGGATCCCCTGCGGCGGCGGCGCAGGCGGCGGCGCGGCGGGAGAGGGGCCGATCCCGCCCTGCGGCGCGCCGCCGGAAGCGCCCGCGGCGCTCGCGGTCGCCGGCGGCGGGGGACTGCCGCCGGCGGGCGCCGGCGCGGTCGGGGGAGTGCCTTCCTCACCCACCGGCGAGGCAGCCGCGGTCCCCTCCGCGACGGGTACCGGCACGACCGGGGGTGTGCCCTCCCCGGCGGCCACCGGCGTGGCGGCAGCGGCGCCGGATGCCGCAGGCCCTTGCCCGGTCGTCTGGGCGGTCGGAGCGCTCTGGTCATTCTGGGCGCTAGGGGCGCTCTGAGTGTTTTGAGTGTTTTGAGCCATGGCCGGAGCGAGCGCCGGCAAGGTCAAGGCGGCGAGCAGGGCAAAAGCCCGGACGATGCCGGCAAGGAGGCGGCGCGGGTCGGCCATGAGCGACGCTAGTCTATGCGCTCGATAACCATGGCGGTAGCTTCGCCGCCGCCGATGCAGATCGCGGCGCAGCCGAGCCGGCCGCCGGTCGCGCGCAGCGCGTGCAGCAGGGTGACCAGGATGCGCGCCCCCGACGATCCGATCGGGTGCCCGAGCGCCACCGCGCCGCCGCGCGGGTTGACCCGCTCGGCGGCGAGACCGAGCTCGCGGATGAAGGCCAGCGCGACCACGGCGAACGCCTCGTTGACCTCCCACAGATCGATGTCCGCAGCGGCAAGGCCGGCCCGCTCGAGCACCAGGCGGGCGGCGCCGAGCGGCGCGGTGGTGAACCACTCCGGCTTCTGCGCCAGCGAGGAGTGGGCGACGATGCGCGCCAGCGGCTTGTGTCCGCGCCGCGCCGCCTCGGCGGCGGTGGTCAACACCAGCGCCGCGGCGCCGTCATTGATCTTGCTGGCGTTGCCGGCGGTGACCGTGCCGTCCTTTTGAAAGGCCGGGCGCAGCGAGGAGATACGGCCGAGGTCGACCTTGAAAGGCTCTTCATCGCGCTCGACGGTTAGGACCGGAGGCGCCGGACCCTTCTTCTGCGGCACCTCGACCGGCACGATCTCGGGCGCGAAATGCCCCTGCTCGGCGGCGGCGCGGGCGCGCCGGTAGCTCTCGAGCGCGAAGGCGTCCTGCTCCTCGCGGCTGATCTTGTACTCGGCGGCGCAGAGCTCGGCGCAGCTCCCCATGTGAAGGTCGTTGTACGGGTCCCACAGTCCGTCGTGAATCGTCGAGTCGATCAGCTTGCCGTGCCCCAAGCGCAGCCCGTCCCGCACCCCGGCGGCGAGGTAGGGGGCCTGGCTCATGCTCTCCATGCCGCCTGCCGCCACCAGCCGGTAGTCGCCGCAGCGCAGGTCGTTGGCGGCGATCATCACCGCCCGCATGCCCGAGCCGCAGACCTTGTTGAGGGTGACGGCGCCGGTGGCGGCAGGACAGCCGGCCCCGAGCGCCGCCTGCCGGGCGGGGGCCTGCCCCTGGCCCGCGGTAAGGACGCATCCCATGTTGACCTGTTCGATCGCTTCCGGCGCGGCGCCGGCGCGGCTGATCGCCGCCCCGAGGGCGCGCGCTCCCAGGGCATGCGCCGGCAGCGCCGAGAGCGCCCCCTGGAAGGCGCCGATCGGCGTGCGCACCGCACTCAGGATGACGACGTCGTCCATGAAGAACCTCTCCTATCCTCCTTCTTAGGTCTCACCGGCGGTGCCGATCCGGAGGTGATGAAACGGCGCTGCGATGTGGCGGTCGAGGCCTGCTCGAAGCATCGATCGGATCGCCCCCCGCAACCCCCGCGAGTCCCCTTCCCGGTTGCCGGAAGCCGCCGGGTCCCTTCCCGGCGGCGCCGGGGGGGGAAGGGGACGCCCCCTCCCCTGGCGCACGAAGCAAAGTTCGTCCTAGGACTGTACGCGAGAGCGCGGCTCCGCATCCAGAGTCGTGGCGGCGGCCGCGGATCGGCGGTCCGCCTCGCCCAGCCTGCGCCGAGCCACGAGCCACGGATGCTAGCACCGCCGCGGGCGCCGCGGCCAGCCGACTGTACAATGCCGCGCGGCGGTATCCGGTGGGAGGGAGCCGGTCGAGCAGAGCATGCGCGCCCTGGGCATCGATTTCGGCGAAAAACGGATCGGCCTCGCAATCTCCGATCCGGAGGGGCGGCTGGCCGTGCCACTGCGCACCCTGGAGCGCCGCAACGACCGTGCGGCGTTGCGCGAGATCGCCGAGATCGTACGCCGCGAGGGGGTCGAGCGGCTGGTCCTGGGTGAACCCGTCGGCCTCGACGGCTCGCGCGGCCCGGCCGCGGCGCGGGTGCGGCGCTTCGGGGAGCGGCTCGCCGCGGCGACGGCGCTCCCCTTGACGCTGGTCGGCGAGGCCCTGACCAGCGTCGCGGCGCGCGAGCTGCTGCAGCGCGCCGGCGTCGACGTGCGCCGCGATCCGGCGCGCATCGACGCCACCGCGGCGCAGATCCTGCTCCAGGAAGAGCTCGACCGCGGCGGCCGGTCCGGCGGCCAGCCCGCCGACGGCGGCCAACGGCGGTAGCCGACGAAGACGGCCAATCACAGGCGGCGAAAGGAGAGCGTTTGCGCGACCGATCCGCACCCCGCCCAGCCGGCACGCAGAGTGCCCAGGAAGCTCGCGGGGCGAAGGCGAGCCAGAGCCGGGAATCGGCGCGCCGTGGAGAGCCCTCCGGGGAATGCCGCACGTCCATAGCCGGACGTGCGGCCGGCGGGGGCCGGCGCGGCAGGCGTCAGGGCCGCCGGCGGCGGCGGGGCTGCGGTCTGCTGGTCCTCGCTTCGTTGCTGGCGCTGCTGGGGCTGGCCGGAGCGGCCGCCTGGACCTACTGGTCGCTGACCCGTCCCTACCAGGGCTATGCGCGGAGCGAACGGCTGGTGGAGGTGGCGCCGGGCACTTCCGCCGCGCGCATCCTCGCCCAGCTGAGTAGCGAAGGGGTCCTGGAGAACCCGCGGCTGGCCCGCGCCTACCTGGTCTATGTCCTCCACGACCCGCCGCTCCAGGCGGGTGAATACCGCTTCAGCGGCCCTTCGAGCCTGCTGCAGGTGCTGCGCAAGCTGGTGCGGGGCGAAGTGGTCTCGCACCTGGTCACCCTGGTCGAAGGACTGTCGCTCGACGAGACCGCCGAGCAGCTGGCATCCGCCGGTGCCGGCCGGCGGGAGGCGCTCCTCGCGGCGATGCGCTCGCCCGCGCTGCTGTCGCTGGTCAGCGACCTCGATCCGATCGCACCCGACCTCGAGGGCTATCTCTTCCCCGAGACCTACAGCTTCCGCGTCGGCACTTCCGAACGGGAGATCGTGAGCACCTTGGTCAAGACCTTCCGGGCCCGGTTCGATCGCCAAGTACGGCCGCTCCTCGGCGCTGGCCGGGAGGCGAGCCACCGCCAGCTGGTGATCCTGGCGAGCATCGTCGAGAAGGAGGCGAAGGTCGCCACCGACCGGCCGCTCATCGCCGGCGTCTATCGCAACCGCCTGCTGCGGCACATGGCCCTCGCCGCCGACCCCACGGTCATCTATGCCCTGAGGAAGCTGGGGCGCTGGGACGGCACCATCCACCACGGGGATCTCGCCGTCGACTCGCCCTACAACACCTATCGCTATGCCGGACTGCCTCCCGGCCCGATCTGCTCGCCGGGCCTCGCCAGCCTGCAGGCCGCCGCCCAGCCGGCCGCCGTTCCCTACCTCTACTTCGTCAGCCGCAACGACGGCACCCATGTGTTCGCGGAGACCCTTTCTGAGCACAACCGCAACGTGGAGCTGTGGCAGAAGCAGTACTGGCGGGAAAAGCGCGCCGAGCAGCGGGCCCGCGGCGGACAGTAAGCACCGGCTGGCAGTGACGATTCGTTGACAGTTCCGGAGCGCTGGTGTATCTAGGATGAGCTTCGCCGCTACTGCCTGCCTGATGGTCACCGCAGAGTGCGGGCCCGTCTGAAGAGGAGAGCCATGAACATTCCGGAGGAATTTGGCAACTACCTGCTCCTCAAGAAGCTGCGCGAAGACGCCCTGGGGGAGACATTCCGCGCCGGCAAGGTGGGCAAGGACGGCATCGAGCAGGTCGTTCTGCTGCGCGTGTTCAACGGCCAGGGGATCAACGGCGAGAAGCTGTGGCAGAAGATCTCGGGCCGCGCCGCCATCCAGCAGGCGCTGCGCAGCCCCAACATCGGCAGCGGCGTCGACCTCGGCAAGGTCCGCAGCTACCCCTACGCCGCCTACGACTACATCTCCGGCAAGAGCTTGCACACGCTGCTGGCCCAGTCGGCGGCGAAGCGGGTGCCGATCCCGGCCGACCACGCGCTGCTGATCTCCGAGCGCCTCGCCCTGGCGCTGGCCGCCGCCTACGAGACCCGCGTCCATGACGAGCGCGTGCTGCACGGCTTCGTCGTACCTCACCTGGCCATGGTCTCCAACGAGGGCGAGACCCGCCTGCTCGGCTTCGAGGTCGCCGCGGGGCTGCGCGAGCTGTGGACCGACGGCTGGCATCACGAGGAGCTCCAGCCTTATCTCTCACCGGAGTCGGCGGGCGGCGGCGCGCTGACCCGGTCGGACGACGTCTACTCGCTAGGCGCCATCCTGTACGAGCTGCTGACCGGTGAGCGGCTGCCCGCGGCGGGCGCCGCCCCCGGCGGCTTCCCGGCGCTGATCGACGGTGCCCTGCTCGCCGGCGAGGGCACGCCGCTGCCGCAGAGCATAGCCGGCCTGCTCAAGAAGAGCCTGGTGCCGCGCGAGCAGCGCGTCCCCGACGCGGTGACCTGGCACAAGACGATCTCGAAGCTGATGATCGAAGGGCATTACAGCTCGACGACTTTCAATCTCGCCTTCTACATGCACAACCTCTTCCGCGACGAGATCGACCGCGAGAGCCAGGAGATGGAGGCGGAGAAGAAGCTGGAGCTGCCGGCCTACTCCGCCCTGCGGACCGCGGCCGCGGCGCCCGCAGGCGCCGGCGCGGCCGCCGCGCCGATCCACTCCGGCATGCGCGAGCCGGCCGGCGTGCGCGAGGCCACCTTCCCGGGTACCATGGCGCGGTCGGCCACCACGGCGCCGCCCAGCAAGAACCCGCTCTGGATCGGGATCGCCGCGGCGGTCGTGCTGCTGGCGGTGGGCGGCTATTTCCTGTTCGGACGCTCGAGCTCGGGCGGCGCCCAGGGCGCCGCGAAAGGTGCCGCGGCCGCCGCCGCGAACCGGGCCGCGGCGGCCGGGGCCGCGGGCAGTCCGGCGGGTGCTGCCAGCGCTCCGGCAAGCGCGGGCGGCGACGCGGCGGCGCGCGAGACGGCGCTGCAAGCCCAGATCCAGCAGATGTTCGAGGCGCGCAGCAAGGAGATGGAGGCGAAGCTCAAGACGCAGTACGACGACCGCATCAAGCAGCTTCAGCAAAAGCTTGACGAGAGCCACAGGGCGGCCGCGGCGGCCGGGCAGGAGAGGCCAAAGCCGGAGCGTCAGGCGGCGGCGGCCGACAAGGCCGAGTCGGCGGAGCCGGCGGCATCCACCCTAACTTCCAAGAAGCCGGAGCCGGTGCCCGCCGCCGCGGCTTCTCCCTCGGCCGCTTCGCCGCAGCCGAACACCGCCACCGGCGAGCGGGGTGCGGCGGCCTCGACGGCTGCCGCCGCCTCCGGGGCCACCGCCCCGCCCCCCTCGCCCGCGTCCCAGCCCGACGCCGGCACACGCCCGCAGGTCCAGGTCGGCGACCTGGTCCAGCCTGGTCCCGGGGTGGCCGCCCCGAAGTTGCTCTCGCGCCCCGAAGCGCGCTATCCCGCGGCGGCGCGGCGCATGAACAACCGCGCGGCCGACGTGAACATCAAAGTCCTGGTCGACGAAAGAGGGCAAGTGCTGCAGGCCGATGAGATGGGCGAGAGAGTCGGCCTGGGATTCGACGAGGCTGCGCTCGAGGTCGCCCGCCGGACCATCTATAATCCCGCGACCAAGGACGGCGTCAAGGTCAAGATGTGGGCGTACATGCACATAACATTCAAACCGCCCGCCGGGTAAGAGCGCGGGTTGGCCGGGCCAATCTAGTCCGCACCGGCGGTGCCGATTCCGACGGGTGAGACGGCGCTGCGATGTGGCGGCGGAGGCCTACTCGAAGCATCGATCGGATCGCCCCCCGCAACCCCCGCGAGTCCCCTTCCCGGTTGTCGGAGGCCGCCGGGTCCCTGCCCGGCGGCGCCGGGGGGGAAGGGGACGCCCCCTCCCCTGGCGCACGGACGAGTTTCGTTTTAATCAAGCGCCAGAGGCAAGAAGACCCGGTATCGGAGACCGGGTCTTGCTTGCTCGCGCGCGGCCGCGGTTGCGAGCCGCCGGGGTGGGAACGGGAAAAACGGCGGTTTACAGATCGGCCGCCTTCAAACTCGCGGTCAGCTGCTGGATGCACGGCTTCATCACCTTGTCAAACATCCGCTCGTCCTCGACACCGCCGCCGGTGCCGGCGACGCTGACGCTGACGCTGCTCTCTTCCTTGCTCGCCTCGTCGGCCCAGACGATCTCGCCGGTCGAGATGTTGATCAGGCGGGCGTTGAGGGCGGCGACAAAAGTCTTCTTGCCGACGCCGAAGCTGGGCAGGCCGCCAATCCCCGAGCTGTGGGCGCCTTTCTTGGTGACGCCATACTCGGTCACCGCGCCGGTCAGCAGGTAGTTGACCCCCAGCAGCTTGCCGATTTGCATGGCGGTCTTGGGATCAATGTCCTTGGACAGCGTCAGCCCCTTCTCCTGCATGATGGCGTTGATCTTCTCGCGCTCGACGACGACGAACTTGCGGCTCTTGACCAGCTCGGTGACGAAGACGTCCTGCGCGGCGTCGGCGCCGTGGCTCCACCACCACTGGTTGTCAGCTTTGTTGGTGAACTCCAGGACCGCGATCCTGGGCTTCTTGCCGGCCTCGGCGCCGGCTAGCGGAGCGGTGATCGCGAGCGCCAGGACGGCGCAGGCGGCAAAAGCGATTGCACGTTTCATCGGTCATCTCCTTAAAGGGTTCACGTCCACAACCCTGTTGTTCGCGGTCCCTGCGCTCCGGCGCTGGGCAGCGCGCCCACCTCTTCGCAGCAACGATTGTCCGCGTTCCGACGCGTCGCCGAGCGCTCGGTGGGCGCACGAGGCTCTCAGGGCAGTGGCTCATTCTACCGCGAACTCCTACCCCTCTGCCAGCGCGGGCGGGTGGCACGGGTACAACAGGCGGCACCGGTGTGCCCTCTCTCATTTGACGGGCCCGAGGCCCCGGCGGTTCCCGCGGCTCTGTAGACTGGGGCGATGATCGTTTTCGAGGAGGGCGCGAAGCTCCGCCTGGTCACCCAGCCGGACCACGCCTTTCTGGCGGGCGAGATCCTCTCGCTGTGGCGCGCCGATGGTCTGCCGGAGAACCCGCGCCGCGGCGAGATCGTCTTTGCCGGCCGCGAGCACGACAACGGCTGGCGGGAGGCCGACGCGGCGCCGCGCTGCGATCTGCCGAGCGGACGGCCGGTCGACTTCCACGGCATGCCCAACCGGGAGCCCATCGAGATCTGGGAACGCGGCATCTCGCGCTTCAAGGAGCAGCACCCCTATGCCGCATTGCTCATCGCGCGCCACGCCCGGCAGCTGCACCGCGGGCGGGCGGCCCCGGCCGGGTCCGGGCCCTGGAGCGAGTTCCTGCGGCACATCGAGGAGGTCGAGCGCGAGCTCGCGGAACAGCTCGGCGTGAGCGGCGCTGCCGTCGCCGCCGACTACCGATTCATCGACCTCGCCGATCAGGTGTCGCTGGCCGCCTGCGGCGGCTGGTCGGAGCCGTTCGAGCGCTGGGGGCGGCGCGGCCGTCTGCAGGGGTGGAGCGTGATCCTCGACCCGCTGCCGCTCGCCGGAGCCACGACCTTCCGCGTCGCCTGCCGGCGCATTCCGCGGCGCGCCTATCGCGGCGACGCCGACCTCGGCGGCGAGCTGGCCGCAGCGCGGTGGGACGAGCTGATCGTGAGGTTGGCCGGCGACGATTGAGCGGCCCGCCCTTAGTGGTCCAGGACAGGACCACTTAGCGCGAGGCTTCGAGGTCGTCGGACCGCTTGGCGCCCGGCAGCACCACGTGCTCGAAGACCCGCCGGTAGAGCACCAGCAGGTCGGCAAAGACCCGGGTGAACGCCTGGTCGGTCGAGTCGTGCAGCAGCGGGTGCCCCTGGAGGAACGGCGGCAGGTAGATCTGCTGGTCGGCAAGCTCGCCGGCGGGCGGCGAGGCGGCGCCTTCGGCCGCCGCATCGCCCGCCGAGCGCGCCAGAGCCGCGGCACGTCCGTCGACCAGATGGAGGGTGTAAAAGAACTCGAACTGACCCACCTTGAGGACGTTGAGCACCTTCTCCAGCGAATCGAGCTTGGGCAGCTCCCTGCCGTTCTCGTACTTCGACAGCTGGCTCTTGCCGATCCCCGCCTCCTTGGCAACCCGGCTCTGGCTCTTGCCGCGGAGCTCGCGCAGAAGGCTCAGGGTCCTGCCGACGTTGGCGAACATGCCCATGCGACAAATGTAGCGGCTGGAGCGTACCTGGTGCAAGCATAAGTCCTGCTACAAGAAAGACTTACGTCAATGTGCGGATATCCAATCAGCGGGTTTTATTGTCCTTCATGAATACGCTATGACGTATTCGGGATCAGAGTCGACAACTAAGTGTACTGAGCCGAAACAGGAAATATCTTTCTTCTGATCTCGATAAATCGTGCCCGGTGGCACGAAATGGGCTTCCGCCGTGCCGGTTATGGTACTTACGCTTTCGTTTCTCACCCCTTCCTCCCCGAAAACCCAAGCGAGGAACCTTGGGCCCGCCTCCCAACACCCAACCCCGGCCGCCGTCTCTGAGCGCCGAAGGCCGCTGGCCCGACTGTGTTCGCTTCTCCACACAGTCGGGCCAACGGCCTTCGGCGCTCTCCACACGTAAGAAGAACGTAGCGAAAAGGAGGAAGAAGGAGGCGGGCCCTGGGCGATCGAGCCTAGCGCTTCTTGCGCCGCCCGCGGCGCCGCGCCGAGCTGCGAGCGACCGGTGCCGGCGCCGCGGCCTCTTTCGGAGCCGGCGGTGCCGGCTGCTGCTTGGGCAGCACTCTGAAGAGCACCACGAAATCGCCGATCTCGATCGCTCCCTGCGCCACCGGCTGGGTCTGGCGGAAAGTCGTATCGACGAATGACTCCACCTTGGCCAGGACTTCCTTGATCTCGTCAGGCCATTGACGCCCCCCGGCGGAGGGATAGGCATCGGTCTCCGCGGCCGGCTGGCGCGCCGACTGCTCGATTGCCGAGGCCTCGGCTTCCACCAGGTCGTAGCGGTGGAAATACTCGCGGCGGCTCACGCCTTGCGCTCCCAGGATCTTGGCCAGTGTCGTGAACGTGGCTTCCTGGCGCGCGTTCTCGATGCGCGACAGCTGACCGCGGCCGAGCTCCGCCTCGCGGGCGAGCTTCTCCAGGGTCTTGCCCTTGTCTTTGCGGATCCGCCGCAGGGTCTCGCCCACCCACTGGAACATTTCCACGGCCGCAATGTATCCATGACGGAGCCGGTTAGCAAGGCGTAAGCTATTTTGTTTCAATAGCTTGCATGAGAGCCTGGTTGCCCTGTGCGAACTTTTATTACCCCGTCAGGCAGCGTTATCGATCTTTTTCTATCCTGAGACGGAAATAAAAGGTCGCAAATGAGAATGGCCGCGAGCCGCAGCCAGCTGGTTGCCAGGCGGCGCTCGGCGCATGTACCCTCTCCTGTGATGCAGGAAGCTCAGCAAGTGGACCGGAGCGATCTCCCGGGAGCCGGCGCCTCGCTGCGGGTGCTGATGCCATCGCCGATCGGACCGCTGGGGGTCGAGCTGCGCCAGACGGCGGTGACTCGGCTGATCATCGATCCTGTCGATCCCGAGCGGTCTACCTTCACGCCGCTGCACGAGATCGACGGCTCCGACTTCCTCGACGAGGTCTTCGGCCGGCTCGCCGAGTACTTCGCCGGCGCCCGGCGCAAGCTCGAGGTGGAGTTCAATCTCACCTTCTGCGGCCGCACCGGTTTCGCGCGGCGGGTGCTCAAGCAGACGGCGAAGATCCCCTACGGCAAGACCCGCACTTTTCAAGGAATCGCCGAGATGACCGGCAGATCGGGGGCCCAGGCCTTGGTGATCCAGGTGCTGCTCGAGAACCCGATCCCGATCATCATCGGCTGCCATCGCGTGGTGCTCGGCCAGTCCCTCCCCGGCGGCTATGTCGGCGGGACGGAGCGCAAGCTCTGGCTGCTCCAGCTCGAGAGCAACCCTCAGGGAGTGCCGCCAATTCCCTCCCTCTGAACAGCTGCTTGGCGCCGCTCTTGCTAGCCTTGACGCCGAGCAGTCGTGCACAGGGCGCGCGCCCGCGGCAGGTGAGGATGACGGACATCGGGGACGATTCCCCTACGCGGCCTTGCGGACGACCTCGGCACCTTGCGGCCAGGCGCCTTTCAGGAAAAGCTCGGCCGCCGCGAAGAATTCCTCCGGCCGCTCGAGGTAAGGCTGGTGGCCGGCGCCCTCGACGCGCAGGAAGCGGGCGTTGCCGCCGTGGGCGGCCCAGTCGCGCGACGCTTCGAGCGGCACGAAGTCGTCAGTGCCTTGCATCACCAGCAGCGGGAATTTGAGCGCCGCCAACCGGGGGCGGAAGTCCCAGGCCTTCATCTTGGGGACGATGTGATCGAAGTAGAGCGTCATGGTGTGACGCGGCCACTCGTTGGGGAAGGCGCAGACCTCGTCGAGCGGAAAACGGGCTGCGGCCTCGGGCTCACCCATCATCGCCGGCAGCAGGAAATAGTTGAACCAGGCACGGCAGAAGGCGACTGGGTCGTCGCGGTCGAGGCCCTCGCGCCGCATCTCCTCGAGGCGCGGAACGCCCGGTGGATTGATCAGCACCTCGGCGGCCGGGGTCTCCTGCGCCCACTCGCCGGGCTGGCGGGGGGTGATGGGGCAGACGAGCAGCATCCTCTCCACCCGTTCGGGGTTCTCCATGGCGTGCAGCGCGGTGATCGCGGCGTGATAGGAGTGGCCGACCAGCGACATCCGATCGAGGCCGAAATAGCGGCGCACCGCCTCGAGGTCGCGCACGTCCTGCTCGAGGCCGAGGTGGCGGCGGTCGGTGACGGCACTCGAACGGCCGCGGCTGCGCGGGTCGTAGAGGATCAGGCGGCGCCCTTCGGCCAGCGGCCACAGCGCCTCGCCGAGCCAGTTGGCGTTGGGAATCACCACAGTCTCCACACCTTCCCCCAGCACCCGGTAATACAGGTGAAGCCCGCGGCGCACGAAGATGAACCCTTCACTGCTCTTCATCGAGCCTGCCCAAGGCCTGCACACGGCCAACCAGCCCGGCGGAGGCCTGTCCGATCGAGTCCCATTGTAGTCCAGGGCCCAAGGACCCGCCGCCGGCTGCCGCGTGTAAATCTTACCGGAGTGCCGCCTCAGGCCGCCAACTCTCGATCGGCGCCTTGGGGGCGATCTCGACCTCGATGACGCGGAACGGAGGGCGGTCGGGAAAGACGCGGCGCAGCAGGGTGAGGCTCACGTTGTAGACCGGTACGCCTGCGGCGGTCCTGCCTTCGGGCCGGCCGCGATGGGCGTGGCCATGAAAGACGGCGTCGACCCGGGAAGGCTCGGCGTCTTCGCTCCGGAGAAGATCCGCGGGCGTGAGGAAACGGCGAGCGAGCGCTAGTGCCCCGCTCGCCATTCTCGGCGGCAGCCGGCAAGGCAGGCTCCCGAGGAGAAGATCGCTGGCCGCGCCCTCAATACTCAGGCGCCAGCTGGCGGGGGTCCTCCCTTGCCTGTCGGCGTGGCCGGGCTACCGTTTGCATAACGGCTGGTCACCGTATCCGCCACCTGCAGGATAAAGGAGAGCGCCACGAAGGCGATCCCAAGTGGATAATGCCAGGACTCGCTCATCGACAACAAGAAAAGACCGACGCCGTTTGAGGTGGCGGCCGCCGCCCGCATCAGGGTCGGTGGCGGCCACGGGACACCGTTTACAGGCATGAGATTCCTCCTTCCCAGGAGCCCGGGTTGGGAACCCGCGCGCCTAGTGACTGCGCGGGTCGAGACCCGCGCGGCTTATTGAATGCGCGGGTCGGAACCCGCGCGCCGAATCGAATGGGCGGGTCGGCCGCCCGTCCGGTGATGGACGGGCGGCACTTCCCGGAAGTCGGAGCGGCGCCCGTCATTCAGCTTGAAACGGCGAATCAATGCGCCAAGTTGCCGCCTTACTGATCTGGTGGAGAGGTAGGGGGATCTGTTGCGGCTGGAGCGCCCCGCTATTTGGCGCGACCGATCAGGACGAACGGAGCCCAATAGAAGGGATGACTGAACTCGCCGCCCTGTCGCAACAGGCCAAGCTTGGCCTGACGCAGCGATTCGGAGCGGTCTCCCGAGCGATCCATCTCGCGATAGAACGCCACCATCAGCTCGGAGGTCGAACGATCCTCCACCGGCCAAAGGCTGACAACCACGCTCGCCGCGCCTGCGTAGAGCAGCGCCCGCGTCATGCCAATCAATCCCTCGCCTTGCACCTCCTTGCCGAGGCCAGAGTCGCAGGCGGAGAGCACGACGACTTCCGCGCTCAGCTCCAGGTTGAAGATTTCGAAAACCTGTAGTAACCCATTCTCTCCTGAATCGGCTTCCTGCGCAAGCACCAGCCCTGAAAGCTCGGGCTGCGAAGCACTGACGAAACCATGGGCCGCGAAATGAACCCTGCGCGCGCCGGCAAGCGCGTCGTTGCCCTGCACATTGCTCTTCTTGGCCTCCGCCCCCAAATACAACCTCACCTCCGCGGGCCGATAGAGGCTGGCGATCTCGGTAATCTCCCGCCGCGACTCGGCCAAGCGCGGCAGCGCCAAAAGCAGATCGGCCTGATGCGCATCTTGAGAAGGTTCGCGGCCGCCGGCCGCGCGGCCAGCTCCCGGCACTGCCGGCAGTCTCTGCGGGTCGCCAAGGGCTTTGAGGCCTCCGGATAATCGATAAGCCGGATCGCCGAACCCCACAAAGAGCGCGCCGGAGCCTGCGGTCGTCCGCCGGTCCGGGCGCGGCTCGGCCAGTTCCGCCAGCACGCTCGCCGATGCAACGTAGGAGATCGACTTATCGAGGATCAGGTACGACAGGCCGGCGAAGGGCTGATCGTCGGCGGCGACCTGCTCGGAAGTCAGCAGGACCTCGAAGCTCAGAGAAAGCAGCGGTCCATCGGGAGAGATGATGAGGCGGGTCTTGCCGGCGAGGACCCGGCCGGCGGGAGCGATCAACAGCTCGTAGAGTTGGCGCGCGGCCCGCACGTAGCTGGCGCGGAGGCGGGTACCTGGTTTCCTGACGGCCGCCTGGACCGTGCCGGAGAGTTGCCGCAGCTGCTCGGCAGGAGGCAAGCGATAGCTCGTCAGACCGTCGTGCACGACGACGAATAGAACCGAGCCCTTGGGACCTGTGAAGTATTCCAGGAGCGCCGTCTGTTCGTCCAGCAGCCGCTGGATGTCCTCCGTCCGCCGCGGTCTGGGGTAAGCCACCTCCGCATAGCCAGGATGGCGGGTGCGAATCTCGAGCTCGAGCCGCTCCTGCTCCTCTTGGGCAGCGCGCAGCTCCTCGTACCGCTCGGCGCTGCGCGAAGCGGGTCCTCCTCGACCGGACATGAGTTGCTGCTGGAGTCGCGAAATGCGAGCGTTGATCTCTGTCTCGCGCTGCTTCAGGTCCAGAGCGACCCCCTTGCGGACGTCGATCCGGCCCTCGGCGAGGAGGTCGAGCAGACCGCGGGCGCGAGCCCGCTCGCTGGCGGCAAGCGCCGCCGCCTGGTGCCCCGCGGCAGGGTTGCGCTCATGCATCCGCATCAGGAGGTCGACATGAAGCTCGTAGTATTCCCGCCGCGTGGCGAGGAACGTCATCCGCTGGCTCGGCCCGACGACGTTGGTGCGCACTCTTTCGACGATGTCGAGGGCTTCCTCCACCTCGTGGATTGCGATTGTCAGATTGCCGCGCTCACGCTCCAGCCGCGCCAGTGCCGCCATGGCCGCCGCCCGCACGATCGGGCTCGACCGCTCGTCTGCGAGTTCCGAGGCGCGGTTAAAATCCTTCGCCGCCTGCTCCCGATCACCTGCCGCCAGGTGGGCCTTCCCCAGCTCGATCACCGACTGTGCCTCGTGGATCGCGTCCTTCATCGCCGCACTGCTCTGCTGCGCCGCGGAGAGCGTGCGTATGGCGTCGTCGAGCGCACCCAGCTCCAGGTAAGCCTTGCCCATTCCATGGAGGATCAGTGGGCGATAGGGCGAGCCTTCGTTGAGGTGAAGCGCCCGCGTGTATAAGTCGAGCGCCTGGCGCGGATTCCCCTCCATGCCATACCAGCCAATATAGAAGAGCGCATTGGACTCCTCCGCCACGCCCAGGGCGTGAAAGATCTCCGCGGCCCGCCGGTACCTTTCGAGCGCCTTGTCAGACTCTCCGACATGGAGATAGGCGGTGCCGAGACCGAGGTCGACTTTCCCCTCCTCGATCTGGTCGCCGAGCGCCTTGCTCATCTCCAGGGCCTGCCGATACTCGGCAAGCGAGTCCTGCAATCTGCCGATGTTCATGTGCAGAAGCGCGAGCTGACGGAGCGTGTATTCCTCGGCCGCTCGGTCGCCCGCCGCCCGGCTTGCCTCGATGGCGCTGTCGAGAGCTTGCAGCGCCTGGGACGCGCCCTGGTTGGTGTAGATCGAGCCGATCGCGGCCAGGCTCCAAGCCATGCCGGCGAGGTCCTCGATCCGACTCTGGATGGCAGCTGCCCGCCGGTAGTAATCGAGCGCCCGCTCGAGATTCGCCTGGTCGTAGTAGAACTCTCCCAGGTGGTACAGCGTGCGCGCCGCCTTGCCACGGTCTCCCAGAGACTCGTGCAGGGCTAATGCCTGGGTGAGGGAATCGAGCCTCTGCTGGCGATCGCCGAGCGGCATATTGACCCCTCCCAGGATAGTGAGCGCGTCGGCTTGCTCGGCGAGGTCTCCAAGGCGCGTGGCCAGCGAGAGGGCCTCCTGTGCGGCGTCGAATGCGAGTTTGAATCGGCTCAGTTGGGCCTGGAGAGCGCCGATCTGGTTCAGGGCCGCGATCTTGCCACGGCAGTCGCCGGCGGCGTCCCAGAGCCGGGAAGCCTCCTCGAGCTTGGCCAGCTCGTCGCGCCTCGCCGACGCCTCCTGCCGAGCCCTGAGGCGCTGCGCCTCGGCCATGGCGCGCTCGGCGGCGACTCGGTTGGCGTCGGCGGGCAGGGCGGGGCGGAACTCCTCCAAAGCGATGGTGTACCGGCCGGCTGGTACTCGGGAGCCGTGCGGAGCGAGGGTCAGCCGGTAGCGGCCGGCGGCCAAGGTGACCAGGGAGAGGACCCGGCGCTCGCGGCGGGTGCCGGCGCCGTCCGAAGCGGCGGCGAGACCGCCCTCCGGCGCGAAGAGGGTGCCATCCAGATCGACGTCCGACGGCCCGATCGCCAGCCGGAGATAGGAACCTGCGGGCAACGGCGGAAGCTCGCCGGTGGCGCCGGAGCGCAGCTCGCGTTCGACCGAGACTCCCACTTCCAATAGGGCCTGATCGGGCGCTTCTACCCGCCTTGCCTCGGCGGCCGAGGGTCGCGCCGGAGAGGCCTTGATCGCCGGCGCGGCCGGAGCTCCGGTTGAAGTCGCCGCGGCTTGGGCAGAGGCCGGGGACGCGCTGGCTGGAGTAACGCGTGGCTTGGACGAGATCGTCGAACAACCGGCTTGCAATATCGCCAGCAACGCGGACAGGACGAGCGTAAGGGCGCAGGAAGGGAGGGAAACGCATTGAATAGGGCGAATCCGCACGGGCTTTACATCCACTCTGCCTGATTTTATCGCACGCGGGTTGGCCGCCACTCGCCGCGCGCTCGGCCGGCTCCGGTCGCGGGCCGGGATAGGATGTCGGTGATGCCGAGCGACGACCAGGAGGTGGCGGCCGGCTACTTGCGCGGCGAGGCGAAAGCGTTGGGGGTCGTGGACGGCTGGATCTCGCGCGCCGCCTGGCCCTACCAGCGCCGGCTGGCGAACCGCTGGGACGACGTGCTGCAGGAGATCCGGCTGGAGGTGATGCGGCTGCTCGGGCAGGCCAAGTTTCGCGGCGAGTCGTCGCTGCGCACCTACCTCTGGCGCGTGGTCAGCCATACCTGCCTCGACCAGCTGCGGGCGCAGGCGAAATGGCAGTGGGCGGACGTCGACGACCTCGATGACCTCGCGGGACGGGAAGCAGCGTCAGCGCAAGCGCGGCCGGCCGCCGCCGGTCACGAGGACCGCGACCTCGCCCTGCGGGTGCTCGCCAGGGCCACCAAGGAGTGCCGCGAGATGTGGCGGCTGATCCTCCTCGGGCTCTCCTACCGCGAGATGAGCCTCCGCCTGGGAGTGGCCGAAGGGACGCTGCGGGTGCGCGTGCTGCGCTGCCGCGAGAGGGCGGTTGCCGCGCGCCGGGAGCTCCTCGCACAGCCGCCCGCGACGGGACGTAACGTCACGACCGGCGAAGGCGCCTAATCCAAGCGAGGGGGTGAAATGCCGATGAACTGCGACCAGGCGACCGAGCTTCTCCCGTGGCTGCTCAACGGCAGTCTCGACCAGGACGAGCGGCGCCGGGTCGTCGAGCATCTGGCGCAGTGCGCCGGCTGCCGCACGGCGCTCGCCGAGACCCGGCTGGCCTGGCAGCTCTATGCCGGGCATCCGCCGACCGCGGCCCTGGTCGCTCATGCCTATGGCGAGGCCGAGCCCGGGATCGGCCCCGACCTGCTTGCCGACCACCTGGCGAGCTGTCCGCAGTGCGCCGCCGAATCCGAGCTCGCCCAGGCCAGCCGCCGGCTCGAGGAGGCCGAAGAGGTGGCGGCCGCCGGCGGCAGAGGGAGGATCGCCTTCCTCCCCCGCCGCCGCCCCGCGGCACCGCCGCAGCGCGAGCCGCTGGGCGTCCCGGCCGCGGCAGCGGCCTTCGGGCACGCCGGCCGTGTTGCACGTGAGGGTTCGGCCGGGGGGTGGGGCTGGCGCGGCGCGGCGCTCGCGGCTGGTCTGGCCGGCTTGGTGGCGCTCACCGGCTGGACGCTCGCCGCGCTGCGCGTGCGCTCGCTGGAGGGCGACCTCGCGGCGCGGCGGCAGCCGCCACCCGCGGCGGCGGCCCCAGCTCCGCGGCCGCTGGCGAGCCCGCCGCCTGGCGCCGCAAATCCAGAACGCCGGCCTGCCGGCGCAATTGATCGGGAACGCGCGGCTGGCGCCGCAACTCATCCAGAACGCGCAGCCGGCGCCGCATTTGGCGAGCTGGCGCGGCTGCAGGAGCGCGAGCTCGCGGCGCGCCAGCGGCTCGCCGCGCTCGAAGGGGATAACCGGAAGCTCCAGCGCTCGGTGACCGAGCTCAGCCGCCAGGCGGCGGCCGCCGGGGAGCGGATCGCCTCCCTGGGCCGCGCCCGGGGCGGCGCGCCGACTCCCGCCACGCCGCTGCTGCACAGCAACACCTGGGTGCGCGACGTTTCACCCGCCGAGGAGGTCGTGCGCGGCGCCGCCGCCGAACCGCTGGTGGTGCCGGCTGACGCGCCCGCGGCCACGCTGATGCTGGGCAATCCGCACCACCGCGAGAGCTATCCCGCCTACGAGATCGAGATCCGCGACGCCCGCGGCACCCGGGTGTGGGACGACACCAAGGCGCGCCCCGATCCTGACGCCCATGACTTCGCGATCACCCTGGAGCGGGGCGCCCTCGCAAAGGGCGACTACCAGATCCGCGTCTTCGGTCTCCCGGCGGGGCGCGGCCGCGAGCCGCGGACCCTGCTCGGAAGCTATTCCATCCGGGTTTCCTGAGACTCCTCCCAGGCGCGGATCGCCTCGAGCGCCTGCGGGGCCGTGGCGGCGCGCCGCAGCTCGCCCCGCACCTGCGGCTCGCGGAACATGCGCGCCGCCAGGGCCAGCAGGCGCAGACAGCCTTCCGGACGCTGGTCCGGGCAGAGGAAGAGGAAGACCTGCTCGATGTCCCCCGTCCCGGTGTCGGAGGCCAGGCCGGAGCGCAGCAGCCCCAGGCCGACCCGCGGCTCTCGCAGCTCGGGCATGCGCGCGTGCGGCAAGGCGATCCCCTCGGCAAGGAAGGTCGAGCCTTCCTGCTCGCGCCGCTCCAGGCGCCGCATGACCTCCTCGCTGGAGATCTGCGGCAGACCGGCGATGACCAGGTCCACCAGCACCCGCAAGATGTCGCGCCTGGCGACCGGACCGTCGAAGACGGCGATCGCGAAGGGAGAGAGCGCCTCGGACAGGCGCCGGGGGTCGGAGGGCTGGCGCGGCGGGAACGACAGCACCGGCTGCGGCGCGGCGGCGGGTTGCGACGCGGCCAGGGAAGGTGGCGCGCCGGACGGCGCCCGCTCCGTCTCGGCCCCCTCCTTCCGAGGCTCCTCTCCTCCCGGGCGGCGTGGCGGCGGCGGCGCCGCCGGTCCCGCAACCGCCAGGGCCGCCGCGATCTCGGCCTCCCTCTCCTTGACCCCCAGCTCGTCGACCACCACCACCGCTAGCCGGTCGCCCTGCGCGATGAGCCGCTCGACCGAGGTGCGCCGCCCCAGCAGCCGCTTCCACGCCGGCAGCTCGCCGGGGCGGCCCATCACCACATGCCCCACCCGGTACTCGCGGGCGAAGCGCAGGATGGTGTCGGCGATGTCTTCGCCCTTGAAGGTGAAGACCATCGCGCCCAGCTGGCTGGCCAGCGCCAGCGCGTCGGCGAGCTGCTTGCGGGTCGCGGCGTCGAGCCGCGCCGGGTCTTCGAGCGCCGTCTGGACATAGAGGGCGTACCAGTTGCGGTTGAGCCTGCCCGCCAGCCGCGAGGCGTAGCGCAGCAGCGCCGGCCCGTCGGGGCTGCGCGACGAGAGGCAGACCACGATCTGGTCGGGGGCCTGCACTTTCTCCTCGCCGGGAGTGCGGCGTGCCTTGCGCTCGATGACCGAGGCGATCTCGCGCATGGTGAGCTCGCGCAGCTGCTCCAGGTTCGACTTGCGGAAGTAGTTATCGAGCGCGGCGGGGATGCGGTCGTGCGAGTAGATGCGTCCCTCTTCGAGACGCTTGCGCAGGTCCTCGGTCGTCAGGTCGACGTTGACGATCTGATCGGCATCGGCGATCACCCAGTCGGGGAGGCGTTCCTTGACCTTCACCCCGATCAGCCGCTCGACCGTGTCGTAGAGGCTTTCCAGGTGCTGCACGTTGAGGGTGGTGATGACGTGAATGCCCGCCGCGAGCACTTCCAGCACGTCCTGGTAGCGCTTGGTGTTGGGGCTGCCGGGGACGTTGGTGTGAGCCAGCTCGTCGATCAGCGCGACTTCGGGTTTGTGGGGCTTACGCTCCAGGATCGCCTGCAGGTCGAGCTCGCGCAAGCGGACTCCCTTGTAGGTCACCTCGCGGGGCGGCACGAAGGGAAGCCCGAGGGTCAGCGACTCGGTGTCGGCGCGGCCGTGGGTCTCGACGAAGCCGACCACCACGTCGATCCCCTGCGCCTTCAGGCGGTGTCCCTCGAGCAGCATCTGGTAGGTCTTGCCGACGCCGGGACCGTAGCCCAGGTAGACCTTGAGCCGGCCGCGGCGCGAGCGGTGGATGAGGTGGAGAAAGCTCTCCGGGCTGGGAGTCGGCATCGATCAGGCTCGCCGGTCTCTCCGGTCTCAGCGCGGCGGCCGCGCCGCCGGCGAATGCGGCAGCGGGCGGACCTCGTCGAGCGCGCGGTTGAGCTCGAGCACGTTGACGCGCGGCTCTCCGAAGACGCCCCACTGCCGCCCGAGGGTGTGCTCGTGGACCAGCTTGCGCACCAGGTCCTCGTCCATCTGCCGCTCGCGCGCGACCCGCGGCACCTGGTAGTCGGCCGCCGCCGGGCTCAGGTGCGGATCGAGCCCGGAGCCGGAGGAGGTGACGAGATCGACCGGCACCGGCGGCGCCGGCGCGGGGCGGGAAGCGCGCGCGGCGCCGGCGGCCGGCGCGACCTGCTCCTCGATCAGCTTCTTGCTGGTCGGACCCAGGTTGGTCCCCGAGCTGGCGGTCGGATCGTAGCCGTTGCCGGCGGCCGAGGGGCGCGGGAAGAAGTAGCCGCGCCCGGCAAAGGGCTGGCCGATGAGGCTCGAGCCAACCACCCTGCCGCCGGCCTCGATCAGGCTGCCCGCCGCCTGCTGGGGAAAGATCAGCCGGGCAAGCCCGGTCACCGCCAGCGGGTAGGCGACGCCGAGCAGCAAGGTGAGCAGCACGGTGACCAACACCGCCGGATAGACGTGACTCTTGAGCTCCATCGTCTCCGCCTTTCCTTCCCGGCTCACGCGAGCCCGACCGCCCGGATGAACATGTCGATGAGCTTGATCCCGACGAAGGGGATCACGATCCCGCCCAGGCCATAGATGAGCAGGTTCTGGCGCAGCACCACGGCCGCCCCGAGCGGCCGGTAGCGGATGCCGCGCAGCGCCAGCGGGATCAGGGCGACGATGATCAGGGCGTTGAAGATGACCGCCGAGAGGATCGCCGACTCGGGCGTCGCCAGCCGCATGACGTTGAGCGCCTGCAGCGGGCCGACCCGGCCGGTCCCCGCCAGGGCGTAGAGCGCCGAGAACATCGCCGGGATGATGGCGAAGTACTTGGCGACGTCGTTGGCGATCGAGAAGGTGGTGAGTGCGCCGCGGGTCATCAGCAGCTGCTTGCCGATCTCGACGACTTCCAGGAGCTTCGTGGGGTTCGAGTCGAGATCGACCATGTTGCCCGCCTCCTTGGCGGCCTGGGTACCGGTGTTCATGGCGACGGCCACATCGGCCTGGGCCAGGGCGGGCGCATCGTTGGTGCCGTCGCCGGTCATGGCCACGAGCCGGCCGCCTGACTGGTACTCGCGAATCAGCTTCA
>DASZZP010000060.1:0-36185 GCA_035544875.1 Thermoanaerobaculia bacterium | reverse complement strand
CCGGACGTTGCAAGAGGGCTGATTTGGGACACACTTCTCCCAACAAAGCAACGTGGAAGCGCGAGAGCGACGGTGGCGATTAAGCGAGGCATTGTCGTTTGAGCGCACGTGTGCCGTCGAGCAAGAGGGGCACCCAGCGATTGATCGCCAACAGCCGGAAGATCAGTCTGCGACCGCTACGGAGGATCTGCGCTGGCAGCAGGATCAGCTCGTTGAGGAAGCGACGGAACTCCATCCGCAGGATCGCCCGTGCTCCGAGCTTGCGGGGTAGCAAGAGGCCGGCCCACGCCTTGAGGTTCAAGGCCAGCGAAGCGATCACCAGATAGGCCCAGTTGGCATCAAATTCTGCCACCGGCATGCGGGTGGCATGAACCCCGTTCTTGAGTTGCTCGATCAGGTTTTCCTGGTTGCAGCGAGCGTTGTTTTCGCGGACCACTGCGGCCGTGCCAAAGTGCTCCCGCGGGATGTTCGTGATGTAGAAGAAGTAGCGGATCTCGTCAGACAGCCGGAGTTGCCCCTCGGTGACCTTGATCCGCTTGCGCAGGATCACCAGGCGATAGGTGCGCTGGCACTTGCCGGGCCGGTAGTCGATCTCCGCAACGTGCTCGTGCTTCAGATCCAGGTCGCGGAAGCCCCGCTGAACGATGACGGCCCTCTTGACCTTTACCGGCCGGCGCCGCTTGGCGGTGCTCTTGGGCCGCGCGAAGGGCTTCCAAGCGGCGTCCGCAAGCGCCTTGGCGCGCCCGACGAAGGCAGGATTGGCGTCCATCCCGAAGACGAACTCGACGCCCCCCGCCGTCCAGCGATCGAAGTTCTCCGTCAGCGAAAAATCGGTATCCCCCCGCAGCCGCACCCGCTCGAACCCACCCCCGGTTTTCGCCCAGGTGATGCCGCGGTCGAGCCACTCGGCTGCACCCTCGTGCGAGGGGCGATTCGCTGGTCGGTTGACGACGTAGAGCACTTCCTGGCTATTGGCCAGGCTCACCACCAACGGACCATAGCCCCAGCGTCCGTCGTAGGAGATGTCCATCCGCTCCTTGCATTCCCCGCTGGTCTCGCTGATCGTGCCGTCGACATCGAGAATCGCCAGCCTGCGCTCCGCCGCGGGCTGCACGCGCCAGGCCGCCGAGCGGGCGCGTTGGATCGCTTCCATCAGCGTCAAGACGTGGGCCGCGTCGAACCGACGCAGAAAATCTCCGGCCGTCGTCGGGTCCGGCAACCGACGCGCCCCCAAGGCGTTGAGAAACCCCTCGTCCGAGCGCCGGGGCTCGAGATCCTCGAGGCACCGACCACCGGTCAGCAGGTTGTACACCAGCGCCAGCACGTGGTCCGATTCGTGGTAGGGCATGTGGCGCCGAAAAAGGTGCAGGCTGCCGTCGATCTGCTCGCGGAGACCGACCACATCCACCAATGTCTGCAGCATCCCCAGGCCACCACCGCTGATCGCCTCCGTGCGCCCGGACACTTCGTAGGCAATGTTGCCGCCTTCCAGCACGGGCTCGGCTCGCTCCGGCTGCCACCTGGGATCCAACCGCGCCCCGATCGACCTTTGACGCCGCTCGAAATTCGCTCTATTCTTCACCTGAAACGCCTCCTTTCCCGGGTCCGTTGGCGTGTTGACAACCCAACAATACCCAGTAAAGTGAGGCGTTTCAACCTCTTACCTCCTCCTTCTCCCCTCCCTACGCGCTGGTACTGGGTCTAGAAAGCAGAGCACGACGAGAGCCATAAGTCATTTTTTGTGAGGATTTTATTCTAGTCGCTTCAAAACTGGTCAAGTCCAGGCGCGTTCTTGTAAACCGTAGGTCCCCGGTTCAAATCCGGGTGCCGGCTCCAGCAGAATCAATGACTTACATGGTCTTCTTGGCGCGGTCGTCACCAGCTTCGGTTAGTCGCTGTCTACCCAGACTTCTGTATACTGTGGCCGCCCGCAACCATGCTTCTGGAGGCGAGAGTGCCATGCATTGCAGAAGACCTGCAGCTCTCCTCGGGACACTCGTCGGCGCCGCCCTCCTATCGGGTCTCCTGGGCTGCTCCCAGCCGGGTGGCGACTCGACGAGGATCGGCGTCATCACCTCGCTGACCGGCAGCCAGGCCGCCTTTGGCGCGGCGCACAAGAATGGCTACCTGATCGCCCTCGACGAGATAAACGCCAAGGGCGGCGTCCTGGGAAAGAAGGTCGTGCTGGATTTCTACGATGATGAGAGCAAGCCCGACCAGGCGGTCCAGGGAGTCTCCAAGCTCTTCGACCAGGACCACGTGCCGGTCATCCTGGGATCCTATTCCAGCGAGAGCACCAAGGCCATCGTGCCCAGCGTCATCCAGCGACAGGTTCCCCTCATGATTCCCACGGCGACCGCGGACAATGTCATGGATTCCAAGTCACCTTGGGTGTTCCGTATCTGCGCCGGCGCCGGCGAGTACGCCCGAACAACCGTCGAGTTCCTGAAGAGCTCCGATGCGCCAAAGACGATGGCCATCGTCTACGAGAACACCAACTTCGGGCAGTCGAACATGCGAGCGATGAGCGAGGCAGCCAAGGCGGCGGGGATCACCCTCGTCGCGGTCGAGCCCTACGAGGCCAAGTCGCCGGACTACAAGGCGGTGTTGCAGCGGGTGAAGCAGGCGAATCCCGACGTCATCTATTTCTGTTCCTATCTACTCGATGCGGGAACCCTGATGCGTCAGGCCCAGGAGGTCGATCTCAATCCCAAGTACTTCACCTCGGCGGGCACGGGCTTTGCGGCCGCCGAGTTCCCGACTCCCAAAGGCGCGGGCAAGAACGCGGAATATACCTTCTCGGTCTCCCAGTGGCTCCCGGAGTCGCGCTGGCCGGGCGCGAAGGAGTTCGACGCGGAATACGTGCGGAGAACCAAATCGCACCCCGCCTACCATGCCATCGAGGCGTACGAGGCCCTCCAGGTGGTTGCGCAGGCGATCAACGGCGCGCGGACCCTGGACCGGGCGACGATCCACGAGGCGATCAGGAACCTCGATCTCCGTTCGACGCCGTTCGGGCCGATCAAGTTCGACGCCAGCGGCCAGAACCGGCATCCGGTCATGATCACCCAGGTGCTGGGAGGCCGCTATCATATCGTCTATCCTGCTGATGCCGCGGACACGAAGCCGGTGATCCCTACCCCCCCTTGGAGCCAGCGTTGACGCGGGCTACGAGAGGGGCCGGTTGATCGTATTCTTCCAGGCCTGTCTCAATGGGATGTTGACCGGCGCGCTCTATGCGCTGATCGGCATGGGGCTGGCGCTGATCTTCGGCGTCATGCGCATCGTGAATTTTGCCCACGGAGCCTTTCTCATGGTGGGCATGTACGTTTCCTACGTCCTGTTCGATCACTTCGGGATCGATCCTTACCTCGGGTTCATCGCGGCCGGACTCTTCCTTTTCCTGTTCGGACAGCTGATCTACCGCTTCCTGATCCGTCCCGTGCGGGACCGGTCCGACTTCATGCAGATCCTGATGACCACGGGGATTGCGCTCATCCTGACGGATGGCGCGCAGCTCATCTTCGGTGCCGACTATCATCAGGTCAACATCCCGCTGGTGAACCGCACGCTGCGCTTTGGTGCGTTTGCCGCTACCGCCGCGTCCATGCTTTCATTCGTCATCGCGGCGGTCTTGATCGCCGGGCTATACCTCTTCGTCACCCGGAGCCTCACTGGACGGGCGCTGCGGGCGATCGCGCAGAACACCGAGGTTGCGTCGCTGGTGGGGATCGACGTCACCCGCATCCAGGGGCTCAGCTTCTGCCTGGGCATCGCGCTCGCCGGCATTGCCGGCGGCCTCCTGCTTCCTGCCCTCTATCTGTTTCCCAGCGTCGGCGACGACTACACCTTGAAGGCTTTCGTCATGGTCGTTCTGGGTGGCATGGGCTCGATCGAAGGGGCGGCCCTGGGCGGCCTGCTGTTGGGGGTATCGGAAAGCCTCACCAGTCTCTACGTGGGCAACCAGTGGGCTCTGGCCGTGGACTTCGCGGTCTTCCTCATGGTCCTGTCGCTCAAGCCCAGCGGCATCCTCGGGCGGCAGCGGGCATGAGCAGCATGAGAGGCTGGAAACCGTGGGCGTTCGCCGCCGCCGTGCTGGCGTGCGGCAGTCTCGCGCTGGTCGCGCGGAACGACTACGTGCTCCAGGTCCTTTTCCGCATAGTCCTGTTCGCGGGTCTGGGGCTGGCCTGGAACCTGGTGGGTGGCTTTGCGGGACAGCTATCGCTCGGACACGCGGCTTTCTTCGGTGCAGGCGCCTATGGCTTCGCCCTGTTGAGCGCGGCCTCCATCCCCAGGTGGGTCGCGTTGTTCCTGGCCGCCGTCGTGGCCGCCGCCTTCGCGGGCATCATCGGACGGATCGTCTTCCGGCTTCGCGGCCCCTACTTCACGCTGGCGACCATTGCTTTCGCCGAGGTGCTCCGCTTGAGTGTCACCAATCTGAAGCTGACAGGCGGCGCCATTGGCCTCAGCACTCCGGCGCTGTTTTCCGGGCGCTCGCTCTGGGGCATGTTATACCTGTCGGCGATCGCGCTGGCGGTGACGGCATTTGTCATCAACGTCTACGTCGCACGCTCGCGTTTCGGCTACTATCTGATGGCGATCCGGGAGGACGAGGAGACGGCCAGCGCGGTCGGGATCGACACCGCGAGCTATAAGCTACGGTCTCTTCTCATCAGCGCCGTTCTCACCGCGCTGGGCGGCGCCTTGTATGGCAGCGCGTTTCAGTTCATCGTCCCGGATAGCGTGCTCACCATCGACATCTCGCTGCAGATGGCGATCGTCACCATGCTCGGCGGCGCCGGCACGCTTTATGGTCCAGTCGTGGGGGCGATCTTGCTGCTAGGGGCCGCCGAGGTCTTCAAGAACCAGTTCCAGGAGAGTCATCTCCTGGTCTATGGCATCCTGATCGTGCTGGTCGTGTTGTTCCTCCCGGAGGGCGTCGTCGGCGGGCTGCAACGGCGCTTCGGTGGCCGATGACCACACCGCTGCTCGAGCTCCGCAATGTCTCGCGCCGCTTTGGCGGGCTCAGCGCGGTCAAGAACGTTTCCTTCGCGATAGGCAAGGGCGAGATCCTGTTCCTCATCGGTCCGAACGGCGCCGGCAAGACCACGGTGTTCAATCTCGTCAGCGGGTTCCTCCATCCTGATGAGGGCAGCATCCACCTGGAAGGCCGGGACATCTCGGGGGTGGCCCCGCATGAGGCGGCGCGCCTGGGGATCGGGCGGACGTTTCAGCTGGTCAAGCCCTTGTCCGGCCTGACCGTCCGCGAAAACGTGATGCTGGGCGCCTTCATGCACACCGCGAGCGCGGGCCGGGCCGCGGCGGAGGCAGGAGAGATTCTGACTTTCCTGCAAATGGAGCATCTCGCCGCGCAGCCGGCGCGGGGACTGCCGTTGGCGGTGCTCAAGAGATTGGAGCTGGCAAGGGCGCTGGCCACGAGGCCCAAGCTCATCCTCCTCGACGAGATCGTATCCGGATTGACCAGTGGCGAGGCGGTGACGCTGGCGGGTTTGATCCAGCGGCTGCCGGAGCGGGGAGTGAGCGCGGTGGGCGGCGTCGAGCACGTGATGCAGGTCGTCATGAAGATCGCGCATCGCGTCGTGGTGCTGGACTATGGCGTCAAGATTGCCGAAGGCAAACCCGCGGACGTGGTCAGGCTGCCGGCGGTGATCGAGGCCTACCTGGGTCCAAAGTACCGGGAGCTGGCGCAATGAGCGAAGGCGGCCCGCCCTTGCTCGAGCTCGAGCGCGTTACCGCTCATTATGGCGATCTGCAGGCGCTGTTCGGAGTCAGCTTGGAGGTCCAGACGGGCGAGATCGTGACGCTCATCGGGGCCAACGGAGCGGGAAAGACGACGATCCTCAGGATCGCCTCCGGGATGAAGCCACCTTCCAGCGGCGCCGTGCGCTTGGCTGGCGCCGATGTATCCCGCGTGCCCGCGCACGAGATGGTCGAGCGTGGCGTGAGCCACGTTCCGGAAGGCCGCCAGGTGTTCCCCTTCTTGACCGTGGCCGAGAACCTGTCTCTCGGTGCGTACTCGCCTCACGCCCGCCCTCATGCCAAGCAATCGCTCGCGGAGCAGCTCGCGCTCTTTCCGCGGCTGGCAGAGAGGCTGAAGCAGCTGGCAGGCACGCTTTCCGGAGGCGAGCAGCAAATGGTGGCGATCTCGCGCGGCCTGATGGCCCGGCCGCGACTTCTCCTGCTCGACGAGCCTTCGCTGGGTCTCGCGCCCAAGATCGTGGAAGAGCTGTACGAGAAGATCGCGACCATACGACGCACCGGTGTCACGCTGCTGCTCGTTGAACAGAACGTGGTCGGCGGTCTGAGCATCGCCGATCGCGGCTATGTGGTGCAGAACGGCGCGATCATGATCGCAGACAGCGCGAAGAACCTCCTCGACAACGAGAGCGTGCGGGAAGCCTACCTGGGGCTGTGAGCGTCCGGGAACGGCTGGACGGCGCTCAGTCTTCCGGCGATACTGAGGGCGGAACGAGGTGGTCCGATACCCTGCTCCGCTGGGGGGCCCAGAGGGAGAGCCCGACTAGACTGGCTTCGGATGGGTGAGTCGATCGAGACTCTCGCCGCTTGGTTGTCTGCGGACCCCGCGTTGCGCGCGCCCGCCAAGGCGTTCCTCGCCAAGGTGAGTTCCTTCGCGTACACACCACGGGATCGCGCCGCCGCCGAGCGCCTGCGACCGTTCGCAACGGACTCGGCGCTCGTCGCCGTGATGAGGAAGGCGCTCGACTCGCTCGGTGACCAGGGGAACCATGTGCCTTGGATCATCCCGTTCTGGTCCATGGTCGCCTGCGTCGTCCAGGAAGCCTCCTCAGGTCGTGGGATCTGGCCAGCTGAGGTAGTCCATCAGCCAAGCGGGCGATTTCGTGCGCAATGACCCCGGCCACGGAGAGCCGGCGGCCGTCGTCACGCGATGCCCGTGCTCGGCCGCGGACGGGAAGGCCGTGCCCGTGGGAATCGCGATCTCCTTCCGCGTCAGTCTTGTGTCTCGCCTTTGAGGCTCCGGCGCATCTCGGCGCTCGAGAGACCTCCTTCATGGGTCTGACGGGCCCCGGTAACCCTAAATAAGCTCCAGGAATTCCGGATCGGTGCTCAAGGCGACCGTCTCCAGATCGGTGTTCTCCAAAAGGACGAGGGCAGCAACCGGTCGTCCTGCATCCGTGACGACGATCGGACCCGCGTTTGCCTTGCGTATCGTGCTTCAGGATCTCGAAGAAGGAGGCGGCATCGATCGGGAACCGACCGGACCCCGAGACCGCCTGGCGCGGCGAGAATACCTCAGCCGGCGGGCGCCCTGGTCGATCCGCCGCCGCGCCGCCCTGGTCGAGCGCCGCCGTAACATTCGCCGGCCCACGCTCGTACTGTACTCATTAGCAAGGCAGGCAGGGGCCTGGGGCCCCCGGCCGCGGGAGAGTCGACAGGAGGGTCCGATGCCATCGCTCTGGCGCGAAGTGCGTCTCGGGTTGCGGATGCTGGGCAAGAAGCCGGGGCACACCCTGGTGGCAGTGGTGGCCCTGGGGCTGGGCCTCGGGCTGACCACCGCCGTCTTCAGCATCGTTTACGGCATCATGTTCCGCGGCCAGCCCTTCCCCGAGTTCGAGCGCGTCCTGGCGCTCGACCGGCAGAACCTCTCGCACGACCTCAAGAACCAGCCGGTCGACGCCTACGACTACCTCGACTGGTGCCGGCGCCAGCGCTCGTTCGAAGGGCTGGCCGGCTACGATGACGGCGCCGCTACGGTGAGCGGCGACAACCGCCCCGAGCGCCTCGACGGCGCCATCCTGACCGCCAACGCGCTCGACCTGCTGCGGGTCAAGCCGATCCTGGGGCGGGGCTTCCGCCCCGGCGAAGACCGCCCGGGTGCGCCGCCGGTCGCGCTGCTGTCCCATCGTCTCTGGCAGAGCCACTACGCCGGCGCCCCCGACATCGTCGGCAAGACGGTGCGCATCAACGGGCAAGCGACGACGGTGGCCGGCGTCATGGGGCCGGATTTCCGCTTTCCCGCCAACGCGCTGCTCTGGACGCCGCTGGTGGTCGACCCCGGCAAGGCCGAGCGCGGCAAGGGCGTGCATTTTCTCGTCTTCGGGCGGCTCCGCACGGGGGTGACCGCGGACCAGGCCGCCGCCGAGATGGCGACCATCGCCCAGGCGCTGGCCCGCGAGTACCCGCGCACCAACCGCGGGTGGAGCGTCACGGCGATGCGGTTCAACGATCACTTCATCCCCGCGGAAGCGCGCGGCTTCCTGCTCACCATGCTGGCCGCGGTCGGCTGCGTGCTGTTGATCGCTTGCATCAACGTCGCGAGCTTGACCATGTCGCGCGTCTCACAGCGCACGCGCGAGATCGCCGTTCGCGGCGCGCTCGGGGCCGGCCGTTGGGCGTGCATCCGGCAGCTCCTGATCGAGAGCCTGGTGCTCGCCTTGCTCGGCACGGCGCTCGGGCTAGCGCTCGCCTGGCAGGGGGTGGCGCTGTTCAACGCCGCGCTGGTCGCCGTGAACCCGCCGACCTGGATGCGCATCGCGGTCGATGGGCCCGCCCTCCTCTTCACGCTCGGCATCATGCTCGCCGCGGTCCTGCTCTCCGGCCTGCTGCCGGCGCTCCAGGTCTCGCGCACCCGGCTCAACGAGGTGCTCAAGGACGAGGGTCGCGGTTCCACCAGCCTGCGGCTCGGCTGGCTCAGCCGGGTGGTAGTGGTGGCCGAGCTGGCACTCTCCTGCGCCCTGCTGGTGGCCGCGGGCCTGATGGTCAAGAGCATCGTGCGGGCGCAAGCGGACTCGCTCGGCTTCTCGACCGCCCACCTGCTGACCCTGCGGGTGCCGCTGTTCGAGGCCAGCTACCCCCAGCCCGCCGACCGGTCCGCCTTCCACCAGCGGCTGCTGGCGCGCCTGCGCGAGATCCCGGGCGTCGAGGCGGTCGCCGGCTCGACCACCCTGCCGGCCATCCAGTCGGAGAGCGATTCGCTCGCCGTCGAAGGCCGGGCCTATCCCACCACCGGCGACTACCCGGTCGCCCACAGCGACGTGGTCTCGGACGGCTTGTTCGCGGCGCTCGGCGTGCGCCTCCTCGCAGGACGCGAGTTCGGGCGCCTCGACGGCGCGCGCTCACAGCCGGTGGCGGTGGTCAACCAGAGCCTGGCGCACCGGCTCTGGCCGCACGACAGCGCGCTCGGCAAGCGCATCCGGCTGCCGACCGGGCCGCCCGATGAGCCCTGGCGGACAGTGGTGGGCGTGGTGCCGGACCTGCTGCTCTACGGCCTCGACGACAAGAAGCCGGACGGCTTTTTCCGGCCCCTCGCGCAGGGCGGGCCGGCGCGGCTCTCCTACGTCCTGCGCACGCGGGCCGAGTCGAAGGCGCTGGTCGCCCGGGTGCGCGCCGAGGTCCTCGCGCTCGACAAGGACACGCCGATCTACTTCGTCAAGACGATGGCGAAGGCGGCGGCCGAGGACCGCTTCTTCGTGCAGGTCTTCGGCACGCTGTTCTCGATCTTCGGGCTCTGCGCGCTGGTCCTGGCGGCGGTCGGCATCTACGGCGTGATCGCCTTCTCGGTCGAGCGCCGCACCCAGGAGATCGGCGTGCGCATGGCGCTCGGCGCCCAGCGCGGGGAGATCCTGGGGCTCCTGCTGCGGCAGGGCGCGCTCCAGCTTGCGGTCGGTCTCGCGCTGGGCCTCCCGCTGGCGTTCGGGCTGGCCCAACCGCTCGGCGCGATGATGTTCCGCGTCGTGCCCGGCGATCCGGCGGTCTTCGTGGGGGTGGCGGCGGCGCTATCGACCGTCGCGCTACTCGCCAGCCTGGTGCCGGGACAGAAGGCCACCATGATCGATCCGCTGGTCGCCCTGCGCCGGGATTGATGCTGGCTCAGAATTCGCCCGCGCCCGCGAGCGCAGATGCACTTCCTCCTCGATCGCCGCCTTGAGGAGCACACCTCGGCTTTCGAGCCCGGTCACGCTGCCTGCAACACGAAGCTGATGCGCACGGCATCGAACGGGACGACGATTTTGCCCTCGGTCCGGTGCAAGATCCCGGCGTCGAGGAGAGCGTGGGCGTCGCGGTGCACTGCCTTGACGTCCCGTTCGACCCCGGCGTGCCGCCTCGCGCAGCGTCATGGGACCGGCGCCGGTCATCGCCGAGAGCAGCTCCCAGCGTTTCTGCGTCAGCACTTTGAATAACAGAGCCGGAGTCTCGAAGCTGATGAACGCCCCTTGGGGCTTCCCTTCGAAGGCGCCCAGGCCGGCGCGGGCGGCGCTCTATGCCGCGGGCCGCGCCGAGGAGCTGGCTTGCAATGTCCGCACCCGCCTCTGCCGGCGGGCCGCCGGCCCTGGTGGGGGAGCCGGCTCGCGGGTCCGATCGACCCATGGAGGGGTCAATCGGACCCGGTCGCCGGTCAGCGGCCGCCGTCTCCGCGGCGGGTGGCCTACGCTTGCGGCGGCTTCCTGGCCTTCGCCTTGGCGGCCTTTGCGGCCTTGGCGTCCTTGGCGGCTTCGGCCTTCTCGGCCTTGGCGGACTCGTGCCCGACCTTGAGCACGGAGCCGTCGAGCGCGTCGACCTCGACCTCCTCGACGCCCGACTTGCCCGGCACCTTGATGTCGAAAGAGTACAGCAGCTTGCCGTTCTCCTCCTCCAGCTCCTCGGACTTCAGCTTGCCCTTGGGGACCTTGGCGAGGGCGGTGGCGCGCGCCGCCTCGAGGCTGATCTTCGCCTTCGCCGCGAGGTCGGCCGGGACGTTGCTGGTGACCGCCGCCGCCTTGGCGGCGTTGCCGGCCGGCGCGTTTGCCTTCGCGGCCGCCGGGTCCGCGCTCGCGGCGGGGGCGGCGGCCGCCGCCGGGGCGCCGTTGGCGGCCTGAGCGGCGACCGTGGCGGCGCCTGCCAGGAGGATTGTCAGAATTGCGAGGCAGAGGTTCTTCATCGCGTTCTCCTTGTGCGCCGGGCTCACCCGGCGGACCGGTGGTCAATGAAAGAGGTCGTCGAGCCCGGAAGCGGGCCGTCCAACCCAAGTGCAGTGTGACGGGGCGCCCGTGGAGGGCACTTCGCCGGGAGATGAAATCGGTTTTAGTCAGGTCGCGGGGTGAGGCGGCGCCGCGGCTTCGTCAGGTTCGCGAACCGTGTAGCCCGCGCCCGGCACGGTGCGGATCAGCGCGTGGGAGAAGCCCTCGTCCACCTTCTGGCGCAGGCGGTGGATGTGCATGTCGACGAGGTTGCCGCGCGCCTCGAAATCGTACTCCCAGGCGGCCTCGAGCAGCATGGAGCGGGTCACTACCTGGCCGGCGTGACGCATCAGATGCTCGAGCAGGAGAAACTCGCGGCGCTGCAGGCGGATTGTCCTGCCGGCCCGCGACACGGTGCGGCCGGCCGTGTCGAGCTCCAGATCGCCCACCCGCAGCACCGCGAGCCGCCGCGAGCGGTCGGCCCGGCGGGCGAGCGCGTCGAGGCGCGCCAGGAGCTCGGCGAAGGCGTAGGGTTTGGCGAGGTAGTCGTCGCACCCGGCGCGCATGCCCTCCACCCGATCGCGCGTGCCGGCGAGCGCGGAGAGCATCAACACCGGCGTCCGCAGGTCTTGCTCGCGCAGCCGCCGGACCAGGGTCAAACCGTCCATCCCCGGCAGCATCCGATCCAGGACGAGCGCGTCGTAGATGCCTTCGAGCGCCATCGCGAGCGCGGTCCCGCCGTCCGCCGCGCGGTCCACCACGTGGCCGCTCTCGGTCAGGCCCCGGACCAGGTAGCCTGCCGTGCGCTCGTCGTCCTCGGCCACCAGCACGCGCACTCGCTCGACTCCGCGATCTTAAACTGGAATTCACTTTCGGAAGATCGGCGTTTCAATCAGTATATGACAGAACGGAGCACAGGGCTGGCTGACCGCGGGAGGTGACACATGCCAAGAGTGCTGGTCGTCGAGGACGATGTCCGGACTGCCGCGGAGATCGCGGCGGCACTCGGCGATCAAGGCTTCGACGTGGAGTGCGCGCACACCGGCCGTGAGGGGTTGCTGAAGGCGGTCGCCGACCGCTACGAGGCCATCGTCCTCGACCGCATGCTGCCCGGCGGGATCGACGGCCTCGCCGTGCTGCAGACGCTTCGCACCGCCGGCGTCGAGACGCCGGTGCTCATCCTCAGCGCCCTGTCGGCGGTGGACGAGCGGGTGCGGGGCCTGCGCGCCGGCGGCGACGACTACCTGACCAAGCCCTTCGAGTTCGTGGAGCTGACCGCGCGGGTGGAGGTCCTGGTGCGGCGCCGTGCCATCCCCCAGGTGGAGACGGCGCTCCGTGTCGGCGACCTGGAGATCGACCTGCTCAGCCGGCGGGTGCGGCGCGCCGGCCGCACGGTCGAGCTCTTGCCGAGCGAGTACCGGCTGCTCGAATATCTCATGCGGCACCCGGGACAGGTGGTGACGCGCACCATGCTGTTCGAGGAGGTGTGGGGCTATCACTACGAAGAGCGGACGAACGTCATCGATGTGCACATCGGCAAGCTGCGGCGCAAGCTCGACGAAGGCGGGTTGCCGGCGATGATTCACACCGCCCGCGGATCGGGGTACATCCTTCGTGCCGGTGAGTGAGCTTCTCCGCACGACGAGCTTCCGCGTCGCACTGCTGTTGCTCGCCCTTTTCTCGGTGGCGTCGGGTTTTCTATATCTGCAGACCGCCGGTTACGTGACGGGCGAGGGCGACGAGTGGCTCGCCAAGGAGCAGGCGGAGCTCGTCGCGGTGAGTCCCGCCGGGCGCAGGGGGAAGCTTGGCGAGCACCCGATGGGCAGTCATGATCCCGAGGGACGAAGCCTGTCGGCCCTGTTCGATGCCGCCGGAAACTGGATCGCCGGCAGCCGTGTGAGCCTGCCAAAACCCTTGCCTCCCACCGACCGGCCCTTTGAGTTCGAGCGCAGGGAAAGCGGCCAGACCGTGCCGTTCCGCGGTTTGACACACCGGCTGCCTTCCGGCGAGATCGTCCTGGTCAGCCGAGACGTGAGCGAGGAGAACGAGTTCCGCGGCCTGCTGGCCGGCGCCATGGCGTGGGGCTGGCTCATGGTCCTGGTCACCGGGCTGGCGGGTGCTGCCGTCAGCGGCGCCGGGGCGCTCCGCCGCCTCGACGCGGTCGCCGGCGCCATCGAGCGCATCGTCGGCGGCAACTTGAGCGAGCGCCTGCCCGCCGGCGGCAGAGTCGGGGACCTCGATCGGCTGATCCAGGTGGTCAACGGCATGCTGGACGACCTCGAGCGGCTGATGCACGAGGTAAAAGGCGTGAGCGACGGCATCGCCCACGACCTGCGCACGCCGCTGACGCGCCTGCTCGCCGGCTTGGAGCGGGCGCATCGCCGCGCGGCCTCGGCCGGCGAGTACGCCGCCGCCGTCGAGGAGGCGATCGTCGAGACCCGAGGCATCCTCGCCAGCTTCAGCGCGATGCTGCGCATCTCCGAGGTCGAAGACGGCGCGCGGCGCGCGGGGTTCAGGACGCTCGACCTCGGCAAGGTCGCAACCGACGTGACCGAGCTCTACGACCCGCTGGCCGAGGGAAAGGGCGTCGCGCTCTCGCTCGAGACCGCGGGCCCCGGCCCGGCCGAGCTACCCGGCGACCCGAGCCTGCTCTTCGAGGCGATCGGCAATCTCGTCGACAACGCGATCAAGTTCACGCCCGCGGGGGGCCGGGTCACGGTGCGCGTCGTTCGGGACGACGGGCGCCTCGGCATCGCCGTCGCCGACACGGGGCCTGGCATCCCAGCCGCGGAGCGCGAGGCCGTGCTGCGGCGCTTCTATCGCGCCGAGAAGAGCCGCCACACTACCGGCAGCGGGCTAGGGCTCAGCCTGGTGGCGGCAGTCGCGAGACTCCACGGCCTCCGTCTCGCGATCGAGGATGCCGCACCGGGTTGCCGCGTGATGCTGTGGCGGGATGGCGCCGCGGGCGAATCGAGGTGAGATGCTGCGGCGAGCCGAGCCAGGCCAGTGTGCCCATAGCCATGGGACCCCGTCAGGATCGCGCGCGCTGTCTATGGGCAGACGGCGAGCGCTCTGGTGTCTTGAATCGGCTGGAAGGGCCTGTTCTGCGGATTCTCGTACTGCACACCCGCGCCGGTGATGGAGTCCGTGACGGTGATCACGGTGTGGACGTTGGTCAGGCCGCCGGCGAAGAACCAGTAGTTGTTGTCGACACCGCATCCGTTGATCACCTTGACCACCGCTTCGATATTCGACGACCCGAAGAACCACATGTACCCGGAGTCGTTGGTGAGCCGAACCATCTTGGCGTCGCCGGAGGCGCCGGTGTTGGCGTCGAACGCTGCCACGACCTCGAAGCGGCCGCCGTTCAAGCACATGGTGAAGGCGTCCTCGAGGCAGTTGAACGATTGCCGGGTTGCCGGCGGCCCGGAGATCTTGCCGGCGTGCAGCCGTGAGCCTTGGGCCTGAGCGCCGGCGGGCAGGGCGGAGATGGCGAGGAGAGCAAGAACCAAGACCCATCCGAACGAGCGCGTGGTCATGCGTCGATTCCCCTTTCGAGTAGCGTTCTCAGCGTGGCCGCGGTTTTGTTTCCGGCAGGACCAGCCGCCGGCCTCTCCGGGCGCAACCGCTTGGCTCTTGGTCTATCAGCAAGACCCTTGCCAGGCTGGCGGTTGGCAGGTGAGTCGGCATCCTTTCAATCCCGCCGCGACCCCGCCGCCCAGGTGGGTATGAGGGGATGAGGGGATGAGGAGGGGCCGCGTTGACGAGCTTTCGAAGATAGTGTACCTGGTCGCTCCCGGCCAGCCGCGGACCCCGGGGGACCTATTGGATTTTCGTGACGAGATCATGGCGCAGATCTTCGACCGAGGAGATCCGGCGCTACCAGCGTTCGCTCAAACGGTCGAGCAAAGAGAGGCTTGGCAATGGGGGCATCGGTCTATCAGTTGGCCGGTGTCAAGTCAGGCATAAGCGCCAAAATTTTTCGGTGGTCCCAGCCTGGCGGCTCACGGGATGGGGGGTGCGCCGGGGCGCTCAGTTTGACTGCCGCTGAAACGCGGGTCGGTTCAAGAAATTGGAACGGGGCGTCCGTTGACCGGCGTCGGACCGCTCGCCTATGCTCGGGCCTTGATGAAGCGATTGGTCTGGGCGCGATCCGGTAGTCGCAAATGACGCCCAAGAGCGGCACACCCGAAGTGAAGGCTCCCAAAAGACGCGACCGACTAGCGCCGATGTGGCGCGCAGCGATCGAAACCGGATTCATAATTTTTCTGTTTTATTCCAATCTCCTGATGGGAGAGTTTACGCGGTCAAATGGCGCTCACAGTAAGGGTTTGATCTTCGCGATCAGAGACATTTTAACGGTCACGAATTTCGTTATCGCCTGCATTTCCGCACTGATTGGCTATGTGGTGGTTGAATACCTTAGGAAGAAACTTTAGGTGCAAAGGGCCTGACTTCTTGCAATCTCTCTAGACGGCTAGACTAGGCAGGTTCGACTATGTCGGTCATTGAGCTCAGTACTCTCGTCCTGGCTCCTGGCGCGCCCTAGCTTATGAGCTTTAACACGGGCCCCTCACATAACACGAAGCCAACGTACGAGCAGAAACGCCACGGCCAACGCGTATAATGTGCCGAATACCTGCTTGTTGTTGCGAGCCAACCATTCAGGCAAGTAGATGTCGAAGTTTGGCCGCCGGTCATTTGTGTAGCGTGCCGCAACGGCTGTCAAGGGGCATCGCAGTCTGTTCAGCAAGAGAACGCCCACCTCACCCCCGACGATAGCCACGAAGAGCGCCGCTCGCCCGAACTGAGAGGTGGCGGTGAACAGCGGAATCGCCAGGATACATGCGACGAAGAACGCCCACACGGCGGTGTGGACGAGCCTAATGGCTTTCAGAGTATTCACGAGAAGGGATCACCGACCACGAAGGGATTCCGGAATCGGACGCCCTCCAGCTCGCGGTCGTGTTGCAGATCTTCGCTCAACAGCAGCGTGGCCCCGGATTGCTTGGCCACGGCCCACTGCATCGCATCCCAGAACGAAAGGCTGTGCTGCTCGACGGCTCGCACCGCGAGGCGCAGGCTCCCGGGCGTGGCGGCGACCACCGGAAACAGCGTCTGCCAGTCCTCGAGGTGAGCTGCTGCCTGGGCGGCGGTCAGCTTGCCCTTCCGGGTGGTGGAGTGGAAGAACTCGCAGAGGGTCTGTAGGGACAAGAAGCAGTCATAGCTCAGCGCCGCTCGGCGCACGATCTCGCGCGCCCTCTGCTGCCGATCTCCCGCATCCGCGTCGACTGCATAAAACAGAATGTTGGAGTCGAGACTGAGGCGCTCAACGTTCATGCAGCTCGTCCCGCGACGGGGCCCGGCCGCCGAGGTGATGGCTCTGGCTGAGAATGCGCTCCAGCGCCGCCTCCTGTGCCGCGTCCAGGAGCTTGTCCTGCCGTGGCAACGGCGAGAGCATCGCCACAGGCTTGCCGCGCCGGGTGATGACGATGCGCTCCCCGGCCTCAGCCGCCTTGATATAGCGGGTCAGACGTTGATTGACCTCCCGCAGGCTCACTCGCTGCTCCATGAGACCCTCCGATCACGGGCATTGTAGCACGTAGAACATTCACCTGATTCCGCGGCTCTGCCCGGCGTGCCCGGCGCGCGAGGTCTCTCTCGAGAGGGCTTTGCGGCTAGTTAGCTACTTGACACCACTTGCTAGCTACTAGAAGGTGACTTGCCGACTTGACGCGGCTAATGTGCCGTCAACTCGGGGAGGTGGCATGGCGTGATACCGGCCGGCGAGCAGGGCGAGGAGCGGGCGCGGCACTACCGCGAGTCGCTGGCGCGGGCGCTGGGGCCGGCGGTGATGGGGGGCGCTGGGCGAGCCGGACGTCAACGAGATCTACACCCTGGCCAACGGGCGGCTCTACTTCGACCGGCGGTCGGTGGGGCGGGTGGAGGCTGGGGTGGAGCTCGAGCCGGAGCAGGTGCAGCGCTTCCTGAACCTGGGGGCGAGCGTCAGCCTAGCTTACCGACCGACCCGGTGTCAAGTCGGGCATAAGCGCCTAAGTTTGGGCGGTAGGCGGCGCGCGGGATCAGTGCGCCGCGGGTTTGCCGGCAGCCAGCGGGCTCGGCAAGAGCGGCGGCTTCTGGCGCGAGCCGGCCTCGCGCGCAAACTCCATCTCGCGCTCCAGCACCGGCGGAACGACGATCGAGACGGGCAGACCGGTCCCCTCGTCCGCGCCACCGAACGCGCCGAGCAATCCACCGCCCGGCGCGAGGCGGTTGTAGACGTAGGTATCCGTCCCGGCGGCCGCGATGTCCTTCAACGTGCGCAGTGTGAATTCGGCCGGCACGAGGCCCCGTACGAGCTCTTCTCGGCCGTCCTCGACGAAGACCCGGTAGGCCTCGAGCGGCGCCCCGATGGACGAGCGGCCCTGTCGGCCCGCCGCCGAGAACATGGCAGACAGTCCGCCGCCCGGGCCGCCCGGCTGGTCGAGGACGCGTACGAGGATTCCGAACTTGAGCCCCGCCTCGCGGGAGAGCCGGATCAGCTCGGCCTTCGGGTCGGCGACGGCCTTGCCTTCGGCGGCCTTCACGAAGAGGTTGCCAATCACGGCCCCCGCGGTCCCCGGCAACAAGGCGCGGCCGTGGCCGTTCGAGCGCGCGATCTCCTTGCGCGGTCTCCTCGACATCAGAAGCGTCTTCAGCACGCCGTTCTGGACCAGCGTCACCGGCACCGCTCGCACACCCTCGTCGTCGAAGGCGTAGTGGCCAAAGAGCGGCAGCCCGCCGACGGATTCTTGCGTCGGATCGTCCACCACGGACAGGAAGGGCGGCAGGATGGGTCGATCTAGCTTGTCTGCCAAGTCGTTCTTCGCCATCGCAGAACCCATCTGCTCCGTCTCGAAGACGGGAGGCCGATGGCCCGAGAGCTGGGGCGCGAGGACCTGGGCGAAGAGCTCGGCCGAGGCCTGCCCCGTGAAGAGGACCGGACCGGTGTAGCTCTCGACGGTCGGCGCCGTCGTGAGCGCCGTCAGCTTCTCCGCAACTCGCCGCGCAGCCGCGGAAAGCTCCGACTCCGCCGGCAGATCTTCGAGTCGCGGCTCGGCGAAGGCGGCGACCTCCTTGAGCGGCGCCCCGTCGCCAGCCTGCGCGGCGGCGCGGATGATGAGCGTGGCCATGCCCGCCGGCTGGCGCAGCCGCGTCCCCTCACTGTCGACCACGTACTTGCGGCCCGCCGAGGCCCGTAGCCTCACCGACGACTCCTGGATCGCCGGAAAACCGCGGAAAACGGCCGAGACACGCCGCACCGTCTCGCGCCACTTCACGAAGTCGAGCGTCGTCGCCCTCGCCGGCAACAGCGCGCTGACGGCGGGCTCCTTCGTGAAGTCCGGAGCTGCCTCCTCTTCGACGCGGTTCTTCAATGCCGCGCGCTTCTGGGAGAGATGCTCGACGGCTCCCTTGTAAGCTTCGTCCGTCGCGAGCCACACGTCGTGGCGCAGCGCCGCGCCGTCGTCGTCGAGCGCGGCCGGACGTCCGAGTCCTGCCAGCGCACTGAAGAAGGAGCGCCTGCCGAAGAACTCGCCGCTGTCCCGCTCCCAGCTCCCCACCCGCACGTCCGGCCCGAACCAACGCACGCGGGTTGGCTCCGAGGCGGCCACGATCTCGCCCAGCGTAGCCTCGAGCTCGAAAGTCTCGCCGTCGCTCAAGCGATACGCGATGAAGTAGGGCTTCTCCAGCGACTCGACGCGCAGGTCCATCGCGCGCGAAAGCTCCGCCGCGAGCGTCGCCATCAGCGCGTCCGGCGACTCGGGCGCCCCGCCCGCTGCGAGGCCAACCGCGGCCGCAAGAAGCAACGCTGAGGTGCGGCCGAGCCAGCGCGCCGCCAGCCTCTCGCCCCTCATGGCCTCGCCTCCGGCGGCGGCGGCAGGATGGGTGGCCGGTCCGTCGACTTGTCCTGCTTCTGGATCTCGATCTGAGCCGTCAGGATGCTCGGCGCGACCGCCGCGACCGGCACCCACCCCGACTCCGCTCCGCAGATTCCGTTGAACACGGCAGCCGTGTCGCCCGCAGCCAGGATCTTGCTGAACGAGACGAGCGGCGTGCCGATGAGATCCGCGCCGCGCACCAACTCGTCCGGCCGCCCGTCCGTGTAGACCCGGTAGACCATGATCGGCCGCACGGCGAAGCTCTGCGGGATGCCGCGCCCGGTGAATGTGAAGCCCCCGCTGATGTCGGCGAAGAAGAGGCCGAAGGGCCTGCCCTGCTTCCTGCACTCCTCGCGCAGCAACTCCCGGAGCTTCTCGTCCGAGACCGGGCTCGAAGTCTCTACGATGAGGTTGCCCTGCCGCCCCACCGCTCTCAAGCCTGCCTGCTTACGCCCGTGCCCGTTCGAGCGGTCGAAGCCCGGCACTGGGGTTCGGGACATGAGAAACGTCTTCAGGACACCCTTCTCGACGACCGCAACGCGGCCCGCCCGGACTCCCTCGTCGTCGTAGCGGTAGAAGCCGTTCAGATCGATGGCGCCCACCCGCTCGCGCGTCGGGTCGTCGTACACGGACAGGAAGTCCGGCAGAACGGGCTCGTTCACCTTCTTGGTGAAGGTCTGGCCCTCCTCATCGCCCTTCTGACGGTGCCCCTCGATCCGGTGGCCGAAGATCTCGTGAAAGAAGACGCCCGCCGCCCGTCCCGAGAGGATGGCGGGGCCGGTGTAGGGTTCGATCGTCGGCGCCTGCCGCAGCGCTAGGACGTCCTTGGCCATCTTCTCGGCCGCGGCCGTAAGCGTTCGCACGTCAGGCAGTCGCTCGAGCTCGTGCACGTCGAAAGGCTCGTAGCGGTAGAGGTCCATACCGTCGTCCGCCTTGGTCTGCGCGTACAGGAAAACGCGCGCGTGGACCGCGGTCTCCTGGACGACCGTGCCCTCGCTCGACACGAAGTAGCGCGTGACCCGCTCGGCCGTGAGCGACGCGTCGGAGTCGTAGATGAGCGGGTAGGCCTGGAAGGTCCGCGACACCTCCTTCAGCCTCTTCTCCCAGGCGCCCGCGTCCACCGCGAGGCGCAGCGCCGGCCCCACGAAGCGCTCCGGGCTCTCCTTGGAGAAGTCCGCCGAGGCCTCTTCCTCCTTCGCTTTCAGCTCGGCGTTCGTCTTGACCTGGATGAAACTCTCGATTGCATCCTTGTAGCGCCGGTCGGTCTCCAGCCAGATCGCTTGCCGCATCGCCGTCAAGTCATCCTCGAGCGGCAGGCGCACGGGGCGCGACTGTCGGCCCGGGAAGAAGCCGCGCTCGCCGCGTAGCCGCCGCGTGCTGTCGAACGCATAGTCGCCGGCCCGTACCTCCACGTCGAGCAGCCGCGACCGCTCGGAGGAGCGATGGCGCAGCGCCCCGCGCGAGACCGAGACGCGCACGCCCTCGCGCTCGGTCACGTAGTAACTGATGAAGTAGGGGGCCGGATCGCCCTTCGCCTTCAGCCCCTCCACCGACCGCTGCATCTCCTCTTCGAGAGCCTGGAGGACGGCGCTCTTCTCTGAGGGGCCGGCTCTCGCGGGCGACGCCGCGAAAACCGATCCCGTGCTCACCGCGGTCGCGACAACCAGCGTCAGAGACCACCTCGCAAGGGCTTTCATGGTGCCTCGCTTTCCCCGACTCACGTGCGATCGAAAGCCGCCAGGAACTTCGTCCCGAGGGAAGTCCGTCTCCTCCAGCACTCCAGCAGCCAAGCTATGTCGCCAAAGCCACTCTATCACGCAGAGTCCGGGCTCCGACGCTGGTGTGCCTCACCCGGCGGGGCATGTGGCGGACTGCCCCTTCTTGAGCTTGAGGAAGGTGGAGGAGGCGAGCCCGGAGGAATGTGGACGCTCGTTCGCGAGGCGGTCGAGATAGAGCAACGGGAGCGAGGCGAGTGCGGCGAAGCGGGTGGCCCATCGGCCAAGCATGCCTCCGGGGACGACGTGCCGGAGGTAGTTCAGCAAGAGGTCCCGCAGGGCGAAGGTTGGCCCGACGCAGGTCCCCGCCTCCAGCACGATGAATCCGGCGCGCTCGAAGAGACGGCGGTGCCCCGCGAGGGTGAAGTTCTGGAAATGATCAGGGTAGGCGTGGTAAGGCTGGATAAAGGGAGTGGCAGCAAAGGCGACGCCCTCCGCGCGGAGCACGCGGAACATCTCCTCGACGGCACGATCCGGGAATTCGAGATGTTCGAGCACAGCCTCGCAGTGAACGAGATCGACGGAGCTGTTGGCATAGGGGAGGCGGTAGGCGTCGCCGACGACATCCACGTTGGGAAAGGGCCCCAGGTTCACGTTCACGAGCTCGGGATGGACTCGCACCGGACCACCGCCGATGGAGAGGCAGAGGGCGTCCGGAGGAAGGGTTTCAAAGAGCGACTCGAACGCCCGCCGCGAGGCCCGAGTGCGCATGTCGCCGGGCGAGGCAAGCAAGTGGCGGTAGAGCGCGCGCAGACGCCCCGCGGGAGGCGCGGTGTACTCATCGACCATCGCCTTGCCCTCCACGGCAAGGGATGGAGCGTAGCGCTCCGGGTCATCGAGTAGAATAGGAACGCCGCCGATGAGCGGATACGAATGCTCACCGTCTGCCGTCCGTACCCTTGTGCCGTCGAGGATCAGGGCTTTGTGCGAGGTGGGGCAGACGAGTTTCCCCAAAGTTATCTGGCGCTGCACCTCGAGCATGGAGACGTGAGCCAATGACGGACCGGAACCTGCCTCTCACTCATTGCAGGTCTCGAGTGCCGGCTCCTATGGGATCAACAGGCTTACAGGCCGCCGACGCCCACCTCAATTCTTTCGCCTGGGCCTGGAGCGGCGGCGTTTGTACCTCAAGCCGATCAGGCCTTTCGAGTAAGTCTTGTTCTCGACCAGCGTGAAATCTCGCTGGGGGAAGCCGCTGGGGAAAAGCGGGATGCCCTCGCCGAGCAAGACCGGAACGATGCCGAGGTAGAGCTCATCGACCAGGTCCGCTTTGAGAAAGTCGCGGGCGAGCTCGCCGCCGCCCATGAGCCAGATGTCCTTGCCGGGGCGTTTTCGGAGTTGAGCGATGAGAGTGGCAGGGGCTTGCCTGACGAACACGAGACCACCACGTTCACCGGCCGGTTTGGAACGGGAGAAAACATAGGTCGCCATTGACCCGCCGCTGTAGGTGCCGCCACCCATCTCGAGGGCGGCGTCGAGAGTCTTGCGGCCCATGATGGCGGTATCAATGGTGGCGAAGAAAGAAGCCATCGAGTAGTCCTTGGGCATGAAGAGATAATCGACGGCGCCGTTTGAGCGGGCAATGTACCCGTCGAGGCTGATGCCGAGCCCAAGGACGACCTTGCGCACGGAAGGTATCTTAGTACCCCCCACCGGAAATACGGTTGCATTCGGCCGCCGATCCATCCGTCCCAGCGGCGTTGCGCTCCTTGCGGCATAGTCCTCCGCTATGCCTCAGTCGCGCGCCTTGCGACCTGCCGGGAGTGCCGGCAATGGTAGATCTGCCGGCCTGGGACGGCGGCTCGGCGCCCTCGATGCGACACCGTATTTCCGGTGGGGGGTACTCAGGCGACCGTGGTCGGGACGAAAGGCATCATCTCAGCGAGCGCCGCGAGGCCGTTCGCCCGCGGGGGTTGAGCCCTTTCTGGCCCGGGCGATGCAGCGGGCTGGATCCTCGATGCCGGTAGCCCCTTCCCCTCCTCTCACCCAGGAGCCGAGCCGCATCGCGCCCGGCCGGGGGGGCGGCGGCTCTGGGTCAGCGACGATGTAGTTGATACGTAATTTAAGCGGTACATAGAAGGAGAATTCGAACAGGTCGAACCACCCCTCTTCCTGCCCTGACGGTGTACAATGGTTCTAAACTTTGAGCAGAGGGCAGTACGAAGAACCTGGCTCAGCCGTGGGAAGAGTGGCGCCGATGAGGCGAGTCTTCGCCGGTTCTCGGGCGGGCTGCGTGGCGGCCCTTGCATCGTTGGCGTTGGCGGCATGGCCTTCGCTTCCAGCCTGGGCGGCCACGCCAGGGAAGAGGATCCCAGCCGCCGAGGCGGGGAAGTACGTCGGCGAAGAGGCGACCGTATGCGGCACCGTGGTGGGCGGCGTCTATGCCGACAGGAGCAACGGACAGCCGACCTTCCTCGACTTCGACAAGGCCTATCCGGAAGAGCTTTTCCGGGTAATCATCTGGCGTGCCGATCGAGCCAAGTTCAAGGAGCCGCCGGAGCAGCTCTTCCATGACAAGCACGTCTGCGCCACCGGCAAGATCCAGCTCTATCACGGCAAACCCGAGATCGTCGTCCGCGATCCGGCGCAGCTGATCCTAGATCAGGTCAGGCAGAGCGCGGCGTGGTGGCCGGCCGCCGGGATCGCGCTCATTCTGCTGGCGCTCGTCGGTGCAGCCGTGCGGCTACGGCACGGTTTCCCGCTCCAACGCGGCAGGCAGCTCACCCGGATCGACGACTCGCTTGTCGACCCGTTGACCGGCGCCCGCAACCGCCGGTTTTTCGACCAAGTCGTTCCCGCTGAGTGCCGACGCGTCTTGCGTCACTATCGCAATCTCGCTAGCGGGGCGCAGCCGCCGGACCGCAATCACGATCTCCTCTTCTGCGTCGTCGACCTGGATCGCTTCAAGACCGTCAACGACCTGTACGGCCACCGCGCGGGCGACGAGGTGCTTCGAGTCGTGGCGCAGCGCCTGGGCTCGGCACTGCGCGATATCGATCTCCTGTTTCGCTGGGGCGGCGACGAGTTCCTGGTGGTCTTCCGCGACTCGGAGCGCGGCCAGGGGGATGAGCTCGCCAACCGGCTGATGGAGGCGGTGCGCTCGGCGCCCATCTCGCTCGGAGCCCGCAGCGCAATGAAGGTGACCTGCTCCGTGGGCTGGGCACCCTATCCCTGGTTCTCCGACGCCCCGGCGGAGCTCTCCGCGGAGGAAGTCCTGGATCTGGCTGACCGCGGACTCTATGCCGCCAAGGCGGGGGGGCGTGACCGCGCCGCGGGCCTGCTGCCCACGGGTAACTGCACGCCAGAGACGCTGCAGGAGATCCGCGAAGGCGATCGCAGTGGCGGTGAAGAGTCGTCTGGCTGGTGGCGCCTCTTGCGCTACTCTCCGGAGAACCCACCCAACCACCCGCAGCGCGGCTCCGAGAGCGAGGGCCCCGCTCTCGGCAATGCGTAAGGGGCGGCGCCAGTCCGCCAGTCCGCGAGCCCTGCCAGCCGGCCGCGCCTTGAGCCGGTTGTCGGTTCTGCATATACTCCAGCCTCGCCGGGGTTTGCAGCCAATTGGGGCTCTTCGACCCCGCGGTTCGTGCATCGTTCTTTGGAGGCGTGGCCGAGCGGTCAATGGCAGCAGACTGTAAATCTGCCGGGCAAAGCCCTACGTTGGTTCGAATCCAGCCGCCTCCACCAATAGAATCAATAAGTTAGCTAGCTAGAGCCCTTGATCGCCGTTCCCTCCGAGGCCTATCCGCCCGGGAACAGCCTGGCTAGGAACGCCTTGTCGGCGCGCAGCGACTGCAGCTCCGGGCTGCTTTCGAGCGCCGCGTCGAACTGCCGCTTGAAGCCGGGATCGGTCCCCTGCGCCTGCTGCAGCTCGGCGAGCGCGCCGTCCTTGTCGCCGTTGATGTACTCGAGAAAGCCGAGCACCAGGTGGCAGTAGGAGCGGCTCGGTGCATACTTGACGGCCTTGCGCGCCGCCTCCACCGCTTCCCGGCTTTTGCCCTGCCGCACCAGGCGGTCCGAGACTTCGAGGTAGAGGTAGCTCAGATTCAGATCGAGCAGCCGCCGCAGCTCCGGGAACGGATTGGGGTTGTCGTCGACGTTGACGTAGACGTACCGGTCGTTGTTCAGATTGCGCCCGCCCTGCTTGCGCACCACGAGCATCGAGGCCGACTGGTGGCCGCGCGAGTCGCCGCCCGCGTCGTCGCCCGCCTTCAGTGCCGCATAGAGCTTCTCGGCCAGCTCGCCCGGCGTCGCCTCGAAGGCACGCCCCATCGCCTCCGGCACCTGCGGCCCGACCAGGATGTTGCCCTGCGCCGACCAGGCTTTGCCTTGCCGGTCGCCGGCCCAGTGCGGCGCCTTCGGCCCGGTGTAGGCCGCCAAGTTGCCGTGCGCATCGACGATCGCGACCTGGCGCCCGTCCTTGCCATCGAAAGTATCGCTGGCGAGCAGCTTGGCGAGCACCTCCTTCGCGCCAAGCCCCTGGCGCAGCAGGTCGATGGCTTGCGGCCCGTAGCCGACGTTCACGTTGGCCTGCGTGGCCACCGCGCCGACGCCGGCCATCGCCCACGGCACCACCGATCCGACCGAGAAGTAGCGCGAGGCGACCGCGACACCCAGGTCGCCGTTCGCCGGATCGATCGCCACGATCGAGAACGTCGATACCGAGGGTGGCTGGAAGACCAGCCGCCCGTCGGCGAGAGCGAGAGATGAGGAGAGGAAGAGGAAGAGCACGCATTGCGCCAGGAGGCGTCTCATCGTTCACCTCGCGAAGCGGGGTCTTACCGCAACGTGAACCGTAGTCTAACCTGTTTGATCGGCCGTTTCAGGGGCGTACACGCGCCTTGCACGCTCGCCGATCTGCAGCCGATCACTCTTCCCGCGCCCGCCGGCCCCTAGCCTCCCGCCGGCAGCCCGATCGCTCAACCTGGCCGCGGAAGGAGCTCGAGCTCTTCCGGCGGAAGCAGCGCGAGAGGTGGGTCCAGCTCGACGATGAGAAGCTCCAGGCCTCCCCTCGCGTCGTCTGCTCGTGTAGAGTGAACATCGGTGATGCCTCCGTTCTCGCGGCGTCAGCCGGGATTCACGTTGGCCTCACGCCGAAGGTGCCATACCGATTCCTCCCTCACCCGATCCTCAACAGTCGGTTGTGCCTCACCCGGATACCGACTTTTGCACAGATCCTTCACTACCATCACCATCCTCTGCAGACCCCGCGTCACGGCGGGACGAAAGGACTAGCTCATGGTATCGCCCGATCGGACCCACACCAGCGCTCGCCCCGCTCTCATGCCTCTGGTCTTCGCGGCGCTCGTCGCGGTACAGAGCGCGCGAGGCGCTGAGGCTCCCTACACGGTCCGCATGCAGCCTCTACCGGGTGCGAGCGCAGCCGGCATTTACATGGACTACATTGCCTTCGATCCCGCTACCCGCAGCGTGTGGGTGCCCGCGGGGAATACCGGCGCGGTGGACGTCGTCGACACGGCGAGCGGCACGGTACGCCAGATCTCCGGCTTCCCCACAGCGGAGATGGGGACGGGCGAGCGCAAGCGCGTGGTCGGCCCGAGCTCGGTCACGGTCGGCGAGGGGTTGGTGTTCGTCGGAAGTCGCGCGGACTCCATGGTGTGCGCCTTCAACGCACAGTCGCTCGCACGCGGGACCTGCCATCACCTCGATTCCATGCCGGACGCGCTCGCCTACGTCGCGGCCACGAAGGAAGTCTGGGTCACCACGCCACGGGACAAATCGGTCCGGATCCTCGCGGCTGCCACACTCGAGGAGAAGGCGAAGCTGACCTTTGACGGCAACCCCGAAGGCTTCGCGGTCGACGCAAAGCGCGGCCGTTTTTTCACGAATCTCGAAGACAAAGACAGAACGCTGGCGATCGATCTCAAGACCCACAAGACGGTCGCGACGTGGAATCCGTCATGTGGCGCGGACGGTCCGCACGGTCTGCGGGTCGACGCGGACGCTGGTCACCTCTTCGTCGCCTGCAGCACGCGTGCGGAGGTGCTCGATGCGGCGCACGACGGTGCGATCCTGTCGTCGATCGACACCGGGGACGGGGTGGATGACATCGACTACTCGCCGGCGACGCACCTGGTTTACGTCGGCGCGGCCAAGGCGGGACAGCTCACCATCGCGCGCGCCGACTCGCACGGCAAGCTGTCCGTAGTGGCAACGGTGGCGACGCACCTGGGCGCCCGAAATCCGGCGGTTACGGAGAAAGGCGCCGTGTACCTCGCTCATTCTGCGTTGGGAAGCCTCAGCGATCTCGTCGTCGTCGAGCCGCGGAAGTGACCGGCTGACGACGAGGAAGCGCGACCCCAAATGACCGACGGCTTCATCGAAGCAGGCCACGGGACACGACTCTACTACCGCGTGGCGGGCGAAGGGTCTCAGACGGTCATCGTTCCGCTCGAATGCTGGACCACGGAGCTCGACGCCGTCGCGCGCGGGCGGCGCATCGTTTACTACGATCCGCGCGGACGCGGCCAGTCGAGCGCGGTGACCGAGCTGGCGGCGCTGTCGTACCGCCAGGACCTCGAGGATCTCGACACGGTGCGCCGGCACCTTGGGCTCGAGAAGGTGGCGTTGATCGGCTGGTCGTACTTCGGCGGCGTGGTGGCGCGTTACGCGATGGACCATCCCGAAAGGGTCGAGCGGATGGTCATGATCGGAGCGCTGCCGGCGCGCCGGCAGCCCTACGAGGAGGCGATGCTTGCGACCGACGCGGCACGCCGGGCGCGGGTCGACCCGGCGGTGATGCAGGAGCTGATGACACCGGGGGCAGACGGAGCGCACCAGTGCGCGGCGATGTGGAAGCTGTTCCAGGCGACGCGCATGGGGCGCCCGCCGGTGCGGCCGCTGCGCAAGGACCCCTGCCAGTATCCGAACGAGTGGCCGGCCAACTTCGTCCCACTGTGGCGGCGGCTGGACGAGAGCCTGGGCGATTGGGATTGGCGGGAAAGCGCGCCCCAGGCTATGGCCCCTGCCCTGGTGGTTCACGGTCTGGCCGATTCGATTCCGCTCGCCGCCGCCGAGGAGTGGGCGCGCCTGCTGCCGGGCGCGCGGCTGTTCACCATGGACGGAGTCGGGCACTTTCCTTCGCTGGAAGACCCGGAGCTTTTGTGCGCGGCGCTGGAGCGCTTTCTCGGCGGTGACTGGCCGCCCGCCGCCCGGTCGGTCGCCCAGCCCTGAGCGCGCCGGCCGGTCGTGCCAGAATCAGCAAATGGTCGAGGACCCACTGGCGGCGCTGCGGCGGCTCTGTCTTGCATTGCCGGAGACGAGCGAGCGGCCGAGCCATGGCGAGCCCACCTGGTTCGTGCGCGGCAAGAAGACCTTCGTCATGTACGCCGACCACCATCACGATGACCGGCTGGCGTTCTGGTGCGCCGCGCCGGACGGCGCGCAGGAACTGCTCGTCGCCGCCCATCCCGAGCGGTTTTTCGTTCCGCCCTACGTCGGGCATCGCGGCTGGCTCGGCGTATGGCTGGATGTGCCGGTCGACTGGGATGAGATCGCCGACCTGGTCGACGATGCCTACCGCGCCGTTGCGCCCAAGCCGTTGCTGGTCGAGCTGGACGCACGCGCGCCGAGCGCGCAGCGCAAGCCGAGGTGATGGTCCGCAGGGGCGCCGCCGGCGCGGCGTGACGAGCGGGCGGCAGAGACAGCCGAATCTCCGCGCGCGGCGCCTAGCCGAGCTCACTCCGCGGCGCCGCCGGCATGCTGATGAGGGTCTGCGCTGTCGGAGGGGGAGGGGGAGGGGGTGGCTGGCGCGGGCGGAGGCTCGTCCGGTGGCGCGGCCGGCGAAGCTCCTCTTGCCGGTGCGGGGGTGGGCTTCGGGACCTCGGCGAAGAAGGTGCGGAACTTGTTGTGCTCGGCGCTGAGCAGCGACTCGACGGTCTCGACCAGCTCCTGGAAGGGGTGCGGGCTGTCGCGGTACCTGCCGCTCCGGGTGAGGAACAGATACTTCTCGTTCTTCAGCAGCTCTTCCGTCATCCGGTAGGAGAGCCATATCTCGCCATACTTGCGGAGATTCGCCAGGCCGGTCATCGCCGGCAGCAGCACCGCGGCAAGCATGATCAGGAAGTGAAAGTTGCCGCCCCAGTCGGGAGGCCGGTTGACGATCACCGGCATCAGAACGCTGAGCACGATGATCGCGACCTGCAGGCGCAGGTGCGTCTGCTTGGCGCGGTTGGCTGCTCCCGCGTAATAGGCGATCTGCTCCTCGAGACGTCCCTTCAGGTAGTCCTCGACGTCGAGCTCGGTCATGTTCCCCTCGGTCTTGCCGCGGCCGGCAGAGAAGCGCTATATACTGAGCATATACTTCTTTGCGCCGCCGCGGCCGCGAACGCGAACGCCCAATTTACTCCGCCGGCGCTGGCGCCGCACCACACTCCGCGGTCACCGCATCGAGCAGCCGCCAGTAGGCGGCGAGGGCTCCTGCCGCCCCGCTCTGTACCTCTTCGCTGGCTGCGCCCGCCTCGACGCAAAGGCCGATCGCCCGCCGTTCCCCAGCGCGATGGCGGAGGTCGGCCTCGGCGTGGACGCTGAAGTAGGACAGCGCTTCCGCGTCGGTGACGCCATAGAGATCCCGCAGTCCCGCCGCCTTCAGGGCGGACACCTCCGGCTGCTGGCTCTCGTAAGCGTAGAGCGCGCCCAGCGCTCCGGCCGTGGAGCCTGCGCACAGACGGCGAAACTCGGCCACGCTCTCCTGCACGGCAGGCGCCGGCTCGGCCGCGCGGACCAGCGCCGGCTCCGCGCCGACCGCCGCCGCGAAGCGCAGCCAGAGCTCGGCATGGGGAAGCGGCTCGGTTCGCTCCTCGCGCAGGTTTTCCTGCAGCTCGGCCCGCACCGGCGCGAGATCCGCCCCATTCGCCGCTGCCTCGAGGTAGCCGGGAAAGGCGGCGACATGTGGGTAGTAGAGACGCGCATACGCCGCCAGGTCCTGGCGCCTCAGAGTGCCGGCGCTCCAGGCGCGATAGAACGGGTGCTGAAGGATCGAGCGCGCCGCGATCTGCGCGTCGAGATCGTCGAGAACGGCCCCGGTGCTGCGCTGAGTCATCGTCTCCTCCCCTGGTCGAGATCAACTGCCGCGGCAGACGGCGCATCATAGCAGGGAGCCGCCGCCGCGCCGCCCGCCGGTGGCGGTGCGCTGGGCCCCTGCCGCCGCGGCGCCCGCCGGTGGCGGTGGGCTCGGCCGCCGCCGCCGCTCCCTCACCCCTTTCCGGCGCGCAGCTCGGCGTAGAGCTGGGCGTAAGCATCGCGCTCCTGGCGCAGGTCGTCGAGCAGCTGCAGGAAGCTCGGGTCGTCGGCGATCGAGACGAGGAACGAATCGGTCTCGAACTGGGGCACGCACGGGAAGCCGTTGCGCGCCGCCGAGGCGAGCCAGGCGATCGCCTCGCCGCGGGCGCCGAGCAGAGCGCAGATGCAGGCGAGGTCGTACTGGGCGTGGTGGAAGTGGCCGAAAGAGCGCTTGTTCTGCACCGTGAGCAGCACCTGGCCGGACCTCGCTCTCGTTGCCGCGCAGGGCGGCGATCAGCCCCTCGACGGGGTGGGCCAGCACCTCGCCCGGAATCTGCCTCACCATGAGGTCGATGCTCGCGGCAGCATCCTCGAGCCGGCCGAGCCGCAGCTGGCAGAGGGCGACATGGTAGTGGACCCACGACGAAGGCGCCCGGCGGGCGGCGGTCTGGTAAATCGCCAGCGACTCCTGGTACGGCCCGCGCGTGTGAAGGCACAGGCGTTCGACGTGGGCAAGGACTCGGGGCCGCACTACATCGCGCTCAGCGAGGACGAGGAGCGCCTGGTCATCACCGATTACTTCCTCAACGAGGACAGGGCGGGTAAAGTCCACGCCGAGGGCGACCACAGGGTGCACGCGGCCAAAGTGAGCGCCCGTGGCCTGGCGCTCGACCCGCGCTTCCGGCTCGACTTCAACGCGCTCGCGGGCGGCCCGGCGCGGCCCCACGGCGTGTTGATGAAGTAAGGAGGGGCACGATGGGCACCGCGAGCCGCGCCGGCCGTTCTCGCCAGCCTCTCACCGCCATGGATCGGCAGACTTTCGACGGCGAGGCATTCCGGCGCTTCGAATACGAGAGCTGGGAGCGCGTCGCCCCCCGCTACCCGCAATCCTGGGCGCTGGTGACCCGCCAGTTCGGCGACCTGCTCCTGGCCGCCCTCGACCTCGAGCCGGGGACGAGGCTCCTCGACATCGCCTGCGGCCCCGGCAACGTCGCCGCGGCGGCACACGCTCGCGGCGCCGTCGCGGTCGGCGTCGACTTCTCGCCCGCCATGATCCGGCTCGCTCGCGAGCGCCAGGGCGACTGCGCCGGGCCAGGCGGACCCGTTTTTCGGATCGCCGATGCCGAGGCGCTGCCCTTCGCGGCCGCGAGCTTCGATGCCGCGGCGATGAACTTCGGCATCATGCACCTCGCCGACCCGGCGCTGCGCCGGTCGCCCGCCCGATTCTTTTTTCGGCCCGGAGGAGCCCGAGAACGGCCAGGGACCTACGGGGCTTCGCGGAGGCCCGGATGCGCGCCAGGTTCCGGGGCGCGGCGGATCATGGCGTCGCAACCGCGATAGGCTGGCGCGCGGAGGGTGGTGCCATGGCCTGGATCAAGACCATCGACCCCGCGGCGGCGAGCGGCCTGCTGCGCCGGCTCTACGACGAGGCGATCCGCCGCGCCGGCAAAGTGTTCAACGTGGTGCGAGTGCAGAGCCTCCGACCGGAAGTGCTCGACGCCTCGATCCGGCTCTACCAGGAGCTGATGCTGTCGAGCCGCAGCCCGCTCAGCCGCGTCCAGCGCGAGATGATCGCGGTCGTGGTGTCGCGGGCCAACGACTGCCACTACTGAGTCGCCGCGCATGCGGACGACCTCCGGGCCGAGGTCGCGGCAGCGCAGCGCCGGGGCGAGCAGCCGGCCGCCGCGCCGGAGGCGCTGATCGAACGGATAGCAGCCGACTATCGCACCGCCGGGCTGGATGCGCCCGATCGCGGCATGCTCGATTTCGCCGTCAAGCTGGCGCTCACGCCGCGCGCCGTGTCGGAAGCCGACGTCCAAACGCTGCGTGGTCTCGGCTTCGACGACAGCGCGATCCATGACGTCGTGCAGATCACCGGCTTGTTCAGCTACTACAACCGGCTCGCCGAGGGGCTCGGCATCGATCCCGAGCCAGGCTGGTAGCGGCGGCCGCGGCCCGCAGCGGCGGGATTGACAGGATCCAGGAGCGCCTGATCCGCGATCGCAGGTCTTGCGATGTTCCAGGCGCGCAGCAGGCCGCGGCGCGCGTTTCGTCTTAGCTGCCACCGCCCGTTGGGCGATCCTCGAAGCATGAAACGGCGCTGCGATGTGGCGGTCGAGGCCTACTCGAAGCATCAATCGGATCGCCCCCCGCAACCCCTCGATCCCCTTCCTCCCCCTCCGGGGGGAAGGGGACGCCCCCTCCCCTGGCCCACGGACGCGTTTCTTTCTATGAGCCGACGGGGATCGCGCGACATGCGGAGCCACAGCGCTCGATCGCCTGCCATCGCCGCACAAGCCGCACAAGCTCGCGGGCCACTCCGTCCTTGTCGGCCAGCAGGGCGTCCAGCTCGCGCCCGCCGACCGCTCGCAGGCCAACACCGCGCGCCTCTTCGAGTCCAACCCGACCCTCATGCGCCTGCGCGAGCTCGAGGTCCTCGAAAAGGTCGCCGACAAGGCCAACCTGTCGATCGTCCTCGGCGACGGCGGACTCGCCGACCGTGTCGTCAAGCTGCTGTAGGCAGTTCCTGGCGCCGCCCCGCATCCCAGGGCGGCGCCCTTTTTCTTCGCTTCGGAAAAAACGGAAGGTTTTCGCCGCTGAAATGCCTGTCCGTGGGGAGGCTCAGCACCGCGGCGCCCCAGGCGCCATCCTCACTTGTTGTGGCTCGGTTGTTGTGGTAGAAGGAGTGCCGTCTTCCAACCAGAGGAGGTTTGCCTTGAAGAGAATAGTCGAAGGATTCGTTCTGGTTCTCGTCCTGTCAGTGGCGGCCGCCGTGGCGCAGAACGACACCAAGCCGGCGGCGACGGCCAAGCCGGGCGGCGCGGGCGCCCACAAGGCATCCGCGAAGGCGCCCGATCACGCGGCGATCACGCCTGCCGACATGCAATGGGGCGACGGCCCGCCGTCGCTTCCCGCCGGGGCCAAGCTCGCGGTGCTGGAGGGCGATCCGGCAAAACCGAAGGCCTTCACCGTGCGCCTGCGCGTGCCGGATGGCTACAAGGTCCCGCCGCACTGGCATCCCACGACCGAGCACGTGACCGTGATCTCGGGCACCATTCACATTGCCATGGGCGACAAGTTCGACGACACCAAGGGCACCGCCCTCGGTCCCGGCTCATTCGGTTACATGGGTGCGAAGATGCACCACTACGCATGGTTCACCGGCGAGAGCGAGATCCAGATCCATGGCGTGGGCCCCTTCGCCCTCAACTACCTTAACGCCGCGGACGACCCGCGCCACGCCAAGAAGTAACAACGTCCAGGATAGACCGCGAGGGCAGCAGATTCACCCGCACCCGGCCTTCGGGGGCGGGCGCCAAAGCGCAGCCCAGGCGCCGCCCTGGCAGCGCCCCACTCGCCGCCTCCGGGCAAGCGCCCGGCCGCCGATCCTCGGCCTGGGCTGATGTAGACTGAGGCGGGCTTGTATTGAAGGAGGCGATCCGGGGCCAGGACTCTAGATCTCTCCGGCCTCCGTCAGGGCGGATCGCGCAGAGCCAAGCGGGAGTAACTCAGGGGTAGAGTCACAGCCTTCCAAGCTGTTGGTCGCGGGTTCGAATCCCGTCTCCCGCTCCAATCAAATCAACAACTTAGCTGTTTAAGTCGCCGCTGTACTTGACATCTTGGCACTCATTTGGCACTCTAGTGCCATGGCCATGATCCGTGCACGCAAGGGCGCCGGCGGCAAGCGGTGGCAGTGGCGCGTGACGATCCGGGGATTTCCGGCCCGCACCGGGACCTGCCCGACCAAGGAGTGCGCGCGCGACTGCGCCAAGCAAGCGGAGGCGGAAGTGCGGTCCGGGCGCTCGGCCAGCCGCCTGCTTTTGGCCGAGCTCATCGACGCCTACGAGACGGCCTTCCTGCCCGGCATCCCGGACTCGGCCGCCCTGTATCGACAGCACCTCGCCTGGTGGCGCCGGGAGCTCGGCCGCTACGAGCTGCGGGCGGTCACACCGCTCCTGGTTTCCCAATCCAAGACGAAGCTGGCAGGCGAGGTGACCTACCGCGGCCGGCTGCGCAGCGCCGGCACGGTCAACCGCTACCTCAACACCCTGTCCTCGCTCTTTACCTGGGCGCGCAGCCCCGAGGTGCGGCTCGCCGACCACCATCCGGTGCGCGACGTGCAGCGCCTCAAGGAGCCGCCCGGCCGGGTGCGCTGGCTCAGCCGCCCGGTGGACGAGGATTCCTCCGAGTTCGAGCGACTGCTGGCGGCCTGCCGCGAGTCGAAGAGCGCGATCCTGTTCGACCTGGTCGTTCTGCTGCTCTCGACCGGTTGCCGCCTCAACGAGATCCTGCGTATCCGAAGGCAGGACGTCCGCCTGGAGGAGAGCGGCTTCACGGTCGCGGCGCCGGACGCCAAGAACGAGGAGGCCCGCTTCGTGCCGCTCGCAGGCCTCGGCCTCGAGATCGTAAAGGCCCGCCTCGCGACCCTGCGGCCCGGGAACGATCACATTTTCCCCGGGGCGGGAGATCAGCCCGCCTGGCTGCCGAAGCACGCCTGGTACGGCGCCCTCCGCCGCGCCCGTGTCGAGAATCTGCGCCTCCACGACCTTCGCCACACCCACGGCTCCTATCTCGGAATGATGGGCAAGACGCTCCCGGAGATCATGCAGGCGCTGGGCCACAAGAGCCCCACCGTGGCCCTGCGCTACACCCACCTGGCGGACACGCACAAGCGGCGCGTCAGCCAGGAGGTCAACGCACGCCTGGGCGAGTGGATCGGGATGCTCCGTCCGGCAGATACATTGGAGCCTGAGGCAGCGCGCTCGAAGTGACTCCCGGGATGGGGTCTTGGTCAGCTCGCGAGTCCCAAAAACTGCCTCATCTGCGCTCCTGCCCACACTAGCAAGTTGCTGAAAAACCCCGCGTAAACCCCGATAGAATAAGGCAAACGCGGGAGGTCAAAGGGTGCGTGGAGCGGACCTGCCGCAGCGCGCGTGGGACGGCCGTCGATCGCTCCGGAGAAGCTCTTGCGAGCCTTGTTGCTGCAGGTCCTGTACACGATTCGCAGCGACCGGCTGCTGATGGAGCAGCCCGACTACAACCTGCGGCTTGAAGATCACCGAGCTCGAGCGGGCTCAGCTACAGCGCTTAGAAGTCGAGCTCCGCGAGCAGCATCGCCAGTGGGGGGTGATACCCCTCGTAGGGTCGCGTTCCTGTCGGGAGGAACCTTATTGCCGTATGGCTCTACGCGGATCAGCGCCTTTTCATCTTGCGGCCGGCGACCGACTTGTGGCACCCTAGGCGGGTAGCCATTTGCGAGGACGGCCGCAGCCGGTTAATTAGAGACCGAGTGTTGCTGAGCGGCAGCGATCTGGTCGAGAGCCGAGGCAGGGCGCATGACCTTCGGGCTGCCCTCTGTTGCAAGATGTAGGGAGGGGCTTTCCAAGGAGCAGCTATGGCCGGTAGAAACCATAACCTCTCGCGCCGCGAGTTTATGCAGACTGCCGGCGCCGCAGCCGGCTCGCTACTCTTCCCCGCCTATGGCCGCGCACAGGGGACGGGTGGTGGCGGAGGCCAATGCTGTGCCTGCAAGGACAAAAGCTGTACGAAAGACTGTTGCCCACACTTGAAGATTTGCCAGTGGAGCCATTTCGTGCCGGGCTACGACAAATGGTTCGACGGCACGTTCTGCAAGGAGTGGGGAGAGAAGCACAACACCCAGGTGATCGTCGACCACATCGCGATCGGCGAGATCAACGCCCGCGCCGCCGCCGAGGTGGCGGCCAAGAAGGGGCATGACCTGTTCATGTTCCTGTCGCCCCCCACCGCATACGAGAAGCAGGTGATCGACCACGCCGAGATCTACCAGGAGGTCGAGAAGAAGTGGGGCAAGACCAACGACCTGGGCCACAAGTCGACCTACAACCCCAAGACCAAGAAGCACTTCGCCTTCTCCGACTCGTTCGTGCCCGATCCCCCCAACTACCGCAAGGACCTCTGGTCCCAGGTCGGCTACCCCAATGGGCCGGACACCTGGGAGGACGTACACAGGGGGGCCAAGGCGATCAAGGACAAGCTCGGCAACCCGTGCGGCATCGGCCTGTCGCAGGAGCTCGACACCAACATGGCGATGCGCGCCCTGCTGTGGAGCTTCGGCGGCGCGGAGCAGAACGAGGCCGGCACGGTGGTGATCAACTCCAAGAACACCGTCGAAGCCGTCAAATTCATGCGCTCCCTGTACAAGGACACCGAGACCGCCGAGGTGTTCACCTGGGACCCCTCCTCCAACAACCGCGCCATCCTGTCGGGCAAGGCCTCTTTCGTGCTCAACGCCATCTCGGTGACGCGCGCCGCGGAGAAGGACAACCCCGAGATGT
>DASZZP010000059.1:0-18897 GCA_035544875.1 Thermoanaerobaculia bacterium | reverse complement strand
ATACCGCGCCTCGTGGATGCGCTTCTCAAAGTCGCGCTCGGCGCTGCGGTCGACCCGCCGCATGCTGCGCACCAGCCTCTCGACGTGGGCAGCCGTTCCCGCCCGCGCGAAGCTCAGCAGGTCGCCCTCGTTGGCCGGCGTGGCGATGCGGGTGAGGGCGCGCACCTTGGAGTAGGAGATCTCGCCGCGGCGCATCGACTCGGACAGCCGCGGCAACGCGGCGAGCACGCGGGCCACCCGCACCTTCTCGCGCGCCGCGCCCAGGTCGAGCCCCACCCGCCACACCAGCCAATGCGCGCAGGAGCGGAAGCCCTCGTTCCAGCCGCCGCGCTCGTCGAAGTCGCGGAGCATCACCAGCAGCTCGTAGGTGGCGGCCGAGATCTGCGCCGCCAGTTCGGCGATGCGCTCGCCGAGCTGCTCGAGCGCCGCGACGGGCGCCGGCGTGGGTCGGGCTATCGCCATCGGGTTAGCCCGACCAGCCATCGCCGGGACGTCGTGAAGAGCCTCGTAAGCCGGCTCGCTCATGGCCTTCTCCCTCCCTCTATGGCCATTGTAACCCCATGATTTTTCAGCTCATTGGCGCCCGCATCAAGGCCGATGGGCGGTCGTCGAGGGGTCCAGCGAGGCTCGCCGCGAAAACGGGCCGTGGCAGGCCGTTCGAGGGCTGCCGACACCCCTTCCAGCGTTGATTCCAGGAAACGCCCGAAGCGTGTCCGAAAAGCTTGTCAAGGGGTTCGGCCACGGCCGAAGCCTCGCCAGGAGCGATGCGCGCGGCGGACGCCGCAGGTCGCTAGGCTCAGGCTCAGGAGCGCGCGGACGGGAGGGCCGGGCGGAACTTGTAGCCGTAGACCAGGTAGCCGCGGCCCGGCGGCCCCTTCTCCTGCAGCCGGCGGGTAACCATCTCGACCGGCAAGCCGATCGCGACGTCTTCGAGCTCCACGTCGCAGAGCTGGGCGGCGCGACCCCCATCGTCGAGGTCCACCGTGGCAACCAGGTACGGACCGCCCTAAGGTTCGTCAAGAAGCGCAGCACGCGAACTGGCGGAGCGCTTGTGGTGCCAGCGGCGACCGCGGCCATCGGGCCTGCGATGCTTGTGGGTGGGACTTCCTCGGCTCGGTGGCGCTTCCCGCGAAGGGCCTCGCGCACCTTGGATACGGCGTCCGAGAAAGACTAGCGGGCCGAACTCGGCAGGCAGTTCCGCGAGCGAAGCGAGCGGCCAACCCGGCTTGCTCCTCACCTTGCAAGAGAGCGTTGCGATGGCCGGACCCCCACGCATTCCCCATTCTCCTGGTTGGGGGAATGAATCTTCGCGTTCGGCGTTCCCATTCTCACTGGGCCTCCACCAGCGTTGGCAGTTCCAAGGCATGGTTTCCGGCGGCGCCGGGGGGCAGGCCTACGAGCCGCACCCTCACGGAATCGGGGACCTCGGCCGTCTCAGCGCGAATCCTGGTGCGGTTTCGTGGCGGGTCGGAGGTGCGAGCCTCACGAAACCGCACCGGAGGAACGAACGGAGGCGGGAAGGAAGCGAAAGTCGCCGCCTGCAGCCAAGGCCGGGGTCCAATGTCCGCGTGGCCTGCCGACCGTCGGTCGGCTCAGAACGGTAGTCGGCGGTCGCTGCCGGCACCGGCCCTCCCGCTCGGCCCGCTCCGCCGAGGCCCCGCTCTTCCAGGCGAATCGTCGGCAAGAGCGACGAGGTCGCCGGCCACGCCTTGACCGCCCGTTCGGCCCTCCGCGTCGTCAAGCGGCGGGCGGCGGCGGCCGGCAGCGGGCCGCGACCTCGGCTATCACTCCTGCCGGGCGACGGGATCACGGCCTGCCTCGTCCACGGTGGGACGCTCGAGCGCGCCGCCGCGACCGCCGGCCACGCCTCGACCCGCACCACGCAGCTCTACGACCGCTGGCGCAAGCTGGTCGAGCCGGATGAGGTTGAGAGAGTGAAGTTATTAGCCCAGCGGCCGGTGGGGCTGCGGTTGCGCAGGTCGTGGCGGGTCTAACCAGCCGCCAAGTCCAGTCGGCTTCTTGGCGCTCGACGACCGCGCCGGCCGGCCATCGGACGCCGCTTTCGTGCCTTCCTTCCGTGCATACGGTGGAATTGTCGTAGAGTGGGAACGTGACCGTGATCGCCCCGCTCCTCTGCGCCATCCTCGCGGAGACGGCACCCGCTGCCGCTGCTCCGCCGAGAACCCCCGAGCCAGCGCGCAGGCCGGCGAGCGCCGCCGCCTCGGCCGTCTCCCCGCCCAAGACTGCCACCAGGAGCGAGATTTCGGGCGCGTACTTACCGGTCGACGGGTCGCCCGCCGCCTTCGCGGAGATCGCGTGGATCGAGATCCGGCAGGCCGAAGGCCAGGATCCCGCTGTCAAAGGCGCGCTTTCGGGCCGCCTGGGCCTTCATACTGCCGACGAGCCCGAGGACATCGGCGGCTTCGTCGATTTGACGGGCCTGAAGCTGGACGGCCTCAAGCTCAGCTTCAGCACCACGGAGCTCGACGGCGTGAGCTATCGCTTCTCGGGTCGATTGCTCAAGTTGGGCGATTTCGCGGTGATCCTCGCCGACCACGGCGAACTCATCCTCGAAGGCCGCCTCACCAAGCTCCTGCGCGGCCGCCAGGTCGCCGCAGCGAATCTGCGCTTCACCTATTGGGTCGGCGACTGAGACTCCCTCGACGTACTTCGAATACGCCTCGGTCGTCCGACCTTCGCGCGCCTTGGATCCAGGCCCATTTGCGACCTGCCGGGAGAGCCCTCCGGGGAATGCCGCTCGTCCATCACCGGACGAGCGGCGGTCGGCAATGGTAGATCTGCCGGCCGCCGCCTCGCGACGAACGCGCGTGAGAAATGGGAGCTCCGCGATCGGGCGCCGTCACTTGAGTTTGCGGCGAAAGAAGTCGACGGTCAGGGTGGAAACCTCGGGTCCAATTCCGTGCTCGCGGTCGGGGAAGAGCTTGATCTCGAACTCCTTGCCCAGGGCGGTAAGACGATCGCGCAACTCCAGCGCCTGGCTCACTGGCACGTTGCCGTCCTTCTCGCCGTGCAGAATGAGCACGGGGCATTTCAGCTTCTCCATCTCCAGGATGGACGAACGCTGGCGGATCGCGACGGCGGTCATTCCGGTTTCAGTCTCCATGTTCTGGCGGATGCCGGCGAGCGGGGTCTCATCGTAGGCTTTCTTGAAATCGTAGACGCCGGCGCCAAAGACGGCGGCCTTGACGTCGTCCAGCTGCACGGCGAGCAGTGAGGCCGCCATCGCGCCGCGCGAGTAGCCGTAGATCCCCATGCGCCGCGCGTCCACGAACGGCTCGCGTTGAAACTTGCGATAACCGGCGGTCAGCACCTGGATGGTCGTCGGGCCAACGAAGTCCGCCGGGCCTTGCGATTTGCCGTAGCCGGGCTGGGTCACCGCGACGCCGGCGAAGCCCTCGCCGGCGAGGCGGACGCCAAGAGCGATCAGGTCGCGGGCGGTGCGCTGGTGACCCGGAATCATGAGGACGGCAGGGAACGGCCCCTGGCCGGCGGGCTGAAAGGAGAGAGCCTCCACTTGCCGCCCGGCTGCCGTGTAGTCGTAGCGGCAGATCTTGACTGGCGTGCTCTCGGCGGCGGTGCATCCGCCCTTTTCGATCGCCTGCACGATCTTTTCGTTGCCCGGCGGCTGGGCCGGCGCGACGCCGGCGTCGGCGCACGCCAGGCAGATGACAAAGATCGGCAAGGAAAGGTGTCGGCTCATCGATGGTCTCCTCCTCCGCGCCCGCGCGGCGGCTGGCGCGGCGCCGTTCGTGCCGCGAATTCTACGGGCACAGGGTGAGATAGCGGGGATCGAAGCGAAAATCGGTGGACCGCAGCACGTGGGTCTGGCGGGCCGCGGCCGGCACGCGGGCGAGAGAAGCGAGGAAGGTGGCGTCGAGCTGGCTGGGATGCCGCCGGGCGTTGGCAAGCAGAAAGTCCCAACCGGTCCCGGGGCCGCCGGGCAGAGGCCTCTCGGCGCTGAAGCGGAGGACCGCGGGGTCGTCCGCCACCGCTTTCGACCAGTCGATCGCGGCGCCGGCTGGAGCGATCACCACCCGCGATTCTAGCAGGAACAGCAACGGTGCCGCCGCTCCCAGCTCGCGCACTACCTGGACCGCCAGCCGGCCAACCGCGCGATGGGCGTCATGACAGGTGGTGCCGTGCCGGGGGTCGAAGGTGAGGATGGCCGCCGGCGCGATCTGCCGGATGACCGCGGCGAGCGCGGCGCGGAGCTGCTCGTCGCTGCCCTGGAAGGCGGCCCAACCCTGGCGGACCGCGAGCGGCGTCGGGCCGAAGAGGTCGGGGAGCGAGTCCTGGATCAGCGCCGCCCCGTAGAGCGCCGCGGCGTCCTGCATCTCCGCGCTGCGCACCGTCGCGAGGTCGGGCAGGCACCCGCCCGCTAGGCGGCAGATGCCGTTCTCGCCCCGGGTCGCGACCAGGAAGGCACAGGAATGGCGGCCATCGCTGCAGAGGAAGCCCAGCAGCGGCGCCGCGAGCACCTCGTCGTCGGGGTGGGCGCCGATCCAGAGCAGAGTGCCCGGAGGAAACGCCGCCAGCGCCGGACCGCCCTGCGCGGCCGCGGCCTTCTCCTCGCCCGGACCCAGTCCTTCCTCGCTCGACGGCGGCGCCGGCGGCACGCCGGAGGTGCGCGGCCCGATAACCGCCGCACTCGGGCCGGCTGGCCGCCTTTCGCCCGACGCCTGGAGATGGGAGGATGCCGTAACCTCGACCATCAGGGCACAAGCCAGGATCCGGGCAGCCAAGGCCGGGCTAGTCAGGCGGCTCATCCGGCCCAGTCTACGGATCTCCGGCTGCCACCGTCCAGCCGTGCACACCTGGCCGGCCCGGCCCGGCCAGTCGGTCAGGCAGCCGTACGCTAGGAACGAAATGGGTGCGTGCGCCCGGGAAGGGAGCGTCCCCAGGGGATCGCTAACCCAACGCTAACGGATGCGCTGCCAGCTGAGCTCGAGCGGCCTTGCCACGTCGGGGTTGGCGCGCGGGTCGGGGATCTCCACGACCACGCGCGCGACCCAGACCTCGTGGCGCGGGTAGAGGCGCATTGCGGCGCTGCGCAGCGGCGGGAAATCGCGGACGTAGACGCGGCGAGCGGTCGCGGGGTGCAGGTCGTTGGCGAGGAAGAAGGAGCTGTAGCACCAGGGGGTGCCGGCAACGAATACCAGCGCCTCGTCTCCGACCCCGGCGCGCGCGGCCGCCGCCAGCGGCGCCGCCGACTGGGCCAGGTACCACTGGGCATGGTGCAGCATCTGGGCCGGCAGCCGGCGGCCGAGCGGAAAGACGAGCAGCATGCAGACGCCGGCGCCGGTCAGGGCCAGGCGGAGAGTCCGCCGCGTCCCGGCCGAGAGCCCCCTCATCCGCTCGAGCAGCGATACCAGGGAGGCGCGCAGGGTGAGCAGCGAGCGGGCGGCGAGGAGCGCCAGCGGCCCGAGGCTCTCGAAAGCGAAGCGCGGACCGGAGTAGATGACGTCGCCGTAGAAATAGAAGCAGTGGGCGAGGACGAGGCTCGCGGCGCAGGCGGCGAGCACCGCGTCGTCGGCTCGCCGCGGCCGCGCCCAGAGCAGCGGCACGAGGAGCAGCAGGTCTCCGCACGGGAAGCCCCACAGGCAGCCGTTGAGATGCCGCAGGTACCACGGCAGGTTGCGCAGCAAGGCGACGGCGGCCGGCTCGAGAGCACCCCCGGCGTGCGCGAAGCGTTGCGGCTCGTAGAGGGCGTAACCGGTGACGAAGGGGCCGCCAAATACTGCGGCATCGTAGGCCGCGAGCGCGAGCAGGCAGGGTGCAGCGCCGAGCCCGATCCAGAGCCACTCCAGGCGTCCTGCGCCGGCGGAGGCCGGACTGGCAGCCCGGAGCTGTCCGTCCTGCCGGCGCCGGCGGGCGAGCTCGATCGCGCACCAGATCACGGCCGGCGCGAGCAGCGCGGCGGCGGTGAGCGGGCGGATCAGCAGGGCAAAACCGCCGAGCAATCCGGCCGCGACGAGGTGCTTCCTGACCCCCGCGGCCGGCGCGCGCTCTGGGCCGGCGATCCGGCCCGCGCCGATGTCCGCAGCAGCCGCGGCCGCCGCGGCCCCCTCTGCCGCGGCGGCCGCCGCCGCCAGGTCGCTGCCGCCGCCACGGCAGAGAGCCGCAGAACTGCGGCGGCTCGCTCCGGCCATCTCGGCCAGGCACCAGACCGTGGCGCAGAGCGCCGGCACGTGCGCCATCGCATCGCCGGCCATGAGCAGCGCGAAGGGTGAACAGGCGAGCGCCGCCCCGGCTACCAGGCCGGTGGGCGCGTCATAGAGCCGCCGGCCGGCCAGCCAGACTCCCACCACGGCGAGCGCGAGCAGCAGCGGGCTCACCAGCCACGGGGCGTGCACCAGCCAGCCCAGCGCCAGCAGCAGCGGCCAGCCCGGCGGATAGATCGAGCACCAGCGGGTGGCGGTGAGCAGGACGTTCTCGTGCCCGAACAGCATGGGCAGCGCAGGAGGCGGCGCGTAGAGCGCGCCCGAGGCCAGGATGCGCCCCTGGAAAAGGTACGAGACGCTGTCGGTGACGTGCGGCACGAGATCCAGCACCGACCCGGCGATGAGCAGCGCGATTCCTGCCGCGAGCGCCGCCATCACCCCGACCAGGAGGCGCTCGCCGCGCATGGGTTACGGCTCGGTGGCCGACTCGCGCAGCAGCCGGTCCTGGAAGCGGCGGCTCAGGCGCCGCCGCTCGCCGTTCTGGAGCACGACCACATGGTCGCCGTGGAACCAGGGCAGGATCTCCTTGACCCGGTCGATGCTCACGATCTCCGAGCGGTGGATGCGGGCGAAGCGCTCGGGGTCGAGCCGGGTCTCGAGGTGGGCGAGCGTGTCGCGGATCAGGTGCGAGCCCGCGGCGGTGTGGACCAGGACGTAGTTGCCTTCGGCGGAGAAGCGGATGACGTCGCCGACCGGCACGAAGAACAGCCGATCGGCTTTCTTGATCACGACCCGCTGCAGGTAGCGCTGGGCGGGGCGGACGCTGGCCAGCAGCCGGGCCAGCTGCTCGCCGCCGCCGGCGCGCGTCGCGATCAGCTTGCGGGAGCGCTCGAGGGCGCGCTGGAAGCGGGTCTCGCCGAACGGTTTGAGCAGGTAGTCCACGGCCTCGACCGCAAAGGCCTCGAGCGCGAACTCGTCGTACGCGGTGACGAACACCACGGCCGGCATCCGCTCGCAGCCGATCTCCTCGATCACCTCGAAGCCGCTCATCCCCGGCATCTGGATGTCGAGGAAGACCAGGTCGGGCGCCAGGTTGCGGATGGCCTCGACCGCCGCCAGCCCGTTGGCGGCCTCGCCGACTACCTCGACCTCCGCGGCGCGCGCCAGATGCTGACGGACCTTGCGCCGCGCCGGCGCCTCGTCGTCGACGATCAGGATCTTGATGCTCACCGGGCGCCGCTCTCTGGCGCGCCGCTCTGCGCCGGCGCCGCCCCCTCCGCGGTGCGCAAGGGAAACTCGAGCACCACCCGCAGGCCGGCGCCGTCGAGCTGCACCAGCTCGAGCCGCTGCTGGTCGCCATAGAGGTGCCGCAGCCGGTCGGCGGTGTTGGACAGGCCGATCCCCCGCCCGAACGCGCCCTCGGCCTCTCCCGCGAGGCCGGGGCCGTTGTCTTCGATCGCCAGCCGCAGGCGGTGCGCGGCGGGCGCGGCGGTGATCCGGATCCGCCCGCGCCGCCCGGGATCGCTCATGCAGTGGGTGATCGAGTTCTCGACCAGCGGCTGCAGGATGAGATGGGGAACGAGCGCCTGCCGCGCCCCGGGGGCGACCTCGATCTCGACGGCAAGCGCTTCCTCGAAGCGTGCCTTCATGATCTCCAGGTAGGCGTCGAGGAACTCGAGCTCTTCGCCGAGCGGCACCTCCTGAACGCTCCGCCGCCCCAGGGTCAGGCGCAAGAAATCCGAGAGGTGCTCGATCATCGCCTCGGCGACCGCGGGCCGATCGTGGACGTGCGAGGCGATCATGTTGAGGGTGTTGAAGAGGAAGTGGGGGTTGAGCTGCATCTTGAGCGCGGCGAGGCGCGCCTCGGTGAGCTGCCGCTCGAGCCGCGCGGCGGCCAGCTCGCGCTCGCGGTTGCGGCGCGCATAGGCCAGGAGGGCGACGACCGCATAGACGAGCCAGTAGATGAGCAGCTGTTTCTGCCCCTCCATCACGAAGCGGTAGCGCATCAGGCCATATTCGTAGGTCCCCCAGCCGAGCAGCCAATAGAGGGCCTCGCGACTCCCCCACATCAGCAGCGTATGGGAGACGCCGAAGGCGACCATCGCCGCCAGGTGCAGCGGGAGGCGGCGCCAGAAGTGCCCGCGCTCGAGCGGCAAGCGCCGCATGAAGGCAAGCAGGGCGGGAAGGAGGACGAAGGCGGCGAAGGCTCCGGTCATCTCCCAGAGGAAGGGATACTTCGCGGACCGCGCGCTGTGCGTCGCCAGGTCGTCGGTGCGCACGATGTTGAAGTTGAGCAGCCCGACGACAAAGAAAACCAGGGCCATGAGCGCCCAGAAGCGGGCCCCTCGAGGGCGCGGCGATGTCTCGGCAAGCGGCCCCGCCGGTTCCAGCTCCGCCGGCTGCGGCGACGGTGGCGGCGCCGCCACGCCAGGAGTCGAGGGAGGGGAGCCGCGATCGGTCATTGATTGCAGGATACCCGGTTCCGCATCCCTGGAACCCGGGCTCCCGACTGACGAGCCTACGCCCAAGACCGCGGCGGCAGGGCGCACGCCGGGACGAGCGGGACCGGGGCGGTGACGAGAGGGAAAGATTCCCATGGTTGCCCCTCCTCAAAACGCAAGAATGGGAGCCCCGGCCCGCCCCCAACCCCCGCCGCCGGCTCTCATCGGCGTCTTCTCCGACGGCGCCGATTCACGCCGGGCTCGTTGACCAGCGGTAACCAGCGATAGAATGACCCGCGCGATGGCCTACCGGATCGTCGTCTACGACAACTTCCACTACATGGATGAGAGCGAGAGCTACGAGCGCTCCGAAGCCCATGCCGATTGCGCGTCCGCGGTGGCTGCCTGCCAGCTCATCGTCGACGAGTTCCTGCTCGCCGGTTTGAAGGAGGGAATCTCCGCCGACGAGCTCTTCGCGCAATACACCAGCTTTGGCGAAGATCCGACCATCGTCCCGCCTGGCTCCGAGTGTTGCGAGTTCTCCGCCTGGACCTACGCCAAGCAGCGCTGCCAGGAGCTCTGCCGCAAGCGGTCTTAGGTCTCACACCTCTCCGAGGGCACTGTGCGCAATCACGTCAGCGTCATCCTCGGCAAGCTCGGGGTCGAGGTCCGCACCCAGGCCGCTCTGCTCGCCGTGCGCTTCGGGCTGGCGGGTCCGCTATGATTGTTTCATTGCCACTCGGAGGTGGTCGCTCTTGATTCGACCCCTGTGCGGAATCCTCCTCTTCGCCGCGACGTCCGCGTTCCGCGTCCAGAACGATTCCGCGCTTGCGGCCGCGCCGCCGCTCGAGCCGACGGGGGGCGGGGCGGTCGCCGGCAACGGCCGCGAAGCGGAGGTATGTCTCACACCGGAGCAGCGCGCCTGGATCGAGCGCCGCGTCGCGGCCAGCATTCGCCATCTCCTGGCCACCGGCCGCATCACGGAGAAGGACGCCGCGGCGCGCGTTTTCTTCACTTCGCCGATTGCCGCCGCCGGGCTTGGAGCGAGCGACTTCGACGTGCACGGCATCTCCAGCTTCGTCGATCTCAAGCCGCCCTCGGCACCCGTTCTGGACTACGAATGCGGCTCTCGCACCTATGCCATTCCGGGCTACAGCCACTCGGGCACCGACTTCTTCTCGTGGCCTTTCGCCTGGTATCGCATGGACCATGGCCAGGTCATCGCCGTCGCGGCCGCAGCGGGCACGATCGTGCTGCGTGACGATGGCAACTTCGACCGCAGCTGCCCGGGCGCGAGTCCCAACACGCCGTGGAACGCGGTCTACATCCGCCATGCCGACGGCTCGGTTGCATGGTACGGACATCTGAAGAACGGTTCGCTCACCTCCAAGCAGGTCGGCGACCCCGTGGCGGCGGGCGAGTACGTGGGCGTGGTCGGGAGCTCCGGCTTCTCGACCGGGCCGCATGTCCACTTCGAGGTGCACGCGCCGGATGGCGCGCTCGTCGATCCCTGGGAGGGGCCTCAACTTCGGCAGCGTCGTCAAGGTCTTCTATGCCGAGCTCACCAACCTCCAGTTCACCGCCACGGTCACCGACGCCCAGACCGGCACGGTCAAGACCTACAAGAACACGAGCGGCGACTGCGGCGCCATCGACGAGAGCGCCTTTGCGGGCGACGCTCCCGGCGCGGGCGCCAAGCGCGGGCGGCTCGGCACCTTCATGGGAGGCCGCGATCCGGCGATCGAGAAGCGCGGCTCGTGCGTGGCGGGAGGCGGCACACTCTGCCTGCTCGGCGGACGCTTCGCGGCACACGTCACCTGGATGAATCAGTTCGACAACACTTCCGGCAAGGGCACTCCGCGGAACCTCAGCGACGAGTCGGGCCTGTTCAGCTTCACCGATCCCACGGACGTCGAGCTGGTGATGAAGGTGGTCGAGTTCCCCGACCGAGCAACCTTCTTCTATGGTGCGCTCTCCGATTTCGAATACGACATCACAGTCACCGACACCGTCGGCGGCGGCACCAAGGCCTACCACAACCCGGCCGGCAACTATTGCGGCGGCCTCGACAACAACGCCTTCCCACCGTAGAAAACCGCCAACGAACAGGTGGAGCACTGGGGCGCCGGGCCGGAGTGTCGATTGCAGGCCCTCGCGATCGACTACGATGAGGCGGCGGCAAATCTTGCGGCCCGCCGGCGCTCCCACCCCGAGCGGCGCCAGAGACCCACGGCAATGAAAGGAGAGAGATCATGCCCAACCCGTTCGTTCATGTCGAGCTGAGCTCGACCGACGCCGGCAAAGCGAAGAGCTTCTATGGCAAGTTGTTCGACTGGAAGATGGAGGACGTGCCGATGGATGGCGGCTTCAGCTACACGGTGATCAAGGTCGGCGAAGGGACCGGCGGGGGGATCATGCCGCAGATGATTCCTGGCGCACCTTCGGCCTGGCTCGCCTACGTCCTGGTCGACGACATCGCTGCTGCCACCGCGAAGGCCAAATCGCTTGGCGCCGAGGTGATGAAGGACGTCACCGAGGTTCCGGGATTCGGCTGGCTCAGCATCATCGTCGATCCCACCGGCGCGGTCCTCGGCCTGTGGAAGCCCAAATCGGCTTGATGCCGGCAAACCGGCCGCGGAAGCGCCCCTGATGGGCAGCTTGCGCTCTTTTCAGCGGCTCGCCGCCGCGGGCCGGTGTTCAGACTGCTGACCGGCGCCCAGCCCCCAACCTGCGAGCCCGGGCCCGCACCGCACGCGCCAGGCGCGCGGCTCGGGCCGACCGCGCCGCTCGCTCCGCTCTTCCCTTGCCGCGTCCCGCTCGTCCGTCGCAAATCCCGCTCGTCCCGGGCGGGTTGGCCGCCGAGACATCTCGGGGCACTCTGGAGGCGATGAACGACACACGGGAGGACACCGAAATGAACGCCTCGCTGCCGCTTACCGCTGCCCCGGCCGGCCCGGGCCCGGATGCTCCGGCCGGCTCGGTTGACCCGGGCGCACCCGCCGTCCCCGGCGGCGCGGCCGCCGCCCCCGCCGCGCCGCTCGCCAGTGCGCGGCGCCGTGCCCTTGCCGGCGGGTTGACCGTTGTCGCCTCGCTGGCCCTCGTCAAGATGCTGGTGCACCTCGGGACCGTCGGCCTCTTCGGCTACAGCTATTTCGTGGACGAGCTCTACTTCCTCGCCTGCTCCCAGCACCTGGCCTGGGGTTTCGTCGACATGCCGCCGCTCTTCCCGGCGATCACCGCGTTGCTGCGCGCGGTCGTGGGCGACTCGCTGCTCGCCGTGCGGCTGCTGCCGGCGCTCTCCGGCGCCGCGCTGTTGTTGATGACCGGGCTCATGGCGCGCGACCTGGGCGGCCGGCGTTTCGCGCAGGGGATCGCGGCGCTCGCGGTGCTGACGGCGCCGATCTGGCTGGTGATGCACAGCATCCACACCATGAACGCGCTCGATCAGCTGTTCTGGACCGGCTGCGCGTGGATCGTGCTGCGCATCGTGCGGGATGAGCAGCCGCGACTCTGGCTGCTGTTCGGCGCCGTCGCCGGCCTCGGCATGCTCAACAAGGAGTCGATGGCTTTCTTCGGCGTCGCGATCGTCGGAGCCTTGCTGCTCACCCGCGAGCGCCGGGCCCTGCGCTCGCCATGGCTCTGGTTGGGAGGGCTCCTCGCCGTTGTTCTCTACATGCCCAACCTGCTGTGGGACGTCCAGCACCACTTTCCGCATTTCGAGATGCTCGCCAACATCAAGAGAAACGGCCGCGACGTGCAGCTCGATCCGTTGCGGTTCATGGCGCAGCAGGTCCTGATCTTCAATCCGGTGGCGCTGCCGCTCTGGCTGGGGGGTCTAGTCTGGCTCCTGGCGCCCATGTCTCCCAGACCGACGAAGGCGGGAGAGAGATGGGTCGCGGTTCCCGCGGCCGGCCGCTACCGGGTGCTCGGCCTCGCCTATCTCGCGGTCATGGCCGAGATGTTTCTGCTCGACGGCCGGCCCTACTACCCGGCCCCGGCCTATCCCATGCTGCTCGCCGCGGGCGGGGTCGCCCTCGAGCGGTGGCTCGAAACCCGGCGCTGGCGCGCCGTGAAGCCGGCCTACGCGGCGTCGCTCGCCCTCTCCGGCGTAATCCTGGCGCCGCTCTTCGCGCCGCTGCTGCCTCCCGAGACGCTGATTCGCTATTCACAGGCGATCGGCATGTCGCAGCCGCGGATCGAGACCCACCGCCTGGGCCCCCTGCCGCAGCTCATGGCCGACCGCTTCGGCTGGCAGGAGATGGCGCAGGAGATCGCGCGCATCTACCACGCGCTGCCGCCGGCGGAGCGCGCCAAGGCCGCCATCTTCGGCCAGAACTACGGCCAGGCCGGGGCGATCGATCTGTTCGGGCCGGCGCTCGGCCTGCCGAAGGCGATCAGCGGCCACCTCAGCTACTTTCTCTGGGGCCCGCGCGGCTACACCGGCGAGGTGATGATCGTCATGGACGACCGGCCCGAGCAACTCGAGCAACTCTTCCGCAGCGTCCAGCTGGCCGGCCACGTCTCCCACCCCTACTCGATGCCCTATCAGCACTTCGACGTCTACCTCTGTCGCGGCGCCCGCCAGCCGCTGGCCGACCTCTGGCCCCGCATCAAGAAGTTCGACTGAGCGCCGCTGGTTCAGGTTCTTTGTATGAAATCGACAAGTGGCCCGGAGCCCGCGCTGCCGATCGAAGAGGTTCTGGACCCCGAAGGCGTTGGCGAGATCTTGCCGCCTTGGCGGGCCATCGGATGCTCGCGAGAGGGGCGCAAGGTGCTGGGTTGCCGGCTGGGGCGGGGGGAGCTGCATGTCAGCCTGATTGGCGGGTGCCACGCCGACGAGCCGGTGGGGCCGGAGATGCTGCGGCGGCTGGCGGCATTCCTTGCCGGGCTGCCGCCGGACCGCGGGCTGCTGGCGGCGGCAAGCTGGTGGATCGTCCCCCATGTCAACCCGGATGGGGAGGTGCGCAACGCCTCGTGGAGCGAGACCACCCTGCCGGCGGACGACCACCTTGGACGGGCGGACCGGGTCTTCGACCTGGGCCTCTATCTCCGCCGCGTCGTTCGCGAAGGACCCGGCGACGATCTCGAGTTCGGCTTTCCGCGCGGTGCGGACGACCGCGGCGCGCGCCCCGAGAGCCAGGCAGTTGCCGCGTTCCTCGCCGGAGGCGGGCCGTTTCACCTGCACGGCAGCTTCCACGGCATGGGCTTCGCCCCGGGCCCCTGGTTTCTGATCGAGCCGTCCTGGGTCGCGAGAACCGAAGACCTGCGCCGCTCGCTCCGGGCGCGCCTCCGGGCCATGGGCTACTTGGCCTTCGACGCGGACCGCAAGGGCGAGAAGGGATTCCACCGCATCGACGAGGGCTTCTCCACCCGCCCCGACTCGCGGGCCATGGCCGCGCACTTCGCGGCGTTGGGGGATGCCGCCACCGCCGCCCTCTTTCGCCCCAGCTCGATGGAGCTCGTGCGCGGACTCGGCGGCGATCCATTCACCCTGGTCTCGGAGATGCCTCTGTTCTTGCGCCCGTCCGCGGCGCCAGGCGGCGCGAGGCCGGACGAGAGAGCCGAGCGCGCCAAGCTGCTCGCCGAGCTGAGCGCCGCGCCAGCCGCCGGAGGAGACGCTGACCTGGGCGCGGAGGCCGAGCGCCGCGGTGTCCGAGGCATGCCGATTCGCGACCAGATGCGCCTCCAGCTCGCCTTCCTCAACGAAGGCCTGGCCGCGGTCGGGGGCTAATCCCATCCCTCCTGGTAGTGTTGTGAGAGCGGAGTGCGGAGAATGCGACAGATCCTGCGCCAGCTGGCCCGAACGCCCGGCTTCACGCTGCTCTGCGTGTTTACTCTGGCGGTGGGCGTCGGCTCGGACACCGCGGTTTTCAGCGTCCTCCAGGGGATCCTGCTGCGCCCTCTCCCCTTTCCGCAGGCCGAGCGCCTGGTCGGGGTGTGGCACACCGCGCCCGGCCTCGGCCTCGCCGAGATGCCGCAGTCGCCGGCCACCTACCAGCTCTACCGCCAGCGCGGCGGCACCTTTGCCGGCATCGCGCTCTACCGGCAGAGCACGATCGAGCTGGGTGAGGGCGACGCGACGGCCTACCTGCCGGCTGCCGAGGTCACGCCGTCGCTATTCCCGGTGCTGGGCGTCGCTCCCGAGCTGGGCCGCGCCTTCGCCGAGGAGGAGGGCAGGCCGGGGGCGGCGCCGGTCGTCATGGTCAGCGATCACATCTGGCGCGAGCGGCTGGGCGCCGACCGGGGCATCCTGGGGCGCACGCTGCGGGTCGACGGCGTGGCGGCGCAGGTGGTCGGCGTCATGCGGCCGGACTTCGACTTCCCGGTGCCGGAAACCGAAGCGTGGCGTCCGCTGCCCATTGCGGCGGCCACCTCGGACCTCTACCGTTTTCAGTTCCTGGGCGTCGCCCGCCTCGCGCCGGGCGTCTCAGCGGCCGCCGCCGAGGCCGACCTCAAACGACTCGACGCCGGCCTGCCGCAGGCCTTCCCGGGATCGCCTGACGCCGCGGGGCTGCTGCGCGGCGGTTTCACCGCCTTCCTCCGGCCGCTGCGCCGCGACCTGATCGGCGAGATCGGGCGCGTGCTCTGGATCCTGCTCGGGTCGGTGAGCTGCATCCTGCTGATCGCCTGCGCCAACGTCGCCAATCTGCTGATCGTGCGCGGCGAAGGGCGGCGGCGCCGGACCGCGATCCAGACCGCCCTCGGAGCGTCGCGCCGCCGGCTAGTGGGCGCCGTGCTGGGCGAGAGCCTGGTCGTCGGGTTCGCCTCCGGGGCGGCCGGGACGCTTCTCGCCTGGGCCGGCATCCGGCTGTTGGTCCACCTGCGGCCGGCCGAGGTGCCGCGTCTCCAAGAGGTGCGGATCGACGGCCGGGTGCTTGCCTTCACCGCCCTGGTCGCGTTGGCGGCCAGCCTGCTCGCCGGCCTGATCCCGGCCCTGCGCTCGACGGCGGTGTCCGACCTCGCCGGAGAGCTGCGCGGCGCCGCCTGGGCGGTCAAGAGCGGACGATTGCGGCCGCGGGCGCGCCAGGTCCTGGTAGCCCTTCAGGTCGCCATTGCCGTGGTGCTGCTGACCGGCTCGGGTCTGCTGCTGCGCAGCCTGCAGCGGGTCGCCCGCCTGCACCCCGGCTTCGAAGCGGCCAATGTCTTGAGCCTGCGGCTCAACCTGCCGGAATCCACCTATCCCGACGACGAAGCGGCTGCGCGCTTCTACCGCACTCTCGAGGATCGCCTAACCGCCCATCCGGAGGTCGCGGCGGCCGGCGTCAGCCAGCTTCTGCCGCTGACCGGCACCCAGGCGCCCGCGGGACACGAGGTCGAGGACCACCCGCGGCCGCCCGGCAGCCCGCCGCCGGTCTTCTCCGTCACCCTGGCAAGCGACGGCTACTTCCGGGCGATGAGGATCCCGCTCCTCGAGGGGCGCGCCCTCGAGCGCCAGGATGCCGAGCGGCGCAGCGGCGCGGTGGTGATCAGCCAGGGGCTCGCGCACCGCTTCTGGCCGCGCGGCGGTGCCCTCGGCAAGCTCCTGCGCCCGGTGATCGAGGAGGGAGTGACGGCTGGCGCGCCTGGTCCATGGTATGAAGTGGTCGGCGTCGCCGGGGACGTGCGCGGCCGCAATCTCACCGAGCCGCCGCGCGATCTCGTCTACTACCCGCTGCTCGCCAAGGCCAAAGGCGAGTACTTCGCGCGGCAGCTGTTCGTGGTGCTGCGCAGCCGCATCGAACCGGCGCGCCTGGCCCCCATCGTCAGGCGCGAGATCGCCGGCCTCGACCCGAGCCTGCACATTGCCAATCTCCAGACGATGGAGCAGTACATGCTGCGGTCACGGGCGCGGCTGACCTTCGCCGCCCTGATGGTCCTGATCGCCGCCGCGGTGGCGCTGGCGCTGGGCGCCATCGGGGTCTACGGCTTTGTCTCCTACCTGGTGAGCCAGCGCACGCCCGAGATCGGCGTCCGGGTCGCCCTCGGGGCCGGCGCGGCCGACGTCCGCAGGATGGTGCTGCGCGACGCGCTCGCGGTCGCCGCGGCCGGCCTGGCTGCCGGGATGATGGGGGCGGCCGCGCTCACCCGCACCCTGGGCTCGCTGCTGTTCGAGGTCCGGCCGCTCGATCCGCTCACGTTCGCCCTGGTTCCGGGCCTGCTCGCCGCCCTCGTCCTCCTGTCGAGCTTCCTGCCGGCCGAGCGCGCCGCCCGCATCGACCCGGTCAAGGCGCTGCAGCCGCTCGAGTAGGCGGGCCGGCTCCGGTTAACGCACCGCGTTGCGGGCTCCAGCAACCGAGGCCGCATGTCTCGCAGCAAACATACCGACCCTCGAACCATCCGGTCCTCGGGACGACTGGCGGCGTGTGAACCGTCAATCGTAGTGCTTGATCCGGGACCAGAATTCCGGGACCGACGGTTTCAGGCCGTGGCAGATCCATACCGGGCGATGGTTCTCGTAGGGCATGCAGAGTCCGCACTCAATGGTGGCGGCGCGCTCGACTTCGCGGAAGAGCTCCGCGAGGCGCTCCTGCCGGCTGCCGATGACGATGAGCGTCGTGCCGTCGAAGCTCCCGGGGCCCCAGAGCCAGTAGTTGTTATGGCCGCTCAGGGCCTGGGGCAGACCGAGGGGGGTGCCCAGGAGATCGATGGCACCCGCGACCCCGTAGTCGGGCGCCACGATCCGGGCCCGCGCCTTGTCGGCCTCGGGCAGCCGGCGGTAGACGCCGGCCACTGTCGCCACGATCTCGGGCCAGCCGTGAAAATCGGCATAAAACTGGGGAAGCTGGCCCAGCTCCTTCCTCTCTTCCGTCGTGGGCTTCTGGCCGAGAGCTTGCGCGTAGCGGAGATAGGTCGGTATGGGGAGCAGGGGGAGGGCGAACGGAGCCCCGACGGCGCCGCCGAGCAGAACGACCGCGACCAACCCCCAGCCCGCCCAGCGCAGCCAGTGTAGAGAGCGGCGGTAGAGCAGGGTCTCGGCGCAGATGCCGCCGGCGGCAAAGAGCCAGGTGTAGGCGGGGCTCAGGTAGCCGGCGCGGCTCGAGCCGCTTGCCGCCAGCACCGCGAACACCACGATATAGGTCCAGGCCAGGATGCGGTAGCGCCTTCCCTTGGGGTGCAGGAAGAGGAACGCCAGACCTCCCAACCAGATCGGGAGAGTGAATGGACACATGACGTCCACCTGGCCGGCGACGAAGCTGGCGAGCGAAACGTGGACCATCTTCTGGCTGGTAGCGTTGTGGATGAATTCGAGCGTCGGCCAGCCGTATTTCACCTGCCAGAGGACGTAGGGCGCGAAGAGGGCGGCGGCGATGGCGCCGGCGTAGTACGGCCAGCGCGTGGCGAAGTGCCGGCGCTCCGGTCCCAGCGCGAAGGCGACGATGAGACCGCCACCCAACCAAAGCACGCTGATCTTGTTCGCGAGACCCAGGCCAAGAACGAGCCCCAGGAAAAGCCACAAGCGTGGATCGCCGCCGTTGAGCAGCCGCACGACGAGGTAGCCCGCCAGCGCCCAGAACAAAAGGTCGAAGGCATTCATGGAGTAGAAGTGATCCAGGGCGAGGTACTCGCCAGGCACCAGGGCCGCGCTCATGGCGAGGAGGCCCGCGAAGCGGTCGCCCCCCATCTCGCGGCAGAGGAGACCCACCAGCGCGACTGTCGCTGCGCCGGCCAATGCCGGCAGCAGCCGCACCGCGAAGAGAGACGTGCCGAGCAGATGGGTGGCGAGCCAGAGCAGGGCGACCGAGAGCGCCGGATGGTCGACGTAGCCGGGAGCGAGATGCCGGGCGCAAGCGAGGTAATAGAATTCGTCGCGGAAGTAGCCATACCCCCGGAAGGCTGCCAGATGGAGGAAAAGCTTCGCGCTAGCGAAGATCAGGATGGTGCGCGTGGCGACGCCTGATCCCGCCGCGATCGAGAGCGGCTTCTGGGCATCTCCCTCGGCTCGGCTCACCATAGGCTCACGGATAATGCGCTCAGACCACTACGGGTTGCCCGGCCGCGAAGGTTGCGTGACGCCCCGGGGGGCGGCCGGTCTGCCGCCCCGGGAGTCGCGGCGCACCCACGGCCTGGGGGTTAGCCGTCTCTGTGCCATGAACCTGGTTCTCGACGGGGTCGGCCCCCGAGGGACTCAAAGACCCCTCCGCTCAAGACGGATGACGCTAGTGTAGTGTCCAGCAAATAACTGGACAATTGAGCGGAGTTGGGTTAGGCTTGGTCATGCCTCGAAAACTTCCCGCCTTGAAGCTGGACCCCAGCGATCAGGAACAGCTCCAGCAATGGTTGACGGCGCACGGAAC
>DASZZP010000058.1:0-4223 GCA_035544875.1 Thermoanaerobaculia bacterium | reverse complement strand
GCGCTCGGGGATGCACTGGACCGTTCGCGGCGCCAACGCCATCATCGCTCTGCGCACTGCCATCCTCAGCGGTCGCTTCCACGGTTTCTGGGATAGGCGCGCACGCACCCTCGCCTCATGACCCCCGACCATCCCAGAAATTTGTCCTGCACCCCGGGCGCCATTCCCCGGAGGGCACTCTGGGGCGTGGACCCGTGCGAGGCACTGAGGACGGCGGATGAATTGATTAGCTTATCACTGGCGCAACCTGGCGGTGACCGGGGATGGCTTCCAGCTGCACGACCTGCAGCTGGATTACCTTCGCGCCCGGTACCCGGACCACGGGGGCCTGGACCTGATTCACTGCGCGATGCGTCTCTCCTCGCATGTGATCGGCGTAGTGGGCGTGGCGGTAAGCGCCGACGGGCGGCTGGCGGTGTCGGCTTCCCTGGACAAGATGTTGAAGGTGTGGGAACTGGACAGTGGGCGGCTCCTGGGCACCCTTGAGGGCCACTCCAGCCGCTTGGTACATGGCGTAGCGGTGAGCGCCGACGGGCAGCGGGTGGTATCAGCCTCTGGGGACAAGACGTTGAAGGTGTGGGATCTGGACAGCGGGCGGCTCCTACACACCCTGGAGGGCCATTCCCACGCGGTCTATAGCGTGGCGGTGAGCGCCGACGGGCGGCGGGCGGTGTCGGCTGCTGCGGTGTTAACGCTCACGACGGTGCGGACGATGTGCTCGAGCAGCGCGCGCGGGGCGAAGCGGCGCTGGGTGGCGGTGGCGAGCAGGTCGTCGAGGCCGGCGGCCGTCGCGTGCAGGCCGAGGGATTGGAGCTGCGCGGTGAGATCATTCATCGGGGTCCTCCTCAGTCGCGGGCTGGGAGAGCTGGTCATAGTCGGATAGGGAGTGAGGTTGCACATGCAGAGCGGCGAGCTCGGGGCGGTCCGCCAGATCGACTGGCAGAGGTGGGCGGCGCTGGGCTTCGCGGCGGTGCTTTTCGAGCAGGTACTCGACCGAGGCGAGGGTGGGTGTGCGGCGCTGGAGGGCTTCTTTGAGGGCGGCGCGCAGGGCTTCGGAGCCGTAGAGACTGAGCAAGCGCAGCAGCGGGGTGGTCAGCAAGGCGGTGCTGCGATAGCGGGGGAAGGCGGCATCGAGGAAGGCGGAGATCTCGGGCACGGCGAGCCGGAGCGGCGAGTCGGCGGCACTGGCGGCCGCGCCGCGCTTGATCGCCAGTAGCGCCGCCGGATGGGCGGGGTCGGTCATGTGCTCGCGCTGGTCGTAGGAGCGGCGATGGCGGGCGATCTCGGCGGTGCCGTCGAACAGGCGCACTTCGGTGTCGGTGGCGAGCAGGATGAGCTCCTTGCCGACAGCGGTAGGCGGGATGGAGTAATCGTTGCGGTCGAAGCGGATCCAGAGGGTTTTCTCGCTTCCCACCGTCGTGCGGTCGCTGGTGTCGAGCCGATGCTGTGGCAAGGCGAGCAGCCGCGCGTGCTCGTCGTCGGCGAAGACCTGGGCGATGGTGCGGGAGGGATCGTCGGGCCAGGGGCGTGTGCTGGCGATCTCTTCGACCCAGCGCCGCACGCTGTCGTTCAGGGCGCCGAGCGAGGTGAAACCGTAGGCAGCGAAGAAGGATTCGCGCAGGAAGCGCACATGGCGCTCTACCCGTCCCTTTTCGTGAGCGGCCCTGATGTGGCACGGCCGCGGCTCGAAGCAGTAGTGCCCGGCCAGCTCGAGGTAGCGGGGGTGGAAGCGGATCTGGTCGCCGCGGCGCTCCAAGACGACCGAGCGCAGGTTGTCGGTCGCGACCTTGCGCACCACGCCCGCAAAGTGCTCGAAGGCGCGCACGTGACCGCGTAGAAAGTTGGCCAACGACTGGTCGAAGAAGAACTCCACATACAGGGCGCGCGAATAGCACAGCGTCATGAGGAAGGCCGACAGACGGCGCTCGGCGCGGCCGATGCGGACGCGGCCGAAGTCGGCCCAGTCGACCTGCGCCGCCTCGCCGGGCAAACTGAGAAGTCGAGTAAAAGCTTCGCGACGGCTCGGGCGCAGCGGGCGCACCAACCGCCGCAACTGCACGATGCTGCCGGTAAAGCCTCGCTCGCGCAGCATGCGGTGCAGGACCGTGGCGCGCAGCCGGGGATAGCGCTCCAAGGTGGCGGTCAACCAAGGCAGAAAGGGGTCGATCAGGCGCGGCCGTGGCGGCCGCGGTGGTAGCGTTCCGGGCTCGCGATGTAGAGCCCGGCGGACGGCATCGGGATGGACACCGCACTGCGAGGCGATGGTGCCGACCTTCCAGTGTTCGGCGTAGTACAGGCGACGGATCTCGGCGACGGTGGCGGCATCGAGCATGGTGGCCTACTCCGCTCGCCTCAGTGGGATCGATCCAGGGGCTCGTGCGGCTGCACACCACACAGGTGCAAGTCGGACTCCGGTTTTCACAGGCAACCTCCCACGGCCGCTCGGCGACGGTCCGCACCGGGCGGACCTGCGGCAGACCTGGCCAAAGCCTCTCAGGGCTGCACCGCAGCGTGGAAGAGTGATCCCTTACGGGGGTGGAGCAAGGGCGCCCTTGGCGGCGGCGAGCTCGATACTCGCGCTGATGCCGGGCATTGTTTTCCCGCCCATGCGGCGTCTGCTGGTGGCGGCGCTTGGCGGCCCGACGCTGCTCGTGTCGCGCCGCCTCGCTGCAGGCGCGCGAGCCGTAGCGGTGACCCCGGTCGCAGCTGCAACAGATGGCGAACGGGCGCCCGCAACGCCGGCAGTGGCGCAGATGAAGGACCGGAACCTCGAGCGAGGGCACCACAGCAGCAGCCTCCAGCGCTGAGCGCCTGGACAACCGCTGCCCGCTTGTGCGAGGCTCTTGTTGTCAAGTTGAGCCTCGGCTCCGCTTTCAAGCGGTGCCGCAGAACGACGCGAAAACCCCGGCGCCTACCGGGGTTTTCGTCTGTCTGGCCAGGCTTGGCGAAGCATACCTCCTCCCGCCCGCGCCACCGTCCCGCCCCTCCGCCCACCCGCCCCCGGCCGGCCGCGCTGCGCGCGGGATGATGATGCTGCTCTACTGATTCTCGACTTGGTGATTCAAATCCCTACGGATTCTGGCGAGCGCCTACATGCGGACGACACGCTGCGGGTGTGGGAGTAAGTATCCCCCGGCAGAGCCGGGGGCTTTAGGTCGTGAGCCGCTCAAAGCGGCTGGAAGGGGTCGCTAACGCGACCCCGCATTGTTGGCGCCACCCTGCTGAGACGCCGGCGCTTTGGGCGCCTTGATTGGCGCCTTGTTGGCCGATAACTTTGCACGGGCCTCATCGAGAGTGGCGAGGTTATCCGTCTCGGCACTCCTCACAAATCGCCTAATTACCTCGACTTCTTTGAAATATGCGTCGAGTTGTTCCAGCTGGCTTTGGCCGAGCGTAGTCGGGCGATCGAGAAGGCGTCTGTATAGATCGTAAAACTCGGATTCACCATGACGGAATGACTTGTAGTTGTCTTCTACCTTAAGGCCGCGATGAAATGCCAGAAGGACAGCCGTAACTCCTGATATCAGAGTCGCGAACAGACGCGAGGAATTCTTTTCGGCGATTGCCATCGTTACTGTGGGCAAAACCACCGCCGACGGTATGGTCCACAGTAGGCAATAGAAATGGAAGCGCCTATACTGGCTAGCCTTCTTTTTCCAGAAGAGCAACGTGCCGTGCAGGCGTGAATAGTGTTGCTTCAAGAGCTTCTTTGCCGATGTGTCGAAGTACGGGCTTTCATCGAACGATAGACCGGGCGCGTTCAGTGGTATTGGTGACAAGAGACTCCTAAGGACTGGCCAAAAGGATAAAGCGACTGCAGCGCTGTAGCCGTAGGTGGCGATGGCCCAAGGGTCCATTGGCCTAAACCTCTCGTTGATTGCCGAGCCGATGAGGAAACGGCTACCCTTCTCCGCGCTCTCGCTGCCCGAGAAGCGCGATTACCCTCGCCGGGACGCCAAAGGCTTTAGTGATTTGACCGTTCTCTTCAAGAGCCTTCTTTAACCTCTCTGCAAAGCGTGGCTCCCAGTAGTCATTTTCCTCAATCAGCTTCAGGTTCTCTTTGGCGGCGGCAAAGCTGGATGGTATTTGTTTACCGGCGGCGGGGTTGGCGGTCAAGTTGTCCGGCTGCAACCGCGGGGTGGCCGGGTGGCCGAGCTGTGCGGTGGCGTAAGGCGGGTACTTGTGTCGTTTTCCGGAGTGTGGTCTAATCTCCGTATCGATGG
>DASZZP010000057.1:0-5815 GCA_035544875.1 Thermoanaerobaculia bacterium | reverse complement strand
GGCGCTGTCCCGCGCTTCGAGAAAGGACCTGGCCCGCGACTACGGCGCGGCGGCGATCGAGCGCAGCGCCGCGCGCCTCGCGCCGCTCCGGGAACAGGCCCGCCAGCTCCGCACCGACGAGCAGACCCTGCGCAGCGCCCGCGCCGCGGTCGAGCACGCCGCGGTCGCGACGCGCCACGTTGCCGAGCGCCAGGCCGACCTCGAGCACGCCGCGGCGCGCGTCTACGTCAACCCCGCCCAGGCCGCGCGCGCCATCGCCGCCGACCCGCACGCCGCCGAGCGGCTCGACGCCGCCACCCGCTGGGCCGCTCACCAGAGCAGGGGAAGCAGCGCAAGGGTGCACGAGCTGGCCGCGGCTTACGGCCAGCCGCGCGGCCAGCTGCGCACCTTCCGCGGCCCCGACGCCGAGCGGATGGAGGCCCTCAACTCCCTCTCCGGCCTCCAGCGCGCCGCCCGCAGTTTCGGGGAGGCCACGCGGACCGCCGCCGACGCCCACGAGCGCGTTGCCAGCTGGACCGAGGTGCTCGGCAAGGCAGGCGTGGCGCTGAGCGACCTCCCCCGCGCCCTGCAGCGGGTAGCCGCCGCCCTGCAGCGCGTCCAGCACGCGATGAAGGGACCCGAGCAGGCGCTCGAGACGGCCGTGCGGTCGATGGGCCACAGCGCGGCAAGGGCCGCCGTGGGGATGCTCCCCCCGGCCCTCCACGCGCCCGCGCAGCTCGCCCTCCACGCCGTAGAAAAGGCCCTCGACCTCGGCCTCGGCCTCGGCCGGTAGAGAGGAAAGATCTTTCGATGCCGCGGCGGTGGCACGGCCAACGGCGCCCGTTGGCAACGGCTAGAATTGAAACTCTTGAGGCAAGGCCACTTATGAAGAGAGCACCCGCTTCGCATGGGATCAGGCCGCGGGCGCCCCTGCGGGCGATGAGTCTGGGCCTTAGCTTGGCGCGCGGGCTCGAACGCGGTGGTCGGCGCTCGATCGGGTTCTGAAAGCGGTAAAAGATCTCCAAGGAGGGTCCGACACATGCGTGCGCATCGACTCAAGGTCACCGTTCCCGAGAGTCACGAGCTGAGACTCCGCCTGCCGAGCGACTTTCCGACGGGAGAGGTCGAGGTGATCGTCCTCGAGGCCCAGGGCGAGGTCTCCCATCCGACGAGTCCGCAACGGCGCCTCACCGTCGACGAGCTGATGGCGGCACGCCTCCAGCGCCCGCCGGGGGTCGCTCCGGTCTCCCTCGAAGACATCGAGCGCGCGATCGCCGAGGGAGGGGTCGGCCGTGGAGACGTTTGACACCAATGTGCTGGTGCGCCTTGTCGTGCAGGACGATGCCGACCAGTGTGCTCGAGCTGAGCGCGCCTGGCGCGGCGCGGTCGGTCGAGCGGTGCCTTTCTTCCGGTGGTGGCGCTAGTCGAGCTGGTGTGGGTGCTGCGCGTCGCCTACAAGCTCGACCGCGCCACGGTCGCCGCGACCCTGCGGCGTTTAATATCATCCGAGGGCGTCACCCTCGAGCGTGAGGACGTGCTCCACGCGGCCCTCGATCGCTACGCCGCGGGAGTTGCCGACTTCTCCGACTACGTCATTCTGGAGGCGGGGCGATCGGCAGGCGCCGTCCCGCTGCGCACCTTCGACGCGCGTCTTGCGCAGACGGCGGAGGTCGAACTGGTCCCTTGACGAGTCCGAGGGGGCCTGCGGTTCTGGCCGCCCTTCTCGCGCAGCGCTTGGTAGGCCCGGCGGCGCTGGCACTCGTAGTCGCGCACGCGGAGCCGCACGATCGCGCCGACCCGGGCGAAGCTGTAGAGCAGGCGGCTCGTTCGTCTACCCGCCGGGAGGGATGCTGCTGGTGGCCGCCGGCGCTGGGGGAGGCGCCAGTCAGAACACCGGCGCAACCGGCGGCGCAGCCCAGCTGGGAACGAGCGGCGGCGGCTTTCCACGCGACCACCGGCTGGCCCCGCCAAGTTTCATTCTGTTAGTTGCATATACACATGCTTGTCTTTGACGCACTTGTGGGTAGTGGGCCAAGATTAGGAGCGGAACCCACGGAAGACTCCACGCTCGGCCCATCCGCAGTCACAAGCCGCGGCGCGCGTTGGGTAACCAAATGGCTAGCCAAAGAAAGGGGAATGAACGATGCCGACCATTACGATCCAATCTCCTCCTTTGCCAGTACCGCCGAGTCAGAAAGCTATCTTCACCATTATGGTCGACCGCTCGGTGATGGAGGACGACGGCACGGGGGTATTCGAAGGGGTAGGCGACGTCAGCGACCCGACCCTCGCCTTCGATGGTTGGGTTGAGCAGGAACCACGTGGTGTAAGCCAAACCCTCGTCCGAAGCTCGATAGGCCCAGCTCCGCTGAGGCACGAGGTGTGGCACCTCACTGTTCAGACAACACAGGAGACCCCGGTAGGCAACTACTTCTTCAGGCTCGTCTCCCGGGCAAGGGCAGTAGCGCGGCTTCCAGTCAATCCAGATCTCATAAAAAACCTAGAGGATGATGCGGAGGTGACGGTCCATCTTTCGATTGGCCCCCGCCGCCAGCGCTCCACGATCACGATAATCGTCAACGTCGCAGTCGCTTAATACGTGCCCCACTGCTCGCGGCCCCCTAGCGCCGAAGCTCGCCGCCACGTCGACCACGTCCACCTGCAGCTGCAGGTTGAGGTAGGCGGTGATCCCGGTCGCCCGGCAGGAGTGGCAGCCGAGGCATCGAGCGCTTCGGCGGCGCGGCTGTGGACCGGCACGCGACGGGTGCTGGCCGCCTTTCTAGGGTCAACTAAATCGGGCGGATCGCTGCCACGATCCCCGCTAACGTTCCCAGCAGCATCAGTACGATTTTGACCACGTCCCATCTTGTCAGCTCTTGACGACCGTCACGCTTGCCCATTTCGCGCTCACCTCCTTTCGCGGGCTCAACTCGCTCTGTGCTGATTGAAGCCTAGGCTGGCGCCGCGGCGTGCAATATCGGCGGAGCAATCGAACTCGCGTGCGCCGCCGGCAAGGCGGCTGTAGGAGAGGTCCAGACATCGGCCTCAGCCGGCGCGCGCGACAGTCGCCGGCCCGTCTCGTCCGAGAAGATGCCGCGCGATAGACGCGGTAGACTGGGGTCCGCCTTCGCCGCGCGCACCCCGCCGCGCGACGAAACTCCCGTGCCCACCGCAGCCCGCTAGAACTTCACCCGTTCTATCTCGTCCGGCTCGACCAGCTCGCGCCGGCGGTCGTAGAGCTGCGTGGTGCGGGTCGAGGCGTGGCCGGCGATCGCCGCGGCGCGCTCGAGCGTCCCGCCGTGGACGAGGTAGGAGGTGATCCCCGTGGCGCGGCAGGAGTGACAGCCGAGGTCGCGGCCGATGCCGGCGGCGGCCGCCCGCCGCTTGACGACGCGAAGGGCCGAGCGGGCGGTCAAGGCGTGGCCGGCGAGCTCGCCCCGCTTGCCGGTGAGCGCTTGGAAAAGCGGGGCCTCCGGGGTCGCCCCGATGCCGGCCGCCTCGAGGTAGGCATCGAGCGCTTCGGCGGCGCGGCTGTGGACCGGCACGCGGCGGTGCTGGCCGCCCTTCTCGCGCAGCGCGAGGTAGGCCCGGCGGCGCTGGTTCTCGTAGTCGCGCACGCGGAGCCGCACGATCGCACCGACCCGGGCAAAGCTGTAGAGCATGACGGCGAGGAGGGCCTTGTCGCGGCGCTCGACGAGCCCGTCGCCCTCGATCGAGGCGAGCAGGGTCCGTGCCTCGCTCTCCTCGAGGACCGGGGTCTTGCCGGTCCGGATGACCAGGCGCGGACCGCGCACCGCAGCTGCGGGGTTCCCGGCGAGGACCTGGCCGACGACCAGGTAGTCGAAGAGCATGCGCAGGGCCGCGAGGTGCTGCTTGACCGAAGGGGCGGCGAGCTCGCGGCCGAGCTCCTCGACGTAGGCCGCGACCACAAACGCCTGCAGCTCGGGGAGCGCGAGGCCTCGCCCGTCGCACCAGGCGAGAAACCGCCCCACGGCGCCGGCATAGGCGCGGCGGGTGAGGGGGTTGCGGATTCGGCGGCGCGCCTGTGGACCGGCACGCGGCGGTGCTGGCGGCCCTTCGAAGTGGAAGAAGAGGCGAGGCGCTGGCGGCCGCAGCACTCGGGGCCCAGGGTGGTCGCGCATCTTGTGCTGCGTTCCGCAACGCGCTATAGTCGGCGCCAGGTGATTCGCTCCTTCCGCGATCGCGAGACGGAGGCGCTGTTCCATGACCGCGACGTCAGGCGTTTCCGGGCGATCGAGCGGGTGGCGCGCCGCAAGCTACTGCTCGTTCACCGCGCGGTCTCGCTACAGGATCTGCGGGTGCCGCCAGGGAACCGCCTGGAGGAACTGAAGGGTGATCGCGCAGGACAGCACAGCCTACGCATCAACGACCGGTGGCGCCTCTGCTTCGAATGGCGAAACGGGGACGCCTTCGAGGTCGAGATCGTCGACTACCACTGACAGGCGAGGCAACCATGTCCACGAAGCTCCTCGATCCCATCCATCCAGGCGAGATTCTCGCCGAGGAGTTCATGCGCCCGCTCGGGCTCTCGGCCAACGCCTTGGCCCGGACACTGGCCGTGCCGGTGACCCGTATCTCGGAGATCGTGCGTGGCCGGCGCGGCGTGAGCGCCGACAGCGCCCTTCGCTTGGCGCGGTTCTTCGGCACCAGCGCGGAGCTATGGATGGGCCTGCAGGCCGAGTATGACCTCAGGGTCGCCCGCCGAATGGCGGGCACCGAGATCCTGCGCTTGGTTCCGGCGCCGGCCCGCAAGGCCCTGCGACGCCCGAAGGCGGCTTCCAGTGCTGCAGCCCACAGGCAAGGCGAGCTCCGGGGCGCCGGCGACCCCTAACCTCTCCCGCTTGCCCTCAGGGACAGGGCAGCGCGGAGGTGCCGGCGGCGAGCCCACGGCCGGCCGCCGATCAACTGCGCCGGCTCGCCCGGGCGCGGACCTCGCTGGAAGCCGCCGCCGCCCGCGTCTACGCCGACCCCGGCCAGGCGGTCGATCGCCTGCTGCGCTCGTCCGGCCCCGCCCAGGCCGAGGCCTACGGCGAGCTCCACGGCCGCGCCGGCGGCGGCTTCCGCCGCCCCGACGCCACCCGCCAGACGGCCGAGCAGGCCATCCCCGGCGCTCCGCTCGGAGCTGCGCTCCTACCACACCGCCGCATCGATCGCCGCCCAGGCCCGCGAGCGCGCCGCCAAGGTCGGCCAGGACCCGCGGCAGCTCGAGCTCCGCGTCCGCCAGATCAACCAGGCCCTGCGCCGCGTCGAACAGGCGATGAAGGCTCCCACCCAGGCCCTCGAAACCATCGTGCGCGACGTCGGTACGCGTGCCGCCCGCTACGCCCTCTCGGCGCTCCCCCGCGCTTTCGAACTGTCCATCAGCCTGGCCATGCACGCGGTCGAGAGGGTCCTCGACCGCGGTCTCTCCCTTGGCCGTTGAGAAGGGACCCACCCTCGGCCTTCGACCTGGCGGCGGTCGGCAATGCCGTCGAGATCGTCTGCGCCGCGGGTGTCCCGGCCGCCCTGGTGCTCAACGCCTGCCCCTCGCGCGCTCCCGAGATCGCCGAGGCGCGCGACTCTAAATTGAGATAAATAGGTAGTTGAGAAAGCGTCAACTGCCAGCTTCCGAGCGCGGACGAGAACGACTTCCACATCGCCTTCGGCCCCACGGCCGGGTGGGCGGGGTGGCCCCTAGAACTTCACTCTTTCTATCTCATCCGGCTCGACGAGCTCCCGCCGGCGGTCATAGAGCTGGGTCGTGCGCGTCGAGGCGTGGCCGGCGATCGCCGCGGCGCGCTCGAGCGTCCCGCCGTGGACGAGGTAGGCGGTGATC
>DASZZP010000056.1:0-8825 GCA_035544875.1 Thermoanaerobaculia bacterium | reverse complement strand
GGAGTGGGAGGTTGGGGCGAGTCCGGCCCGCTCAAAAGCATCTATCGGATCGCCCCCCGCAACCCCTCGATCCCCTTCCCACCCCTCCGGGGGGGAAGGGGACGCCCCCTCCCTCTTGCTCCGGAGAGTTTCGTCTTAGCTCGACAGCACCTGGCGAGAAGGGGCGAGGAGGAGAGAGGCCGCCAGGCGGGACGCCGGTCGCGGGTAGGTTATTCTTCACCTTCCATGAGCACCGGGAGCCTCCTCTACACCGCCCACGTTCCGGCAGGGGAGGGGCCGTTCCCCACCATCATCCTCATCCACGGTTGGGGAGCGAGCGCGCACGACCTGATCGGCCTCGCGCCGATGCTGCATGGCGGCAGGGCGCTGGTCCTTTGCCCGCAAGGCACGGTCGACGTGCCGCTCGGCCGCGGCGAGACCGGGCATGGTTGGTTCCCGCTCGTCCCCGGCGTGCCGCCCGACCCGCAGGCCTTCCAGCGCGGCGCCGAGCAGCTGCGCGGCTGGATCGAGCTGGTCCACGAGCGCTATCCGATCGACCGGCGCGCCCTGGTGCTGGGCGGCTTCAGCCAGGGCGGCGCCATGGCCTATGAGCTGGCCCTGCGCCGGCCCGACCGCTACGCCGGGCTTGCGGCGCTCTCCTCCTGGCTGCCCGAGCAACTCGCCGCCGACCTGCCCGCCCTGCCCGAGCACCAGGATTTCCCGGTGCTGATCACGCACGGCACCGCCGATCCACTGATCACGGTCGAGCGCGCCCGCGAGTCGCGCGAGACGCTGCGCCGTTTCGGCGTCAGCATCACCTATCGCGAGTTCGACATGGGCCACGAGATTCGCCCCGACGCGTTGCGCGTCGTGCTGCGCTGGCTCCAGGAGCGTCCCTTTGCCCGCCTCGCCGCGGCGGCGGCCAAGTAGGCGGACCGACGGGCGGGCAGCGAGAGGCGTGAAGCGTGGCAACCGAGGCAATCGAAGCGCCGGAAGCGAGCGCGATGCGGGGCCTCGTCGAGCGCTGGCGTGAGGACACGCCGGGATGCACGCAGCGCATCCACCTGAACAACGCCGGCGCCGGGCTGATGCCGCGCCCGGTCGCCGACGCCATCCGGGACCACATCGAGCTCGAATCGCGGATCGGCGGCTACGAGGCCGCCGAGTCGATGGCCGGAAAGATCGAGGAGACCTATGCCGAGCTAGCGCGCTTGATCGGCTGCGCGCCGCGCAACGTCGCGGTGGTCGAAAACGCGACCGTCGGCTTCTCGCAGGCGTTGAGCGCCTTCGACTTCCGGCCCGGCGACCGTATCGTCACCAGCCGCAGCGACTATCCCTCCAACCAGATCATGTACATCTCGCTCGCCCGGCGCTGCGGCGTCGAGATCGTCATGGCCGACGACCTGCCCCCATCTGAGGGGGGCGGGATCGATCCCGAGAGCGTCCGCGGCCTTCTGCGCGACCCGCGCTGCCGCCTCGTTTCGCTCACCTGGGTGCCCACCAACTCGGGTCTCGTTCAGCCGGTCCAGGAGGTCGGTGCGGTCTGTGCAACTGCCGGGGTGCCCTTCCTGGTCGATGCCTGCCAGGCCGTCGGGCAACTACCGGTCGATGTCGCCCGGCTGCAGTGCGATTTCCTCGCCGCCACAGGGCGCAAGTTCCTGCGCGGCCCACGCGGAATCGGCTTCCTTTACGTCTCCGACCACGCCCTCGAACGCGGCGTCTACCCGCTCTACCTCGACATGCGGGCGGCCGACTGGACCGGCCCCGACGACTTCCGCCTCGCGGGCAGCGCGCGCCGCTTCGAGAACTGGGAGTACCCCTACGCCCTGGTGCTGGGCCTGCGCGCCGCCGCCCGCTACGCCAACCAGGCTGGTGCCGCCGCCCTCGAGCGCACCCGCGACCTCGCCGCCTATCTCCGCGGCCGCCTCGAGGAGATCCCGACCCTCCGCCTCCTCGACCGCCATCCCCACCTCTGTGCCATCATCATCGCCACCCTCGCCAACTGGCCCGCGCTCGACCTCGAGCAACGCCTCCGCGATCGCGGCATCAACGTCAACACCTCCTACCGCCGCGACGGCTTCCTCGACCTCGACCCCCAGCGCGCCGCCGTCGCCCTGCGCATCTCCCCCCACTACTACAACACCCGCCAGGAGCTCGACACCCTGGTCGCGGCCCTCGGCGCCCTCGCAGACGGCGCCGCCCTTCCCGAAATCGCCGCCGCCCCGCCCGCCTCGCCCTAGGGAGGGCCCAAACCGGGAACCCTGACCGGTGCAGGGCCGCCGCCCGCCCGCCTTGCTCCGGGCCTGCAACCGCGACCCCGGACTGGCCTAGCTCAGCGCCGCCGGCCGGCCGCCGTCCAGCTCGAGCCCGTTCCGGCGCCGCAGGTCCACGGGTCTTTCCGCACCTCGCCCCCGCCCCCCATGTGATAACCTTCGCCGCGGCGTCGCCCTCCGGCGGTCCCAACCCTCAGCTTCGGGTCCCCATCGTCTAGTGGACTAGGACTCCGCCCTTTCAAGGCGGCAACACGGGTTCGAATCCCGTTGGGGATACCATTGATTATAAACGACTTACGGCGACGTGGCGAATGCAAAAGTCGCCTGGCACAAAATAGACACAAAATAAAGATCCATGCCAGCGAGTCGAGGAGAGGGGTAGCCATCGACCTGTCCGACGCAGTGATCGTGAAAGTGCTCTCCGCGACACGTGGTTCCAGGCCAACCAGCTCGGCGAAGAACGCTGACTTACCGGCTGACCGCACACGGCCAGCTGGTCGCGGCAGGCCGCATGGTGATCGCCCATCGAGGCCGGGCAACCCCAGACTCGCATTCCAGATCGCCTACTTGGCCTCCACCCGCACGCCGGCAAGCTCCCACAGCAGCTCTTCGCTCTCCGCGAAGCTGACCCTCGCTGCGACCAGACCCGTCATGCGGAGCACAGCCGGTGACAGCGACCGCCGCTCCATGCCGTAGGCGATGTCGCGGGGAAACCAGCCCCTACCGCAGCCGTCGCCGCCGCAGTGGTAGTACGCGCGCCGCAGAGTGACTGCGCCGACCGCCGTCTCGAACGTCTTCTCCAGGCGCCCCGCGTAGGAGGCTTCGCCCCCGCACGGGCACGGCAGCGCTGGCCCCGCATAGTCCGACAGATCCGCGGTGAGGCGACGCTCGATGGCGCGGGCTGCGATCCTCAGGGCCTCGCGCTTGGTGGCGGTCTCGATGGCCTCGAAGTCGATGCCCGCGGCAGCACCCGCTCCGATCAACGCCTCGACTTCGGTGACGACCTCCGCCGCGAAGGCTTCGCAGAGCCCCTTTTTTCGGCCTCCGCTCGAGCCCGTTGCGCTCCCAGGCGAGCGTCGCAGAGTTGCTCGTTGACTTCGACGAACTCGCGGCTGAAATCCCGAAATGACCGGTGTTCGGCGATCTGCTGGCGCGTCAGCTCGACGGCCGACTCCGGGATGATCCGGGTCACCGTCTTGCCCTCCACCACGCGGGTCAACGACCAGCTCGGACCGTGGCCCGCCGCACACAGATGGACGTCCTGCACCCGCTCGAACCGCTCGAACGCTCGAACCAGGTCTCTTGACTTCAATAAAGTTTTGTTGTAGTCTCCTTGAAACTTCTACCGTCAATGGACTCTCCGCTCCGCCGCTAGCGCTAGCGCACCTCTTGACGAGAACGAGGTCTCCCATGCTTGGCTTGCGCCGCCCTCTTGCACCGCTCCTTGCCTTCGAGGAGAGTTCTCTCCAGCCGCTGACGCCGCCGCCTGCTCTCTTGCGAGGTGCGAGATGAGAGGGAGTCGCTACGTCGCTGCTTTTCGTCGCGCGTCGGACAGAGCCTTCGACGCCTTCTGGCGGCCAAGGCCACTCCGTCGAAGGGCTAGCCCGCCTCGCTGTCCACTGGCAATTTGCCTCTTCATCGCATGTTTCACATCAGTTGAGATCCTTCACGCCCAAACCGAGCTGATTGTCAACGGTAGCTTCGCCTCAGGCTCGAGCGGCTGGGTCATTGCTCCGGCCTTCTATGCTGATTCACAGTTCCCCAACTGTCGCAGCTGCCCAGGATACGCATACTTTTCAAAAAGCGATGGCACGGGCGGTAACAACCTGACCGGCTACATGTATCAAACTGTGTCGCTGCCCGCGAATATTAGCTCGGCGAGCCTTAGCCTTTGGTATTACATAACTACCACGGAATCTACATCTACCACGCGTTTCGATGTGCTTAACATTACGATCCAAGATCAGAACGGCGCATTCTTGGACGGGGTTGCCACGCTATCCAATCTTAATGCTGGAAGTTGGTACTCTCAGATCACCAAGGATCTGACCTCATACGCTGGTCGCACAATCCGCCTGAACTTCGTGGGTACTACCGACGCCTCCTTCCCTACGGTCTTCCGAATCGATGATGTCAGTCTGTTGGTGGTAGCAACACAACAGGTGCCGGCCGCGCCGTCAGCACTCCAAGCGGTCGGGTCGAACAACAACGTGTTGATGCAGTGGAAGGACAATTCATCGAATGAGAGTGGTTTTAGGATTGAACGGAAGATCGGACCGTCAGGCTCATACAGCCCATGGAGCCAGGTCCCTGCCAACTCGACATCCGCCCAAGACAGCGGGCTTTCCTATGGTACCGTCTACTGCTACCATGTCTACGCCTTCAACGGAAGCGGCAACTCCGGGTTTTCGAACGAATCGTGCGCAACAACACTTGCGGTCCCCGTGCTTACTTCACCTGCTGATGGAGCAACTTCGACCTCGAGTTCCGTGACTCTCCAATGGGGAATCGTGACCGGTGCGGACGGTTACGGGGTCGTCATGGGATCGAGTTGCGGCGGCACCAACGTGGTTAATCAGGCGACGGCCTCCGCTTCGATCCAGGTTTCGAACGTTCCCGACGGGACCTACTACTGGCGAGTCCGGGCCTTCAGCAATACGTACCCCGGCCTGTCGGACTATTCTGGCTGTCGATCTCTGATTGTCTCAACACAGGTCCAGGCGCCCACGGCGACTTGGGTAACCCCACCGCCATCTAGCATCACGAGTGGGCAGTCATTCAATGTTTCGTTCAGCACGACCGGTAGTCCAGATCACGTCAACATTCATTGGGATCCAACGGATCCCGGGACACCCGCAAATCCGATGGGTAACATCAATCCGAATTGTGCTCAGAGCAGCGTGAGTTGCAGTACAAACTCGCCGACAAGCAGCCCCGTCTCGCTAACGGCTCCGACGGTGAGTACGCAGACGGTAGTGAAGTATGAGGTGCATGTAAGCAAGAACGGAACCAGTGCCTTCAGCTCTATCGTTCCCGTCACCGTCAATGTGACTGGCGTACCTAACATCCGGATCGAGCCGCTTTCTCTGCAGTTCTCGAGTGCACCGCAGGCGTCGCGAGCTGCTTCTGATCAGGGATCGATCCTCCCTTCGGGTGTCGGCCCTACCGAAGCTACCGTGGAGATCAACGCGTTGGCGGGCGAATTCGCCGTTGAGCGCGTGATGCGCACCATTGACCAGGGCGGCCGAGTGAATCTCACAGGCCTCTTGCTGGAAGGCGAAGCGGATACGTCGACGTTGGAGCTCCAGCGCTTTGAGGTATGGAGACCCGACGCTGTCGTGATGATCGGGGATCAGCGCGTGCCACCTCCGAACACGCTCTACTTTCGCGGCTCAGTGACGGGACATCCTGGCTCAAGCGCGCTCCTTTCCGTCCGCGAGACGGGCGAAGTGATGGGTATGGTCTTCCGCGAGGATGGAGGGTGGGCCATCGGTAAGGGTGCCGGCCAAGATCAACTACGCTCGAAAAAGGCTGATACCAAGAGTTTCGAAAAGTCCTTCACATGCGGTGTTGACAGCCTCGCCGACCACCCCGGTTTGCTCGGAGAAGTGGAGCCAGTCGGATCGCTTCCTCGCGCCACGGTCGTCAGCCAGCCCCATGTGGCGACGATCGCCGTGGAGACGGACTATGAGTACTATGCCAAGTTCAAATCTCCATCGAAGCCGGACCCGATAGCGGCGGCGCTGGATTACATGGCAGATCTGATGGCCTATGCGAGCCTGATCTACGCGCGTGAAATCCACACTGACCTGACCATAGGTTTCGCGCGTCTCTGGACGGAGAGCGCCACGACCGATCCGTGGAAAGAGACCGCTGACATGACGAAGGCCTTCAAGGAATTCCGCGACTCTTGGAATACTAACCAGAAGAATGTCAAGCGTACCGCCTCTCTTTTCCTGTCAGGCAAGACCTCTCTCTTCCAGTCACCAGGCGTCCTCGGCGGCGGCCTCGGCCCCACAGAAGGGCGGCTTTGCGATAACTTTACTAGTCCAGGTAATTCGTTGGACTATGCATTCGCCGCCAGGATTGATGCGGGCTTCGACTGGAACGGCAACCAGGCCCAGAATCCCACTGCGGTGGTCTGGGACATCTATGTCGTGTCGCATGAACTCGGTCACGTCTTCAACTCGCCACATAGCCAGGCGTACTGCAATATCGGAGGCAGCTCGGAACCGATTGATCGTTGTTCTGATAAGGATTTATGCACAACCGCCACCGGCCCCCCCGCCCTTCCTTCATGCTCCTCGAAGACACCGTTGTTTAACGGCGGCCCAGGCACTATCATGAGCTATTGTCACCTGCTGCCAGGTGAGTTCGCCAACACCGCTTTGACCTTCGGACAAGGTCACACCTGCGGTACTCTGCCTGCTCGCGAGGCGGATCATATGAGTCAGTACGTCGATGGACAGGCGAGCACGCACCCGGAGTGCTTCCCAGTGCCCGGTAACGCTTTCACGATCTATAATGACGGAGTCAGCCTATTGACCGTCAACCCGCTCACGCTTGAGACGCCGGCCCCTTGGGTCACCTGGTCGCCGACTCCTCCCTACAGCGTCTCGGGCGGAGGTACACAGGTAGTCACCGTTAGTGTTGACTATTCACTTGCTCCTCCTGGGCCGTCCGCTCGGAGGATCCTGATTTCGTCGAACGATCCCGATTCAAAGAAGAGCCCGTATCCGGGAGGGGTCAATGTCATTGTGAACCGACAGACCGCCGCCCCCTGTTACAGCCTGTCGCTCACGCATACGGGAGCTGGGAGCGATCCCTCACCAGCGCCCACCAATTCTGCGACCTGCTCAGCAGGTCAATACACGGCTGGGGCTTCGATTCAGCTCACGGCGAGCCCAGCAACAGGATGGAGCGTCGGAAGTTGGACCGGCACGAACAGTGATGCGAGTGCCTCGCCCTCGAATTCAGTCATCATGCCTGCGAGCAACAGCACGGTCAGCGTCAGCTATTTACAGATTCCGCCACCGTGCTACAGCCTCAGCACGCTCGCGAGCCCCCCAGCGGACGGGAGCGTATCCGTGCTGACGCCTCCGAATTGTCCCAACGGATATTCGCTGGGAACTGCGATATCGCTCAGCGCCACGGCAAACTTCGGTTTCGTGTTCGGCAATTGGTCGGGTACAGGCGGCACCTTCTCTGGAGTCTCGTCCTCAACGACATTCTCGATCAGCGCTGACGCCACTGTCACAGCGAACTTTGGTTCTCCGCTCGCGAGCGGCGGCCTCAACTTCTTTACGCTCACTCCATGTCGAGCTGCCGACACGCGCAAGCCGGCTGGTACGCTCGGTGGACCAGCACTGGTGCCGGGCAACCAGCGCACTCTACCTCTTGCCGGCGTCTGCGGGATTCCGTCGTCAGCGAGAGCCATCTCGGTGAACATCACGGTCACGAACACGACGGCCGCGGGAGACCTTCAGTTCTATCCTGCAGGTAGCGCCATTCCTTCCACGAGCACGATCAACTTTGGAGCAGGGCAGACGCGAGCCAATAACGCGGTGTTGACGCTCTCGCAGGATGGGGCTGGAGCAGTGGCCGTGCAGGTCGATTCCGCGGGAAGCCTGGACGTTATCATCGACGTAAATGGCTATTTCGCAGCGCCGACGCCTCCGTAGGTTGAGGCGACCCGGTGAACAGACTGCCACGTGTTCCGATGTTCGATTGAGCTTCTCTGGCGTCCTTGGCCGACCATTCGACCATGACATAGCGCAGGCAGCCAATGGGACGGCGGGGTAAGCTCGGCTACTACACCAAGATTCGACGGGACTCCGCCTCAGCTCACCCGTACCCAGTACTCCCCCCAAGCGCCGCCCCTGGAAGCGGTGAGAATCGGGTAGACACACCCATTGTAGCGTACAGGCGGCTATGGGATTGGGACTTGTAGATGAAGCAGGAAGTAGAGCTAGAACGGAGCCGCAGCCTACAGAGCGACCGAAAGCCCCGCGCTCAGCTCGGCTTCGCTTGCGGGTCAGGCTTCCTTCGCTGACCGCTATCGTTATTCACCGCCGGCCGCTCCGCCCATTGGGCAGTCCGAGCCCTTCCGCGAGCGCGCATCCGCTCCCGCCAGTCGCGGGCGGCCTCACGGGTAATTCGCGGACTTCGCCCGAGCCAAAAGACATCCGGCCCTACACCCTCACGGAGAAGTTGGTAAAACGTCGTCTTTCCGATCCTGTGGGTTCTGCAAAACTCGTCCAGCTCATAGACCAACGGCTCTTGCTCTTCGGTCGCCGTTAACGTGTTCTGCATGTCTCGGCTCCTTCAAATGCTTCGCCTCAGCTTCCTCGTTTCCCAGTCCGGCGGCGATGCCACTCCCAATCGACTGAGGGGCCGGCTCACGCTTCACCCCTCGCCGTCCGCCGGTCTCCTCCCGCCAGACCGATCACGATTCCCCCTCCGCAGCGCGAGCTCAACCGCGGCTCGAGCTTGTCAAGGTCGACCAAGTCGGTGACGTTGGCTGTGACGACCGTCGGCAGGTGCCTGCCCTGCCGGTAACGCAGCACGTGGGAG
>DASZZP010000055.1:0-18103 GCA_035544875.1 Thermoanaerobaculia bacterium | reverse complement strand
GTCGATTTTGGTGGAAGGCTGGCCGGCCGCCGCGGCGCCCACCTGGTCGGTCAACCAGGAGAACATGGCGGTGCCGGTGTTGCGGACGTCGGCCAGGGTCCGCTTCTGCTTGGCTTTCTGGAGCGCGTCGAGGAAGTTCGGAATGAGCAGGGCGGCGATGATGCCGATGATCGCCACCACGATCAAGAGCTCGATCAGGGTAAAGCCTTGCTGCCGGTTGCGCACGCAAATCCGCATCTAGAGGCCTCCCACGAGAGAAATACACTCAGCCCACGGCCGATTCCGGGGCGCATCGGAATGCGATGTAAGCAGGCTCGGTGCCAGACTTCCATTGATGCGCAGCTATGAATTCGCAAGCAGTTACGGATCCGTCCTGACAAAAAATGACGGACCGCTGACCAAAGACTGTCACATGACGAGCTGCCGGACGATCTTGCGGTAGAGCTCGATGCCCTGGACATAGCCGGGCAACGCCATGCGTTCATTGGAGCGGTCCGCTTGCAGCGTGTCGGTGCTCATGATGAGGAAGGGTGAGAAACCGTAGCTCGGCACCCCTGCGGCACGGAAGAAGCGCGCGTCGGTCGCCGTGAACGGCAGGAAGAACGGTCCGGCCGGCGCGCCGGGGAAGTCGGCATGGATGCCGGCGATGATCTCCTCCAGCACCGGATGGTTGATCGGGCTCGCCCCAGGGCTCCCCGGCGGCTCTTCCAGGGTCGTGTGCAAGCCGTGGAGCATCCAGGGAGGGACCAGCCGATCGCGCACGTCCGCGGCCCGCAGTCCGGGGAGGATCTGGAGCTTCACCAGCAGCTCGTAGCCGCCGCCTGGCGCCTCCTCGACGTCGTAAGGAACGGCCTCGTTGTGCAGCATCGATCGGAGATAGCCCGGCAGCTCGCGGAAGGCGGCGACGTCGCCGACCATGTCTTCGGTCCGCGCAAGCGCGGCGCGCAGCAGGGCGCTGTCACGGGTCGTGACATAGCGGCTGAGGACTTCGCGCACTTCCGGCGTCATGCGCAGGTCGGTGTCCTGATGGCCGGCGTCGATCAGCTCCTGGCGCAGCGCTTCGAGCTCCTCCTTGCTGCCGCCGCAGACCCTGAGGTCGGCGTAGTGCCTCTGGGCAACCTCGGTGCCCCAGTACTTGATGTTGCTGCGCGTGCGGGCCTCGACGGTGCCGCCCTCGGTCAGCAGCGCCCAGAAGGTCTTCACCAGCGCGGGGTGCTGGGCGATGACCCAGCGCGCCCCCAGCCAGCTGTCGCCTTCCTCCTCGTCACCGGTGGCGAGGAAGAGCACCGAGCGGCGCAGCGGCTTGCCGCTTCTCTTCAGATCGATCACCGCCAGCAGCTGCGCGATCGCCACGCTCTTCATGTCGAAGACGCCGCGGCCATAGATCCAGGGCAGCTCGATCCGGGCTGCGAAAGGAGGATAGAACCATTGCCCGAGGTCGACGTCGGTGACGTCGATGTGGTTGTGCAGGACGAGCGGCCGCGGATCCCGCCCCGCGAGGCTGGCGTAGAGGTTGGCATGCCGGCCGTCGAGCTGCTCGATGCGCGCCGGAATGCCGGCGGCTTCGAGCTGTGCGGCCAGGAAGCGGGCGCCTGCCACCTCGTCGCCGGTCGACCTGCTGGTGTCGATCTGGACGTAACGCTGGAGAAGCTGAACCGCGGGCAGATTTCGATAGTCCACCTCGATCCAGCGCTCGGTCGCCTGCGGCGGCGGCGGGCGGTTGAGGAGCGAGGCCAGGCCGACCGCGGTCGCTGCGACCACCACCAGGCTGCCGTAGAGGGCGAACCGGGCTGCCAGCCGGAAGCGCCGCTCGAGCCAGGTTCTAGTTCCCATCGGCGGTGCCGATCCCGATGGATGCCGCAGCTTTCGCCTGTTGCGGCACTTCCGGCAGGTCGGAAAGGGCGCTGCGATGTGGCGGTGGAGGCCTACTCGAAGCATCGATCGGATCGCCCCCCGCAACCCCTCGATCCCCGTCCCACCCCTCCGACCAGCAAGGAGTGCCGCGACTGGCGACAGTCGGAGCCGCGGCCGGGGGGGAAGGGGACGCCCCCTCCCCTGGCGCACGGACTAGTCTCGTCTTGGGCATGGAGCGAGATCATACGCTCTGGCTCGCCGCGGGAGTCCGCCTTCCAGCTTGTATGCTTGCTCCTCGTCATGTCCGCCGCGCGATCGATGGCAGGGCCGCCGGCATCGACCTCCGTTGCAGCCAGGCGGTGGCGGCGCTGGCTGCTGCTGGGCGGCGTCGCCGTCTGCCTCGGCTATTTCGCCGCCGAGCTCTGGGTGCTTGGGGGCCGGCTCGGCTTCCCGCTCGACGACAGCTGGATCCATCTCCAGTTCGCGCGCAATCTCGCCGCCGGCCGCGGGCTCTCCTACAACCCTGGCGAGCTGGTCATCGGCTCGACGGCGCCGCTGTGGACCGCGATCCTGGCGCTGCTGTTCGCGCTTCCCGGCGACCCGGTGCTGTGGACCCAGCTGCTCGGCACGGCGCTCTTCGTGGCCGGAATCGGCGCCACCTACCGCCTGGCCCGCGAGCTCGACCTGGCGCGCGGGCTGGCGGCCCTGGCTGCCGGCCTGACGCTCGGCACGGCGCCCCTGGTCTGGTCGGCGCTTTCGGGCATGGAGGTGCCGCTGTTCGTGCTGCTGTCGCTCGGCGGGATGATCCTCCATCTGCGGGAGCGGCGGGCCGCGGGCTCGACTTCCCCGCTAACCATCTCGCCGGCCGTCTTTGCCCTGGCCTGCCTGGCGCGTCCGGAGGGTTTCCTGCTGTTGCTGCTCGCGCTGGGCGACCGCTGCCTGCTCTGGGCGCGGCGCCCCTCGGCTCCACTGCGGCTCGAGCGCCCGCCGTTCGGCGCGGTCGCCGCGGGCGCTGCCTTGGCGGCCTGTGTCCTGCTCGGACCGCTGCTCTTCTATCGCCTGGCAGGCGGCTCCTTCCTCCCCACCACTTTCGCCGCCAAGGGGGGCGAGCTCAGGCACTGGCTGCCCAGCCTGCAGTACGTCTACATGGTGCTGGGAATCCTGCTGCGCGGCCAGCCCTACATGACGCTGCTCGGCGGCGCCGGCGTGCTGGCGCTGCTCGAGCGGCTGGGGACGTTGCGTGACCGCGGTCTGCTGCCGGCGCTGTGGGTGATCGCCCTGCCGCTCGCCTACTCGACCCTGAGCCCGGAGGGCTCGAAGGTGATCGCCGGCAATTTCGGGCGCTACTACTTCCCGCTCTTTCCGCCGCTGGTGGTCCTGGGCACTCTGGGGATCGAGCGCGCCGCCGCGGCGGTGGGGAGATACGTTGAGTGCGGCCGCCAGCGGCTGCCGCTGCGCTTCGTGCTGCTGGCGCTCCTGCTGTGGCCCAGCGCGGCGGGGCTGCTCGCCGGCGCGGCGACCTACGAGCGCAACCTCGCCAACGTCGAGGGCAGCGACGGGCGCGCGGCGCGCTGGCTGGCCGCGCGGCTGCCGCCCGCCGCGGTGCTGGCGGTCAACGACATCGGCGCGTTCAAGTACTTCCTGCCCAACCGGATCGTCGACCTGGCGGGCATCGTCAACCCGGAGCTGCGCCGCGAGGTGAGCCGCGCCATGGCCGGCGGTGCGTCGTGGGACCAGGCGATGACCGCTGCGATCGCCCGCCGTCGGCCCGACTACGTGGCGGTCTTCCCATCCTGGGTGCCGGGGCTCGCGCGCGATCCTCGTTTCCAGCCGGTCCTGGCGCTGCGCATCCCCGACAACGTCACCATGGGGAGCGATCTGCTGGTGATCTACGGCACCCCCTGGACGCTGCCGGCGCACCGGCTGCGCCGACTTCCCGGCGACGGCTAGAGACCGTGAGAACGAAATTGGTTCGTGCGCCAGGGGAGGGGGCGTCCCCTTCCCCCCCGGCCGCGGCTCCGACTGTCGCCAGTCGCGGCACTCCTTGCTGGTCGGAGGGGTGGGAAGGGGATCGAGGGGTTGCGGGGGGCGATCCGATTGATGCTTCGAGTAGGCTTCCACAGCCACATCGCAGCGGCGTTTCATCCCCTGGGGTCGCCGTAGGCGGTGGGTGCTAAGGAGCATTAACGTGGGAGAGCGCTGGATGACTGAATCGATTGGATTGGCTGGCGCGGTTGGATCGGGCGTTCAGGCGCCTGGCCGCGCCGCGGGCTCGATGACCGTGCCTTACCTCGACCTCGGGCGGTCCCGGCGCCGCATTGCGCGCGAGCTCGACGAACGCTGGCAACGGGTGCTGGCCGAAAGCGCGTTCGTCCTCGGTCCGGAGGTGCGCGAGTTCGAGTCCGCCTTTGCCGCCTACCTGGCGGTCGCGGAGTGCGTCGGCGTGGCCAACGGCACCGATGGCCTGATCCTCGCCCTGCGCGCGCTCGATCTGGCGCCAGGCGACGAGGTGATCGTGCCGGCCTTCAGCTTCTTCGCCACCGCCGAGGCGGTCAGCCTGCTGGGGGGGCGGCCGGTGTTCGCCGACGTTGACGCCGCCACCTTCAATCTCGATCCCGCCGACGTGGCGGCGCGGGTGAGCGAGCGCACGGTGGGGGTGATCGGGGTCCATCTCTATGGGCGCCCGTTCGACGTCGACGGCGTCCTCGCCCTGTGCGAGCGCCACGGCTTGTGGTTGGTCGAGGACGCGGCGCAGGCCCACGGCGCGAGCTACGGCGGCCGGCGGGTCGGCGGCTTGGGCAGGCTCGCCGCCTGGAGCTTCTATCCAACCAAGAACCTGGGCTGCTACGGCGACGGCGGCGCCGTGACAGGCAACGACCGGCCGCTGCTCGCGCGGCTCCGCCGGCTCGCCAACCACGGTCAAAGCTCGCGCTACCACCACCTTGAGGTCGGGATGAACAGCCGCCTCGACAGCCTGCAGGCGGCGGTGCTCAACTGCCGGCTGGCGCTGCTCGACGCCGACAACGCCCGCCGCCGCGAGCTGGCGTGCCGCTACCACGGCGGGCTGGCCGGTGCCGGCGACGTCACGCTGCCGCCGGACCCCCCGGGGACGGTCTCGGTCTATCACCAGCTCGCCATTCGCACCGTGCACCGCGACGCCCTGAAGCAGTACCTGGAGGAGCGGGGGATCGGCAGCTCCATTCACTACCCGTCACCGCTCCACCTGCAGCCCGCCATCGCGGGCCCCGCCGGGCCGGCTCCTGGCCCCGCCGCCGCCGAGCTGCCGGTCTCGACCGCCGCCGCCCGCGAGCTGCTCTGCCTGCCGCTCTACGCCGAGCTGACCAACGAAGAGGTGGAGGCGGTCTGCGCGGCGGTGCGCGACTTCTTTGCCGGCGGCCGGGGCTGAGCGAGCGCAAGGGCCGCTAGACGAAATCGGTCCGCGCGCCAGGGGAGGGGGCGCGGGCGGTGGGGCCTAGACGAAACGCGCTATCGCTATCGGAGCCGGGAGGTGGGCGCCGCTGCCTGATCGAGCCGGCGCAGGGCGAGCTCGACCTGGTCGCTCGGGCGGACCCCGCGCGCCGCCAGGAGCTCGGCGCGCGCCCGCCCTAGCTCGCCACGGTAGAGGCTGATGACGCCCTTGAAATAGAGCGCCCGCTGGGCCGCCGGGTTGGCCGCCAGCACGCTGTCCAGCTCGCGGCGCGCCGCCGCGGCGAGCGCCGGATCGAGCGCCAGCGAGGCCAGGCCCGGACGCCCGCCGAAGGGCGGGAAGAGTCGGTGATCCAGCCCGGGAGCGAGGCCGGCGTGGCGGCCCTGCCGCGGCAGGTAGATGGCGCAAAAGTCGTCCCAGTAGACGAGACGCCAGCGGCCGGCCGCGAGCTCGGGGAGGAGGCTCCGGTACTCGAGCTCGGTGATCAGCAGAGCGTCGACGGCGTAGCGCCGCACCGTGGCCTCGAAGGGCGTCTGAGCGACCTCCCGCACCAGGCTGGCGAAGACGTCGTTGCGGCCGTCCCAGAAGACGGGCAGCCGCAGCCGCCAGCTCAGATAGCCGCCGTAGTTCTGGTGGTTGAAGAGGTGGCCGTCGATCCGCTCCGCGCGCAGGAAGCGGAGCGCCGCGGCAGGAAAATGCTCGTCGATCAGGCCGGCCGGCCGCGCCGCCCAGACCCCGGCGGCGGTGGCCGCCAGGACCGCCGCCGCCCCGAGCCGGGCGGCGCCCGCCAGCCCGGCGAGCGCCCGGCTCGGCGCCCGCTCGCTCCGCCCGCTGGCCGGAAGCCTAAGACGAAACTCCCCGGAGCAAGAGGGAGGGGGCGTCCCCTTCCCCCCCGGAGGGGTGGGAAGGGGATTGAGGGGTTGCGGGGGGCGATCCGATGGATGCTTCGAGTAGGCCTCCGCCGGCTCGTCGCAGCGCCGTTTGATGCTTTGAGGATCGGCCACCGCCTCGCGGCGCCGCGAGTAGAGATTGAAGATGGCGGGAATGGCCAGGATCGTGAAGTCGAAGACCAGGCGGTAGGTGCGGAAGCTGAGGGCGAAGAACGAAGCGAGCGCCAGCAGCTCGGCCAGCGACAGCCAGCGCACCTGGCGCGGCGGCAGCAGGCCGAGCAACAGCAGCGCGGCGAGCAGCGCGAAGGCGAGGTTGCCGCGCGGTGACGCCGCGGCGAACTGCCCGAGCTCCCAGTCGATGCCGCTGCCGAACAGGAGCCGGCCGAGACGCAGCGGGTAGAGCAGCGCGTCGGCCCCGTTGGGGTTGAGCAGGCTGGCGGCAGCCGCCGCGGCCAGGGTCGCCAGGTAGGGAGCCGCGGGACCGCCTCTGACCACTGCGCCGAGCCTGGGAAAGCGCGGCACGAGCAGGGCTCCGGCGAGCGCTTCGAGAGCGAAGAGCGCCAGCACGTAGAGGCCAAAGATGACCCCGGAATGGAGGTTCGACCAGAGCCAGACGAGGGCGACCAGGCCGATCAGGCAGCGCCGGTCGCCGGTCCGGCCGAATCGGGTGAGGAGCAGCAGGCACGCCGCCAGCAGGAGCTCTCCAGCCAGCGCGGCACGCAGGAAGAGCTCGGGCGCGACCGCCCACAGGCCGAGCGCCAGGAGCATGCCGAGCCCCAGGTACGACGGCGGGCGCGCCCGGCCGGTCGAGGCGGTCGACGCCAGCGGGGCGATCGAGGCCAATGCCCGGCGGGAGACCGCGGCGCCAATGCCGAGCGCCAGCGCGACCGTGAGGACGATCAGGCCGCCGTAGCCGGCGGCGCGATAGAGGGCGTAGGCGAGCAGCGAGAATCCCCACTCATGGGTGACCCAGCGCTCCCCGAGCCGGGTGTAGGAGAACAGATCGTGCAGCGGCACCTGGTGCTGCCGAGCGATCCACTCGCCGGTCCGCAAGTGGCCGAAGAGATCGTCATGCACCAGCGGCCGCGCCGCCCAGCCAGCGGCGAGCAAGGCGCAGGCGAGCAGGCAGAGCCCACCCGCCAGCGCCCGTGCCTGGGCGCTGGCGCGGCCGCCGGCCGGCCGGGCGGCATGCGGGTCGTCCGTTGGCACCGCGCTCGTCTGGGATCCTCTGCTGCCAGCGGGCGGTATGTTAGCCTTACCCGCGATTTGATTGGAACGCGCGGGTCCCTGCCCGCGCTAGATTGGAACGCGCGGGTCCCGACCTCCGGGAAGAGCCCTCCGGGGAATGCCGCACGTCCATAACCGGACGTGCGGCTGCCGCCCGTCCATCGCCGGACGGGCGGCCTGCCCGCGCTTTAAGGAGATCCAAAATTTGAAGAAGCCGCGAGTTGCCGTGCTGAAGACCAAGCCCGAGAGCGTCCTCGAGGACGTCGGCCGGACGATGGAGATGGCCGAGGTGAAACGCCACCTCGCTCCTGGCGCGACCACCATCCTCAAGGACAACATCTCCTGGCACTTTCCCTATCCGGGCGCCAACACCACGCCCTGGCAGCTCGAGGGCACCATCCTGAAGCTGCGCGAGATCGGGCTCCACGACCAGGTCTGCGTGCAGAACGACACGGTGGTGACCGACCCCAAGAAAGGCGAGCGGCTCAACCGCTATCTGCCGGTGCTCGAGAGGTACGGCGTGCCGGTGCGCTACAACTGCTTCGCGGACGACCTCAAATGGGTGCGCTACGAGCCCCAGGGAAAAATGCTGGCGCTGCCCCGGATCTATCCCGAAGGGATCACCATCCCGGAGTTCTTCCTGGGCAAGAACATCGTGCATCTGCCGACCGTCAAGTGCCACATCTACACCACCACGACCGGCGCCATGAAGAATGCCTTCGGCGGCCTGCTCAACACTCGCCGGCACTACACCCACTCCTGGATCCACGAGACCCTGGTCGATCTGCTCACCATCCAGAAGGAGATCCACAGCGGCCTGTTCGCGGTCATGGACGGGACGACCTGCGGTGACGGCCCCGGCCCCCGCACCATGATTCCGGTCGAGAAAGACCTGCTGCTCGCCGCGGCCGACCAGGTGGCGATCGACGCGGTGGCGGCCAAGCTGATGGGTTTCGACCCGCTGTCGATCCCGTACATCCGGCTCGCCCACGATGCCGGGCTGGGGGTCGGCGATCCACGCGACATCGAAGTGGTGGGAGAAGACGTCTCGGGCGTCAACTTCCACTTTTCGGTGGGCGACAACTTCGCTTCCCGCATCGGCGACCTGGTCTGGTTCGGGCCGCTGCGCGGCCTGCAGAAGCTCTTCTTCCGCACCCCGCTCGTCTACGCCTTCGTGTTCGGCTCGTTCTTCTACCACGACTACGCCTGGTACCCGACGGTCGGCAAGCGGCGGATCGAGGCCTACAAGAAGACCAGCAAGTGGATGCGCCTGTTCGACCAGTACCCGGAAGCGACCGCCCTCGAAGCGGCGGCGTGACGAGCCCGGCGCCGCCCGCGCCAGCCGCCGGCGGCGCCGCCCCGCCGCTCTACCATCTCGGACGGCGGCTGCTGCCGGTCTTCGCCCTCGGGCTGGCGGTCGTCGTCGGCTTCCTCGGCCTGGCCGACCCGCGCCGCTTCGCGGCGGCGTTGCGCCAATTCGACTACGCTCTGCTGGTCCCGATCCTCGGTCTGTCGCTGGTCAACTACGCCCTGCGTTTCGCGCGCTGGGAGTTCTATCTGCGCAAGCTGGCGGTGGAGCTGCCGCGCGGCCGGAGCCTTGGCGTTTTTCTGGTCGGATTCCTGCTCTCGGTGACCCCCGGCAAGGCGGGTGAGCTGGGCAAGGCCTGGCTGGTGCGGGAGCTCGGCGGCGGGCCGGCCTTGCGGGTCGCCCCGGCGGTGCTCGCCGAGCGGCTGACCGATCTGCTCGGCGTGCTGTTGCTGCTCGCGGTCGGCGCCCTCGCCTTTCCGGGCGGGCCCTGGTGGGCCGCCGCCGGGGTCGCGGCGGTGGCGCTCGCCGCCGCCCTGCTCACCTGGGAGGCGGGCGCCGCCTGGCTGCTGCGGGCGCTCGGCAGGCTGCCGCTGATCGGCGCGCGGGCCAACGCCCTGGGCGAGGTCTACCGGGGACTGCGGGGCCTGCTCTCGCCGCGCCTGCTGGCGGCCGGCCTGACCGTGGCGGCCGGCGCCTGGGGGGCGGAAGGGGCCGGTTTCGTGCTGGCGGTGCGCGCCTACGCTCCGGCCGCGAGCTTCCTTGCCGGGGTCTTCGACTACACCGCCTCGACCACTCTCGGCTCGGCCTCCATGCTGCCCGGCGGCCTGGGCGCCGCCGACGGCGCGCTCACCGCCCTGCTGCGCTCCCAGGGTCTCGACACCACGCATGCCGCCCTGGTCACCCTGATCGTGCGCGGCGCGACTCTCTGGTTTGCCGTCTTCCTGGGCTTGCTCGCCCTCCCGTTCGTCGCCCGCCGCCTGGCGGCTGGCCGTCCCCCGGCGCTGCCGCTCGGCTCGCCCGCCGCGTAGTCTTAGCGCGCGCCGGGGCCGCGGACGGATGGCGCGGGCAGTCTGGTCTTGGGCGGGGCGAAGAAGCGCAGCGACTCGAGGCAGGGAACGCCGGCGGCGGAGCGGGTGAGCCAGAGCTCGCGGCGGCCGGCCGGGATCTGCAGCTCTCCTTCCGACCAGCGCTCCGCCGCCAGGCGAAGGGCGGTGAGCGGCCGGCTGGCGGTTTCGGCGCCGTCGCCGACCGCGGCCACCACCTCACCGGCGGGCACGGGCGCCAGCACCGTGGCGCGCAGGCGAACCAATCCTAGCCCGGTCGGCAGCTCCACGCGCAGGCGGCCGAGCAGCGGCCTGCAGCCTTGCAGGGCAAGCTTGCCGCCGGCGGCGCCGGCCGATGCGGGCAGGAGCAGGGCGAAGCTGCTCGGCACCGCCGGCGGCGGCGGCTCCCAGCGCAGGTGGTAGCGGCGCTCGTCGGGGAGGTAGGCGAAGTCGAGCCCGGGGCCGGCGAGAACGGTGCCCACCAGGAGCTCGCGGCGCAAGCGCGCCAGCACGGTTCCGCCGGGTGGCGGCGACCCTGGCAGCAGCGGCTCGCCCAGGAGCTGCGGCAGCCTGAGCAGCCGCGGGTCGACCGCCGCGATCTCGGGCAGGTGGCGGCGCCTGGCGAGGCTCTCGAGCAGCGCACCCGGGCCGTGCAGGGAAGGCTCGGTGAGATCCGGGCTCGCCAGGCCGAGGGCGTCGATCGCCGGTCCGTCGTGGGCGAGGGAGAGCAGTCCGGCGTCGGTGAGCAGGAGCACGCGGTCATGGGCGTGCGCCGCCAGCCAGGCGGCGGCGGGCGCATGCAGGCGGAACAGCTCGGTGGCGGCCCGATTCGACTCGCGCGCCCAGTGCGGGAAGGCAAGGAGCAGCGGCAGCGGCAGCAGGAAAACGGCCGCGCGCCACCGCCGCTCGGCGGGTCGCTCGACGCGCGGCGCGGCGCCGGGCAGCCGGACTTCTCCAGCGGCGGGCGCCGCGGCGGGCGTCTTGGGCCCGGGATTGGGGCCGCGGGCGGCGATCCTCTCGGCCGCCAATCCGGTGCCGGCAAAGGCCAGCAGCCAGGCGAGCGCCAGGCCGGCGTGATGGTGGCGCATCTGCTGCCAGAGGAGGTGGCTGGACAGCGGCGCCAGCGCCGCGAGCACGAGCCAGGCGAGGGCGAGCGGGGCGAGCGGCAGGAGTTGCACCCTGCCGGCCGCGCGGTCTGATAGTCCTGGCGCCGCGGCGGCCGGGCCGGATTGCCGGGCGATCTTCAAGAAGCCGCCGCCGCTCCGGAGCCGCGCCAGCACGGCGACGAGGACCGCTGCCGTGGTTGCCAGCGCCAGCCATCCGACCGGTGGCCAGAGCGCGGCCGGCAGGGTCCCGAGATAGACCGGCAGGAGTGCGCTGCGCACCAGCTTCCAGTAGGCGCCGAGCCTGGCTGTGAGAGGCAGGAACGGCCAGGCGACGTACGACTTGGCAAACGCCCCCGCGGGCTGGAAGTAGCCGGTCGCGATCCGGTTGGCCACGGCCAGCAGGGTTCCCGGCAGCAGCACGGCGAAGCCGGTCCAGCGCCGCCAGGGGAGACGCCCGCTCCAGAGTGCCAGCGCCGCGAGCAGGGTCAGCGCCCCGTTTTCGGGGCGCGCGAGCGGCAGCAGAGCGGTGAGGAAGAGTGCCCAGACCCGCCGCGCCCCGGGGACCGGCTCGCCGGCGAGCGAGCCCCGGATGACCTCCATCCAGAGGACACAGGCGAGCACCACCAGCGCCGCGTTGGTCGCGCTCTCCATGCCGGCCATGGCGCCGAAACCGATCGGACCGGACCAGACCAGACAGAGGCCGCCGGCGAGCGGCCAGGGCGCAGGCAGGCGCACCGCTCGCAGGGCGCGCGCCGCTGCCCAGCCGAGGAGCCAGAGGCTGAGGACGCCGATCAGCCGCGACCAGCGCGACCAGAGAGCGATGTCGCCCGGGACCCAGTGGGGCGGCACCAGCAGCCAGGTGAAGAGCCACGAGGAGGCGCCGGTCGACGGCTCCCCCCGGCTCCACTGCCAGGGCAGCCCGCGCGCCGCCTGCTGCGCATAGCGGACGAAGATGTAGGCGTCGTCGAGCGGCAGCAGCCAGGAGGGAGGGGCGCCGGGGAGCCGGCTCTTCTCGGCCAGGAGCTGGGGCAGGGTGCAGACTCGGGCGAAGAGGAGAGCGGCGGTGCCGAGCAGAGCTCCCTCGAGCAGGCGCTGGCGCCTGGACCTCGAATCATGAGCTGTCGGCAGTTTCACCGGCGGCGATCGTACCAGCCTGTGCGAGAGTAAGCAGGCCGATGCCAGACGAGATCCCCATCGTGCTCTCCGGCCGGGCCAGCCGCCGCCCGGCCGGCCTCCTGGCGGCCATCCTCGGGCTCGCCCTGGTCCTGCGGCTGGCGCACTGGGCGGCGGTGCGCGGCGCGCCGTTCGTCGCGCAGCTGGCGATGGACAGTCAAGAGTACGACCGCTGGGCGCGCGAGATCGCGGCCGGCAACTGGCGGGGCGGGGAGGTCTTCTTCCAGGCTCCGCTCTATCCGTATCTGCTCGGGCTGCTCTACACGCTCGCCGGCCACAGCGTGGATGCGGTCTACCTGGCTCAGATCGGTCTCGCGGTCGCCGGCTGCTATGCGCTCTACCGGGCGGGGATCGAGCTGGCCGGCCCTGCGGTCGGGCTCGCCGCGGCCGGCCTGGCGGCGATCTACGGACCGTTCCTCTTCTACGACGTGCAGCTGCTCAAGGAGTCGCTCGCCGTCACTACCACCTGCTTTCTGCTCTGGACGCTGGCGGCGGCGCGGGTGCATGCGGGGGGCGGGCGCTGGTGGATCGCCGGCTCGCTGCTGGGCATCCTCTCCCTGCTGCGCGAGAACGCGCTGTTGCTGGTGCCGTTCCTCCTGCCGCTCGCCTTCTGGCGGACCGAGGCCGGCGCGGGCAGGTCCGAGCGCTCCACGAGGGCATCGTTGCGCTGGGCTGGCGCGCTGCTCGGCGGGCTGGCCCTGATCCTGGCCCCGGTTGCGCTGCGCAACGGCCTGGTGGGAGGAAGCTTCCTGCCCACGACTTTCCAGGGCGGGGTTAACTTCTTCATCGGCAACAACGCGCAGGCCGACGGCAGCTATCGCCCGATCGTCCCCGGCAAGCAGATCCCCGCCCTCGAGCGGCGCGAGCCGGTGCGGCTGGCCGAGCAGGCACTCGGGCGCCGGCTGACGCCGGCCGAGGTTTCGCGCTACTGGCTCGGCCGCGGAATGAGCTGGGCACTTGGCAATCCCGCCGACTTTGTGCGTCTGAGCTGGCGCAAGCTCGGCATGTTCTGGAGCTGGTACGAATGGCCGGACGCCGTCGACTACTACTATCTGCGCGCCCTCTCGCCGGTCTACCGCTTGCCCCTGGCCGAGTTCGGGGGCGTGGCGCTGCTCGCCGCGGCGGGGCTGTTCTGGCTTCGACCTCGATCCGCAGGCGCCGACCTCCAGAGAGAGCCGGCCGCCCAGTCGCCGCAGCTGCGGCAACGAGTTGCCGCACCAGTCGCCGCAGCTGCGGCAACGAGTTGCCGCACAGCGGCGGCTGGGCGGCTGGCGGGCCGGGTGACGGTTGGGCGGTTCGCGCCGGCGCTGCTCTTCGCGCTCGGATGGATGCTGGCGACGGTCGTGTTTTTCCTTTTCGCACGCTATCGGCTGCCGGCCGTGCCGGCGCTGATGCTAGTCGCCGCGCTGCCGCTTGCCGCGCTGGCCGAGAGCTGGGCGCTCTGGCGCCGGAGCAGCGGCGCGGGGCGCGCTGCCGCTCTGCGTCTCGGCGGTCTGTTAGCGCTGGCGGCGGCGGCGCTGGCGCTGCCGCGGCTCGTCCCCTACGGGCCGCGGGCCGACCTGGTGCAGTTCAATCTCGCCCGCCTCGCCGAGGAGAGAGGCCATCTGGCGGAGGCCGAGCGCGGCTACCGGCAGGCGCTCGACGCCAACCCGCGCGACTTCCTCGCCTGGCTCGATCTCGGCAACCTCGCGGCCCGCCGCCGCGACTGGACGACCGCCTTGCGCGATTATTCGCAGGCCGCCGTGCTCGAGCCGCGCTCGGACGACGCCGAGAGCAATCTCCTCGGGGTCTGCCTCGCGCTCGGCCGCCTGCCGGAGGCGCGCCGCCACCTCGCCCGCGCCCTGGCGCTCAACTCCCGCAGCTTCCAGGCCCTGCACAACGGCTCCCTGCTCGCCATGCGCCTTGGCGACCTCGCCGCCGCACGCGACCTCAACCGCCGCGCTCTCGAGGTCGATCCCGCCAATCCGGCCGCCCGCGGGCTGCGTGACCACCTCGCCAGACTCCTGCCACCACCTGGCTGAGTCAGCGCCGTGCGAGCTCTTGCGCTGCGCGCGCCAGTGCATCGTCGAGCTGCTGAACGCGAGGCCGAGCGCGCGCTGCGCGCGAGATTGGCACTCCGGCACGATAGTGGTCTAAGACCCACTATCCCGGCCATCCCGGCCATCCCGGCCAATCCCGGACCGGTAGTGCTCTATGAGTGCACGCCGATGTAGCACTACCCCCGGACCCCCGGACCCCCGGACCGGCACTGTCCTACTTTGAAATCCGGTAGTGGGTCATTTTGAAATTCGCTTCTTGTACGGCCCCCTCGGCTTGCCGGCAGGGGGTGGCAGCAGCTCGACGATCTCCCGGATCGACCACAGGTGAGGAGTGACGCCAGCGGCCATGGCCGGCGAGCACCGGATTGTGCTGTGGATGCGAGCGAAGTTGTAGTGCATGAAGTAGATCGCCAGGGCCGCCCAATGGTTCTGTAGCTTCTTGCTGTAGGCGTTGGTCAGGCGAGTGAAGCGGCGAAGGCCCATGCGGATGCTGAGGTTGGACCGCTCGACATAGGACGTAGAGATGCGGGCCGGATTGGGGTTGCCCTGGATCGGGAGCACCTTGCAGCCGATGCACTCGGCGAGGCTGTACCGCTTCTGGCCTTCCACGGTCGGCGAGGCGTAGATCTTCTGGAGCATGGCGTAGTCCACGCCGGCGCCGAAGGCGTCCTCGGTCGCCTCCAGGTACATCGCGTGGCCGTCCGTGGTGAGCTGCACCCGGCTCGCGAGCCGGCCGGCGAGGTCCTGCATGAACTCGGTCGCCGAGCCGCCATCGCGGGGGCCGACCAGGAAGGACGGGATCAGCTTGGTATCCGCGTCGATCGCCGTGAAGGTCCACACGTCCCCGTAGCCGAACTGGCCGGCCACAGCGGCTGGGACGTTCTTCTGCTTCGTGTAAACGAAGGACCAGATCTCGTCCACTTCCAGAAACTTGCAGGGCAGCTCATGGAAGGCCGCGTCCATGTAGGCGGCGCAGGGTGGCCCCAGCTCCGTAATCAGCTTCGTGACGGCGCCCTTGGAGGCGCCCGTCATCCGGCAAATCGAGCGGATGCCCACCCCCTCAACCAGGGCGGCGACGATGGCGGCGCGGCGGCCGGTGTCTAGATGATTCATGATGGCCTATTATGCCTGAGCAAAACAGAAAAGTCAACCCCGGCCGGCTGGTACACTGGGCGTGCGCGTTAGCGAGCCAGAACCCCTCGTGGGTCTGGGCGTTGCCAAGCGCTTAGCCTATATGCTAACATGAATCTCGTGCAACTTGAGGCGGAGCGTTTCGCCGTCTTCGCTGTTTGTGACCAGAACTGGGGGTGCCCGGTACTGGCATGCCTAGACGCGGCCGAGGGCCAGTATCCCGCGGCGTACCAGGACATGCGGACTATTCTGTTTGAGGAGGTGCCGAGGAACGGGGTACCCACTAGACCCAGGAAATGGATTAAGCGCCTGAAAGATCCATTCCTCGAATTCAAGTCAAAGGAACCGCCTCGCGTCATCGCCCTGCGCGTTATCTTCTTTCAGAAAATGGAGAATACCGCCATAATCTGCACGAATGCCTTTTTAAAAAACGGCAAAGCTCCGGACTGGCTATCAGAGGCGCAGCAGCGACTGGCAGAGTATGATGCTTGTAGCTGGGACGAAATCGAAATACGCTACCTTATTAGACCGGAGAAACCATGGCGCATCCACTAGACAAGTACCGGCATCTTGTTCCAGACTCATCGGCACCGCGCGAGTATTGGAAGCAACTGGCGATCAACGAGTTTACAAACGGGCTTGAGCGCCTGCTGGATAAACTGGACATGAACCAGGCGGATCTGGCGCGCGCGCTGCGGCTTCAAGGTCCGACAGTAAACCGCGCGCTCAGAGGACATCAGAATCTGAGCATTGATACCATGAGCAAGTACGCAGACTTCTTTGGAGCTGCGGTTCACATAGTGCTTCTCCCGAAGGGCGCTCGGTGGAGAATCATCGAAGGCGACCAGGGTGTCGCCAACAAACTGTGGCGGCTTGGGTCGGAGCTAGCGTCAACCAGGGTCAAGAGAGCGGCCGGCTCGACAGCTCAGATTGAACTAGGCGACCACATACCCAGGGTGGACCTACAGATCCCTACGCCCAGAATCCTGATGACTCCATGGACGCTGCCTGCCACTCAACAGATTCCCATCGAGAGGAACGATATCCATGCCCAAGCAACCCAAGCAACACACTGGTAAACCTGAAACGACGGAAGTGGTATCGGACCAGGAAGAGAGATTAACCGTGACGTTCGTTTCTGCCGAAGTGCCGGCCATATACTCTAATTTCGTCCAATTGACGGTAACTCCTTTCGACATCGGCCTTCGCTTTGCGCAGCTTGCTTACGATAGTCCGAAGCCTACAGCCAGGGAAGTGGCCCGCGTTGTTGTCTCGCCACAGACCGCCAAGGCCATATTGAGGTTGCTCGAAAGACAGATAAGAGATTACGAGAAGAACTACGGAGAGATTCCAGAAGTGATTAAGACGACCGATGATATTACGCGCGTTCGCCCCTAGCTGGCCTTAGACATCCTTCGACCACCGTGACCGCGCCGCCTTCCGTGCTGCCTCGCTCCGCTCCTCGGGAGTGAGTTTCGCCGCCCGCGCCTTGCCACCCTTCAGGCCGCCCTTGCGCCCTGCGGCTGCCTTCGGGGAGGAGGGCTCGCACTCTTCCGCAGGCACCTGCCGGGTGGCCTGCTGCGCCACCCGGAAGGCAACCTGGGTGAAGTCGGGTTTCTTGCCCACGGGGGCAGTATCGCATGGGCGGACGCCGCTCACAGCTTGTGCTCGATCGCCTCGGCCACGTCGCACACCCGCCGGGCCAGCTTGCCGGCGAACCGCGCCAGGGCGTCATCTGCCGGCTGGAGGTCCGATTCCTCGGCAGAGCGGCCCACCATCCCGAGGAAACCTTCGAGGAAGCGCAGCTCGGCGGCGGCGGCGCGCATCTCGCCATGGGTGCTCGACTCCTCCCCCGGCAGCCGGGTTGTCTCTACGGCGAGGTTGTAGAGCAGCCGGCCGACTTGGCGCAGGGCCTCTCGATCCTGCTCATCGTCGATGACTAGCAGCGTAGTTTCGCGGAAGGAATCCGCTTCGTTCCAGGGCGGGGAGATAGACTGCGGGGAGCTTGGCATGAGGTTACGGCCTCCTGCTGGGTCAGGCCCGGCGGGGTGTCCAAGCACTCCGCTGGGCCGCTGGTCTGTGTCGTGGGAGGGTGCGCCCACTCCCTACAGGAACGCTAGCGCAGATCGGGGCCAGCCGGCGGCCTCCCTGAATTCAAAATGACCCACTACCTGAAATCCGACCCCCTCCCCTCCCGCTCCTGTCCTACGCTACGCTCGGGGGGTGCCTCGCCTCAAGGTCGCCACGTTCACTGTCCGGGCCAGCCAAGAGCAGGCTCGACGGTGGGCGTTGGTGGCGAAATGGCTGAAGTGCCGCTCCGTGTCCGTCTGGTTGGGAGAGATGGCAGACGAGCAGTCCAGGCGGCGGGAAGAGCTGAGCCGGCGTTGAACCGCAGGTAGTGGCTCAGTTGCCTGCCACGCACCGGCACTTGGTACCCCCTGGACTCCTGGGTGATTCCAATGATATAGGATGAGCGAGTTTCCGAGAAGACCAAAGGAGGAGCGACCGTTGAGGCGATCAATCGTAAGATTTGTGCACTGGCTAACGGTGTTTTTTCAGGAAAACGAGGGGCTTGGGTGGACTGGCCTCCTTGTTGGAATATTAGGCTTGTTGTTTGCCTTTCCGGAAAGCCAGAAAACGCTCGTCAGAACCGCGATCTTATTCTTCGGGTGGATACTTGCTGTCGGCTTCGGGTTCTTCCTGTTCATCCTGCGCGAGAGAAAAACGCCTCTAAGCTGCTTATCCTGTCAGGCCGTCTATCAGCTTAGTACTGGTGTTCCTAAATACGATGACGTATTTCTGGTCAGTTCATGATACCCTCCGGCATCAGGAGGATTACCTTCCTATGCCGAGGACTAGCCCATTCCACGTCATCCTGACAGCAGAAGAACGGAAGACTCTCGA
>DASZZP010000054.1:0-6531 GCA_035544875.1 Thermoanaerobaculia bacterium | reverse complement strand
GCTCGCGCCGAGCCCGGTCCGATGGCCGGTCGACGACTTGCGGCCGCCCTTGAAGACGGTCACTCGCGCGGCTCCTCGAGCAGGGCCCGGCGCAGGCGGCGGACCTCGGCGAGGACGCTTAGCACCGCGGCGTGGAGCTCGGCCGGCAGCAGGGTGCCGCCGTGGGCCAGCTTGACCAACTGGTTGAGGTTGGTGCCGGCCTTCGTGAGCTGGACGATCGCCGCCCGCGCCAGCGGCCAGCGCCCGGTCGGCGGCCGGCCCTCGATCAGCCGCCGCAGGTGGGTGCCGACCGTCATGCCGGCGCCCTTGGCGCGCGCTTCGAGGTCGAAGTACTGCGAGCGGGTGAGCTTGGCGCCGGCGACGCGCGACAGCGGCTCGGCCGCGGCGGCTGCCACGGCCGCGGCGTCGGCGAAGGGCACCGGGGTCGGCGGCGGGACGGGTGCGGCTGCCGCCGGCGGCGCGGCGCCGCCGGCGAGCTGCTCGAGCACGGCGCGGCGGCACCAGGCGGACGGCGAGAGCCCGCCGGCCTGGGCCGCGCCGGCGAGGCGGGAGTGCTCCTCGGGGGAGAGCCGGAAGGCGAGGACCTGGGGCCGCGTCATGGCATTCGAGCCGGCATTCGAGCCGAAGGCGAGAATGCTCCGCCTGTTAACGAAGTTAACAGGCGGCTATCTTGCTCCAAGAAAAAACCGACATTGCCGCAGTATAGAACCCGCACCTCCCGGCCGTCAACCGCGCCGGCGACGCGGCCGGCCCGGGCGGGCCTCACGCCACGTGCGCTTCCTCCCGCAGCACGCCGCGGTCAGGCACGAAGACGAGCTCCACGGTGCCCTTGGGGCCGTTGCGGTGCTTGCGGACGGTCAGGTCCACGGCCACCGCCGGCGGCGCCGCGTTGCGCTCCTTGGCCGCGGTCAGGAAGAGCGCGACGTCGGCCGAGTACTCGAGATCGCCGGACTCCTTGAACGAGTCGAGCGCCGCCTCACCCCCTCCCCTGCCGTAGCCGCCGCCGGCCCGGCTCTGCGAGGAGATCGCGAGCACCGGGGAGTCCAGCTGCTTGGCGAGGCTGATCAGCTCGCCGCCGAGAGTGTCGACCTTCGAGCGCGTGTCGCTGAGATCCCGCAGCTCGCGGGAGGTCTTCGCCCACAGCTGCAGGTAGTCCACCACGATCAGGCAGCGGCGCGCGCCCTGCTCGGCCAAAAGGCGGCGCGCGCGGCTGCGCAGCCGGCCGACCGTCAAGCGGCCGTCGCCGTCGAGCAGCTCGAGCCTTTGCAGCACCGGCTGGAGCTCGGCGGCCGCTTTCTCGAGGCTGGCCGGAGGAGCAAAGCCGCGGCCGACGTCGAGGGTGTTGAGGCCGGCGCGCGAGCAGAGCGCTTTGACCAGCAGGCTCGCGGCGCTGTTCTCGAAGCTGGCGTAGACGACCGGCGCCTCGCGCGCCACGTGCGTCGCGACTTGCAGCGCGAAGGCGGTCTTGCCCATGCCGGGGGGGCCGCCCAGCAGGTAGAGACCGCGGTGCAGGCCCGACAGCAGCCCGTCGAGGCGCGGCACGCCGGTGCGCAGGCCGAGCACCGCCTGCCCGGTCGCGGTCCGCTGGTCGTAGCGCGCCCGGGCGTCGTCGAGCACCTCGCGGACCAGGCGCAGCGAGGACGAGCCCCGCTCCTCCGCCCCGCCGGGCTCCTGCAGCTCCTCGAGCTCGCGCGCAGTCACCGCGGCGATCGCCGCCGCTTCGACCTGGCCGGTGCGCGCCCGGTGATCGAGCCGCTGCGCCGCGGCGAGCAGCCGCCGGCGGATGGCGCGCTCGCGGACGATGTCGGCATAGGCGCCCACCCGCCCCACATCGGGCAGGTCGAGGTCGAGGCCTGCGAGATAGGAGAGCCCGCCGACCCGCTCGAAATCGCCCGCCTGCTCGAGCCGCGCCTGCAGGGTGCGGATGTCGATCGGCGAGCCGTCCGCCGCGAGCTCGCGGCAGGTCGCGAAGATCGTCTTGTGGCGGTCGACGAAGAAGTCCGTCGAGCCCAAGGGGAGCTCGTCCAAGACGGCGGGCTCGAGGAGAATGGCGCCGAGGACGGCGCGCTCGGCTTCCTCGCTGTGCGGTTGCTGCTGCGCGGTTTGTGCCATGCGACCTCCGACCCGGGGGTCAGATGCAATCCGGGGCTGCCGAAGTTGTAGCAGCGCCCGGGCCGCGCAGCGGCACGGGGCGCGCCGGTTAAACTAGTTAAACTAGTTAGGATTGTTACTCGACTGAAAACAAAGGGGTTAGAACATCAACTCGGCCAAGATAGCCCCGGTACTCGGCCAGGGTAACCCCGGTACTCGGCCAGGATAACCCCGGCAATGTTACCTGCCGGAAGTGGGCCGATTTGGCGGCAAAAGCTTGATTTCATGGGGTTTGAAGGCTCTTTGCCCGGGCGTAATGGGGAGGGCCAGGGAGTAACACTGAGGGCCACAGGGGGCCAGGGAGTAGCAGGGGAGGTCACCGGGGTTCACTGGGGATCACCGGGATCACCGGGGGTCGGTGATCCTCCCCCGATCCACCGGCGGAACTTCGCGGCGAGGGCGGGGGATGGTGGACGGCCGCGCTCGACTTGGGCGAGGTAGGCGCGGCTGATCTCGAGCTGCTCGGCGGCGGCGAGCTGCGAGAGACCGAGGGCGGCGCGGCGCTGTTTGACCACGGCGGCCCAGGAGGAGGCGGGAGGCAGGGCCTTCGGCGCCGGGGCCGCCTGGTCGAGGTTGCGATAGGCGGTCTTGATGATCTCGGGCGCCTCGAGGACGATGCGCGCCTCGGTCCAGAGCGCGGCCCACCCCTGGCGCTTGAGGTCCTCGTCGCGCCAGCCGGCCTCGTACTGCCAGGCCGAGACCAAGCGGTCGGTGAGCAGCCGGTCGAGGGCCTGCTCCAGCCGCTCGCGGGTGCGGGCCGGCTTGTGCGCGAGCTCGGCGGGCTTGACCCCGATCTCCTCGAGCAGCGTGCGCACGCGGTAGGAGCGCTGGAAGTCTCCCTTGTGGGCGCCGACGCGCCACTGCCAGCTCAGGTAGCGCGCCAGGCGCTTCTCGCGCTTCTGGCGCAGCGGGTCGTACTGGAGGGCGCGCGACGACAGCAGCGCGAGCTGGCGGCCGGGGCCGAGGAGGAAGCGCCCGAAGGCCTCGCCCGGCGTGACCAGGATCGCCTCGACGTCCATCGTGCCGTCGAGACGGCGCTGGCCGATACGATCGGTCAAGACGAAGGCGCGGCTTTGCAGGGTGCGCGTCCGCGGCGTGCGGCGGCCGCGCGCGTCGTGATCGATGACCACCGCCTCGGCCATGTCGAGCCAGATGTCCTGGAGGTGCAGGAGACAGCGCCAGAGGTCGGCGCGCTGCTCGATCTCGTAGCCGCTGCGGCGGCCGTGGCCGTCGAGCTTGGGCTTCAAGCCGCGCATCGCGAGCAGGTCGTGGATGTAGACCGGCACGCGATCGGAAGCCGAGCGCGGCCCGTGGTGCAGCCAGGCCGCGGAGATCGCGTCGAGCACGTCGGCGTCGAGGTCCGAGAGCTCTTCGCGCTTCTCCCACATGCGGCGGGCGAGGGCGGTCACTTCCTCGGGGTCCATGACGTACTCCTGCTCGGGAGTGATGGGACGAAGCTCGGCGAAGCCGCGGGCGCCGCCCTTGGAGAGCGCGGCGCGGGGGAAGCGCGCCCCCTCGGTCGGCTCGAAGGTGTTGAGCGCGAGCGCCTGCTGCAGGGCCGAGTAGTGGCCGGCGCTCGGGATCAGGAGGTAGTCCTCGAGCGGCGGCGCCGGCGTGGCGGTGGCGGGAGCGCCGGGCGGCGCCGCGGCGGCGGCGGCCCAAGGGGGAGCCTGGAGGGCGCCTTCCAGGAGCTCGGCGGTGGGAGCGAGCGTCGAGCCGTCGAGCTCGTCGGCGAGGTCGAGCAGGGCGGCCAAGTCGGCGCGGGAGGGCTCGATGCGCCGCCCGCCGGGGAGCTCGACCGCGGGGGGCGCGGCCTGGACGGCGGCGCGGAGGAGCCGCGTCAAGGAGGGGACAAGCGCGGGCGGGGCGGCGAGATGGGCGCCGCAGAGGACCATTGCCGCGATCGTGAACTGTCCCTCGGGCCATATCGTGAGCTCGAGGGCCGAGGTCATGGGAGGCGGTGCGCCGGCGGCCGCGGCGGGCACGGCCCGGGCGGGAGCGGTGATGCGCCAGCGGGTGACGCCGTGGCGCTTGAGCTTATCGAGCACCAGCAGGCACTGCGGGCCGAAGGCCGGATGCAGGCCGGGATTGAGCGTCGAGAGGTCGACCGGGGCGCGGCCGGGGGTCGGCGCGGGAGGCATCGATCAGCGCACCGGCCGGCCGACGCGGAGCCGCCCTTGCCGTGCGGGGAAGGGCTCGCCGCGCTGGCGCTCGCGGCGTTCGATCGCGCCGGTCAGGGCCTCGGCGGTCAAGGCGGCGAGGGTAAGCCCGGGAGTATGGAAGACCGCGTCACGCGCGCGCTCGACCAGGTTGAGCGGGAGGTTGACGGTGAAGCGCTCGGCGCGGCGCGGCGCGCGGGAGGGGACCGGTGCCGGAGGTTCCGGCGTGGCCGCAATGGGCGGCGGCGCGGTGGCGGCCGCCCGGCGCGCAACAGCAGCGCGCGGTGGCGGCGCCACGGGAGCAGGCGCCGGCGTCGCGGCGGCGGGGTCGGGCGGGAGGAGCTCGTCGAGGAGATCGAGCGAGCGCCGGCGGGTGGTGGATCGGGTGGTGGGCATCGGGTCAGCTCTTTTTCTGGCCGAGGAGCTCGGCCGCCAGGGCGCGGTGGTCCTCGGCGCCGCTGCTCTTGGGAGCGTAGCGGTTGATGGGGAGCGAGTGCGCCCAAGCCTCGCGCAGCCGCACGCTTTCGCGCACCACCGTCACCAGGAAGCTGGCCGGGAAGCGCTCACGCAGAGCGGTGACGACGTCGCGCGCGAGGTTGGTCCTGGCGTCGACGCGGCAGGCGAAAATGCCGGCGACGGCGAGGGCGGGGTTGAGCCGCTCCTGAGCGCGTCGCACGGTTTGCAGGAGAGAGGCGAGGCCGGCGACCGCCATCATCGAGGCCTCGACCGGCACCAGGACCTCCCCCACCGCGACCAGGGCATTGGCGGTCAGCAGGCCGAGTGCTGGCGGGCAGTCGACCAGGACGTAGTCCCACCGCGGCGGCAGGTCCTGGAGGAGCTTCCAGAGCACGCGCTCGCCGCCGAGCTCGGCCGCGAGCTCGCGCTCGGCGCGCGTCAGGTGGACCGAAGAGGCGATGAGCTCGACGCCCGGGGCCGAGGTCTCCCGGGCGAGCTCGGCCAGCGGCCGCCCGCCGTCGCGCAACGCCTCGAGCAGGCCGGTCCCGCCGTCGCGCACCCCGAGCCAGGCGCTGGCGCTCGCCTGGGGGTCGAGGTCGAGCACGAGGACGCGCCGGCCGAGCTCGGCGAGGGCCGCGGCCAGGTTGACGGCGGTGGTGGTCTTGCCGGCGCCGCCCTTCTGGTTGGTGATGGCGAGGGTCCGCACCAGAGCCTCCTAAATACTCCGGTTTATGGCGTTACTCCGGTTGCTGGCATAATGTCTCTGCTCCCTCGCGGGCAATAGTATGCTCCGGTTACCTGTTTTACAAGCAAAACTCTGATTAGCAGCATTACTCCGGTTTTAAACGCCCGTGGCGGTTGTCCTCCGCCCTAGACTTCGTTGACCTTGAGCGCGTGCTGGAGCACGCGGCGCCGTTGCTCGGTCGTCAGGTGCCGGATCTGCGCCAGCACGGCGATCGCCTCGCGGCGCAGCTCCTCCCGTTTGAAGCTCTGTTGCCGGCTCTTGCGCAGCCCGAATTTCTTGCGGGTTTCCGCCGGCAGGTCATCGGCGTGCAGGGGTTTGCGAGGCATGCTCACCTCCTTTTTCATGGGTAGTATGACGGTCCGTCACCCCCCGTCCCCCGCCCCGGGTCGGGTAAACTGTCGGTGTGCCGCGGCACAAGAACGTGCCCCCAGTGGCTGGCGACTCCGATCCCGCAGTGCCCAACTTGGAGCGCGGCTGCCCTCACCCCCGACGCGCTGGCGCGCGTGTTTTTGTTTTTTACGAGATCCGCTCCGCGGCTCTCTACACGGCACGCCGCTAAGCGGCATGCAAGCCCCGTGTTTCGGGCCTTTGCGGCAACTACAATTGTATTCGCCGGCTGCAACTTCAACCGTCTCAATCATCTGCAGTGTAGTTTCAAACTACAACCGGCGTTAACCGGCGTAGTTTCGATTTCCAACCCCTCGGATGCGCAGTCCGGGCCAGGTCGAAGACCTCCGGCCCTGCGAGACGGTAGCGAACGCGGCGACGGCGACGGATCCCCCACCCTGAGGCCCGGCGTCGCCCCGGTGAAGTTCGAGCCGAGCCTTAGCTGCGCGATGGTAGAGAGTGCCGCGACGGTCGCTTGCCCGTCAGGTTCCGGGGGTCAGCTCCTCGATCAATCGTGCGGCGCTGGCCCGGAGCGCAGGGAGGTCATCCTCGACCACTTGCCAAACAATTTCGTCGACCACGGCGGCGTAGCCGTGGATGAGGAGATTGCGAAAGGCGATGATCGAGCCGCGC
>DASZZP010000053.1:0-14753 GCA_035544875.1 Thermoanaerobaculia bacterium | reverse complement strand
CGAGCGTCACGTGACCGCGCAGCAACTCCTCGACGGTGGGCATAGCGTCATGCTACCTCGGGCGCCGGGCAAGACCTCAACCACTTGCCAGGGCGGGGGAGTCTTTCTCTTGTCGGTTTGAGGCCGGAGGCTTCGCTAGAGGAGATGCTTGGTGCGGCAGGTCTTGCACTCAAGGTGCCAGCCGCGGTCAGCGAAGCCTTGAACGAACTGAGCTCGCTCCGCAACTGTCTTCTCCACAGGGCAGTCGCGGACGCGGACCTCGTGGTGGAGGCTCCCGGACTCGGTTTTCGAGAGGGGGATCCGATTCGCGTGAACACCAAAATGACAAATCGTTATTTGGAAGCGGTGAGCGAGTTCGCTGTCGCCCTCACCGGGGCTGCAGCGCAGCGGTACATACCACAGGAGTAGGTAACCCCTCGCCCAGCTCGTTTCCTCCACGCTCGGGACGCGCCTTTTGCTCACACAGGCGGTTGGTGGCAAATTGGCCATCCTGCCAAGGAGGCTGCTTGTGGCGATTTGTGACTATTGCCTGTAGACCACCTCCGGGGCCCCGCTCCCATCATTGGGCCACCTTCATGGCCCGGCGAGCGAAGTTCTCTCGGACGTTCGGTCTTGTCGTCGAGTGGGCGGCCAGGGCCCCCAGCGTCGACGTGGCGTTCAGCCTGGCATCTGCGCTTTGGGTTACCCTCGCCGAACTGGTGCGCGACGCCGAGTTCCGTCTGCGCTGCCGTCGCTGGCACGGATTTTTATTTTGCGTTTATTTTGCGTCGACCCCTGCGACCTTCCAGCTGAGAACCGATAAGCCCTTTAGAATCAATGGTATCCCCAACGGGAGCCAGTTCGAACCGGCTCGAAGATTGGCTGCGGCGGCTAAGCCTCTTAAGGACAGAGCTTTGCGCCGCCTAAATGCCATCGACTGCCGCATTCCAGCCACACTCAGAGACCTAGAGCTTCTTGGCTTCTGAGCCCGGAACTCTGAGCGCGCCCTGTTCCCGAGGTCAGGTCGTGCCGACGGCAGCGCCTACTCGGCAAGCACCTGGCACGCCTGATAGGGCTGCCGAGGAAGGGGTGAACCGAGAGCGACGTCAGCGCGGTGGGCGTAGCAAAGACGTGACATCGCGCCCAGGTAGCGAGACAATGCTCACATGGACGCCACACCGACAGCCCATCCGCTGGTTTCGCACGCGGCCGCCGCTCAGCTGGGACTGTTGCCCGTCCGAAGCGGGCCCGGTCTAACGGCCGCAGCCCATGCTCGCGTAGTGAGGCTGGAGGTCCTCTCCGCCGCGTCCCGAGCGTGTCCGGAGTTGGTCCACCAGCGGCGGCCGCTGCTCACTAGGTACCTCGATTTGGTGCCCGTAGCCCGGGACTACTCGCCGGCGATTCGTGCTCGAGTATCTCGAGCACACGACGACAGGTTTTCCGCGCTGTATGAGTTTGTGATCTGGGAGCGACTCACGCTCTACGCTGCGGTGCGAGGCGAGGACCGCCCTGGCTCTTGAAGCGGTGTATGCACCATCGGCCTTCAAGTTCCAAGGTGTGGCCTTCGGCCGATCCGCTTGGCCGTGAGCGGTTGAACATGGCTGTCGCACCGGGCCGGCCCGGAATCATCGAGTTGGGACGATGAAGCAATAGGGTTGCGGCGTCCAGCGCTTGGAGTCCAGGCTTCAAGTTGTGGCTGATGGTCCCCGAATCGTTTCGCTGAAGTGTGCGAACTGCGGCAGCAGCCTGGCGATCGCTAGCGACCTCGACGAGATCGCATGCGGCTACTGCGGTACGACTCAAATCGTCGATCGGGGCGGCGGCGCGATAGCGCCAGCGGCGGGTGGTGCTGGCCTTCGGGCTCGACTATCACACCACCGCCGATCAGGTCGAGCAGGTCCCCGGCATGGTGCGCGGTATCGTCGAGGCGCGCGGTGTTGAGCGTGGTGTGCGTTTTGACCGTGCCCACTTCAAGGGCTTCGGCAAGACGGCGCTCGAGTTCGAGGCGGTCTATTACCTGCCGACCGCCGACTACGGCGGCTACATGGACGAGCAGCAGGCGATCAACCTCGCGTTGATGCGCGCGCTGGCCGGCGAGGGCATCCGCTTCGCGCTGCCCGACGCGGCGGCGTGGAGCGCCGGCGACCGGGGGCCTTCTACCCCAGCCCAGCCGCGCACCTAGCCAGCATCCCCAGCTGCTGGCTCGATCTATTGCAAGTATCCATTGACGTCGACGAGCAGATGCACGGTGCCGGCGTCGGTGACGAAGGCCAGCGCGAAGAGATTGCCGCTGCCGTCTGTGGCGAGCTGCAGGATGGCGTTGTTGGCGCGAGATTGGCCAGCTCTGAAGTTGAGGAGACTGAGCTGAGGGCTCAGGTTGCTCGGAAACAGGGCCAGGTCACCATCTCCGGACGGTTGGGTAACCGTGACGTTCGCGGACAAGGCCACCGCCGTCGCGGGAATCGCGCACACACCCGCCACCGGAACGAGTCGCGTCTCGCCAGACGCGAGCGGGCCTCCCGCCGTGCGAGAGTCGAAGAGCCTGCAGGGAGCCACCGTAAAGAGCGACCCTGACTGAACCCGCAGCGTGAAATCCTGCGACGCGTCAGGGCTGACGCCATTCGAGGCCTTGAGAACGACATGGTAGGTCCCGCCGGTTCCGGCATTCGGTGTGCCGCTCAACACTCCCGTCGTCGGATCGAAGGTCACACCGCCTGGCAGGGCATCCCCCGACTCGCTCAGAGTCGGCCCCGGGACCCCTATCGCGGTCACCGCGAACGTGCCGGCGCTACCCACGGTGAACGTCACCCCATTCCCACTCGTGATCGCAGGTGCTTGGCCGATCAAGAGTGTGAAGCTCTGCGACGCATCGGGCGGCCAGCTATTCGTGGCCTTGAAGAGCAGGTTGTAGAACCCACCCGTGCCAACGTGTGGCGTTCCGTGGAGGGTAAGCGTTCCCGACGCGCTGCTCGAAAGAGAGAGTCCGGCCGGTAAGGCTACCGTCTCGCTGATCGTGGGCAGTGGATTCCCCGTCGAGGTAACCATGAACTCCCCCGCGTTGCCCACTGTGAACATCGTGCTGTTGGCGCTGGTGATGGCTGGCGCACGACTACTGAAAGTCGCCACACAGGGCTGATTGGTCAGCCTCGAGTCATAGGTCCCTCCGGCACAGTTGCTGCTCCATCCGGCAAAGAAGGACCCGGTGTCCGCCTCGGCGATGACCTTGGTGGTCATGGCGGCGAACCCGCTGCTGCAAGTCGGGCCACAGTTGATGCCGTTGGTGCCGTCGTTGAGGACTTGACCCGTGCCGGTGCCAGCTCGCTGCACGGCCAGCTGTCCTTGCTCGTACGCTCCGATGTCGCACCCTATTCCTTGAGGGCGGAGGACCCCGCGCTGGTCGCTTGCGACACACGCGGCCGGGTCGCCAAGATCGAGGGCCGGGCTCTCTGGGAACACTCCCAGCGCCATGGTTGAGGTGGGGCCGCCGTTGCTTTGCAACGGTCCGAGGAGGGGGTCCACCGTGAGTGGCGGAACTGCGGGCGTGTAGCCAGTGCCGCTGAAGACGATGTCGTGACTGTCCGCGCTCACCGTGGCGGTATTTGTGTGGTTGCCGTTGACCGCCTGACTATCCAGAGAAGAGAAAGCGTCGGTGAATGTGTCGGGACCAACGATGGAGTTGAGCAGCGTCAAGGTGGCCGTGGCGGCGCTGCCGTCCTCGACATTGTTGCCGAAGGCGAGATTGAAGATCTCGCTGCCCTGAGCGAAGCCACGTCCGGATTCAGAGATGCCAGAACCGGAAATGGCCGCATTGAAAGCGATCGTGCAATGGGTGAGACTCACCGAGCCATCGAGGTTGAGGATGCCGCCGCCCATGCCGTCGCCGCCGAAAGAGACGAAACCGCTGGGTACCCTGTCGCGCTTTGATCCCCCTTGCGCAACGTTGCCGGACAACGTCGAGTTGACCGCGGTCAGAGCGCCGCGACCCGTCCCGGTGCTGGCCCCCATGTTGAAGATGGCCCCACCCATCCCGGCGCCGCCGCCGCCGTGGCCGTTCCCAGGGGGATTTGGGTTGCGGCCGCGGGAGCCGCCGCCGCCGCCGAAGCCGCCGGAGCCGCCGGCGTTGTTTCCGCATCCGGCGCAGCCGCTGCCGCCGCCGCCACCACCGCCACCAAATCCGCCGCTGCCGCCGCTACCACCGCCCTGGCCTCCGCCCCCGCCGAAGCCGCCGTGACCGCCGAAACTCGTGCCGATGCTAGAAACGACGCCTCCTCCACCTCCGCCCACGCCACCGCCACCGCCACCGCCACCGCCGGAACTGCCCCCCCCACCTCCAGCACCGAAACTGCCCCCGCCGCCGCTGCCGCCGGAAGAGGCGCTGCCGCCATCGCCGCCATCGCCCACCGTAGGGTTGGCCCCCACTCCACCGAATCCTCCTTTGCCACCGCCCGCACCACCGACGCCGTCAGCGCCTGAAACAAACCCTCCTCCTCCTCCCCCTACCGTTGCCGACGCTCCTCCACCCACACCGCCCGTCCCCGGAAAGGCGCCGCCAAAACTGCCGCCGTCTGAGGACGACGCCGGCGCGTCGCCTCCCATGCCACCCCCACCAGCGGCACCCGCAGCGCTCGGAGGGCCGCCCCCGCGCGCCGTGCATTGCGTAATCGTCACGCCGACAAGATGAACTGTCCCCTGGTTGAAGATGGCTCCGCCGGCGCCCAGCCCGCCACCGCCAGTGGTGCTGCTGCCCCCCTGGGCGAGGCCGCCCGAGAGCGTGAGGCTATCGAGCGTCAAGATCCCTGCACACACTTCCCAGCCGCCGGAAACATAGAACAGGCGGAAGGGAGGCGTCCCGGGCGAAGAAGACCGCGAGATCGTGTGGCCATTGCCAACGATCGTAATCGTGCTCGCCACGGGGGGGAGACCATTGGGGCCGTAGAGGTAGTTGTCGACGGCGCTGAGGTTGACGTCGACGGACAACTGGATCGTGTTCGAGCCTCCTGAAGCCGCGGCGCAGCTACCGACGTCGGGCGCGGGAAAGCTAGCCGGGCAGTTGGCCTTGTTGGCCGCGTTGACCGCCTGGGCGAGCGTGCAGGTCGTGCCGTCGACCAGGATGTCCGCGCGCGCCGCCGGCGGCAGGAGAAAAAGCGTGCTCCCCAGGGCCAGCAGCGGCAAGCCCCACGGTCCTCGCCTGCGGCGAGCCCGGTACAGGCGCCGAGCGAGCTGGAACCCTACCAGCGACACCGGAGCTCGCTGTCTGGATCGAAGACCGAAGGGGCGAGGCGCGTCGGGGGCTGGGGCCATGAGTAGCGCCTTCCTTTCGACCGGAACCGCCCTTCGAGCGAGGTTGCAGGCGGCCGCATGCCTTCCTGGTGCCTCCGGTTGCGGGAGGTGATTTCAGGGAAACGATTGGAATGCTACCACACCTTGCTTGCAGCCCAAGCCGCTTCTGGCACTGGTGCAACATCCACGCATCGAGTCGCTGCCCCTCTTCTCGGACTAAGATCTGCTCGTCCGCGCTGCTTGTTGCGCCGAGATGAATCTGAGAAAGGAGCTCTCCTTGCCTAACGCCCTGGCCCGGGCCGCGTCCGGCCTGCTGCTGTTGCCGCTGCTGCTATGCCCGACGATCCTGGCGGCCCAGCCGCCGCCTGAGGACAGCCGCCTGTTGCGCTACCCCGACGTCCACGGCGACAGGATTGCCTTCGTCTACGCCGGCGACATCTGGGTGGTGGGGACCGAGGGCGGGATCGCCCGGCGGCTGACTTCCCATCGCGGGCTGGAGCTCTTTCCGAAGTTTTCTCCGGACGGCAGATGGCTCGCTTTCACCGGCGAGTACGGCGGCGACCCGCAGGTGTATGTGATGAGCGCCGAAGGCGGCCCGCCGCGCCAGTTGACCTTCCACAACGACGTCGGCGCGCTGCCGCCGCGCGGCGGTTACGACAACCAGGTGCTGGGCTGGACGCCGGACGGCAAGGACATCGTCTTCCGCGCCAACCGCGTGCCGTATATCGAGCGGCTCGGCCGTCCCTACCTGGTGCCGGCGGCGGGCGGCATGGAGCGCCCGATGCGGGTGCCGGAGAGCGGCAACGGCATGCTGTCACCCGACGGCAAGAAAGGCCGCTTATCGGTGGCCGGCCCGCCGAGTGCACCGTCGGTGGCGGAGATCATCCGGCGGGCGCCGCGGCCCGAGGGGTAGGGAGATGAGGCATGCGTTCTTGCTGGTTCTGTTGGCCCTGTGGCTCGAAGCGCCGCTGGCGCGCGCCCGCCCGACTCGACGTTCGCCGCTAGGAACGCCTGCGCGGCCAGGAGCGGCCCTCTGAGCTACGATCTGCCCCGACTCCTGGCCCCCCTCCCCCCCTTACCCTGCCCAGCCCGGCCCGGCCTTCCGGCGTACCTTCGCGGGCGAGCTGGCGCCAGGCCCCGTCGCGCTCGGAGGCTGCACGGGTCTCGCGCGCGTACCCGTCCCAAAAGGGGTACGTTTCCACAAGGTTTCCACAGCCTGCGAATTGATTCGGGGAGAAAACCGTAAACTCTATTATTACCAGTAACTTACATGGTATCCCCAACGGGATTCGAACCCGTGTTGCCGCCTTGAAAGGGCGTGATCACGGGCCGCACCAGTTCGTGGCAGTTCGCCTAAGCCCTTCATAATCAGATACTTCCTTACGTGGTGGTGCGCAGCAGTTCGCCCCAGTTCACCCTCGTTTATTTTGTGCTATTTTGTGTGGAGGTCGAAAAAGGGCTCCCCGGCGAGAGAGAGAAGGCCCCAAGCTGAGCGCCCGCCACTGCCGGCGAGCGCCGGGAGGAGAGACACAAGATGCCCAAAAAAGTCCGCGTGGATCTGTCCAGCCGACGCTCCCGCGAGAAGTTGCCTATCCTCGAGAACGCGACCCCGCATTGGCATCAGATCACCGCGGGCCGCTCCCTCGGCTATAGGCGGCTGTCCCCTGGCGGTACTTGGTCTGCCCGCTTCTATCTTGGCGGCGGCAAGTACCTCTACGGAAGACTGGGCCTCGCCGATGACGTGATCGCCAGCGACGGGGTCGAGGTTCTCGACTATAGCGAGGCCGTCCGTGCCGCGATCCGCTGGTGCGACAGCCAGGAGGGAGTCCTCCGTGGCGCAGAACTCCCGCAGGCGCCTTACACCGTCGCTGAGTCCATGGCCGACTACCTTGACTGGTACCGCGTCCATCGCAAGTCCTACGATGAAACCCGCTTGGCGATTCAGGCCCACATCCTGCCGGAGCTCGGGAGCCACAAAGTCGAGACTTTGACAACTCGCCGCGTGCGGCTCTGGCACCAGGCGCTCGCGACCTCCCCGGCCCGCCTGCGGCCGGGAAAAGGGCGACCCGGACGCATCCGGCCGATCGAGACGACGGAGCATGCCCGACGTCGGAAGGCCACCGCCAATCGCGTGCTAACCGTGCTGAAAGCCGCGCTCAATATGGCTGTTCATGAGGGGAGGGTTTCTGAGACGGTTGCGGCCGCTCTGAGGACAGTGCGGCCCTTCAAGGGGGTCGACGCTCCGCGGATTCGTTTCTTCGACCGGGACGAGATTGGTCACCTTCTCCACGCCTGCGACCCGGATTTCCAGGCCCTCGTGGTCGGCGCGCTTCTAACAGGCTGCCGCTACGGCGAGCTGGTTGGCATGCGCGTCGAGCACTACTTACCAGCGAGCCGCGCTCTTCAAGTTCCGGAAGCCAAAGGCGGAAGTTCTCGCATCATATTCCTGAACGACGAAGGAGTTGCCTACTTCGAAGCGCAGGTCGCCGGCCGCCAGGGCTCCGAGCCAATCTTTCTCCGGGCCGATCGACAGATCTGGGGCCGTTCGCACCAGGAGCGCCGTATGCGAGGGGCAGCTCAGCGTGCCAACCTGCAGCCGCCAGCTTCCTTCCACATTCTTCGCCACACCTATGCGAGCCATTACCTCATGGCTGGAGGATCTCTTCCTGGTCTCGCGCGCCAGCTCGGGCACTCGGATGTCCGCATGACGCTCAGGAGCTATGCGCACCTCGCGAACGCATGGCGAGCAGCTGAGGCTCAGCAGCATGGACTCCGATTTGGCGTCGTCCCGGGACCAAGGTTGCGGGACGAGGGGCACGATTCGGATTCGGACGAGGTACATGCACTGTAACGGAAACAGTGGCGCTGGATCTGCGCAAGTCTTACAGAACAGAATCTCGGGTGTGCACCCCTCGCCGCCGACGCGCCTACTCGGCCTGGCTGGTCTTTGGCAAGCCGCTCCAGCCGCGCCGCCCGCCCTCTGGGCAGGGGTAAGGGTGAGGAGCGGGGCGGGCCGGTGGCGACCTGATGTGAGCGTCGATCCGGTCGAGGTCGTAAAGGGCCACTCGATCCACGAGGTGGAAGAAGCTCGCCGTTGATCGACCCGCCGATCAGCGCGTCCCCTCGCCCTCTTCGGACCGGTTTGCTCTCGCCGGCGAGCAACGCCTGGTCGACGGCCATGCGGCCGCTGACGATCGCGCTGTCGTTGGGTACCTCGGGGACTCGAGGTGCCGGCGCCTGGTTCAGTGCACTTCGTTGATCGGTGTCACCGCCAACACTTCGCGTCCACATTCGATCGCCACCTCACGATAGGCGCCTTGATAGTGCGCATCGTCGTAGCGGGCGTTGATCCAGGTCAGCACGGCCGGCCAGTTTCCTGGAAGAGCTACCAACTCGACCACGAGAAGGAGCTGCGCGGGGTTGATTCCAGGCGGTTTGGCTGGCTTCAGCGTTGCCTGGTATCCCGGAGTGGGCGCTAGCACGGAGCCCACGACGTGGAGGGACTTGGGTCCGGGGGGCATTAGGTCGACAAAGGCATACCAGTCCCGAGTTTGAGATGGGCAGCGAGTTGGGGCCGGCTGGTTTGAGGCCATGATCGTTCTCCTTTTCAGTTCCGGATGCGTTGAGAGCAGGCCGGTGTGATTTCAAGCACGCCCTCTTGTCGCAGTGGAATCACGGGGCGGAGATTCTGCCTGACAGATCCTTTCGGCCAGAGAATGATTGCCATCACTTGGGTCCGGGCCTATGGCGATAGTGAATCGTAGGCGACGCCGAGGGCCGCGATGTCGAGCAAGTCGTCGTACAGGTCCGGCCATGGGTCCATGATGCGGTCGCCGCCCGTCAGCAGCGGTCCTGGGTTTGGATTCTTTTGCCGCCAGCTCTGCCAAAGGCGATCTACCTCGGCATGGTGTAGCCAAAAGATGGGATCCGCGGGAGAGGTTCGTGTGTTATTCATGATCCCGCCGATCCACGCGTGGCCTTGATTGTGTGCCGGCAGCGAGGTGTTGTTCGGCCGCAAGCCCCAACCCTCGAGTGCGTAGGTGAATTTGGTGTAGTCGTTTTCATTGGGCAGGCCCGTGTTTTGAATACGGAAGTCACCGACGATCGTGGCGACGTCTTGGCCGTTCGCCTTCTGTGGCGGCGCTGCCGTCTTGCGCAATGGCGCCGGTCCTCCTGAGATCGGATCCTTGGCCGGCAGGAAGTTGGTCAGCCATGCAGGGAACGGATCCTGCCAGCGCCAGTATGGGATGCCCAGTTTTTCTGTAACCTTGGGTCGGAGGAGTGCATCCACCCGTTGGAGCTCATGTTCCACCTCGAGCAGGTAGCGCCTGTGCCATCCGAGGAAGCGATATAGGCCTGTCTCGCCCATTGAGCCGTGCATGTTGTGCGACATGTCCATATGTATCTGGACGAGCTCTGCATATTTGCCCTCGTCCACCAGGCGGCTCACCGCCTGCCGGAAGGCCTCCTGGTCGCCGGCCGTCAGCGCCGCTTGATCCTTTCGTACGGCCGGCGCGCCCACGGATAGAAGCTGCAGCTTTGCGGCACTCGGGGCTACCTGCTGTCGCGGTCGTTCCCGCTGAGCCTTGGCGAGCGATTGGAGATCGGCCAGCGGAAAGCCGCGGGCGATGACCTCGTCGAAGGTCTGCGGATGCGAATGCTGTGAATGGTCCATGTTCCTTCTCCTCAATAGCGCCGCTCTCGGCGATGGGCTCGGTGCCGTCCCCATGCGGAGTCGCTAGCCCAACCGCCCGGTTCGCCGACGACGAGTGGGTCCAACAAGCGCAACCGGCGGCGGCTTCCTGGGCCGAGCGCGGCGTCGATCTCGGCGTCTGCAAACAGCCGAAAGCCGGCGAGGAGTGGTGTTCTCGCATCACGCACGGACGGGAAGCCAGAGGACGTCGCGAAGGTGGCAAGCCTCACTCTTGGTTAGACGGACTCCGAGCTTGCTTTCCGGCGACGCCGGCCCGGCGGCGGCGTCGCTCAAGGGCGCCGGAGCGGGCCGGCCGGGTGGCAGAATGAGTCTCGGGCCTGGACCGAACCGGCGGCGGGCGAGGCCCGCGGGCTCTCCCCCTGCCGCCGTCTCGCGCGGGCGCGACGACGGAGGTGTACCGCGCTCTGGACTCACAGACCGGATGTTGATACGGTCTGGTGAGGAACCGCGAAAGGTCAGTGAAGGAACTGGGATGCGACCGGGCAGGCGCGTGAAGGACGGGAAGGGCACGGCACCGCGCAGGGTCGGCCAGGAGCGCCCGGGCGGCAAGCGCGCCGATGTCAACGACGCGGGAGCGGCCCTGCTGGCGGTGGTGACGGCGAGCCGGCCGGCGCTGCAGAAGCTGTTCTCGAAGAAGAGGATTGCGCTGGCGGACGCCGAGGACATCATGCAGGAGGCCTTGGTGGTGATGGTGCGGCGGTGGGAGCAGATCAAGCAGCCGGAGCACTATCTGTACGGGACGGTGTGGCGGCTGATTCAGGTGCTGTTCCGGCGGCAGCTGCGGGACAGGTGGGTGGCGCTCGACGAAGAGCGGCTGGGGGCGGCGGTGATGGTGAGCTCCGAGGCGGAGCCGGTGGAGGCGCGGGAGGACGCGCGGCGGCTGCTCGGGCTGCTGCCCGAGCGGGCGGGTCGGATCGTCGAGATGCGCTACGGCCAGGAGCTCTCGGAGCGCGAGATCGCGGCGGTGCTCGAGCTGGCGGTGAGCGGGGTGCGGAAGATCGCCGGGCGGCAGTTGCGGCGGCTGCGGCGCGCCGCGAAGATCTCAGAGTGATCGGCGAGGGTTCGGGCGATGCCAGAGAAAGTGACGACGATCCAGGTCGGACGGGCAACGTTGGCGCAGCTCGAGCGCTGGGGGGCGCGGGCGCACCGCGGCGGCGGCGACTTCGCCCGCAACACGGTGCTCCTGCGGTCGCTGCAGGCGCTGTACGCTTTCGTGGAGTTCTCGGACCCGCGGGAGACCGCGGGGCTGCCCGAGGCGATGTTCCGGGTGGTGGTCGAGGCGCTGGAGGCGCCGTGGAGACTGCGGCCGCTGGAGGTCAAGCAGCTGGCCGAGGTGCTGCGGCGGTCGCCGGGGTTCGAGGAGACGGCGCGGGAGGCGGGGGTCGAGACGCGGGAGCTGCTGGCGAGGATCGAGCCGCTGGGGTTCGCCGAGAAGATGGCGCTGGTCTATCGGGCGATCCAGGAGCAGGCGCCGCGGGCGGCGGCGGTGGTGCCGGCGGAGTTCTGAGGCAACGCATCTCGACGAATGTCTCCCCTAGCTCCGAATCGCCGTGGGAGGCACTGCGTCTAGAAAGACAAGAGGAAGTCACTCCATCGGCTAAGGCGCCGCGGGAATCTCAAAGCGTGACGGGCGGATATCTCAACAGCTCGCCAGTTTTCGCAGGTCCGAGGGCGAATACGAAAGCGGGCTCTAGAACACCGCCCTGGCGGCCAGGCCCCAAGTCTGCCGGACTATCGTGTAGTGACGATGGTCCAAGTCCTTCATCATGTCGGGTCCTCCCTCATCTACTCGACCTACTTCGGCGGCTCGCACGAGGACCGACCCAGAGCGATCTCGACTGGACCGTTGGGTGACATCTGTGTCACCGGCTTGACGTACTCAGCGGACTTCCCGCTCGTCAACCCAATTCGGGCCACCCACAGCGGCCACGGCGACGGGTTCATCTCGCGGCTCTCACCGGACGGGCAGCAGCTGCTCTTCTCGACCCTCCTGGGCGGCAGCGACATCACGACCCCGCATTCGATGCTCTGCGATCCGTGGGGCGATGTCGTCGTCGCCGGAGGGACGTCGGCCGCCGACTTTCCCGTCAAGCATGCTTTCCAGCCGCGCTTCGCGGGCTCGAGCGGCCTCGATGACGGCGACGGTTTCGTGACCGTCATCGCGAACGATCCGCAACCGGTCACGCCCTCTCCCCTGGCCCTGCTGGACGGCAGGTTCCTGGTCGAGGCCATCTGGAGCGATCCCGCCACCCGGCAGACCGGCACCGGCCAGGGCGCCGGCCTCTCCGCCGGCTCCGGCTACCTCTCCTTCTTCGCTCCCAGCAACCTCGAGCTGGTGGTCAAAATGGTCGACGGCCGCAGCGTCAACCACCACTTCTGGTTCTTCTATGGCGCGCTCTCCACGGTCGAATACTGGCTGCGGGTGATCGACACCAAGACCGGCGCAGTGCGCCTCTACCACAATCCACCGGGCCGTATCGCGCGCGTCGCTGACACCGCGGCTTTCGACGCCGGCGGCGCTGCCGGCCAGGGCACGGGCGAGCTCATGAGGGCCGCTGCTCGAGAACCGGCGCCTGGAGACGCGCCCCGGCTGGATCGGCTCGCGGGCCCGAGCGGCGCCTGCGGCCAGGGCACGCTTTGCCTGCAGGACGGCCGCTTCGAGGTTCGGGTCAGCTGGCAGGTGCCCGGCCTGGGAAGCGGCGCGGGAAACGGTGCGCCGCTCGCGGCGGGGAGCGGCGAATCAGGGACCTTCTGGTTCTTCGATCCAAACCAGGTCGAGGTCGCGATCAAGATACTAGACGGCCGAGCCCTCAACGGCAGGTTCTGGGTCTTCTACGGCGCGCTATCTGATGTGCAGTACGACGTCTTCGTGACCGACACCACGACCGGCCAGGTGAAGACCTACCACAATCCGGCTGGCACGCTCGCCAGCAAAGCCGACACGAACGCGTTTTAGCCGAGGCGAGGAGCCAGCCGAAACGTGTCGTGATGGACGCTCCGAATGCGGGCGCGCTGTCGAATGCAGTGTTTCGGTATGCGTAGCAGTCGGATTGGCCTTGCTCTCGCTTGGTAAGCACAGTTCTGCAAGTCTAGATTCTCGAGCCCGTTGAAGAGCTCGCCCGTGGTGGCGAGCTTCGCGCACCGTGGCGCTATCGAACCAGGGCTCCTTGCGGCGGCCCGCACGAAGGCACATGCCAAGTAGGCGTCCTTAAATCCTTCTCGATCGCGATCAGAGTGCTGCGGGCAAAGTATCCGACGCTCGAGCTTTTCGGCCACGCTCGCGCAATCGAGCGCACTGCCGTTTCGGCTCTTGTGCCGGCAAGTGAGCATCCGCCGGTCTGCACCAAATCAATGATGTCCAACGCCTCCCAGGGGGGCAGACCGCGCCCATCGCGTCGTTCGAGCTCTTTCGCAGCCGCGTCCGCAGCAGCAAAGCCGTGGCTAGCTATTTCTTCGCAGGCAAACGTCAGCGGCAGGCCGCAACTTCGCAGATGGGCTTTGTAGGCCGCTATTTGCTGGTCGAGCGGTAGCCGCTTAAAGTCACTCGGGAGACCCCCGCATGCGACTAGGGCCCCCGCCGCAACCAGCCCCCCCATCCGCGCGGCATTACTTCGGAGGCGCCACATAGACCAGGAAGCCCTGAACGAATTGAAATCCGTATTTGAACGTGCCATTGCTCGCTGCCTCGGCCAAGGCATCGCTTACAGCTTTCATTTCCGCCTCAGTGAAGTCCGCACCGGATGCAAGCTTTGCCGCGATCTCGGGGTGCTGTTCAAGGAAACTACGGAGAACCCCCTGGATCTGTCTCGCGATTTCTTCCAACACGATATTTTGGTATGCGTCGAACCCGGACTGCCCTTGCGCGCGGTTGTAAGCATAGTTCTGCAGGTAACCTTCGAGGAACCTCCGAATCCCGAGATGTTGGTACTGGAGCACGTGTGCAAGCTCGTGCCCGATGAGCGCAATGCTTGCCGGTCGAGCCGCGTCGTAACTGGCATCCACGTCCTTGTTCAGGAAGATTGTTGAGCCGATCGTCATCGCCCCAACCTCGCCACTAGCCAGCGTGTGAGCGACAAAGCCTCTCTGCACGTCAACGCCAGAGAAGTCAGCATCGAAGAAGACGTTGAAGAAGTAGCGCCAATTGGTCGGAAGAGGTTCTAGCCCATTGGGATCGACCAGCTTCAAGGGGTTGTCATAGGTGTAGGAATAGCGATTCCAACTCTTCGGATTGTGCGGATCACCGCCATGAGAGTCCACGGACAGGAACCTCGCTAGAAGAGGCCTGTAGTACCTGGCATGCATGTAGTCGATGTCGTCCGCGGTGGAGGTTAACACGCCAAGGTCGCGTTCGTGGCCCGTAAACTTCATCCGCTCGCTGCCAGCCGGTGGAGTAGCCTCCTCGCCGTAGGCCCAATACTCGTGGTAGGGCGTCGTGAGTCCCCCGGTCTCGAGCCTCACGCTGCCCAAATGGTCCACGTCGAAGTGCCGTGGCGTGCCGTCGGGCGCTACGGCTCCCACAAGGTCCCCTTCCCGGTAAACGTAGTCCTCCCAGGTGAGCGTCGAACCATTGTTGGCGAAGAAGCGCAAGACTCTCCCGTCCTGGCCACGCAAGGCATAGTTGTCGAGCCGAGAGGACGACGTCCGCCATGACCACACTCGCTCCCCCGCCACGTCGTAGATATGCACCCACGACTCGGAGCCGGTGTTGACCGTGGTCGCCTGCCGGAGCACATCCCACGTATAGACGCTGCCCTGATAGCCGGTCATGCTCCCAGAACCA
>DASZZP010000052.1:0-19002 GCA_035544875.1 Thermoanaerobaculia bacterium | reverse complement strand
GGCAGGCCGGGCAGCCGAGCAGGTGCGCGACCTCCTCTCTCTCCTTGCTCGCGAGGCCGGCGATCAGCTCGCGGGTCGGCTGGTGGCCGGAGCCCGGCAGCGGCGGCAGGGGCGAACTCGGCGGCATTAGAGGTATCGGCGATATCGGCGGCATGGGCGGTGTCGGCGGGATGGCAGGCATGAGCGGCGGGGAGTGCGGCGGCGCTTCCGTGGGTCACCAGAACTCGCGCAGTGAGATCCAGAAGGCGGGCGACCGGATGACCAGATGGTCGACGAAGTCGAGCCCCCTCTCCTCGCAGCGCTCGAGCAGGCGGCGGCTCAGGGCGAGCGCCTCGGGGCTCGGCCCGGGCTCGCCCGGCGGACGGAGGTGGAAGAGCAAGATACCCGAGGCGCCGCGGACGAAGGCCTCGTCAAGCACCTGCAGGGGATCGAGCGCCAGCGGCTGGAGCGCGCCGCGCACCAGGACGCGCTCGGCGATCAGACGCCGGCGGCCGTCGAGCCAGGCGGCGCCGATCAGCTCCTGCCGGCTCTTGCCATAGCGCTGCCAGAGGTAGTCGACGACCTCGCGCGGCCGCGCGAACGGGGTGGCGAGCGGCAGGACGGTGCGGGCCAGACGCGCCGCCAGCTCGACCGCGGCGAGGAGCAGGGTCGCCTGGCGTCCGCCGAGCCGGCGGCGGCCGGCCGCCTGGCGGTCGAGGGCGGCCAGCCCCGCGAGGCCGCCGACCTCGGCCAGCAGGTCGCGGGTCTTCTCCACCAGCGGCGCGGCGCGGTCGTGGCGGCCGAGGAAGGTCGCCAGCAGCTCGGCATCGGAGAGGCCGCGCAGCGCCGAGGCCCCGGGGGCGATGGGCGGCGCTCGCCGCGCCGTCCGAACCTCGCTCCTCGCGAGGGGGGTAGGGCGAGGTGTTACTATCAAAGCCGACGAGCCCTCGGTCGACTCGAGAAAGAGGCGCACCCTCGTATCTAGAACGGCGGCACACCCACGCTGTTCAGAATCTCCTCGATTCGCCCGTACTCAGAGGGGATCACAAGACCCCAGTTCGCTCGTCGCCCCGGCGCCACGATAGTCTCTTCCTGTCTCGCGCGATCGCGAAAACCTCTCCACGGAAAGCCCTGCATGGCGTTGGCGAAGGCAGCCTGCTGTGCCGGGTCTCCGTGCCGGGAAGAGAGCCTGGTGACCCGCAGCGTCACCTTGAGTTTCTCCGGGAGAGCAGGCGTGGCCCCTGGGAAGCAGTGCTCAATCACCTGCACTGCGTCGATGATAGCGTCAGCACAGTATTGGCTGTCCACAGTTGCGGCAGGGTTGTTGTGCTGCATGTCATTGCGCGTCTTGTGGCAATCGTAGATCGACTTCCCGAGCCCGCCAACCGTCACGTTAAACCCGATAGAAGTGTGTGCCAGAAGATCGTGAAAGCTCACCTTCCCTAAGTTCGTGACAGTCTGTTTGATCTTGTCTCGGCACGTAACCTCAACGAGCTCGTCGCAGAGAATAAACGCGACGCGCTCCTTGTGGCGGCAGTTTGAGAAGTAGATTGACAGAACGGACTCAAGAGCGTCCACGATATGACGGGGCGCAGCCATCCTGGCTCAACTTTTCCTGCGGTCGGCAAAGGCCTCGATCGAGTCCTCGACCGCGCGACTGGCTTGCTGTAGCAGGTTCGCAGACTCCCGGTTCGCTGCGAATGCCAGTCGGCTAAATCTATTCACTTCCGCTTGAGCCTCTTGCACACGGTCGGGAAGTGGGATCGCGAGAAGATCCTCCTCGGTGAAGCGAGGGTGGTTGGATCCATCCTGTGACCATTTGAGCACCGTCTGTACTACGGGGCAGCGGAGGAAAACCATTAGCGTCTCGGCAGACAGGCGGCCTGAGCGCGGACGCAGAACGATGAACTCGGATGACCCAACGCACGGGAGGTTCGGCGACGCGCGGACGACCGCAATCTCCCTGAGATATGAGCGGAGACGGCTTATGACAACATCGCCGGCTTGAAGGCACTTCTTGATGCTGCCAACCTCCGCGGCGATGGTAGGTTCCTTCGCGTCGTCGAGGTACGCCTCTAGGGCGTCGGTCAGGTCGAAGTTGCGCACCTTGTCCGTGCCGGCGGCTTGAGCCGGGGACCACATCTGGCGAGCCGCAAACGCGTATTCGCCCACAGTCTTATGGGGACGGCTGCGCAGTTCGTCCAAGACACGCTTCTTGGCAGGCATGTAGTATTCGGCACCAAAACGACCTCCGAGCACGAGGTCCCGGAAGCGGCGCGTGTAGCACTTGCTCGGTGCCAGCTCGAGGTGATCCAGCCCGAGCGCCTGCATCAGGCGCGATTCGGCAGCACCCACTGCATCGGCAGCCTCGCGGCGTTTCGCGTACGCTGAGCGTGTCTGCCTGGCTACCGCGCTCGCGCAATCCAATAGCGGCACTCGAAGCTCTCGAATCTTCTCGATGAAAAGATTAAGCTGGACGTTCCCTGTCGCCTCGCGCAGCGATTGAAATCGTCCGTACTTGCAGTTGAGAAAGGTAGCAAGATAGTACGGATCTACCGGTGCGTCTTTATTGAGCCGGAGGATGCCCAAGTGGCGGTCCGCATTGGCGGGGAGGATATCTGGTTGAACCACTGCTGCATTGCCGATCGTGCCTACAGTCGTTATCAACACGTCGTTCTCTCGCAAGCTAGTCCGAGGATTGGCGGAATGTTGCGACCCACTGATGCGCAGGGCATCACCAAGCGCGAAAACGTTATCCTTCACACATTTGGCGGACAAGTAGCGAACTCCGCCCTCCTCCACTACGTCGGGCGCCGCGTGAATGCCATCGGTCACAAGGGCAAGGGCACCGAGGCGCTGGGGCCTGGTCCCGTCGAGTCGCCTCGCGACTGCGAGATATCGCGGTTGGTAGTACTCCGGGTCGCAGCGAAGGCCGGCCCCAAGGGCCGAAACTTTGACCTCACTCCACACCGCCACTTATTCACGCTCCTCGCAGAAGGATAATCTCTGTTTCTGCGACCATTTCACAAAGTCGCCAGCGATTTCGTCGAGATCGTGCTCCACAACCATATGGTGGTGCGCGTCCAGAAGTGGAGCATTGTCAGGGCCGATACGGTACACGTAGTCGCCGCTGTTGTCCTTTCCCGACATTTCGCTCGTCGCAAGGAAGACAGGGTAGTCCTCGACTTGTGGATTGAGTGGCCCAGCCCTCCTGTCCTCGTTCCACAGCTGGATGAAAAGAACGCTTGTCTTGGTGCCTGTGTGGGGCTTAAAGGTGTTTCCGTGGAGCCCAACCACGGCCAAGATACGCGCTCGCTCGGTAATCCAGGACCGGAAACGTGCATCCCCAGAGTTGTTGAAGCGCCCCTGAGGAAGAACGATGGCAGCGCGGCCTCCTGGCCGGAGGAACTGAAGGTTACGCTCAAGGAAGAGAACGTCACGGCCAACCGCTCTCAGCCACGCGCCTTTTTCAGTCTTGGCCAAGTCATACTGTGAGAGGATGCGGTTGTCCCTGATATCTCCGGCGAACGGCGGATTGGTCAGCAATAAGTCGAAGTCAAAGTAGCGAAAGCCCTGCTGGTTCTCCTTGTCTTCCTCCGCCTTCTTGAAACGCCTCAAGCGGGGGCGCAAACCCGCCCGCGTCTCCTCAGACCACATCCTCGGATCGAGCGTGTTGGCGCGGTAGATGTTGGTCTTCCCGTCGCCTGCAATCGTGTTGAGAGCTCTCGCGATCTTGACAGAGCGCGGGTCAAAGTCGATCCCGTAGACGTGTGTCCCTGCATATTGGGCCTGCCACTGGTTCGGCCCTTTGGCAGTGAAGACGTCCCCCCATACATGAAAGATTGAGTGAACCGTAAAGCCGCAGGAGCCGGCCGCGGTATCGACCACGTACTCCTCGGCAGTGGGGTTGAGCATTCTAACACACATGTCGATCACATGTCGCGGCGTGAAGTACTGCCCCTTTTCGCCCTTGCCGGCCTTGATTGATAGGTACTCGAACGCTTCGTCAATCACTGAGAGATTGGAGTTGAAAAGCTTTACGCGCTCCAACGCAGATCCGCACACCTTTAGGTGATCGGCCTCCAGCCCCATGCGCTCGCCGGACTGAAAGACGCCCGGCCACTCGTCGCACGCCTTCTGGAAGAGGCCATCGATGACCTCAGCAAACTCCCGGGGCGTCCGGCCGCTCACCCGGAATTCCAGGTTCCTCTTGCCCTTCGCAGAGCGCGCTGCCCGAGCCTCATCGTAGAGCTTGGCGTAGATCAACTTGAAGACCTCTTCGAAGGCGTCCACACCGGCGTTCGCAAGGACCAGGTTCTCCATGTCAAGGATCACGTCCTTGAGGCTCGTCCGCTCCTTGACGAGAATGTTCTCCCGCTCCAAGTCCTCGAGTCTCCAGGGCTGATTGAGCATGTCTGAAAGAGACTGGTTAGCCCTAGGGATGCCATCGAGATTGCGGAAAAGATTGGGCTCCTCGCGGTGGAGATAGATCGTCTCCCCGCCGTTAGTCCAGACACCGATTGGAGATCCTTCGGCGTTGCAGTAGCTCTTGAGCTGTTCCAGACCGTCCTTCCGTTTTGGTTTCTTGCACTCGACAATGATGTAGGGTGTGTCGGTGGTGCCTTTCTCCCATACAACAATGTCGGCAGCTTTCTCGTGGACCGTCGATCCGAAGTAAACATGCTTTTCCAGCGCGATCCGATCCTTCGCATAGCCGTAGTCGTTGATCAGTTTACGAAGATACAGCTGCCTCACAATCTCCTCTGGTTTGGCCGGCCGAGGCTTGTTCGTGGAGACGCACGTCAGGTAGGTTTTACCGTTTATCGCAAAGAGCTCAATCGATGCTACCTCTTCAGGATTGAAGAGGGTGAGCGCGTATTCGGTTCCCCGGAGAATCTCGGCTACAGTGAGCGCCTTCTTGCGGGTTGGCGCGGGCGCTTTCTTCAGCTCTTGGTTTTCCATTTCCGAGTCCTTGGGAGCCGCATCAAGGGTTTAGAACGGCGTGTCCTTGCGGTAAGCGTGCGTGACTCGGTGGGGCGCCGCCCGTAGGCTCTTGGGCGTACGGAGGTGACACCCATGAGTCGGAGGGGAGGGATTGGTGGAGGCGAGGGGCTGGCGCTGCGACGCGCGCAGCTGAGGCTCGAGCGCTGGCGGGAGCGACACGGTGGCCGCGGGGTGCGGATTCCGGAGCGGTTGTGGGCCCTGGCGGTGGCAGCAGCGCGCGCCGAGGGCATCGCGGCCACGGCCGCGGCGCTGCGTTTGGACCGGCAGGGGCTTCTGCGGCGAGTGGAGTTGGAGCCAGAGAGCAAGCACCGCGGGGAGAGCGCCGAGGTCGCGACGTTCGTCGAGTTACGGATGAGCGAGCTGCAGGGGCAGGGTGAGGTGCGGGCGGTGGTCGAGCTTTCGGGGCGCGATGGCGAGCTGATGCGGCTGGTGGTCAGCGACGTGCGGGGACTGGATGTGGTCTCTCTGGCGCGCACGTTCTGGAGCCGTCAGCGATGATGCAGATCTCGCCGCAGATGCGGATCCTGGTGGCGACCCAGCCGGCGGACTTTCGCAAGGGGATCGATGGGTTGGCGCGGCTGTGCCGGGAGAGTCTGTCGGCGGACCCTTTTTCGGGCACGGTGTTTGTCTTCCGCAACCGGCGGGCGACGGCGATCAAGGTCCTGGTCTATGACGGTCAAGGGTTTTGGCTCTGCCTGAAGCGGCTGTCGCGCGGTCGGCTGCGTCACTGGCCGAGCCACGGGCGGGCGCGTGAGCGGGAGTTGCTCGCGCACGAGCTGCAGGTGGTTCTGGCGGGTGGCGATCCGGCGGCGGCGGGCGCCGCGCCGCAGTGGCGGCGGATCGTGCCGCACACCGGCAACGGAGGCGAGCCGTACGCCGCCGCGGCGCGGTAGCGGCTACGCCCGGTGCCACCGTAGAGTGAGCTGACCCCGGGGGCTCTTGCGTTCTGTCGCCGTTTGTGCTGCGATAGGCGGCATGGATGTCGTCTTGCGCCATCGCGGACGGGAGATCACGGCGAGCGACGTCGTCTTGCTCCGCGAACTGATCGCGGCGCATCCTGCGGCCTCTCGGCGGGCACTGTCGCAGCAAGTGTGTCAGAGGTGGGGCTGGGTGCAGCCCAACGGGGTGCCCTGCGACGGCATCTGCCGGTCGCTGCTTTTGGCCTTGCATCGGGGCGGCCACATCACGCTGCCTGAGCCCCGCCGCCACGTCCCACGCCTAAGGCGCCGGCAGTTCGACGAGGTGCAGATCGCGGCGGCGCGTCCACTGCGGTGTGCACTGGCACAGCTTGGGCCGCTCGAGATCCGGCCGGTACGACGCACCGCGGAGGAGCCGTTGTTTCAGGCTCTGCTCGCCCGGTATCACTACCTCGGCTACACGCCGCCGGTGGGCGAGCACCTGAAGTACCTGGTGTTGGCCGCGGGAGATCCCATAGCGTGCTTTGCGTGGAGCTCTGCGCCTCGCCACCTGGGCCCGCGGGATCGCTACCTCGGCTGGTCGGCTGCGGCGCGGCGACGCAATATCTCGTACCTCGCTTACAACAGTCGCTTTTTGATCCTGCCCTGGGTGCGGGTGCCGCACCTGGCCTCGTACCTGCTCGGCAGCATGACGCGCATGCTCTCTGCCGAGTGGCAGCGGGCCTACGGGCACCCGATCTACTTTGCCGAGACCTTCGTCGATCCGGAGCGCTTCGTCGGCACCTGCTACCGGGCGGCGAACTGGGTGCCTCTGGGCCGCACCACGGGGCGCGGCAAAGACGACCAGACGAACCGTCCCAATCGCTCTCGCAAGGAGGTGCTGGGGCTGCCGCTGGTCCGCGACTTCCGGAGACGGCTGGGGACGCTCGCGTGAGCCGCGGCCGGCGCCGGCGCAAGCCAGACGAGCGCGGCAGGGTGCCGAGCCCGCAGTCCGTCGACGTGGACCCTGAGGAGCTACGGGCGATCGTCGATCGTGCGCAGCAACAGCCTCTTTCCAGCGACGAGCACACCAAGCTCGCGGCGCTGATCGACACCCTGGTGTTTCTGACCGAGGAGCTCAGGGCCAGCGGCGCATCGATCGAGCGGCTGCGGCGGCTGCTGTTCGGCACGAAGAGCGAGACGACGCAGGACGTGCTCGGTGCGCTCGCCGCGCCGCAGACCCAGCCCGACCCCGCCGCGCCCCAGACGCGCCCCAAGCCGCCCGGGCACGGGCGCCACGCTGCCACCACCTACCTCGCCGCCGCCGAGAAAGTCGCCGTGCCCCATCCCACGGTGCACCAGGGCGACCTCTGTCCTGAATGCGCGAGAGGTCGGGTCCGGCCCACGCCCGAGCCGGTGCGGGTGGTGCGGTTCCGGGGCATCGCACCGCTGCAGATCAGGCTGTACGAGAAGGAGCGCCTGCGCTGCGCCTCATGCGGCGAGGTGTTTACCGCGCCCTCGCCGGAGGGCGTGGGCGACAAGAAGTACGACGAGACGGCAACCGCCATGGTCGCGCTCATGAAATACGGGTCCGGCCTGCCCTTCAACCGCATCGAGAAGCTCCATGCCGGCCTCGGCATCCCGCTGCCCGCCTCGACGCAGTGGGAGGTGGTGCGCGACGGCGCCGAGCTGCTCGCGGCGCCGCACGAGGAGCTGCTGCGGCAGGCCGCCCAGAGTCAGGTGCTCTACAACGACGACACGACCGCGAAGATCCTCGACCTCACTCCAAAGGAGCGCGCCGAAGCCCTCTCCTTGGAGAAGGCCGACGAGCGCACGGGCGTCTTCACCTCCGGCATCGTCGCCACGGGCGAGGACCACAAGATCGCCGTCTTCTGCACCGGCGTCCGCCACGCGGGGGAAAACCTCGCCGACGTGCTGCGCCGGCGGCAACAGCAGCTGCCGCACCCGATCCAGATGTGCGACGGGAGCGCCAATAACACCTGCGGCGACTTCGCGGCCATCCTCGGCAACTGCCTCGCGCACGCCCGGCGCAAGTACGTCGAGGTGGTGGACAACTTTCCTGCAGAGTGCGCCCACGTCCTCAAGTTGCTCGGCCAGGTCTATGCGCACGACGCCGAGGCCAAGAAGCTGGACCTGGCCGCCGACGAGCGGCTCGCCCTACACCAGCAAAAGAGCGCGCCACTGATGGACGAGCTCCAACAGTGGGGCCGGCAGCAGATCGCCGAGCACAAGATCGAGCCCCACTCCGGGCTGGGCGCGGCCATCGCGTACATGCAACGCCGCTGGGATGCCCTGACCCTGTTTCTGCGCCAGCCCGGCGCGCCCCTGGACTCGAACCTCGTGGAGAGAGCGCTCAAGAAGGCTATCCTTCACCGCAAAAACTCCCTCTTCTTCAAGTCCACCAAGGGCGCCCGCGTCGCCGATCTCTACATGAGCCTGATCCACACCTGCGAGCTCAACCGGGCCAACCCCTTCGACTACCTCGTCACCCTCCTCCGACATCACCGGGCCGTGGCCCACGCACCCGCCGACTGGATGCCGTGGACATACCTGGCTGCCCTCGAAAACCTCCACCGCGGACCCTGAACCGCTCGGACACACCGCCGTCGGAGCACCGGGCCGAGTTCGCCCTCGGCCGGTGACGCACCGGCGCCGCCGCCCGGGTCACCGCCTACCCGACCGGCTCCGCTGGTTAGCGTTAGCGGCGCGAGCCGGCCCCAACAAGGCCACCTGGCGCTCAGCCCGTGGCGCTCTCGCACGCTTACCGCAAGGACACGAACGGCAACCTCCGCTAGGATTCAGCGCCGCCGCATTGTGCCGGGTGCGGCTGGCAACAGCCCCCAGCGGGCCTCCGCTCAGGTTCGGACAAGCCTCAGGCTATTGTATCCGACAAAAAGAGGGAACAGCAGGGGGCACGACAGGCACCCGGCGCGAGCGGTGAGGGAAGCGCCGGCTTCGGCGCCGCGGAGGCCAGGCTGGTCGTCGGCTAAGATGCCCGAGCCGGTAACCGGAGTCTCGTTTTGCCGCAATCACTTTATCCTGCAACGCTCAGGTAGATTGGAACAGGTCGGAGCTCCCGTACGACCGAAAGTATCCGTATCCGCGAAGCGGTGATCCCACCGGAAGTCGGACCCTGGGCGAGTGAGATACCAAAGGGTGCTGATTCTCGGAGCTCCTTCCTCGTTCCTGCAGTAGCCAGACCAAGCCGTGATGGTCCCAATACTTCCCCAGCGGACGGCCCAAGAGATAACCTGGACGTTGTCCGTACCGCCCGGCTTCCAATTGACTCGCATGGTTTTATATTACTATTTTTTAAAAACTAAGCACAATCCTAGATATGCACACTATTGTATTAAACTAAAAAGAAGCAGCGCGCCGACGGGGTGTCGACGCGCGGGAAAGCGAGAATCGGGAGCTGTGAAGGTCATGGGCAGGCGAATGCTTTGGTGTCCTGGACCGGCATGGCTGCCTGGTTCATGTCATTGAGGTAAGCAACTAGCCATGTATTGGTGGTGTCCTGGACCTCCAACTCGAACTGGACGTTCGTAGTGGCTGCCCAAAAAACCCACCAGTGATTGCCAAGGGAAGGGATGCAGGCGTTGATGACTTTGACGAGCATCTCGGAGTTCTCCGGACCAAAGAACCAGAAAGTTCCGGAGCCATTGTTCAGGTGGACCGCATGGCCCCAGCCCCTGGTGCCATCTGGAGTTACCCAGCCGATACGGACCCTGAAACGCCCTCCCTGAAGACAAAGCGTGTAGCCATCATCCTCAAGGCAGGGACCAGAGATGTTCTCGACCTGAACCTGCCGCCTCGTGACGCACAGGGTGCCTTCCGGGGAATCGCTGTCGCAGATCCCCGATGCAGTCGTTAACCGAAGGTTGTTCTCTTCGGCGGAAGCCTTGGCGACGAGCGCCAAGGCCAGGACGAACACGGCCAGCGCTACTTTCTTGATCGTCATGGCTTCTCCTTATTGGACTCCGAGGAGCCCGATTGTTGTGTGTGTTGGTTGTCAGTGTGCTGCTCCTGTACCCACCCAGTGGCATCGAACCATTGGTTGCCGCCGCCGGATGGAGAGCAGTAACAGCCTGAAAGAAGGCCACTACCGGAGTCAATCCGATAGACAACAAAGGTCGAATTGAGCTGATTCTTCCAAATGCCCACCAAATTGCCGCAGGGTGGGCCCTCCGCCGCCGCGGCAGATGTCTGCGCAATAGCGTTGCGCTGGGGGCCTTGGCACAATGCCAAAGTGAAAGAGATGGCGACGCCTAGGGCTATCTTGGACATCGAGGCCTCCTGTATCAAAGGGTGTTAGTATAGCCGAGATCTGGGGAACGAGTCAATGGAATTCAGATATGCGGGCAGGGCGCGGCGGTTGTCGGTGAAGGGCATCAGACCGTGGGTGGCACGCGAGAGGGCGATGTTGGGCTGCTGGCGGTTGACCAGCTCGGGGTCCTTGGCGGGTGCCGATGGTGGCCAGTTGCGGACGGTCGCGCCCTGGGCGGTGTGGGAGGCAGCGTAGCCGAGATCGAGGTGCAGCGGCCCCTGCCGGGGGTCGAGGGCGATCAGGCGGTCGGGGCGGCGGTTGACTTTATCTTCCAGCCGATGGACAATTGACGTAAATGGAGCGTAAGCATGGCTGAACTCAGCACCATCGAATGGACCGAGACCAGCTGGAATCTCCTCCTACACCCGTCCTCCACCCACCGCTATGACCACTTCTTCTACGACCCGCTGCGCGCCGCCGCCGACCGCATCACCGCGGAGATCGACGCCGCCGGGCGCGGCGGGCTGCCGGCCGAGGTGATCCCGTTCAACCCGGCTCATTGAGGAAAGGAGGCGCCAGGAGTAGAGCAAGCGGGGAGGGATTGCCTCTCCCCCATCACCAACAAGGCGGCCCCGGCAAGGGCGGTAACCCGAGCCGGAGCCTAACCACGCACACGGGAGTGACCCCCATATGCACGGCTGCGCCAAGTGTAGTACTAAGCCACCCACGCTTCCTTCGGCTCTCGACCTCGAGGTCTTCACCGAGGCGACCCGCCGCCAGCTCTACGACCTCGTCGCTGCCGTCCACTTCTCCGTCACGTCGGAGGAGCGCGCGGCGCACGAGGCCGACCCCGAGAACCACTGGATCCCGACGTTCACGCCCGATCAGGCAGGTCTGGTTGTCGGCCGGCTGGCCGGCAGGTGGTTTGCCCTTTGGACGATCCTCGACGCGCCGGCCGACCTCCCGGAGTGCCGCCGGCACGCGCTCGTCACCATCACCGAGGACCCCAGCTCGCCCCATGGAGTAGCCTTCCATGAGGTCTGAGCCCGAGTCCTGCCCCTCAGCCCCGCGGCCATGCGCCCACCCAGCGAAGCGCCGCATGCGGATCTGCAAGCGCTACCCCGATCGCTCCGCGGCAACCGAGTACGACCTAGCGCGGCCGTTCCCCATCCTGACCTTGCGCGGGCGCTGGCTAGCCGCGGCCGGCTTCCAGATCGGCGACCGGATTCAGGTCGCGGTGACTCCCGGCTGCCTCGTGATCACCCACGCCGGGACCGCGGCAGGCGATTCGTAGAAGGTGTCCCCTCGCCCGGGCCGGTCGTCGCGCCGTCCGGGAGTCTTCGTTGTCGAGTTCGTGGCAATCGCCCACGCCCTTGTCGTCCGCGTCCTCCCCGGGACGCGGGCGCTCAGGCGCTTCGAGATCAAGAACCTCGAAGGCCTCCTCGAAGCCACCTCGGGCTTCGCCGACGCCGTGACCGCCACAGGCGTTGACCCCGCCGACCACCTCGCCGCCGTCGCCGGACTTACCCCTAAGAAACGCCTCGCAAAGTGGCTTCAGGCCACGACGAATCCCTAAGTGCAAGAAGCGCGGCCGACTTGGAGCGACTACTGCTACAGACACCTTGAGTTGGATTGTAAGGAGCGTGCTCAAGCACGCTCATGATGGCGCGGCCAAAGGCCTGTCCGACTTGCACCGGAACGGCATTGCCGAGCTGCTTGATCGGGCCCTTCCACCCAGCCCCGATTACAAAATCATCCGGCAACCCTTGCAGTCGTGCCATTTCGCGAATCGTGAAGTAGCGCACGGCACCGTGAAGATCTACGATTAAGTTCTCGCCGCCGGGAACGCCGTGGTCGCCGGCCTTTAGCGCCTTCGCAGGTTCGTCCCATGAGCTGCCAGTGTGCCTCTTGTAGACTCTCGCGCCTGGGTGGAGGAGGTGATTCGCGACTTGCTCGGTGCACGTCAGCGGCATCGGGAGATCGGAAATCGCATCACGTACCGTCATCCAAGGCACTTCGACCGGCTCAACCCCGCGAGCAGCGAGGGCCTCCAGGATCCAGCGGTCAGCCTCGGACATAGCCGGACGTGCTCCGCCTTTGAGCCCATGTCGATCCCAGTACGAGGTACTCACACGCTGAGTCCAGACCAGCGCGTCGCGAGAATGCGTTGGCTTCGGAAACGCAACCTCGCTAGCAACGTCCACTCGGAAGCCGAGGACTATGGCGCGGTGGCGCTTCTGCGGCGCGCCATAGTCAGCTGCGTTGATGCCGTGGATTATGACCCGGTACCTTGGTGGCGCGCCGCTGGCGGTGTGACGCCGAAGGATCCTATGGTGCGCACGCCAACCGTACCCCTGATCCTCGATCTCAGGCCAAGTGAGCTGTAAACGTAGATACTCCAGATAGTTGGCGAAGGCTGGTCGCAAGAGGCCACGGACGTTCTCGAATACGAACGCGCGAGGCTGAAGTTCACGTACTGCTCGGATGGCCTCGGGCCACATGTTCCTCGTGTCGCTCGGGCCCTTGTGCTTGCCGCCGATAGAGAACGGCTGGCATGGCGGGCCCCCTGACACGAGGTCAATCTCGCCGCGTATCCGGGCGTAGTCGATGCTCCGAACATCCCGGGAAGCAACATTCCACTTGGAGAAGTGTCTAACGCCACTATCCTTGTTTAACGCAAGCGTGCTGCTTGCCTGTGGATCCTTCTCGACAACAAGCGCGTGCTCGAACCCGGCCTCGGCGAGGCCAAAGGCGAGGCTGCCGCATCCGGCGAAAAGCTCCACACTACGCATCGAGAAATCCCCGGATGCGATCTCCGACCGAGCGCAGATCGGCCAATTCGCACTCCCAGACGACGAGAGCCCGCCACCCAGCGATTCGAAGCTCGCGCAGTGTCCGCGCGTCGCGGCGACGGTTTTCATCGAGCTTTGGCTTCCAGAATTCCAGGCGCGACTTCGGGAGCCGGCCAAGTGCGCAACGGTGACGATGCCAGAAGCAACCATGGACGAAGATCGCTAGCCGCCGGCCGAGAAAGGCCACGTCCGGGCGGCCTGGTACGGATCGAGGGTGCTTGCGGTAGCGATAGCCCATGCTATGGATCAATTGCCGCACAACCAGTTCAGGACCCGTGTCCTTACCGTGGATCAGGCTCATCCGGCTGCTACGTTCGGTGGGCGAGAGAGTATCCATCGGGTTACTTCTGGGGACCCTCGGCACCCGGTGTGCCAGAGGCGGCCACGGCCCGCGAGCCCTTCTGGCTGTCCGCTAGGTAGAGCCGGATCGCACGGGCTGCCACCCAAGAGAGACTGCGCTCGGAGGTGCGGGCGATTTCCTGCAGAGCTCCTGCCTCCTCGGGTGTCAGCGACACGCTGATCCGCTTTGGCTTGCTACCCTTCATGTGCAGCATTATGCAGCAGCTTGCAGCAGGTTTCAAGGGGCCTGCCTTGCATCCGGGGCAATCAAGGCGGGTGCGGAGAGCGGAGCCGAGGCAAGCCCCGGGGAAGGGTGGGGGCCAGCCTCGCCAGCCTCCCCTGGGGTTGACTTTTAAATAGCGTCCAGATATTCTAAGCCTTGTGATTTCGTCACGTTAATTTCTGCATGAGGACCGACTATGAGTGAAAATGACCTGAACGAGGGCATTCGGCGGTACGAGGAACACCTTCGCCACGCTGCACAGGTATTCAACGATCACGCAACAAGAAAAGGCCTTGGCGTACAGATGAATCCCGAGCGCGCGCTCGAAGCGGTCAGGAATGGCGTTGGCCTTGCCAGGGTCGCATCGTATTGGCAGCGGTCGGACGATACTGGAATCGTCCACGACAGCCAGCTGGTGACGGCCATCGACTGCGTGGTCGAGATGCTCAAGGATAACAAGCGATGTGGCCACGTCGTAGGTGCGATGCAGTCGGGGAAGACAACCACCTCTCTGGCTCTACAGTGAGCGGGTCCGATCCTGTATCTGCGCACGGCTCACAGGGCGTATCCGTTCTACATCATCGGTAACCAGCTCAACCACGAAGATCAAACGACCACCGAGCTGCAGCGCTTTCTGGCGTACTACGGCGATGTTGATCTTCGCCTCGCTCCGGGAGTTGCCATCACGAATGACCTCGATCCACTGTTCAAGCGCTCGCCCAGCCTCTCTACTTATCGCGAGCGCGTGCTTCTCGGCGCGCTCGAGGACTACAACTCCGTACCGCAGTTGGCGGACATCGTCCACCGCCGCGTGGGCGGCGAGCAGAGCCTGAGGAAGATCGTCGAACTCTGTCAGCGCGCGACCGAGAAGGGGTACCGGCCGCTCATGATTATCGATGAACCCCAATTCGGCGCGAGCGACCGAGTTGTCGAGGGCGCCACCGGGCCCGAGCGGCGCGAGTGCGTGTTGGCGCGGACCTTCGGCAGCATCGAACAGGCGCTTGGCTCGACGCGCGACGATCACTGGTTCGTGGGCCTTTCCGCGACGCCGTTCGAACTCAACGACCTTCAGCGCTTCTGGGAGGTGCGTCAGTCCCTGACCCCAGCCTACTCCGGCTTCAACGTCTTCAACGGCGCCCCGATCTCGCCCGGCGTCGACGTCAGCCCACCAAATACGCTGTCGTTCACGCAGTTCGCCGAGGAGATTTGCGTGGAGTTCCTCGCCAAGGTGTCGTTGGCAGCGTACGACGGGAAGCCCTCGGCGTTCGCGCGCCACGCCCGACGGATCGGCTACGACGGCGATCAGGAGCAATATAGGGCGGAGACGGAGACCGCGTTACGCGAGGCGATCTACCGTCTCTTGGAGCAATACCATCGCGACAAGGACGGGCCGGTTGGCCTGTGCATTCGGGCCTTCAACGATAACCGGAAGACACGGGCGCTAATCGACCGGCTGGCTCTCGATCCGGAGCGCATCGAGATCGTTGACTACTATGGGAGCGAGATGGGCGGTGTCTCGGTAAAGCGCGTGATCGCGCGACGCAATCGTCCTGACCTTCCGTACTTGGTCTTGGTTACCAACCGAGCGCGGATGGCCGACGCGTTTCCGAAGCAGGTCCGGTTCTTCATGGATCTGGCGCAGAAGGCAAGCGATCTGAACGCGCTCCTCCAAGGCCTTCTTGGGCGTGCCTGCGGCTACAACAAGCGGTCCACGGTCGTTCTGTCCGACGCGAACGCGGAGATCGTGCGGGCCTATGTCGCGACTGACGGGGGTTATGTGCACAAGACGAGCCGTCATAGCGTGGCGGTCGGCCATGGCTTCCGAAGGGGTGCACCCACGGGAATGCTGAAGCTTCGCGTGGAGATGGATGATGAGAGTGTCAAGCACTTCTTCCGGCGAATCGATAGCGAGGTGGTGTCGGTGATCCAGCCCGGCGCGAAGATGAAGGTGCCCCGAAAGAAGCAAGGTCGTGTCCGCATGGGGCCAATCCTCCGGATCGCTGAGGATCTCGGACTGTTCGATCACGTCGAGGAACCTGCGGTCCGCGCGGTCCTCTACCCCGAGTTCGTCTCCGGCTTCAAGGTCGTGCGCCGCGGCGACAAGGTCCGCCACTCACGGAACGGCACTGAGCTAACGTATGTGGCCGACGCGGACGGCAACTGCCGATATACGTTCCGGCACACGAGCAGGAGCGACGCGGCGCGAGGTGGTGCCGCAGGCCGTGCAAAGGGCGCAAAGGACCGGGGCCAGCACATCGAGCCCACAGTGTACGTCGAGAAGTACGACCGGAGCACCGGTGCGGTCATCGACAACGACCAGGTGGGGGGGCACTGGCGTGCGTTCATGGTGACTTTCCCGCTCCGCGAGGCCGTTCGCGGCGTGCATGTCGCTGAAGTCGCATATCCCATCTCCACCAGCCCTTATGACAACTGGCTAACTGACCCGGAGCGAGAAGCGCGCGACAGCGACGTGCAGAGGCGTGCAGCGACGGGAGGCTCTTGAGTAGGTCTGATTGTCGGTGTCCCTCGCCTTCGGCAGCCGCAAGGGCGTCGAACAGGAGGGGCGTGCCGGATCGCAACGAGAGCGTCCGGCCACGGGAACCTACCGCCGATTGCAACTCAATCTCGTACAGCCCAGCGACAGCCCAGGCTGGAAAATGGCCCACGTGGCCAACGCCTTGACCGATCTAAATAACTGATAATACGCCTGTTACGTGGTGGTCAGGCACGGAATTATACCGTCGACCCCGTGATTCTCAGTCCTTCGCCGCCTGGCTCAGATCTCGTAGATCGGATTGGGCTCGGCGCGCTCGAGCAGGTCCGTGCGCAGGAGGTAGTTGACGCGGCGGGTTCTCAGCGGAAGCTGGCCGGCGACGAAGAGGAGCTGCTGGTCGGCGGGGAGGCGGCGGATCTCGTCGGGGAAGAGGAGGCGGCGGCTGGTCTCGGCGGACTGGTCGGCGAGGCCGCGCTGCTGGTTGGGGAGCCAGGAGGCGGAGGTCGAGGAGCTGCCGCGGGAGCGGTTGTGGGAGCGGACACGGACGGTGGCCTGGCCGGTGAGGCGGGAGAGGTAGTCGGCGGTGAAGTCGTCGGCGGTGCCGAAGGCTTGCTTGAGCCGGGTGTTGGCGAGCAGGGTCTCCCAGGAGGTGCGGTAGAGCTCGCGCAGCTGGGCGAGGTCCTGGACCAGGAGCCAGACCGAGAGGCCGTAGGCGCGGCCGTAGGTCAGCGCCTCCTCGACCGGCTGCATGCGGCCCAGGGCGGCGAACTCGTCCAAGAGAAAGAGCACCCGGTGCGCCGGCTGGCGGGGGGTGTGGGTGAGCAGGCGGAGGGCGGTCGCGATCAGCAGGCGGAGCCAGCGGCTGTGGGTGCGCAGGTGGTGCGGCGGCAGGACTAGGTAGAGCGACAGGCGCCAGTCGGCGAGGTCTTCCATGCGGAAACTGCTGCTGCGCAGGGTGCGCAGGATGTGGGGGGAGTCGAGGAACTCGGTGTGGCGGTTGGTCGAGGCGAGGACGCCGGCGAGGAGCCTTTCCTCTTTCTGGCGGATGCGGTTGGCGGCGCGGCGGACGAGGCCCTGGCAGGCGTCGGTCGCGGTCATGGCGTCCAAGAGCAGCTCGAGGTCGAGGCTGCCCAGGGTGAGCAGGTGGCGGACGGTGCCGAGGTGGCGCTCGGCGGGCGCGGCGGCGACGGCGACGTAGAGGATCATCGCGGCGATGAGGCTCGCGGCCTCCTCGTCCCAGAAGGGCTCGCTCTGGCCGGGCTCGGGGATGACGATCTGGTTGGCGAGGAGACGCGAGCTGTCGTAGGCCTCGTCGCTCGCCGGGTCGATCAGATCGAGCGGGTTGTAGGAAGCGGCGCCGCCGACCAGGCCGAAGGGGTCGAGGCCGGCGATGTCGTGGCCGAGGACGTCGCGGCGGAAGCGGGCGGTGACGGCGTAGTTCTCGCCCTTGATGTCGGTCACCAGGACACTGCCGGGATAGTCGAGGAGGTTGGGCAGGACGGCGCCGACGCCCTTGCCGCTGCCGGTCGGGGCGATGGTCAGGAGATGGGCGTCGTCGTCGAAGCGCAGGAGACCCCTGGGCGTCTCGCCGACGATCAGGCCGCGCGGTTGGAGGAGGGCGCGGGGATCGCCCCAGCGGGCCGAGCCGTGGGCGGTCGAGAGCGGCGCGGGCGGGCGGGCCTGGTCGCGGCGGCGCAGGTAGAGGGCGACGAGGAGACCGAGGGCGACGAAGAGGAGAGACCCCAGGTGGTGCTGGAGGGCGCCGGGCTGGAGGTGGAGGCGCGCGGCGGCGGGAAAGGGCACGACGAGAAGTTGCGTCAGAAGGAAACCTGGGTGCCGGAGCCGGTGACCGGCAGGCGTCATCAGGGTGGCGTAACGCCCGGGCCGCCGCGGGGCACGGAGCGCTCCGGGCAACCAAGAGAACAGACCGCTCATCGGCCGCGGTCGGGCTCGCGCAGCAGGTGGCGGAGGGCGGCGGCGGCGGCGCCCGCCAGGCCGCGGGGCAGGAGGGCGAGGGCCTTGCGGAAACCGAGCGGCCGCAGCAGGCGCAGGAGGTCGCGTTGCGGCTGGTCGTCGCGGAGGAGGGCGGCGAGGCGGCGGGAGACGGCGCGCAGGCGGAGCTCGACGCCGGGGAGGCGCTGTCGGGCGCCGCGGGTGGCGCGGCGGCGGAGGCCGTCGGCGCGGGCGGCGAGGCGGCGCTGCTCGCCCGCGAGCAGGTCGCGCTCGGCGCGCCAGGCCTGCCAGCGCTGGTAGGCCTTGGTCAGCCGCGGTGCAGGAGGAGGCGGAGGAGCCCGGAAAGGCCGATCCGGGGAAAGAGGGCGGCCAGGGTGAGGAGGGTGCCCAGGGCCGCCGCGCAGGCGGAGAGCAGCATGGCGGCGGCGATCGTCGAGGCGGCGTCGAGGCGGCGGCGCCGGGCGCTCTGGTCGAGAGAACGGTCGAGGGCGACGCTGATCGAGTGGGCGCGGGCCAGGATCTCGCGGGCGAGGCGGTCGGTGCGCTCGGCCGCCTGGGCGAGCTCGCGGGCGGCGGTGCGCAGGTCGCTCGCCGGCGGGCGCGGCGGGCTCGCGGTCGGGGCGCCCGGGGTGGCCGGGCTGGCGGGCAGGGTCGGCGGCGCCCCGCCCGGCGCCGGCGCGGCGCTGGCCACGGTCGGCCCGGTCGGCGACGACGGAAACATCGGCGACGACGGAAACATCGGCGACGTGGGCGGCATCGGCCGGCCGGCGAGCGGGTCCGGCGGCGCGGCCGGAGGGTGGGGAGGGTCGGCGGCGCGGCGCAGCGGCATGGTCGGGGCTCCTGTGCTGGTGGATCTCGAGGGCGGCGGTCTTGGGGGCCTGGCGGTCGAGGGCCGCGGGCAGGGCGCGGCGGTCGTCGGTGAAGACCAGGAGATCGTGGGTGGCGCGCGACAGGGTGACGTTGGCCTGCTGGCG
>DASZZP010000051.1:0-102196 GCA_035544875.1 Thermoanaerobaculia bacterium | reverse complement strand
GTTGGAACTCAACTTGTGGTTGTTCTTCATTGCAAGCGCCGCGATTCTCTATCCGAGTTGGCCGTTTTTCGTCTCCGCCTGGCGCGCGCTCAGGACCGGCACCCTTGGCATGGCGGCGCTAATCGTGTTGAGCGTCGGCACAGGGTATCTCTTCAGCGTCGGCGCCACTTTCTTCTTCAAGGGGGGCGGACAGTTCTTCGAAGCCGTAGCCGTCCTGCTGGTTTTCATCCTGCTCGGCCACTGGCTGGAAATGCGTGCCCGTGCGGGCGCGTCGTCCGCCATCAAGGCGCTGATGAATCTGACTCCGGCGAAGGCCTCTGTTATCCGTAACGGCGCCGAGGTTGAAGTTCCAACGGCAGAAGTGTTAGCGGGCGAGATCGTCGTGATCCGGCCGGGCGGCAAGATTCCGGTCGACGGCACAGTGGAGACCGGCGAATCACTGGTCGACGAGTCCATGCTCACTGGCGAGTCGATGCCGGTTCAAAAAGGACCGGGCGCCACGGTGATCGGTGCGACCATCAACAAAAGCGGCAGCTTTCGCTACAAGGCGACGAGGGTCGGGGCCGACTCGGCGCTGGCGCAGATCGTAAAACTGGTGCAGGAGGCGCAGAACTCAAAGGCACCGGCGCAACTCCTGGCGGACAAGGCCGCGCAATGGCTGGTGATTGCTGCGATCGTCATCGGTCTTGCAACCTTTGCGGTGTGGTTCTGGTGGATCGGACAGCCACTGCTGTTCGCGGTGACGCTGACCATCACCGTCTTCGTGATCGCCTGCCCGGATGCGTTGGGACTCGCAACGCCAATGGCCGTCATGGTGAGTACCGGCTTGGGAGCAGTGAACGGCATTCTATTCAAGAACGCCTCGGCGCTCGAAGACGCCACCAAGCTCGACGTCATCGTCTTCGACAAAACCGGCACGCTCACCATCGGCCAGCCGGAAGTCGTGGAAATTGTGACGGCGGACGGTGTCACCGAGGACCTGGTGCTGACCGCCGCCGCAGCCGTCGAGCAGGGGTCCGACCACCCGCTGGCCCAGGCTATCCTGCGCCGAGCGGCGAACCTCACTGTCGCGGCACCTACAGGCTTCGAAAGCCTCGACGGCATGGGCGCGCGCGCCGAGACCGCTGGCGGAACGGTGTTCCTCGGCAACCGGCTGCTAATGGATACGCAAGAACTGGCGCTCGGTAGTCTGCAGGCCGAAGCCACCCGCCTACAGGGGGATGGCCGCACCGTAGTCCATGTGTCTCAGGCCGCTCGCGTGATTGGCCTCATCGCCATCGCCGACGCGATCAGGCCAACTTCCAAGGCAGCGGTGGCAAAGCTGCGCGAACGCAACATCGAAGTGGTGATGTTGACCGGCGACAACGCGGCCACGGCCAAGCGCATCGCCGCGGATCTCGGCATCGACAGCGTGTTGGCCGACGTGCTGCCGGGCCAGAAGGCTGAGAAGGTGAAAGAGCTGCAGGCCACGGGCAAGAAGGTCGGGATGGTGGGCGATGGCGTCAACGACGCGCCAGCGCTAACCCAGGCTACGGTGGGGTTTGCCATTGGCGCCGGCACCGACGTCGCGATGGAAAGCGCCGACGTAGTGCTGATGAAGAGCGACCCATATGACATCGTCGCCGCGATCGAGCTGTCGCGCGCGACGCTGCGCAAGATGCACCAGAATCTTTGGTGGGCGGTGGGCTACAACGTGATCGCGTTCCCGCTCGCCGCGGGCGTCTTGTACCCATTCGTATTGAGTCCGGAGGTCGCTGCCCTCTCAATGTCCGGCAGTACTCTCTTGGTGGCGATCAATGCGCTGATGCTGAAGCGGACCAAGCTGGCAGGCATCCGTCAGCCTGGCAAGAACCCGGCGCTCGGGACGCCTGGCGGGCCAGCAAACCCGGAGCCCTCGGCGAGGCGGCCTCGCACGAGCTCTTAGCGGAGGCGCTCGCCGCCTGCGGCAGCGAACCGCAGGAAAATCTTGCTTTTGGCTGCGCCAGAAGGCATGATTCTCCAGTGACGCGCCCGGGGGAGGAGCGCCGAGCTTACTGCACCCCGCGGCGCCAGCGGGAGAGGCGTGCGCTCTGGATCTCCTCAAGGCTGCGCCAACGCCGTGCCCGCCGACGCTGGATCCGGGAGGGGGTTCCGAATGGCTCTACCACTGCTAATCGTATTCCTGGCAGCTGCCGCAGCGGTTCCACCCCAGAGCCCCGGCGGTGACACCGGCAAAGTTGTCGCTGCCGCACAGCCGACACAGGTTGTCGCTGCCTTTCACGCAGCTCTTGCCGGCGGCGACCGCAACGCGGCCCTTTCCCTCCTCGCCCCTGAGGTCGTGATCTTCGAGGCCGGCGGCGCCGAGGTCTCTCGCGAGGAGTATGCCCTGCATCATCTGGACGCCGATCTGGAGCTCTCCCGCGCAACCCGAGAACGCCTCGTCGAACAACGGACGGGCGGGGAGGGTGGCGTAGCGTGGGTGCTCAGCCGCACCGCGACCAGCGGAAACTTCCGCGGCCAACCGGTCAGCAGCAACGTCACCGAGACCGCGATCCTGCGCCGCACCGCCACGGGTTGGCTGATCGTCCACATGCATTGGTCGTCGCAGAAGTCCAGATGACGTTCTCGGATAAACCCGCTCGGCTGCGAAGCGCGGACCGGCAGCCACCCGCGAACAGGCCCGCTTGACAGGAGTAGGGGGTATGTATTTGGAGCGGTGCGCCACCGAAGCCATCACGGCTGGACGCGGCGAGGAGGTCTTCGAGCCCCTGCTTAGCGTGATCTATAAGCTCGACAAGTAAAACAGGAGGAGGAGTGAAGCCATGAAAACCAAGACTCTCATCGCCACCGCAACCCTCTTGGGGCTTCTTGCCCTTGCCTATTCAGCCCAGAGCAGCAGGCATGCCTGCCCCGGCAAGGTCGTCTGCCCTCTCACGGGTCAGACCATCTGCGCCGACCAGTGCCCCCTCCACAAGTAATGCGGCCGCCAGGACCGTTATTTGCCGAAGTTGAGCGGTCGGAGATGGCTTTAGGTGAAAAGGCCTGTAGTCCTCTGCCCAGACCCGCATAGCCGTCGGGTCGGGCCGCCGGCCCGCATCGTGGCGTCCGCCGGGCTGGTGACGCTGCCCACGCTCTCACGCGGGCAGAGGCCACGACCTCCCGCTGACAGATCCCGATCTCTGTCTGGCTGAGATCCGCCGCCTACTTCTTGGACAGCAGCTTCACTACGCTGCCGGCCGCCGGCTCGAATGAAGTAAGGTAAGAGATTCGCTTCCGTGACAGCGCCCACACCGCTGCCTGCGAGCCTCGCGATTCTTTGGCGCCAACCCGAAGCTCGACTCTTGATCTGGGGGTTCGTTCTGAACGCTCTCTGGGAGGCGCTGCAGACGCCACTCTACGCCGACTCGGACCGCGAGCCATCCCACCTGCTCTGGACACGCCTTCATTGCACGGTGGGTGATGTATTGATCCTTCTCGGCTGCTTCTGGGCGGTATCGGCGCTGTGGCGCGACAGGCAGTGGTTCTACCGTCGCGAAGGCTGCCGGGCGCCGCTCTTCGTTGGCTTCGGCCTGGCCTACACCGCGGCCAGCGAGCTGTACAATACCCGCCTGGCTCACGCCTGGGCGTACGGTCCGCAAATGCCACGACTGTTCGGCGTCGGGCTCGCCCCTCTGCTTCAATGGCTTGTGTTGCCTTCGATCCTGCTGATTGTCCTGCGCCGTTCGCCGATGCCTCCTTGACCTCCCGCTCGGCCCGGAAACGAGCTCTCATGCTGACGAGCCAATGCCGGCATCCAGAGATCTCGAGGCGGCCGATCGAGCGCCCAAGGGTGGCGCGGCACTCGTCCGAGCTCCTCGCCGGGCGCGCCGTGTCGGAGCGAACCAGCCAGATGACGGCTGCACGGCGCTGCAACTCGTAGGACCGTGGGCACCGCTCGGAAGCGCCGAGGAACGCGACTCACGGCCGCCTGCCGAGGAGGCTCGGCGAGGGCCGCTCCGCGGCGACGGTCGATAGCAAGCGGTGCGCCGTGCGCGGCACTTGCGCGAGGCGGGGACAGGACGGAGGGGGCCTCACCGCCCTTGCTACCCGCCGCGCTGAGCCTTCTCGCCCAGCAGGCCGGTCGCGCTGGCCAGCGCGCCCAGGCCGATCAGGGCGAGGCCGAGGAGCGACCGCAGGTGCTGCGGATCGGCCGCCGACGACGCCTTGGCCACAAGCTGCGGCAGTGACGCATCGTGGGGAATGGTGAACAGGCCGGTCGCGATCGCCAGGAATCCGAGGGCCGCCGCCTGCAGCGTCATCGGCGTGCGGTCCGGGCGCCCCATCCCGCGGCCGACCCGGCTCTGGTTGTAGCCGTAGGAGAAGTAGATCGCCATCCCGAGCACCAGCCAGCCGATGAAGCGCCACCACGAGGCAGGGGGGAGATAGACCATCAAGAAGATGCACGAGACCACGCCCAGGCCCGGCAGCAGCCAGGGTCCGAGCGGGACCCGGAACGGCCGCGGCCGCTCGGGGTCCTTGTAGCGCAGCACCGTGATACCGATGCACACCAGCACGAAGGCGAAGAGGGTGCCGATGTTGGTGAGGTCGACCACCTCGTTGATGTTGAGCAGCCCGGCGAAGATCCCAACCGCGATGCCGGTGATCCAGGTGGTGACGTGCGGGGTGCGAAAGCGCGGGTGCACCCGGGCCGCCCATTGCGGCAGCAGCCCGTCGCGCGCCATCGAGAAGAAGATGCGCGGCTGCCCGAGCTGGAAGACCACCAGCACCGAGGTGGTCGCGAACACCGCCCCGAGCGAGATCAGCAGCGCTGGCCATCTCATGCCCAGCCCGGAGAAGGCGGTGGCCAGCGGCTCGGCGGTCCCCAGCTGCCGCCAAGGCAGCAGCCCGGTCAGCACCACGGCGACCGCGATGTAGATGACGGTGCAGACCACGAGGCTGGAGATGATCGCGATCGGCATGTCGCGCTTGGGATTGCGCGTCTCCTCGGCAGCCGTCGACACGGCGTCGAAGCCGATATAGGCGAAGAAGATGATCGCCGCCGCGGCGGAGATGCCGGCGAAGCCGTTGGGCGCGAACGGCCGCCAGTTGGCCGGCTTGACGTAGTAGGCGCCGAAGACCACGAAGAAAGTGATGATGGCGAGCTTGAGCACCACCATCGACGAGTTGAACCAGGCGCTCTCGCGGATGCCGATGACCAGCACCACCGTGACCACCATCACGATCAGGAAGGCCGGCAGGTTGAAGACCACCGGCACCCCCAGGACGTGCGGCGCCTGGGCCAGCGCCCGCGCTCCCTGGCCTACCGCATCGCCCAGCGTCGCCGGATCGAGGTGCGCGGCACGGGCCTCGGCGATCTGATGCACCGACTGCACGGCGGAGCGCAGATCGGTGCCGAGCCAGTCGGGAAGCGGCATGCCGAAGCCGCGCAGCAGCTCCTGGAAGTAGCCGGACCAGGAGATGGCGACCGCCACGTTGCCGACCGCGTACTCGAGGATGAGGTCCCAACCAATGATCCAGCCGATCAGCTCGCCGAGTGTGGCGTAAGCGTAGGTATAGGCCGAGCCGGAGATCGGCACCATGGAGGCGAACTCGGCATAGCACAGCGCCGCGAAGCCGCAGGTGACGGCGGTGAGCACGAACGACAGCACCAGCGCCGGGCCCGCTCCCAGGCGGTCGGCGCTGCCGGCCGCCGCGGTGCCGACGGTCGAGAAGATGCCGGCTCCGATGATGGCGCCGATGCCGAGCAGCGTCAGCTGCAACGGTCCCAGCGAGCGCTTGAGCGCCGACTCGGGAGCCTCGGCCGAAGCCAGGATCGCCTGCAGCGGCTTGGGCTGGAAGATGCCTCGCAGCAAGGAGGTTCTCCTCGTTGCCATGAGCCGGAGACCCCCGGAGGGCACCGGCCCGCGGTTCTGGTTCAATGCGGCGGGAGTCTGACACGGCGGCCGGCAAGGCGCAAACAGCCTGCGGCAGGGGTAGTCAGGAGAGGACCGCGCGGGCGCTTGCCGGCTTGCCGAGTTTCAATTAACGGGTCGTGCGGCGCCCCGCGCGAGATGACGGCGCCCGGTGGCCGCTTGGCTCCGGGCGGCCGCGGGGCGGGTGAGCTGGGCGGTGGTCCAGGCGACGAGCTTGTCGAGCGCGGCGGGGACGAGGTCGCCCGCGATTCCCGGGCCCGGGGTCTCCTTGACCGGCTTCAGATAGTGGCTGGCGCCGGGCACGATGAACAGCTCGTGGTCGTCCGGGTGGCGCCCCTTGAGGGCCGCGTCGAGGGCCGCGGCGTCTTTTTCCGGTGACACCTGCACGTCGCCGGCGCCGGCCAGGATCAGGACCGGGCCGCGGAAGCGGGCGGCAGCCTGGGCCGGATCGGCCGCGAAGAGACTGCGCAGGAACTTGCCAAGATAAGGGGGATAGAGAGAGGCGAGGCCCTTGGGCACGTCTTTGGGCACCCCTCCGGTGTCGCGGATCGCCTGGGTGATCCGTGCCTCGGCTTCGAGATACGAGCCGGTGTCCTTGGCGGTGGCCCGCTGCCGCTGGAGCACCGCCACGAGCTGGTCATGGATCAGCGCATCGGCGTGCCGCCCGGGCGTGCTGACCAGGATCAGAACGGCCGGCGGATGGGCGGCGGCGGGCAGCTGCTCGGCGGCGAGCGCCGCGACGATGCCGCCTTCGCTGTGGCCGAGGAGGCCGACGCGCGCCGCATCGATATCCGGACGCCGGGCCAGGAAGCGGTAGGCCGCCGCGGCGTCGGCGACGAAGTTCTCCCAGGAGAAGTAGTCGGCGTATTGCGAGGTGTCCTTGGGCTGGTCGTCCTCGTTGGCGTACATGCCGCGCTTGTCGTAACGCAGTGTGGCGACGCCATGGGCGGCGAGGGCAAGGGCGATCTGCTTGAGCAGGTCGGTGAGCAGGTAGGGAGGCTGGTTGCCGTCGCGGTCGGTGGGGCCGCTGCCGGCTATCAGGACCAGCGCCGGGGATCGCCCGCCCGCGCCCTGGGCGGGAAGCGCCAGGGTGCCCGCAAGGCTCGCACCGCCGGCGCCGCGGAAGGTGACCCCGATCTCGGTCGAGCCCCAGCCCGCGCGCCCCCCGAGCAGGCCGGCCAGCAAGACGGCCAAGCCAACTCGGAGACTCCGCCCCCAAGCGCGGGCAGGGACCCGCGCGTCCAACCAAGCGCGGGCAGGGACCCGCGCGTCCACCAGACTTGTGCCAATCCGCGCCATAACCCCCTCGTTGTTCCCAACGCGCAGGGCAAGCAGTTCCTTCCCTCCGACCGCCGTCATCATTAGCAGTCCTCCCACGCCGCCGCGACTCTCCGCCCCTCGACCATCCCGGACCCCTCCGGGCAAATTACAGACACACCTACATCCGCGGCAACGATGGTCATCTTTAGCAGTCCTCCACGCCGCCGCGACTCTCCGCCCCCCAACCACCTCGAACCGCTCCGGGCCAAAATGAGATCCACCACGACCACCCGCTATAGCCACCCCACTCGCCCCCGGGCCGCATGCCGTTCTCTCTTCAAAGTATTGATCTTTCAAGGCTCCTGCGAACAGCGCCCTCTTGGCGGGCGCCCGTGATCCGGTGTTTCGCCGCTCCAGGGGCGGCCAGGCCAGCCCGCCAGCCCGCCGCCGCAGGTGCCTTTTTGCCTTTTTTCCAATAGCATCCCCCGTACACCCAAGGAGGGGCGATCGCCGCGCGCCGCCGGGGGCGGCGGCGGCGGAAACCGGGGGTCCCTGCGATGGGTTATTGGCGCAGGATATGCATCGAGGTGGCAATCGCTGGGCCCACGACACCGAGAGGTTCGTCTCGCCTCCGAGGCAATGGTCTCTTGACAACCGCGAGGTCACAGATAAGACTGGCCCCCCATGCTTGCAAGTGGGAGGTGTGTCGGGACATCCGGCGCCCCTCGCTCTCGCCCCTCGCCCTCGGTCGGCGACCGGCCGGCGAGCGGGCCTTTGCACCAGCTTCTCCCGCGGAGCTGGAACCAAATTGGAGGAGTACCCTTCTAATACCTGGCGAAGAGGTGACTATGCGTAGATCTTTCGTCCTCGCCGCCCTGGCTCTTGCCGCCCTGCCGGCGCTCGGCTGCCAGAGGTTGCAGGCCAGAGTCGAGCTGAAGAAGGGCAATTCGCTCTACCAGCAGGAGCAGTACAGCGCGGCGCTCACCCAGTTCAAGAAGGGCCTCGAGCTCGACCCCTCCGACACCTTCGCCTGGCGCTCGGTGGGGCTGACCGCGCTCGCGCTCTATCGGCCGGGCGACGACAGCCCCAAGAACATCTCCTACGGCAAGACCGCCATCGACGCCTTCGAGAACTACCTGGCCGACAATCCCGACGACACCAAGATCCAGGACTACCTGATGTCGACCTACGTCAACGCCAAGCAAGACGACAAGGCGCTGGCCTTCGTCGACAAGCTGGAGTCGCAGCACCCCGAGGAGAAGAGCCGCTTCGACAAGTACCGGGTGAACGTGCTGATCCAGGCCGGCCGCCTGGAAGACGCGGCCGATCTGGCGATGAAGACCCCCGGCCCCGAGCAGCCGGTCTCGCTCTACACGATCGGGGTCGCCGCCTGGGCCAAGGTCTACAACAACGCCACCATCGACGCCGAGACCAAGTCCAAGAAGATCGAGATGGGCTTGAAGACGCTGGACCAGGCGCTCAAGCTCAAGCCCGACTACTACGACGCGATGTTCTACTACGGGCTGCTCCTCCGGCAGAAGGCGAACCTCGAGATCGACGGCCAGAAACGGCTGGACCTCCAGAATCTCGCGCAGGACTACCTCAAGAAGGGGCTCGAGATGCGCAAGAAGGCGCAGGCCGCGCCGGCCATAGCTCCGGGAAAATAGGTGACCCCATGTTCGAGAACTCCCTGATCGCGCTCGACAAGAAGCGCAACAGCCGCGGCATCCGCTGGTTCATCCTGCCGACCGCCATCGTCGTCCACGTGGTAGCGGCGGGGAGCCTGCTGTTCGCGCAGTACTGGCAGGTGCCGCCGGTCGAGGAGCCACCGATCAACGTTGTCTTCCTGAACGCGGCCCCGCCGCCCCCGCCACCGCCGCCGCCGCCGCCACCCGCGGCGCCCAAGCCGGTGGTCAAGGAGGCGCCGGTCATCAGGCCCACCGAGCCGGTGCAGCCGGTGGTGATCCCGGAGAAGCTGCCGGAGCCCAAGCCTTCCGATACGCCGGTCGACACCGCCGGCGTCGTCGGCGGCGTCGAGGGCGGCGTGCCCGGCGGCGTGCCGGGGGGCATCCCCGGTGGTGTCGTGGGAGGGGTCGAAGGAGGCGTGGACGAGGCGCCGCTGCGGGTCGGCGGCGCGGTCACCAAGCCGGAGAAGATCTCGGCGCCGCCGCCGGTCTACACCGAGATGGCGCGCAAGGCGCGGCTGCAGGGAGTGGTGATCGTCGAGGCGATCATCGACACCGGCGGCAACGTCATCAACGCCCACATTCTCAAGGGGCTGCCGATGGGACTCGACCGCGCCGCGCTGGAGGCGGTTCAGAAGTGGAAGTTCAGGCCGGCCACGCTGCAGGGTAAACCGGTGAAGGTCTACTACACGCTGACAGTGAACTTTCAGGTACAGTAGCGGTTCCATCTTGATCTAGACAAAAGGAGAAGCGCATGGGCGGCCTAAGTCCCCTGACGGTGTGGCAGGACATGACGATCGTCAACAAGTTCGTGGTGACGCTCTTGATCGTGCTGTCAATCTGGACGCTGTACGTCTGCGTCGAGAGGCTCATCCTGTTCCGCAAGGCCAAGAAGCAGTCGCTCGAGTTCGCCCGCCTGTTTACCGATCACTTGAAGCACAACCGGCCGCAGGCGGCCATCGACGCCGCCAACAAGTACCCGCAGAGCCACGTGGCGCGCGTGGCCGCCGCCGGCCTGCAGGCATTCCAGTACGAGAGCCAGACCAGTCCGCTCTCCGAGATCGAGATCGTGGAGGCCGCGTCGCGCGCAGTCGAACGCTCGGCGCTGCTCACCACCTCGGACTTCAAGCGCGGCATCGGCGGCCTGGCGACGATCGCCACCATCACCCCCTTCATCGGCCTGTTCGGCACCGTCATCGGCATCATCAAGGCCTTCACCGGCATGGCGCTCAGCGGCTCGGGCGGCATCGGAGTGGTCTCGGCCGGTATCGCCGAAGCGCTCTGGTCGACCGCGCTCGGGCTGGGCGTCGCGATTCCGGCGGCCTGGATGTACAACTACTTCGCCAACCAGCTCGAGCGGCTGCAAGTCGAGATGTCCAACTCCGGCTCCGAGCTGATCGACTTCTTCATGAAGCAGAGGACCAGGAATGCTGCCCAAGCACGTTAAGCCGAACCTGGTGCAGGACGTCAAGAGCCAGATCAACGTCACGCCGCTGGTCGACGTTTGCCTGGTGCTGCTGATCATCTTCATGGTCGTCACCCCGATGCTGCAGAAAGGCGTCGACGTGGCGCTGCCGGAGACCCGCGACCCAGATAAGATGCCGGAAGGAAGCAAGCAGCTGACGGTGTCGGTCAAGCTGGACGGCAGCGTCTTCGTCAACCAGAACTGGGTTCCCGATAATCAGCTGGCCAGCAACTTCAAGCTGGTGCATGACCAGAGTCCCGACAAGTCGGTGGTGCTCAAGGGCGACCGGCGCCTCAAGTACAAGCGGGTGCGCGAGGTCATGAGGATGCTCAACGAGGCGGGATTCAGCCGGGTCGGCCTGGTGACGGAGAAGATCAAGGGAACCTGAGCAAGGAGCTCGATCATGGCAATGGATACCAAAGGTGGGGCCGGGGGCATACGGAGCGACATCAACATCACTCCCCTGGTCGACGTGGTGCTGGTGCTGCTGATCATCTTCATGGTGGCGGTGCCGCTGCTGCAGATGGGCTACCCGGTGCAGGTGCCGCCCAAGGTCCAGACTCCAACCACGCAGCCCGACAACGATCAGATCATCGTGCGCCTGGACGAGAACGGACACGCCTTCATCAACAAGTTCCAGGTGGAGAAGGCCGACTTTCCCGGCCGGCTGCGGCAGGCGCTCACCGGGCGCCAGACCAAGGTGGTCTTCTTCGCCGCCGACGGCGAGCTGCCCTACGACACGGTCGTGTCCTTCATGGACATCTGCCGCGACAGCGGCGCCCAGAACCTGGGCATCGTCTTCGAGGACATGAAGGTCGCTCCCGCCGGCGCGCCCGCCGCAGCGGCGCCCGCCACGCCGTGATGGAGCCCGCGGGGCCCGGCCGCCACCGTCGAGGCGACCGCAGGATCGGCAAGCCCCTTCTCCTCGGCCTCCTGGCGGCCGGCGCAGCGGCTCTCGCGGCCTGCTCGAAGCCGCCTGCCGGGGAAATGACCGCGGCCAGGGAGGCGCTGGACCTGGCCAAGAAGGCCGGAGCGGAGAGCTTCGCCCCTGAGGCCTACGGCAAGGCCCAGGAGGCGATGACCCAGGCCAAGGCCGAGATGGACGCCCAGGCTGCGAAGCTCAGCCCGCTGCGCAGCTACGACCGCAGCCGCCAGCTCATCCTCAAGGTCAAGGGCGACGCCGAGCAGGCACGCTCCGATGCCGCCGCCGGCAAGGTGCAGCTGCAGCAGGAGGCCAAGACCGGCATCGACGCCGCCAAGAGCGCGCTCGCCGACGCCAGCGCGGCGCTCGCCAGGGCGCCGGGCGGCAAGGACTCCAAGGCCGACCTGGAAGCGATGCGGGCCGACCTGACCGCCTTGAAGGGGATGGAATCCGAGGCCGAGGCGGCCTACGCCTCCGAGGACTACGTGCGCTCCAAGCAGCGGTCGGCGCAGGTCAAGCAGCAGGCGACGGCCATCCAGGCTGATATCGCCGCCGCCATCCAGAAGGCCCACAAGGCGCCCAGGCGGGGGCCCGCCAGGATCGCCCACCAGCAGCGCCAAGCCCCGAAGAGCCGGAAAGCGCACTCCAAACACCGCCACCATCGCTAGGCGGGGCTTGCGAGCCTCGCGCGCGCGGTCGGTCCGGACGCCGGCCGCCGCGCCGATCCGTGGCGCTCGCCCGTTCCCCGGTCGACGGCGAGACCCGCATCGGCTCCGCGCGAGTGCGCAAGCTCCGCATCTCCGGCCTGCGCTCGTCGCTCGTCACCTACCTCGACGTGCCGTGAGCTGATCAGCCCGGGGGGTCGCCGCCGCGGGTGGGGCGGACGGCGTGGCGGAGCTTGCCGAGGAGAAAGTTGAGCGGGTTCGAGCGTGCGAGGAAGGAGAAAACGGGCCGGCGGCGCATGCCGATCTTGTCCTGGAGCTCGAGCAGCTGCGGGTTATCGCGATCCAGCCGCAGGCCGGCGCGCACGGCACGCACGGCGTCCCTGCGCTGGCCGGCGAGCTGCAGAGTGCGGGCGAGATTGAGGAAGCTCTCGGCCTGGTAGAACTCGAGCTTGACCGCGTGCTGGCAGAGCTGGAGACCTTCTCGCACCTTCTTCTGGCGCAATGCGATGCCGTAGCCGAGGTAGGAGTAAGCGAGAGCCGGCAGCGTCCCCGAGCGGCCTCCTTCCTCGATGAGCCGCGCCAGCCGGGGCAGTCCCTCGTTCCAGCGGCCGCGGCGGCACGCCTCGATCGCCATGCCCACGGCCTCGGCGAGCTCGGAGGCAGCGGCGGCGGCCGCCCACGCAGGGGAGTGAGCCGGCGGGACGGACGGGTCGGACGGAGCGGGGGCGCTGGCCGCGAGCGGCGCGGACGGTGCCGGCGGGACGGACGAGCTCGCCGCGGACGGTGCTTGGGGTGCGCCGGGCGAAAGAGGAGCGCCGGAGGGAGGGTCAAGAGCCTTCAATTCGACCCCAATCTACCGAGCCCTCGCGCGCATTTCAAGCGGCCAGCACCGCCCGCACGGTCGCCCCGTCTCTCCGCCGGCTCTGTCGTCCTAGCCGCTAGCCGGCTTCCGGCGCGTGCTAGACTTTGTTGCTTTCCGCGCTGTCCGCGTGGGGCGCGCCATGAAGGACCCGCAGATCCTGGGCAAAGAGGTCGACGAGCTGGCCGACCTGGCGCGGCGACTCGCCGCCACCAGCCGTTACGAGGAGGGGGCCGACCTCCTCCTCCTTGCCCTCCGCCTCGACCCGACCAACCTCTCCGTCAAGCTCGCCCTGGCCGAGGTGCGCAAGCTCCAGCAGCAGGGAGGCGGCGGCACCGTGGCCGCCAACCGGAGCCTGCGCGAGGTGCTGCGCGAAGGGTTCCGCCGCAACGCCATCGACGCCGCCCACTTCCTGGGCCTCGCCCACCTCTACGCGGAGCGGGGCGAGAACGCGCGCGCCATCGAGTGCCTCGACGTCGCCAAGGCCAAGGAGCTGGCCAACCCGGCGCACTTCAAGCTGCACGGGCGCGTGCTGTTCCGGCGCAAGGACTTCGACGGCGCCGCCCTGGAGTTCCGCCGCGCCCTGCGCTTGAACCCGTTCGACCGCGAGATCGCCGAGAGCCTCGGCCGCGCCGAGTTCGAGCGCAAGCAGTTCGAGGCTTCGCTGGCCGCCACCATCCACGCCTTCCTGCTGATCAACGAGGGGGACGAGGAGGGAAGCCGCCGCCTGCGGCGGCGCATCCAGACCCTCAAACAGATCCTCGGTTGGGGCAGCCGCGAGCTCTCCCAGCTCTTCCATGAGCGCCAGGACGAAGTGCACACCGCCTTCGACCGCCTCCAGTGGCACCGCGAGCGCTTCCTCGAACAAGGGAGTTTCTCGCCGGCCGCCGCCTTGACGGCGCCGCCCGCCGAGCGCGACGTGGCCGGCGGCCAGATCCAGCTCGCCGCCCGCCTGCGCCGCCTGAAGCTCTGGTCGCATCTCTCCGACGAGCAGATCTTCCGGCTCACCCATGCGGTGAGCGAGGATCTCTACGACACCGGCGTCCTGATCCTCGCCCACCGCGCCCAGGGGCGCGACCTCTACATCCTCGAGCGCGGGCAGGTCCTCATCCAGCGCCCAACCGCCTATGGCACCTTCAGCCTCGGGCAGCTCGCGCCCGGGAGTCTCTTCGGCGAGGTCGGCTATATCACCAGCCTCGACCGTTCCTCCGACGCCATCGCCCTTGCCCCCAGCCAGGTTTTCCGCATCGACGCCGGGAAGCTCGACGGCCTGATCGAGGCCGCCCCCGAGCTCGGCGTGGGTCTCTACTGGAGCTTCTGGCACAGCCTCGCCCAGAAGCTGCGTTCCACCAACGATCAGCTCAAGAACTTCTTCTCCTCCGAGTCGCTGACCGAGAACTTCCTGCGCCTGCGCCGGCCGGCCGCCCCCACCGGCGCCGAGGTCAAGGTCGAGTCGACCGACAAGATCCGCCTCTTCCGCGAGCAGGGACTCTCCCGCCGCGAGCTGATGACCCTCGCCACGTTCTCCAAGGAAGAGCGCTTCGTCGCCGGCGCCTCCCTGTTCCAGGAAGGCGACGAGGGCGCCGAGATGTACATCATCCTCGAGGGCAAGGCGATCATCAGCAAGTTCATCCCCGGCGGCGGCGAGGAGGCCCTCGCCATCCTCGAGCGCGGCGAGTTCTTCGGCGAGATGTCGCTGATCGACGGCGAGCCCCGCTCCGCCGACGCCCGCGCCTATGGCGGCCCGTTGACCGTCCTCACCCTCGACCAGGCGACGGTGCGCGAGATCCTCGCCATGGACCCGCACGCCGCCCTCGAGTTCCTGCAGCTGCTCTGCCGCCTGATCGCCAACCGCCTGCGCGAGATCGACGAGAAGGTCATCGGCTGGCGCATCCTCTCCGGCGAGCGCAACGAGGGCGTCCCGGCCTGAAGGTGAGGGCTTCGAAGAGCTGGTTCTGATCGAGGTAGCCGTTGACCAGCAGGTGCTGCCCGTAGTACTCGGCCGGGTCATTCGACAGGCAGGCGATCACCTGGCCAGCGTGAAAATAGATCCGCTTTTCACACTCGCTCCTGCGCACCACCAACGCCCGGGTGCGGTGGTCGTTGAGGGCCCGCTGCAGGAGGTCGCTCGGCGGAAAGGCGTTGAGCCGCCCCGAGAACTCCATAGCTTTCTCCTCGATTCTAGTCTGCCCGCCCCCGCGTGACAATCGTGACATTGCCGGCGCGGCGGCCCCGGCACCGGGGTTATGCTTGGTCAATGCGACGTGTCTCGAAGCACCTCCCGGCCCTGCTCGCTCTGACCAGCTTCGTCCCCGCCGCTCTCGCGGCCAGACTTCCCTGCGAGCCCTGCGCCGGCGTCCGTCTCGTGCCGGCGGCCGGCGCCGCTGCCGCTCCAGGCGCCGCGCCGCTGCCGCCGGCTCTCGACCGCCTCGTCGCCTTGCTGCGCGCGGCACGGCTGCAGCCCGGCAGCCCGCTGTTCGCCGCCTGGGAGGTGGCACTGCTGCCGGACGACTGGCAGCCACCCCCCGTTGCCGGCGCGCCGGCTACTCCGCCCGCTCCCGCCGGCGGCGGGCTAGAGGGCGCGGCCGCCGCCCAGGCGGTCGCCGCCGCGGGAGCGACCCCTTGGCTGGCGCTCGTCTTCCGCACTCCGCCGCCGCTCGCCCGCAACCCCGAGCGGCTGGTCGCCGAGCTGCGAGCCACCGCCGAGCTGGCCGCCGCCGCGCCGAAAAACTGCCATTTCCAGGTGGTCTGGCGCCCCGCAGGCCAGTCCCGGGAAGCGGCCCCTTTCGACGCCGCGGACTACGCCTTCCTGCTCAAGCGGGCCGCCGTCGCGATCACCGGCGCCCTGCCGGAGGCCCGCGTCGCCACCACTCCGCTCCCTGCCGATCCTGCCGTGCTCGGCGCGTTCTATGGCTTCGAGGTGGCAGCCTACATCGACGCGGTCGCCCTGGAGCCCGCGGCGGCGGAGGCCCTCGCCGCCGCCGTCGCCAAGCTGCATGAGCTCGATCCCGGACGGCCTCTCGTCCTCGACGCCCTCCCCTATCCGGCCGATCCGGGGGCGATCCTGGCCGAGGCCGCCCGCCGGTCGACCGCCGGCATCGACCTCACCCTCTTCAGCGCCACCGCCCTCGACAGCCAGGGCATCGCCCCGCTCGCCCTGCTGGCGCGCGAGTTCGCCGGCGATCTGTCATATGACCCGTCTTCGGCCCCCACCGGCGCCGCCGAAGCCTGGGCCTTCGTGCGCGGCAAAGACCTCGGCCTGCGGGTCATCGTCGTGGCGCCCGGCGGCGCGGCCGGTCCCGGCGGCGCGATCTCGCCAACCCCGCCGTCCGTCCCCGCGGCGCCGCCGCCCGGCGCAAGGCCGTTCGCCCCGCTGTCCGGCGCCCAGCCGCCACCCGCCGAGCTCACGCTACGCTTCCCCGACCCCGGGCTGCGCCGTCCCACCCGCTTCCCCTACACCCCGGGCCGCGTCGTGCCGCCCGCCGCCCGCGTCGTCGCGGGCGGTCTCGAAGTCCGCCTCGCGCAGCCGGGAGGAGTCGCCGTCCTCGGCCTCGAGCGCGCCACGGCCGCCGAGCGCAAGGGGGTCGCCGAGCGGCTCTCCGTCTCCTCGGAGCACGAGGTCCAGGTCGAAGAGATCCTCAAGCGCCTCCAGGCCTTCGAAGACGCCCAGGACCGCCACCTCGGGCACTACTCGGCCACCAACACCACCCACCTGCGGTTCCAGCCTTCCTCGGGCTCCGCGACCATCGAGGTCACCCTGACCGGCCCCTTCTTCTGGCGCCGCGAGGGCGGCGCCGACTGGGCGTGGGAGACGCTCTACATCAACGGCGTCCGCTGGAAAGCCAAGACACTCCCAGAGATCCCTCTCATCCAGCCGGAGAAGGCCGCGGCGCTGCCGCTCGAGATCCATTTCTCGCGCCAGTACCGCTATCGCCTGCGCGGCACCGACCGCGTCGACGGCCGCGACGCCTGGGTCGTCGACTTTGCCCCCGCCGGCCCCCGTCCGGCCGGCGCCGGCGGCCGTCTCTACCAGGGAACGGTCTGGATCGACCGCGCCACCGACGCCCGGCTGCGCACCCGCGCCGTGGAGCTCGGCCTCGAAGGCGAGGTGATCTCGAACGAGGAGACGCTCTACTACACGCCGGTCGACGCCGCCGGCCAGCCCGCCCCCTGGCCGGCAGGCGCTGCGCCAGCGGCGTCGACGTCGCAAGAGGCCGAAAGCTCCGCGGTGCCGGGGGAACCGGCAACGCCACCGTCACCGGCGCCGGGAGGCTCGCCGGCGCCCACGGCGCCGCAGACCTTCATCCTCCCGCTGCGCCTGGTCGCGCAGCAGATCCTGTCGATTCTCAATCATCCCAACGTCGTCGACCGCGAGACCGTGCTCAGCGATCTACGCCTCAACGGCCCCGACTTCACGGCGCAGCGCCAGGCCGTCGAGCAGACCGATGTCACGATGGTGCGCGACACCGACCACGGCCTGCGCTACCTGGTCAAGAACAAGGCCGGCGGCGAGCGCGTCGTCAAGGAAGGCTACGCCCTCTCCAAGCTCTTCGCGATCGGCGGCGTCTTCTACGACGACGCCCTCAAATACCCCTTGCCGCTTGCCGGCCTCAACTACTTCAGCCTCGACTTCAAGCACACCGGCGAGCAGCTCAATATCTTCTTCGCCGGCGCGCTGCTCACCGCCGACGTCGCCCAGCCGCGCCTGTTCGGCAGCAAGGTCGACCTCGGCGCGGACTTCTTCGCCATCGCCGTCCCCTTCACCGACACCCTGAGCGTCAAGGGCAAGGAGATCCACTCCGAGGAGCTCAAGGTCTACCCCGCGAACTTCGAGGTCAAATTCGGCTATCCCTTCGGCAACTTCGTCAAGGCCGGTGTCGAGTATGCCCTCTCCTATGCGAGCTACAGCCGGACCAGCAACACTGACCGCCGGTTCGTGCTGCCGGCCGCCAATTTCCTGCACTCCTTCGACCTCGATCTCTCCTTCGCCCGCTCCGGCTACCGTCTCGGCGCCACCGGCAGCTACGACCACCGTTCGCGGTGGGACTTCTGGGGACTCCCCGGCAACACCGAGTTCCAGCCGGGTCAGCAGAACTTCGTGCGCTACAACTTGCAGGCCAGCAAGAACTGGTATCTCTCCCACTTCCAGCGCATCGGCGCCGAGCTCGACTACCTCTCCGGCTCTCGTCTCGACCGCTTCAGCAAGTACCAGTTCGGCTTCTTCGGCGGCGCCCGCGTGCACGGCTACCGCACCAGCAGCGTCCGCGCCGCCGCCGTCGAGGCAGGCCATTTCACCTACGGCTTCGACGTCAGCGACCAGCTCCGGCTCGACGGCGTGGTCGACACCGCTCTGGCCACCGACCGGGAGGCCGGCCTACACCAGCGCTTTCTCGCCGGCGCCGGCCTGGTCGGCTCGGTCATCGGCCCCTGGAGCACTCTCATCACCCTCGATGCGGGCGTTCCCGTCGCGGGACCCGACCACGGGTTCGTCATCTACCTCGTCTTCCTGAAGCTCTTCCACTAGCCATCTTCGCGCGGTGGCTCCCTCGTGCCTGGCAAATGACAACATGAAGAAGCCGTCGCGAGGCATGAGCGCGCGGCCCAGAGCCGGCGGAGGTCGCCCGGTCGACCAATCCGCTCTCCACGACCCTGGCGAAGCCGCGGACCGTCCACCCGGCTGGGAAGTCATCGCCGCGGACCGTGCGGCTGCTCTGGCGCAGTACCTGGAAAGGAGCCAACTGATCCACTGCCTGCTGCTCGCGCCGGATGGTACGGTTTGCAAATGCAACCGAGCGCTGGCGACGCGCTTGCACATGCCGGCGGACCAGATTCGCGGTGCGAACGTGTCGCAGTTCTTGACCGACAGCGATGCGGACTCGCTCCGGCGGCGGCTGACGGCCGGTCAAAGCGGTCTCCGCGAGCCGTTCTATCTCAATTTCGTCGACACCAAGCAGCTCCCTTTCACCCTGGAGTGCTACCTCGACGCACAGAGCGATTTCACCCTGTTGCTGGGCGAGCCGCCGCGGCTCTACGAGACGACGACGCCCGAGAAGATGATCGGCTTGACCAATGAGCTGACCATCCTCTCGCGCGAGGCAGCGAGGAAGAACAAAGAGCTGCTGCGGCTCATGGAGGAGGCCGATCGGGCCAACCGTGCCAAGAGCGTGTTCCTCTCCAATGTGAGCCACGAGCTGCGCACTCCTCTCAACTCGATCATCGGCTTTTCGGAAGTGCTGGGCGATCGTGTCTTTGGCGAGCTGAACTCCAAGCAGGCGGAGTACGTCGAGAACATCCTGGCCAGCGGCCGGCACCTCCTGGATGTGATCAGCGACATCCTCGACCTGGCGAAGATCGATGCCGAGCGCGTCGAGCTGGATCTTGCCGAGGTCAACCTCGAAGAGCTCCTCGCGGACCTTGCGAACATCCTCGAGGAGATGGCGGGCCGCTCCGGCATTACTCTGACGGTCCGGGTCTCTCCGGACTTCCCGCTGCTGTATGCGGACGCGAGGCGCCTGCGCCAGGTCCTCCTCAATCTGCTCGCCAACGCCTGCAATTTCACCCCGGCGGGAGGAAGCGTCACCCTGAGCGCCGCGCGAGCCGCCGGCGAGAGGGCCAGCAAGGAGGAGCGGGTCTGGATCGCGGTCCAGGATACGGGGAAGGGTATCGCTCGCGAGGACCAGGGCAGACTGTTCCAGGCCTTTGAGCAGCTTGCGACGGGCTCGGGGCGGCTCCAGCCCGGCACCGGCCTGGGCTTGGCCCTGTCACGCCGGCTCGTCGAGCTGCACGGAGGCAGAATATGGCTTGAAAGCGAGGGCCTGGGCAAGGGCAGCACCTTCACCTTCGATCTCCCCGTGCGCGCAAGACGGAGCGACCTTGATATCGAGAGAGCGCCGGCGGAGACCGAGTAACTCGAGCAGATAAGGATTGCGGCCACTCACGCTGGAGCGGAAGGCGCTGTCGTGATTCTCTCCAGCAAGGCGGCAACCGATCGCAGATCGGAGGCCACGCCGTCGACTCCGAGCTCGCCGGCGAGGTTCGGGGAGCTGCGGAACGCGCTCCCGCCGAGCACGATCCGCCGCGCGCCGCCACCGGATCCAACGCGCAGCTCGTCGACCAGCTGGCGGACCTTGGGGACGTTGAACAGCATCGTCGCGGAGACGCCGACCACCAGCGCGCCGTGTTCCTCGACGGCGTGCACGATCCCGACGAGCGGCAGGTTGGTTCCCAGAAAACGCACGTTCCAGCCGTTGGCTTCCAGGAAGTCCGCTACCATGTTCGCACCGACTTGATGCAGTTCGCCCTCCACCCCCGTGATGATGACATTGCCACGCGGCGGCGCAGGAAGGGCCAGCAGGGGATAGAGTTGAGCCAGTACGAACTGCACGATCGCAGTCGCCATATGCTCCTGCGCCACCGTCAGCCTGTTGTCTTGCCAAAGCCGTCCCACCTCAAACAGCGATTCCTGGATCACATCCACATAGACGTCCACCAACGCGGTGCCAGCGCGAAGCGCCTCCAACGCGATATCTACCGCCGCACGGCGGTGACCCTCCAGGAGCGCCTGCTGGAAACGGCGCTGGGTCAGGCGCAGCCCGGTCGGCGGAGCCGCCGCCGCTGAGTCGTCCGGTATCCCGGCGTCCGCCGCGCAGCCGGCCCGGAGGAAGCGGGCCGCCAGGAAGTACTCGTCAACCGTGAGACGCTCCCGCAGGGCGCCCCCGAGCTGTCCGAAGCTGTCCACCACGGAGCGCGGCTCGATGCCCCGCGCCCGGAGCATCCGCATCGCCCAGACCGCATAGTCTCGGAACGACGCCGGCTCGCCCGCCTCGATCGCGCTGGCGAGGAACCGCAAGTGATCGATCGCGGCGTCGAGACCAAGCATTCGTCCTCGCTCCCCATGCCGAAGGAGCCAGTCGGAATGCCGCCTGAAGAATTCTTCCGCGACCTCCGCGGAGACGGGCGCCTCAAGGTGGCGGATCTTCTCCGCCAGCATCGTCCGCTCGCGCAAGGATCGCACCGCCATCGCTCCATTCTCCTCCAGGCTCTGACGCATTGCCGGAGCTGAGGACCTCCGGCTGCGTGCCGACCTGGCCTTGACCGACCTCGGGTGCTATCCTAACATCGCAGGTTTGACGTTAGGCTTTTGCGTCAGGAGATCGGAAGTGATCAGGATCCTATTGGCCGACGACCACCCGGTCTTTCGCGAGGGTCTCAAGAGAGTCTTCGAGGCGTCCGGCGACCTGGTCGTCGTCGCCGAAGCCTCGACCGGAGAGGAGGCGCTGCGCAAGGCAAAGACGACTGCTCCGGACGTGGTCGTTCTCGACGTTGCGATGCCGGGCCGCGGCGGGCTGGAAACCGCCCAGGAGCTCAAGAGACTGATCCCGCGTGTGCGCATTCTCATGCTGACCGCACTGGCCGAGGACCATCTCGCGATCCGCTCTCTCAAAGAGGGGGCAGACGGATACATGAACAAGGGCGCCGACGTCAACCTGCTGATTGCGGCGATTCGCAAAGTGCATGCAGGAGGCAAGTACGTCAGCCCCGCGTTGGGCGAGCGCCTCGCGATGAGCCTCGAATCTGGCCGGGGAGCGTCCGCGCAGGAGGTTCTCTCGGTCCGCGAGCTACAGGTTCTGCGGCTGATTGGAATGGGGTCGACGGCTCGCGAGATCGCGATCGAGCTTCACCTGAGCGCCAAGACCGTTAGCACTTACCAGTCAAGGATCCGCGAGAAGTTGAACCTGCGAAACAATAGCGAGGTGATTCGCTATGCCATTCAGATCGGGCTGGCGCCCGGAGGCTCGGCCGCCGATCCCAGCGCTTGACCTACCTTCAACAGCAGCTCCGCCACGGTGAAGGGGCCCGGGAGCGCCAAAACCGGAATCGCCCGGGAGCCGGCGGCCTCCAGCAACTGCCGAGACCATTCTGGTAATGAACCGACCGGCAACGTCACGACTGCAACCTCGACGTCATGCCGAGCGATCAACGCCACGGCCTCGGGACCGCTCTCCGACGACTCGACGCGGTAGCCGTGGCTTTCCAGGCTGCCGGCCAACAGCACCCGCAGCGCCGCGTCGTCTTCGATGACCAGAATCAGCTTGCCATTACCCGGAGCCAGTCGGGCGTCCGGAGCGGCCGCCGCCGAGCCGCCCTGAACGACCGCCGGCAAGTGCACTCGGAGAACCTCGCTGGCACGATCGAGACGATCGAGAGCGGCGAGCCCAAAGACGGCGCCGCGGCCCTCCAACATCTTCCGCAATGAGACGGGCGGCCAGGGGCCGACACCGGCATCGGGAGCGGCCGGCGGGCGCGCGGTCTCGCCTCCGGTAGCGCCCTCGGTTGCAATCTCGACGAGCACATGAGGCCCCGGTCGGAAGCGGGCGCCCACGCCAGCCTGGCTCTCGTCGAGCATGGCGTTGCGGGCTCTGATCCTCAAGGTGCCAAGAGACCCTCGAGATCGGCGCGCCTCTCGACAAGACTCGAGCAGGAGCTGGTAGACGAGCAGAGCGTCCCCGCTCACCAACCAGAGATCGCCGGGGTAGCTGGTGAGCACGGCGCCGGGCGGCGGAAAGATGACTCGGGCCAGCTTGCGCACCTCGGCGATGAGGTGGCGCAGGTCGAAAGGGGTCGCCTCTCCGTCGACGCCGCGCGCCAGAAAGAGGATCTGCTCGGTGAGGCCGATTCCTTGTCTGGCGAGCTCGTCGAGCGCCGCGAGAGCGCGCTCCGCCGCCGGCGCTCGAGCGTGCTGCGCCAGGACGTCGGCAGCGAGCAAGACCGCCGCCAGCACATTGTTGAGATCATGCGCGATACCGCCGGCGAGCGCCGCGACGCTTTCCAGCCGCTGGGCGCGGAGCAACCGGGAAATGCGCGCGACCTGGTCATCCGGCACGCCCGCGGACGCTGCCGAGAGCTCTGGCGACTCGGTCATCCCTCGATCTTTCTGCCCGCACTCATGGCAGCCGTGACCTCCTTGACGAAGGTCTTGGTATTGATCGGTTTGGTCATGAAGCCGTCGCAGCCATGTCCATAGGCGCTCTCGGCGTCCGCGCGCATGGCGAAGGCGGTCAGCACGACGATCGGGAGATCGCGGGTTTCGGGCGCCTCTTTGAGCAAACGTGTAACCTCCAGGCCGTCCATGTCCGGGAGCCTGACATCCATCAGGATCAAGTCGGGCCGCTCGCTGCGGGCGGCCAGCAGAGCCTCCTCGCCGGTCGAGGCGTGCAGCACGTCGAATCCTGCGTTTTCGAGGAGATCCCGCACCAGCTGAAGGTTGAGCGGGTGGTCCTCGACCACGAGAATCTTGCCTGAAGGCATTGGCTGCCTCTCGTCCGGCATGATTTCTACATGCTGGAGGAAATCGCCCGGGGAGATCAACCCCCCTGCTGCCTGTCTTAGTTGGTGCCGCCTTCTCTCTAGCCGGCCTCTATGGCCTCGGCGAGGAGGTAGAGCCGGCTGGAGCCGAGGCGGAATGGCTCGCCGTCCATGGTGGCCGTGGCGGCAGAGACCGCGAAGCCGGCGGCGGTCGCGAGCGCTGCCAGCTCACGGAAGGTGTAGACGCGAAGGAAGGCCCGGCGGCGGGCGAGCTTGCCGTCTTGTACGAAGGTGTATTCGGTCTCGAGGCTGGCCAGCGCCGGATCATAGCGGGTGTCCGAGAGCATGAAGTCGTCGCCGAAGCCGAACCAGCGGCGCGGCGTGAACGCCGGCAGAACCGACTCCGCGCAGGTTCCGATCTCGAGCACGAAGCGTGCGCCGCGCCGCAGCGTCCGGCGGACGGCGCGCAGGAAGGCGGCATTGCCGGCGTCGTCGAGGTAGCCGAAGCTGTTGCCGAAGCAGAAGGCGCCGTCGAAGCGCTCCCGCCAGGGGAGATCGCGCATGTCGCGCCGTTCCCACTCGACTGCCGCCTCCCGCCCCGCCGCCGCGGCGCCGGCATGCTCCAGCAGTTCGGCGGAGAAATCGACGCCGGCCACCAGGTAGCCGCGCGCCGCGAGCTCGACGCTGAGACGCCCGTCGCCGCAGGGCACGTCGAGCACCTGCGCGCCGGGCGCCAGCCGCAGGGCCGCAACCAGGAAGTCGGCCTCGGCGCTCGTCTGCTCGGCGCTGGCGAACTGGCGCAGAGCCCGCGCCGCCGGTCCGGTGAAGAAGTCCTTCCACCACTCTTGTCGATACGTATCCATGAGGATGTCCTCTCGTCGTGCGAGTTAAAGATCGTAAGCGCGGGTCGGGACCCGCGCGCCTGATCAAAACGGAGAGCGCCGGTGCGCGTGGCACACGGCACCCGCCGTCCAGCGGCCATCGCGGTCATCATCGACCGGCCGGCCGGGGCGCGGGCGGACCGCTCTCGGGGAGGGATCCGGATGTATCTAGAGGGTGACGGCAAGCATAGGCGACAAGCTGATCATACCCCAGCACAGGGCCGCGGGGCGCCGCCCCGCGTTTCGTTATACTGCCGGGACCCGCCCGAGGGCGGGCGCGGATGTCGATCCACGCTCATCCACCCGTTTCCTCCCGGGGATCCTCCGGCGCCGGCGCTCCTCCCCTGGAGCTGCGCATCGCCGGCCGCCTGGTGCAGCCCCAGCTCAACCGGATCAGCGGCCCCGAGCCCGAGCTCTCGGTGCAAGTTGAGCCCAAGGTCATGGTGCTGGTCTGCCTGGCGGCAGCGCCGGGCGAAGTGGTATCGCGCGAGGCGCTGATCGACAGGGTCTGGCAAGGCGCCTTCGTCAGCGACGACGTGCTCACCCGCTCGATCGGCCAGCTGCGGCGCCTATTCGGCGACGATCCCGAGCAGCCGCGGGTGATCGAAACGATCCGCAAGCGCGGCTATCGTCTGATCGCGATGCCGCAGGCCGTCGAGCCGGCGCGCGCGGCGGCGACTGCGCCGGCGCCCGCAACGGCCACGGCAGCCACTGCTCAGACCACCGCAACGGCTGAGACGACTGCGCCGACTGAGCCGACTCAGAACAACGCGATCGAACAGTCCGCCGCCGAGCCCGCATCACCTCGATTCACGGCGCTCGCGCCTCCGGGGTCTGCCGTGACGCGGCCGTCCTCGCCGGCCGGTCCCGCGCCGCGGCAGGAGCTCCCGGACAGGGCCGCAGCGCCGGACCGCGCCGCGCGGCGCCTTGCCGGCCTGGCGCTCGGCGTCCTGGTTGTCCTGGCGTTGACCTTCGGGCTGCTCAAGGGTTCTGGAAGCCGTGCCGGCGCCGGCGCTGATCTCGAGCCTGGGCGCAAGGCTGGGCGCGACGGTGGGCGCACGGGACGCGACATGCGCCTGCTGCCGATCGCCGGCGTGCCGGCCAATGCCATTCGCCCTGCCATCGCACCCGACGGCACCCGCGTCGCCTTTTCCTGGAACGGCGGCGCGGGGCACGACCTGCGGCTCTACGTGGCCTTGCTCGGCGCGGGAGCGCCGATCGCGGTCACCACCCATGGCGGAACCGCCGGCGCCTCCGACCTCGATCCCGGCTGGTCGCCCGACGGCACGCTCATCGCCTTCTCGCGCCAGGCGCGGGGCGCCTGCGAGCTGCTCACCGTTCCGGCGCTCGGCGGACCCGAGCGCCGCCTGGGGCCGTGCGGCAACGATGACGCCACCAGGATCTCGTGGTCGCCCGACGGGCGCTGGCTCGCCACCTCCTTGCGCGACGCCGCGCCCGGCGCCGGTCCGGCCCGCCTGCGCCTGCTCTCACCGGCCACGCTGGAGAGCCGCGCCCTGACCACACCACCGCCCGGGATCTACGGCGACTACAACCCGGCCTTCTCCCCCGACGGCACGCGGCTGGCGTTCGTGCGGGCACTCGCCAACGACGTCGAGGACCTCTACGAGGTCGATCTCGAAGGCCGCGGCGAAGCCGCGGCCGCCCAGACCAATGGAGGCGAAGCCGCGGCCGCCCAAACTAGCGGCGGCGGCGAGCCGCGGCGGCTCACCTTCGACAACTCGGGGATTGCCGGCGTCGACTGGCTGCGGGACGGCCGCGAGCTGGTCTTCTCTTCGGACCGCGGCGGCATCTACAGCCTCTGGCGGGTGGCGGCGGCCGGGGGCACCCCGCGCCTGCTGGCCGGCAGCGGCACCAAGATCAAGCACCCCTCGGCCGCCCGCCAGCGCGACGTCGTGGTGTTCGAGAGCTGGCTCTACGACATCGGCCTCTGGCGCCTGCCGCTGGGCGGCGGCGCGCCGGACGGCGCCGGCCCACTCTCACCGCCGGAGGCGACGCCGCTGGCCGCCGCCGCCCGCGAGTGGAGCTTCCAGCCCCAGTTCTCGCCCGACGGCAAGCGCATTGCCTTCGGCTCGACGCGCTCGGGCACCTACGAGCTCTGGGCGGCGGACGCGAATGGCGCCGGCGAGGTGCAGCTGACCGCTTTCGGCGGACCTCACCTCGGCACGCCGCGCTGGTCGCCGGACGGGCGGCGCCTGGCGTTCACCGCCTGGCCGGGGGGCCGGGCAGCGCTCTACGTGGTCGACGCCGCCGGCGGCGCTGCCGTGCCCCTCACCCCGGCCGCGGCAGGCGACTCGACCGGCGAGATCGCGCCGAGCTGGTCGCGGGACGGCAAGGCCCTCTACTTCGCCTCACGGCGGTCGGGGAGCTGGCAGGTCTGGAAGCTCCGGCTGGCGACCGGCGAGCGGGACCAGGTCACCATCGGCGGCGGCTATTCCTCCCAGGAGTCGGCCACCGGGCGCGACCTCTTCTACTCCCGCATCGACCGGCCGGGGATCTGGCGCCTTCCGCTCGCCGCCGGCGGGCGCGAGTCGCTGGCGGCGCCGGGACTTGCTCCCGGCAACTGGGGAAGCTGGACGGTGACTGGTGACGGTATCTACTACCTCAGCCAGGGCGATCCTCCGGCGGTCCAGCTCCTCCCCTTCGGCGCCAGCCGCCCTGTTTCACTAGCCACCCTGACCGACCTCGCGTGGCCGGGATTCACGCTCTCCCCCGACCGCCGCGCCCTCGTCTACGCCCGCGCCAGCCGCCGCGAATGCGACATCGTGCGGCTGGAGAACCCTTAAGGGCGCCCGCCGCTCTCGGGGCACGGTCAAGCGACTGGAGGCGTGACTGGAGGGATGGCGGGAAACGTAGCCAGCTTCTGCGCGTTGCGGATCTGGCGCACCAGGTAGATGGCCAGAAGCGCCGCGGCCGCTTCCAGGTTGTCACCGGCGAAGCCGGTCTTGTCAGCTCTGATGATGTCCGCCGGGGTCTCGGCGCTCCACAATAGCGCGGCGTACAGCACTTCGGTGACGTTTGCGGCCAGCCAGGTCAGCCACCAGAGCGCGGTGACCTCGCCGGCGAGCTGCGGAGCGGGCTCCGCGGTGGCGTTGAGGTTGCGACTGCGCAGCCGGAGCTCCTTGACGATCTGGTAGGGGCGCACCAGGTTGACGAAAGGCACGAACCAACAGCCAACTGCCCAGCCGGGAGAAAAGCGCGTCACCTTCGTGCCGAGGAACCGGAGCAGGCCATAGGAGCGATGAAGCCAGAGCAGCCAGACGATCCCGGTGACGATGAACAACCCGGCTCGCAGGACCCCGTAGCCGGGCACCTTCGCGGCGCTGCGCTCTGCTGCCTCGCCAGACAGCTTCTCGCCCGCCGCGATCCGTTGCTGGAGGTACTGCTGCGAGGTGGCAGCGCCACCCGCGGCGAAGTTGGTGAGCGCGAAGACGACGAGCAGAATCAGCAGCCAGTGCGCTCGACCCTGCGCCCGCGCCAGGGCTTTGTAGAACTCGAACGCAGCGATGTGGGGAGTCTGTGCCAGCGCCTGGTCTCCCTGCAGCGCGCTCATCCGAGGGTGAAATGGTTCCATCTTCTTGGCTCGACGCACTGCGGAGGTCTAAGGGCGCAGTCTACCATCTGCCGCCAGGGCGACCCTGTGAAGCTTCTGGCAGAGACCCTCAGATTGAGCGGCGAGCGGACTTACTCGCGGGCCGTCGAGCGCGCGCTCGCCGACTTCGTGCGCCGCGCCCGTGCCGGGCGCATCCTCGAGCTGGCGGGCTCGGGGCTCTGGGAAGGGGACCTCTCCGAGATGCGTGACGACAGCGGCGGCTCGGGCCGGCGGCGCGGAGCCGGGCGTGCTGTTCGTTGATACCTCGCTCTGGATCGAGCTCTTCCGCAAGCCGAGCCGCTTGCGGTGGGAGGAGATCGGCGACCTCGGCGCGAGGGGCGCCGCCGCGCTCGGGCGGGGCGATGAGATGATCGCGGTCGATGACGGCGGGAGGGCGCGCATGCCAGACGAAAAAGATGATCTCCTTGAGCGGCAGGGGCGCCATGAGTGGAATGAGCACGACGAGCGCGCTGGTCGCGATGATCGCGATGGGGCGGTCGAGCTGCCGATCACCGACGTGCTCGACCTGCACAGTTTCGCGCCGCGCGAGATGCCCGAGGTGGTGCGTGAGTACGTCGAGGCGGCTTACGCCAAGGGCTTGCGCGCCCTCCGTATCATTCACGGCCGGGGCGCCGGCGTGCAGCGCCAGACGGTGCGCACTCTTCTCGCCCGCGACCCCCGGGTCGAGGCTTTCGGCGACGCCCCGCTCGAAGCCGGCGGTTGGGGCGCCACCTGGGTGCGCCTGCGCTGACTCGCCGACTAACGACGCGAACCTCCGAGACGGGACGCTAGCCGATTGCGCTGCGGCGCAACGTTTCCGCCAAGAGGTCTCGGAACTTCTCCAGCTGATCTGTGGTGAGAGGCTTGAGCATCGCGGGCAAGGGGCGCGTCGGAAACTGAGCGACGAGCCAGGCCAGCACTCCCGGATCGATACCGGAGTCTTTGCGCAGCGCGATTTCGAGGTCTCCTGCCGGAGGAAATCCGACCTGGTCGAGAAAATAGAGGTCGACGAGATCGCGAGGCTCGGAGCGGGAGAGAATACAGGTCAGCTTGCTCGCTCGTATATCCGCAAGCGATTCGATCACGACCCCCTCGATTGGAGGCGGCGCTTCGATGTCGGCGATGGGCTCGTAAACGAGGTCGACTTCAAGGCTTCGCCCGTCACGAGCCTCGAGTTGCGCGCGGACCAGATGACCCGCGTCGCGCAGTAGGGTGAAGTCGGTCCCGGCGTCAGCGGCCGCGTCCGGGAGCAGCCTGGCCAGCGCCCGCATATCCTCGCTGTCATGGACGAAGAGGTCGAGGTCTCCGGTCGTTCGGTGGCCGAGATACACCCCGGCAAGAGCCGCGCCGCCACCGAGGTGGCAGGGAACGCGCGTCTGGCAGGCGCGGAGGAAACCGAGGGCAAAATCCGGTACCACCCGGCGATCGAAGGTCTTACGCATCGCCTGCACGGAGTTGGCGCAGCGGTGGCCACTCCGGCGGCGGGAGCTTCAGCAGCCAGGCCCACATCGATCGTGAGCGCCCAAGAAACCGGATAAGGAGCGGCCAGAGCGCGCGGATCTCGCCGGCATTGACGAAGAGCCAGACGTCCCGGGTGTTGGCCTCACGAAGGAGGGCGCCCATCCAGTAGGCGCGCTCCTCCGGATCGGGCGAGACGAGGTGCTCCTTGAGCTGGCCGACCGTGGCATTCGTCCACCAGAGAAAGTAGGGCCGGGCGCGGTCGTCGAGAAGAGAATCCGTGGTCGGCGGCAGGCGACCCGCCGCTACCGTGAAATGCTTGATGCGCATGGCGATGATCCTTCCAGAGGACAACCTACCACGAAGCCATGCAGCCGCGCCGGAACCACGAGGCAGAGTTGGCACCCGAGTAAGTGGGCTGGCCCGCGAGCGCGCCAAGGACTCCCCGTCGTACTAAGCTCCTGGCGTGCAATCGCCCTCTCGGCCGCTGCTTTCGCGGCTGGCGCGGAGCCGGCGCTGGCTGGCCGGCGGCCTGCGGCGCCAAAGGGTCGACTACGTCTACAGCGAGCGTTACCAGGTCGATCTGCCGGGAGTCGACGCGCTACGCGGCGAGCGCATCGTCTGCTTCCTCGAGGAGGCTGGCCTGCTCGGCCGCCGCGCCTTGCACCGCCCCGACCTGGCAGCGCTGCGCGACCTGCGGCGCGTCCATACCGACGGCTACCTCGAATCGCTCTCCCGTCACGATGCGCTGCTGCAAGCGTTCGGGCTGGAGCTGCCGGACTACGCCGTCGAGCGGGTGCTCGCGGCGCAGCGGGCGATGGTGGGCGGGACGATGCTCGCCACCCGGCTGGCGCTGGCCGGAGGCGGGATCGCCGTCAATCTCGGCGGCGGCTTACACCATGCCTTTGCCGGCCGGGGCGAGCGTTTCTGCCTCTTCAACGACATCGCGGTGGCGATCGCGGAGCTGCGGGCGGACGGCTTTGCCGGACAGGTGCTGATCGTCGATCTCGACCTTCACGACGACGACGGCACACGCTCGCTCTTCGCCGCCGATCCAACCGTCTTCACCTTCTCGGTGCACAATCGGTCGGCCACCGCGGCCGCCGCCCAGGCGGCCATCGCGATCGAGCTCGGCGGCGGCGTCGGCGACCAGCGCTATCTCGAAGTGCTCCACTCGGAGCTGCCGCGGCTCTTCGCACGAGCTCGCCCCGACGTCGTCTACTACCTCGCGGGTTGCGACCCCGCCGCTGACGACACCCTGGGCGACTGGCAGATTTCCTCTCCCGCCATGCTCGAGCGCGACCGCCTGGTCTTACGCTGCGCCCGCGGCGGCTTGCGCGAGCTGCCGCTGGTGATCGTGCTGGCGGGCGGCTACGGCCCGCGCTCCTGGCGCTACAGCGCGCGCTTCCTCTCCACCTTGCGCGGGCGGCTCCCCGGCCGGGCGCGCCCGGTCGAGCCTCCCTCCACTTCCGAGGTCACCCTGACCCGCTACCGGCGGCTGGCGCGCGAGCTGCACGCCACCGGCATGGCGCCGGGGCGGGTGCTCAGCGACGCCACCGCCAAGACGCCCCGCGCGGGCGAGGACTGGAGCGGCTGGGGGCTCACCGCCGAGGACGTGCATGCCGCCCTGGGCGGCCCTCTTCGCCCGCAGCGCCTGCTCGGCCGCTATACCCGCCAGGATCTGGAGCTGATCCTCGAACGAGGCGGGTTGCTCGAGCGGCTGCGTCAGCTCGGCTTCGCCCATCCGACCCTGGAGCTCGAGCTCGACAACCCGGCCGGCGAGACGGTCTGCCTGTTCGGCGACAGCACCCGGCGCGACAAGCTGCTCGAGCTGCGGCTGCGCATCGACCGGCGCACCCTCCCCGGCGCCACCTTGCTGGGCATCGAATGGCTGCTGCTGCAGAACCCACGCGCCCATTTCACTCTCACCCGCCCCCGGCTGCCCGGCCAGGAGCACCCTGGCCTCGGGATGCTGCGCGACGTCATGTCGCTGCTCGTCGTAGCCTGCGAGCGCCTGCAGCTCGACGGCCTGATCTGGGTGCCCGCCCGCTACTCGGTCGCGGTCCAGGGCAAGCGGTCGCTGCACTTCCTACGGCCCGCCGACGAGGAGCTGTTTGGGGCGCTCAACCGCGCAATCGCCGGCCTCTCCTTGTCGGCCGCCGCCCTCGCCATCGAAGAGGGCAGGGTCGTCGACGCCGCGACCGGCCGACCCTTTTCCTGGCCGCCAATGCCGATGGTCGAGCCGGTCAGCCCCGAGCTGCGCGCCCGGCTGGCGGCCGCGGTCGCCGAGCGCGCCGCCGGCGCCGCCGCCGCGCCCGCCTTCCGGCTCGTCGAAAGCTGACGGCCGCCTCGGCGAAACCTCGGCGAAACCTCATGTTTCCCTCGGGACTATGCCGCCGCGGCGCGAGTAAAAGAAGAGCATGCCGACGGTGGAGCTCACGGTCAATGGCAAACGAAGGTCCTTCGCAGGAGACCCGGAGACCCCTCTGCTCTGGGTGCTGCGAGATCATCTCGGCCTGACGGGAACGAAGTTCGGTTGCGGGGTTGGAGTCTGCGGCGCCTGCACCGTCCTCTGGCAGGGACTCGCGGTCCGCTCCTGCCAGATTCCCATCCGCGACGCGGCCGGCAAATCGTTCACCACGATCGAGGGGCTCTCGGCGGACGGCAGCCACCCCTGCCAGCGCGCCTGGATCGAGGAGGACGTGGCGCAATGCGGTTATTGCCAACCCGGCATGATCCTGTCGGCCGCCGCTCTGATCGGCGCCAAACCGCAACCGACTGACACCGAGATCGAGGATGTCATGTCCGGGCTGGTCTGCCGCTGCGGCACCTACCCGCGGATCCGCAAGGCGGTCCGGCTCGCGGCGCGGCTGGCGAGGGCATCCAGGTGAACAGGTGAGCACTTCCCGCCGCGACTTTCTGCGCCTGGGAACCCTGGGCGGAACTGCCGCACTCGTTCTTCAGGTTCGCTGGGAGGCGGGAGGCGAGATCGTCAAAACGACCGCCGCCGCGGCCGCCTTCTCGCCGAGTCCCTGGATCTCGATCGACGCCTCGGGGAAGGTGACCCTCACCGCACACCGCTCCGAGATGGGCCAGGGCGCCCGGACGTCGCTGCCGATGATCCTGGCCGAAGAGCTCGGGGCCGACTGGTCGAGGATCGAGATCCGCCATGCGTCACCCGGGCCCGATTTCCCGGAGATGCGCACCAGCGGCAGCAGCAGCGTCGTGGAGTCGTGGGATCCCCTGCGGCAGGCGGGAGCCGCGGCGCGCGAGATGCTCCGTGCGGCGGCAGCGGCCCGGTGGGGCGTGCCGGCCGCCTCCTGCCGCGTCGAAAACGGCCAGGTGGTCCGCGACGGAGGCCACTCCCTGCCGTTCGGCGACCTGGTGGCCGCCGCCTCTGCGCTGCCGGTGCCGAAGAACCCCCCGCTCAAAGACCCCAGAGACTACACCCTCGTCGGAACCAGAGTGCTGCGCATCGACGGCCCGCAGATCGTGCGCGGGACGGCCGCCTACGGGCTGGACGTTCAGCTACCCGGGTTGCGCAAGGCCGCGGTGGCGCGGTGCCCGGTCTTCGGCGGTAAGGCGCTGCGGTGGAACGCCGCGGCGGCGAAGGCGATTGCCGGCGTGCGCGAGGTGGTGGAGATTCCCACCGGGATCGCGGTCGTCGCCGACGACACCTGGACGGCTCTCAAAGGGCGCGACGCGCTGCAAGTCGAGTGGGACGAGGGCCCCCGGGCGAGCGACGCGACCGGCACTTACTGGGGTCGTCTCGAAGCTGCGCTCCGGGCCGGAGGCAAGACCACGCGCAGCGAAGGCGATGCGGCGGCGGCTCTGGCAGGCGCCGCGCGCCAGCTGCGGGCGGAGTATCGCTATCCATTTCAGGCCCATGCCACCCTCGAGCCGATGAACTGCGCGGCGCAAGTGCGGCCCGACGGCTGCGAGATCTGGGTGGGGACGCAGGCGCCGAACGAAGCGCAGAGAGATGTCGCGAAGCTGCTGGGGATGAAGCCGGAGGCCGTGCGTCTCCATGTGGCACTGCTCGGCGGCGGCTTTGGGCGGCGGCTGGGCTATGACTATGTCATCGAGGCAGTCGAGCTGGCGCGGAGAGTTCCCTTCCCCGTACAGGTCGTCTGGACGCGGCCGGACGACATGCAACACGATTTCTTCCAGCCGGCCGCGCTGCATGAGCTGAACGCCGGGCTCGATGCCGCGGGCAAACCCGTCGCCTGGATCCATCGCTGCGCGACCTTCCACCTTTCGATGTTCGGCCCTTTCAGTGCCGACGACCCCGAGGCCTACGACGGAAGTCCGTGGGGCGGTTATGACACGCCGTATTCCGTCCCCGCGCTGCGCGTCGACTACGCCCCGGTCGAAGCACCGGTTCCGACGGGAGCATGGCGGTCGGTCGGATACCCGTCGACGGTTTTCGCCCGCGAATCGTTCGTGGACGAGATCGCTCACGCGACCGGGCGTGATCCGCTCATGCTGCGTCTCGAGCTCATCCCTTCGCCGGGCAGGGTCAAGCTGCGGACGGTCACGCTCGACAACGGCGACCGCCTTCGCCGGGTGCTGCGCCTGGCCGCGGAGAAGGCCGGCTGGGGCAGTCCGCTGCCCCGCCCGAGCGACGGCCGGCGCTGGGGCCGCGGCCTGGCCTGCAACGCCTACCACCGGCAAACGATGGTGGCCCAGGTCGCCGAGGTCTCGGTCGGACTGGAAGGCGACGTTCGGGTGCACCGAGTCGTCTGCGCTGTCGACTGCGGTCGGGCCGTGAATCTTGCCGGCCTCGAAGGGCAGGTCGAAAGCGGCATCCTCTGGGGGCTCTCCGCCACCCTTCACGGGCGGATCACCTTCGCCCATGGCCGCGTCGAGCAGCGCACCTACGACGATTTCCCGGTCATGCGCATGCGCGACACACCGCAGATCGAGACCCACGTCGTGCCATCACTCCTTCCTCCACTCGGGGTCGGGGAGCAACCCGTCCCACCCATCTACGCCGCGGTCGCCAACGCCATCTTTGCCGCGACCGGCAAGCGCCTCCGCGAGCTGCCGATCCGCCCGCCACCCTCCGCTACCCGCTAGACCCCGCTAGACCCCGCCAGACCAGAATCGCGGCGAGCCGCCCGGCAGGTCGGCGTCGGCGATCAGGATGTCGGGCAGCGTGCCGTCGAGCGCGGCGGAGGAGGTCCATCCGGTCGGCGACGCGAGGACGCTCGCCGGGGCCGACGCGTCCGCCAGCTGCCCGCGGAGGGCCAAGACCAGCAAGTCCAGATGCTGGCGGGCGGCCAGGTCGGGGGGCGCGGCGGCTGCCCGCAGCCGCGAGGCCAGCCGCTCGCCTTCCAGGCTGGTCGCCGAGGAGGCCGGGAAGCCGAAGGTCCCGGCCGAGCCGGCCAGGCCATGGAAGCCGCAAGTCAGCTCCTCCAGAGCGGCGGAGTCGGCCGGCTCCTCCTCCAGACGCCCGACGAGGCGGGCCAGGCGGTCGAGCTTCACCGCCGCGGTGCGCATGAAATCGGAACGCAGCCGGCTCATGGTATCGATCCAGGTTTTCATCTTGTGCCTCCTCGCTCGTATGGATTGCGAGTACAAGGACAAGCTTGCTCCCGGCGCCTTCCGATCCCAAGCGGACGGAGACTCGAACTTCTGCAGGACGGCGCCCCGGGTCTTGTCGGTGAAGGGCCTACGAGAGAGTCGAGCGCCGCTACCCTGCGATAGAGGCAGGCGCAGCGGCGAAAGAGCGCGGTGAGCCCAGGTGGTGATTTTATGTGGTGTATACTGGCGGTGCATCAAGGAGGTGCGCATGAGCCGGATGACCGTCACCATCGACGATGCCTTGCTGGAAGAGGCGAAGGAGGCGTTGGGCGCCGAGAGTCGTGCCGAGGCCATCCGTACCGCGCTGGAGGAGGCGGTGCGGCGCCGCCGGTTGGCTCAGGCTCTCCAGCAGCGGGGTCAATTCCAGCTGCGGGGCGACCTTTCGGAGTTGCGGCGCCTGCGTGAAGAGGGATGATCGTCGCCGACAGCTCGGCACTGATCGAATACTACCGGCGCGGAGGTTCACCTGCGGTCCAGGAAGCCGTGGCCGCGGCAATCACTGACGACGCGCTGGCATTCAATGGCATCATCTTCGTCGAGGTCGTCGGGTTCGCGGCTGATGAGCGAGAGCGGCGAGCACTGCTCGCGAGCTTCGGCGCCTTCCGCCGGCTCGCGCTGGAAGACGGGGACTTCGACCTCGCGGCGAGCATCGGCTTCGATCTGCGCCGCCATGGACGCACCGTGCCCGCCACCGATCTGATCATCGCGGCCTGCGCGATCCGCGCCCGGGCCGAGCTTCTCCACGTTGACGATCACTTCGCCGACATCGCCATGGTTAGCGACCTGGCCTCCAGGAATCCCACCAAGCCCGCCTAGCCTAGCTGACGGCGCGGAGGCCGGGCTGGTCCGGGAGCTAACGGGCAGGCGGTACGAGGAAGCCGTCCTCGTAGAGGCCGGATTCTCCGGCCCCGGCCATCTCGAGACAGATCGAAGCATGCGCTCGCACTTGGCTCGGCGGGAAGGAAGGCGCCCCGCAGAGGGATACCTTGAACGACGGGGCCTTCACCCAGAAGTAGCCGCGTCTGTGATAGCGTTGTGGCCACTGGAGGAGGAATGGGCGAAGTCGGAGTCAAATCGTTGAAGGATCATTTGAGCGCGTACTTACGGCGGGCGCGGGCAGGAGAACGGATTGTGGTCACCGATCGCGGCGCGGCGGTGGCCGTTCTGGGACCTGTCGAAGAGGGGGCCGAGGCTCGGTGGGCCTGGGAGTTGGTGAGGGCCGGGACAGCGAGTTGGGGCGGCGGCAAGCCCAAGGGATCAGCCGATCCGCCGAAGGTCCGTGGGAAGACTGCGTCCGAGATGGTGCTGGAGGACCGACGCTGATCCTGTACCTGGATACCAGCAGCCTGATCAAGCTCTATGTCGAGGAGGAGGGCAGCACCGCGGTTAGAGAGCAGGTCGCAGGCGCGGCCGTCGTGGTGACCTCGACCCTGGCCTATCCGGAGGCGCGGAGCGCTCTGGCCCGCTTGCGGCGGGACGGTGGCTTGAGCGACGCGGAGCAAGCGCGAGCGAAAGCTGACTTCGACCGGGACTGGAGCGGATTCCTTACGCTGCCGGTGGAGAAGGTATGGCGACAAGCTGGGGATCTCGCCGAGCGCCATGGGCTGCGTGGCGCCGATAGCATCCACCTCGCGTCGTTCCTGGCGCTGATCGGCATGGCACAATCTCCTGTGCGGTTCTCGTCCTCCGACAGCCGCCTGAATCTCGCGGCGCAACGCGAGGCGGGGGAATCGTGAGGTGGCTGGCTACTCTCGGGGCCGCCTCGGGTTGGCATTGTGATTGAACCTGTGACTGAATCCTTGGGGATGCGTGCATCTCTTGTCATGTCACCCTGCGAGGACGAATTCCCGGCCCGGCCATCTCGGGAGGATCGAAGCATGCGGTCACACTTGGTTCGTGCTGGAAGGAAGGTGCCCCGCAGGGGCTGCGACTCCCGGAGGGCCGCGCAGGAGGTAGCCGACGAAGGTGGTGGTGGTGAACACGGGGCCGGGCGTCGCTTGGCCCACGGCGACGGAATCGAGAAGCTGGCGATCCGTCAGCGAGTGCAGGCGTGTGGCGAGGTCCGCCCGGAGGAAGGCAAGCAGAACATAGCCGCTACCGAAGACAACGACGCCGAGCTTCAGGAACACGAGGAGGATCGCCCCGAGCCCCGGCGCGAGCGGCGCGGCCCGCGAGCGGACGCCCGGCCCTTCTTTTCAATTGAGGAGGGAGGCGAGATAGCAGCCGATCTCCTCCGCTACCTGCTTCTGCTACAGGCCATGATAGAGGCGCACCTTGCGGAGGTACACGAGCCCCTGCGGATTCGGCTACACTTCAGGCGTGCCTGCCGTTCGCCCACCACTCCAGGGTCGCGCTGCGCTGCCGGATGACGGTATCCGGCGCGTCTCGCGCCGTCCTGTAGGGCAAGACGTCATCCGCGACATCTCGATCCTGCAGCGCACGATCAACGGGCTGCGTGGCGCAGATCTCGTACCCAGGGGCGTATACCGTTTCCCCAGCCACGAGGAGGCCGATGCGTGGATGATGCGGCTGATGGCGTCTACTCACGCGCGCCGGAGCTCGAAGACCTCCTAAAGCTCTGTGCGGCCCTCAACCGTGAGGCCGTGCGCTACCTGCTGATCGGCGGCTTTGCCGTCATCCTTCATGGGTTCGTCCGCGGCACCAAGGACGTCGATCTGCTGGTGGATGCCGCGGACGAGAACGTGCGAGCGCTCAAGCGCGCGCTAGCGGTGCTTCCCGACAACGCCGTCGCCGCGATCAAAGACGGCGAGGTCCGCCAATATCAGGTCGTCAGGATCGCCGACGAGATCGTGGTTGACCTAATGCAAGCCGCTTGCGGTATCGACTACGTCGCGGCCCTCGCAGGCGGCATCGAGATGTTCACGGTCCAGGGCATCGAGATCCCTGTTGCCGGCAAGGAACTCCTGATCCGCATGAAAGATACCGTCCGGCCGAGCGACGCGGCGGATGTCGCTTTCCTCCGTCTGCGGATCGAAGAAGGCAGACGCCAAGGCAAGCAGTGAAAAACGCGGGCGAGGTGGCAAGGGACCTCCTCTGCCACCGTGCCCGAAGTCGAGTTGGAAGCCGCCCGACAACGGGCTGCAGCCGCCAGGCGCCTCAACGCAACCTTGCAGGTTCGATGGAGCACGTGAGGAGGCCTCCGCGCCCTGCCGCCGGTCCTAGAGCGCCCGAAGGTCGCCGGACCCGGCTACGTTCGCTTCACCACACAGCCGGGGCCGGCGACCTTCGGCGCGCCTTCACTGACGACCCGCGAACCCACTCCCGAAACCCGGCGTACCTCCGCGCCGGCGCGCAGCCCCGCAGGTCTGCGGCGGTCCTCAGGCCGCTCCGGGCCAAGAAAGATTTGCAGCTCAGCCCGCGTCGGTGATGTGGAGTGCCTCGCCTCGCGCCGTTCCGCCTCGCCGCCCGCTATTCGTACTGGATGAAGCCGGGGGCGAGGATGCCGTCGGGGTCGAACTTCTTCTTCGCGGCGAGGATGCGCGGCCACTTGTCGCCGAAGTGCAGGGCCAACTTCTCGGCGGTGTCGAAGGTGATGTAGCCGGAGAGGTAGCGCTTGCCGCCATAGAGGATCGACAGCTCGCTCGGCTCGCCGCCGGCGAGCATTTCGACCAGCGGCTGTTCGAGCAGCGTCTTGGTGCCGAACCAATAGTAGTTAGTAGTAGTAGTAGTAGGCGTGGACGCTGTGATCGCGGGCCAGCGCCGCCTGCCGTGCCCGCGCCGCCACTGTAGAAGGCGAAACCGTCGCCAGTCTCCCAGCCGTCGGCCGTCCGGGCGTGTTCGAGACGGAAGACTAGGGCGTCAAGCAGCGCGCGATCGGGCAACCAGGTCAGGCGCTCGAACATGGCGCACGTACCTCCTGACCGTCAGTCCCGTAGCGTCGCGGTAGGCGGCGCCAGGGGCGTCGGCGGGGGCCGGCGTGGCGGCGCGCCAGACTCCCGCGATCGCTTGCGGGTCGACGAGCCGCGCGACGTCGCGCACGATGAGGAGGCCGCGGCCGTCGATGCGCCGATAACGGCGGTCGCCTAAGCCGGGGGCGACATGGTCGAACAGCCGCCCGGCCTCCACCGCGGCGAGGTGCTCGCCGTCCTCGAGCGCCAGCGTCAGGCAGAAGGGGAAGTCGGGCTGGCCGCTGGCGATGAGGTCGCGCCATGGCGCATCCCAGACCAGAGCGGCCCGATGGGTGGCCCAGGATAGAGGTAGCAGAAGGCATCGACGCCGTGCTCGCGGGCCAGCGCTGCCTGCGCCGCCCGCACCTCCGGCACGCGCCCACCGCCAGCGGGTCTGTCGCTTTTCCTGCGCAATGCTGTACTATCAAATGGATGAAGGGCGAAGGGTACGTCTCGGAGCGGGATGGCGGCTACTGGGTGAGCGACACGAGGGTGTCGCTTGACTCGGTTGTTTACGCCTTTCTGCAAGGTCAGACGGCGGAGAGTATCGCGCAGTCATTCCCTCTGCTGACCCTTGAGCAGGTTTATGGCGCGATCACCTTCTACCTCGCGCACCGCGCCGAGATAGATGCCTATCTCCATGAGGGACGGCTCGATTACGAGCGCCTCATGGAGGCCAATCGCCGCGCTGACCCCGCGTTCTACCAGAAGCTAATCGACGCACGACAGCGGCAGCCGTGAGCATCCGCTTCCAAGCGGATGCCGACCTCAACCTTGCGATCGTCCTGGCCCTGGCCCGTAAGGAGCCAGGTGTCGACTTCCGCACCGCTTTCGATGCGGGCTTCGTCGGTCTTCGGGACGACCAGGTTCTGGCTGCCGCTGCCAAGACAGGCAGGGTGCTGGTCAGTCATGACCGTAAGACGATGCCGATTCACTTTGCGGAGTTCGTACAGGGCGGCCAAAGCGCCGGTGTCGTACTGGTTCCTCAGCACATGCCGGTGTCGGACGCTGCAGAGTGGCTTCTTCTCATCTGGGCGACGATGGAAGCGGAGGAGTGGGTGAATCGGATTTCGTTCCTGCCTCTGTGAGCCAGCCGACCAGGGAGGCGGGCGCGTGAAAAGCACCGGTGCTGGCGGCTGGCCCCCGAGCATCGTCCAGGGCATGACCGAGGTCGCCGCCGCAGGTGGTGCCGGCCGGTTCAGGCTGGCGATTTACGCCCTCTCAGGGTGACTGACAAAAGACGCACACATCCCTGGGGCCGTGTGCATCATTTGTCATGTCACCCTGCGAGGACGGATGTACGTGAGCAGGCCTCCGCGCCCCGCCGCCGGCCCAGCGCGCCGAAGGTCGCCGGACCCGGCTGTGTTCGCTTCACCACACAGCCGGGGCCGGCGACCTTCGGGCGCGCTCTAACTGACGACCCTCGAACCCACTCCCGAAACCCGGCGTACCTCGACGCCGCCGCGCAGCCCGGCAGGTCTGCGGCGGTCCTCAGGCCGCTCCGGGGAAAAAAAGGATCTGCGGCCTATTCGTACTGGATGAAGCCGGGGGCGAGGATGCCGTCGGGGTCGAACTTCTTCTTCGCGGCGAGAATGCGCGGCCACTGGTCGCCGAAGTGGAGGGCCCACTTCTCGGCGGTGTCGAAGGTGATGTAGCCGGAGAGGTAGCGCTTGCCGCCATAGAGGATCGACAGCTCGCTCGCCATGTCGAGCTGCGCGAGCCCGCGCTGCAGGAAGGCCCGCGGCACCGCGGGCAGGATTCCCCAGCCCAGCACGTACTCCCCGGGCGGATGCATGAAGAGCGGCACCTCGGAGCTCGCCGCGTAAGCCGGCCAGAGCAGCACGTGTCCGCCCGGTCCCAGCGCCTGCGGCGGCGTCGCCGCCAGGACCTGGGTGATGAACTCGGGCCCGGTATCCCAGGGCAGGATGGTTTCCATCCACGGGTGCGGCAGGTCCCAGTAGCCGCTGCGCTGCCAGAGCTGAAACAACGGGTCGAGCCGGTTGCAGAACTCGTGCTGGGTCAGGTCGTCGCTGCCCAGGCGGCGGTAGGGGCGCAGCCCCGCGAGCAGCGCCTCGTCGTCGGGCTCCGCGCCGGGCTCGAACTCGACCGTGAGGTGGAGCGGAAACAGCCAGTAGGCGAAAGCCTGCATGCCCTCGCCGAGCTCCAGGCCCTCGCCGATGTGCCGCATCCCCTGCGCGCAAGGCGTGCACCACGACTCGAGCGAGCTCCAGGTCGGGTTGTCCGGCCGCATGACCTCCCGCGCGTCCGCCATCAACGCGGCGAGGTCGTCATAGAGCAGGAAATACTTGCGCACCATGGAACGGCTGCGCCGCAAGCGGATCTTGGCGCGGGTGATGATGCCGAACTGGCCGAAGCCGCAGCGCGCCGCGTCGAATAGCTCGCGGTTCTGCTCGCGCGAGCAGGTCACGATCTCGCCCACCCCGGTGACCACCACCAGCTCGTCCACGTTGTCGGCCTGGGTGCCGTAGCGGAAGCTCGCCACCCCGAGCCCCGCGACCGAGAGCGTCCCCGCGACCGAGACGCCCAGGTTGTTGGTCAGCACCCGCGGCACCAGCCCGTGCGCCAGCGTGGCGTCGACCAGATCGCGCCAGACCGCGCCGCCGTCGACGGTGGCGGTCTCGCCGGCAGGGTCGATCTCATGGATGGTGCGCATGCCGGAGGTGTCGAGCAGCACGCCGCCGCCGGTGGTCGCCTGGCCGCTCTGCGAGTGCCCCTGGCCGCGCGCGACGACCGCGATCCCCTTCTCGCGGCAGAAGCGGATCACCTCGGCGACCTCCTCGGCCGAGCCGCAGCGCGACACCGCGCCCGGCATCTGGTCCACCATGCGCCCAAAGTCGGAGCGGAAGAGCGTGCGCGCCTCTTCTTCGAGCAGGAGGCGCTCGCCCAGGACTTCCTTGATGGCGCGCAGCGCCGCGGCGGCTTCGGTCGGGCCAAGCGCAGGTCGGCCGGCACATCCACCATTGCCGGCCGCCGCCCGTCCGGCCATGGACGGGCGGCATTCCCCTGAGGGCTCTCCCGGAGGTCGGGACCCGCGCGCCTGATTACCTACGGTCATCGATCTCTCTCCCTTACGGTCGGCCCTTGGGCTCGCTCGATCAATTCCTGGTCGATCATGGCGGCGGCTGGCTCGGTGGCGGCTGGCCCGGCGGCGGCTGATCAGTCCGCGGCGGCTGGCTAGGCGGCTGTCCGTCCGGCGGTGGCTGGCCCTGGGGCGGCAGCTGGCTCGCGGGCTGACCTTTCTCCCGGGTGTTCCCAGGCTGGATCACTGGCAGCTCGCCACCCTTCGGCTGCATGCGCTCCGGCACCAGCTGCGGGCTGTTCCGGCGCCTGGTCTGCACGCGCGACCCGGGGCGGGCGAAGGTGCCATAGCCGCTCTGGATCCAACCCTGGATACCGCCGTCGATCAGCACCGCGTCGTCGAAGCCGCTCGAGCGCAGCACCTGCATCCCGGCATCGCCGCAGGCCGGCGTGTCGCAGTAGACCAGGAAGGTCTCGCCGCGGAAGCTGCGGATCTCGAGCAGCCGGTAGGGCAGGCGGGCGAGCGGGATGTTGGTCGCGCCGCGCAGGTGGCCGGTGCCGCTCTGGTACTCCTCGGGCCGGCGCAGATCGAGGATGAGCACTCCGGGCGAGTCGCGGATCATCTCGTAGGCGATCGGCGGGCTCAGTACCCGGTACGGTGTCTTGGGACCCGGCTTGCGGTCCGCCAGCCGCTGCCCGACCCCGTTCACCGTCGCGCAGCCCCCGGCGGCAACCACCACCAGCAGAAGGAGCACCCGGAGCCGCCGCCTCGTCACGGCCCGGGATTCTATACCTCCTCGAGCTCTCTACCGCTCCGCCGCGATGGCCTCGTCGACGCTTTCGTAGGTCGGGAACAGGGTATCGAGCCGCGCCACCTGCAGCAGCTTGCGGATGCGCTGCGAAGGATTGACCAGGACCAGCGCGCGCTGGAAGCTGCGGAAGCGCCCGAGGTAGCCGACCAGCTCGCCGATTCCGGTCGAGTCGATGAAGTTGATGCGGCTGAAATCGATGATGACGTGCCCCTGATCATTGGACAGCGCGCGGTCCAGCGTCTGGGCGAAGAACTGCGCGCTCTCGCCGAGCTTGATCACTCCCTCCACGTTGAGCAGGGTGAAGCCATCCAGCTGGCGCTTCTCGACTATCATGGCCTATGCACCGAGACTCCGGAGGTGCCGCAAGCCCGGCCCGCCTGCCAAGTGCGGGCTCGGGCCCGCTGTCCCCCACGGGCCCCGCCTTTCGATCCTTGCCGCGCTTGCCTGGTTGTACTGCTCGCAGGACGTGAGATGGAGTTTAGCACGCCTCGCCGGGCGGCGAGCCCTTACCGAGGTGACGACTCTGCAACGGGTCAGGCCCTACTCTTCGGCCATGAACGGGTAGCGGTAGTCGCGGGCCGGCACGAAGCTCTCCTTGATGGCGCGCTGCGAGGTCCAGCGCAGCAGGTTCGCCATCGATCCCGCCTTGTCGTTGGTGCCCGAGGCGCGCGCGCCGCCGAACGGCTGCTGGCCGACCACCGCCCCGGTCGGCTTGTCGTTGATGTAGAAGTTGCCAGCCGCGTGGCGCAAGCGCCGCGCCAGGCGGGCGACGGCCTGCCGGTCCTCGGCGAACACGGCGCCGGTCAGGGCGTAGGGGCTGGTCGCGTCGCACAGCTCGACCGTCTGGTCGAGCTCGCCGTCCTCGTAGACGAAGAGCGTGAGCACCGGGCCGAAGATCTCCTCGGTCATCAGCTTGAAGCGCGGATCGGTCGTCACCACCACCGTCGGCTCGACGAAGTAGCCTTGCCGGTCGTCGCAGCCGCCGCCGGCCAGGATCTCGGCGTCGGCGGAGCCGCGGGCGAAGTCGATGTAACCCTTGATGCGGTCGTAGGCGCTCTGGTCGATCACCGCCCCCATGAAATTGCGGAAATCGAGCGGCGAGCCCATGCGGATGCCGTGCACCTCGTCCGCCAGCCGCGTGCGCACCGCGCCCCACAGCGAGCGCGGCACGTAGGCGCGCGACCCGGCTGAGCACTTCTGGCCCTGGTACTCGAAACCGCCGCGCACCAGCGCCGTCACCAGCGCCGCGGTGTCGGCCGAAGGGTGGGCGAAGACGAAGTTCTTGCCTCCGGTCTCGCCCACCACCCGCGGGTACGAACGGTAGCGCGCGATGTTGTCGCCGAGCGTCTTCCACATCGCCTGGAAGACCGGCGTCGAGCCGGTGAAGTGAATGCCGGCAAGCTCGGGATGGGCGAGCGCCGGATCGCCCACCTTGGCGGCGCGCCCGGGCAAGAAGTTGACGACGCCGTCGGGGAGGCCTGCGGCGGTGAGCAGCTTCATCAGCTGGTAGCCCGAGTAGACGGCGCTCGAGGCCGGCTTCCACAGCACCGTGTTGCCCAGCAGCGCCGGCGCGGTCGGCAGGTTGCCGGCGATCGAGGTGAAGTTGAACGGCGACACGGCGAAGACGAACCCCTCGAGCGGCCGGTAGTCGACCCGGTTCCAGACTCCGGGCGACGACCAAGGCTGCTCGCGGTAGAGGGCGCACATGAAGTAGGGATTGAAGCGCCAGAAATCGATCAGCTCGCAGGCCGAATCGATCTCCGCCTGGAAGACGGTTTTCGACTGGTTGAGCATGGTGGCGCCGTTCAAGGTGTCGCGCCAGGGACCCGCCAGCAGGTCGGCGGCGCGCAGCAGCACCGCGGCCCGCTCCTCCCAGCTGGTCTCCGACCAGTCGCGCCAGGCCCGCCGCGCCGCCGCCGCCGCCGCCGCCACCTCGGCGGCGCCGGCCTGGTGGAAGGTGGCGAGCAGGTGGCCATGCTGATGCGGGCAGACCGCCTGGCCGAGGTCGCCGGTGCGGACTTCCTTGCCGCCGATCACCAGCGGGATCTCGATCCTTTCGCCCAGCATGGAGGCGAGGCGCAACTTGAGCGACGCCTTCTCGGGCGAGCCGGGACCGTAGGCCCGGACCGGCTCGTTGGCGGGTGCGGCGAGGGGGGAGATGGCGTTCGACATGCGGGGCGGCTCCTCGATCAGCCGTACATCTCGCGGTGCACCCGGTTGTTGGGCACGCCGATCGCCTTCAGCGCCGCCAGCGTCGTCTCGAGGAACCGCGGCACCGGCGCCTCGCCCTTCTCCTTGGCGGCCTGGCGCTCGAACTTGCCGATTCCGGGGCCGCAGGTGAACACCTCGACCGCCAGCGGGTCGTTGATGGTGGCGCGGATCAGCTCCTCGCTCACCCGCCCGCGGTGAACTCCCGGCCCGTAGCGCGCGATGTCGCAATCGCCGCGCTCGCGGGAAAGCGCGTGCACGATCTCGAGCTTGCCCGGATGCTTCGCCGCCAGCTCCGCGAGCTGCGGGCCGAAGATCACGTCGGTCCAGGTCTTGTTGCCGTAGATGAGCGTGTGGCGCAGCCGCATGTCGTTGTCGAGGCAGTGCTTGAGGATGCTCATGTTGGGCACGATGCCGGAGCCGGCGCAGATGTGCACGATGTGATCGGTGCGCGACTCGACGTCCCTGGGCAAGGTGTAGGGTCCGCCGAAGCCGGTCACCACCATGCGGGTTCCCGGCGGCGTGCGATAGGTGAGAAAGGGCGACATCAGCGGCGGGTACTTGGTGACCCCGCTGACGTAGAGCTCCTCCTTGACGGTCACCGCCAGCCGGCGCTCGTGCGGCGCCGAGCACATCGAGTAGGCGCGCGCCGGCTCCTTCTTCCCCTTGAGGTCCTCGAAATATTTGACGAAGCGCTCGAGCGCCGGGAACTGATGCGGCCGGATGGTCAGGAACTGGCCGGCCTCGTACTCCAGGCGCTCGCTGCCGGTGAAGAAGACGAGCGTCGTGGTGTCAGGCGTCTCCCGGATGGCCTCCTCGACGATGGTCTCGAATTCCCGGATGCGGGGCCGGCGCGGCGCCTCGGCGCCCGGCCGGACGGCGGCGGGCGAGTCTTCGGGAGCGAGGAGATCGGGCTCCTCGTCGAGCTCCGGCTGGGTCCGGGGCATGGGCTCTGCTGCCATCAGTCGCTCCTCATCGCGATGTCCAGAAGCGGCATAATCTTACCTTGCTCCTCAGCCCCCGCGTTCCGCGGCGGCGGCCCGTTTTTCTTTGCCCGGAGCGCGCCGCGGCCTGCGCAGCGCTTGCCGTTGCGCAAAGGCTCTCCGCCTGCCAATGCCTGAAGGAAAGCCTGGTTCGGGCGTGCTACAGCTCTCCCAGGCGGCGCACCGAGGCGACCTTCTCGCGCGGGATGAAGAGACGGTCGTGCTTCTTCCACACGCCGAGGCGGGCGGCCCGATCGAGGTAGTCCTCCTTGGAGCGGCCTCCCTCCCCTGCCCGGTGGACGTCGACGTCGTCGAGCACGATGCCGTGCTCGTTCTCGTCATCGCAACGGCCGATGAAGATTTCCGGGCCGGTCGTATCCACCACGACCGTGATGCCGTGCAGCTCGCTCTTGCCGCGGTGGAATGTGCCCATGGAGGACGCCCGGCGTTGATTGGCGATTGGCGATTACGGCTGCCCCACGCCGACCGCGTCGGCAAGCGCGCTCGCGGGCGCCGCGCAATACTGGTCGAACTGGGCCACCAGGTCGCTGGCCACGGCGTTGGCGTCCCGTCCCTCGATGCGATGGCGCGGCAGGAAGTAGACCAGCTCGCCATCCTTGATGAAGGCGATCGAGGGGCTGCTCGGCGGGATGTCCGGAAAGTACGAGCGGGCCCTGGCCGTGGCCTCGAGGTCCTGGCCGGCAAAGACCGTTGCGGTGCGGTCCGGCCGGCGCTCGTGCTGGAGCGCCTGGAGGACGCCCGGGCGCGCCTTTCCCGCCGCGCAGCCGCATACCGAGTTAACCACCAGCATCGCGGTGCCGCTCTTGTGGTTCATGAACTCGTCGACAGCGGCGGCAGTCATCAGCTCCTGGACACCGGCCTGCGTCAACTCTTCGCGCATCGGCTTTACGAGCATGGGACTATAAGGCACCTCACACCTCCTGTGGGAAAAAGACTCGATCCCGGCCAGCCTGACCGGATCCCGGCCCCTATTCTACGCCAAGCGCCCCAAGGCCGAGTGGGGGGAGATCGAACCGGGCGGTGGGGACTAATAAACAGCCGTGAAACCTTTCTCGAGGCGGCACCGTCATTGGGCTGGGACGAGCTCGGAATGCGAGAGTGTTCCCAGCAGCCCGAAAGTACGGAAGGCAACGAGAATGCGCAAGATCCTCCCACTGGTCGGCGACCTTTCGGGCAGCGCCTTGATCATTGCGGTGTGCGCCTTCGGGGCCGCCTTCCTGCTCCAGAGCCGGTCCCTGGTCTATCTCCTCTTTCTCTTGCCGTCGCTCGTGGCGCTCGCGGTCGGCATCTGGCGTGGCCGGGCGAGCGCGCTCCAGCCCTGGCTGGACCTGGTTCTCATCAACCTGCCCCCGCTCGGGCTCGCGACCTGGCTTGGCGCCTCGGAGGGCGCCTGGCCGCTCTTGTTCCTGGCGGCTTTGGCCGCCCCATCCTGCGCTCTGGGTCTCTGGGTTGCCCGGGGTGGCAACCGGATGTCGAGCGGCCGCCGATGGCTCGCGGCACTGGCGATGCTCCTGCTCGCCAACCTCGCGCTCGCGCTTCTCATTCCGCGCTTCGTGACCTCCCTGATCGTCCGCAGGGAGCTCGACGAGCCCGCGCCCGCCTTCCGGCTGGCGCTTCTCGACGGCGGCGCGGTCTCGTCGCAGGACCTGCGCGGCCGGGTCGTGGTGCTGGATTTCTGGACCACCTGGTGCCAGCCCTGCCGCCGCGAGTTCCCCGAGCTCGAAAAGGTCTACGAGGAGCTCCGCGCGAGCCCGGACGTCGCCTTCTACGCGGTCGACGGCGACCGCGGCGACACGCCCGAGAACGCGCGCCGATTCTTCCGCGAGACCGGGTACCGCCTGCCGGTCGCCTACGACCACGGCAGCAAGGTCTACGAGGCCTTCGGCGCCCCCGGCTTTCCAACCCTGGTCATCATCGACCGCGCAGGCAGGCTGCGGTTCCGCCACTCCGGTTTCGTCGGCGCCGAGGATTTCGCGGCCGATCTCTCGCGCCGGCTCGACCGGCTGCTGCGCGAACGATGACGCCGCGGGAATGCCGATCCGCGGACCGGCGTTCCGTCGAGCGGGGCCTCGCGAGGCAGAATCCTCGGCGCTCGGCCTGCGTATACCCACCCATGAACCAGCCGAATCAGCTGCGCCAACGAGGCCGCGAGCACGGGCGTCGCGCATGACTCCGGCTCAGCAGGCAAACCCCTCTCCACCGCCTCATCGCCTCGCCGCCCCCGCTGGGCGGCTTCGGGCCGAGGGCGCCAGCCTGCCCAGCGGAGGATCGAGGTGACGCGCGCTCTGGCCGCGGCGACTCTCGCCGCCCTGGTCCTAGTCACCCTCGCTGCCGCGCCCAGCCGCGGTGACGAGCTGGCCGATCTGCAGGGCACGCTCGCCCGCTTTCCGGGCACCGACGAGGTCCGCGCCACGCTCGAGCTCCAGCTGTCGCGCCGGGCCCGCGACGAGAACTGGTCCGAGCACTCGCGAGTCTCGGTCGAGATCGAGGACAGCCCCCGGGGGCTCAACGTCGAGTTCCCGCGCGCTCTCGCCCGCCAGGCCCAGCAGGAGCTGCACGCCCAGATCCTCGATCCAGACAAGAGGACGCCCACCTACACCGCCATGCAGGCGGTAAGCTTGAACGAGATCGCCGCGATCCTCGACTGCTCAGCGACGCTCGCCCAGGACCTTCCCTTCGCCACGCTGCTCCAGGCCACGGCCGGCACCTATTCCGGCAAGCCGGCGCGGCTCCTGGTGCTCAGCATCACTCCCCGCCTGTCACGGGAGGCGCGCAAGCACGTCAAGAGCGCCGAGAGCAAGATGTCCATCTGGCTGGGAGCCGACGGCCTGCCGCTCGGCGCCGAGCGGACCGACCGTACCCGCGCCACCTTCCTCCTGCTCAGCTTCGAGAACCTCCGCAAGCAGGCCTGGACATTCGGCCGCAAGGGCAACCGCCTCGTCGCCGTCCGCCATGAAGTCTCGGACAACGCCTCCGGCCTGGGTCAGGACTTCCAGAGCACGACCATCACCACCCTGACCGTTCACTGATAGGATGAGCCATGGCTCCCCAATTCTTCTTTCTCGCGCTGCTTTCTTTCATCTTCATCATTTTTCTGCTGCGCCAGGTGCGCAGCATCCCCCAGGCATCGGTCGGCGTGGTGACCATGTTCGGCAAATACCAGCGGATCATGCGCGAAGGGCTCAACCTGAAGATGCCCTGGGAAAAGCTCTTCACTCAGCTGTCGCTGCAGAACCGCGCCTTGCAGATGGAGTTCCAGGCGATCACCAAGGATCAGGCCAATGTCAAGTTCGCGACCATGATCCTCTATGCGGTCGCCAGCGCCGACGAAGAGATGATCAAGAAGGCGGTGTTCAGCTTCGCGTCTCCCCAGGAGTTCCAGCTTGCCCTGCAGCGCACCATCGACGGCTCGATCCGCCAGTTCGTGGCCACCACCAAGCAGGCCGACATCCTCGGCATGCGCGCCGAGATCGTGGATCACACCAAGAAGAACCTCGACGAGGTGGTGGTCGCCTGGGGCTACGTTGTACGCGACATCCAGATCACCGATATGACCTTTGACAAGGAGGTCATCGACTCGATGGCGCGCGTGGTCTCGTCGAAGAACTTGCTCGCCGCCGCCGAGAACGAAGGCGCCGCCCTGCTGGTCAAGCGCACCAAGGACGCCGAGGCCGAAGCGGCCTACAAGACGATCGGCGCCGAGGCCGAGAAGAAGGCCGCCGCGCTGCGCGGCGAGGGTCTGGCGCTGTTTCGCAAGAATATTGCCGAAGGGATGAAAGACGCCGCGGAGAACTTGCGCCGCGCCGGCGTCGACGCCAACTTTCTCCTCTTCCTCGAGTACACCGACGCCTTGAAGTACGTCGCCGATCATGCCCAGGGCAAGGTAGTGTTCATGGACAACAGCGCCGGAGCCGCCACGCGCATTGCCCAGCACATCCTCTCGATGGGGGCCGAGCTGCCGGCCTCTTCTCCTCCGCCCGCCGGCGGGCCGCGTTAGCGCCAACGGCGCAAGCTCCTCCGCCAAGGGTGTCCAGGACACCACCTCCGCCGCCTCGTCGCAAGGCGCCGGCGCGTCTGCATATTTCATCACATCGACACGGGACCATATATCGAATCATCAAAGGCGTTTTCTTATATTGGGCGCCAACCGAGGCCCTCACCTGGCTCGACCTGGTCGAAGACCGCCTGGCTGGCGGCGCCGGCCTGGCCGTCGTCGAGGTTGGGAGGAGGCTGGCGCCCCCCGGGGCCGGCCGGGCCGAGATCACTAACCTCGCGGCCCGCCACCTCCACGCCCTGCGCGGCCGACTCGGCGATGCGGCGGCCATCGTCACCGCCGACCATGCCTACCGCTTGAGCGCCCGCCTCAAGGTGGGCGTCGCGGCGCCACGCCACCCCCCTGGCGGGGGATGACGCCGGCGCTCCACATGGCGGCGTGCCGGGGCCTTCAGCGCGGCAGGTGCAAGGCCGTCGGGTGCTTGGGCTGGTAGAGACCGATCTCGCCACCCCCGGGCAGCGCCAGCGCCGTCACCAGGCCCCAGGACTCTTCGTGAATCGCCCGGGCGATCTGCACCCCCTTGCTCTCGAGCTCCCTGACCGCCGCCTTGACGTCGTCGCATAAGAGGTAGAGCGCCTGGTGCCCGCCGTCCTCCGTCGGGTGGATGCCCAGCTCGGCCGGCGGCAGGGCAAAGATGAGCCAGCCATGGCCGGCATCGACGGAAGAGAACCCGAGCACGTCGCGAAAGAACTCGCGCACCCGCTCCGCGTCCTTGACATACAACAGGGCATGCACTCCGTTGATCATGGCCGTACCTCCCGCGGCATTGTAGACCACTCTATTGACGATGCCGTACAGTTATGCTAGGTTTTATACGTATCAGGAGACGGCATGGACACCAAACTGACCCTGAAGCTCGACCAGCAAGTCATCGAGAAAGCCAAGCTCTATGCTCAGCGCCGAGGCGTCAGCCTCTCCCGAGTGGTGGAAAGCTATTTTCTCGGGCTCACTCGCGATGAGGGTGCCAACTCGCGGGAGCTGACCGGGATCGTCTCCGAGCTGGCCGGTATTCTTGCGTGCAAGGAGGTCGACACCTCGAAGAAAGGCTACGCCGAGTACCTGACCCGCAAGCACTCATGATCGCGCGCGTCTTCCTCGACACCGACGTCATCCTCGACCTTCTGCTGGGAAGGGAGCCGTTCTTCGCCGCCGCGGCGGATCTAATGGTAGCCGTGCAGGACGGCCGGATCGAGGGCTGCGTATCGCCCCTGGTCTTCTCCAACCTGTTCTATATCCTGAGGCAGCAGATGTCCGCGCCCGAAGCCGTGAGCACTCTCCGGAAGCTCAAGCTCCTGGTCCGCGTGCTCGCTGTCGACGAGCAGGTCATCGAGCTCGCGCTCGCCTCCTCCTTCAAGGATTTCGAGGATGCCATTCAGTACTACACGGCCGTGGCGCACGACCTCAGCGCCGTCGTCACACGCAACAAGCGGGATTACCGGGAAGCGGAGTTGCCCGTCCTCGACGCCCGGGAATGTGTCGAGCTGTTTGCTGGCGGTGGGAAGAGGCCGCGCCCCGCGCTCAGCGGCCCTGGCGTTCGATGAGCGGTTGCAGGAGCTCCAGGGCGGCCTCGAGATCGAGCAGCTCCACCCCCATGCCAACCAGGATGGCGCCGCTGCCGGGCTCGGGCTGGAAGCGCTGGACGACGCGCGCCCGCAAGACGACGGGGGGCGCCCCATCGGGCGGGAAGAGCTCGACGTTGACCACCTCGTGCACCCGCCCCGGCCGGCCGGTGGCGACGAAGAGGCCGCCGTTGACGATGTCGCGCTGATAGATGCCGAGGAAGTCCTGGGCGCTGGCGAAGCGGACGCTGAAGATCCGGCGCTCGGTTCCCTCGTCCTGCTCGATCACGTGCGCCGTGCCGGTGGTGCTGTGCGCCCGGCTCCCGTTCCCGCCGAGTGAGTCGGGGAAGAGCTCGTGGATCAGCTCCTGCGGGGAGAGGAAGCGCACCCCCATGCCCGGGGTGACCACCTTGGCCAGCTCGGGATGGACGGTGCGGCGATGCGCGACCACACCTTCGACGACGAACCCGCGCTCGCCACGGACGATCTCGACACGCAGGCGCGAACGCGGCGGCAACGGCTCGCTGGTGGTAATGTGCATGCCCGTGGAAGAGAGGTTGGTGGTGTAGCCGCGATGAATCTTCTCCCCCGGCTGCCAGAACTGGATCTGCACCCGTCTCGGAGAGCGAGGGCTCCGGCGTCGATTCATCCCCACAGACCTCCCGCGCGCTGTCTCTAAGGATACGCCGCCCTCCTGTGCGACGGAAGGGCGGGACCGGGCTCCCGGGCTCCCGGGCTCCAGGCGCCGCCGGACGGCCCGAGGCGGCCTGACGGCCAGGCGGGAAGCGCGATCCTCGCCGGCTCGCCGGCCGCGCCACGAGAGCGTGGGGCGCAGTGCGGGTATGATGCGGGAGGAGGCGCGGAGGGTCGTGAAAGCACCGTTGCGGGTCCCCAATCCACCACCACGGCCGCTGATGGTCTTTGACGGCGACTGCGGCTTCTGCCGCTCTTGGATCGCCCGCTGGCAGCGGCTGACCGGCGACAGCGTCGCCTTCGAACCTTTCCAGCAGGCCGCGGCGCGCTTCCCGACCGTGCCGCGCGAGCGATTCCGCCGTGCCGTCCAGCTGATCGAGCCGCAGGGCGAGGTGTTCGAGGGCGCCGAGGCGGTGTTCCGCGCCCTGGCGGCCGCGCCCAACCCCGGGCATCGCCGCTGGCTCGACCTCTACCAGCGCCTCCCCGGCGCCCGCCCCGTCCTGGAGTGGGGCTATCGCTGGGTCGCCACTCACCGGCCGGCGCTCACCCGACTCGACCGACTGGTCTTCGGAGTGCCGCCGCCAGCGGATGGCGTCCCGGACTCGGCCGCGGGGCGGCGCGCTCGACGCTCCCACCAGCGCCGCCGCGTCCTCGCTTTTGGCGTGCTGGGACTCGGCGCGGCCTTCCTGGTCGGCGGCCTCTTCGCCCGGCGCGCGCGCCGCCACGGCCGCCCGGAGGATCCTCTCAGCCCGGGAAGTAGCGCACCAGGTTGAAGCCTAGCCGGACATCGCTTCTGGCGAAGCCGGAGGCCGCGTCGCCGCCGACGTACTGGTCGACGGTGGTGGCTCGGGAGTTGCCGACCACGATCTGGAAGATGTGGCCACCGAGCGCCCTCATCAGCGCCGCATGCCATGCAAAGAGGCTGCCCTGCTTCAGCCGATGGACGGGGGGTATGGCCTCGACCTCCAGCAGGAGCCGCGCCGGCAACGGCATGGTGGCGCCGATAGGCACGTTGAACGCGTTGCGCAGCAGCGGCGTGTCGCGCACATAGGTGGGCGAGACGAACAGACTGACGCCGCGCGCGAAGTGAGAGGCGAGCAAGAGCTGTGCAAACGGCCGGTGGGGTGCCGCGATCCCCTGGCGGCCGAGCAGGTCGGCGCCGGCCCGTACCGCGATCGCCACCGGGATTCGCGGTGCCTGGTCGACGAGCATGAGCTTCGCAGCGAGCTCGAAGTCTTCTTCGAACGACGAGCGGTAGGCCGAGAGGTCGAGCCGGCGGGTCACGCCGAAGGCCAGCCCGATTCCGACGTCGGCGGCGCTGTCCAGTCCCCACAGGTTGTGGGAGCTCCCCTGGTTGACCGGCTGCACGAAACGGTGGGTGAAGAGCAGCTCGAGCTTGTGCCTGCCGACGGTATAGGGCGCCGGCACGTCGATCAGACGCGCGCCGACCGGGTCGCGGGACGCCACCTCATCCTGGCCGGGCGCTCCGGGGGTCGGCCCCTGCTCAGCGGCCGGCGTCGCGGCGCTCTCACCCGCGGCTGAGCCGGCCGGCGCCGGTTGCGGCACGGGCTCGGAGGCGGCCCGCTCGGCTTCGCCCGCCGCCGCCTGGCGCGCCGCCGCTCCGGCCGGCGTCGACAACGCCATGAGAATGGAAATCACCGGCAGGACGGTGCGCCAGCCCCCTGCAGCAAGTGCCACCGGTCGAGCCTCCATCGCCGTTCTCCTCGTCTTCATCTTTGCGCTCGCTCGCGCTTCATTGCTTCGCTCTCGACGGGACTCAGTTGTTCGGGGCGCCCGCCTGGATCCAGGCGGCGATGCCGGCGATCTGCTGCGGCGTGAGGAAGGGCGGTCCGGAGAGCGGCATGCGCGAGCCGGTGATGTCGGGATCGCCGCGCAGCTTCTTGAGCAGGTAGCTGTGCTCCGGATCGCCCGGTTTGACCCGCTGGAGCGACGGCGCTTCGGTCGCCGGATGGCCGACGATCAGGCCGTAGCTGACTCCCGCCTCCAGCACCATGCCTTCTTGCGCAGAGGCGGCGTTGTGGCACCCCGCCTTGGCGCAGGTCAAGGAGAAGATTCCGTTCTGGATCTGGGTAAAGGTGAGAGCTCCGCTCGCCGACCCCGGCGGCGGCTCGGTGGGCGACTTGACGGTTCCACAGCCGACCAGGGCGGCGAGCAGAGCGAGCCCGGCCAGCGCCACCAGGAGCCGGCGAGGCTTGGCATTCTTATCGGGCGCAGCGGGCAGCCGCCCGCTATTCTCATCGGGCGCAGCGGGCAGCCGCCCGCTGCTAGGGAGGCGCCTGCCAGGTGCTGCCATTGAGTAGGTCCTTCCAGTCAATGGTCGCGTCGGGCTGACCGTCGCCCTGTTTTCCCAGGGTGAACACTCGATAGGGCGTGGGCGGGGCGAAAGCGCCCGCCGGCTGCGGCTTGACGAGATCGAGCTCCGCCGGACCCGACGTGGTGCAGGCGGCCGACAGTGTCGCGCCGCAGCGGGGCAAGACGTGCATCGCGCCGCTCGCCAGATTGCCGGCCGGGTCGTAGCTCACGCTGACCGTGACCGCGAGCCGGCCGGTGGCAGCGCCCGTCGAATCGAGCGGATAGAGGTCGATGCGGTAGACGTTCGATCCCGCGCCGCGAAAGATGGCCAGCTTGGCGCTGCCGGTGGCAGCCGACGCCCGCGCCACCTTCGACAGCACGCGCAGCAAGTGGACGTCGGCGCCGGTGAGCTTGCCGTGGCAGACCGAGAGCAGCGGCGTGAGACCGCGGCCCGGCTTGGCGTCCGAGTCGCGGCCGTTGGGATCGACGTTGTCGAAGGTGAGCAGCGCGGCGCCGGTGACGTTGGGATCGTTGGTCGGATTGATCGCCGCCGCCAGCTCGTCAGGATCGCCATGCGGCACCAGGTCCGAGTTGAGCGCGTTGCGCGTGACGCTGATCGAAAACAGCTGCAGCCGCTGCGGGTTGCGCAGCAGCGTCGTCTCCTCGGGATTGGTCGAGAACGCCAGCTGGTGCTCCGCCGTGCCCGGGCCGTTGCCGCTGTAGGCGATGCCCGCGAAATCGCCGCTGCGGGTGAAAGCCACATTCACTCCAACCGGTTTGTTGCTCTGCGGCGCACCGACCCGAATGCGGTCGAGCAGCCCGCTGGCGCGAAACTCGTCGCAGATCTCGTCATCGATGGTGAGCGGCCCGGCGGGTGCCGGCGGCTCCTGGATGACCAGCGTCGCCACCGGCGGGCTCCCCAGGGTCGCGCCGGTGGTCGGGTCAGAAAGCGCGAGGCCCAGGTTCTTGCTGCCGCCGGCCGCGCCCGAGGCGAGGAGCGGCACCTGAAAGCTGAGCGGCCCGTCGTCGCCGGCGGCAAAGGCGAGGGTGCCGGTGACCGGGGTGTAGTCCACTCCGGCCGCGGCGCTGCCGCCGCCGGTCGAGTAATGGACGCCGGCCGGGCCGCCGCTGCCGCCGCCGCGCGTGACCAGGATCGTCGCCGGGCCGCCGGGCGCGCCGGCAAAGAAGCTCGATGCGAACTGGACGCTGCCGGAGGACGAGGTGCTGTCGGTATCCTGGATGTCGAGCACGCCGCTGGCGCGGTTGGGATCGATGACGGCGCCGCCGGTCGCGACGCTCAGGGAGAGGTTGACCGTCAAGGTCGGATCCACATGGCCGTCGTCGATCAGCGGCACCGCGATGCTCTTGGGCGCGCTCTCCTGATCAGCCCAGGTCAGGGTGCCGCTGACCGTCATGAAGTTGACTCCGGCAACCGCCGACCCGGCGGTCGCGGCGTAGCTGGCCGAGACGGCGCCGTCGGCGCCTGCGGTCCGGGTGACGGTGATCGTGGCATGACCCGAGTTCTCCGGCACGAAGTAGGTCGTTGGGTCGAAGCCGAGCACCCCCGGCTGAGCGACAGCCGGGTTTGCCGACGGCAAGGCCCGGTCTGGAGACAGGGTGGCAGCGAATAGAGTGGCCATGGCCACCAGCAAGCACGGTCGCATCGCGAGATCCTCCTCTCAACCAGCGAGGATTCTAGTCCGGCCGGACCTCGTGCTTGCTCGCGTGCCGATCCGCCGTTCTGTCCGGCGATCGGCGGCGCCGCCATCGCGTCTCTTCAATCGGCGGTCAATACCCGGGCCTCGGTGGCGGGGCGGCCTGCCCCACCCGGATCGAACCTGCCATGCCATTGCTCACAAAGTGGGTTTTGCAATGGTAGTTGAACGTCAGGCCGCTGGTGCTGTTGTCAAAGGTGCGGCTGAAGGAGGCGCTCGGAGCATTCAGAAAGCCGCTATCGAAGGCGCCGTTCGCATCGGTGACCGTGTGGACTAGCATGCTGCCGGGCGCCAGCACCCACTGCACGGTGTCGCCCGGATTGATGACCACGTCCTTGGGGGCGTAGGTGAAGTCCTTGACGGTGACCGTCACCACCACCGCCATGGGCGCTGGCGAGGTCGGGCTGGAGCCGCCCCCGCCGCCGCCGCACGCCAGTCCGAGCAGCGCGAGCAGCGCCAGGGCAACCAACGCGATCGATCCACGTATCCGTTTCATGGTCCCTATCTCCCGTGACTCCGGGTACTTGGTGATTCCTGATCCGGCGTCCGCAACGTATGTCCTCGCCCGCCGGCGAATGGTTCTGCGAGCGCGGCGGGAATGAGAGCCCGCGGCGGCGAGCAGGAGCCGGCACTCCCGCCCGGGGCGCGGGATTGAACTTTCCAGGCGGCTCGCCGAACATACGGTCTGATCATGGCCCCAACTGACGAGCTCCAGCTGCTGCGCATGGTCGCCGCCAAGGACCGCAAGGCCTTCGAGGCGCTCTACGCGCTCTACTATCGACGGCTCTTCGCCTACCTGTTCAAGCTCACCCGGCGCGCCGAGCTGATCGAAGAGGTGCTCAACGACGTCATGCTGGTGGTGTGGACCCGCGCCGCTTCCTTCGACGGCCGCTCGCGCGCTTCCACCTGGATCTTCGGCATCGCCTATCACAAGGCCATGAAGGCGCTCGGCCAGCGCCGCGCCGGGGCTGGCGCGACCGAGCTCAACCGAAGCGGGGGCGGCGACTCGCGCGTCCTGGACGAGAAATACGAGCCCATCGACGCAGAGGAACCGGAGAGCCTGCTGGCCCGTCGCGAGCTGGCCTCGACCCTGGGCCGGGCGCTCGGCGCGCTGTCGCCCGAACAGCGCTCGGTGGTCGAGCTGACCTACTACTACGGGCTGTCCTACCAGGAGATCGCCGACATCGTGGACTGCCCGGTCAACACCGTGAAAACGCGCATGTTTCACGCCCGCCGGCGCCTCAGGCAGGTCCTGCCGGCGATGGGCGTATCGAGTCATGCAGGATGAGAGCGGAAGTCGATGACGGGAATCCCGGGCAGACGGAGGATTCGATGAGCGAAGCCAGTATTCCAGAGGGGCCAGAGGGGCCAAAGGGGCCGCTGGGGCCCAAGGGGCCGAAAGGTCAGGGCGGGAGCGACGCGGGCAACCAGCGCAAGGAGCGCGAAGAGCGCGGCCATGAGCGGATCTGGGAGCTGCTTCCCTGGTACGCGAACGGCACCCTCGCGGCCACCGAGCGCCGAGAGGTCGAAGAGCACCTCGGCTCGTGCCCGCGCTGCCGTGACGAGGCGGAGGAGTGCCGCCGGGAGAACGCGGCGGTGCGGGAGAGCGACGAGGTCTCGCCGTCGCCGCACCCGATCCAGCTGGCCCGTTTGATGGCCCGCATCGAGGCCGTCGAAGCCGCGGAGGCCGCGGCCGCCAAGGCCACCACCAGCCCTCGCGGCACTCCCGGAACCAGCGCGGCCGCGGCCGCGGTCAATGCCGCCGGCCCAGCCGCGGCCGGCAGCGCGCAAAACAGCGTCGAGCTCGCGGACCCTGCGAATCGTGCGGATCGCGCGGAGCTGGCTGAGATCGCCGACATCGACAACGCCGACACCGCCGAGATCTCGCTGACCGCCGTGGCGGGAGCGGCAGCCGAAAGGGATCAGCGGCTACCGGGCCGACAGGCACGCCCGACCCGAGGGACGGGCCGGCCAGGGCCGACGCGGCGGGCGCGGCGGATGCCGGCTTTGCTCGCCGCCACCCCGCGCGCGGTGCGCTGGGCGTTCGCCGCCCAGCTCGCGCTGCTGGCCGTGCTGGCGGGAGGCCAGTTCTCGCGTCCGCCAGCCGCGATCTTCCACACCCTGTCCAGCGACTCCGGCGGCGGGCAACCCACCCGCGGAGTGCCCGGCGCCGGGCAGCGCTCCGGCTCGGCCGCGGCGGCCGAGAGCTCGAGCCGCCCCGAGGTCCGGCTGGTCTTCGCCGCCAGCACGACCGAGCGGCAGATCCGCGAGCTGCTGCTCAGCGTGCACGGTCGTCTGGTCGGGGGACCGACACCGCTGGGCACCTACACGGTCGAGCTCATGCCGGCCGCAGGCGCACCCGATCCTCTGGAGGTGGTGCTCGCCTACCTGCGCGCCCAGCCGCAGGTGCGCTTCGCCGAGCCGGTCGCCGACTCGGCGGGCAGCGATGCACCTTCCGGGACCCTCCCGGGCAGGCTGGCCCATCCCGCCAACCAAGCGGCTCCCGCCACCCCGGTCCGCCCGCGCAGCGGCGCCAGCTCGCCCGTGCCACTTGCGGCCGGCAGCCAGCAGCCCGCTGGGCTGGCCGAGGGCGGTTCCGGTTCTGGCTCGTCGCGCGAGCGATCCTGATGTCCGGACTTCCACGCCGACCACGGCCGCGACCGGCTGATTGCCATCGCCGGGCAGCGGCTCCGCTTTGCGGGCGCATGCCGCCCTCGCTGCTGCTCGCCGCGCTTCTCGCCTTCCCCCTCGGCTGTGCCGAGGTGCGTTCTCCTGCCGCGCCCGTGCCACCCGCCGGGCCCGATGCCCCCGCTGTTCCCTTCTCCACCACCGCCGACACCCCCCCTGACGCGGAGACGACCCGCGCCGGGGGACCCACCTCGAGCGCGCGCATCGAGAGCGGCAGCCAGCAGCCAAGGCGGGCCACCAACCAGGCCGCCGCCAAGCCGGCCCAGGTCATGATCACCCTGCGCCCTGCCCCGCCCGCGATCTGGGCAGGGATCACTCTCGAGATCGAACGCACCTATCGCATGCGCGCGCTCGTTTCCTGGTCGCTGCAATCGCTGGGCGAGCGCTGCATCGTCTTCGAGCCGCCGCCCGACCGGCCGGTCGAGATGCTGCTGCGCCGGCTGGCTTCCGACCCGCGCGTCGAGCTCGTGCAGCTGGTCCAGCGCTTCGATACTCTCGGCGCACGCAGCGACGACGCCTCCATCCCGCTGCAGCACAGCGCGCGGGTACTTCATCTCGAGCAGGCCCACCGCTGGTCGACCGGCAAAGGCGTTCGCCTGGCGATCGTCGATACCGGCATCGACCTCGGCCACCCCGACCTGCGGGGCCGCATCGTAAAAGTCCACAACTTCGTCGATCGCGGCGAAAAGAGCTTCACCAGCGATATCCACGGCACCGCCGTCGCCGGAGTGATCGCGGCCGCCGCCAACGTCCAGCTCGGCCTGGTCGGCGTGGCGCCGCAGGTCGAGATCTTCGCGCTCAAGGCGTGCTGGCAGGAGCGGGCCGGGGCGCGCGAGGCGATCTGCGACAGCTACACGCTGGCCAAGGCGATCGACTTCGCCATCGCCCAAGGGGCGCAGATCCTCAACTTCAGCCTTTCCGGCCCCTCCGATCCACTGCTCGCCAAGCTGCTCGCCGCCGCCATGGCCCACGGCATCGTGGTGGTCGCGGCGGTCGGCCCGGACGCGGCGCGCTCGTTCCCGGCGACCCTACCCGGGGTGATCCAGGTGGCTGGCAGCGACGACATCCAGGGCGGCCTCCGTTTTCCCACCCGTAAAGTCGACTCAGGCACCCTCGCCGCGCCCGGAGTCGATATCCTCACCACGGTCCCCCACGGCCACTACGATTTCTTTTCCGGCGCCTCGTTTGCCGCCGCCCAGGTCTCGGGCATCGCCGCTCTGCTGCTCGAGCGCGAGCCCCACCTTTCCCCGGCCCAGCTCGGCGCCCTCTTCCACAAGACCGCCCGGCCGATCCCCATTGCGGCCGGCGACCCGACCCCCTCCGTCGACCAGGTCGACGCCTGCGCCGCCCTCGCGGCCAGCCTCGGCCGGCAAGCCTGTTCGTAGACCGCTAGACGAATTGGTCCATGCGCCAGTGGGGGGGCGTCCCCCCGGGCGGCGCTCCCTTGACAGAGGGTGCATTACTGTATTACTCTGCTAATACACTTCTGGGGCTGTCGTCCGGGGCAGCCGAAGCACAATCCAGAGCCCAACCCATGCTCCCCGCGCTGCGCATCGACCCCTCCGATCCGCGGCCGATCTGGCGCCAGATCGAGGAGGCGGTGCGCCACCTGGTGGCCAGCGGAGCGCTCGCCGCCGCCGCCCCGGTTCCGTCGGTGCGCGATCTGGCGCGCGATCTGCGGGTCAACCCGGCCACCGTCTCGAAGGCCTACCAGCGGCTCACCGACGGCGGAATCCTGGCCGTACGCCGCGGCGATGGCACCTACGTTGCCGAGCAGCCGCCGGCCCTCTCGGACGCCGACCGCCGCCGCCGGCTGCACGAGGGGGCCCTGCGCCTCGCCAGCCTGGGGTTGACGCTGGGGGCGGACGCCGAAGAGACCCATCGCGGCCTCGCCGAGGCGTGGCGGGAGCTGGCCGGCACCGACGCCCGCGATCCGGATGCCGGACAAGGAGAGGCATGACTCAGCCCACCGCCGCCGCATCGATCCCGCCGGCCCAGTCGCCGCAGCCGGGACGGGACACTGCCGCGCCGCAAACACTGGCGGACGCCCCCGCTGGGCGCGGCCCCTCGGCCCAGCCCGCCGCCGGCTCGCCGCCTCTGGCGGCCGAGGCGCTGAGCGTCACCTACGGTCGTAAGACCGCCCTTGCCGACGTCTCGCTCACAGTCGCGGCGGGAACCGTCTATGCCCTGCTCGGCCGCAACGGCGCGGGCAAGTCGTCCCTCGTGCGCTGCCTGCTCGGCGAGCAGCGGCCGGCCGCCGGCCGGGCCCTGCTCTTCGGGCGCGACGTCTGGCGCCACCGCGCCAGGCTGCTGCGCGAGGTCGGCGTCGTCCCCGAAGAGCCCAATGCGCCGCCCGCGGCGACGGCGAGCGGTCTGGCGCGCTTCTCCGCTCGGCTCTTCCCGCGCTGGAACATGACCGAGTTCAAGGAGCGGCTGCGCCGCTTCGAGGTCCCGGCCGACGTCCCTTTCGGCCAGCTCTCCAAGGGTCAGAAAGGGCAGGTGGCGCTGGCCCTAGCGCTGGCCAGCGCGCCACGCCTGCTGATCCTCGACGACCCGACCCTCGGCCTCGACGCCCTGGCGCGGCGCGCGGTCTTCGAGGAGCTGATCGGCGACCTCGCCGACCGCGGCACGACCGTGTTCCTGACCACCCACGACCTGGCGGCGGTCGAAGGCATCGCTCTGCGCGTCGGCATCCTCGCGCGGGGCCGGCTGCTGCTCGATGAGGAGCTCGAGACCTTGAAGGCGCGCTTCCGGCGGATCAGCCTGCCGCTTGGCGGCGTGGCGGCAGCGACGGCGAAGGAAAGGATCACCGAGGCCGAGGAGACCGCCCTCTCCGAGCTGCGACCGGTGCGCCGGATCGCTCGCGGCTGGGGGGTCGAGACGGTCGTCGCGGGGTATGACGAAGAGCGCTTTGCCCGCCTGCGCGGGAACCCCGGCGGCGGGCGCGCCCAGGCCGCCGCCCTATCCCTCGAAGAGATCTTCCTCGCCCTGGTCGGCACACCGGCGCCCGGCGGCGAAGCGGCGGCGGCGGGCCCGGCCCAGCCGGCCGCCGCGGCGCGGAAGGAGCGGTCATGAGCGGTCTGCTGGCGGTCCTGGCGCGCGAGATCGAGGAGCGGCGCCTGCTGCTCGCCGCCGCTCTTCTGCTCGGCCTGCTGCCCCTGGCGGCGCCGGCGCTGCCGGGAATGGCGGGCGGAGATGCGGCGCTGGCGCGGCACGAGGCGGCGGTCGGCCTGAGCCTCATCGTCTGCGCCGTGTTGGCCCTTTTCCTGGGCGGCTCGGTGATTGCCGGCGACCTTGCAGAGCGCCGGCTCGGCTTCTATTTCTCCCGCCCGCTCGCGGGCTGGGCGATCTGGCTAGGCAAGATCGGAGCGGCGCTGCTCCTGGCTTGTGGCGCCGCGATCCTGGTCCCGCTGCCGGTGTGGCTGATCGACCGCATTACGCATGGCTCCGGGCCATTTCCGCCACAGCTCCCGGAACTGGCGGTGCAGTTGCCAGCCGTGGTGGCCGGGGCGCTCTTCTTGCTGCTCGTGGCGCACGTGACCGCGGTCACGGCGCGCTCTCGCTCCTCCTGGCTCGCTCTCGATCTCGCCGGCGCCATGGCGGTGGCCGCCCTGGCCTGGGCGAGCTGGCGGCGGCTCGCCTTCGAGGGAGCGCTGCCCTACCTCGCGCCCCTGGCGATGCCGCTGGCAAGTGCATTGCTGCTGCTGCTGCTTGCCACCAGCGGCGCCGAGGTGATCGCAGGCCGCAGCGACCTCCGGCGCGCCCATCGCATCCAGGCGCTGGTGCTGTGGGCAAGCCTCGTCCCGGCCGCCATTGCCGGCGCCGGCTTCGCCCGCTGGATGGTCGAGATCTCGCCGGCCGACTTGCAATCGTTCAACGTCGCTGCCGCCAGCCCCGGCGAGAGCTGGATTGCCGCCTACGGCACCGCAGCGCACCGGGGCGGCTTCCGCTCCCTGTTCCTGATCGACACGCGCTCGGGCGCCTACGTCAGGACCCGCGCCGCCGGCGGCTTCATGCCCCCGGCGGCGGCTCCACCGCTCTTCGCCGGCGGCGGCGGCCGCGTCGCCTGGCTCGAGCCGCAAGGTGACCCGCGCTCCTCGCCGCTCGAGCTGCTCACGCTCGACCTCGTCCATCCGGGCGCCAGGCCCGTCCGCTCGCCGGTCGTCGTCGGTTGGCAGCCGCGGATGGCAGCCCTCTCGGCCGCCGGCAGCCTGATCGCCATGCTCGAAGACCACCGCTACCGGCTCACCGTGACCGAGATCGACGACGGCCGCCTGCTGGCCTCGACGCCGTTGCCTGCCGGTGAGGCCTTCGAGGAGCTGCGCTTCGTCGCGCCCGGCCGGCTGCAGCTCTATCGGGCGGAGATGCTGAGCGCCGACTCGGCACCGGACGGCAACCGCCTGGGGTCGCCGGAGCCACCGGAGCCGCCGGGGCAGGAGGGCCCCACGCTCAGCTTGGAGGGTGTCTCCAGAAGGGTCGACGACGCCACCGGGAAGGCGAGAAAGCTTGGTCCGCGGAAGGCCGCGGCGCCGCTTTTCGCCCGCCGGCACGCTCCGGCGGCGGGCGACGACGCGTCGCCGGTCGAGAGGGCCTCGGCGCCAACGGCCCGGCCGCGCAGGTTCGCGTCACCGGTGGAGCGGCTCACGGTCTACGAGCTCGACGTCGCCGCTCCCCGCTTGCGGCAGGTGATCAGCATCGCGCCCCTGCGGCCGCGGTCGTGGGAAGTCAGCGCCGACGGCGAGCGCATCCTGGCGCGCGAGCCGGGCCCGCTCGACGACCTCGACGACCTCGGGCAGGCGGCAGACGGCGCTCGCCGGATCGGCTACGGCGAGCTGCTGCTCTACGACGCGCGGAGCGGACGCGCGCTCGCTCGTCTGCCGGCGGCGGCGCACGCCGTCTTCCTCGCCGATGGCCGCATCGTCGAGGTGGTGCGCGGCGCCGGCCGCGAGCTGCGCCTGCTCGACCGCGACGGCGTGGAGCGAGAGCCCCGCCGGCGCTTCACCTTCCCCGATGCGCGCGGTGTCTGGATCGACCGCCAGCCGGCCGGCGAACGGCTGCTCGTCTCGCTGGTAAGGGGCGGCGGTGCCCCGGGTCCGGTGGCGCAACACGAGCTCCATGCCCTCGATCTCAGCACCGGCCGCTCCCTGCTTCTTCCCCCTCGTCTCGCACCGCTCAACATCCCCGTTCAAGCCCTCACCGCGCCGCTCTCCTGGAGCTTCGCCAGCCACCTCTTCCGCGACCGCAACGGCCTCGTCAGGTTCGACCTCGACAGCGGCCGGGAGCGGCATCTGTTCACCGCGCACGGCGGCGGTTAGCGTTAGCGCTTTTTCCGGGAGCGGTTATCCGGATAGAGAGCTGGCCGGAACCCGGCGTGTATCCGCGCCCTGGCGGCCCGTGGAAGCGGCAGAATCACCGCGGCTATGGGCGCTTCGGCGCGGCGGGCGCGGCGGCGGGGGCGTCCAGCTCCTCGATGCGCGCGTCGGAGGCGGGGCGCTCGCGGCGCAGCTTCGCCGCCACCTGCTCGGCTTCGCGCAGCACCCGCAACAGATTGCCGCCGGCCACCTTCTTGACCTCTTCGTCGGTGTAGCCGCGGCGCAGCAGCTCGGCGATGAGCACCGGATAGTCGGCCACCGACGAAAGACCCTCGGGCGTCGAGGTGATGCCGTCGAAGTCCGAGCCGAGACCGACGTGATCGATTCCCGCCACCTGCCGCACGTGGTCGATGTGATCGGCCACTTGCGCCAGCGTGGCGCGGGGCGTGGGATGGGCCTTCCTCCAGGTCTCGGTCTCGCGCTTCACCCGCTCGGGGTCCTCGGGGAAGAGCGCCCGCTCGCGCGCCTGCTCCGCCTCGAGGTCGGCGGCGCTCAAGCGCACCGCCGCGGAGGTGAAATCGGGCACGAAGCTCACCATCACGACGCCGCCGACGCCGCCAACGCCGTGTAACCGCGAGAGGATCTCGTCGGGCACGTTGCGCGGGTGGTCGTCCAGGGCGCGCGCGGAAGAGTGCGAGAAGATGACCGGCGCCGTCGACACCTCCAGCGCCGCCTTCATGGTCTGCGGCGAGACGTGGGACAGGTCGATCAGCATGCCCAGCCGGTTCATCTCCCGCACCACTTCCTCGCCGAAGCGGGTGAGACCGCCATGGCGCGGCTCGTCGGTGGCCGAGTCGGCCCACTCGTCGTTCTTCGAGTGAGTGAGCGTCATGTAGCGCGCGCCGGCGCGGTAGAGCTCGCGCAGAACGCCCAGGGAGCCGCCGATCGAGTGTCCTCCCTCGACTCCGATCAGCGAGGCGATGCGCCCCGCGCGATGGATGCGCACAACGTCGTCGGCGGTAGCCGCCATCTCGAACGTCTCGGGGTAGAGCTCGACCAGGCGGTGCACGTCGTCGATCTGCTCGAAGACCGCCTGCACGGCCGCGGCTCCCGCCAGATCGATGGGCACGTAGACCGACCAGAACTGGCCGCCCACGGCGCCCCGGCGCAGACGCGGAATGTCGGTGTGCAGCGGCGGAGCGAGCCCGCTGCAGTCGCGCGCCAGGTCCAGCTTGGCGAGCTGGTTGTGGACCCGCTGGCGAAGCTGCCAGGGAAGGTCGTTGTGGCCGTCGATCAGGGGCACCTCGCGCAGCAGGCGGCGGGCACGATCGATCAACGGCGCCTCCGGCGGCTCCCAGGCCGCCGCCCCGCGCGCGCCTGCCGCATCCGCCATGCCCGCCGCGCCGACAGCACTCTTTGCGTTCCCCGCCCCCTCTGCGCCCCCTCCGCCGGCCTCAGCTACCGCCGGCGCCAGCAGCAGCGCCGCCAGCGCCAGCGGGAGAAGCAGCACCAGCGGCTGCAGCGGCAGGAGAACGAGGCGGGATAGTCTCCTCGCGCCGCGCAACCGAGTCGTCGTCGTCGCCATGACCGCTCCTCCTCCAGAACCTCGATCTGCCGGCGCATCTTATCCCTCCAGCGCTCCCTCACCGCCTCACCGCCGCCGGCGCGCGAGCCAGACGCGGCATCTCACGATAGAGTAGGGAGGCTCGCACGAAGGCGCTCACCTGGAGGAGCAGCGATGGAGCATCCCGCCGCGATTCGCCCAGCAGACCATGCGGTGTACGACGACGCCAAGATGGGCAAGAGCACGCTCTTCCAATCCGAGCGGGTGCTGGTGGGCCTCAATGCCTTCGAGCCTGGCCAGGAGCACCGGCTGCACGCGCATGCCGGCATGGACAAGGTCTACCACGTGCTTGCCGGTCGCGGCGTCTTCCTGCTCGAGGGACGGCAGCTGCCGATGGCGGCGGGAACGATGTTGATCGCCCCTGCCGAGGTGCCGCACGGCATCCGCAACACAAGCGACGAGCGCCTGCTGGTGCTGGCGATCCTCGCCCCCTCCCCCTGAGGCGCTTCCCGGGCCGACCGCCGGCACGGCCCGGATTTGACGACCATCCTTGCAGGACTCTGTCACCACTCCGCCCGACTTCTCCGCCCTCTTCGGGCGCCAACCGGATTGCGCCGCCGAGGCGCCAGGCCGCGTCAACTTGATCGGCGAGCACACCGACACCAGCGGCGGCTACGTCTTGCCGCTCGCCATCCCGCGGCGCACGCGGATCGAGATCGCGGCACGCGACGACGATCTGGTGCGGGCGTGGAGCGCCAACGTCGCCAGCAGCGAAGGCGGCGGGATCGAACAGGTCCGGCTCGGCGCCGAGAGCCGCGGGCGCGGCTGGTTCGACTATGTCCAGGGAGTCGGCGACCTGCCGCAGCTGGAACGGCTGCTCGCGGCCTCGCACCGCTCACTAGCCGAGGACTTCGCGGTCTCGACGCCGGAGATCGACCTTCTGGTCGCGCTCGCCCGGCGCGAGGAGACGGTCGTCGGCGCCCGCCTGACCGGCGGCGGCTTCGGCGGCGCCGTGCTCATGCTCACCCGCCGCGGCAGCGCCCGCACCGCTGCCCAGCGCGTTCTCGCCGCCTACGCCTGGCAATCCGGCCGCGCCGGCGCCCTACTGCTCCCCTGAGCGCCTGCACGCTCGGCTAGCGCACGCGCCACAGCTTGTGCTGCTGCACCGACAGCCGCCAGGGGGGGTTCTCCTTGCAGAGGCGGATGCACCAGTCGAGGGTGCGGGGGTCGAGCTCGTCGCCGTCGAAGGCGGGCGACAGCAGGTAGTGATCGGCCTTGACCACCGTGCGCGGCACCCCCTGGCCGTAGCCGCGGACGTACTTGACCTCGTCGCCATGGCGCTGCCGGATCGCGTGCTCAGCCACCTTGGGGCTGACGGTGATCCAGTCGAGACCGTCCGGCAGCTCGACGCTGCCGTTGGTCTCGATCGCCAGCTCGAGGCCGGCTTCGTGCAACGCCTCGATCAGCTCGCCATCCAGCTGCAGGCCAGGCTCGCCGCCGGTCAAGACCATCCAGCCGCAGCTTGCCGAGAGGGCGCGCCCCTCGGCGACGATTTCGCAGGCGCTCAGGCGACGCCCCGACTCGAACTCCGTATCGCAATCAAAACCGTGAGTTTCGACCGTGCAGGCAAGGTTGCAGCGCGCAAAGCGCAAGAAAAGGTTCGGCGTTCCGGCGCGCACTCCCTCCCCCTGCAGGCTGTAGAAAATCTCGTTGATCAGGTAGCGCTTGCTCGGCATCGCTGACGTCCTCGCGGCTCCCGCAGCATGTTAACCCGCGTCAGGTCCGCCCTTCCCCCGGCGCGCGCCTAAAGACGAAATTGGTCCGTGCGCCGGGGGGGGGGCGTCCCCTTCCCCCCCGGCGCCGCCGGGCAGGCCGGCAGATCCGGCCCCTCCCGGCAGCGGCTTGACTTACGCCTTGTTTACGCCTACAATTCTCTCATTCGCGCTGGAGACCGCCGCTCGCACAGAACTAGGCGACCGCCAGCTCCGACCGGTACCGGTTCAGGAGAATCGCCGTGTCGACATCCAACCGTCCCCACCCTGCCGCTCCGTCGCTGCTGTCAGGCCTCGGCCAGGCGCTGCGCTGGCTGCGCGAGCGGCAATCGCGCAAGCAGTATCAGCTCGCCGATGCGGCCGGAATCACCAAGGGCATGCTCTCGGCCTACGAGACCGGCAGGCAGCGCCCCTCTCTCGAGACTCTCGACAAGCTTCTCGCAACGCTGGCCTGCGACCTCAACGACCTGCACAACGCGCTGCAGATCGTCAATGGCCGGCCCGAGTGGCTCCGCGGCTGGCACGAGCGGCGGCCCGCCGGTCTCTCTGACCGCCAGCTGCCCGGCATGACCGGGATGATCGCGGAGGAGCGGCCCTGGTACGGGTCAACCGGTCCCGCTGCACCCGCTGCACCCGCTGCACCCGACAATCCCTGGCGGTCCGAGTCGTCCTCCCTCGCGGCGAGCGCCGGCGGACCGGCGAGCGAGCTGCGTGACGGCTCCGCGACCGGTGTCAGGCGCCTGGCGCCTGAGGAGGAGCGGGCGCTCGAGCAGATGCTCGCGGCCTTTCAGGGCCTGATCCACTACTGGCACGACGTCCTGGTGAGTCTTCTGCCTCCGCTGCCCGAGCCGTCCTCTCCTTCATCGGCCGGATCGGTCGCTCGGCCCTCCTCTGGGAGCCGCACGAGCCCTGGCTCATCCCGTCGCACGAGCGCCGCCTCACCCGACCCCGCCGGCGTCGATCTGACTTCAGACCTGACGGGACGGCGCGCGTCGCCGCGCCTCCGGGGCGATCCGAGGATGAGCTCCAAATGAGCGCCGCAGCACCGCTCACGCCGCTCACTTGACGACGGCGGCGATGACCTGGGCAAGGCTCCTGATGCCTTCTTCGATCTCGTCCGGGGCAAGCGGATCGGCGGCCTTCTGGTGCTTCACCCGCGCGACTTCCTGCGGGACTGAGAATCAACCGCCGCCGCCCTTCCGGCCGCAACTCCAAAGCACACAACTCCAAGAGGGTGGGAGGAGGAATCGGCCCACCGGTGAGAGGAGCGCGGAAGATCGCCACCCGACCGCGGTCCGCGAGCCCTACCGGGACTCCAGAGAGTGTCTTGCCTCACCCACCCTCCAGCGAGCGGACCGAGGTCGGGTGGCGATCTTCCACTCTCCTCCCTCCCTTCGCAGGCAGCGCCGGGACGGAGGGATCCGTCAATCTAAACGAGGAGCCGTCCCGCCAGGACGGTGACCGCCTGCCCGATCAGCTTCACCCTCTCCCCGACCAGGCGGACCCGGACCACGCCGCCGCGCGGCGACGCCTGGTAGGCCACCATCTCCTCCTTACCGAGCAGCGCTCCCCAGTAGGGAGCGAGGACGCAGTGGGCCGCGCCGGTGACAGGGTCTTCGTTCACGCCGGCCCCCGGCGCAAAGAAGCGCGACACGAAGTCGTAGGGACCCGGCTCGGCGCGCGCGGTGACGATGGCGGCGCGCGCCGGCACCGCCAGGAGCTGGGCGAGATCGGGCGCCAGCGCACGGACCGCCGCCTCGGACTCGAGCTCCACGAAATAGTCCCCCTGCTTCCGGCCGATGAAGCGGGCCGGCGCGCCGATCGCCTGCAGCAGCAGCGGCGGCGCGCTCGGCACCTCGACCGGCGGCATCGCCGGGAAATCCATCTCGATCCAGTCGCCGCGCCGCTCCGCAGTGAGCAGCCCGCTCGCGGTATGGAAGCGCGCCACCTCGCCAGCCGCCAGCCGCCCGGTTTCCCACAGCACGTGAGCACTGGCCAGCGTGGCATGCCCGCACAGCGGGACCTCGATCGCCGGCGTGAACCAGCGCAGCGCGAACCCATCCTCGCGCGGCGTCAGAAAGGCGGTCTCGGACAGGTTCATCTCGCGTGCCACCTTGGCCATCCACTCCGCCCCGCGCGCCTCGGGACAGAAACAGACCGCGGCCGGATTGCCCGCAAACGCGTGCTCGGTGAAGGCATCGACGTGAAACAGCTCGTAACTCAAGGCATCGTCCTCCGGGTAGATTCTAGTCCCCACCGGCGGTGCCGATCCCGAGGGATGCCGCAGCTTTCGCCTGTTGCGGCACTTCCGGCAGGTCGGAAACGGCCGCTGCGATGTGGCGGTGGAGGCCTACTCGAAGCATCGATCGGATCGCCCCCCGCAACCCCCGCGAGTCCCCTTCCCGGTTATCGGAAGCCGCCGGGTCCCGACCTCCGGGAAGTGCCGCACGTCCATCACCGGACGTGCGGCCTGCCCGGCGGCGCCGGGGGGGAAGGCCGGCTGGCCAGGGTGGCCAGACCGGCACTCCCCGGAGGTCGGGGACGCCCCCTCCCCTGGCGCACAGACCAATTTCGTCTAGCGCGGGTAGGCCGCCCGTCCGGTGATGGACGCGCGGCATTCCCCGCAGGTCAGGACCCGCGCGCCCAATTAATCCCCGCGCTCCCGGCCCTTGCTCGATTTCAGATAAACTTGCTCCCGCGGACCTCCGCCGGGTCCGCCGCAGTCGAAACCACGACCTCGTCCCGGACGCCCGGACCCCTTGATCAGCCAACCCCAGCTCCTCCCTGGCCGGCGCCGGCCGCCCGCCTTAGACGGCCTATGGCAACGTCGACCACGGCGCCGCCGGTGATCCTCTCGCAGGGGGCTCCTGCCGGGTTCGCGAGCCTTCTCGAGGCCTTCCGCGGCCGCCTGGAGCGCGAGCTGACGGCGTGGCTGGCCGCCAAACGCGCCGCCGCCGCCGCCGCCGGGGTCGATGAGGCGGCCGACCTGATCGGCGCGCTCGCAGGGCTGATGATCCAGGGAGGCAAGCGGTTGCGCCCCGCGCTCGTCTATTTCACCAACCGCGCGTGCGGCGGCCGGACGGATGCGCAGGCGCTCCCGCTGGCGCTGGCCACCGAGTTCCTCCACACCTACCTGCTGATTCACGACGACATCATGGACCACGCCGAGCTGCGGCGCGGTCAGCCGGCCGCGCATGTGCGCTTCAGCGACGCGCACCGCGAGCGCGGCTTCCAGGGCGACGCCGACGACTTCGGCCGGTCGGTCGCGATCCTGCTCGGCGATCTCGCCCACACTTACGCCGTCGAGCTTTTCACCAGCCTCCCGCCAGGCGCACCGAACGCCGCCGCGCTGACCGCCTGTTTCTCGGCCATGTGCGAAGAAGTTATCGGCGGCCAGTACCTCGAGCTGCTGGTCGCGCAACGCCGCGGCATGGCGAGCCCCGCCGGCGATGACTCGGCGGCCGCCGGCGCAGCCGCCGGCTCCGATCCCGAGCGGCAACAACGCGAGCGCCTGCTGCTGCGCGTGCTGCGCCTCAAATCAGGCCGCTACACCGCCGAACGCCCCATTCAGCTCGGCGCGCTGCTGGCTGGGGCGCAGCCGCCGCTGCTCGCCGCGCTGTCGCGCTACGGTGTCGCGGTCGGCGAGGCCTTCCAGCTCCAGGACGACCTGCTGGGGATATTTGGCGACGCCGGTACGGTGGGCAAGCCGGTGGGTGCCGACCTCCAGGAGGGCAAGTTCACCTTCCTGGTCCACCACGCGCTCGCCGCCGCCACCCCCGCCGAACGAAACACGATCGAGGCCGCGCTCGGCAACCATGCCCTGTCCTCTTCGGAGGTCGTTCGCGTGCGGGCGATCATGGAGCGGACCGGAGCGCGCCACGCGGTCACCGACATGGTCGCCGAGCGCCTGCGCACCGCGCGCGCCGCCCTCGCTCAGATCACCCAGATCATCCAGATCACCCAGATCACCGAGATCACCGCCGACCTCACCTCCCCGCCCCTCGCCAGCCCTCCCCTCGCGGGCGGGCGCGCACCTCATGCTCCGAACGCCCCGCACGCCGGCGCACCCGCCGCAGCCGCTGCGCGGGCCGAGGGACAGCTCTTCCTGGCCGGCCTCCTCGACGACCTGTGGGGGCGCGAGCAATGAGCGCCTCCGATCTCCGCTCGCACACCCGAGAGACCGACGGCCCGGCCGATTCGGGCGGCCCCCGCGACCGCAAGGCCGAGCACCTCAGCCTGGCCCTCGAGCGGCGCATGCAACTCGGTGCCAACTTCTTTGACGACTACTACTTCGGTCACGAAGCGCTGCCCGAGATCGACTTCGCCTCGATCGACGTCTCGGTCGAGTTCCTCGGCCGGCGCCTGGCGGCGCCGCTGCTGATCTCGTGCATGACCGGCGGCACCGAGGCGGCCGGGAGGATCAACCGCAACCTGGCCGCCGGGGCCGAACGGACTCGCATCGCGGTCGGGGTGGGTTCGCAGCGCAAGGCGTTGGAAGATCCGGCGAAAGCTGATACCTTTCAGATCCGCGGGGTCGCTCCATCGGTCCCTCTGCTGGCGAACCTGGGTGCGGTGCAGCTCAACTACGGGGTCGGACTCCCGGAGTGCTTGCGGGCGGTGGAGATGATTGGGGCCGACGCGCTGGTCCTGCATCTCAACCCGCTGCAAGAAGCGATTCAGCCCGAAGGGCAGCGAAATTTCGCTGGATTGCTGCCGAAGATGGGTGCTATCGCGCGCGAGCTGCCGGTGCCGGTCATTGCCAAGGAGATCGGTTGCGGCCTCTCGGCTGCGACTGCCCGCACCCTGGCTGGGCAAGGGATTCGCATCCTTGACACCGCGGGCGTTGGCGGCACCAGTTGGGCGAGAATCGAGGGCGAGCGCGCCGGCGATCTCGAGCTCGGCGAGGTCTTCGCCGGGTGGGGGATTCCGACGCCCCTCTCCATTCAGGAGCTGCGGGCGGTCGGCGGCTTGACGGTGATCGCGAGCGGCGGCGTGCGCAATGGCATCGACGCCGCCAAGGCGTTCGCGCTGGGCGCCGATCTGGTCGGGATGGCGTTCCCTTTTCTGCAGGCGGCCAACGAGTCGCCGGACAGGGTGGTCGAGAAAGTGGAGAAGATCGTGCAGGAGCTCAAGATCTCGATGTTCTGTCTGGGGGTCAAGACGGTCGCGGAGCTGCGCCATGTCAACCTTCGCAAAGGGTCGTGAAATGACCAATGCCACCAATCCAGTCGTGACGGTTGCGCTGACGCGAGCCGAGCTCGTCCGCTCTCTGATCACCGGCGAGCGCCGCTTCCACGAGCTGCCCCGGGATCTGGCTCCCGAGGATGCCGCGGCCATCCGCCGCCGGGCGCTCGAGGAGATGACGCGGACGCCGCTCGACAATATCGCCCACCATTCGCTCGACGTGCGCCGGGCCTCGCATCGCAACTGCGAGAACTTCATCGGCGTGGCACAGATCCCGATGGGCATCTGCGGTCCGCTGCGGGTGCGCGGCAACCACATCGACGGCGAAGTTTACGTCCCGCTCGCCACCACCGAGGCGGCGCTCGTCGCCTCGACCAACCGCGGCTGCACGGCGATCCGCGAGGCGGGCGGCGCCGTGGTGCGGGTCGAAGACGTGGGCATGACCCGCGCGCCGGTGTTCAGGACCTCCGGGATCGTGCAAACGCAGGCCTTCCTGCGCTGGATCCGCGAGCACCACGACGAGCTGTGCCGGGTGACCGAGGCCACCAGCAGCCATCTGAAGCTGCTCGAGGTCCGCCCCTTCGCCTTCGGCACCACCGTCTTCCTGCGCTTCCGCTTCGACTCCGGCGACGCCATGGGCATGAACATGGCGACGATCGCCTGCGACCGGGTGGTGACCGACCTGATCGAGCCCGCGACCGGCGTCGCCTGCATCGGCCTGTCGGGCAACTACTGCGTCGACAAGAAGCCGGCAGCCATCAACTTCCAGGAGGGGCGCGGCAAACGCATCTACGCCGAGGTCTTGCTCGAGGCGCCGATCCTGCACCACAACCTGCGGACCAACGCCCGCGATCTCGTCGAGGTGCAGTACCGCAAGAACATGCTGGGCTCGATCGCCGCCGGCTCGCTCGGCTTCAACGCCCACTATGCGAACGTCCTGGCGGCGTTCTTCATCGCCACCGGGCAGGACCCCGCCCATGTGGTCGAGGGCTCGCTCGGCGTCACCTGCATCGAAGCGCGCGGCGCCGACGGCGTCTTCGCCTCGATCTTCATGCCCGACGTGCCGCTCGGCACCATCGGCGGCGGCACCGCGCTCGACACCCAGCGCGAGGCGCTGGCGGTCCTCGGCGTCAACCCCGATCCCGAGCGGCGCGGCGACGCCACCATGCGGCTGGCGGAGATCCTCGGCGCGATCGTGCTGGCCGGCGAGCTGTCGCTGATGGCCGCCTTCACCTCGCAAGACCTGGCCCGGGCGCACGAGAAGCTGGGGCGCGGCAACGCGATCGAACCCTCGGCGACGCTCCTGACCTGAGCCCGCGCGATTCCTTGCCGCCTCCGGCCGTCCGACAACCCGGCAGCGCAGCGCCGGCGACGGTCGCGGTTTCGACCCCCGGCAAGCTCATCCTGATGGGCGATCATGCGGCGGTCTATGGGCGCCCTGCCCTGGTCGCCGCCGTCGACCTGCGGCTGCGCGCCATCTTCTCTGCCGGGCGCCGGGCTGGCGGGGTCGAGCTCGATCTATCTGATCTGTTCGATCCCTCGGATTCCCCGGCGCCGGGGGCAGGCCGCCCCGGGCCGCTCGCCGAGCTCCGCTCCGCGGCGGCCCGCGGCTACCTGGCCACGGTGAACTGGGACGAAGTTCTCGCCTACGCCCTGCAAGCGCGCCAGAGCTGGGTTGAGTACGCCGCGCATCCCGATCCCGAGGGCTTCAGCCGCCTGCGCGGCGGCGACCCCGCCCACCTGGTCAAGGTCGCGCTCGGCGAGGCCGCCGCCGCGCTGGCGGAGCCAGGCGCCCCACCCGACCTCCGCCTGCGGCTCGACTCCAGCCTGCCGATCGGCTCCGGCTTCGGCAGCTCGGCGGCGGCGGCGGTGGCGGTGATCGGCGGCTATTTCATCTGGCGTCGGGCCGGGCGCCGGCCCGGGCCGGATGGGCCGGACGGCCTCCGCGCGCCGCTCAGCGACGGCGACGCCGCCCGCATCGAGAGCCTTGCCCTCGAGGCGGAGCGGCGCCAGCATGGCCTGCCCTCCGGGATCGACACCGCCACCGTGCTGCACGGCGGGTTGCTCTGGGCGGAGCGCCGGCCAGGCGGCGCGCTGGCCTGCGCGCGGGTCGCGCCCTCCGCGGCGGGTGCGGATCTTCTCGGCCGGCTGCGCGTCTACCACACCGGCACACCTGCCGAACCGACCGGCGCCGTCGTCGCAGCGGTGCGCGCCCGGCACGACCGCGACCCCGCCGGTCACGAGCGGGTCTTCGACCGCATGGCGGCTGCCGCCCACGCCCTGCGAGCGGAGATCGAGGGCGGCGAGCCGGCGCCGCCCGCCCGGACGCCGCAGCCCGATCTTCCCGATCTGCCCGATCCAATCGTCGAGCTGCTGCGCGAGTACCAGTCTTGCATGGAGCGGCTGGGCGTCATCCCGCAGCCAGTCCGCGATCTGGTGCGGCTCGTCGAGGCGGCCGGGGGGGCCGCCAAGGTCTCCGGAGCCGGCTCGCTGGCGGGCCCTGGCGCCGGCTCGCTCCTGGTCTATCATCCTGATCCAGGGCAGATTGCGGGCTGGGATTTCCTGCGCCCGCTGCCGTTCTATCCCGTCGAGCTCGGAGCCGCCGGCTTCCGGAGTGAACGCCACCATGACTAAGACGACCGTCTCCGCGCCTGCCAACATCGCCTTCATCAAGTACTGGGGGGCTCGCGACCTCGACCGTGCCCTGCCGCTCAACCACTCGATCTCCATGACCCTCGAGCGCTGCGTCACCCAGTGCACCGCCGAGATCATCGACGGCGGCCGCGACGAGATCTGGCTCGCCGAGCCGCACGGCGGCTTCACTCCGCCCGAGCCCGAGTTCGTGCGGCGGGTGCGCGACCACCTCGGCCGCCTGCGCCGCTGGGCAGGCGTTGAAGAGCACTTTCGCGTCGCCACCCGCAACAGCTTCCCCGGCGCCGCCGGCCTCGCGTCCTCCGCCTCGGGCTTCGCCGCCCTCACACTGGCGATCGCCGGCGTCCTGGGCAAGGACGACACCCCGTCCGCCGAGCTCTCACGGCTCGCCCGCAGCAGCGGCTCCGGGTCCGCGGCGCGCTCGGTCCTGGGCGGGTTCGTCGAGTGGCCGGAAGGCGACGCCGAGGAGCGCAGCCACGCCGTCCAGCTCTTCGACGCCGAGCACTGGGACCTGCGCGACGTGATCGCGGTCGTCGAGCTCGGCCCCAAGACGGTCTCCTCCCTGGACGGTCACCGCCGCGCCGCCACCAGTCCATACGCCGTCCAGCGCCAGGAGCTGCTCCCCGAACGCCTCGCCAAGGTGCGCCGCGCGATCGCCCGCCGCGATCTCGCGGAGCTCGGCCCGGTGCTCGAGGAGGAGGCCATCGACCTCCACCTCATCGCCATGTCCTCGCACCCGCCGATCTTCTACTGGGCCCCCGGCACCGTCGCGGTCCTGCGCACGGTGCGCGAGCTGCGCCAGGAAGGCCTCGCCGCCTGGGCCACTCTCGACGCCGGGGCCAATGTCCACGTGGTCTGCGACGCCGACTCCGAACCCGACGTCGTCGAGCGCCTGGAAAGCGTCCCGGCTGTCGGCTTCGTCATCCAGGACTGCGTCGGCAAGGGGCCCGAGCAGGACACCGAGCACCTGTTCTAGCCTCCATTCCTCAGGCCGGCGCGCGAACCCGCTTCAAGTTAATTTACCAATATCCTCTATTTTCCAAAATCACTTGACGCTGTCCTCCTTGGCGGCGTATGCTGTAAAAGCATGACGGCGTACGCGAAAGGAGGACCCCATGTCCATGCGCGCTCGACTGCCAGGATTCACTCTCCACCTTTGCCTCGCGTTTGCCTTTCCGCTCCTCGTCTTCGCCCGCCAGGCGGCCGCGACGGTGACCGTCACCGTCCGTTCCGGTCTGGCGTTCAGCGAGGGAACCTCGTTCAGCGGCCCCGTGGCCGACGTCACCGACGGCCGAGTCGGCGCGCTGCCGGGCGATCTGACGGCGACCATCACCTGGGGCGACGGGACGATGACGGCGGGCACGGTCGCCGGGCCGCCGTTCGTGGTCTCCGGGATGCACACCTACGCCGACGAAGGAGCGGTCACGCTGTCGGTGAGCGTGACCGACAAGGTCGACACCAACACCGGCTCGGGGATGCATGGCGAGTCGGTCGCGGAGGGTGACGCTCTGACGCCGATGGCGACGACCTTCTCCGCCGTCGAGGGCCAGTCGTTCTCGGGCACAGTGGCAACCTTCAGCGATTCCAACCTCACCAATGTCAGCGCCGACTTCACCGCCACGATCGATTGGGGCGACGGCGCGATCACCGCGGGCGTCGTCGGGGGCAGTAACGGCAGCTTCTCGGTCACCGGCGCCCACACTTACTCCGAAGAGGGAAATTTCCCGGTGCTCGTGACGCTGACCGACGACGCGGGAACGGCCACCGCCCAGGCGCACAACACCGCCAAGGTGTCGGAAGGGGACGCGCTCGCGGGAACACCCACGACCTTCAGCGCCACCAAGTCTCAGGCATTCACCGGCGTGGTGGCAACGTTCTCGGATTCCAACACCGGCAACGCGGCAAACGACTTCGCCGCCGCCATCGACTGGGGCGACACGACGAGCTCGCTCGGCACGATCTCGGGCGGCAACGGGTCGTTTTCCGTCGGCGGCAGCCACACCTACGCCAGCGCCGGCATCTTTCCGGTCAAGGTGACGCTCGCCGACGACGCACCGGGCACTGCCTTCGCGCAGGTGACGAGCACGGCCAACGTGCAGACGGCGGGCAGCTGCACGCCCAACCCCACGACCCTGTGCCTCAACAACTCACGTTTCGCCGTGACCACCGCCTGGCGTACGCCGGCAGGGCAGAGCGGCTCTGGAATGGCGGTTTCCCTGACCTCTGACACCGGCTACTTCTGGTTCTTCAGCCCCACCAACGTCGAGGAGGTGGTCAAGGTGTTGAACGGCTGCAGCGTCAACCAGGAGTATTGGGTTTTCGCCGGCGGGCTGACCAACGTCAAGGTCACCACCACCGTCATCGACACCGTGACCTTCAAGAGCGCTACCTATGTCAACCCGCAGAACACCGCCTTCCTGCCGCTGCAGGACACGAGCGCCCTGGCGGTGTGCCCGTAAGACGAAAGTGGTTCGCGCGCCAGGGGTGGGGGCGTCCCCTTCCCCCCCGGCGCCGCCGGGCAGGCCGCACGTCCGGTGATGGACGTGCGGCACTTCCCGGAGGTCGGGGCCCGGCGGCTTCCGACCTGCCGGGAGTGCCGCAACAGGCGACAGCTGCGGCCGACAACCGGGAAGGGGACTCGCGGGGGTTGCGGGGGGCGATCCGATCGACGCTTCGAGTAGGCCTCCACCGCCACATCGCAAGCGCCGTTTCCGACCTCCGGGAAGTGCCGCACGTCCAAAGCCGGACGTGCGGCCGACCTGCCGGAAGTGCCGCAACAGGCGAAAGCTGCGGCATGCCTCGGGATCGGCACCGCCGGTGGCAGCTAGAATGTAAAGGCCGGGTCATTTAGATAGAGTCGGCGGGTGAGCGGCCCGGCGACAGCGAGCAATCGGGCGGCGGACCGAGAAGTGCTCCTGGTCAAGCTCGGCGGCAGCCTGATCACCGACAAGGCGACCGCGGAGACGGCGCGCCCCGAGGTCCTGGCCCGCCTGGCCGGCGAGATAGTGCGCGGCGCTCCCTGCGCCGGCAGCTCTCTGATCGTGGGCCACGGCAGCGGCTCCTTCGGCCACGTCGCGGCCCACCGCCACGGGCTGGCGGGCGGCCTGCGCTCGCGCGCCCAGCTGGCCGGCGTCTCGGATACCCAGGAGCGGGCGGCGGCGCTCCACCGCCTGGTCACGGCCGCGCTGGCGGCAGCCGGCGCCGACCCGTTCTCGATCGCTCCATCGAGCTGCGTCGTCGCGGCCGCCGGCCGGCCGGTCGACATCGGCCTCGAGCCGCTGCGGCTGGCGCTCGGCGCCGGCCTGCTGCCGGTCGTCTACGGCGACGTCGTGCTCGACCGCGAGCAGGGGGTGGCGATCTGCTCGACCGAGCTCCTCTTCGACCTCCTCGCCCGCCGGCTGGCCGAGGAGGGGGTGAGAGTCCGCCGCGTCCTCTGGCTGGGTGCCACCGACGGCGTCCTCGACGGCGCCGGCCGCACCCTTTCCCGCCTCACGGCCGCCGCTCTCGCCGATGCCCGTGACGCCATCGGCGGCGCCGCCGGCACCGACGTGACCGGCGGCATGCGCCACCGCGTCGAGACCGCCCTCGCCCTGGCCCGGCGCGGCATCCCGTCGCTGATCGCCAACGGCACCGTCCCCGGCCTGCTCGAGCGCGCCCTGCGCGGCGAGCCGGTGCCCGGCACCGAAGTCGCCTAGTCAAGCTGGTATCCTTCCGCCGTGGACTCGCCGATCGGCATCGAGGACGTCGACGAGGTGCGGCCGGACCTCGAGCAGCTGCTGATCTCGACCAGCCGCACCTTCGCGCTGGCGATCCCCCTGCTGCCCGAGCCGACCCGCCACGAGGTCACCCTGGCCTATCTGCTGTTCCGGGTGGCCGACACCTTCGAGGACGCCGCAAGCTGGCCGCGCGCCCTGCGCGTCGAGGCGCTAGCCACCTTCGAGCGGCTGCTCCTCGTCCCCGCCACGCTGGCCAGCGGCGAGGTCGATGCGACCGCCCGGCGCTGGGCGGCCGAGGTGCCCTGCGAGACCGCCGGCTACCGCGAGCTGCTCGCCGAGCTGCCGCAGGTCCTGGCCGATTTCAACGCCCTGGCTCCCGCCGCCGTCGGCCTGATCCGCGATCACACCCGGCGCACGGCGCGCGGCATGGCCGAGTTCGTGGCCCGCACCGACGAACGCGGCGAGCTCCGCCTGCGCAATCTCGGCGAGCTCCGCGACTACTGCTACGTCGTCGCGGGAATCGTCGGCGAGCTGCTGACCGAGCTCTTCTTGCTCGGCCGCCCTGCCCTGGCCGCCGGCGCCCCGGCGCTGCGCGAGCGCTCGCGCCTCTTCGGCGAAGGCCTGCAGCTGGTCAACATCCTCAAGGACTCGGCCTCCGATGCCGCCCAGGGCCGCCGCTACCTGCCGGAGAGCGCAGACCGCGGCGCAGTCCTCGTCCTCGCCCGCCAGAGCCTCGACCGCGCCGTGGAATACGTGCTCATCCTGCAGCGCCACGGCGCCGAGCGCGGCCTGGTCGCCTTCACCGCCCTGCCGGTCCATCTCGCCCACGCGACCCTCGACAAGGTCGAGAGCTCCGGCCCCGGCGCCAAGCTCACCCGCCCCGAGGTCTACGCCGTGGTCCAGCGCGTCAACCGCGCCCTCGACCAGGGAGCGCCCCTCTTCGCTGCCTCGCGGCCCGCCGCCGGCGCTCCGGTCGCGGCCGCCAATCCGGCCGTCACATGAGCTGACCCGATCATCGAGGCGGGTTCGTTCCGGCCGCCGCGTATAATCCCGCAGCCTGGCGCCCGGCGCCGGCTTCCTCGCGAGGTGTCCGTGCGATGAGAGGGCTCGGTTTTCCCTTGACGCTGCTGCTGCTCGGCTGCGCGCCGTGGGTCTTCGCTTGCGCCACCGGGCCGCGCCCCGCGGCGCCCTCGACGCCAACAGCGAGACCGGCCGGGACCCCTGGCGCGCCGCCAGCCCCTACCGCCGCCGCCGAGCGCGACCTCCACTCCTTCGCGCACCCGGACGAGGTCGTGGTCGAGCATCTGAAGCTCGATCTCACGGTCGACTTCACGGAGCGCCGGCTGATCGGCCGCGCCAGCTTGCGGCTCAAGAACAAGACCGCCACCGACCGGCTCGTGCTCGACACCCGCGACCTCGAGATCCGCGCCGTCACCCTCGACGGCGGCGCTCCGGGCACCAAGGGCGAACCGGCCGCGCCGCCTCCCGCTCCGAGCAGCGCGGGCACGACGGAAGCCGCCGCCGCGCCGTCCTCCTCGGGAGCTACCTTCACGCTGGGAGACCCGGTGCCCTTTCTCGGCCGCCCGCTCGAGATCCGCATCGCCCCGGCGACGCGCTGGGTCTCGATCGACTACGCGACCCGCCCCGAGGCCGCCGCCCTGCAGTGGCTGACCCCGGCCCAGGCCGCCAGCTCGATGCCGTTCCTGTTCACCCAGTCCGAGGCCATCCTCGCCCGCTCCTGGATCCCCTGCCAGGACACCCCCGCCGTGCGGATGACTTACGAGGCGACGGTCCGCACTCCGCCCGGCTTCCTGGCCGTGATGAGCGCCGAGAACCCGTCGCGCAAGGCAGCCGACGGCGTCTATCAGTTCACCATGCCGCAGCCCATCCCCTCCTACCTGCTGGCCCTGGCAGTCGGCGACCTCGCCTTCCGCGCCCTCGACAAGCGGAGCGGCGTCTATGCCCTGCCCACGGTCCTCGAGCGCGCCGCCTGGGAGCTCGCGCCCACGCCGCGCATGATCGATACCGCGGAGCGCCTCTACGGTCCCTACAAATGGCGCCGCTACGACGTCCTGGTCCTTCCCCCGAGCTACCCGTATGGCGGCATGGAGAACCCGCGCCTGACCTTTGCCACTCCGACCATCCTGGCCGGCGACCGCTCGCTCGTCTCGCTCATCGCGCACGAGCTGGCCCACTCCTGGTCAGGCAACCTGGTCACCAACGCCACCTGGAACGACTTCTGGCTGAACGAGGGCTTCACCGTTTACTTCGAGCGCCGCATCATGGAGGCGCTCAACGGCAAGGACTACGCCGACATGCTCGCCGCCCTCGGGCGGCAGGATCTCGACGAGGCCATCCAGGAAAGAGGCGGCCCGGAAAGCCCGGACACCCGCTTGGCGCTCGATCTCGCCGGCCGCGATCCCGACGAAGGCACCTCGCTGATCGCCTACGAGAAGGGCGCCCTCTTCCTGACCACCATCGAGGCCGCCGTCGGCCGCGAGCGCTTCGACCGCTTCCTGCGCGCCTACTTCGACACCTTCGCGTTCCAGTCGATGGACACCCGGCGCTTCCTCGCCTACCTGCACGGGCACCTGCTCGATGCCACCCCCGGCCTCGCCGAGAAGCTGCGCCTCGACGCCTGGATCTACGGCCCCGGCCTGCCCGGCGACGCCCCCTTCCTCAGGCCCGCCCATCCCGCGGCCTTTGCCGCAGTCGACCAGGCCCTGGCTGCTTTCGCCGGCGGCGCGCCCGCCGCCCAGCTCGCCACCGCCGGCTGGACCACCCACCACTGGCTGCGCTTCCTGCGCAACCTCCCCAGCCGCTCCGCTGCGGCGGGCGCCGCCGCCGGCAACGGCCAGCTCGCCGATCTCGCCGAGCTGGATCAGGCCTTCCATTTCACCGACTCCGGCAACTCCGAGATCCTCTGTGTCTGGCTCCAGCTCGCCATCCGCCACGATTACTCGGCCGCCTACCCCGCCCTCGAGCGCTTTCTGGTCAGCGTCGGCCGCCGCAAATTCCTCAAGCCGCTCTATACCGCTCTCTCCAAGACTCCCGCCGGCATGGACATGGCCCTGCGCATCTACACCCAGGCGCGCCCCAACTACCACCCCATCGCCCAGTCCGCCGTCGACAAGATCCTCGACTGGCGCGGCTGAGGCGGCGGGATTGACCGATCAGAACCGGCTCAGGCGATCATCCCGACGCCACGCAGCCGCTGCTGGATCTTGTGTTCGACCTCGCGGACACTGTCCTTGAACCGCAGGTAGACGACTCCCAGGATGTCCGAAGGGATCTCGACCTCTCCGGAATACAAGAGCAGCACGCGATCCCGTCCCAGATAGGCCATGAACCATCCGAGCTCCAGCACCACGTTCTGCCGTGCGCGACCCTGCGACGCGGCGCTGCCGGCGGCAGCCGCCAGATCATCGGCGGTCATCAACACAACGGCGTAAGCGCAGATCTTCGCGTAGTACTCGAGCTTCTCGATGATGGTCATGCCCAGGTCATCCTGCTCGTCGAGCACGACCGGCTGCAGGCCGAGTCCCGCCAGGAGGCCCTGGAGCTCGCTCCTGTGCACAGGGCTGTGCCCGTGGACGACGAACACGGTCTTGTTGGCTGGATCAACCGGGCCGCAGACGTCGATCGTGGTGTTTTCGATGTCCGAGAGGATCTTGCTCCTGACCCCCCACACAAGGTACCAAGAGAGCCGTACCCTGCACTGGACCACACCCGCTTCGTAGGTCAGCGTCCCTTCTGCTCCCGGGCTCCTGATGTGACAAGTATTGCCACGCCAGGAGAAGCTGGTCGTGAGGCCCGACAGACCCTGGAGGAGCCCGCGCGACGCATCGACCTTGAAACGGCCGAAAGACTTCCTCGTCTTCTCCTCGAAGACGTCCCATTCGCCGTCCTTGAATTTTTTCATTCGTTCAGTATGCCAGCTCCATCCGAAGTCACGAAGACGCAGCGGCTGGACCACGAGAACTAATTCTGATCCGCCAGGCGTGGCGTTTTGGCCCGGCCAGGCGGCCCGCTCAGCAGCGCTCGACCAGCAGCAGGGTGACGTCGTCGGCCAGGGGACGGCCGCCGCAGTGGGTGCGGATGCGTCCGAGCAGGGCGTCGAGGGCGGCGGCGGCGGGGAGCTTACGGCTGTCGCGAAGCGCCTCCTCCAGCCCTTCGAGTCCCAGCTCCTGCTCGTCCGGGTCGAGGGCCTCCGAGGCGCCGTCGGTATAGATCAGCAGCCGGTCGCCGGCGGCGAGCTCGATCTCCCGCGCCCCGGCGGGCTCCGAGCGGAAGGCGGTGGAGAGGAAGTAGCCGGTGGCGCCGAGCCTCTCGACCGCGGCGCCACTCTGCCAGAGGGCCGGCGGATGGCCGGCGCTGACATAGCGCAGCCTGCCCTCGGGAAGCAGCAAGCCATAGAACATCGTCGCGTACTTCGCCGCCTCGAAGAAGTCGATGCCGTCGAGCAGCTCGCCGATCATCGCCTCGGGCTCGGCGCACCGCCGGCGGGCCGCGTCCAGGGTCGAGCGCAGCATGCCGGCATACATGGCCGCGCCGACGCCGTGGCCGACCACGTCGCTGACCGCGCAGACCAGCCCGTCCGGGCCGGCGTGGGCGAGGAAGAGGTCGCCGCCCAGCGCATCGCACGACTGCAGGCGCCCTTCCACCCGCCAGCCCGACTCGGCGACCGGCCCCCGCGGCAGCAGGCTGTGCTGGAAGCGGCGCGCCCGCTCGAGATCGGCGGCGAGCGTCTGCGCGTAGCGCTCCTTGGCGGCGCGCTCGTGCTGCAGCTCCAGACAGCGCTCGACCAGCGCCAGCAGCACCCGCCGGTCGAAAGGCTTGAAGAGGAAGTAGAAGGCCCCTTCCTCGAGCGAGCGGTAGAGCTTTTCGTCCGGCTCCGACATCGAGCCGGTGATCAGGATGACGTCGGTCTCGGGCCGGCGCTGGCGAATCGCCTGGCAGAGAGCGTAGCCGTTGCCGTCGGCCAGGCGCACGTCGACCAGCGCAAGAGCGAAGTCGTCGGCCGCCAGCCGCTCCAGGGCCGCCGCGGCGCCGCCCGCCGCCTCGACCTCGTAGGCCGGAACCAGCAGACGCTGCAGCGTGCGCCGCATCCCCGGGTCGTCGTCGACGACCAGGATCCGAGGCGCGCCGCTCAACCGCACTCCCCGGCCGGCGCCGACTCGGGGCCCAGCTCGACCAGGACGCGGGTGCCGGCGGCGCCCGGCGCCGGCGGGCTCTGGATCTCCATGCTGCCGCCGTTCTGCCAGACCAGGGCGCGGCAGATCGCAAGCCCAAGGCCGGTGCCGCGCGGCTTGGTGGAGAAGAACGGCTCCTGCACCTTGGGCAGCAACGCGGCGGTGATCCCCGGCCCGTCGTCGAGCACAGACAGCTCGGCGCCGCAGCGTCCGCCGCGCCGCGTCGCGATGGCGACCCGCCCGCCGTCCGGCGCCACCGCCTCGAGGGCGTTGCGCACCAGATTGAGGACGATGTGCTGCAGGTCATGGCGCGAGAAGCGGATTGGGGGCAGGTCCGGCGCCAGGTCGAGGGCGATCTCGACGCCGCGCCGCGCCGCCAGCGCGTTCAGGAACGGCAGCGTCTCGGCAACAACCTGGCTGGCGTCGACCGGCCCGTCGCCCGAGCGGCCGGAGCCCGCCACTCGCAGCATGTTCGAGAAGATGCGCTGGCAGAGACGCGCGTTGTCGATGATCACCCCGAGGTCGCGGTCGAAGGTCTCGAGGTCGACCGGCGGCTGGCGCAGCTCGAGCCGCATCTGCTGGGCGAGCGGCAGGATGCTGCCCACCGCGTTGTTGACGTCGTGCGCCACGGCGTGGGCGAGCGTCACCAGGCCCGCCTTCATCTCGGCCTGCATCGCCTGCCTCTCCAGCGTCTTGTTCACCTGGGCATTGCGCATCGAGACCGCCGCGGCGGGCAGAAACCTCTGAACCACCTCGATCTCGTAGCGTCCGAAAGGCGGGCGTTTCCAAGCCGCCATCTTGAGCAGGCCGAGGAACTCGCCGTCGAAGAAGAGCGGCGCCACGAGCAGGCTGGCGACGGGCGGCACGCCGGCTCCGCGCTGCCCGCGATGGTAGTCGAGGAGCAGGTGAGAGCCCCCGCCGCCGCCGCCATCTCGATCGACGCTCTCGACGCTCTCGACGCGATCGGCACGATGCCCGCGATCGGCGCGATCGGGGCCGTCGGCGGTCCCGCCGCCGCCATCAGCGCCCGCGCTGCGATGGTCGCCACCGCCCCCGCCGTCGCGACCGCCGGCCTCGCCGGCCGCGGACAGGCCCGCCGCCGGCGGCGGGGGGCCGGCAGCCCCGAGCTGCGCCTCCGCGGCCAGGCCGGCGGCACCGGCAGAGAGGCCAGGCAGTGTGCGGACCGTGATCGCTCGGCTCAGCGCCGTAACCTGTTCGGCGCTCATCCTGATCTCGTGCCCGACGAACGAGCTCTTCGCCTTGGTCCAGACGATCTTCTCGGCCTCGATGCGGAACACACCCGCCTCGCGGTCGTAGGCCAGGAAGGCGGAAGAGTGATCGTAGTCGACGAGCTGGTGTAGCCCGTCGAGGATCTGGTAGGCGAGGTCGCGCGGCCGGAGCTCGGAGACGATCTTCTCGCGGATGCGGTCGAGCACCCGCGCCAGCCGGTCTTCCTCGCGCCGGCCGAGCTCCCCGGCCAGCACCCGGCAGAGCCGCTCGAGCGTCCGCCGCGCCGGCGGCAGGCACGAACGGTCCCGGCAGGAGACCCCGACCACGGCGACCTGGCGCCCGCGCAGCGCCACCACCGCCAGCGCCGCGCCGGCGGGGATCGGCGGCCGCTCGCGGCGCACGAACGCCGCCACCAGCTGCTCGTCGTAGAGGCGCGGGTCGCCGGCCACGACCTTCTCGGGCAGCAGCCGCTCGCCGTAGGGGACCCGCCGCAGCCAGGCGCAGTCGGCCCCGAGGCGCAGCAGCACCGCGTCGAGGAAGTGGCTGCAGAGCTTGCGCTCCGGCCCGACCTGGCGCAGGTTGCTGCGCAGCGCCGGCATGAACAGCTCGGGCGTCACTTTGGCGAGGTCGATCATGGGCTGGAAGCTGGAGGTACGGCCGGCGGCGGCAAAGTTCCGGCGGGCACTCATTCTATGCCGACTCCCGACTCCCGTCTCCAATACCGGGCGCGGCGCGGTGCCGGTTTGCCCGCGATCCGAGCGCTAACGCTGTGGCGCCGTGACCAGCTCGAGGGCCGCCGCGCCGGCCGCGGCGCCGGCGAGGGTGATCGACTGCGGCAGATGGCGCCCCTGCAGCCAGACGATCTGCTGCGCCTGGACCTCCTGGAGGAGCCGCTCATAGGCGCCGCGCAGACCCCTGGGAGAGGAGATGTCTTCGGCTTTGCCCCACGGCGCCAGGTCGGGGCTGCGCCGGTCGAGCGCCCAGACGAAGAACGGCACGCGCAGGGCGGCCAGGTAGCCGCGGGCCGTCGCGGGGTCGAAGCGGCTGGCGTCGGCGGCGCCCTTCTTGCCGAGAACGAGCACCACGGCCCGCGGCGTCTGGCGGGCGGCGGCGTGCAGGCCGGCAACCGCCACCGCATCGGCGAGCTGCGACCGCGACGGGAGGTCGGTCGCGAAGCGGATCGACACCAGGAAGTGCACGAAAGGATGCTTCGGCGCGGTCAGCTCTTGCGAGATGTCGAAGATCTCGCCGATCGCTCCCGGGTTGCGGTAGACCTTGGGTGTGTTGGCGACGAAGTGAAAGCGGACCGTGGGGTCGGGATTGAAGCCGCCGTAGACCGGCAGGTCCTCGCGCGGCGAGAACTTGCCGAGCAGCTCGGACACCACGTTCGGGCCGCGGACGACGAACAGCTCGGGCGGCTCCTGCTCGACGGTGGCAATCTGCAACGGCTTGCCGGCGGCCGCGAAGCGCCCTCGAAGATCCTTCTCGGTCAGCAGCCGGCCGCTCTTGCCCGCCCGCACCGGTATGGCAGTGAGCTCGGTTGCCACGTCGCCTCCCCAATCACTGCTCAGCACCACGTCCTTGCGCGCTTCGACGCCGCTGGCGAAGCGCAGCTCGGCGGAGAGGACGTGGGCCGACCCTTCCACGGGAACCCCGACCGGCGTGCGCCCGTCGCGGTCGAGCGGCAGCGGCACCCCGTCGAGGCGGAGCTCGACCTGCACCGGCTGCTCGCCGCTCAGGCTCTCCCAGCTGAGCCGCGCGGTGCGGGCCTTGTCGTGCGCTCCACCCTCGAGGACGATCTCCACCTCTGCCGGCGGCCGCGGCAGGTTGATCCACTGCTCGGCGCGCGCCGCCTCGCTGCCGTCGGCGGCAAGGCCGCGCGCCTCGAGGTGATGCGGCGCGAGGCGGGGGCCGAAGTCGATCGTGGCCGTCCACGGCGGGCCGCCAATCCTGCCCGCGCCGTGGCCGTCGAGCAGGAGCTCGATGGCCGCGATGCCGCCTCCCGCATCCAGCGCCACCTGCTGGGCCCCGTTGACCAGGCCGAGAAAGAGGGTCAGGAAGGCGATCTGCATGGGCCAGCCTCCAGGGTCCGTGGCAAAGCGGGAGAATCGAGGGCGGCGGCAGTCCCCGGGTCAGGCCCGCGCCACGGCGGCGGAAGACATACCCCATGGTATCCTGCCAGCAGGTTCCGGTTGTGGGGTGTTCGAGCCCTTCGCGCTCAGGATCACCGTTCGGCCCAGCATGCCGGCGCGCACCCCTCGCGCGGTGAAGGAGGCATCATGAGGCACTCGCCACCCACCCACTCCACCCACCCCACGACCAGCCGGCGCGCGCTGCCGCCGTGGAGGGTGCGGGGCGCCGCTCTGCTGCTCGCCGCCGCCCTCGGTGCCCTCGGTGCCCTAGCCGTGGCCGGCTGCCGGCAGCGGGCGGCGGACAAGCCGGTCGCGGGGCAGGCGCCGGCCGACAGCGCCGCCGCGACCAGCGAGGCGCAGCGCACCCGGGAGATGGAACAGAAGGCGAGCGAGATCAACAAGAAGGCGAACGAGATCCAGAACATGCAGGGGAGCGAGCAGGAGAAGATCGACGCGGTCAACCGCCTCGAGAAAGAGCGGCAGGACCTCGCCAAGCAGGCCGAGGGGAGCGGCACCAGCAGCAGCCCGCCACCACCCCAGTAGCGAGGCGGCAGCTGGAAATCAACCCGGCTCGGTTTCTTCCCGCTTGCGCAGTGCCTCGCGCAGCCGCGCATCGACCTCTCGCGACAACCACCTCACCAGAGGAAGGAGCTTGGCGGGGATGGCGCCGTCGCTCAGCACGAGCTCGTCGGTGCGGGAGTCGTCTTCGACCCTGAGATGGTACTGGAAGCCGTCCCTCACTGCCGCGGCAGCTTTCCCCGGCACCGGCTGCCCAGCCAGGGCGGCGTCCCCGACCAGCCGCTCGAGCTCCCGCGCCCGATCCGGCTGTAGCTGCCGCGAATCGATCTCGAGGCTCTGTGCCGGGGCCGGGAGGCCGGCGAATCCTCCCGAGCGCTGAAAGACGATCCGCACCACCGCTCGATCCTAACGCGGACGCTTCGACCCCGGCTTCTTCGCGCCCGCCTTCTTCGTCGGCGGCCGCTTCGCGCCCGCTGTTCCTGCGCCGGCCTTGCCAGCTCCGGCCCCGCCAGCCGCGCCTGCCGCAGCCGGCGCACCGGCCGCCGGCGGTGCGGGGACCGCGACCTGCGCTGCCGTCGCCGCCGCGCTCGGCGCCACGCCGACCGCGCTCCAGGCAGCGGCGACCTGCTGCGCGACGCCGTTGTCGTAGAGGCTCCTAGCCACCCTGGTGGTGCCATCGGCGCAGTCCTGGAAGCTGGCGTTCGGGGCGAGCTCGCCGATCAGCGTCTTGTACCAGATGTGCCCGGGCTTGTCCCAGGCGTTGCCGCCGAGGCTGATCGCCACGTTGAAGAAGGCCTTGTTGGGAATGCCGGAGTTGGTGTGAACGCCCCCAAAATCCCGGTTGGTCTTGACGAAGCTCTTCATGTGCGCCGGCTGTGGATCCTTGCCGAGCACGGAATCGTTGTAGGCGGTTCCGGGTGCCTTCATCGAGCGCAGCGCGACTCCCCGGATGCGGGGCCCCAGGATGCCTTTGCCGATCAGCCAATCGGCGGATGCCGCGTCCTGCTGCAGATAGAACTGAGCAACCAGCGCGCCGAAGACGTCGGAGAAGTGCTCGTTGAGGGCACCCGATTGGTCCTGATAGACCAGCTTCGCCTCGTGCGATGTGATGCCGTGGGTGAGCTCGTGCGCCACCACCTCGATCGCCGAGGTGAAGCCGGTGAAGATGACGCCGTCGCCGTCGCCGTAGACCATCTGCTCGCCGTTCCAGAAGGCGTTGTTGTAGCTCGAGTCGTAATGGACGCTCGAGTCGAGGCCCATTCCCTGGTTGTCGAGCGAGTTGCGGTTGAAGACCTTCAGGTAGAAATCGTAGGTCTTGCCGGAATTGTCATAGGCCTCGTCGGCCGCCGCGTCGCCGGACTCCGGGTCTCCCTCTCCCCGCACTTGCGTGCCGGGCAAGTCGGTCCCGTTCTGGGCGTCGTAGACGGTGCGCCGCTTGACCCCCGGCTGCCCGCCCAGCATCGCGATGGCGTTGAGCACCTGTCTCTGGCCGCGGATCTGGGCGGACACCTCGAGGGCGTGAAACGCCAGGTCGCGGGCCTTGGCGCTGCCCTTGCGCACAATGTTCTGCAGGATGTCGGGTGGAATGATGTAACAGGTGACCGAGTTGGCGCGGGTTATCTCGCACATCGTCTGGAACCTCCATCTGAAGCCCTTTCGCGCCACTGTTTCGCCATTTGAAGATAATGTCAAGCCCTCCGCTTCAGCTCAGGTCGAGGTCGACGTCGCGGTCGAGCTGGATGAGGATCGAGCGGTCTTCGCGCCAGCCGGGCTCGAGGCGGACCTGGAGGTCGAGGTAGACGCGGCGCCCGAGGAACTCTTCGAGGTCGCGGCGGGCGGCAGTGCCGATGGCCTTGATCCTCTGCCCCTCGCGGCCGACCAGGATTGCCTTCTGCCCAGGGCGATCGGCCAGGATGCTGGCATAGAGCCGCAGCAGGTCGCGCCCCGGCTCCTCCTCCCAGCGCTCGATGATCACCGCGGTCGCGAACGGGATCTCCTCGCTGGTCTGCTCGAGCACCTTCTCGCGGATGCGCTCGGCGGCGAGGAAGCGCTCGGGGTGGATGGTGAGCAGCTCCGGGTCGTAGAGCGGCGGCCCCTCGGGCAGCGCCTTCCACAGCAGCTCGAGCAGCCGCTCGCAGCCGTCGCCGGTGGCGGCCGAGATGGGCACGATCTCGGCAAAGATCTCGCCGCGCGCGTAGCGCTCGATCTGCGGCAGCAGGCTGGGCTTGGCGACCCGGTCGATCTTGTTGAGCGCCAGCAGGCGCGTCCCCCGCGCTTTCGCGACCAGCTCGAGCATGTAGGTGTCGCCGGCGCCGAATCGGGTGCCGGCGTCGACCAGCAGGCAGACCACGTCGGCGTCGTTCAAGGCATCGAGGGCGCGGCGCACCATCTGCTGGTTGAGGCGGTGCAGCGGCCGGTGGACCCCGGGAGTGTCGTGAAAGACCATCTGTCCTTCCCCGGACGACAGGATTCCCACCAGCCGATGGCGCGTGGTCTGCGGCTTGTCCGAAACGATCGCCAGCTTCTCGGCCAGCAGCCGGTTCATCAGCGTCGATTTGCCGGCGTTGGGGCGCCCCACCAGGGCAACGGTCCCTGATCTGCTCAAGCCTCCTCCAGCTGCGCGGCGCCGCCCTCGGGCACGGCGGCCGGGACCCGCTCGACGCGCAGCGTCTGGATGCGGCGGTTGGCGACCGCCTCGACGGTGAAGCGCAGGCCGTACTGGTCGACGGTCTCTCCCACCTGCGGCACGTGACCGAGGGCGCTGAAGATGAGACCCGCCACGGTCTCGTACTCCGGCTCCTCGATCTCGACCCCGAACAGCTCGTCGAGCACCTCGATGTGGGTACCGCCGTCGAGCCGCCAGACGCCGTCGCCGAGCTGCGCCGGCGCCGCGGAGCCGGCGTCGTGCTCGTCGGTGATCTCGCCCACGATCTCCTCGAGCAGGTCTTCGACCGTCACCAGGCCGGCGGTGCCGCCGTACTCGTCGACCACGATCGCCACCTGCTGGAACCGCGCCTGCAGCTCGCGTAGCAGCTCGGACAGCGGCTTGGTCTCGGGGATGAAGAGCGCCGGCTTGACCAGCTCGCGGGCGGGCGGCGGATCGGGGCTGCGCAGCGCCCGCAGCAGGTCGCGGATGTGCAGCACGCCGATGATGTGGTCGATCGAGTCCTCGTAGAGCGGGATGCGCGAGTGGCCCGATTCGATGAAGCGCTCGGCCAGGGCGTCGAGGCCGGTGCCGGCCGGCGCGACCACCATGTCGATGCGCGGCGTCATCACGCTGCGCACCTGGGTGTCGCCGAAATCGACGATATTGGACAGCCACTCCCCCTCTTCCGGCTCGAGGATCCCCTCGCGCGTCCCGACGTCGATGAAGGCCTCGATTTCCTCGTCCGACGCCTCGTCCTCGTCCTCTTCCTCGCGGCGCGCCGGCGCTCGCGCCGGCACCAGCGGCGCCACCACCGCCACCAGCGGAGCGAAGGCGAACAAAGCCGCCCTGTAGAGCCAGGTCAGGGCGCGCAAGGCGCCCTCCGGATCGCGCGCCACCAGCACCCGGTTGGTGACCTCCACCGCCCCCAGCAGGGCGCCGGTGCAGCCGAGGGCCCAGGCCGTGGCATGCACCGCGGCGAGCCGCGCCAGGAGCGCCGCTATGGCGAGGAAGAGAACGATCGGGGCGAGCCGCGCGGCCAGCGACAACAGCGCGCGAAAGACGCCGAAACGGATCGGCTGGTCGTAGAGCCGGCGCACCCGCCCGCCCGCCTCCTCGGCCCAGTGGCGCAGGCGAATCGGCCCGCTGCGCTCGAGGAGCGCCGACAGCACCGAGACCAGCACCGCCGCCGGCAGCAGCAGCGTGACCGTCCAGCCGAGCGCTTCGAGCGACCCCCCGCCGGGGGACTCTGCTGCAGCCGCGGCCATCGCCCGCATCATTGAGGTTCCTGGCGCATCATGGGCGCGCCGTCGGCGCGTGGGCGCATGGGCACATGGGCGCATGGGCCGGCTCGCTCCGAGCCAATTGCCGCGCTGTCCGCGCTGTCCGCATCGGGGCCGACCCAGCGGCCGCGCAGTCGGCGCTCGAGCCTCGCCATCTCTCCGCGGTCGGTTTCGTGGTCGTAGCCCCTACAGTGCAGGAGGCCGTGCAGCAGGAGGATGCGGATCTCCATCGCCGTCGAATGGCCGGCCGCGCGCGCCTGGCGCCGCGCCGCCGGCACCGAGATCAAGATGTCGCCCAGATGCGCCTCGCCGGCGGCGCTCCCCTCATGAGGAGCAGTGCGCTCGGCCCGGGTGGCGTAGCCGGCAAACGACAGCACGTCGGTCACCCTGTCCTGGCCGCGGAAGAGGCGGTTGGCGCGCCGCAGCTCGCGGTCGCCGGCGAAGCGCACCCCGAGGCTCGCCTCCCCGCCGCCCCCGACCCTGCCGGCGCCTCCCGGCGCCGCGGCGGGCAGCGCGAGCACCGCCGCCGCCATCCGGGTCAGCCATGGACGCAGCCGCCGCACGGCCGCCTCCGGATAGCGATTCGGATTGAGCACGATGATCTCAGGGGTCTCCGGGGGCTCGGGGCGCTCGGTGCCTCGCGGGGCGGCCGGCATCGCTCAGGAGATCCGGAGGGCGCCCGAAGCCGGGCGCTTCTCCCGCCGCTGGACGGCGTTGAAGTCGAAGCCTGGATAGTCGACCCGCTGGTGGAAGATGGTGGAGAGCACCCGCACGAAGGCATCGCCCACCGTCTTGAGGTCGCTCAGGGTGAGGTCGGTGTGATCGAGCTGGCCGTCGTCGACGCAGTCGCCGACCAGCGTGTTGATCAAGGCACGAATCTTGGCCGGCGTCGCGTCGATCAGGGTGCGGCTCGCCGCCTCGACGCCGTCGGCCAGCATCAGCACCCCCATCACCCGGTTCTGCGGCTTGGGGCCCGGATAGCGGTAGTCGGCCTCGCGCACCTCTCCGGCCTCCGGATCGGCGAGCTCCTGCGCGCGGTTGTAGAAGTAGCGGATGAGGCGGGTGCCGTGGTGCTGTTCAATGGCGTCGCGGATCACTGCCGGCAGGTGGTGCTGGCGCGCCAGCTCGAGACCCTCCTTGACGTGATTGATCAGGATGAGCACGCTCATCGACGGCAGCAGCTTGTCGTGGCGGTTCTGCCCCGGACGCTGGTTCTCGATGAAGTATTCCGAGCGGAAAACCTTGCCCACGTCATGGTAGAGCGAGCCGGCGTAGGCGAGCACCGGATCGGCGCCGATCGCCTCGCACGCCTCCTTGGCCAGGTTGGCGACCATCAGCGAATGCTGGAAGGTGCCGGGCGCTTCGAACGCCAGCCGCCGCAGCAGCGGCAGGTTGGTGTTGGAGAGCTCGACCAGCTTGATGTCGGTGGTGATGGCGAGCATCGACTCGAGGATCGGCACCGCGAAGCCGGCCACCGCGGCGGCGAGCAGCCCACCGGCCAGCGCGCACACCAGCTCGAAGAGGAGCTCTTCGGCGTTCCAGTCGGCAGGACCGGCGAGCGCCGTCAGCAGCAGCACCATCAGCACGTTGACTGCCCCGACCATCACCCCGACGCGGGCGGCGACCAGCCGCTGCCGGAATTGGAAGCGGTCGAGCGAGTAGATCGCCGCCAGCGAGCCGGCAAGGCTGTAGACGACCACCCACAGCGGCTCGCCGTCGATCGCCAGCCGGCTGCACAGGATGCTGAACAGGATCGACAGCACGAGCGCCGCGTGACGCCCGAGCAGCAGGCCGGCGAGCAGGGCCAGGGCGGCGAACGGGATGGCATAGGCATAGTTGCGCCAGGCGTTGAGGGGCACTACCTGGAACGAGGCGCTGAGCGAGCCGGCGACGACGAAGCAGAGCTTGGCGCCGAGCAGCGACAGCAGCAGCAACAACAGGCTCTCGCCGAAGATCCGCCGCCGGCTGTGATCAGCCACCCGCTCGCTCTCGAGCCCCAGCCACGCCACCAGCGCCGCCAGTGCCAGCAACACGAGGGTGCCGGCCAGGACCGGCACGCGCGAGCGCAGCTGGCGCTGGCCGCGCGTCTGCGCCAGCACGCGGGCCTTGGTCTCGTCGATGACGTCCCCCTTGCGGGCGATCATCTGGCCCTTGCGGATGCTGACGAAGACCTGGCCGGCGCTCGCCGCGGCGAGGTTCTGGCGGGCCAGCGTCTCGCTGCGGTTGAAGTGCAGGTTCGGGGTCAGGTTGTCGAGCAGCAGCTCGACCAGCTGGCGGCGCTCGGCCGCCGAATAGCCGCTCCAGGCGCGCAGCTCGGCTTCGAGGAAGTCGCGTGTTTCCTCGGGATATCCCAGGTGCTCGAAGAGGTTGACGCGGACGACCTCGGCGCCGGTCGAGAGGTTGCGCAGGGTGATGCCGGTGAGCCGGTTGTCGAGCAGCAGCACCTTGTTGGCGACCACCCCGCGGCGCAGCGCCTGGCCGAGCACACCGCGGAGGCGGTCCTCGAGCTCGGCCGAGAAGCCCTTCTTCGCCAGCAGCGCTACCTGCGCCTGGCCGAGCTTGAGAGCGTCGGCGGTGGCCGCAGCCGGGTTGCCGGCCGCCAGCTCCTTGTTCAGGGCAGCGCGCGCCGCCTCGTCGCGCGCGGCGGGCGCGCGCTGTCTGCCGTCGGCGAAGAGCTGCTCCAGGGCGGCATCGCGCTGCGCGATCGCGCCGGGGTCGAGGTCGTAGACCGGCAGCACCTTGTCGCGCGCCTGATTCTGCTTGGCCAGGGTCGCCGCGTCGTCGAGCAGCAGCAGATCGCGCGAGGCCACGTAGTCACGGTCGGCGACCGCGCCGGCGAGGAGCCGCGGAGCAAAGATAAAGGCGCCGGTCTCGAGGGCAACGCTGCCGCCCACCAGCAGCAGCACCACCCAGATCCACGGCGTCTCCAGGGCGCGCCGCCAGAGAGCGCGCGGGCCGCGCAGCCAGCGCCGGAACGAGCGGCGGCGCTTGTGGTGCAGCAGGTGGATGCGGGCAGTGGTCTCCTTGGCGCTCATCGGGGCCCCGGCGGCGTCCCGCTCAGACGGGAGTGGAAGCAGGAGCGGGAGCGGGCGGCTTGGCCTCCTCGCGCTCCTGCTTGACCCGATCGTGCTGATCGTAGGCGCTGACGATCTGCTGCACCAGCGTATGGCGGACGACGTCGCGCTGGTCGAAGGCGAAGAACTTGATGCCGTCGATACCCGCGAGCACCTCCTGCGCCTCGCGCAGCCCCGACAGGCGCCCCTGGGGCAGGTCGACCTGGGTGATGTCGCCGTTGACCACCGCCTTGGAGTTGAAACCAATGCGGGTCAGGAACATCTTCATCTGCTCGGTGGTGGTGTTCTGGGCCTCGTCGAGGATGATGAAGCTGTCGTTGAGCGTGCGGCCGCGCATGAAGGCGATCGGCGCGACCTCGATGATGCCGCGCTCGAGCATGCGCCCCACTTTCTCGTAGCCGATGATGTCGTAGAGCGCATCGTGGAGCGGCCGCAGGTAGGGATTGACCTTCTCCGCCAGGTCGCCAGGCAGGAACCCCAGCTTCTCGCCGGCCTCCACCGCCGGGCGGGCGAGGATGATGCGCCGCACACGCTTCTCGAACAGCGCGGCGGCGGCCATGGCCACCGCCAGGTAGGTCTTGCCGGTGCCGGCTGGGCCGATCGAGATGACCAGGTCGTACTCGGCCATCGCCTTGACGTAGAGCTGCTGCTTGATGCTGCGCGGGGTGACCAGGCGGCGCACCGAGGCGAGCAGCCCTTCGGGCAGGAAGAACTCGAGCAGCGAGGTGTCCGGCGACTCCGAGGCCACGCGAATGGCCGTCGGGATGTCGCCCGGCCGGAAACGGTAGCCCTTCTCGGAGATGGCCGAGAGCTCGGTCAGCAGCCGCACGACTCGCGCCACCACCTCGGGCTCGCCCAGGATCTGCAGCTCGTTGCCGCGCGCGGTCACCGTCACCGCGAAGATGCGCTCGATGCGGCGCAGGTTTTCGTCCTGGGTGCCGAAGAGGGTGTCGAGCCCCTCCTCGGCCAGCGTGACCTGGGTCATGGGCGAGTTCTTCCGGCGGCCGGAGAGGCCAGAAGGGGTCGATGCGACCCGGAGCCGAGGTGCGATCTCACTGTGACGATTCTGGGCACTCTCAGAATGGCCGCCTGCCGCCGATGCGAGAGGGTGCGGCGGCAAGTCCCGCCTCCGGGGCCGGCAAGGCGCCCCGTGCGAGAAGATCTAGTCTAGCAGACGCTGAAGGGACCATGGCCACCAGCTTGCAGTGGCTGCAGTGGTGCAGTGGTGCAGTGGTGCAGTGGGCGCAGAAGGTGCGTGAGCGGGCCGGTATGGGGATGGGGCAGGAACGGATCGCAGATCGGCTCACCCGCTCCAGCCGTCGGCTACGGTCAGGGCGAGGTCTTCGAAGCGGCTGACTGGGCCGGCGGGCGGCAGCGGGACCGGAGCGAGGCGGCGGGCGTGACGGGCGACGAAATCGCCGAGCTGGCGCGACCAGACCTCGGTGTAGGCGATGTCGTGCCACCCCCAGGCGGAGGCCGGCGCCGGCGGCAAGTGCGGCACCGGCTCGCCGGGCGCAGGGAAACGGATCGTGCCAGCGAGGAAGACGCGGTGGCCGGAGCGCAGCGCCGCACCGGCCGCCGCGAGCACGTCGTCAATCGGCTGGGCGGAGGCCAGCTTCGCCTTGAGCAGATCGTAGCGGTGGATGCGCAGGTCGGCGAGCGCCGGCAGCGTCGTCCATGCGGCGGCGCCGCGGTAGTAACGGCGGAAGCTCACACCGTCGGCCCAGGGGACGACGACTACCAGATCGCCGCCGGCGGCGAGCTCCGCCACCCGCCGTGCCACCAGGTCGACGTTGGTCTGGCGCATCACTGCCTTGTCGAGCGCCGGCGGGACGAGCGCCAGCAGCGCCGCGACCGCCACTGCCGGCCGCAAAAGTTGGAGCCAGCGGAGCCAGTCGAGCCAGCGCAGTCCATTGCGCCGGCGCGGGCCGGCGGACGGCGTGGCCGCACCGCCTGCGCTGCCGGCGCGCGCCGCGGCGGCGCGCGGCGCCTGCGCCAGCACCATGTCGAGCGCCGCCGCCGCCACGCCGAGCAGCGGCAGGAAGTACCAGGCGCGCGGGGTATAGCTCAGCCGCAGGAGAAATGCCGCGAACCCAGCCCCCGCCAGGCCCAGGGTGAGCAGACCGAAGAGCACCAGGTCGGCAGGGGCGGCGCCGGCCGGCGGCGCCGCGGGCGGCGGACTCTCCGCAGTCTCCGGGCGGCGCTGCCGGCCCGCCACGCTGAGGGCGATACCGCTCCCCACGGCAGCCAGAAGCAGCGCTCCCCAGAGCGCGGCGCCGGGCGGCGGCCCAACGGTCGCGATCAGCACGGCGAGGATCTGGCGCAAGCTGGTCGGGTAGGTGACGACCACGTTCCAGGAGCGGGCGGCGGCGAGCGGCGCGGCGTAGGGGAGGAGCGAGAGCGCCGCCACGGCGCCGATCGCCGCGGCCGCCACGATCGCCCGCCGCCGTCCGCGGCGAGCCGTCACCACCGCGGCTGCTGCGCAGGCCGATAGGACCAGCGCCGCGTTGGGGAAGAGGCATTGCACGGCGGCGAGGGCGGCCAGCGCGGCCGCGCCGATCCAGAGCGGCCGCGGCTCGGCGAGCATGCGGGCGAGGAAGGCAAAGGCGAGCACCGCCGCGAGCGTCCCCAGTCCATAGCCGCGCAGCGAGTCGCCGAAGACCAGCAGCGGCGCGTTGATCCCGAGCAGCGCCCAACCGGCGAGCGGCGGCGTACGCGCCGTCAGCCAGGAGCTGGCGGCGAACGCGGCGAGCACCCCCAGGCCGACCGCCAGACCGAGCACCCGCAGCGCGCCATCGCCATCGCCTGCCAGCGCCGTGAAAGCGCGCAGCAAGGCCGGCACCAGCAGCGGGAAGGCTTCGTGCTGGAATGAATGCCAGACCTCGGTGAAGGTGGGCAGGCGCGCCAGCGCAACCGCCGCGGCCTCGTCGCGCCAGAGGCCGCCGGCATGGAAGCAACGCACCAGGTGAAGGCCGAGGGCGATCGCCCCCGCCAGGCCGGCAAGCGCCCACTCCAGCCGGCCGATCCAGCCCGGCCGCCGCTCCTCCGTCATTCCTATTTCTTGCCGGCCGCAGCTTTCGCCTGTTGCGGCCGCCGCTCGTCCGCGGTGGACGAGCGGCATTCCCCGGAGGGATCTCCCCGCAGGTCGTATTCGTAGAAGCCGCGGCCGCTCTTTCGGCCCAGGCGGCCGGCGAGCACCATCTGCTTGAGCAGGGCCGGCGGCGCGAAGCGCTTCTCCCGGTACTCGTCGAACATGATGTTGGCGATGTAGTAGGTGGTGTCGAGGCCCACGAAATCGAGCAGGGTGAACGGACCCATCGGATGGCCGCAGCCGAGCTGCATCCCCTTGTCGAGGTCCTCGACGCTTCCCACCCCTTCCTCGTAGGCGCGGACCGCGTCGAGCAGGTAGGGCACCAGCAGGCGGTTGACGATGAAGCCCGAGTTGTCGCGCGCCGCGATCGGCTCCTTGCCGACGGCGCGCGCGAACTCGAGCGCCTCGTCGTAGGCCTCCTGCGAGGTGAGCAGGGTGCGCACCACCTCGACCAGCTTCATCACCGGCACCGGGTTGAAGAAGTGGAGGCCGACGAAGCGGTCCGCGCGGCGGGTCGCGGTCGCGACCTGGGTGATGGTCAGCGACGAGGTATTGCTGGCGAACAGCGCCCCCGCCTTGACCACCTGATCGAGCGCCGCGAACGTCTGGCGCTTCTCGTCGAGGTTCTCGACGATCGCCTCGACGACCAGGTCGCAGTCGGCGAGCGCCGCGAGATCGACCACCCCCGTGAGGCGGGCCAGCGCCTGGTCGCGCGCCGCTCCCTCCATCTTGCCCTTCTCGACCGCTCTGCCGAGCGAGCCGCGGATGCGATCGAGCCCCTTGCCCATCACCTCTTCGCTCACCTCGCGCACCACCGTCTCGAAACCGGCGCGCGCCGCGACCTCGGCGATGCCGGCCCCCATCAGGCCGCAGCCGAGGACGCCTACCTTGCGGATTCTCATGCTCTTGTCTCCTCTCTCTCCGAAAGCGGCGCGCGCGCGGCGCGCCGCTCAGCCCATCGAATCGGCCCCAGGCGGCGAGACCTCCTCCACCTCCCGCCCACCGGCGGGGAGGCGCCGCAGCACCAGGTGCAGGCGGCGCCCGGCGGGCGGCGGCCAGGGCAGCCGCTCGGCCCATTCCACCACCTTGAGGCCGGGCCCTGCCAGGATCTCCTCCAGCCCCAGCGCCGCCGCCTCCGCCGGCTCCAGCCGGTAGAGATCGACGTGGATCAGCCGCCCACCCGTCCCCGCATGGTCGCGGATCAGGTTGAAGGTCGGCGACTGGACCTGCCGGGGATCGATGCCCAGGGCGGCTGCCACGCCGCGGGTCAGCACCGTCTTACCGCTCCCCAGCTCCCCCGAGAGCAGCAGCACGCCGTCCGGCGCCACCTCGGCCGCCAGCTCCCGGCCCAGCCGTTCGGTCTCCGCCTCGCCCCGGCTCAGCCAGCGCCGCGGCGAGATCACGGCAGCGGCTCCGCGCCACGCAGCCTCAGACCTCTCCGGCGGCGGCGCCGCCCATCGTTCCGGACCAGCCAATCCTGCCGCCCCTGCCGCCCCTGCCGCCGATAGCGCCCCTGGCGCCCAGCCGGAGATGGGCGGAACGGGGGCCCCCCGGCGACCCCAGCGGCCCCTCGGCGGCAAGCTCGGCGAAGGCCTCGGGGAGCAGGTCGATCAGGTCGCCGGCGGCGAGCGCTGGCCCGCCGCGGCGGCGCAAGGCGAGATCGCCGGCCAGACCGTGCAGGTAGACCCCGAGCAGCGCGGCATCGAGCGCCGGCAGGCGCTGCGCCAGCAACCCCGCCAGCGTCCCGGTCAGCACGTCGCCGGTACCGCCGCTCGCCATGCCCGGGTTGCCGGTCGGGTTGACGTAGAGGGCGCCGCCGGGGACGGCGACGAGCGTCAGGCTCCCCTTGAGCACTACCATCGCCCCGCTCTCCCGCGCCGCCCGCCGCGCCGCCGCCGGGCGGTCGCCCTGCACCTCGGCGGTCGAGATGCCGAGCAGCCGCCCGAGCTCGCCGGGGTGCGGAGTCAGCACGGTCGGGGCGCGGCGGCCGGCGAGATCCCCGGGACGGCCGGCAAAGGCGTTGATGCCGTCGGCATCGAGCACAAGCGGCAGCGCCGCCTCTGCGGCCAGACGGCGGATCGCCGCTACCGTCTCCTCCTCCTGTCCCAGGCCGGGGCCGAGCGCCAGCGCGCTCTTGCCCGCCGTCGCGGCGAGCACCCTGTCCACGGCGTCGCCGGCCAGCTGGCCGCTCGCACCCGCCGGCAGCGGCAGGGTCATCGATTCGACCGAACCCAGGTCGACCGCCGTGACGATCGGCTCGGGCACCGCCGCGGTCACCAGGCCCGCGCCTGCCCGCACCGCGGCGCGCGCCGCCAGGATCGCGGCGCCGGCCTTGCCGACCGACCCGGCGACCAGCAGCAGATGGCCGTAGTCGCCCTTGTGGCTCTCGGCGGCGCGCCGCGGCAGCAGCTCAGCGATCTCCTCGCCGACCAGCAGATGCAGGTCGCCCGGGGCCTGCTCGATCAGGTGCGGCGGGAATCCCAGGTCGGTCACGACCAGCTCGCCGACCGCGGCGGCAGCCGGCGGAAAGAGGTGGGCGAGTTTGGGGGCCGCGAAGGTGACCGTGAGATCGGCCAGGATGTGCGGTCCCCAGCAATCGCTGCGGCTGCCGGAGAGTCCACTCGGCAGATCGACGGCCACGCGCGGCCGCGGCAGCTCGTTGAGGGCCTCGACCAGGGCGGCGAAGAGGCCGCCGAGCGGCCGCCCGAGGCCGGTGCCGAAGAGCGCGTCGACCACCAGGTCGAGCTCGCGGGCCGCGGCGCAGCAGGCCGCGATCTCGTCTTGCCCCGACAGCACGGCCACCGGCAGCCCCAGGCGGCGGCAGATCGCCAGCTGGACGGCGGCGTCGCCCTCCGGCTCCTTGCCGCCGGTGGCGACGAAGACCTCGACCGCATAGCCGCGCGTGGCGAGCTGGCGCGCCAGCGCCAGGCCGTCGCCGCCGTTGTTGCCCGGACCGCAGAAGATGGCCGCCGATTCGGCGCCGGGATAGACCTCGCCGATGGCATCGGCAACCCCGATCGCGGCGTTCTCCATCAGCACCAGGCTGGGAATGCCCAGCCCTGAGATGGCCGCCTGGTCGACGGCGCGCATCGCCTCGGCGGTCAAGATCCTCATCGGCCGATCCTCTTCTCCACCGGCTTCCCCACTGCGATCACGCCACCGCCGCGCCCGCGGCTCCCAGCACTGGCGGCGATCGGCGCCTCGCCCGGCGCCGCCGCCGGCCCGGCCGCCCCGGCCGGCAAGCGCTGCCAGCGCGCCAGCAGCGCCCGGGTGCGCGGGCAGCTCGGTCCGCTGGCGCCGCCCGGGTTACCGGCCGCCGCGGCGCCGTCACCACCCCCTTCCCGGGCCAGGCAGGTGGCCAGCCTCGCCAGGTCCTCGGGGGTATCGACATCCGCCGCCGCCGGCAGCAGCTCGACCCTGAGATCGAGCTCGCGGCAGCGCTCCAGGGTGGCCGCCAGCACCCGGCCGGTGCTCCAGGGAATGCCGGCGAAGAGACGGCGCGACACGGCGCTGGCCGCGAGCGCGATCAGGTAGTAGCCGCCGTCCTCGGCAGGTCCGAGCACGACCTGCGCTCCTGTTTCGACCGCGGCGAAGGCGCGGTGCACCCGCTCGAGGTCGAGCGTTGGGTGGTCGCTGCCCACCGCCGCTACCACCGCCGCTTCCCGGGCGGCGTCCGCGAGCGCGCCATGCAGCCTCTCGCCCAGGCCGCGGCCACGCTGGCGCAGCGCGGGCAACGGGCCGCTCGGCAGCTCCTCGCCAGGCTCGAGCGCCCAGGCAAGGACCAGCTCGAAGCGGCCGGGCCTGAGCCGCGCCAGCAGATCGTCGAGGAAGGCCGCGTGCAGCTCGGCGGCCTGCTCGGCGGTAAGATCGCCGATCAGACGGGTCTTGACCCGCCCGGCCGCGGGGGGCTTGGTGAATAGCAGGAGCCTATGTCGCGGCGGGTGCGGCGACGGAGCCGTCGGCGAGGGTGGCGCTGCTGGCGGCACGGGCACGCCCGATTCTAGCCCGTAAGACGAAATTCGTCCGTGCGCCAGGGGAGGGGGCGTCCCCTTCCCCCCCGGAGGGGTGGGAAGGGGATCGAGGGGTTGCGGGGGGCGATCCGATCGATGCTTCGAGTAGGCCTCCACCGCCACATCGCAGCGCCGTTTCCGACCTCCGGGAAGTGCCGCACGTCCATAGCCGGACGTGCGGCCGACCTGCCGGAAGTGCCGCAACAGGCGAAAGCTGCGGCATCCCTCGGGATCGGCACCG
>DASZZP010000050.1:0-90963 GCA_035544875.1 Thermoanaerobaculia bacterium | reverse complement strand
AGGCTAGAACGCGGGCTCGTTGCACCAATGTAATCCCGACCTCGGTGCCAACCTCGTGCGCTGATACTGTATCCCGATCAGGCCAGGCGCCGGTTTCATCCCTCGGGGTCGCCGCAGGCGGTGGGGGCTAGAACGAAATTGGTCCGTGCGTCAGGGGAGGGGGCGTCCCCTTCCCCCCCGGCGCCGCCGGGCAGGGACCCGGCGGCTTCCGACAACCGGGAAGGGGATCGAGGGGTTGCGGAGGGCGATCCGATAGATGCTTCGAGTAGGCCTCCTCCGCTACATCGCAGCGCCATTTCATCCTCGGGCTCGCCCCCGGGCGGCCGGGACTCAAAGGAAACCTAGGATCGTGCGCCGCCAGCCAGACGCGGAGCCTGGGCGCCGGCACAGCTCTTTCAGTTGGCCCGGAGCGGATCTTGCCCTGCAGGGTGCCGGGAGTTCTGGCGGAGACCGCGGCCTGCTTGACGCGTCGGCTCAGCGTTGCGCAGGTCGCGTGAACGGCGCCGAGGGTGCCGCTTCGCCGGCAGCGGCGGCCGCCGCGAGCCCAATGCATCCTCCCGCACCAATGCGGCTCCGATGCTCGACTCGAAGTGCATTTGCGTCGCCCGCCAGCTCGAGACGGCCCGGCGGAACCTTGATGAGAGGCAGCGCCTCGACACGCGGTCGCCAGCCGGGTGGGCAGATTGGCAACGAGGAGAGCCGAGAGGCGGCCCTCTCTATCGTTGTCGGCAGCTGCTCCTGGACCGGCAGGTTCGGAGCCGCTACTGACAGTGCTGCAAGGCTGAGAAGAACCATTGAACACATGTTCATTCGGCCGTCCTCCCGCAAAGAACAAAAAAGAATTATAGCATTGCCGCTGGCGGCTGGTTTGCCCCGATCGCGCCTGCTCATCGCCTGACGGCCTCAGGGGACCGGAATGACCGGTGCGAGCGGCAGGAGCGGCGGATCGCCCGGGTAGAGGACGCGCTCGAGGAAGAGCCCCGACGGCGGCGCCGTCCACTCCGCAGGAAGGCCGCCAGCCGGCTTCTCCCGCGCGCCCGGCGCGGCCAGCGCAGCAGCCGCCGCCCGCTGGCGTGCTTCGAGGAGCGCGGCGAAGCCGCCGAGATCGAGTTCCCCCGCCCCGACCCGGACCAGGGCGCCGGCCAGCCGGCGGACCATCTTCCAGAGGAAATGCGAGGCGACGAAGCGGCACAGGATGAGCGATCCGGCCGCCTTCAACTCCACCGCCTCGACCTCGACCAGGGTGCTCGGCTGCTCGGCCGGGCGCTCGCAGAAAAGCCGGAAATCGTGGCACCCCCGGAGCTGAGCCGCGGCCGCGGCCATCCGCTCAGCGTCGAGCGGCCGCTTCACCCACCAGACATAGCGCTTGGCGAGCGCGGTGCGGCGGCGCGAGACCTGGTAGAGGTAGGAACGGGCGACTGCATCGTGGCGGGCGTGGAAGTCAGCCGCCGCCGCCGCCACCTCGATCAGGTGGATGTCGGCCGGCAGGCGCTCGTTGACCTCGCGCCGTAAGGCTTCCGGCGCGATCGCGCGCGCCAGTCGCAGATGGGCGGTCTGGGCCAGGGCATGTACCCCGGCATCGGTGCGGCCCGAGCCGCCCAGCTCCTTCACCTCGGCGCCGGACTCCTGGATGGCGCGCCGCAGCTCGCCCGCCACCGAGCGCGCGTTCTGCTGCTCCTGCCATCCGTGGTAGCGGGTTCCTTCATACTCCATCGTGAGACGATACGTTGGCACGTTTCGGCACCCCCGGGTTCCAGGAGGTGCTACACTACCGGCAAACTTCCAGGCGAGCCATTTGAGGCTCGCACTAAGATCTAGGAGGTTAGGAATGAGGAAGACGATTGCAATTCTGGCGGCCCTGGTCGTTCTCGCACTGCCGCTGGCCGCTTCGGCGGCGGCTGCGGCGAAGGCCGGCTCGTGGGACGGCTGGATCACCGACGAGGCTTGCGGCGCCAAGGGCGCCAAGGTCGCCAATGCCGAGCACAAGGATTGCGCCCAGAAATGCCTGGAGAAGGGCGGCAAGCTGGTGCTCTACAACAGCTCCGACAAGAAGCTCTACCAGCTCGACAAGCAAGACCTCGCCAAGCAGCACCTCGGCCACGAGGTGACGGTCAAGGGGATGGCCGATGGCGACAAGATCGCTGTCGACGGGATCGAGGCGAAGAAGTCGGCCGCCAAGTACTGAGCCGGCGGCCGCCGGCGAGGACTGCGCAGCACCCAGCCACTCGACCAGCCACTCCTCTCACCGCTGCAGACGATCACCGCTAACGGCGCAGGACCCGCAGGGTCCCGCGCCGTTTTTCGTTGCCGGCCTCCCAGGTCCGCCGCGGTCCGCCCGCCGGGCCGGAGCCGCTCCGGCCCGTGTAGGGCACCAACCGCTCCGGACCACCAATTTTAGATCGTCACTTTCCGGGTGAAGATGGTGACGTCGCCGTCCTGGATCGGCGTCGCCTCGACTGGCCGCGCCGCCAGCAGGGCACGGCCGCTCGGCGGCAGGCCCGGCGTGCGGTCGCTGACGTACCAGTCGAGGGGCCCGCTCTCGCCCAGCACTGCCTCGACGTCGCAGCCGCCGGCGGGCAGGGTGAGGTCGGTGAAGGCGTACCAGCCGAAGCCAGGCGCCGACCCCGGCTGCGGCGGCGGCAAGTGAGTGCCGCTGCCTAAGATGGTCTCCGGCGCCAGCACCGGGCGTCCCTCGATGGTGATCGATTCGAGCTTCGCGGTTACCGGGACGTAGAGCGTGGCCACGGCGGCACCGCGCGGCGAGGACATGTGCAGCCGTAGCCGGCGCTTGCCGCCGTCGGCCGAGCTGGCGGCGACAGTGAGCCGCGGCCCCTCGGCCGCGAGGACCGGCGCCGGCGCGCTGAACCAGCGCACGCCCGGCGGCGCCCAGGGGAAGGGGCGCTCGCTGAGCGCGAAGCCGCCGGCCCGGCGCAGCACCGGCGGCAGCGGCCGCTGGCTCGCCAGCCAGTGCGCCCGCCGCGAGTCGGCATCCTGATGGAAAACCAGGTTGAGCGGCTGCGGCGAGGCCGCCGAGAAGGTCGGCTCGGTCATCGCAGCCACGGCAGCGATCAGGGTGCCGGCAACAGCAGCCCAGCCCACGAATCGCCGCGCCGGCCGCGTTGCCGCACCGGCCAGCGGCGCCAGACCGAGGAGCGCGACCGCGACCAGCGCCGCGATCACCTGCAGCCCGCCGATCCCCAGCGCGGTGTAGAGCGGCATCAGGACCGGGAACCAGAGCAGCGCCCCGACGATCATCGCCACCGCGGTTGACGCCGCGATCCCGGCGTGGACGCTCTTGCCCACCCCGGCCGCGAGCCCGGCGATGCCGGCCGCCAGCGCGGTCAGCAGGAAGGGGTAGCTCAGGCCGGGCAGACTCAGGGCCAGCAGCAAGCCGGCCAGCGCCAGGATGATCCAGACGCCGGCCCACACCCCGAGCGCCCCCGCCCAGCGGGTCAGGACGCCTCCGAGCAACACCACCAGAGCGAGCGCGGCGAGCCAGAAAGCGGCAACCGCCGGCAGCGGGTGCGCGAGCCAGTTCGACCGCAGCGCGCCCATGGTCTGCAGCACGAAATGGAGCGCGTAGGCAGCCAGCCAGACCGCGGCCAGCACCAGGAGCGGCGCCGCGATGCCGGCCGCCAGCGCGCCGCCGCGCAGGGTCCCGCGCCGCAGCGCTCTCACGGCAACCGCCAGCACCAGCGCGAGGGCGAGGACCGCCAGCACCGGCGTCCAGCCGACCGGCCACCTCACCACACCCAGGCCGAGCACGCTGAAAAAGACCAGGTCGCCGGCCGGCGGGTGCAGGAGGTCGGCGCCGGCGAGGCCGCGCACCGCGGCGAGCGCGTTGTCGCCGTGATGCTGGAGGCTGGCCGGCGACGCGTTGGCGAGGTTGTCGAGCGGAGTGTGGTAGTAGGCCGGATTGTCGAGGAAGGCAAAGTTGAGGCCGGGCAGGTGGTGGCGCTTGAAGACCGTCAGGTCGGTGTCGTTGGGCAGGTAGCTGTAGACGGTGGCCGCCACCGAAGTGGTCGCCGGATTCTTGGCTGCCCGCGCCCAGAGCGGAATGACCCAGCCGTTGGGAACGCCGGTCTCGAACATCAGGCTCGGCCCCGCGGTGCCGCGTGCGTCCACGTTGACCACGACCTTGATTTCGGCGGCCTCCGGGCTCGACTCCGCAAACGCCGTCGCGCCGAGCAGGCCGCCCTCCTCGCCGTCGTCGATCAGCAGCACGACCGAGTTGCGCGGCTGGGGATCGGCCTTGAGGGCGCGCGCCACCTCCAGCACCGCGGCGACGCCGGTCATGTTGTCGCTCGCCCCCGGACCGGCCGGGACCGAGTCGTAGTGGCAGGCGAGCAGGACCGCGCCGCCGTCGGGCTCGCGCCCCGCCAGGCGCGCCACCACGTTCTCCACCCGGCCGCATTCCCTGCTGTGGTAGCAGGCGAAACCCTCCTCCAGCCGCGGGCTGTAGCCGAGCGCCGTCAGGCGGGCCAGGATGCGGTCGCGCACCAGCCGGTTGGCGGCGCTGCCGAGGGGGTGCGGCTGCCCATCGCCGAGCAGCTCCGCCAGGACCGCGTGCGCCCTGCCGGCCGAGAACTCCGACGCCGGGGCGCTGGCGGCACTGGGAGCCGGCGGCTGGCCGCGGTCGACGACCAGGAGGAGCAGCAGGGCGACGAGAACAACCAGCGCGGGCAGCGGCCAGCCGGATGCTGATCCGCTGCGCTCCCCTCCCTCACCTCTCGACGTATCTCGATCGGCCATCCGCATCGACCCCCATGGCGCCCGGCGCCGGCAGCGTATAGCTACAAAGGTGTCCGGCGCCGCTGCCTTGGGGACAGGGCACAGGAGCCGCTGCTGCGACGAGAGTCTACTCGCGATCTGGACCGGCACTATTCGTAGCGCAGCGCCTCGAGCGGATCGATGCGCGTCGCACGCCGGGCCGGCAGCCAGTTGGCGAGCAGCGCCACCGCCGCGAGGACGGCCGGCACCCCGATGTAGGTCAACGGGTCGGCGACGCTGACTTTGTAGAGCTGGCCGGCCAGCAGGCGGCTGCTGGCGAAGGCGCCGGCGAGCCCCAGGGCGAGGCCGATAGAGACCAGCGTCATCCCCTGGCGGATGATCATCCGCACCACTTCGTCGCGCCGGGCGCCCAGGGCGATGCGGATGCCGATCTCGTGCACCCGCTGCGCGACCGAGTTGCTCACCAGGCCGTAGACGCCGACCGCCGCCAGCACCAGCGCCAGGCCGGCGAAGATGCCGAGCAGTAGGGTCTTGACCCGGTTCTGGGCCAGCGACGAAGAGACCACCTGCTCGAGCGTCAGCACCTTGTCGAGCGGCAGGTCGCTGTCGAGCTGCTGGATCGCGCGGCGGATCGGCTCGACCAGGCCCTTAGGGTCGGCGCCCGTACGCACCACCAGCACCGCATCCGAGCTCGGGGTCTGAAACTGCGGGCAGTAAATCTCCATTTCCGGCTCGCGGTGCAGCGCCGCTGCGCGCACGTCCCCCACCACCCCCACCACCCTCATCCATTTCACGTCCGGCTTGGCGGGATTGCCGAAAGTCACACGCTGACCGAGCGGGTCCTGGCCCGGCCAGACCCTGGACGCCATGTTGTGGTTGACGATCGCCACTCCCGGACTCTTGAGATCGTCCTGCGCGCTGAAGAGCCGCCCCTTCAACTGGGGGATCGCCATCGTGCGGAAGTAGTCGGGGCTGATGAAGCGCACGTGGGCGCTCACGTCCTCGCCCGGCTTCGGCGCCGGGCGCCCCTCGACGACGAACGTGAGGATGAAGTTGCTGCCGGACAGCGGCAGCGGATAGATCGATGCCGCGTGCTGGACCCCGGGCAGGGCGGCTATGCGCTCCAGCGCCCGCTGGAAGAAGGCCGCCTGCCGCGGGTCGTCAGGATACCTGGACTCGGGCAGCGACAGCCGGGCGCTGATCACTCCCTCGGGCTTGAAGCCGGGGTCGACCGACTGCAGGCGCGCGAAGCTCTGGATGAGCAGCCCGGCGCCGACCAGCAGCATCAGCGCGAGCGCAACCTCGACCAGCACCAGGGCGCTGCGCACCCTGCGACCGCGCTGGCCGCCGGCCATCGCCCGGCCCCCCTCCCGCAGCGCCCCGTAGAGGCGGCCGCCGATCGCGGCCAGCGCCGGCACCAGACCGAAGAGCGCTCCCGCCGCCACCGAGATCAGCAGCGTGTAGACCAGGACCCGGACGTCGATGCCGACCCCTTCGGCGCGCGGGATGGCGTCCGGATTGAGCCCGATCAGGGAGCGCGTGCCCCAGAAGGCGACCAGCAGTCCCAGGGCGCCGCCGGCGGTAAAGAGGATCACGCTCTCGGCGACGATCTGTCGCGCCAAGCGCAGCCGGCCCGCCCCCAGCGCGGCGCGCACCGCGATCTCCCGCTCGCGCCCGCCCATCCTCGCCAGCAACAGGTTTGCCACGTTGGCGCAGGCGATCAGCAGCACCACCCAGACCGCCAGCTGCAGCATGGTGAGCGCCGGCCGTATGTCCTTGACCATCAGGTCGCGCAGGCGCGTCAGCGCCACTCCCCAGTTGGTGTTCTGGTCCGGGTACTGCCGTTCGAGCCGCCCGGCGATCGCCGACATGTCGGCCTGGGCGCGCTCCAGGCTCACCCCGGGCTTGAGCCGCCCCACCACACGAAGATAGTGGGCTCCCCGGCCCTCTTTCGCGTAGTCGAGCGCGAGCGGCACCCAGAGCTGGCTCTTGCGCGGGAAGTCGAGCGCGCGCGGCGCGATGCCGACCACGGTATGGGAGCGGCCGTCGATCGTGATCCGGCGCTGGACGATCCCGGGGTCGCCGCCGAAGCGCTGATGCCAGAGATCGTAGGAGAGCACCGCGACCCGCTCGCCGGCCGGCCGGTCGTCGGCGGGCGCCAGGAGCCGCCCGAGGAGCGGCTGGACGCCCAGGGTGCGGAAGAAGTCGCCGGTCACCGCCGCCCCGGCGAGCGCCTGCGGCTGCCCGCCCTTGGCGGTCAGCGTGAAGCGGCCCGGATTCATCGCGTCGAGGCTCGCGAAGACCTGGTTCTGCTCGCGCCAGTCCTTGAAGTTGGGAGGCGAGGCGGCGAACTGGGGAAACCCGAGCTTGGGAGCGCTGTCGACCACCATCACGATCTGATCCGGCTGCGGAAAGGCGAGCGGCTCGAGCAGCACGCCGTTGACCACGCTGAAGATCGCCGTGTTGGCGCCGATGCCGAGCGCCAAGGTGAGCAGCGCGAGCGTGGTGACGGCCGGATTGCGCAGCAGCGAGCGCGCTCCATAGTGCAGGTCCTTCCACAAGCTATCCATACGTTGCCTCCCTGGTACACCAATGCCCTTTCCTAATACTCATCCTCGAGGAAAAAGTTCCCGTTGCGGCCTGGCGCCCTCCTGTCTACATCTGTAGTCATGTTACTCATGACGACAACTGTAGTCAAGTGGTCGCCGATGCACTCGGAACGCGACGCTCGGGGCATGCTCCAAGAGTGGGGTAGTTCATTGCCGGCGGAGCGCCGTCAACGGATCGACCCGGGTGGCCTTTTGCGCCGGCAGCCAGTTGGCGACCAGCGCGACCGCGGCGAGGACGGCCGGCACGGCGAGGTAGGTCCAGGGATCGTTGACGCTGACCATGTAGAGCTGGCCGGCGAGCAGGCGGGCGGCGGCCCACGAGCAGGCGAGGCCGACCGCGAGGCCCGCGGCGACCAGTCTCATGCCCTGGCCGAGGACCAGACCCAGCACCGCGCCCCGCCGGGCGCCCAGGGCAATGCGGACGCCGATCTCATGCAGGCGCTGGGTGACCGAGTAGCTCACCAGGCCGTAGACGCCGACCGCCGCCAGCACCAGCGCCAGGGCGGCGAAGATGGCGAGCAGGAACGTCTTGACCCGGCCCTGCGCCAGCGACGCGGAGACCACCTGCTCGAGCGTCTGCACCCGATCGAGCGCCAGATCGCCGCCGACCTCCTGGACCGCCCGCCGCATCGGCTCGGCCAGGGCGAGCGGAGCGACCGCCGTGCGCGCCACCAGGGTCAAGCTCGGGTAGGGGCTCTGCAGCAGCGACCGGTAGGCCTCGGTCTCCGGCTCGAGGGCCAGCTTGTCGGCGCGGACGTCGCCCACCACGCCGACCACCGTCCACCACTTCGCCCGCGGGTCGGCGGGATCGTCGCCAAAGGTGACGCGCCGGCCGACCGGGTCCTCGCCGGGCCAATTCTTCGCCGCCATCGCGCGGTTGACGATCGCCACCCGCGGGCTCGCCAGATCGTCCTGCTCGGCGAAGGCGCGGCCGCGAAGCAGCGGGATCCCGAGGGCGCGGAAGTAGTCGGGGCTGACCATGCGCATGGCGACGTGCTGCTCTTCGCCTTTCTTGGGCGTGGGACGCCCTTCGAGCGCGCATTCGAAGACCAGATCGGAGCCGCCGAGCGGCAGCGGGAAGACCGCCGCCGCGTGCTCGACTCCGGGCAGGGCGCGGAAGCGCGCGAGCAGCCGCCGGTACAGTGCCACCTGCCGGGGGTCGTCCGGATACTTGCCCTCGGGGACCGCCAGCACCGCGGTCAGGACGCCCCGCGGCTGGAAGCCCGGGTCGACCGAGCGCAGGCGCGCGAAGCTCTGCAGGAGGAGGCCGGCGCAGACCAGGAGGATCAAAGCCAGCGCCACCTCGGCCAGCACCAGCAGGTCGCGCACGCGGCGGCCGCGACCGCCGCCGGCCACCGCCCGCCCCCCCTCCTTGAGCGCGCCGAAGAGGCGCCGGCCGACCGCCGACAGGGCCGGCACCAGCCCGAAGACCGCGCCGGTCGCGACGGCGACGAAGAGCGTGTAGACGAGGACCCGGGCGTCGATGCCGAGCCGTGCGGCGCGCGGGATCGCCTCCGGTTCCAGGGCGATCAAGGCGCGGGTGCCCCAGAAGGCCAGGAGCAGGCCAAGCCCGCCGCCGGCGGCGAACAGGATCACCGTCTCGGCCACGACCTGGCGGATCAGCCGCGCCCGCCCCGCTCCGAGGGCGGCGCGCACCGCGATCTCGCGCTCGCGCGCCGCCATCCTGGCGAGCAGCAGGTTCGCGACGTTGGCGCAGGCAATCAGCATCACCAGCCAGACGGCCCACTGCAGCAGGGTGAGCGCAGGGCGGATGCCTTCGACCAGCTGATCGTGCAGGCGCATGAGGAGCACACCCCAGGCGGTGTTGGTCTCCGGATATTGGCGCGCAAGCCGTCCGGCGACGGCCGACATGTCGGCCTGGGCGCGCTCGAGGCTCACTCCCGGCCGCAGCCGCCCTACCACCCGCAGACCGCGGGATCCCCGGCCCTCTTTCGCGTAGTCGAGCGCGAGCGGCAACCAGAGCTGGGCCGAGCGCAGGAAGTCGAGCTCGCGCGGCGCGACACCGATGACGGTGTGAAGGTGGCCATCGATCGCCACCCGGCGGTTGACCACCCCTGGATCGGCGCCGAAGCGCTGACGCCAGAGGTCATAGGAGAGGACGGCCAGCCGCTCGCCGCCCGGCCGATCGTCGGCCGGGCCGAGCAGGCGGCCCACCACCGGCCGCACTTCGAAGGTGCCGAAGAAGTCGCCGCTGACCCGGGCGCCGAGCAGCGACTGGGGCGGCGCCCCCCCGCTGGCCAGTGTGAACCGGCGCCATTGCATCGCGGCGAGGCCGGCGAAGATCTGGTTCTGCTCGCGCCAGTCCTTGAAGTCGGGCGCCGAGCAGTTGAAGCGCGGGAAGCCGAGCCGCGGCGCGCTAGCGATCACCGACACCAGTCGTTCAGGTTGCGGCACCGGCAGCGGCTGCAGCAAGACGCCGCTGACCACGCTGAAGATCGCCGTGTTGGCGCCGATGCCGAGCGCCAGGGTGAGCAGCGCCAGGCCGGTTCCGAGCCGATTGCCCAGCAGCATGCGCACCCCGAAACGCAGATCCCGAAGCAGGCTCTCCATCCGCTCTCCTCCCCAAGGCGACCGCTCGCTGGCCCGCTCAGCTCGCCACGACCCAACCGGCGAGACCCGCCGCGCGTCCGTTACCTACTAACACATCGAGCGTGGAAAGTTCCATCGCCCGCCGCGCGGCCCGCGCGGCAGAGATCTCTGCACATCCGAGTCGCACTCGCAGATCCGCCGGATTGGGTGGTGACTCGGGTGGATCGACGGCGTCAGCCGCGGTACTTCTCGGCTACCCGGCGGTAGGCCTGGCGGAAGGGGATCCCCTCTTCGAGCACCAGGCGGTAGGCCTCCTCGGTGGCGCCGAGGCTGGGGTCGAGGCGGATGTTGTCGCGCCGGAAACGGAGCTCGGGCAGGGCGGCGGCCATCACTCCCAGCGAGTCGATGCCGAGGTCGACGCCGCGGAAGAGCGGCGCCTTGATGAGCTGCAGGTCGCGGTGGTAGCCGGAGGGGAGCTTGGCGGTCACCGCCAGCACCTCGAGCAAGCAGGCGAGCGCCGTGGCGCCGCGCCCGCGCACCAGCTCGAAGACGTCGGGGTTGCGCTTCTGCGGCATGATCGAGGAGCCGGTTGTCATGGCCGGAGGCAGCGCGACGAAGGCGAACTCGCGGGTCGAGAAGAGCACCAGGTCGGTGGCCAGCCGGCCGAGGTCCTGCAGCGTCAGGACGATCTCGAACAGCAGCTGCGCCTCGGCCTTGCCGCGCGACAGCTGCACCGCGGTCACCGGCTCCTGGGTGGCGGCGAAGCCGAGGCTCTGGCGCGTCGCCTCGCGGTCGATCGGCAGCAGCGGCACGCCGTAGCCGGCCGCCGAGCCGAGCGGGTTGAGCTCGCTGCGGCGGGCGACCGCGGCGAGGCCGGCGGCATCGTCGCGCAGCTCGGCGGCGAAGCCGCCGGCCCACAGCGGAACCGAGCTCGGCATCGCCTGCTGCAGGTGGGTATAGCCCGGCAGCGGGGTGGCGGCCTCGCGCCCCGCGAGCTCGTCGAGGGCGGCGGCCACCGCCTTGGCGCCCGCCTGCAGAGCGGCCGTCGCGTCGCGCATGAAGAGGCGCACCGCCGCCAGCACCTGGTCGTTGCGCGACCGCCCCAGGTGCAGCCGGGCGCCGGCCTCGCCGATGCGCTCGGTCAGCCGGCTCTCGAGCGCGGTGTGGGCGTCCTCGTCCTCGAGCCGCACCCGCCAGGCGCCGGCGGCGTGCTCGGCGGCCAGCGCCGCGAGGCCGCCGCGGATCGCGTCGAGCTCGGCTTCCGCGAGCAGGCCGCAGGCGTGCAGCATCCGGGCGTGGGCGATCGAGGCCTCGGCGTCGTAGGGCACCAGGCGGTCGTCGAGGCGGTGGTCCTCGCCGGCGGTGTAGCGCAGCACCCGCTCGTCGAGCGGCTCGCCGAGGTCCCAGAGCCGTGTCATGGCGCGCCCCCGAGCTCGGCGAAGGCGCCCACCAGCCGGGTGTAGAAGCGCGCCCCTTCCAGGACCTCGCTCTCGAGCACGAACTCGTCGGCGGTGTGCGAGCGCTCGCTGCGCCCCGGACCGCATTTGATCGCCGGGATGCCGCCCATGAAGACCAGGTCGGAGAGCGTCGGCGAGCCGAAGAGGCGGCTCTGCGGCCGGGCGCGGCGGGCCGCCTCGACCAGCAGCGAGTCTTCCGGCGTCTCGCGCGGCTGCAACCGGTCGGAGAGCACCCGCACCTCGCTCCTGACCGCGCGCTCGACCCGCGCCACGACCTCGCGCCCGGGCAGGGCCGGGGTGGTGCGGACGTCGAGCACCGCCGTCGCCTCGCCCGGCACCACGTTGCGCGCCGTCCCCGCCTGCAGCTGGGTCGGCTCGAGAGTGATCGGCCCCAGCCTTTCGTGCGGCGGCCCGAAGTCGAGCTCCTCGAGCGCCACCAGGTCGCGGGCCAGGCGGCGGGCCGCGTTGCGCGCCCCGAGCAGCGCCGCGTTGGCGGCATGGCAGGCGTCGCCCTCCGCCACCAGCTCGAGCACCAGCAGACCCTTCTGCGCCACCGCCAGGTCGAGCCCGGTCGGCTCGCCGACCACCGCCGCCGCCGGGGCGCGCCCCTGGCGCCGCAGCTCGGCCAGCACCGCCTCGGTGCCACTGCCGCGGGTCTCCTCCCCTTCCACCAGCGCCAGCGCCAGGGTGAACGGGAGCTCGGCCTCGGCAAAGGCGACGAAGGCCGCCACCATTGCCGCCACCGACGCCTTGGCGTCGTTGGCGCCGAGCCCGTAGACCCGCCCGTCGACCGCCTCGACCGCCCACGGATCGCGGCTCCAGCCGGCGGCCGGCGGCACGGTGTCCAGATGGGTGTCGAAGAGCAGCAGCGGCCCCGCGCCAAGCAGCGCCAGCAGGCTGTTGCCGAGGCGCAGCGGCGCGACCCCCTGGCGCGCCAGCCGCCGCTCGAGGAAGTCGGCCAGCTCGCCCTCCTCGCCGGAGACCGAGCGGATGGCGGTGATCGCCCGGTGGAGAGCGAGCACCTCGCGTGCCGGCAGCATCATGGAGCGCTCTCCCGCCCCGGCCCGCCGCCGGCGCGGGCCGCCGGCTCACCCGGCCCCAGTGGAGCGGCCGGCGAGGAAGTCTCCGCGGATGGCGCCGGACCGGCCGGCGCCAGCTCGGCGGGCGCCAGCACGTGCACGTCTTCGACCACCAGCGTGCCGCAGCCCTGGTTGGTGAAGACCTCCACCAGCAGGCTGTCCGGCTGCTGGCCGGAGATGATGTGGACGCGCGGCACTCCGCCCCGGATCGCCGACTCGATGGCGCTGGCCTTGGGCAGCATGCCGCTCGCCAGGCAGCCCTGCTCGCGCAGCCGGGCCAGCCCGCGCAAATCGGTATAGGAGACCAGCGAGCGCGGATCGTCGGGCCGCTCCAGGATGCCCGGCCCGCCGGTCAGCAGGATCAGCTTCTCGGCGTCGAGCGCCACCGCCAGGGCGGCGGCCACGGTGTCGGCGTTGATGTTGAGCAGGGCACCGCGGGCGTCGGCCGACAGCGGGCTGACCACCGGCACCAGGCCGGCGGCGAGCAGCGTGTGCAGCACCGTCGGATCGACCGCCACGATGTCGCCCACCAGCCCGTAGTCGACCGGCTCGCCGCCGGCGGCGAGCGCCACCGGGGGGCGGCGCCGCGCCACGATCAGGCCGGCGGCGACGCCGCTGGTGCCGATCGCGGGCAGGCCGGTGCGCCGGCAGGCTGCCAGCAGGCGGGTGTTGATGCTGCCGTTGAGCATCAGGGTGGCGACCTCGAGCGCCGCCTCGTCGGTCACCCGCCGGCCGGCGACGAAGCGCGGCTCGGCGCCGAGGGCGCGGGCGAGCGCGCTCGACTGGGTGCCGCCGCCGTGCACCAGCACGGTGCGGATGCCGAGCTGGTGGAGCACCTCGACCTGCTCGATCAGCGCCGTCACCGCCCCGGCGCCTTCGAGCGCCGCGCCCCCCGCCTTGAGGACGAAGGTCTTGCCCTTGAACAGGCGCACGTAAGGCGTCGCCGATTTGAGCGCCGCCGCCTCCGCGGCCCGCTGGCCCACGTCTTTCATCTCCGCACCTCCGTGCCGGACAGCAGGCGATGGAGCACCGCCATCTGCACCCACATCCGGTTATGGGCCTCGCGCACCACGACGCTGCGCGGCCCGTCGAGCACCTCGTCGCTGACCACCGCGCCGCGCCGCACCGGCAGGCAGTGCATGAACCGGCAGCCGGGCGCGGCGCCCTCGAACCAGCTCTCCGCGACGCACCAATCGCGGTAGCCCGCGCGCAGCGCCGCCTCGGCCGCCGGGTCGCCATAGTAGGCCGGCGAGCCCCACGACTTGGCGTAGACGACGTGGGCCCCGGCGAGCGCCTGGCGGCGGTCGGCGGTCTCGATGATCGAGCCCGGCGACCCGGGCGAGCCCGTCGAGCCGCCGGCCGCCGCCGCCGCCCGCCGCGCCCGCTCGAGCAGCGGCGCCGGCAGCGCGAAGCCCTCGGGCCGCAGCACGACCACGTCCATGCCGCGCATGGCGGCCATGTGCAGGGCGGCGGCGGGCACCGCCAGCGGCAGCGGCTTGGGGTGCCAGGCCCAGGAGAGGACGAAGCGCCCGCTGGCCCCCGGCACCCCCAGCTCGTCGAGGGTCTTCCAGTCGCCCAGCGCCTGGCAGGGATGGTCGATTGCCGACTCCATGTTGATCAGCGGCACCGGGCAGACCTCGGCCATCGCGGCGAAGGTCGCGTCGGCCAGGTCGGCCGCGAGATCGGCGCCGCCGGCGAAGGAGCGGATGCCCAGGGCGTCGGCGTAGCCCGCCAGCACCGGCACCGCCTCGCGCACGTGCTCGGCGGCGGCCCCGTCCATGACCACGCCGCGGCGGGTCTCGAGACCCCAGCTCCCCTGGCCGGGGGAGATGACGATCGAGGTGCCGCCCAGGCGCGACATCCCGGCCTGGAAGGAGGCCAGGGTGCGCAGCGACGGGTTGAGAAACAGCAAGGCCAGGATCTTTCCCCTGAGCGCCTCGGGCTCCGGCGCGCGCTCCAGCCGGCTGGCGAGCGCGAGCAGGTCGCCGACTTCGGCGCGCGTCAGCTCGGCGAGGGAGAGGAAGCGCTTCAACTGCCGATCTCCGACAGCGCCCTTGCCAGCGCGTCGACGTGGCTCTCTTCGAGGACCAGCGGCGGCAGCAGGCGCACGACCTGCGGGTCGGCGCTGGTCCCCACCAGGATGCCGCGCGCCAGCAGAGCGCCCTGAATCTCACGCGCCGGCCGCGCCGTCCGCAGGCCGAGAAGGAAGCCCTCGCCCTGGATGGCGGTCACCGGCCCGACCAGGCAGCGCGACCGGATGCGCTGCGAGAGCAGGCCTACGCGCGCCAGCAGGCCGTCCGCGGCGATCGTCTCGAGCACCGCCTCGATCAGCGCGCAGGCAAGCGGACCGCCGCCGAAGGTGGTGCCGAGGTCGCCGCGCCGCAGCCCGCGTCCGATCTCTTCGCCGGCCAGCACCGCGCCCGCCGGCATGCCCCCGGCAAGACCCTTGGCCACGGTCAGCAGGTCCGGGGTGACGCCGTAGAGCTGGGCCGCGAACGGGAAGCCGGTGCGGCCCATGCCGCACTGCACTTCGTCGAAGATCAGCAGAGCGCCGTGGCGGCGCGTGAGCTCGCGCGCCGCCGCCAGGTAGTCGGCGCCCAGCGCGACCGCTCCGGCCATCCCCTGGATCGGCTCGACGATCAGCGCCGCGACCGGCGCCGCCGCGCAGGCCGTGGCGAGGGCGGCGAGGTCGCCGGGGGGCACGAAGCTCACATCGAAAGGCGGCCGCGGAAAGCCGTACCAGGTGGCGGCCGCGCCGTGGGTCACCGCCGCGGCCGCGGCGCTGCGGCCATGGAAGGAGCCGGTGAGCGCCACCACGTGCTGGCGGCCGGTGTAGCGCAGCGCCAGGCGGAGGGCGTTCTCGTTGGCCTCGGCGCCGGTGTTGACCAGAAAGGCGCGGTCGAGTCCGGCGGGCGCGAAAGCGATCAGCTTCTGGGCCGCCCGGGCGCGTACCGCCAGCGGCACGACGTTGCTCTGGAAGAACAGCTCCTCGGCCTGGCGGGCCAGCGCGGCGAGCAGGCGCGGGTGGCCGTAGCCGAGCAGGGCAACCGCGTGGCCGCCGTAGAAGTCGATCAGCTCGCGCCCGTCGCGGGTTTCGAGCATCACGCCGCGGCCGCGCAGCGGCTCGATCGCGGTCTGCGCATAGACCGGCAGCAGAAAGCGCTCCTCGTCGCTGCCGGTCAGGCTGGCCGCGGTGGCGGTCTCGATCATGATGGCTCTCCTCTCATAGCCAGCCCAGGCCTGGCAGGGTCAACCCCGCCTGCGGCGCGAAGCCGAGCATCCGGTTGAGCCACTGCACGGCGCCGCCGGCCGCTCCCTTGACCAGGTTGTCGATGGCCGAAAAGACGACCAGGCGTTCGCCCGCCACGGCCACTCCCAGGCGGCAGCGGTTGGTGCCGATCACGTCTTGCAGCCGCGGGGGGTCGGTCAAGACGTCGACGAACGGCTCTCCCGCGTAGAAGTCGGCCAGGGCGGCGCGCACCGCTGCCGCGCTCTCGTCGTCGCCCCCGCCGCCGGGCGGACCGGCCGGGTGCAGCAGGGTCGTCTGGATGGTGGCGTAGATGCCGCGGGCGAACGGGCCGGCCTGCGGCACGAAATGGATCTCGACCGGACTGCCGGCGGCGGCCGTGGCCAGGGCGCGCATCTCCGGCGCATGGCGGTGGCGCAGCGGGCTGTAGGCGAAGAGATTGCTGCGCCGTGCCGGGTGATGGGTGGTGGCGGTCGGCGTCCGCCCGGCGCCGGTGCTACCGGTCACCGCCACCACGTCGAGACGCGGCGCGATCAGCCCGCGCCGCAGCAGCGGCACGGCCGCCAGCAGCACCGCGGTCGGGAAGCAGCCGGGGTGCGCCACGTGGGGCGCCGCCGCGGCGCCCGTCGCCGCGACCTCGAAGTGCTCCGGCAGACCACAGCGGAACTGGCCGAGGCGGTGGGGGGCGCCATGCGGATGGCCGTAGACCTCCTCGTAGGCGCCGGCGGTCGGGAAGCGAAAGTCGGCCGAGAGGTCGACCAGGCTGAGGCGCACGCCGCGCCGCTCGGCGGCGGCGAGCAGCGCATCGACTTGCGCCGCCGCCGCGCCGTGGGGTGCGGCACAGAGCGCCGCGGCGCGGCCCGCGGCGGCGGCCGCGGTCCCCGAGACAGCGCGCTCGAGCAACTCATCCAGCTCGTCGCGGCCGGCAAAATTGAGGCCCGGGAAGCAACCAGCCAGGTGCGGAAACGCTCGCTCCACCGGCTGTCCGGCCTGGCTCTCCGAGACCGCCGCGGCGAGGCGGAGGCCGGGATGGCCGGCGAGCAGGCGCAACAGCTCGCCGGCGACGTAGCCGGACCCGCCGAGGACGAAGGTGGGGACCGCGGCGCTCACCTGCCGGGCCGCCCCGGCACGGCCGGCAGCGCCGCGGAGGAGCCGGACGGCGGAGTCTCGGCGTGGGTGTCCGCAGTGTCCGCAGCGGCCGAGGCGGTCGGGAGGGCCGGAGCAGCCAGACCGAGCCGGACCCGCACCAGGGCGGCCAGCCGCTCGCCGTCGGTGCGCGCGTTGGCGGTCGGCACGCCGAGCCGCTCCTCGATGATGCGGGTGCCGGCGAGGTTGTCGGTGGCCGGTCCGGTCACCGCCACCGGCTCGATGCCGGACTGCTCGCGCAGGATACGCACGCCGCCCCAGGCTGCCACCGGGTCGTTGGCGGCCAGCACCACGGCGGTGAAGGCGGCGCGGATCGCCGGATCGTCGAGGATCGCCGCCACGCCGTAGGCGCCCAGCAGGCCATCGCCCAGCTCGGCGACGATCAGGTCGGGCACCTCGGGCACCTCGGGCCGGCCGGCGGCCAGGCGGTTGAGCAGCATGCGGGCCACCGCCGGGGCGTTGGCGGCGGTGGTGGCGACGACGCCGAGGTCGGTGAACATGGCGGTCGAGCGCGCCCCCGCGTCCTCCATCGCCAGGACGTCGCGGCGCAGCGCCACGCCGGTCGCCTTCAGGGCGTCGACGGTCAGACCCTGGTGGCTGAAGTGGCGCACCAGGGTGCAGGCGGCGGCGGTCTTGCCGCAGTTCATGCACGAGCCGACCATGGCCACGACCGGCACCCCGCGGGTCAGCAGCGGCGCCGCCGGGTCGAGGGGGATGCTGCCGATGCGCGCCGCGACGCCGATCCGCTCGCCGAGATAGGGGAACGAGAGCACGGTGCCCAGCACTTCGCAGTCGAAGGGCGGCCCCAGGTCGGGATTGACCGAGTCGCAGATGCCCAGCACGCCGCCCAGATTGAGCAGGTGCACGGTGTCGCCGGGCGCCAGGCGCTGCGGCAGGACTCCGGAGTAGCCGAACAGCGCCTGGCGGTGGCCCAGCGCGCCGGCGATGACGTCGCCGCGCTTGATGACCGCCATCCGCCCGCTCGGCAGCTCGAGCTGGTTATAGGTCGACTTGTCGCTCCGCACCCGCACCGCCACCACCACCCCTTCGTCGCACGGGATGTCGCCGGAGAGGCGCACCTCGCGCTCGAGCTGGCAGCTGCGGGTGACCGAGGCGATCTTGTCGAGCAGGACCGTCTTCACCGGGAGCGCTCTCCGGCGCCCGCCGGGTCGCGCGCCTCTCCCGTGATCCCGCCCGTGATCCCGTCCGTGATCCCGCCTGTGATCCCGCCTGTGATCCCGATATCGCGCGGGCTGCCGCCTTCGCCCCCCTCGACCGGGCCGGCCGGCGGCGGCTGCCGCCGACCTGGAGGCACGGGGGTCATCCGGGCATGCAACATTCCCGGCAGCGCGGCGAGGCGCGAGAAGCCCCGCGCATCGGCGGCGGTCCATTCGCCGGCCGCCTCGCCGTAGACGCCGCGCGAGGCGGCCATCAGCGAGAACGGCGACGACACGCCCTCGACGAACAGCTGTCCCGGGCGCAGCAGCAGCGCGACGTCGCCGCTGACCCGCTGCTGGCTCGCCAGCAGCAGCGCCTCGATATCGCGGCAGACCGGCTCCAGGTGCTGGCCCTCGTGCACCAGGTCGGCGTAGACCGCGGCGACCATCTCCTTGACCCGGATCTGACGCCCGGTCAAGGTGAGCTTCTCCAGCTCGCGGTGCGCGGTGAGCAGCAGCTCGGCGGCCGGCGCCTCGAAGGCCACCCGCCCCTTGATGCCGAGGATCGTCTCGCCCAGGTGGATGCCGCGGCCGATACCGTAGCGCCGCGCCACCTCCTCGACGCCCTCGATCAGCGCCACCGGGTCGAGCTCGGCGCCGTCGAACGCCACCGGAACGCCGGCCGCGAAGCGCAGGGTATGGCGGCTCTCCGGCAGCGGATCGGCGAACGCGCCGCGGGTCAGCACCCAGGCCGGCTCGGGGAGCGGGCTGACGCTGTCCAGCGTCTCGCGGCCGCCGATGGTCACTCCCCAGAGCCCCCGGTTGACCGAGTAGGCGGCGCCGAACGCCGGTACCGGCAGGCCACGCGCCTCGAGGAAGGCCACCTGCTCGGCGCGCGGCCGCGGCTGATCGCGCACTGGCGCGAGCACCTCGAGCCCCGGGTCGATGGTGCGCAGGGCGACCTCGAAACGCACCTGGTCGTTGCCGGCCGCCGTGCAGCCGTGGGCGACGGCGCGAGTGCCGAAGCGGGCCGCCGCCGCGGCCACCAGCTGCGCCTGGATCACGCGCTCGGCGCCGACACAGAGCGGATAGACCTGGCCGCGGCGGACGTTGCCCATGATCAGGAAGCGGAGCACCCGCTCGAAGAAGGGTTGGCGGCCATCGACCAGCAGGTGGTCGGCCGCCCCGAGCCGGCGCGCCCGCTGCTCGAGCTCGGCGGCGGCGCCGCGGTCGAGGCCGCCGGTGTCGACGGTCACCGTGACCACCGGCCGGCCGTAGGTCTCGCTGAGCCAGGGAATGCAGAACGAGGTGTCGAGCCCGCCCGAGAAGGCGAGCACGATCGGGTCGGCCATGATCAGGTCTCCTTGAGGAATCCGCGCAGACGTTGCAGCAGGCGGTGCTGGTCGCCGGCTTCGGCGGTCGCCACGAAGACCGTGTCGTCGCCGGCCATCGTTCCCACCACCTCGGGCCACGCCGCATGGTCGATCGCCAGCCCCACGCTCTGCGCCGCTCCGGCGGTGGTGAGCACGACGGTCAGGAAGGGGCCGGCGGGCTTGATGGCGCGGAGGAACTGCGCCACCTCCTCGAGCCCCGGCTCGTTCTCGGCGGCCCGCGCCACATAGCGGCCGCCGACCCGGGCCACGCCGAGGTCGCGCAGGTCGCGGCTGACGCTCGACTGAGTCGCGGCGATCCCCCGCCGCTCGAGCAGCGCGACGAGCTGCTGCTGGCTGGCGATCGGCGCCTGCTCGAGCAGGGTCATGATCACCCGCTGGCGGGCGCCGCGGATCTCGTGGTCGGGCGGCATGGGTGTGGCGAGGTTCGGGGTCGGCAGTCGCAGTCGGGCGGAGCCCTAAAATATGCGCATTATTCTGCATGATTATGCATGACTTGTCAAGCCAACAGGGTCCCCGGTCCCCGGGCCGGCGCCCCTGTGCTGCTAAAGTTCCGCTCCATGAGCTCGGCGCAGGACGACCAGCTGTTCGGGCGGTTGGCGGTCCACTACAAGCTGATCACGCCGGCGCAGCTCGAGGAGGCTCACGGGCTGCAGTCGCTGGCCGGCGGGCGCCGCCAGCTGGTCGATATCCTGCTCGAGATGAGGTATCTCACGGCGCGCCAGGTCGACCAGCTGCTGGCGGTCCAGAAGGACTATCTGGCAAAGCGGGCGCAGGCCCGGGCGGAGCATGCCCCGCCCGGAGCGGCGCCGGTATTTGGAGCGGGAGCGGCGCCGCTGGGAGCGCCTCCGGCTCCGGCCGCAGCGGCACCGGTCGGCGACGAGGCCGCGGCCTTTCCCTGGCGGACGGCGGAGCGCAAGCTCGACACCCTGCTCGAGGCTGCGGTTCGGCGGGGGGCGAGCGACATCCACCTCCACAGCATGGCGCCGCTCAACTTCCGCCTCCACGGCGAGCTGACCGCGGTCGACCCGCAGCCGCTCTCGCCCGCGGCGGCGCGCCAGATGGTCGAGGAGATGTTGACCTCCGAGCAGAGCCAGGCCCTCGCCGCGCACGGCCAGGTCGACCTCGCCTACGCGCTGCCCGGCCGCGGCCGCTTCCGGGTCAGCGTCTATCGCCAGCAGCGCGGCGTCGACGCCGTCTTCCGCGCCATTCCGCCCGAGCCTCCGACCCTGGCCGAGCTGGGCCTGCCCGGGACGCTGGCGCGGCTCGCCGACTATCACCAGGGAATGGTGTTGATCACCGGCCCCGCCGGCTGCGGGAAATCTTCGACCCTCGCGGCGCTGGTCCGCATCATCAACGAGTCGCGGGCCGATCACATCGTCGCCATCGAGGACCCGATCGAGTTCGTTCACCTGTCGCGGGGATGCATCGTCAGCCAGCGCCAGGTGGGGCCGCACAGCGCCTCTTTCGCCCGCGCCCTGCGCGCCGCCTTGCGCGAGGACCCCGACGTCATCGCCATCGGCGAGCTGCGCGATCTCGAGACCATCTCGCTGGCGATCACCGCCGCCGAGACCGGACATCTGGTGCTCGCCACCCTGCACACCAACAACGCCATCCGGACGATCAACCGGGTGCTTGGCGTCTTCCCGCCCAATCAGCAGTCGCAGATGCGCACCATGCTCTCCGAATCGCTGCGCGCCGTGGCATCGCAGCGCCTGGTGCCGCGTGCCGATGGCGCCGGCAGAGTGCCCGCCATCGAGCTGCTGCTGGTGACCAAGGCGGTCTCCAACCTGATCCGCGAGGCCAAGACCTTCCAGATCCGCTCGGTCCTGCAGACCGGCACCGTCCATGGCATGATGCAGCTCGACACTTCGCTCGCCGAGCTGGTCAAGGCCCGCGTCATCAGCCGCGAGGAAGCGCTCAAGCACGCCGAGGACCCGCAGAAGTTTCCGCTCTGAGGCCCGGCCGGTTCTGGCCCCGATCGACCGCTCCCGATGCCCAGGCTGCACGAGCTCCTCACCTATCTCAAGGACCGTAACGGCTCCGACCTCCACCTGTCGGCCGGTCTCGAGCCGCGGATCCGCCGCCACGGCGCGCTCGAAGCGGTCGCCGGCTGGCCGGCGCTCGACGACGATGGTGTGCGCGCCCTCTTGCGCGAGACCGCGACCGACGCCCAGTGGGAGGAGTTCCAGAGTGCGCACGACCTCGACTTCGCCTACGGCCTCGAGGGCGTGGCGCGCTTCCGGGTCAACTACTACCTCCAGCAGCACGGCGCGGGCGCGGTCTTCCGCCTCATCCCCGAGAGGATCGTCACCCTGGAAGAGCTCGACCTGCCGCAGGCGATCGGCGAGCTCGCCCGTCTGCGCAGCGGCCTCGTCCTGGTCACCGGCCCGACCGGCTCAGGCAAGTCGACCACCCTCGCCGCCATCATCGACCGCATCAACTCGCTCCACAGCAAGCACATCGTGACCATCGAGGACCCGGTCGAGTTCGTGCACCGGAACAGACGCTGCCTGATCTCGCAGCGCGAGGTCGGGCATGACACCGAGAGCTTCAGCGCCGCCCTGCGCTCGGCCATCCGCCAGGACGCCGACGTGATCCTGGTCGGCGAGATGCGCGACCTCGACACCATCGCGCTCGCGGTGACCGCGGCCGAGATGGGGGCGCTGGTCTTGGGCACCCTGCACACCAACAGCGCCGTCAACACGATCGATCGGCTGATCGATGCGTTCCCCGCCGACGAGCAGGCGCAGATCCGCACCGTGCTCTCCGAGTCGCTGGCCGCGGTCGTCTCGCAGCAGCTGCTGCGCACCGCCGATGGGCAGGGACGCTGCGCGGCGGTCGAGCTCCTGCTGCGCACCCCCGGCCTGCCCAACATCATCCGCGAAGCCAATACCCCGATGATCGTGTCGATCATCCAGGGTGGCCGGGCGCTCGGCATGCAGACGATGGACGATGCCCTGGCGGCGATGGTCGAGGCCGGGCGGATCAACGCGCGCGAGGCCTATCTCAAGGCGACCAACAAGGCCCGTTTCGACAGCAAGGCAGAGAGCCCGTCATGAAAGTCCCGACCGGAGAGCAGCCGGCGGCGGCCGCACCCGCCGCAGCCGGCGCCGCGGCCGCGACCAGCTCCCCCGGGGCCGCCAGGCCGCTCGAGCTCAGCGGCGAGGGGCTGCGCCAGCTCGCCGCCGAGGCGCTGGCGCGGTTGGCGCCCCACCTCGACAGCCTGGCGTGGCAGCCGGCCGCCGCCACGGCCGGCGGCGCCGAGCTGGCGCGATCTCTCGCCGAGCCGCTGCCCGAGCGGCCGACCGCGCTGCCCGAGCTGCTCGATCTCCTGTTCGAGCAGGCGATCCCTTGTTCCTTCAATACCGCCGGCCCGGGCTACCTCGCCTACATCCCGGGCGGCGGCCTGCCGCACACGGCGGTGGCCGACCTGATCGCCGGCGTGGTCAACCGTTACGTTGGCGTCTTCGCCGCGGCGCCCGCCCTGGCGCAGCTCGAAGCAAACGTCGTCGCCTGGTTCGCCGAGATCTGCGGCTACCCGGAGGCGGCGCGCGGAGTGCTGACCAGCGGCGGCTCGCTCGCCAACTTCAGCGCCCTGGTGACCGCGCGCCGCGAGCGCCTTCCCGACGACTTCCTCGCGGGCACCATCTACGTCTCCGACCAGACGCATCACTCGGTCGCCAAGGCCGCATTGCTGGCCGGCTTTCCGCCCGCCAGCGTACGGGCGATCCCGAGCGACGCCGCCTTTCGCATCCGCGTCGACCAGCTCGAGGAGGCGATCGCCGCCGACCGGAAAGCGGGGCGGACGCCGTTCCTGGTGGTCGCCAACGCGGGCACCACCAACAGCGGCGCGGTCGATCCCCTCCCCGCGCTGGCCGACCTCTGCCGGCAAGAGCGGCTCTGGCTGCACGTCGACGCCGCCTACGGCGGCTTCTTCCTGCTCACCGCGCGCGGCCGGCAGGCGCTCTCCGGCATCGAGCGCGCCGACTCGCTGGTGCTCGACCCGCACAAGGGGCTGTTCCTCCCCTATGGCACCGGCGCCTTGCTGGTGCGCGACGGCCAGGCGCTCTACCGCGCCCACAGCGTCACCGCCGACTACATGCCGCCGCTGCAGGAAACCGCCGATCTGATCGATTTCTGCGAGATCTCGCCCGAGCTCTCGCGCCCGTTCCGCGGCCTGGGCGTCTGGCTGCCGCTGAAGCTGCTCGGCGCCGGACCCTTCCGCGACGCCCTGGACGAGAAGCTCGATCTCGCCCGGCACGCCGCCGCCGCGCTCCGCAACCTGCCCGGAGTCGAGATCCTCGCCGAGCCCGAGCTCTCGCTCCTCGCCTTCCGCCTGGCCCCGCCCGGCCGCGATACCGCCGCCCTGAACCGCCTCAACCGCACCTGGCTCGAGCGCGTCAATGCCCGCCAGCGCGTCTACCTGACCGGCACCCTGCTCAACGGCCTCTTCGCCCTGCGCATCTGTGTCCTTTCCTTCCGCACCCATCGCGAGCGTCTCGACCAGGGTCTCGAGGACCTTGGCGCCGCCGCTCGGGAGCTGCTCGCCGTTTGAACCGCACGGGTTTTCTGGCGGGCGGAGGCGATCGCGCACGGCCGCGGCGGACGCCGTGTTTCAACATTTCAAGTGATAGAGAATGTGATATGCTTTGCCGGCATCGATTGAGCGGAAAACTGGACGTGGTAACATATAGACAGCACTTCGAGTGTGGGTGGGGTGTGCCAACCCCACGATTGGGAGGCTTTCTTGATGCATAGGTATGATACCATCCGACTGACGCGTGACGTTGCAAGTCCGTTTTTCGCGGTGAGGACTCCCATGGATGAATCTTGTCGTGCCAGCTCTGCGGACTTCGCGCCGCAGGACCACAGAGGTTTCCGCCTTACGGCGGCCGCCGCAATCTGGCTGGCGCTCGCCCTCCCGGCGGCGCTGGCCGCGCAGCCGTGCGGCACCCCCGGCAGGGACGGCTCGGGGAGCCTGACCGGCATCGTCAACACCTACTATCCCGGCACCGCCACCGCCAGCGCCGGCGCGACCTCGATCTCGGTCGGCGCGTCGAGCGGCTCCGCGGCCCAGATTGCCGCCGGCGACCTGCTGCTGGTCATCCAGATGCAGGACGCCGCGATCAACAGCAGCGACTCGTCGGCCTACGGCGCCAACAATGGCAGCGGTGCCGGCTCGACCAACCTCAACAACTCGGGAATCATGGAGTACGTCACCGCGACAGGCCCGGTGGCGGCCGGCGCGGTGCCGATCCTCGGCGGCGGCAACGGCGGCAAGCTGCTCAACACGTACACCAACGCCGCCGCCACCGGCACCCAAGGCCAGCGCCGCTTCCAGGTGATCCGCGTGCCGCAGTACGCCAACCCCACGCTCACCTCCGGCCTCACCGCCCTCGGGTGGACCGGTCGGGTGGGCGGCGTGCTGGTGATCGACGTGGACGGCACCCTCGCGCTCGGCGGCGCCACGGTGAGCCTCGACCAGCTTGGCTTTCGGGGCGGCGGCGGTCAGACCCTCGACGGCACAGAAGGCAACGGCGGCTTCGTGGGCAACGATTTCAGAGTCAGCACGGCGGCCTTTCCCAGTCCCGGCACCGGCGGCTGGGATGCCTCCAAGGGCGAAGGGATCGCCGGCACTCCACGCTTCGTCTATCGCTTTGTCAACGGCACCGCGAGCGACGAGACCGACAACACGACCGAAGGCTATCCCAACGGCAGCTTCGGGCGCGGCGCTCCGGGCAATGCCGGCGGCGGCGGCACCGATGGCGACAACAGCGGCAGCGGCGACACGGTCAATGAGTCCAACTGCGGCGGCGGCGGCGGCGGCAACGGCGGCGCCGGCGGCATCGGCGGCAACTGCTGGAACACCTCCGACACCAACGGGGGCAAAGGCGGAGCCGCCTTCACGGCGTCGAACAATCCCTCAAAAGCCGTGCTGGGCGGCGGCGCCGGCGCCGGCGACAGCAACAACGTTGGACCCGGGCACGGCGCACCGGGCGGCGGCATCATCATCATCCGCGGCAAGGTGAGCGGCACGGGCACGCTCACCGCCAACGGCGTCAAGCCCTGCACCGCCACGGCCACCTGCACCAACGGCAACGGCAGCGGCCAGACCGGCTCGACCCAAGACGGCGCCGGCGGCGGCGGCGCCGGCGGCAGCGTCTTGATCGACGCGTGCGGAAATGCGACCACCGGTCTCACCATCCACGCCAACGGCGGCAACGGCGGCGACGTCAACTGGCCGGACACCGATCAACATGGCCCGGGCGGCGGCGGCGGCGGCGGGGTCGTTTTCCTTTCGGCGGCGGGCGCGACCGCGACCGTCACGCACGGCGGCCACGGCGCTTCCGGCAACCCGACCTCGGATAACCTCGCTTTCGGCTCGGCCGACGGCAGCAACGGCACCACGACCACGGGCGCCATCACCTTCCCCGGGGCCCGTCCCGGCTGCACCTGCGTCGTTTCGCAGGCGGTGATCTCGTCGTTCCGTACCGTGCCCGCCGGCAATGCGGTGGTGCTCGAGTGGGAGACTGCCTCGGAAGCGGCGACCGCCGGCTTCTACGTCTTCCGCGTCGACCCGGCGACGGGCCAGTGGATGCGCCTCAACGAGGCCATGCTGGCGATCGCCCCCGAGGCGCCGCAAGGAGGCCGCTACCGTTTCGTCGACGAGAGCAGCTCGCTGCGCGAGCGCCACGTCTACTATCTGGTCGAGATCGAAAGCGGCGGCAGGCAGCGCACCCACGGCCCCTTCGAGGTCGCCACCGACTGGGCGGCCGACCCGCGGCCGGAGCTGCCGCCGGACGGCGTCTTCGAGCGCAGCGCCCACCAGCCGCCGGCGGCCCTCCGGGCAGCCGCCCGGGACGCCGGGAGCGCCCGCACGGCCGGCAGCGGCGCCATGCAGCTCGCGGAGAACGCGAACCCTGCCGCACCGTCTCCGGAAGCTGATGAGGCGCGCCAGAGCGCCGAGATCGTCCGCGCCACCCTGGCGGCTGGCACCGCCGCCGCAGCTCCCGCCTGTTGCGGCACTTCCGGCAGGTCGCAGCCGGCCGGCGCCGCGATCGGCAACCCGGCGGCCCTCAAGCTCTACGTCGCCGCCAAGGGGATCTACTCGCTGCCGGCCGCAACCATCGCCGCGGCTCTCGGCCTACCGCCGGCGGCCGTCACCGCCTTGATCGCCCAGCATCGGATGGCGCTCACCAGCCGCGGCTCGGCAATCGCCTGGCAGACGCCCAAAGACGGCAGCAGCCTGCGCTTCTATGGCGAGCCGGCGGACGGGATCTACAGCCCGGAAAACGTCTACTGGCTGGTCCCCGGCGTCGCCGGGTCGGCGATGCCGGTGCTCAATGGCGGCTCGCCGGCCCCCGCGCCCGGCCCCGCGACCTTCACCGCCCGGGCGCATTTCGAGCAGAACCTGTTCGCGGGCACCGTGATCGCACCCGATCCGGAATCGGATTACTGGTTCTGGAAGCCGACGATCAGCGGCGATCCAACCTATGGCACTCAGAGCTTCCCGCTCGACCTCCAGGGCCTCGCCCCGGGCGCCGCCACCGCCACGCTCGCCGTCCATCTCCAGGGGGCGAGCGCCGCGGCGACCGGCGGGCTGGCGGGCGAGCATCACCTGCGGCTCCGGGTCAACGGCGCGCCGGCCGGCGAAACGTCCTGGCAGGGGATCACGCCGCACGATGCGACCTTCTCGGTCGGCCAGTCGCTGCTGCACGAGGGCACCAACAACGTCGACGTGATCGGCGTGCTCGACCCGGGGGTGCCCTTCAGCATCTCCTACACGAACTCCTTCGACCTGACCTATCGCCGCCTGACCACGACCGCCGGCTCGCCGCTCGTCGTGCAGCCGGATGGCGTCTCGACGGTGACCGTCTCCGGCTTCGCCTCTCCCAACCTCGCGGTCTTCGAGATCAGCAACCCGCGCAGCCCGGCGGTGGTCGCCGGCCTCACCGTCGACGCCGCGGGCGGCGCCAACCGCGTCAGTTTCGTGCCGCCGGCCCCCGGGCGGACCTTCCTGGCCGCTGACCTGACGACTCTCCCGGCGCCGCGCGCCGAGAGCTGGTACGCGCCGGCGACGTTCCTGCGCTCGGCCGCCAACGCCGCCGACCACCTGATCATCGCCCCCGCCACTCTCGCCGACGCGGCGGCGGTCCTGGCCGCGCACCGCCAGGCCCAGGGCCTGGTGTCGCGAGTCGTGCCGCTGTCGCAGATCTACGACGAGTTCAACGACGGGCTCGCCAGCCCGTGGGCGATCGAACGCTTCCTCGCCTACGCCGCCGGCGCCTGGCACAAGGCGCCGAGCGCGGTGGTCCTCGCCGGTACCGGCAACTTCGACTACAAGAACTATCTCGGCCTGGGCGGCAACCTGGTGCCGCCCCTGATGGTGCGCACCGACGACGGCATCTTCGCCTCCGACAGCCGGTTCCTGGGCTTCCCGGGCGGCGAGCGGATGGCGATCGGCCGGCTCACCGCCGCGACCGCGCAGGATTTGCAGGGGATCGTCGCCAAGCTGACCGCCTACGAGTCGGGAGGCACCGCTCCCTGGCAGCAGCTGGTGCTGATGGCGGCCGACTCTCCGGACAGCGGCGGCCAGTTCGAGTTCGACAGCGACCGTGCCGCGGCGCTGGTCGGCTCGCCCTTCGTCGTCAGCAAGATCTACCAGGCCCAGCTGACGCCGCCGGTCGCCCACCAGCAATTGCTGTCGCAGCTCGGCGGCGGCGCCTATCTGCTCAACTTCATCGGCCACGCCGGCCTCGACCGTTTCTCGGCGCTCGGTCTGCTGACCAGCGCCGACGCCGCGGTGCTAGCCAATGGCGGCAAGCTGCCGGTGGTGGCCACCGCCTCCTGCATCGTCGGCCGCTTCGAGATCCCCGGCTTCCAGCCGCTCGCCGCCGTCCTGCTCAACAACCCGAACGGCGGCGCCGCCGCGGTCTGGGCGCCCTCCGGGCTGACGTTCAACGCCCAGACCAGCGCCCTCGACCGCGCCCTGCTGCCCTATCTGCTCAAGCCGGGGCCGGGAACGCTGGGTGCCGCCGTGATCCAGGGGATGCAGAGCTTCCGCGCCCTCGGCGGCACTTCCTCCACCCTGGTGACCTACAACCTCTTCGGCGATCCCGCCCTCCGCTTGCAAAAACCGAACTGAAGAAAAAAACTGAAGAACAAGACTTAAATCAGCGGTGCGCCAGCTCCTCTGCCGCACGGCGCTCGCGGCGCGCCGCCTCCGGCTGGCCGAGCCGATCGAGCAGCTCGGCGAGGCGGGCATGGGCGGCCGGCGCATCGGCATCGACGGCGAGCCAGCGGCGCAGCAGGTCTGCCGCTCCGGCGAGGTCGCCGCGCCTGGCCAGGAGGTCGGCGGCTGGGGCGTAGAGCTCGGTGACCTCGGGCGCCGCGGCGATGGCCTGGCGGTAGTGCGCGAGGGCGCGATCAAGATCGGCGAGATCGGCGAGCCCGCCGCGCCGCTCGTAGAGGGCGGCGAGCCCATGGTGGGCGCGCGCCGAGCGCGGATGGTCGCGGGCCGCTCTTTCGAGCTCGGCGATCGCCTCGTCGTCCCGGCCCAGGTCGTCGAGCGCCGCCGCCAGGGTGATGCGCATCGTCTCGGAGGCGGGATCCAGGACCAGGCCGGCGCGCAGGGTGGCGAGCGCCGCCGCGGGTTCCCCCCAGGCGCGCTGCGCTCCGCCCAGGCCGGCGTAGGCCTTGGAATTGGCCGGCTCGAGCGCCAAGGCGGCGCGGAAATGAGCCGCGGCCGCGGCGCGATCGCCCGCGGCGGCCAGCGCATCGGCCAGGTTGGCATGGGCTGGATAGCTCTCCTCGACCGCCAGCGCATGGCGGAAGAGGGTGATGCTGTCCGCCCAGACCGCCGTTTGCCGGCTTGACGCCCAGGTCAGCAAAGCGAGCACGGCGACTGTCGCCGCCGCCAGCCCGGCGCGCCAGCGAGCTGAGAGCCGCCGGTGTGCGGCGAGGTCGGCGACGCCCCAGGCGAGGGCGAGGTAGATGCCGATCGCCGGCAGGTAGGTGTAGCGGTCGGCCATGGCCTGCCGGCCGGCCTGCACGATGCCGATCACCGGCACGAGCGTCCCCAGGTACCAGAGCCAGCCAACCAGGAGGTACGGTGCTCGGCGCGCCCAGGCGGCGGCGAGCGAGATGGCGAGCAGCAGGGCGAGCGCCGCGGCGGTGCGCCCGATCGGCAGCGCGCCGTGGAAACCGAAGTGCAGCGGATAGATCACCGCCAGGTCGACCGGATAGAGGGCCTTGCCCAGGTAGGCGACATAGGAGGTGAGGGCATTGGCAAGGCGTAGCGGCAGCGGCGTCGCGGCGTTGGCCGCCAGCGGGATCCGCTGGGTCTCGAGCGCGACCGCCGCCGTGGCCGCGGCGAGCAGGACCAGCGGCAGCTTCTCGATCCAGAGCCGCTTCGCGCTCGACGCGGCGCTCGGCGCCCGCACGGCGCCCAGCCGGCCGAGCGGCCAGTAGTCGAGCAGCAGCAGGACGAAGGGCAGGGTCACGGCCATCGGTTTGGCCGCCAGGCTCAGGGCACAGGCGAGGGCCACCGCGAGGTAGCGCCAGAGCGTGGGGCGGCGGACATAGTGGTGATAGGCGACCAGGGTGAGCATCCAGAAGAATCCGCAGAGAACGTCCTTGCGCTCGGCGATCCAGGCCACCGACTCGACGTGCGTGGGATGCACCGCGAACAGCGCGGCGACTGCGGCGCTCGGCAGCTGCCGTCCGGTGGCCCGGCGCAGGAACTCGAACAGCAGCAGCGTGCTGGCGAGGTGCAGGAGCAGGCTAGTCAGGTGGTGGCCGCGCGGGTCGAGGCCGTAGAGCTGGCAATCCAGCATGTGGGAGAGCAGGGTCACCGGATGCCAGTTGGAGGCCACCACGGCGGTCGCCGCCCAGCGCAGGCCGGCCGCCGTCAGCCCGGCGCGCACCGGCGCGCTTTCGGTGACGTACTCCGGGTCGTCGTAGTTGACGAAGCCGTTGCGCAGGCCGCCCCGGAAGGCGATCACGGTCAGGAGCGCGAGCCCGAGCGCGAGATAGAGGGAGACATGCCGCGCGGCCGCGGCCGGCGCCGGGGGGGCGGGTGCTTCGTGTTCTCGTGCTCGTGCCCCGGCTGGCATTTCGTCCCGGTTCGGCAGAAGATAGCATCAATGTCGTCCTCTGCCCTGCCGGTCGCGCCGCCCGGCGAAAGGCCGCGCGGCGCCGCGAGCGGCAGCGCCGCGACGAACGAGCGCGGAGGCCCTACCCTCGTCCGCGGTCTGGGCAGCTGGGATTGCGCGCTGCTCACCATCGGCGCGATCGTCGGCACGGGGATCTTCCTCACCACCAGCGACATGGCCAAGGTGCTGCCGCATCCTGGGCTCATCTTGCTGGTGTGGGCGGCGGGCGGGCTGCTGACCCTGGCCGGGGCGCTCTCCTATGCCGAGCTCGGCACCCTCTTCCCGCGCGCCGGCGGCATCTACCATTTCTTGAAGGAGGCCTATGGCCCGCTGTGGGGTTTCCTCTACGGCTGGGCCTCCTTCCTGGTGATCATGTCGGGAGGCATCGCTGCCATCGGGGTAGCGTTCGGCGAGTACCTGGGGAGCTTCGTCCCCTTCTTCTCCACCCGCCACCTGCTGCTCTCGCTGCCGATCGGCCCGTGGATCTGGACCCTCTCCGGCGGCCAGATCGCGGCGGCGCTCGCCATCGTGGTGCTGACCGCGATCAATCACTTCGGGCTCAAGGAAGGGGCGTGGGTCCAGAACGCGCTGACCGTGGCAAAGCTCGGCGCGATGGCGGCGATCGTCGCCTTCGGCCTGCTGGTGCGGGCGCCGGTCGCGCATCCGTTTGCCGCGCCGGTCCCCGCGTCGCTCACCAGCGCCGGGCCGCTGCTTGCCGCCTTCGGCGTCGCCATGATCGCGGCCTTGTGGACATTCGACGGCTGGTATGCCGTCACCTGCTCAGCCGGCGAGGTGCGCGACCCCGGCCGCAACCTGCCGCGCGGCATCCTGGCCGGCACCGCCGCCGTCACCGCCCTCTACCTGCTGCTCAACCTGGTCTACGCCCGCGCCCTGCCGGCTGCTGCGATGGCGGCCACGCCGCGGATCGGCGAGACCGCCGCCGCCGTCCTGTTCGGCCCCGGCGCCGCGCGGCTGGTGTCGCTCGCCATCCTCGTCTCCACCTTCGGCTGCCTCTCGTCGACCCTGCTCTACAGCTCGCGGATCTACCTGCCGATGGCCCAGGACGGACTCTTCTTCCGCGCCCTGGCGCGAATCCATCCGCGCTACCGGACGCCGGTGCCCAGCCTCTGGGCGCAGAGCGCCTGGTCGCTGCTGCTCGCTCTCTCCGGCACCTACGACCAGCTCTATACCTACGTCATCTTCGCGGCGGTGCTCTTCCATGCCGCGGCCGGCCTCGCGGTCTTCGTGCTGCGCCGCCGCCGCCCCGACCTGCCCCGTCCCTACCGGACGTGGGGCTATCCGGTCGTGCCGGCGCTGTTCGTGCTCGCCTGCCTGCTGCTGGTCGGCAACACCTTGCACGAAAAGCCTGTCGAATCGTTCTGGGGCCTGGGACTGGTCGCGCTCGGCCTGCCCGCCTACTGGTGGATGAGGCGGAGCTCGGCCCCCCCTGACGAGGGGCGGCCCGCGGCGCAACCTTCACCTTCGAATCTCGTATAGTCTGCCACCTACCGTTGGAGGAACCCTCGTGAGACAGACCGTCGTTCTGGGTGCATTGCTGTGGCTGGCCGCGGCCGCCGGCGCCGCGCAACCGGACCGCCTTCCCCCAACCGCCAAGCCCACGATGACCGAGAAGAAGGAAGAGCCGAAAGAAGAGACCCCGGCCGACAAGGACAAGAAGAAGGCCGGCAAGGAAGAAAAGAAGGAGCCGTTCTCCTCTGCCACCTTCAAAGGACTCAAGCTGCGCGGCATCGGGCCGGCGACGATCTCGGGCCGTATCGCCGATCTCGCTGTCGATCCGCGGCACTGGGCGACCTACTACCTCGCGGTGGCCTCGGGCGGCGTATGGAAAACGGTCAACGATGGCACCACCTTCGAGCCGATCTTCGACGGTGAAGGTTCATACTCGATCGGCTCCGTTGCCGTCGATCCCAACGACTCGCTGGTGGTCTGGGCGGGCACCGGCGAGAACAACAGCCAGCGCAGCGTGAGCTATGGCGACGGCGTCTACAAGTCGGCCGACGGCGGCCAGCACTGGACCAACGTTGGGCTCAAGAGCTCCGAGCACCTGGCCAAGATCGTGATCGATCCGCGCAACTCCGACACCGTCTACGTGGCGGCCCAGGGGCCGCTCTGGTCCGCGGGCGGCGACCGCGGACTCTACAAGACGACCGACGGCGGCAAGAGCTGGAAGAAAGTTCTGAACGTGAGCGACAACACCGGCGTCACCGACCTCGCGTTGGACCCCAAGAACCCAGACGTGCTCTACGCCGCGTCCTATCAGCGGCGGCGCCACGTCTGGACGCTGATCGACGGCGGACCCGAGTCGGCGATCTACAAGTCGCGCGACGCCGGCGCCACCTGGCAGAAGCTCAGCAACGGGCTGCCCAAGGAAGAGATGGGGCGGATCGGCCTGGCGCTGTCGCCGGTCGATCCCGACGTGATCTATGCCACCATCGAGGCGGCGCGCGGCGCTTCGGGCTTCTACCGCTCGACCGACGCCGGCTCCACCTGGCAGAAGCGCAGCGCCGCCCTGGCGACCAGCCCGCAGTACTACCAGAAGATCTATGCTGACCCCAAAGTCGTGGACCGCGTCTACCTGATGGATACCTTGATGAAGGTCACCGAGGACGGCGGCAAGACTTTCCACAATGTCGGCGAGAAGTCGAAGCACGTCGACAACCATGCCCTGTGGATCGATCCGGCCGACACCAATCATCTGCTCGACGGCTGCGACGGCGGCGTCTACGAGTCCTTCGACCGCGGCGCCATCTGGAGCTGGAAGGCCAACCTGCCGCTGGCCCAGTTCTACCGCGTCGACGTCGACTATGCGCTGCCGTTCTACGGCGTCTATGGCGGCGCCCAGGACAACAGCAGCCTGGGCGGTCCGAGCCGCACGCGCAACGTCAACGGCATCGCCAACAGCGACTGGTACTTCACCAACGGCGGCGACGGCTTCGTCAGCCGCGCCGATCCCGAGGACCCGAACATCGTCTACGCCCAGTCGCAGTATGGCGGCATCGTGCGCTACGACCGCAAGAGCGGCGAGCAGGTCGACATCCAGCCGCAGCCCGCGGCCGGCGAGCCGCCGCTGCGCTTCAACTGGGACTCGCCGCTCGCGATCAGTCCCTTTTCCCACACCCGCCTCTACATGGGCGCCAACCGGCTCTTCCGCAGCGATGACCGGGGCGACACCTGGCGCCCGGTGAGCCCTGACCTGACCCGCCAGCTCGACCGCAACAAGCTGCAGGTGATGGGCACGGTGTGGAGCGTCGACTCGGTGGCCAAGAACGCATCGACCTCGTTCTACGGCAACATCGTGGCGCTTTCCGAGTCGCCGGGCAAAGAGGGGCTGATCTATCTCGGCACCGACGACGGCCTGATCCAGGTCACCGAGGACGGCGGCGCCAACTGGCGCAAGATCGATCGCTTCCCGGGCGTTCCCGAGAACACCTACGTCGCCGGCATCACGACCTCCCGCCACGACCCGAACACCGTCTACGCATCGTGGGACAACCACAAGATGGGCGACTTCAAGCCCTATCTCTTGAAGAGCACCGACCGCGGCGCGACCTGGATCTCGATCGCCGGCAATCTGCCGCAGCGCGGGACCGTCTACACGCTCGCCGAGGACCACGTCAAGGGCGACCTGCTCTTCGCCGGCACCGAGTTCGGCCTCTATTTCACCGTCGACGGCGGCAAGAAATGGATCCAGCTGCAAGGCGACCTGCCGACCATCGCGGTGCGCGACCTGGTCATCCAGCGGCGCGAAAACGACCTCGCGCTGGCCACTTTCGGCCGCGGCTTCTACATTCTCGACGATTACAGCCCGCTGCGTGCCGTCGACGCCAAGGCGCTCGAGCAGCCCGCGCTGCTGTTCCCGGTCAAGAAGGCGCTGATGTACTACGAGTCGTATCCGCTCGGCGGCCGCAAGAAGGCGGCATTCGGCGAGTCGATGTTCCTCGCCCCCAACCCGCCTTTCGGCGCGGTCTTCACCTACTACCTCAAAGACGAGCTCAAGAGCCGCAAGAAGGCCCGCCAGGAGGAGGAGAAGAAGCTGCAGAAAGAGAGCAAGCCGGTCTACTATCCGAGCTGGGAGGAGCTGCGCGCCGAGGAGCGGGAGAAGGAGCCGACGGTCGTCTGGACGGTCGCCGACGAGGAGGGGCACGTGATCCGCCGCGGCACCGGGCCGGTCGCCGCCGGCTTCCACCGCGTGAGCTGGGACCTGCTGTTCCCGGCGGCGAATCCGACCCCGACCAGCGAGCGGACCGATGACAATGACTTCTTCGACGGCGGACCGACAGGCCCGATGGTCGCGCCCGGCACCTACCGGGTGTCGCTGGCCAAGGTGGTGGACGGGGTCGAGACGGCGCTCGGGCAGCCGCAGAGCTTCGTGGTCGAGCCGATCGGCGAGGTCAGCCTGCCGGCCAAGGACCGCGCCGCCGCCCTCGCTTTCCAGCAGAAGGCAGCGCGATTGCAGCGCGCCGCGCTCGGCGCGGTCAAAGCCGCCGAGGCGGCGGAGAGCCGGATCGCACTCATCGAAAAGGCCCTGCAAGACACGCCCAGGGCCGACCCCAAGCTGCGCGACGAGGCGCTGGGCCTGGAGCGGCGCCTGCGCGATCTCCGCGAGAAGTTGACCGGCGACAAGGTAATGGCCTCGCACAACGAACCGACCGCCCCCTCGGTCATCGAGCGCATGCAGCGCAGCCTGTCGTGGGGCACCTCGGCGGCGGCCACCCGTACCCAGGAGGACGCCTACAGCGTCGCTTCCCAGTCGTTCGCGCCGCTTCTCGAGCAGCTGCGCCAGCTCGTCGAGGTCGATCTCAAGCGGCTCGAGGACCAGCTCGAATCGGCCGGCGCCCCGTGGACGCCGGGCAGGGTTCCAAGATGGCAACCAGAGTAACCCGAGTGACCGCCCTTGCTTTTGCGGAGAATGTGTGTGAGGATTGGAGGCACCGGCGATCTTGCCGGCACAGTGCGAAGACCTACCAGGACAACCCTCTTTCTTCCGAAAAAAGCAAGATCGGGCCACCCGCGCGGGGTCTCGAGAGTTCGTACTAACCGTTCCGTCTTGACCATCGCGAGGCAAGCCTCGAAGAAAGCGGAACAAAGCCGTGCCAGGTGTGCACGGCGACCTCACCAGCAGTCGTAAGGAGTAGTCATGTCAGAGCAGGGCACAGTGAAGTGGTTCAATGACGCCAAGGGTTTCGGATTCATCTCGCGGGAGGGGGGCGCCGACGTATTCGTCCACCAGTCCGCCATCATCGCCGAAGGCTTCCGCAGCCTGAACGAGGGCGACAAGGTCTCCTTCGAGATCGTGGACGGTCCCAAGGGCAAGCAGGCCCGCAACGTCGTCCGTCTGTAGACCCCCCGCCAAATCCCCTGGCCTTCCAAGGGCCACTTTTGACCCTGCCCCGCCGCGAGCCTCAGCGCCCGGCGGGGCAGGGTCGTTTGCAAACTGATCGGGTCCTGGCGGCTGACTGAGACCGAAGCTGGTCCGTGCGCCAGGGGAGGGGGCGTCCCCTTCCCCCCCGGCGCCGCCGGGCAGGGACCCGGCGGCTTCCGACAACCGGGAAGGGGACTCGCGGGGGTTGCGGGGGGCGATCCGATCGATGCTTCGAGTAGGCCTCCTCCGCCACATCGCAGCGCCGTTTCCGACCTGCCGGAAGTGCCGCAACAGGCGAAAGCTGCGGCATCCCTCGGCATCGGCACCGCCGGTGGGACCTAGAACGCAGGCTGAGGCACGAGGGGACCGTCGAGCACCTTGCGGACGGTTCGCGCCAGGGTCTGCGCCGAGAACGGCTTTTGCAGGCAGATCGGGGCACCGGCGCCAGCCGGCAGCGGCCCCTCGTTATAGCCGGACATGTAGAGCACGCGCATCCGCGGCTGCTCGGCGAGGAGCGTTCGGGCGAGCTCCGGCCCCCTCATTCGCGGCATCGTGACGTCGGTCAGCAAGAGGTCGATGCCACCCTGGTTGCGCCGCGCCACGTCGAGCGCCTCGTCGGCGCCGGTCGCCGCAAGCACGCGGTAGCCCCGGTTGGCCAGGATGCGCGTCAGAACTGCCCGCACCCCATCCTCGTCTTCGACCAGCAGGATGTTCTCCGAACCGGTCTCGGCGGCGCTGGCGGCCGCCTCCGTGCCGCGGCTCGGGAGCTCGATGGTCACCGGCAGATAGATCCTGAAGCGGGTGCCCTCGCCCGGCGCGCTGTCGACGAATATCTGGCCGCCGCTCTGCCGGACGATGCCATAAGCGGTTGCCAGGCCGAGGCCGGTGCCCTCCCCCTTGGTGCTGAAGAACGGTTCGAAGGCGCGCGCCTGGGTCTCGAGATCCATGCCGACGCCGGTATCGCTCACCGTCAGCAGGACATATGAGCCCGGCGGAACGTCGGCGTGAAGTGGAGCGCCGTCGCCCGCCACCTCAATCGGGGAGGTGCGGATGGTGAGCCGGCCGCCCGCGGGCATGGCCTGGCGGGCGTTGACGGCCAGGTTGACCACCACCTGATCGAACTTGCCGGGGTCGATCTTGACCTGCCCCACTCCCCGGTGCAGGTCGGTGATCAGGGAGACGTCGTCCCCGAGCAGCCGCCGCAGCATCTTCTCGACGCCCGCCACGGCCGAGTTCAGGTTCACCACCTTGGTCTCCATCGGCTGGCGCCGGGCGAAGGTCAGCAGCTGCCGGGTCAAGGACGCAGCCTTCTGCGACGCGTCCTGGATGCCGCTCAGGTTGCGCTGCAGGAAAGGATCGCCGCCATAGCGCTCGAGCAACAGGTCGCTGTAGCCGAAGATCGCGAGCAGGCAGTTGTTGAAGTCGTGCGCAACGCCCGCCGAAAGCCTGCCCACCGCCTCCATCTTCTGCGAGTGCAGGAGCTGGCGCTGGAGCATCTGGTTCTCGGCCTCGTCCCGCTTGCGGCGCGCGATGTCGCGGATGGCGACCACGGTCACGTCTTCGCCCTGGAGCACGTATTTCTTGGCGGCGATCTCGAGATGGAGCACCGAGCCGTCGCGCTTCCAGCCAATGGACTCCCGCGGCGCGCCGGCTGGCCCGCTCGCCGTCGGCGTCGGGCCCCCTTCGGGAAGCAGCTCGGTGAGCTCGCGGCCGATCAGGTCGGGCGCTCCATAGCCGAAGATGGCGAGCAGGGCCTGGTTGACCTCGACGATGACGCCGCCCTTGACGATGGCGATGCCCTCGAGCGTGGCCTCGAAGAGGTTGCGGAAGCGCTGCTCGCTACGACGGATCTCTTCTTCGGCGAGGGTGCGTTGCGCGATCTCCCGCTGCGCGCGCTCGTAGAGGCGGATGTTCTCCACCATCGGGGCGATCTGATTGGCGACCGTCGACAGCAGGCGGATGTCGATGGCCGGAAAGTAGTCGTCGGGGTCGCGGCGGCCGATCAGCCACACGCCGACGATCTCGCTCTGGACCGCCAGCGGGATCACCAGCCGCACCCAGGAGCGCGGCACCTGCGCCGCCTCGCCCTGCAGCGGTGGGAGATAGCGCCCTCCGCGCTCGAGCAACGCCCGCAGCTCGCCGGCCGCGACCGGTGGCTCGGCGGCCGGGAGACCCTGCTCACAGAGGGTTTCGTGCCCCCGCCCCGCGAAGAGGTAGAGAGCCGACTGGCGAATGAACAGGGTCGGCAGGATCTCCTCGACCAGCAGACGCGCCAGGACCTCGCGGTCGAAGGCCAGCGGCACCCGCGCCGAGACCAGGTCGATGACCTCCTCCGGAGTATGGCGGATGCCGAAGACGTGCCGGTCGATCAGCTTCTGGAACGGCGCGCGCAGCAGCGGCGTGCCCACCGCGAATAGCAGGGAAACCGTGAGCACCGCGGTGAGGAGCCGCTCGTCGAGCGGCCCCCAGCGGCCGCCCACCAAGAAAAGGACCATGACGTAAGCGGTGATCGAAAGGGCAAGGAAGCCATAGAGGCCGAGCAGACGGTTGGCGCGAAACTCGAGCGCGCCAAGATGGTGCTTGTAGATGGCGTAGATGTAGCTCATGGGCAGCATCGGCAGCGACAGCAGCGAGCTCCCGACCAGCCACGGGTAGAGCTTCCAGAGGTCGGGCACCGTGCCGGCGAGCTGGCGCTGGAAGAGCGGCAGCAGACCGAAGAAGAAGATGAACGGGCCCAGGCCGAGCAGCAGCCCGAAGAGCATGATGCGGTTGGCCAGCTTCTGGGCAGAGCCGAGCGGCAGGAACAGGCGCAGCAGGATCAGCCCCAGGGAGACGAGGATGCCGGCCACGGTGAACAGGAAGGGTCCGGACGGGACCTGCGCAAGGAGATAGAAACCGTCGACCACGACTAGCAACGATGCCGAGGCATACAAGGTCATCAGCACCGCGACTCTCGCCCGGCGATCGAGAAGCGAGCTGGGAAGGATCAGGTGGAGATGCACGGTGAGCGGCATGAAGAACCAGATGACGGCGTGAAAAACGATCGCTGAGCCGCGGAGGTGTGCCGACGATGCAAACCCCGCGGCTAGCCAAACGGCGGTCACGTAGCTGAAGGCGACCAGCACCAGCCAGCGCTCGTCGCGAGGCCGCAAGAAGAGGATCGCGACGGTGCCCATCAGCCAGAAGACGAGTGGAAAGAGAACTGCTGGGGGGTACCAGCCCGAGCTTTTCGCAGGGCCTTGGGCGCGCACTGGAAAGGAAAGGATCTCGCCCCTGCGCAGCACCCGCACCAGGGCCGACCCGCGCTCGTCAAACGGGGCGAGCAGCTCGAGGCCGCGCTGGCGGGAAAAGGTTGCGAGGTCGAGCTGGCCGATCGAGAGCACCTGATCGCCCACCTTGAGGCAGTTTGCCGCGGCGCACGGTGCTACCGAGAGGACTCTCCAATCGATGGGGTTGAGCTGAAAATCGGGGCTGTGAAGCTCTTTGACATAGGGGTAGTAGAGCACTGGAAAGAGGACGATGAGGGAGACGAGGATCCAGAGGAGGTCCCCTTTCTTGAGCGGCTGGCGGGGGAGAATGCTCATCTGGCGACTCGGAGGCGGTCGGGCCGCGAGGTGGCGCGAGCCCAAATCGGCATGCCTGGATCGAACTGGATCTGACTCTGGGCGCAAGTCTACACCCGGCCCCGGGGAGGGGCTGAACGAGGAGATGGATGCGCGCCGGACCGCCCTGCAGGACCGGCGCGTCTCCTCTGCCCTAGAGCCAAATTCGTCCGTGCGCCAGGGGAGGGGGAGTCCCCTGGAAGGCGCTTACTGTGGGGTGGATCCGCCGGTCCACACGCCCCACCCGCTGTCCGTGCCGTCGTCAATGAGGGCGCTCGCGTCCTCGACCATGCTGAGCTGGCACAGCGTGGCCATGAGCGAGTCGTGTTCGTGGGTGCGAGTGAGCTGGGAGTGGAAGTCCTGCATGGACATTGGCGTAACCCTCCAGAAAGTGAAGAGGCATTTCCTCTTCGGGTTGAAAAAGCGAGCGATGAACGAGCCGCCGGCGCGGCCAGGCTTGCTGTCGCCGCTTTTCAGTCTTCGCTCCTGATCCATCTGGCAGCAGAAGCAACTTAACGAAGTCAACGGAACTAAGGTCCGGAGCGCGCATAGTATGCCACATTTCGACGCTCCAGGAAAGTGTTTTCTTGGCACCTGGCCGATCGATTGTCATGCATTTGAACGTGCGCTCATTACCTTCTTTTCGGACGCGCGTTCGGGACAGTCTCGGGGCTTGACAGGCGGACGTTCGGCTTTAGAATAAACCCCTCACTTTTCAGCTCGTGAGTAAGACTCTTTTGGCGGGAGAGCCACCCACGTCGCGATTCGATCGATTGAAGGCACGGGTCCGCTCTCTGCCCCAGGTGGCCGCCTGGCCGCAGATGCTCGACATGATCGAGCGCGCCATCCACCGCGATCTGATGTCTGTCTGGGAGTTCCCCGTGGCCGCCTGCCAGGCGGTGGGAGGCGCTGCCGAGGCGGCTGCGGCGGGCGCCGCCGCGGTCTTCTGCTCGCTCACCAGCATTCACCTGGTCGACGACATGCTCGACGACGACCCGCACGGCGACTTCAGGCGGATCGGCGCGGGTCCCGCGGCCAACCTCGCCCTCGCATTCCAGGCGGCCGCTCACTGCCTGCTCGACGAGACCGAGGTTCCGGCGGCGGCGCGCGGCGAGCTCCAAGCCTGCCTCGGCCGCATGGCCCTGGCCACCGCCTTCGGACAGCACCTCGACAGCCGCGAGGTGGGCAGCGAGGAGGAGTACTGGCAGGTCGTGGGCGCCAAGACGCCGCCGCTCTTCAGCGCGGCGTTTCGTCTCGGTGCCCTGCTCGGCGGGGCACCGGCTGCGACCGCCGACGAGCTCGATCGTTTCGGCGACGTCCTCGGCAAGTTCGTCCAGGTCAGCGACGACCTGGGCGACGCGCTGCGCACGCCGGCCGGCGCGGACTGGCAGCGGCGCTCGAACAACCTGCCGATCCTCTACGCCATGCTCGCCGACCACCCGGCGCGCGAGGAGTTCATCTCCCTGTCGGCCGCCAGTCACGACCCTGAGTCGCTCGCCGCCGCCCAGAAGCTCTTGCTGCGCAGCGGCGGCGTGAGCTTCTGCGCCTGGAAGATGGTCGAGTTCTCGCGCGCGGCCCAGGCCATTCTCGCCGGCATTCAGCTGCGCGACCGGCAGCCCCTGGCGGAGCTGCTCACGGCACAGCTGCGGCCGCTCGAGCGGCTTCTCGCGACGGTGGGTTTCAGCGAGCCGCTGGCGCCGTGAGGGATGTCGCGCGCGCGCGAAGTTATCGCCATCCCTCGGGATCGGCACCGCCGGTGGGGAGCTAGTCCGTCAACGCGGCGCCGATCGGGCTCAGCCGGTCCGGCCGGTCGGGCAGGGTGATGCCGACCCGGTCGGAGCGCGCCAGCTCGCGTCCGGGCAGCGGCTCGAGGAAGTAGAACCCCTGCCCGTAGTCGATGCCGAGCCGGTGAAGGACTTCCGCTTCCTCGGAGGTTTCGACCGCTTCCATGATGGTGGCGATGCCGGTGCGAGCGGCCATCTCCGCGGTGCTCTGCACCAGGGTCTGCTTGAACGGGTCGCGGTCGAGGCGGCGGCAGAAGATGCCGGAGATCTTGAGGTATTCCGGGCGCAGGATCTGCAAGAGATTGAGGTTCGATGACCCCTCGCCGTAGTCGTCCAGCGCGATGCGAAACCCGCGCTCGCGCAGCTGCTGGAGGGTGGCGGCGAAGGCCCGCGGGTTGACAATCGTCTGCTGCTCGGTCAGCTCCAGGATGACATTGCCCTCGCGCAGTTCCGCTTCCTGGACTGCCTGGCTGAGCGTGTCGGTGAAGTCGGGGTTGCTGAGCGAGCGCGGCTGCACGTTGAGGAAGGTGTTGACGACCCGGCCGAGCTGCCGCACCTCGGCCAGGGCCGCACGGATACAGATCATGTCAGCCTCGAACAGCAGCTCCTTGTGGGCGGCGTAGCTCAGCAACATCAGCGGATTGCCGAGCAGCGAAGTGGCCGGACCGCGCGCCAGCCCCTCGACGCCGAAGAGCTCGTACGGCGCGCCGCCGCGCTGCAGCTTGACCACCGGCTGCAGCACCGAGCGGATGCTGTTCTGCGCCATGAACTCGTCCAGCAGCTCGACCTCCCGGACCGCCGGCGCCTCCTCCTCCTCCGGGACCTCCGCCCCGGCGGCGGCGGCCCCCGCACCGAGGACGAGGCTGCGCAGCTCGGTGAGCCCGCCGGGCTTCTCCAGCACCGCGGTAACGCCCAGCATCTTGCACAGATCCCGCACCGGCTCGTCGACATAGCCCGACAGGACGTAGGTCGTGATGTCGGGGAAGTGGGTGGTCACGAAGCGGATCAGGCGGATCCCGTCCAGCCCTCCCAGCTCGGAGAGCGAGAGATCGGCGACGACGACGTCGAAGCGCATACCCTTGAGCAGCGCCTCGGCAGCCTCGATCTCGCGACAGGTGGTCAGCTGCACACGGGGCGCCCGCAGGCACATCGCCAACATATCGAGCACCATCGACTCGTCGTCCAGGATGAGGACCCGGAGCACAGGCAGAGTATAGCGGCATCGCCCCTCCCTGTTGCGCCTGCCGGGAGTCCGTCATAGTCCGTCATAGCCCCCACCGGCGGTGCCGATCCCGAGGGATGCCGCAGCTTTCGCCTGTTGCGGCACTTCCGGCAGGTCGGCCGCACGTCCGGCTATGGACGTGCGGCACTTCCCGGAGGTCGGAAACGGCGCTGCGCTGTGGCGGTGGAGGCCTACTCGAAGCATCGATCGGATCGCCCCCCGCAACCCCTCGATCCCCTTCCCACCCCTCCGGGGGGGAAGGGGACGCCCCCTCCCCTGGCGCACGCACCAATTTCGTTCTAGCATCAGCCGGCTTTCCGCCGTAGCGAGACTGCTTGCTTCTTCTGGCTTGGAGGTTCCGATGGCCGACACCAGCGCCGAGAAGTTCGAGCCCTTCGTGCCCGCTTCCCAGGAGATCGCGGAGTTCACGCCGCGGGCGATCATCCTGGGCGGGCTGTTCGGCGTCCTGTTCGGCGCCGCCACGGTCTACTTGGCGCTGCGCGCCGGATTGACGGTCTCGGCCTCGGTGCCGATCGCGGTGCTTTCGATCGCGGTCTTCAAGCGGCTCGGCAAATCGACGATCCTCGAGAACAACATCGTGCAGACCATCGGATCGGCTGGCGAGTCGGTGGCGGCGGGAGTCGTGTTCACGGTGCCGGCGCTGCTTTTCCTCGCCTACGGCAAGGACTATTTCAACTACCTCACCATCTTCGTGCTCTCGGCGGTCGGCGGCACCCTCGGCGTGCTGTTCATGATCCCGCTGCGCCGGGCGCTGATCGTCAAGGAGCACGGCAAGCTGCCCTACCCGGAGGGTACGGCCTGCGCCGACGTGCTCATTGCCGGCGAACGCGGCGGCGACCTGGCGAAGATGGTCTTCGCGGGCGTCGGGATGGCGATGCTCTACAAGTTCCTCTATGGCATCCTCGGCCTGTGGAACGAGACCGCCACCTGGTTCCGTACCAAGCGCGACGCCGTCATCCCCGACGCCACGCTGCAGAGTGACGTCACTCCCGAATACCTCGGCCTGGGATACATCATCGGCCCCAAGATCGCCGGCGAGCTGGCCTCGGGCGGCGTGCTGGCCTGGTTGGCTCTCATCCCGCTCATCTCCTGGTTGGTGCCCGACCAGCGCCTGGTCAAGGACCTGACCGACCTGGGCTTCTCGGCGGCGTGGCGCGGCGCGCACTCGCACGCGGAGTGGATCTACCGCGCCTACATCCGCTACATCGGCGCCGGGGCGGTCGCCTGTGCCGGCGTTTTGACGCTGCTCAAGACCTTGCCCACCATCGTCTCCGCCTTCCGCGAGTCGGTGAAGTCGCTGCGCAGCGGGGCCGGGGAGGCCAAGAAGATCCGCACCGAGGACGACCTCGGTCTCGGGGTGGTGATCGGCGGCTCGCTGGTCCTGGCGCTGATCATCACCGTGCTACCCCACTTCCCGCACGGCGACTTCCCGGGCTCGCTGCTGATGGGCCTCCTGGTGGTCGTCTTCGGGCTCTTCTTCGTCACCGTCTCCAGCCGGATCGTCGGCATCATCGGAACCTCCTCCAACCCGATCTCGGGGATGACCATCGCGACCCTCATGGCAACCTGCCTCGTCTTCGTGCTGATCGGGCGCACCGGCGACGTGTTCCAGTCGGTGGCGCTGTGCGTCGGGGCGCTGGTGTGCATCGCCGCCGCCAACGCCGGCGCGACCTCGCAAGACCTGAAAACCGGCTTCCTGGTCGGCGCGACCCCGCGCCGCCAGCAGATCGGCTTCATCATCGGTGTGCTGGTTTCGACCTTCGCCATCGGCGGCACGCTCTTCCTCCTCGATCAGACCTACGCGATGGGTGAGGCGCACGGCATCGGCGGCCCCAGGCTCGCCGCTCCGCAGGCCACCCTCATGGCCACGATCATCAAGGGTCTGCTCGCCCAGAACCTGCCCTGGGCGCCGGTCCTGGTCGGCGTGTTCATGGCCTTCATGGCGCAGATGGCCGGGGCGCATGCCCTTTCCTGGGCGGTCGGGGCATACCTGCCTCTCTCGACCACCTTTCCCATCTTCGTCGGAGGCATGATGAAAGCGGTGGCGGATAGAGCAGCTCACCGCAAGGAGGAGTCGGAGCTCTCGTCAGGCATGCTCTATGCCACGGGGTTGGTGGCCGGGGGCTCCCTCGCCGGAGTGGGGATCGCCGGCGTCACCGCCCTGAGTGATGTCGACAGAGTGAAGAGCTGGCTGGCGAGGATCGGTATCGAGAAACCATTCTTGGACTGGACCAACCTCGGTCAGCGTTGGTTCCCCGGGCTCAAGCAAGATGGCACCATCGGCGCCGGCATCCTCTGCGCGGCGGTCTTTGGCGTGCTCTGCTGGCTGCTGTTCCGCAACGCGCAGAAGAAGCTCGAGGCCTAGCGTGCCTCAGGTATCGCGTTCTTGCCAGTGGACGACGCGGTAGCGCCAGAGGCGGAGATCGGGCGACCAGTAGTCGCGCGGCAGGCCGGCCTTGTGCTTGAGCTGGGCGAGGAACTCGCGCGGCTCGGCGAAGTGCTCCCAGACCTGGGGGAGGAAAGTGCCGTGGGCCTCGCCGCATTCGAGCACCACCCCGTCGAGGCCGGGGCGAAGAGCGGCGAGCGCCTCCTCCTCGCACACCGCCGGCAGCGGCTCAGGCGGCGACAGGAGCGAGACCTCGACCCTGGCCGCCGGCAGCTCGGCCGCGGTGAGCGGCGCGAAGCGCGGGTCGGCCAGCGCCGCGGCGCGGGCGTTGGCGCGCACATCGGCGGCCAGCGTTCTGCAGGGGGAGAGCGAGCCGATGCAGCCGCGCAGCTGGCCGGCGACGGTCAGGGTGACGAAGGTGGCGCCTGGCGCGGCGAGCCAGTCCGCCAGCTCCCGGGCGAGGTCGGCGTCGGCAACGGCCGGCGCGGGCAGGGCGCCCAGCGCCTCGGCGATCGCCTGGCGGGCAAGGGACAGGAGGACGCACCCGCGGATTTGATGGGTCTCGATCGGCCCTTCGCCGCTGTCTTCAGCCTGTCGCATGGAAAGCCCAGGCACCATAGCCGACGACCTGGCTGCGGTCGCCGGCCGTGTCTCCCGAGTGGCGAAGATCGAGCAAGCGCGGCACCAGGCCCTGGCGGCGGGCGGCCACCAGCAGCCCGTTGATCGGCAGGGCGCCGCACGCCTGGTGGGGGTGTAGCGGGCCGCCGAGCGCCAGGATCTGGGAGGCGGTGCCGCGGTCGACCCGCTCCGCTTCCGCGGCCGGCAGATAGTGCGACAGGTCCGAGCTCACCACGATCGCCGTCTCGGGGCCGCCCCAGCTCCGCTCCAGCACCTCGGCCACCTGCTCGCCGTCCGCCTGGCCGACCAGCAGCGGCACCAGCTGAAAGGGGCCGCACAGCAGCTGCAGGAACGGCAGCTCCACCTCGAGCGAGTGCTCGTCGGCGTGCGCCGCGGCGTCCACCTCGACCTGGGGGAGGCGGGCCAGGTCGGCGACCGCCTCGCCGTCGACCGGCACGGCGCCGAGGGGGGTCTCGAAGCTCTCGGCCGCGGGCAGCGCCACGCCGCGCACCCGGACCCGGTGGGAGGGGCCAATCAAGACAACCCGGCGGAGCTCAGGCGCCGCCGGGGCGAGGGCGGCGAAGGAGCTGGCGGCAATCGGCCCCGAGTAGACGTAGCCGGCGTGGGGGGCGATGATCGCCTTGGGCGCCGGGCCGCGCGGCGGCGCGGGAGCGGCGCTCGACAGCAGCTCCGCAACCAGCGTCCGCAGCTCGGCTGCGTCGCCTGGGTAGAAGAAGCCGGCAACGGCGGCGGGACGGACGCGGTCGCTGCGGCTCATGACCAGGTCGGTGCCATGGCGGCTCGCCCTCGACAACAGGCTAGCCGATCGGCCGCACCATGAAAAGCGCAAGCCCCCATTTCTACCCAGCGCGCGGCCGCGGTGAGGCGGCGGGTCCGAGCCCGGGCACCGCCCGACTTCAGGTGTCTCTGAGCGCCTGGCGGCAGCGGTGCAGGGCGCGCTCGCGGTCGGGAAGGCGCAGCTCCTCGAAGATCGACAGAGGCTTTTCGTGCCCCATCTCGAGGCTGGTCAGAACCTCGCGGTAGTGGTGGTCGGCGCGCTCGCGCCGGCCGAGGCGCAGCAGGCAATCGGCGAGCAGCAGGCGGGCCTGAAAGAGCGCGGGCTCCAGGTAGAGCGCGGCCCGATACGAGGCGATCGCCTCCTCGGCCCGGCCGGCAAGGTCGTGGAGCAGCCCGTCGAGGGCGTGCGCGGCGGGTTCCGAAGGGTCGGCCGCCAGCGCCTCCTCGATGGCGCGCGCCGCCGGCTCGAGCCGGTTGGCCCCCAGCTCCCGTGCCGCCGCCAGCAGCAGCTCGGGGGCGCTTCGGCTCACCGCTGGGCGGGCCGGTGTGGCGGCCGGCGCCGCCAGTGCGGGGCCGCTCGTGGCGAATGGGGCCGGCGCCGCCGCTGCGCCCGGGGTGCCGCCGCCCACTGGCACCGCCGCCTGCTGGCGCGGCCGGCGGTGGCGATAACAGTAGCAGCTGCCGAGCTCGACCGGCTCGAGCTCGTCCTGGATCTGCCACAGCGTCTCCGCGGCGCCCAGAAAGAGGTATCCCCGGCGGGCGAGCGCTTGCGCGACGTACGCTATCACCCGGCTCTGCAGCGCCCGGCGGAAGTAGATCAGCACGTTGCGGAGCAGGACCAGATCGAAGTCGCCGCCATCCACGGCGAGGGGCGGATGGGCGAGGTTGAGGCTCTGGAAGTCGATGCGCCGCCGCAGCTCGGAGGCGAGCTCGAAGAGCTTGCCGCGCTGCACGAAGTAGCGCTCGCGCAGCGCCGCCGGCACCTGGGCCACCGAGCGCTCACCGTAGAGGCCGCGGCGGGCGCCCGCCAGCGCCTCCTCGTCGAGGTCGGTGGCGAGGATGCTCCACTCCCAGCCCGCCAGCGCAGCGCTCTCGGCGAGCACCATGGCGAGCGTCGCCGGCTCCTCGCCTCTGGCGCATGCCGCCGACCAGATGCGCAGCCGCCTGGTGCCGGCCCGGGCGCGCAGCAGGCGCGGCAGGAGCTGCCGCTCGATGGCCTCGAACTGCTGCGGCGCGCGGAAGAAATACGACTCCTTGATGGTGATCAGCGGAATCAGGCTCCCCCACTCACCCGGCAAGCCGCCGTCCACGAGCTCGCGCACGTAGTCGGCGCCGCTGCGCCGGCCCGTCGCGCGCGCCCGGCGGACTGCGACTTCGGCCAGGAAATCGAAGCGGGTGGCGGGGATGAGATTGCCGGTGCGCTCGCGGATGAGCGCGGCGAGATCCGGCAGGAACGCCGGTCCTGAGAAATCCGGGGGCGGCGGCGCCGGAGAAGGCACGGTCAGGGCTGAACGCAGTTGCGGCCGGCCGCCTTGGCCAGGTAGAGACGGCGATCGGCCAGCGACACCAGACGGTCGCCGGTGATCTTCGGCCGGCCGGCGAGCTCGCTCGAGGATGCCACGCCGAACGAGGCGGTGATGCGCACCTCGGCGCCGGCCGGCAGCCGCACCCGGTGTTGCTCGATGTCGCGGCGCAGCCGTTCGGCGGCCTGCCGGGCCGACTCGAGATCGACCTGCGGCAGCACGGCCAGGAACTCCTCGCCGCCGTAGCGCCCCAGCATGTCGCTGCCGCGCAGCGAATGCCGCAGCACCATGGCCCCCTCGCGCAATACGGCGTCGCCGGCCATGTGACCGTGCGAGTCGTTGACCTCCTTGAAGTGGTCGAAGTCGCAGAGCACCACGGAGAGCGGCAGGCGATAGCGGCGAGCTCGCCGCAGCTCTTCGCCAAGGCGGTCGAAGATGGCCCGCCGGTTGAGCTGGCGGGTGAGGCCGTCGACCGTCGACAGCTCGTGCAGACGCTGCGCCAGGCGGGCATTGTCGAGCACCAGCGACAGGTGGCCGACCAGGCCGTCGACCAGCAGGCCGCCGCCGGCCGCGAATTGCCAGGGATCGCGCGGCGCCAAGGCGAGCACGCCCCGCGCGTCGCGCACCGGCAGGCCCACCCAGACGGCCGTCGTGGGGTCGATCTCGACCTGGCCGAGCTCGCCATGCACCCGCTTGGCGATCGGCGTCCCCGGCGGGATCTCGAGTTGCGCCACGATCTGCTCTTCGAGCGCCTTGACCGCCGCCTTGCTCACCGCCTCCTCGAGCGCGATCTCGACCGTCGCCGAGTCGGGCTCGGCCAGCGCCACCGCCAGGAAGCTCGCGTCCACGACTTCTGCCACCGTCTGCAGGGCGACCCGGCAGGCCTCGGCAAAGTCGCCCGCCCCCAGCCCGCGCTCGAGCAAGGTGTTGATGACGGTGGCCTGGAGCAGGGAGGCGTCGAGGTGGCGGGCTACCCGCGCCAGCACCTCGAGCGGTCCGACCGCCGGCGGCAGCTCGACGGCGCCCGCGGCCGGCGCCGGCGGCGTGCGGTCGGCGAGACTCTCGACCAGCGCCACCAGCTGGTGCGGCCGGTGGTCCTTGGTCAGGTAGGCATCGGCGCCGGTGCGCAGGCCCCAGAAGCGGGCGGCCGCCTCGCCGTGGCCGGTCAGGATGAGCACCGGAATGTGCGCGCTCGCCGGGTCGGCCTTGAGCAGGCGCAGCAGCGGGAAGCCGTCGAGAGTCGGCATCTCGAGATCGGTCACCACCACCGCCGGGCGCTCGGCGAGCGCGGCCAGCGCCCCCTCGACGCCGTCGCGGGCCTCCAGTACCTCGAAGCCGGCACCGCGCAGGGTGCGGGCGAGGATGGCGCGGGTCACCTCGCTGTCGTCGACCACCAGGACGCGCCGGCCGCTGCCGCCGCCGCGCGGGCCCGGTCCCGCCGGTACCCCGATGCTCATGCCGGCTCCTCGTGCCGCCAGAGGCGCGCCAGGGTGCGGGCGAGGTCGGACGGCGGCAGCGCGAGCTGCGCGGCGCCGCGCTCCAGGGCGACCCGCGGCATCCCGAAGACCACGCAGCTGGCCTCGTCCTGGACCAGGGTGACGCCGCCCGAATCGCGCAACGCTGCCAGCCCCTCGACGCCGTCGGCGCCCATACCGGTCAGCAGCACCCCGGCGACGGCGCGCGGACAGCTCGCGGCGCAGGAGAGCAAGAGCTCGTCGGCCGAGGGGCGATGGCCCTGCCGCGGCGGCGTCGCCGGGTCGAGGCTCAAGGTGCCGCGCGGCTCGAGCCGCAGGTGTGAGCCCGCGGGAGCGATGCGCACCGCGCCCCGCCGCGGCGCCTCGCCATCGCGCGCCAGGCGCACGTCGAAGGGGAGCTCCTTGTTCAACCACTCGGCAAACCCGACCTCGAAGCCGGCCGCGATGTGCTGCACCACGAGGAAGGAGACCGGCGCCGCGGCAGGCAGGGCGGAAAGCAGCTCGCGCAGCGCCGCCGGCCCGCCTGTCGAGGCGCCGATCGCCACCCAGCGCAGCTCGGCCAGACCCGCGGCGAGCTCCTCCGGCGGCCCCGTCCGCTCCGTGGCGGGAGCCGAGGTCCCGCTGCCTGCCGGCTCCATCCCGCCGCTTGCGCCAGAGCGTCCGCACGGCACACTCGCCCTGGCCCCTGCCGTGCCGGAAAGCGGAGTCTGGGGGCCAGGCGGGCGAGGCCTGGCGCCGGCCACCGTGCGCACCATCTGCGGCAGGCTCGCGGCCAGCAGCTCCCAGCTCTCGGTGTCTTCGGGTTTGGGCAGCACTTCGAGGGCTCCGCGCCGGATCGCCTCGAACGCGGTCCGCATCTGGTTGCGGTTGGCGCGTGAAGAGAGCACGATGATCGGCGTCGGGCGCAGCTCCATGATGCGCTCGATCGCCATGTAGCCGTCCATGACCGGCATCTGCAGATCCATCACCACCACCTGTGGCTGCTGCTCCAGGACCGCCTGGACGGCCTGGACCCCATCGCAGGCCTCACCCGTGACCACGATATCGCCGGTGCGGGCGAAGAAGCGGCGCAGCACCGCCCGCACCGACGAGGAATCGTCCACCAGCAGCACGCGGATCACCGTTCGTCTCCCGGCGCTGCCGCAGCGACTGCGCAAGCATAGTGCGCCACCGGGCCGCCGCGCACGCCCGGACCCCGCCGCACGGGGATCCCTTCCCACCTGACCTTCCCTTGCGACCCCCGGAGGCGTATTCGCCGCATGCCCGCTAGCGTCCGCTCAGACGGCGAACCAGATGGATCAGCTCGCCGGCGTCGAGGCCCTGCTTGGTGAGGTAGGCGTCGGCCCCCGCCTTGAGGCCGCGCAGGCGGTCTTCGGGCCGCTCGCGGGTCGAGACGACGACGATCGGCAGATGGGCGAATTGCTCCATGCCGCGCAGCTGCGAAGTCAGCTCGAAACCGTCCATACCCGCCATCTCGATATCGGTGACCAGGCAATCGAAACGTCCTTCGCCGAGCCGGGAGAGAGCCTCGGCGGCGTCAGCCGCCCCGGCGACCTCGAAACCCGCATCCTCGAGCAGGCGCCGTTCCATCTCGCGCGTCACCAGCGAGTCATCGACCAGCAGCACCCGCAACCGCTGCACGACGGCCTTGCCGGCGGCCGCGGGGAGGGCGCTCGAGTATTCGTGCCGCGCCAGGATGGAAGGGGAGAGGACCCCGACCGGCTCGCCCGAGGCGAGCAGGGCGACACCTTCGAGCAGCCGGTCGGTGGCCACCTTGCGGGTCAGCGGCCGCACCATCACCTCCTGCTCCTCTAACACCTCGTCGACCGCGACCGCGATCGGCTGGCCAGAGGCAGCCCCCTGCAACAGCAGCTGCCGGGCGGCGGCAGGCTGGCCGTAGAGCTGGGCCAGCGGGACGAAAGGAACCAGCTGGTCGCCCACCACGGCGAGGCTCTGGCCGTCGCGCTCGACGACCGCTTCGGGCGCCAGCCGCGTCGCCCGCAGGACCGCGGCGGCGGGCAAGGCCAGGCGCAACTTCCCGACCCGCACCAGCAGCATGCTCTCGCCGCGGCGGGCGAAGGGAACCTCGAGGGTGACGGTGGTGCCGCGGCGCGGCTCCGAGCCGAGGAACACCTCACCCCCGACGCGGTTGACCGCGGCGGCCACGGCGTCGAGGCCGACGCCACGGCCGGAGGTCTCGGAGACCCGCCGCCGGGTCGAGAAGCCGGGCGAGAAGAGCAGGCGCAGGACCTGCTCGTGCGGCAGCGCGGCGGCGGCGGCCGCATCGACCAGTCCCGTCTGGACGGCCTGCTGCAGGACCTGCCGCGGATCGATGCCACCGCCGTCGTCGGCGATCGCGATGCTCACCTTGCGGCCGGCCGCCACGGCGCGGATGCGGAGGCGGCCAGCCCGCGGCTTGCCCCTCGCCTCGCGTACCTCGGGTGCTTCGATGCCATGGTCGACGGCATTGCGCACCAGGTGCAGCAGGGCCTCGTCGAGCTCGCGGAGGATGCGCCGATCCAGCCGCGTCTGCTCGCCCTCGATCTCGACCTCGACCTCGCGCTTGAGCGAGCGCGCCAGCTCGCGCGCGTAGCGGGCAAGCGCCAGCAGCGAGCCGCGCAGCGGCTGCAGCTGCAGAGCGAGCATCTGCTCGAGCTGCTCGTCGGCGGCGCGGATCAACCGGCGCTGCCCCCGTTCGAGGTCGACCGCCATCCGCCGCAGCATCGCGGCCAGCACCGCCAGCAGCTGCGCCGGCTGGGGTTCACGCATCCCGTGCTCGGCAAGGCGCGCCAGCTCGTCGAGGCGCACCACTGCCTGGCGCGCCGCCAGGGCCATGATCCTCACCTCCGTTGCGCGCTCGGCCACCGCATCGAGAGCCTGGGTGTCGACGCGGGCGCCGACCGCCCCGGCCGGCACCGGGCCGGGACGGAGCGAGCGCTCGGCGGCGCCGGCGATTTGATTGGATGCGCCTGCGGCGCTGGGATCGGCTCCAGCCGGCTCTGGTGCCACCGCGGGGGCGGGCGCCGCGGCTCCGGCAGGTGGCAGCGAGAGGGCGAGGATGGCAAGCAGCTCGGGATCGGCGGGCGGGTCGGCCGCTCCCCGCGCGACCTCGTCCACCATGGCGGCCAGCGCGTCGGCGACCCGGGTCAGCAGCGGGATCATGCCGACCGTCGCCAGCGCACCGGGACGTGCCGCCTGCAGCAGCTCTTCGGCGGCGTGGCAGAGCTCGGCGAAGCCGGCCAGGCGCATCATCCGGCCGGCTCCCTTGAGCGTGTGCAGCTCGCGCTTCGCCTCGGCCAGCGCCGGTGCCGCCTGGGCTGCCAGCGCCAGACGCGGCACGCGTAGAGCGAGCTTCTCGAGTCGCTCGCGCGACTCCTCGACGAAGAGCGGAACCAGGTCGGCGAACTCCGCGTCCATGAACTCGGTCCACTCGGGCGCGTTCAGATCTTGGTCCAGCTGTCGACGTTGACGTCGAGGCCGAGCACTCCCGCCAGCTCTTCGCGCTCGTAGATCGGCGTCGCGGCGGTGAAGATGGGCTGACCCGAGATCAGCGACTCGAACAGCGGTGTCAGCACGGTGCGCCGCTCGCGAACCGCTGCCAGGTACCAGGGCCGATCGCTGAACCCCTCGCCGGCACGCACCGCGGCCGGGACTTCCCGCTCGCCGAGCAGCTGGCGGTTGGCGACCAGGGCCACCTGGTTGGCCTTGCCGTCGTAGAAATAGAGGCACTCGACGTAGGTCTGCCGGCGGATGAGGTCGGCGAGCAGCCGCTCGACGGCGTCCCAGTTGCCCAGCCGGCGCCGCACCTGGCCCGCCCAGGCTTCGGCCATGTGCTTGAGCGAGTGCGCCGAGTCGAGGTGGAACGACTGCGCGAGCATCTGGATGGCCAGCCCCAGCCGGTTCAGGCGGTCGGCGGTGTCGGAGAACTGCTTCAGGCCGTCGGCCATGCGCTGCACCACCTTGCTGACCTCTTTCAAGGTGAGCACGACCTCGTCGGAGGCGGCGTTCTGCTGCTGCGTGGCGAGCGAGATGTCGCGCGCCACGCGAGCGTTGTCGGAAGAGGTGCGGCGCAGCTCCTCGATGGCCCGCGCCGCGGCTCGGGCGCGCTCGAGCACGCCGCCGGCCTCGCCGCTCCCCTCCTCGGTCGCCACCACGGTGGTGCGGATCGAGCCGGCGAACTCGTCGAGCAGGTTGCGCACCGATTCGACCGATTCGTGGGAGCGCTGCGCCAGCCGCCTCACCTCTTCGGCGACCACCGAGAAGCGCCGGTGATGCTCGCCTGCGGCGGCAGCTTCGATCGCCGCGTTGAGCGACAGGATGTGCGTCTCGTGCGCGATCTCGGTGATCAGGTCGAGCACCCGATAGATCTCTTTGGAGCGAGCGCCCAGCGTCTCGGCACGGCCGGCGATGCCGCTGATCCGTTTTCTGACTTCTTCGATCCCGGCGACCGCCTCCTCGACCGCCGCCGCGCCGCTGTCGCCGCTCTCCTCGGCCCGCTCCGCCAGCCGCGCCTGACTGGCGGTGTTGTCGGCGACCTGTGCGGCGGTGCGCGCCAGCTGCTCCATGGCGGCGGTGATCTCGACCACCGAGGCCGCCTGCTGCGAAGAGCCAGAGGCCAGCTCCGAGGCGATCTGGTTGACCGAGTTGGCCGCCGCCGCCACCTCGATCGAGCTCTCCTGGATCTGCTGCGCCAGGACGTCGAGCGAGCTGCTGGCGCTGGCGAAGGCAGCGCTGAGCCCGGACGGCAGCGCGCTCGTGCGCTCGCGACAGTGGACCAGGTCGCCGGCGCGCAGCAGCTCGAGCGCCTCGGCCAGGGTCGCCTCGACGGCGGCGTTGCGGCGCTGCGCGGCGCGGAGCCGGTCCCAGAGCACGAGCTGCGGGCGGTAGACCGATCCGAGGTAGACGACGATCGCCCCCGCCGCAGCCAGCATGAAGCCCTGGGCGAGCCAGGCCGGGGAGCCTTGCGACTCCGCCACCAGCAGCAGCAGCACGCCGAGGACCGCCACCGCCACCGCCAGCGCCAGGCCGGCCGCCGCCCTGCGGGCCGGGTGGGCGGCACGCAATTTCGAAGCCATGGGAGCCAAGGGCGCCACGCGCGCCATGGGCGCCGTGGGTTCAGGTTCGATCATGGGACGGCTCTCCGCTTTCAGCGCCAGCTGCGACGAGGGCACGGGGGGGCGCGGCGGGATCGATCAGCACCAGCGGTGAGCCTTGATGGACAGCCAGCCCGCACGCGGCTTCGGGCCAGTAGCGGCGCAGCGCGGCGCCGGGCGGCCGGACCTGCAGCGCCTCGGTCACTGCCACGATCTCGTCGGCCGGCAGCACCGCCTCCCCCACCGCCAGCTCGAACTCGCCGCCAATAGGCGCCAGCCGATCAGAATCCCAAATCGGCGCCAGCCGATCAGAATCCAAAACCGGCCCGTGGCGCGCCATCCCCTTGACCGCTTCGTGCGCGATCCCCCACAGGCCACCGCCGCGGCGCCAGAGCACGAACGCTCGCCGCCCACTCCCCGGCGCCTCGCTCATCTGCCGTGAGCTCCGGCGCTGCCGCCGCCCGCTGCCGGCGCGCCGAGCATGGCCAGATCGACGACCCGGACGACGCGCCCCGCGACCAGCGCCTCGCCGGCCACGAAGCCGCCGCCGGCAGCCGGCAGCGGCGGCACGTAGGCAACTTCGAGCGCCGCGTCGGCCGCCAGCCCTACCAGCTCGCGCTCCTCTGGCGGGCCGGCCCATGCCACCACGGTCACCGGATAGGTGGGGTTGGTCCCCTGCGGCGCCCGCACCAGGAGCGCCAGATCGAGCACCGGCAGCGGATCGCCCCCCAGCTCGGCGAGGCCCTTGAGCTCCGGCGCCGAGCCCGGCAAGGGGTGCAGCGGCAGCGCGCGCACGACGCGGCGCACGTCGGCGATGGGCAGTGCGCAGATGTATTCGCCGGCGCGCACCAGCAAGTGGCTCGCGCTCTGCTTACCGGCGCCCGGCGCCGCGCCCTGGAGAGCCGGCCCGGGCGCCGCGGCGTGCGGCTCAGATCCGCGTCCAGCCCGTGACATTGATGTCCAGGCCCAGGACGCCGCCGAAGCCGCCTTCCGGCGCCGCCAGGCAGGCACCCACGGTAAAGCAGTGCTCGCCGGTCAGGATCGATCGATAGGGAGAGGTGATGGCAGTGCGCCGCTCGCGCTCCACGTTGCGGAACCAGGGACGTCGCCGCAGATCGACCTCTTGCAGCTGGGCGAGCTCGAGCCGGGGCCGCGAGCCGATCATTTCCGGGTTGACCGCGAGGGCGCTCATCACCCCCCGCTCGTCGACCCAGTAGGCAAGGTCGACGAAGTGAGTCTGGCGCACCAGCGCGTCGAGCGCCTCCTGGCGGCCGGCCGGATCGATCGGCTCGAGCAGCGCCGCCCATTCCTCGACCAGGTGCTTGAGCGAGCGGGGCGATTCGAGATGGAACGACTGCGCAAGCAGCTGGATGGTGAGGCCGAGCGCGTTGAGCCGGTCCGAAGTGGCCGAGAGCTCTCTCAGTCCGCCGGTCATTCGCTGCACCACCTGGCTGACCTCGCGCAGGGTCATGACTACTTCGGCGGAAGCCGCGTTCTGCTGCTGGGTGGCGAGCGAGATCTGGCGCGCCACCCGCGAGGTGTCGCCCGAGGCGCGGCGCAGCTCGCCGATCGCGGTGGCAGCGGTCCGCGAGCGCTCGAGCACCCGGCTCGCCTCCTTGCCTCCCTCCTCGGTGGCGACGATGGTGGCGCGAATCGACGCCGCGAACTCGTCGAGCAGGCCGCGCACCGACTCGACCGATTCCTGGGAGCGCTGCGCCAGACGGCGCACCTCCTCTGCCACCACCGAAAAACGCCGTCCGTCGGCGCCCGCCGCCACCGCTTCGATGGCGGCGTTGAGCGACAAGATATGGGTCTCCTGGGCGATCTCGGTGATCAGATCGAGCACCCGGTAGATCTCCTTCGAGCGGGTGCCCAACGCATCGGCCCGGTTGGCGATGGCGGCGATCCTCTTCTGCACTTCCTCGACCCCGGCCACCGCTTCGTCCACGGCGGCGGCGCCGGCGTCGCCGCTGGCCTCCGCGCGGGCCGCCAGGTCAGCCTGCCGCGACGCGCTCTCGGCGATCTGCGCCGCGGTGCGCGCCAGCTGCTCCATGGCGGCGGTGATCTCGACCACCGAGGCGGCCTGCTGCGATGAGCCGGCGGCGAGGTCGGAGGCGAGGTGATTGACCGCGTCGGCCGCCGAGGCGACCTCCACCGAGCTGTCCTGGATCTGCAGGGCCAGGCGCGACAGCGCCTCGGCGGCGGCGCGGAACACCCCGGCCAGGCGCTCCGGCATCAGGCCGGTGCAGGTCAGCGAACGTACGACGTCGCCGGCCCCGAGCTCTGCGAAGGCCTGGACAAGCCCCCGCTCGAGGCGGCGAAACTTCTCCTCCTCGCCAGGCAGCCGCCGCTCGAGACCCTGGAAGAAGCGGTATACCCAGGCGCCGTAGGCCGCCAGCGCGCCGAGCCCGCCGATGACGAAGAGGTCGCGCGGCCACCGCGCGGCGCCGCTTGCCGCGGCCAGCGAGAGCAGGGCGGAGCCAACCGCCACCAGGACCGCCAGCAGCAGCCAGCCGGAGAGCGCCACAAGCGCGGGTCGGGACCCGCGCGCCTGATCAATCGCGGGTCGGCCGGCGTATTCACCATTGCCGGCCGCCGGCCGCCCGCTGTAGGTGGGCGGCATTCCCCGGAGGGCTCTCCCAGCAGGTCGGGACCCGCCCGCCGCCGCCCGAGCGTCATCGCTGCCGCTGCCGCCGCCCGGGGCCGATTCAGCTTCCATGCAGTCCCAGTCTCCTTGGCCTGCCAAACGAGTCGCAGTCCAACCCAGGGGGCCATGGCAGCGCGGCCCCGGTCCAGGTCAGCCGTCTGCCGACGGTGGTGAGGCGTAAGCAGCTCGTAGGATAGGCAATTCAGCCCTCCCGCCGCAACCGCCGGTAGTCCTCGGCGGGGCGGTCACGAAAAAGAGCGATCGTGCCGCCTCCTCACGAAGCCGGACCATGACCTTGTCGTCGATGATCAGCGTGGTCTTCATATGGAGCGTTGCTATTCCACGTACCGCCAGCCGTGGACCCACCGCCCGTCGGCCGGGATCAGATCTCCGTCCGCAGTTTCCCACTCGAACTGGTAGGGCCGATGATTGTCCGAGCGCAGGCGAGCCGGCTTGCGGACGCCGCCGCCGAGATCGAGGCTCACCCACCGGCTGCGGCCGTCCGGTCCCACCACTACCGGCAGCCCCGTGTGGGCCGGTGAGACGCCGCTCAAAGATGGCAGGAGGTCGATTTGGAAGGCGTCGTAGATACGCTCCACGAGCCGCCTGCCGCATTCGTCCGGACGCTGCCGCAGATCGTCTTGCTCAAACCGCAGCGGCTCCTCGACCAGCAGGTCGCGGTCGCGAAAGCGGTGGATCTGATACCTGAAACGCGGCCATTCTCCCTGGTCGCCGGGAAGAAGGCCCCAGCTCTGCAAACCCGTGATCGCGAGCGCTGCCCACACGTCTCCCTGGGGAGGCCGATGCCAGAGCGAGGGCTCCGCGAGCAGCCGCCCCACCAGGCGGAAGACCGAGATCGGGTAACCCGTAAGCGCCTCGGGTGAGAGCAGATGCTCCTCGTCCACGAGCGGGACCCGTCCGACCCAGAAGACCTCCTCGAGGGCCGCCTCGAAGCGGACGCCGCCGCTCCGGAGGATGCGGAGAGAGAGGGGAGTGCCCCCTATCGTCAGCGCCCCACCGTCAGTGATCCTCGGCGCTCCGCCGTAGCCAGCCGCGGTGAAGTCGAATCCGCCGCGCGGAGTGCCGCTCAGAGTGGGGTCGGCCAGGAGCTCCGTTTCGCGCAGACCCCGCAGCTTCAAGTCGCCCGCGTGTTCGGGTTCGAGCCCCATCCAGAAGATGCCCGGCAGTTGCCGGACCAGCCTCGCAAGCTCCGCCTTCAGCGTGTCGACTGCCGCAGCTTTGTCCCTGGATGTGGACGACTGGTTGGCCTGGAGCGCACCTAGTAGCTCCTGTCTGGTCATGGGTACGACGCGATTGTCGAAGCGCCGCACGAAGTGTCTTGCCCCATGGCGCAAGACCGCGTAGGGTCCCCGTCCCGCGACGGGCCTCAGATCGACGCGAAGGATGCGACCGTTCTCTTCGGGGTTCCGTGTGATGGGCACGGCGGTCACCGCAACTTCGCCACGAATCGGAACCGGCTCGATCATGTCGAGCAGATGATCCTGGAGGCGCCGCCTTCTCTGCTCAGCCTCGGCGGCATCGGCAATGGGCTCGATCTCGTTCCTGTCCGTGCCTTCCCTGATTCCCACCCACACGCTGCCGCCCTTGGCGTTCAGCATGGCCACCGCTTCGCGCGCGATGGTCTCGGGTTCGGTGAGCGCAGCGAGCGACTTGAGCTCCAGCGTTTCGCCTTCGCGCTCGTGGATGGGAAGGGCCGGGTTCAAGGCCGCGTCTCTTCGCCACGGACGGCGCCCACCGGATCGAGCAGGAACTGCGCCAGGGCCACCAGGGGGACGTCCAGGGCAGGCTCCGAGACGGCGCCGCCGTAAACGAGAAGCAGACGCGAGGCGCCGAGCGAGGAGGCGGCCTGGCGCGCTCTCTTCACCTCCTCGGCGCGGATTCTGACGGAACTCTTGACTTCGATGCCGATCCGCTCCCGCGCGGTTTGCAACACGAAATCGAGCTCCATCCCGTCGCCGGTGCGGAAGTAGCAGAGGTCCGCGGAGAGCTCGCGTGCTGCGGCGCGCAGGTGACGGAAGACCGCCGACTCGAAGGCCCGCCCACGCTCCGGCTGGGCGGCGGGCGAGAAGGCCGATACCAGGCCCGGGTCGGCAGCGTAGATCTTGGGCTGGGACCGCAGCCGGGCGGCGGCGCGTTTGTGGTAGCTCTCGAGGCTCACCAGGAGGAGGGTGTCGGTCAACCGCTCCAACCACTCGCGCACCGAACGGGGATCGGCTCCGAGGTCTCTTGCCCGTTCGGGCGCCTTGAAGATGGAACCGGAATTCTCGACCAGAAAGGCGAACAGCCTTCGCACGCGCTCGACATCGAGCCCCGTCCTCCCCAGGTCACGGCGAATGGCACGGTCCGCGATGTCCTCGCGCAGCCGGAGAAAGATCTCCGGCAGCTCGACAGCAAGCGGCCTCTCCGGCACCTGCTGCCGCGCGTGTTCGGGAAAACCTCCGACAGCGAGATAGCGATCGATCAAACCGCGCTCGCGGCGGAAGGTCGCCTCCACCTGTTCGCCGGAAGACGAGTGCAGGGCGAGGAACTCGCGGAACGACAGGCCTTCGAGGCGCAGCTCGTCCCAGCGCCCCTGGCCTGATTCCTGCCCGCCGGCACGGATCCAGGACGCTGCCGAACCGGTCGCCACGACGCGCAGCCCCTGACCCGTATCGACCGCCTGCTTGAGCCAGCGGTCCCAGCGGGGGACGACGTTGATCTCGTCGAGAAGCAAGGCACGCGGGTGGTCGGGCACGACACCCTCGGGCTGAGCGGCTACGAGCTGACGCGGCGTCACGTCGGCGAGCAGGCGATCGTCCGAAAAGTCGAAATAGGTGAGATTGGCAGGGGGCCAACCGGCGCTCAAGAGGTCATCGGCGGTCTGCAACAACAAAACGGTCTTGCCAACCTGCCGGGGACCGGTCACCACCACGGCGCGGCGATCGGCGAGGCGCCGAATGCGCTCGATCACCTCCCGCTGAAGATCCCGGCGCACCGGATAGACCGAGGCTCGCCGGGCCTGGGCCGATCCCCACCAGGGATTCTGATCCTGAAGGATCGCGAGAAAGGATTGAGCGGTCATAAGATACCTGGCGATGTCCTTCGATCTCCCGATAATAGTACATCGCGATGTCGATATTCCGGAACTCTCCCACCGGCCGCAGCTTCAGCGGCACGCGTGGGAGAAATGGGGGCAAGCGCTCGACGAGCTCCGCAAGGGCCTCCAAGAGGCGGCCGCGTGAGCGCCTTCGCCGACGCCTCACTCCTGCGAGGCAGCGCCCCTGGCTCCGGGATTCGTTGCGAGCCAGTCGTGCGGCGAAAGAGCGCCGCCGCGCGTGATGAGTTCAGTGTCCCAGGAGAGCAGGGGACAGCCGAGCCGCGCGGCGGTGGCGGCGTAGAGGGCGTCGGCCCCGCGCAGGCGACAGTCGACACCCAACCGCTCGGCTTCCGCGAGGAGGGCGCCGCTGAGTGGCTCGAGGTGGAGCGCTGGGTGTTCGGCCATCTTCTCGCCCGCCGCCCGCGCGATGGCGGAGTCGCCGACGCGACGTGCGAGGGCGCAGACCGACTCGAGCACAACATACGCAGGCCCCGCCAGCGGAAGGCCGCGTTCAGCAGCCGCCCGGAAGAGGGCGACGCTGTCGTCATGGAATCGGTCGGCCGGATCGAACGCGGCGATCCAGAGGTTGGCGTCGAGGGCGAGCACGGGTCAGCGCCTCTCGAGTCGCGCGCGATCTTCAGCGAGTATTTCGGTCGCCGTCGGCCTCGCTGGCAATCCGCGCGTCGCCGACTCCCCGAGCTTGACCCACTCATCGAGCCATTTCGCCATGGAGTGGCCCTCGGGCGGGCTCGTCGCTCGGCGGCCACTCAGGCCGGCACGCACGAGTTCGGGAACCAGCTCTTTGAGCTTCTTCTTCTGCCGCGCGGCCTCGATCTTGATCTCGACCACCAGCTCATCGGGAAGTTCGATCGTAGTCTTCATGGGACCATTTTCCCAGAAAGCCAACTTTCCGCAAGTTCACGGTCGGGCACAGCCCTCGGATCTGCGAAGTGACGGTCCGCAGCCTACCAAGCCGCATGATCGGCTGGGACGCCCGCTCCCGCTGGAGGGGCCAAAGCGCCCGTTACCTGTTTACTAACAATAGTTTAGGATGCTGGTCGGGGCGAGAGGATTTGAACCTCCGGCCTCACGGTCCCGAACCGTGCGCTCTACCAAGCTGAGCTACGCCCCGATGCGGCCCGATCGGTTGCGGTAGGGCGCCCGCCGGCGGGACCGGCGAGCGGTGCCGGGGAGGCACACCGCGGATGAAGAGTGCAGGATAGCGCCCGCGCCGCGGATCGGTCAAGGCCGCTCGCCTTCCGAGCCTACTCCGCGCGCAGTACCTCCACGGGATCCACGCGGACCGCGCGCAGCGCGGGGAGGAGCCTGCCCGAGATCGTCACGAGCAGGCATAGGCCGGCTGCCGCGGCGAAGGTCGGCGCATCGCCGGGCTCGATCCCGGCTAGGAGCGCCTGCAGCGAGAGGCCGGCCGCGTAGGCGAGCAGCAGGCCAGCGGCGACTCCCGCGGCGGCGGTCGAGGCGCCCTGGCGCAACCGAGCGCCGGCCGCCTCGGTCGCGCGCCTTGCCGGGACGGCGTCTCGGCGCCCTCGATGCGACACCGTATTTCCGATGGGGAGTACTTGGCTCAGCCGTTGAAGCGGCTCATCGCCTGCTCGACGCCGTCGCGCAGCCAGGCCTCGCAGGCTTCGGCGGCGCGCTGCACCATCTCCTCGACCGGCTCGCGCTCCGCGGCGGTGAACGGGCCGAGGACGAAGTCGACCTTCTCCTCGCCCCCCGGGGGACCGTCTTCGGGGGCGATGCCGAGGCGCAGGCGCGGCACCTCCTCGGTGCGCAGGTTCTCGATCACCGACTCCATCCCGCGATGTCCGGCCGGACTGCCGCCGCGGCGCAGCCGCAGCCGGCCGAGCGGCAGATTGACCTCGTCGTAGACCACCAGCAGGGCGGCCGGCTCGAGGCCGTGGCGCTCGACCAGGCAGCGGGCGGCATAGCCGCTGCGGTTCATGTAGGTCTGGGGCTTGGCGAGCAGCACCTCCCCAGCGGCGTCGCCGCCGACCAGGGAGTTGCACTCCAGCCGGTTGACGCGGACCCCCCGGCGCCGGGCGAGCTCCTCGACGACCCGGAACCCGACGTTGTGGCGGCTCGCGCGGTAGGCCTCTCCCGGATTGCCGAGACCCACGATGAGGTTGGCCAACTACTCCTCTTCGGTCTTGCCCCGCTTGACGACCTCGGGCTCCTCCGGCGTCGCCGCCACCTCGACCGCGGCCGGCGCCTCGGGCTCCGCCTCCACCTTGGCGTGGGTCAGCGAGACCAGCACCCGATCGGCCTCGTCGAGCAGCTCGACACCCTTGGGCAGCACCAGGTCGCCGGTCGTCAAGTGCTGGCCGATGTGCAGCGCCGTGACGTCGAGCTCGAGGCGCTTCGGGATGTCGCCTGGCAGGCATTCGATGTGCGCCTCGCGGGTGACGAAGTCGAGCATGCCGCCCTCGGTCTTCACGCCGTAGGCCGTGCCTACCAGCTCGATCGGCACCTGGACCCGCAGCTTCTCGGTCATCACCACGCGCTGGAAGTCGACGTGCAGGATCTCGCGGCTGATCGGATCGACCTGCAAGTCGCGGATCATCGCGTGCCGCTCCTTGCCGGTGTCGGCCAGCTTGAGCAGGAATATCGCGTTGTCGCTGCCGGCTGCCTTGATCAATTCGAGCAGCGTCTTGCGGTCGATGTGAATCGGCAACGACTCCTTGCCGCCGCCATAGACGACGGCTGGGATCTTGCCCTGCACGCGCAGCCGCCGATTGGAGTTGGTGCCGGTCTGGCTGCGATGTTGCACTTCGATGGTCATATCACTCATGGGTTCCTCGTTTCGGCTCAGACGAACAGAGAGCTCACCGAGCTGTTCTCATGGATGCGCCGTATCGCCTCGCCCAGCAGGGCCGAGACCGACAGCGGCAGGAGCTTGCGGCAGCGCGCCAGCTTGTCATCGACCGGCGTCGTGTTGGTGATCAGCACGCTCTCCAGCGGCGACTCGTCGATGCGCTGCAAGGCCGGGCCGGAGAGGACCCCGTGAACTCCGGCCGCCAGCACCCGGCGGGCGCCCTTGCGGCGCAGCGCCTCGACGGTCTTGGTGAGCGTGCCCGCGGTATCGATGATGTCGTCGACGATGAGCGCGTTGCAGCCTTCGACGTCGCCGATCACGAACATCACGTCCGCCTCATTGGGCGCGGTGCGGCGCTTGTCGACGATTGCCAGCCCCACGTCCATGCGCTTGGCGATGGCCCGCGCCCGCTCGACGCCGCCGGCATCGGGGGAGACGATCACCAGGTCGGGAATGTGGAGCTCGCGCACCGCTTCGAGGATCACCGGCGCGGCGAACAGGTGGTCGACGGGCACGTCGAAGAAGCCCTGGATCTGATCGGCGTGGAGGTCCATGGTCAGGACCCGGTCGGCGCCGGCGCGCGAGATCAGGTCGGCCACCAGCTTGGCGGTGATCGGCACCCGCGGCTTGTCCTTCTTGTCCTGCCGCGCGTAGCCGTAGTAGGGGAGCACGGCGGTGACCCGCGAGGCGGAGGAGCGCTTGAAGGTGTCGAGCATGATCAGCAGCTCGAGCAGGTTCTCGTTGACCGGGGCGCAGGTCGGCTGGACCACGAACACGTCGGAGCCGCGCACGTTCTCCTCGATTTGGCAGAAGATCTCGCCGTCGGAGAAGTTGTATGCCGAGACGTTGCCCGCCGACAGGTTCAGGTAATCGCAGATCTCCTGCGCCAGCGCCGGATGCGCGCGGCCGCTGAAGATTTTCAATTCACCGAGCATACCTAGTCAAAAGCTTGCTTGAACCTCATTTACTTTCAGGTCAATCTGGTTGGGGCGGGAGGATTCGAACCTCCGAGTGCCAGATCCAAAGTCTGGTGCCTTACCACTTGGCGACGCCCCAGTCTCGTTGCGACCGGTGGGCCGCCGGACAGCCGGTCCGGTCCTGCCCCACGCTGCCGCCTTCCCGCCCTCCACCTCTCGAGTTGCCGCCCTCGCGGCCCGCCGCGAGCGGGGACCGATGGCCGGCGCGGTCGGCCGACCTCCGGGAAGAGCCCTCCGGGGAATGCCGCACGTCCATCGCCGGACGTGCGGCGGCCGACCGGCCATCACCGGCCGGTTGGCCGACCGGTCAGGTCACCGTCCAGAAGGAGTCGCGAAGGTGGAGCTCCTCGATCTCCTCCATGGTCTTTTCCGCCGGCGGTGCAGGCACTTCAGCACCCGCTCCAGCCGCGCTCGCAGCACCCGTCGCGGCCGGCGCAAGAACCGCCGCAGCCCCGGCGGCCGGCGCCGCGGTGGCCGGGGCCGGGGCGGCGAGCGAGTGGGCGTGCGCGGCGGCCGGCAGCCGCTCGCCTCGCTCGCCAAGGATTCGCTCGTACTCCCCAAGCACCTTGTCTTCGATCATGCGCCGCGTCTCATTGTTGAGCGGATGGGCGACGTCCTTGAACTCGCCATTTTTCTTCTTGCGGCTGGGCATGCTGATGAAGAAGCCTTCCCTGCCCTGGATTATCTTGATATCGTTGACCATGAAACAGTGGTCGAAGACGATCGAGACGAACGCCTTGAGCTTCTCCTCCTGAATCGGAAAGACCTTGACCTCGGTAATCTCCATGTCGCCGTCCCTTCTCCTGGGAGGCAGCGGGTCCTGCCCGCCGCTGGCCTTGGAGGCGTGGGGATCCTACCCCGCCGCACGCCATCCCTGGTCGAACCGACGCTCAGTAGAGGCGAGGAACCACGTCGCGACCGCAACGGCAGCACCGGAAACCGGAAGGCGGGAAAAGCACGAGGGAGCGCCACCGCTTCCAGAGAGCCGTACTCTACAGCGCCGGGCGTCAATCGGCGCATTATATACCGAGCTGACCGTGGGATGGGTCGGACGCGAGCCCGGCGAGCCGCGCCGGGCGCCCGAATGCTAGAGGCAGGGCCGGCGGCCTGTCAAATCCGGCCGGCAGCGGTCGGAGTGGAATGAAGTGCGCTCACTGACCGCCGCACGATTCGCTGTGCCCAGGCGGCACGGAGATCGGCGGCAGCTCCTCGAGGCGCTCGCGCAGCGACTCCTTCCAGCGCACCTGCAGCGCCTTGCGGCGGTCAGAAAGGATCATCCAGCCGCCGCTCTCGACCCACGAGAGAGCCGGCGCGCCGTGCTCTTCCAGGCTCCAGGCGAGCAGCCGGCCGTCCCGGAGCCGCGCCTTCCAGAGCCGGCCTTCGGGGTCGCGGTAGCTGGTGTCGCCACGCGCGTCGCGGCCGTCAGGATGGGAGTCGGCGGGGCCCTCCGCCTGGGGCGCGGCGGGCGCCACCGGCAGCCGGCCCAGGAGCAGCGCCGGGAGTGCCGGCAGCGGCAGCGGGCCGAGCCGCAGGAACGGCAGGTCGAAGCGGTCCGCGAAGCGGCAGAAGACGTGGCGGCGATGATCCAGCCACAGGCCAACACCGTCGCTGACCGCAAGCGCCCACACCGCCCGGCCCAGCGGATCGACCGCCTGCACCTGGTAGCGCTCCGGCGCCGCCAGGCGGAGCGTCAGCCGCAAGCTGCCCTCGCCTTCCGATCCGGAATAGGTCACCCGATAAAGGCGCTGGGATCCGAGGGCGTCCGGCGGGATCTGCCAAGCTTCGGCGGCCGCAGTCGAGGGGCCCGCCATCGCGCTGGCGCCTGCGGCCCCGCCGGCTTCCGCCGCGCCGCCAGCCCTGGCGGCTCCCTCGACCCTCCCGGCTCCCGCGGCACTCCCAGCTCCCTGGGCCCCCCTGGCTCCCCCGCGATTGGAGGCGCAGCCGCCCAGCGCCAGCGACGCAAGCAGCAGTCCCAGCGCGAGCCGCCCCACCAAGCCCGGCATCGGATCTGACGACAGCTGGCCCTGGCTGGTGGCCATCAGCCTACGTTTCCAGGTTGGGGTTCGGGGGGGCTGTCGGAGGTTCAGGGCCGGCGGCCCAGGCTGTCGAGCTTGCGCCGCACCTGCTCGAGCTTCTCCGGGTCCTTGGCGCCCAGGGCGAGCGCCCGGCGGTAGGCTTCCTCGGCCCGCTCGACCTGGCCCAGTGCGCCGTAGACATCGCCCAGGTGCTCCTGCACTGTGGCGTCGCCGGTCTCGAGATGGGTGGCACGCTCGAGGGTCGCGCGGGCCTGCTCGTACCGGCCGAGCCGGAAGTACACCCAGCCCAGCGAGTCGACGTAGGCGCCGTTGTCAGGCTCGAGAGCCACCGCCCTCTCCACCAGCGACTGCGCCTCGGTCAGGTTCTCTCCCTGCTCGGCGAACATGTAGCCGAGATAGTTGAGGGCGGCATGGTAGTCGGGATCGAGCCCGAGCACGCGCCTGAACTCGGCCACCGCCTGCGCCCGCTTGCCGGTCCGCTCGTAGGCGGCGCCGAGAAGGAAGCCGGCCGGCGCCGAGCCGGACTGGCTGGCAACCAGACGCTGCAGCACGGGGATCGAGTCGCCGTATTTTTCGACCCTTTGATAGGTCTGGGCGACGGCGAGCAGCGCCTGCGGATCGCCCAACGCCGCCAGGTCGTCGAGCTGATGGCCCGCCTCGCCGCCGCGGCCGGCGCGAAGCAGAACCTCCGCCCGCTTGCTGGCCAGCGCGACGCTGCGCCGCTGCCCATCGCTGCCGCCGCCGCCCGACACGCCGAGCAGGTCGAGCGCCTGGTCGTAGCTCTTGCGCTCGATCAGGGCGTCGGCCGCGAGCAGGACGGCCGGCTCGCGCGCGGCATTGTCCTTGGATCCCAGCCCGAGCAGCGGCTGGAGCGCCTCGGTGACCCGATCCCAGTCCTTGGCCTCGAAGTACACCTGCGCCAGCTCGAGCCGTGCCTGGCGCTCTTCCTCCAGCTTGCCGTCCTTCGCCAGACCGGCGGTGAGGTCCTGCAGCACTCGCGCCGCCTCGTCGCGGCGTCCCTGGCGCTCCAGAACCCGCGCCAGGACCATGGCCAGCGCCGGATCGCCGGCGCGCCCGCCGCGCAGTTTCTCGAGCAGCTGGGCCGCCTCGTCGTTGCGTCCCTGGGCGCTGAAAATCAGCCCCTTGAGCAGCGCGAGCTGCGAGTCGTCCGGCGCCGCGGCGAGGAGCGGCTCGAGCATCGCCAGGGCGCCGTCGAGGTCCCCCGTCAGATAGTAGGCCCAGGCGAGCTGGCGCCGCAGCCGCGGCTCGGTACGCTGCGGTTCGGGAGTCGCCTTGAGCGTCGCCAGCGCCGCACGGTGATCGCTGCGCCGGCTCTGCAGCTCGGCCAGGGTGAGGCGTGCCTCCAGAGAGTCCGGCTCGAACTCCAGGATCTCGGCCAGCACCGACTCGGCCTCCTTGCCCTTGTCGGCGCGCAGGAGCGCCTCGACCAACAGCGCGTAGGCGGCGCGCTGCTGCGGCGCACGGCGGATCAGGGCGCGGAAGATCTCCACCGCCCTGTCGGTCTGCCGCTGCTCGAGCAAGGTGCGGCCCAGGTTGAGAGCCGTCTGGACGTCGTCAGGATCGCGCCTGTAGACCTCTTCGAGTGCACCCAGAGCGGGCTCGAGCGCGGCCGGGTCCTGGCTCGCAAGCTCGAGGTGGATGGTCCCATAGGCGCGCAGCACGTCGAGATTCGCGGGCGCGACCCGCCGCGCCTTGCTCACCTGCTCCGCCGCCTGCTTCAGGAGGTTCGCTTGCGCCGACGGCAGGCGGGCGGCCTGGGCCATGTGCGAGAGCAGCTGCGCGTGCTCGAGGTGGATGTAAGCGGCTCCGGGGTTGAGAGTTTCGGCCTGCTCATAGGCGGCCAGGGCATCGGGGAGCAGCCCCTCGAGAGCAAGCAGCTTGGCGACCAGGTAGGGGTAATCGCTCGCCTGGGTCGCAGCCGCCGAACGCGGGGCTGGCGACGAAGCCGCGACGGCAGCGGTAATCGGCGGCAGCGGCAGCGGCTGCGCAGCCTGCGCCTCGCAGGGCAACGCGGCTGGCAGCCAAAGCAGCGCCAATGCTACGAGTGACAAGAGGGGTACGAGTGGCGCGCGGGGTACGAGTGGCACGAGTCGTACGAGTGGGGCGAGCGGCAGGGCAAACCTCCTCATCGGTCCAGGATACTTTGGCCCAGGCCGCTTTACAAGGTTGGCGAGCCCCTTCTATAATCCTGCTGCAACGGGTAAGTGGCTTCCAGAGAAGAAGTTAGGAAACAACACCGATCGCGGGTCGCAACCGAGCCCGGTCATCGAGGACCAAATGGTGCCGGGAGCATGAGTAAGCTAGGACAGCTCCTCGTCGCGCGCGGCTGGATCACGGTCCAGCAGTTGACGCGCGCGCTCCAGAACCAGAACGCGGTCGGCGGCCGGCTCGGCACCTGCTTGCTGGAGATGGACGCGATCGGCGAAGACCTCCTTTCCCGCTCGCTCGCCGAGCAGTTCGGGGTGCCGGCGGCTGGGATCGACGAGCTGCGCGGCGTTCCCGAGGAGGCGCTGCAGCTGATCCCCGAGAAGCTCGCGCGGCGCTGCCGCGCCGTCCCGTTCCGGCTGGCCGGCGGACGGCTCGACGTGGCGATGCTCGACCCGCGCAACCTTTCCTGCCAGGACGAGATCGCCTTCGCCTGCGGCAAGCGAGTCAAAGTGCACGTCCTGCATGAAGTCAGGGTCTTCGAGGCGCTGGCGCGGTACTACCGCGAGCAGTGCCCGTCGCGCATCGAGCTGCTGCTCGACCGGCTGAACCGGGTGCGCTATCTCTGGGGAGCGCCCGAATCGACCGCGCCCGGCATGCCTGCCGCGGGCGAGCCGGCGAGCGCCGCCGGCGCGCCCCAGCCGCCGCCGCAAGTACTGTCGGCGCTCCCTGCCGAAGATCTCCTTGCCGGACCGCCCAAGATCTCGCGGCCGCCGTTGCCAGAACCTGCTCTGCCGCCGACGCCGCGCCTGCGCTCGCTCTTCGGGCGGACATCCGCCCCGCCCTCTCCGAACGCCAAGGCTCCCCTGCCGCCTCCGCCCGAGGAGCCCGCGGCGCCCGCGGCCCGAACCACGCCGGACAGCAGCGCCGCTCCGCTCGAGCCTTGGCCATTGCCGCCTCTGGCCGAGGTCGAGCTGCGGCCCCCGGCGCGGCGCCCACGCAGCGTCACCAGGCGGGTCACCCAGGCACTCCTCGGCGACCGGCGGCAGCGTTCCGGGCCGGCAGCGAATCAACCCGAGACGACGGTCGCCGCCGGCGGGCCGGCTGCCGCTGCGACCCGGCCGGCCGAGCCCCCCGCGGAGAGAGAGGAAGGCTCACCGGCCGGCACCATCGCCGTGGACCTGCCGCGCCTGGACCGCGCGTCACCGCCCGCGGCTGCTCCGCCTGGTGCGGCGCTGCCGGCGGATCTGGCTGCCGCCGACGCCTTGTCGGACACCTTGCCTTCGTTGCCTGCCGCGTGGGAGGAGCTCAGTGCTCCCGCGACGCAGGCAACGTCAAAAGCGGGCCAAGCGGGGGAAGCGGGCGCCGAAGCTGCCGTTGCCCCGCCGGGGCCCGCCGAGCCGCCGCCGGCATCCACCAGCGGCGCAAGGCAGACGGTTGGGCTGACCGACGAAGAGCGGGCCGAGCTCGGTGTCCCGCAGCAGGCACAGCCGGAGCCCCGGGCTCCCCGGACGGCCGAGCAGGAGCTGCGCGCGGTAGAGGCCAGCGACCTCTTCGCGGTCGAGGAGGCGCCGGTCGCGCCCGAGCTGCGACCCACTCCCGCTTTTGCAGCGCCGGAGGCGGCTGCACTGCCGCCGGTGCGCGAGATGCCCATTGCCTTCGCCCAGCTCGAAGCAGCCTTCAAGGCGACCAGCGACATCGAAGAGGTGGGACGGATGCTGCTCGGCTTTCTCGCCCAAAGCTTCCGCCGCGTCGCGCTGTTCCAGGTCGCCCGGGAGCGCGTCTCAGGCTGGATGGCGCTCGGCGATGGTATCGATCAGGAAGCCTTCGGAAGCTTCTCGGTCGGCTTCGATCAGCCTTCCGTCTTTCTCAACCTGCGGCGCGGCAGCAGCCTCCACATCGGGCCGCTGCCGCCGATGGCCGCTCATCGCGGGCTGGCCCTGGCGTGGGGCGGCGGAATGCCGCGCGATTGCCTGGTGCTGCCGGTGCACCTGAAGGACCGCCTGGTCACTGTGATCTACGCCGACGCCGGCAGTCGCGGCCTCGGGAGGATCGACCTCGAGCAGATGCAGCGGCTGACCGCGGCCACGGCGGCCGCTTTCGAGCACTGCATCCTGATCAAGAAACGCGGCTACGCTTAGTCCTGCCAAAGATTTGGCTCGGTTGACACCCCGTCGAACCCGTTGCTAGACTCGGCGCCGTTTCGGAGCTCAAATGATCAAGTCGGACATTGTGGACCGCGTGGCGGAGACGACTGAGGTGCCCAGGGTGAAAGCCGCCCAGGCGGTCGACACGATCATCGGAGCGATGAAAAGCGCGCTGTGCGACGGCAAGCGCATCGAGCTTCGCGGCTTCGGGGTCTTCCAGGTGCGAGACCGCAAGAAGGGCGTCGGGCGCAATCCCAAGACGGGCGTCGAGGTGGCGATCTCTCCCGGCAAGACGGTGCGCTTCAAGCCCGGCAAGGACCTCAAGAACCTCTGATTGCCTAATTGGCGCCGGCCTGTCCAGGCGATCCTCAAGGCATGAAACGGTGCTGCGATGTGGCGTTGGAGGCCGACTCGAAGCATCGATCGGATCGCCCCCCGCATCCCCCGCGAGTCCCCTTCCCGGTTGTCGGAAAGCCGCCGGGTCCCGACCTCCGGGAAGTGCCGCACGTCCATCACCGGACGTGCGGCCTGCCCGGCGGCGCCGGGGGGGAAGGGGACGCCCCCTCCCCCTTACTGCGGGGGAGTTTCGTTCTAAGCCCGCGGACCGGCTCGAGGCTCGTCCGCACCGATGAACGATGACCACCAGGCAGGGCCGGACCGGCTGCCGCCCCCCCTGCTTCCGGCCGCAGCCCCCGCGAGTAGACCGCCGCGGATTCTCACGCTGGGCTGGGTCAGGTCCGCCGCCCCGGCGCTGCCGCCACGGCCGCGTTACGGGCTTGCCCTGCTGCTGTTCGGCCTCACCTTCTTCTGCACCACGACGCTCGGCCCGGTGCTCTGCGCCTGGAGTCGCAACGGCCTGCCGCCCGATCTCGTCCCGCTGCTGACCCCGGACCTGGTGGCGCGCGTCTGGGGAGACTCGGCGTTGCTGCGGCTCGGGCTGTCGTTCTCATTGCCGGTGCTCGCCATCCTGCTGATCCACGAGATGGGGCACTACATCGCCTGCCGGCACTATCGGCTCCCCAGCACCCTGCCCTACTTCCTCCCCCTACCTGCCGTGCTCGGCACGCTCGGCGCGTTCATCCGCATCCGGGTGCCGATGCGCAGCAAGCGCGAGCTCTTCGACGTCGGCATCGCCGGCCCGCTGGCCGGCTTCGCCGCGCTCCTCCCCTTCCTGCTGATCGGCATTGCCAAGTCGCAGCCGGCGCCGTTGCGGCTCGAGCCCGGCGCCTCGCTGCTGGTCCCCGGCCAGTGTCTGGCGATGGAGCTGGCGACCCGGTACTTCCACGGCCGGCTGGCCGAGGGCATGGTGCTGCACTTGCATCCGTTCGCGCTCGCCGCCTGGTTCGGCCTGCTCGCCACCGCCATCAACCTGCTCCCGCTGGGCCAGCTCGACGGCGGGCACATCCTCTATGCCGTGGCCGGCCGCTGGCAGCGCCGGCTCGCGCTGCCGCTGTGGGTCGCTCTCGCCTTGGCGGGAGTCCTGTGGGGCGGCTGGGTTCTCTGGTGCGTGATCGTCTTCATGATGGGTCTCTACCACCCGCCGGTGGTCGATGAGACGATCCCGCTCGACCCGCGGCGGCGCGCGCTCGCCGGCGTCGCCTTGCTCATCCTCGCCCTCTCGTTCGTGCCGCGCGGCGCCACCGAGCCGGTGGCTGGCGAACCGGCACCGCCACCGGCAAGCCGTGGCGCCCCGGCCGTCGCCCTGGAGCTGCCGGCGCCTGCGCCCGGCCTCCCTACAGGTGGCAACCCGCCGACGGTCAGCTTTCGCGAAAGAAGCTAGCCCCCACTAAAACGAAGCTTCCCGGAGGTCGGGACCCGGCGGCTTCCGACCTGCCGGGAGTGCCGCAACAGGCGACAGCTGCGGCCGACAACCGGGAAGGGGGATCGAGGGGTTGCGGGGGGCGATCCGATTGATGCTTCGAGTAAGCCTCCTCTGCCACATCGCAGCGCCGTTTCATGCCTCGGGGTCGCCACGGGCGGTGGCGGCTAGAAATCGGCCACCAGGGTCACCGGCCCGTCGTTGATGAGCTCAACCTCCATCAGGGCGCGGAACCGGCCGGTGGCGACCGAGAAGCCCCTTTCCCGCAGCCGCTCTACCAGCGCCTCGACCAGCGGTGCCGCCTCCTCGGGCGGGGCGGCGCGGTCGAACGACGGCCGGCGCCCCCGCGCCACCGAGCCGGCGAGCGTGAACTGCGACACGACGAGGAAGGCGCCGCCGGCGGCGGCGATGTCGCGATTCATCTTGCCCGCCTGATCGTCGAACACGCGCAGCCCGGCCAGCTTGTCGGCCGCCGCCAGCGCCGCCGGCAGCCCGTCGCCGCGCTCGACGCCCACCAGCACCAGCAGGCCTCGTCCGATCGCCCCCACCGTTTCGCCGTCGACTCGCACCGCGGCCGAGCTGACCCGTTGAATGATCAGGCGCACGGCACGATTCTCTCCAAGTTCGGCAGATCTCGACCTCTTCCGGCAGCGGATTCCGTCTCTAAAGGATAGGGCTCGCCCGGGCCGCCTCGCGGCGGCCCTGTGATACCGTAAACGATTCGAACCCTGAGGAGAGCGCGCATGCTGAACAAAGTGATGCTGATCGGCAATCTGGGCCGCGATCCGGAGGTCCGATCCACCCCGAACGGGCAGCCGGTCGCCACCTTCACTATCGCCACCAACCGCCGCTGGAAGGACAAGAACGGACAGCGCCAGGAACAGACCGAGTGGCACAATATCGTGGTCTGGGGCAAGCAGGCCGAGATCGCCGGGCAGTATCTGACCAAGGGCAAGCAGATCTTCCTCGAGGGGCGCATCCAGACCCGCTCCTGGGAAGACCGGCAGAGCGGCGAAAAGAAGTACAAGACCGAGATCATCTGCGACAACTTTCAGATGCTCGGCCAGCGCGGCGGTGGCGCCGAGACCGAGACCCACGCGGGTCCGGGCGGCGCGGCCGGCCCTTCCTACGACGAGGGCGGAGGCGCGGGCGGCGCCGGCAGCCCCGAGGACGACGACATACCCTTCTGAGCCCCCACCGGCGAGTGCCGATCCCGCGGGATGCCGCAGCTTTCGCCTGTTGCGGCACTTCCGGCAGGTCGGCCGCACGTCCGGCTATGGACGTGCGGCACTTCCCGGAGGTCGGAAACGGCGCTGCGATGCGGCAGTGGTGGCCTACTCGAAGCATCAATCGGATCGCCCCCCGCAACCCCTCGATCCCCTTCCCACCCCTCCGGAGGGAAGGGGACGCCCCCTCCCCTGGCGCACGGACCAATTTCGTCTAGCAACCACCCCGCCAACCCGCCCCTACTCTCGAACCGCCCCGGCGGCCGAAGCTCGCCTCAGGCGCTGAGGCAGCTCAGGCGCGCTGGAGAGCGGCGAGGCCTTCGCGGATGGTGGCGAGGCGATCAGTGCGGGCAGGTTCCTCGATCAGGCTGACCGCCTGGCTCGTCCAGCGCAGGGTGCGCAGGCGCTGGCGGTAGACCGCGAGACGGCGCGCGGCCTCGCGCCGCCGATCCAGGAGGCGCGGCTGATCGAGGCCGGCAGCCACCTCCGGCAGGGCTTCCGGACTGGCGCACAGCAGCACCACGTCGCAGCCGGCCGTGAAGGCGGCCACCGCCCGCGCCGGCAGGTCGCCCCACTCGCCGAGCGCCTCCATCTCGAGGTCGTCGCTCACCGCCAGGCCGTCGAAACCCAGCCGGCCGCGCAGCAGGTCCTCGAGGACTTCCGGTGACAGGCTGGCCGGGCGCTGGTTGGGATCGAGGGCGGGGTAGATGCCGTGGCCGATCATCGCGGCACCGGCAAGCGGCAGCAGCGACCGGAACGGCCGCAGGTCGGGCTCCAGCTCGGCGGCCGACTGGGTGATGACGGCGGGCCGGTGGTGGGTGTCGTGGGTGGCGGCGCCGAGGCCGGGGAAGTGCTTGAGGCAGCCGCCAATGCCGCCGCCGTGGAGGCCGCGCAGGAAGGCGCGGGCGCGCGGCGTCACCTGGGCGCCGCGCGCTCCCAGGTAGCGCCCATCGAGGGCGTTGCCGCGCTCACCGCGGTCGAGGTCGACGACCGGCGCGAAGTCGACGTCGAGATCGAAGAGGCGCAGCGCCATGGCGATCCAGCGCCCGGATTGCAGCGCCACGGCAGGCGGCCGGCGAGCGAGCCAGGCCGCCGCCGGCGCCGGCCCGACGAGCTCCCTGAGCCGGTCGACGCGCCCTCCTTCGGCATCGATGGCGAGGAGCGCCCCGGGCACGATGCGCCGCAGCTCGGCAACCAGCTCGACGAGCTGCTCGACCGCGCCGGCGCCGTTACCGCCGCTCCCCTTGCTCTGATCGTTCTGATCGTTCTGATCGTTCTGACCGTTCCGGCCCTCACTCGTCTGACTGCTCCCAATATTGCGCGGCAACAACACCACCCCGCCCGGCTGCTGCCGGGCGAGCAGCGCGGCGTCGGCGGGTTCCAGGCTGGGCCCGGGGATCCCCACGAAGACGTGCTCGGCTGCCCTCATCCCAGACGCGACTTGAGAGTGTGCAACAGGTTGAGGGCCGCGAGCGGCGCCAGCTGGTCGAGGTCAACCTCGCGCAGGATCGAGGCTACCACCTGTTCGGGAGGCGCGAAAAGCGTGAGCTGCCGGGTCGCGTCCGCGCTCTCCGGTGCATGGCCGCGCGCCAGCCGCGGCCGGCCGGAGAAGTCGTACTCCTGCGCCTCGAGATTGCTCAGGATCTCCGCGGCACGCTCGACGACCTCTTGCGGCAGCCCGGCGAGCCGCGCCACGTGAAGGCCGTAGGACTTGTCGGCGCTGCCGGGCACCACTCGGCGCAGGAAAACGATGCGCTCGTCCCATTCCTTGACCGCCATGGTCCGGTTGACCACCCGCGGCAGCAGCGCCGCCAGCTCGGTCAGCTCGTGATAGTGAGTGGCGAAGAGGGTCTTCGGCTGCCGGTGCTCATGCAGGAACTCGACGATCGCCCAGGCGAGCGACAGCCCGTCGAAGGTCGCTGTGCCGCGACCCACCTCGTCGAGGATGACCAGGCTGCTCGCCGTCGCATGGCGCAGGATGTTGGCGGTCTCGATCATCTCGACCATGAACGTCGACTCGCCGCGCGCCAGGTCGTCGGAAGCGCCGACGCGGGTAAAGATGCGGTCGACCACCCCGATGCGCGCGGATTCGGCCGGCACGAAGCTGCCGGCCTGCGCCATCAGCACGATGAGCGCGACCTGCCGCAGATAGGTCGACTTGCCGCCCATGTTGGGGCCGGTCAGCAGCACGATCTGGGCGGCAGCGGAATCGAGATCGGCATCGTTGGGCACGAAGGTATCGCGGATCGCCCGCTCGACCACCGGGTGGCGCCCCTCGCGAATGGCGATCACCTCGCCGGCCGCCAGCATCTCGGGGCGCACGTAGCGGTGGCGGGCGGCGACCTCGGCGAAGGCGGTGAGCGCGTCCAGCGTGGCGAGGGCGGCCGCGAGCGCGCCGAGGCCCGCCGCGGCGCTGGCGATCGAGTTCCGCAGGCACTCGAAGTGCTCATGCTCGAGGGCGACCTGGCGCTCCTCGGCGGCGAGGATCTGCTCTTCCAGCTCCTTGATCTCGGGCGTCACGTAACGCTCGGCGTTGACCAGCGTCTGGCGGCGGATGTAGTCGGCGGGCACCCGGTCCTGGTTCGCGCGCGTCACCTCGAGGTAGTAGCCGAAGACGCGGTTGTAGCGGATCTTGAGCGACGAGATGCCGGTGCGCTCGCGTTCCCGCGCCTCGAGCGCCAGGATGTGGCGCTTGCTGTCGCCGGTCAGCGAGCGGTAGCGGTCGAGCTCGGGATCGAGGCCCGGGGCGATGACGCCTCCGGCTTCGAGAGTTGCGGCCGGCGCCGGGACGAGCGTCCGGGCGAGCTCCGCGGCCAGCGCGGCCAGCGGGTCGGCGGCGGCGATCGCCGTCAGCTCCGGCGCCGCCGCGCCGGCGAGCTCGGCGAGCAGGGCCGGCACCTCGGCGAGGCCGTCGCGCAGCCCCGCCGCCTCGCGCGGCGTGATCGTCCCCAGCACGGCTCGGGCGAGGAGGCGCTCCGGATCGCCGACTCTGGCCAGCCGCTCGCGCAGCCGCGCGCGGCGCGGATGGTCGGCGTTGAGCTCGGCAACCGCCTGGTGGCGGCGGGCAATGGCCGCCGGATCGCGGAGCGGCCGGCGCAGCCATTCGCGCAGCGTACGGCCGCCGGGCGGCGTGAGAGTGCGGTCGAGGACGCCGAGCAAGGTGTCGCGCCGCCGCGCGCCGTCCTGGCGTGCGCCGTCCTGGCGCGGCGAGCGCAAGACTTCCAGATTGAGCAGGGTCGAGGCATCGAGGATCATCCGGTCGTGCGCCTCGCGCACCACGATGCCGCGGACGTGGGCGAGCTCGCTGCGCTGCGTGGTGCGCGCATAGGCGAGGGCGGCGGCGGCGGCTTGCACCGCCGGCTCGCCCTCGCCAAGCCCGAAGCCGCGCAGGGTCGAGGAGCCGAACTGGCGGGCCAGCAGCTCGGCGGCCCGGCGCGGATCGAAGTGACGGTCGCCGTCGAGCGGCGTCACGCACGGGCAGTCGCGCTCGACCCACTGGCGGATGGCGCCCGGGACCGCGTCGGCGGTCAGCAGCACCTCGCGCGGGCGGAGCAGCGCGAGGTCGTCGGCGGCTTCGTCGGCCGAGCGCCAGCGGCGCACGAAGAAGCTGCCTGTCGAGACGTCGAGAAACGCCCCCGCGCCCGACGCCTCCTCCCAGACCACCGCCGCCAGCAGGTTCTCCTCTTTGCTCTCCAGCAGGCCCGGATCAGAGAGCGTGCCGGGCGTCACGACGCGTATCACCTCGCGGCGCACCAACCCCTTGGCCTTGGCCGGGTCTTCGACCTGGTCGCAGATGGCCACCTTGAGGCCGGCGGCGAGCAGCTTCGCGAGATAGGTCTCGAGCGCATGGTGGGGCACGCCGCACATCGGCGCCTCGCTGTCGCTGCCGCGCTGGCGCGCCGTGAGCTGCACCTCGAGGATCGGCGCCGCCTTCTGCGCGTCCTCGAAGAACATCTCGAAGAAGTCGCCCATGCGGTAGAGCAAGATGGCGTCGGGGTTCTGCGCCTTGACCTCGAGGTACTGGCGCAGCATGGGCGTCAAGTGCAGCGTCGCGGCCGGAGGCGGCATGGTCGGTCAAAAGTATAGCGTCCCCTTCCCCATATACTTGCGGCGATGTCCGGCCACTCCGCGCCCGCTTCCACCTCCTCCGCCGGGCCCGATCTGCCCGATCCATCCCCTTGCCCCCTCTGCCCGATCTGATCATTGCCCTGGATTCGGGCTCCCCCGTGGTGAGCGTGGCCCTTGGGCGGCTCGTTCCGGGAGAGCCTCCTCTCGCAGTGCGCGCCGCCGCCGTCGCACACTCCTCGCGCCAGCTGCTCGCCTTCATCGACCAGGTGCTGGCCGAGGCCGGAGCGCTGCCCGCCGACCTCGGCGGGGTGGTGGCGCTGCGCGGACCGGGCAGTTTCACCGGCCTGCGCATCGGCCTGGCCACCGCCCTCGGCTTGCAGCAGGCGCTCGGCATCCGGGCGCTCGCCCTGCCGACCCTCGCGGTCCTGGCGGCGGCCGGCGCGGCACCGGGGGCTGGGCCGGTGCCCGGCGCCGTGGTCATCGCCGCCGTCGATGCCTTGCGCGGCGATTGGTCGGCGCAGGCATTCCTGACCGCTCGCCCGCCCACCATGACCCCGCAGCCGCTGGGCGATCCCGCCCTCCTGCCGGGCAGCGAGATCGCCCGCTTGCTACCGCCGGCGCCGGCAGCGGCGTCGCATGCGGCCCAAGGCGCGGAGGCGGTGGTGACCGGCTGGGGGGTCGAGCGGCTGGCCGCGGCCTGCTCATCTTCTCCCTCGGCGACCTTGGCCAGCGCGGTCCCCTCGGCCTCGGTGCTCACGCCGGGGGGAGAGCGCTGGCACCTGCAGTGGCAAGAGCCGGAAGCGCTCGCCCCGGCCGCCCTGAGCCTCGCCGCCGAGGTGCCTCTCGCCAGCTGGGACGAGGCGGGCTTGACCGTGCCGCTCTACGCCCGCCCGCCGGCAATCACCCTGCCCCGGCGGAGGACGCCGCCAGGCGGCGCCAGCCCGGCCAGACCGCCGGCGCCGGCTCCAAGCCTGGCCGTCCGCCCTGCCATCGCGGGGGACCTCGGCCGGATCGCGGAGCTCGAGGCTGGCTCCTTCTCCGACCCATGGCCGGAATCGGTCCTCGCCGCCGAGCTCGCCCACCCCGGGTCGGTCCTGCTGGTCGCCTGCCGCGGCTCCGAGCCGCCGCTCGGCTACGCCTGCTGGCGCGTGGGCGGCGGCGAGGCGGAGCTGCTGCGCATCGGGGTGGAGCGGCCGGAGCGCGGCCGCGGCGTGGGAGGGGCGCTGGTCGCCGCGGGCCTCGGACGGCTGCGCGCTGCGGCAGTCGGCAGCTGCCACCTCGAGGTGCGCGCCGACAACCAGAGCGCCCAGGCGGTCTACCGCCGTCTCGGCTTCAGCCCTAGCGGCCGGCGCCGCGCCTACTACCGCGACGGCACCGACGCGCTCCTCTACCGGATCGAGCTCTAGACCGCCGCGGCAGGACCCCCAGGGCCCCCGCCTATCGACCCTCGACCGGCCCGTCGCTGCCTTGCCCCGGCCCGAAACGGGGTGTTATCCTGGCGGCGTTGGAACGCCCTGTGTTGCTCAACCAGAACCTTCAGGCCCGCCCCATCCTGCGAGGAGCCGGGCGCGGCCACCTGCTCCGCTTTCCACCCCACCCGCGGCTCCGGCCCATCGTGGACCGGCCCCATCCCGCGCAAGGAGGTCGATGAGATGCCGAATCGGGACGACTTGAAAGAAGAGCTGATCAAGACCGATGAGAAGTTCCGCCGCCTGTACGAAGAGCACAAGGAGTACGAGCGGCGGCTCTCCGAGCTCAACCAGAAGTCGCTCCTTTCGCAAGACGACGAGGTGGAGGAAAAGAAGATCAAGCTGCACAAGCTGGCGCTCAAGGATCGGATGGAAGCGATTCTCCGCGCCCACCGCGAGACCCACGTCTCGGCCTAGCTCCGCCCCTCCCCCCCTCCGGACGGCACCCCCGGCACCCAATGACCGCCGTTGTCCACCGCCTGCCGCCATCCGCCGCCTGCCGCAGCTCCGGTTCCAAATCTAGATCCGCTAGTCTTAGCTCCCACCGGCGGTGCCCACCCCGAGGGATGCCGCAGCTTTCGCCTGTTGCGGCACTTCCGGCAGGTCGGAAGCGGCGCTTTGATGTGGCGGTGGAGGCCTGCTCGAAGCATCAATCGGATCGCCCCCCGCAACCCCTCGATCCCCTTCCCGGTTGTCCGAAGCCGCCGGGTCCCTGCCCGGCGGCGCCGGGAGGGAAGGGGACGCCCCCTCCCCCTCACAGCGGGGAGTTTCGCCTCAGGCCTGCTCTCGCCACGCCGCGATGACCTTCGCGCGCGAGAGCTGGCCGTTCGTCCTGCCGTTCGCGCTGCTGGCGGCGGCGCTCCTCGCCGTCGGCCGCTTCTCCTGGGCCCTGGCCCCGGCGGCCGCCGGACTGGCCATCCTGGCGTTCTTCCGCAATCCGCGGCGCCAGTTCGAGGGCGAGACCGGGATCGTGCTGGCCCCGGCCGATGGGCGCATCACCCGCGTCGATGCGATCGAGGACGCCGAGCTCGGCCCGGGCCGCTACCACCTCGTCGTCACGTTCTTGTCGGTCTTCGACGTCCACGTCCAGCGCGCGCCCGCGGCCGGCCTGGTCGTCACCTCGCGGCGCGCTGCCGGGCGCAAGATCGCGGCCTTCCGCGCGGCGGCCGGAGCGGTCAACGAGCGCCACCTCACGGTGATTCGCCGCCCCAACGGCGACCTGGTCGGAGTGCGGCAGATCGCCGGTCTGCTGGCGCGCCGCGTGGTCTGCTATCTCGACCGGGGAGACCGGGTCGACCGCGGCCAGGCGCTGGGCTTGATCAAGTTCGGATCGCGCGTCGACCTGCTGGTGCCGGCGAGCTACCAGCTGCTGGTCCGCGAAGGCGAGCGGCTGCGCAACGGCGCCACTCCGGTCGCCGCTCCGCCCGCTCCGGACCTCGCCGCGGACCGCGCCGGAGCCCTCCAGTGAGCCGCGACCGGACCGACCGCTCGCCGCACGAGCAGCCGGCGGCGCCGATGCGGCGGCGCTTGCGCCGCGGCGCCTACCTGCTGCCCAGCCTGTTCACCATCGGCAACATCCTGCTCGGCTTCTACGCCATCGTCTGCGGCCTCAACGGCGAATTCCAGAAGGCGGCGCTACTGGTCTTCATCGCCGGTATCACCGACAGCCTCGACGGCCGCATCGCCCGCCTGACCGGCACCGAGAGCGAATTCGGCAAGGAGTTCGACTCGCTGGCCGACGTGATCACTTTCGGTGCGGTGCCGGCCCTGCTGACCTACCTCTGGGGGCTCAGGGACCTCGATGCGCGCGCCTGGCTGGTGCCGCTGTTCTACCTGGTGGCAACGGCCACCCGGCTCGCCCGCTTCAACGTCCAGGTCAAGGCCATCGACAGCCGCTACTTCGTGGGTCTGCCCGCTCCGGCCGCCGCCGGCGCCATCTGCTCGCTGCTCTTCTTCGCCCCCGACTCGACCTGGCGCGGCTGGCTGCAGGCGCTGGCGGCCGCGGCGCTGCTGCTCATCGGCGTGCTCATGGTCTCGACCTTCCGCTACCTCAGCTTCAAGCGGCTCGATCTGCGCCGGCGCTGGAGCTACCGGGCGGCCCTTCCCTTCGCGGCGATCGTGCTGGTGATCGTCCGGCTGCCGAAGGCGACGTTTCTGGTGATTGCCTTTCTCTACACTCTCTCCGCCCCCGTCAGCTGGATGTGGGTCCGCCTGCGCCACCGGCGGCTCGCTCCGGCCGAGGGTGCCGCAGCCCCTCCCCAGGCCCAGCCGCCGGCATGAGCATCCTGGCCATCGTGCACCCGACGAACCTGCTCGGCAAGGAGCTGCGCGAGACGGTCGGCCGCGACAGATCGAGCCTCCCCTGGACGGAGGTGCGGCTGCTCAGCACGCTGGCGCCAGAGATCGGGACCCTCACCGAAGTCGGTGGCGCCGCGGCCCTCGTGCAACGCCTCGAGCCGGACAGCCTCGAGGGAGTCGCGGCCGCCTTCTTCTGCGGTCCTGCCGCGGCCAACCGGCCGCTGCTGCAAGATCTCCCGGACGGCCTCACCGCGGTCATCCTTTCCCCCGATGCCACTCCCGAGGACGGCACGCCCGTGGTGGCAGGCATCAACGACCACGCCGCGGTAGCGGGACAGGTGCTCCTGTCGCCACACCCGGCGGTCGTCCTGCTCGCCCACCTGCTCCACCCGCTCGCCGGGTTCGAGCTCGAGGAGGCGGTGGCCACCGTGGTCCAGCCCGCTTCGCTCTTCGACGACTCGGGCATCGAGGAGCTGTTCGAGCAAAGCCGGCAGATCATTGCCATGACGCAGCGCCGGCGCCCGGCGGTCTTTGGCGCCCAGCTCGCCTTCAACCTGCTGCCCGCCTCGCCTCCCTACGACGCGATCGCCACGGCGCTGGCCGCGGTGCTTCCCGTTTCGCCCCGCAGGCCGGCGATCGCCGTCCAGATCGTCCAGGGAGCGGTGTTCCACTGCCTGGCCGTCAGTCTGCACCTCCGCTGCGGCGGCGATCCAAAGCTGCCGGCGCTGCACCGGGCGCTCGGCGGCAGCCCCTATCTCGAGGCGGCCAGCGATCCCCGCCATCTCGGGCCGATCGCCGTGGCGGCCAGCGACAAGATCCTGCTCGGCAGCGTGCGCAGGGACGATCAAGGCTTCTGGCTCTGGGCGGTGATGGACAACCTGACCCGCGGCGGCGCCCTCAACGCGCTCGAAGTGGCAGTGGCGGCTCGCTGACCCGGCCTCCGGGAGGGCCGCCCAACCGCGGCGTATACTCGGCGCAAGAGGGCGCGGCGGCGAGACGGCGCCGCGACGGTAGCGTTGCCGCGCGGCAGCTCAGTGGGCGGCGCGCCGATCCTGGCGCCCGGCGCGAGAAAGGCAGGCAGACATGGAGAAGGCGACGTTTGGCGCCGGCTGTTTCTGGGGGGTGGAGGCGGCCTTTCGTCAGCTCCCCGGCGTGACGTCGACCGCGGTCGGCTACTCCGGCGGCACGATGGAGAACCCGACCTACCGCGACGTCTGTTCGGGCGCGACCGGGCACGCCGAGGTCGTCGAGGTGGAGTTCGATCCCGCCATGGTCTCCTACGACGACCTGCTGGCGGCTTTCTGGCAGAACCACGACCCGACCACGCTCAATCGGCAAGGCCCTGATGTCGGTGCCCAGTATCGATCGGCGATCTTCTTCCACACCCCCGAGCAGCGTGCGGCGGCGATCGCCTCGAAGGCCAAGCTCGAGCGGGCTGGAACCTACCGCCGGCCGATCGTGACCGAGATCACGCCGGCCTCGACCTTCTATCGCGCCGAGGACTATCACCAGCAGTACCTGGAGAAGCGCGGCCTGGCGACCTGCCGCATCAGCTGAGGACGAAAATCGACCTTTAGATCGTCGGCACGCCGGACTGACGCCGGCCGCGCGGGAAGGCCTCGTCGATTCGCCGCACCTCGCCGGCGTCGAGGTCGATCGCCGCCGCCGCGGCATTTGCCTCGGCGTGCTCGCGGCGCGCCGCCTTGGGAATTGCGAACAGCGGGGCCTGGCGCACCAGGAAGGCGAGCGCCACCTGGTGCGGGGAGACGCCGCGCGCTGCGGCGATCTCGGCCAGCGCCCGCCCGCCGCGGCTCTGCCGCGCCGGAAAACTGCCCGAGCCGAACGGGCTGTAGGGATTCTGGCACGACCGGCACCCTGCCGGGGGTCGGCGGCCCACGATATACTTTTGATCCAGGATCACTCCATGAGGAAGTCGGCCACCAGGGCGGCGCGCGCCGTCCGGATCTCGCGGCGGCCATCGCTCGCCAACCTTGACGTGGTGGTCTGGCAGGCCGACCTCGAGAGCCTGCGGCTCAGCTATCTCAATCGCCGGGGGCGCGAGCTGATCGGCCTGGTGGGCGGCCGGCTGCCGAAAGAGACGCACTGGAGCGCCTTCATCCACCACGCGGATCAGCTGCGGGTGCTCGAAAGCTGCCGCGAGGCGACCGCTGATGACTGCCGGCTCGACGTCGAGTACCGCCTCCTCGGGGGCGACGGCAAGGCCGATTCGGAGAGCGAGAGCTTCGACGTGCTCGAGTTCGCCGACGGCCGGGTCATCGAGCGCTATTCGATGCCGCAGTACCAGGACGGCCAGGCGGTCGGGCGCGTCTGGAGCTTCCGCGACGTCACCGAGCGTCACCGCGCCGGCGAAGCGCTGCGGGTCTCGGAGGAACGCTACCGCACGCTCTTCGAGCGCAACCTGGCCGGCGTCTTCCGCACCACCGTCGACGGCGCGATCCTCGACTGCAACGGCGCTTTCGCCCGCATCCTCGGCTACCCGTCGCGCGGCGACTGCGTCGGCAAAAACATCCTGGATCACTATCTCGACGTCCGGCAGAGGATGGCGCTGGTCGACGAAATCCGCTCGCGAGGGGTGCTCTCCGACCAGGAAATCGGCCTCGCCCACGGCCTCGGCCTCAAGGTCATCGCCGAGGGGGTCGAGAGCGCGAGCCAGCTCAGCCTGCTCGCCAACCGCGGCTGCGACGAGTACCAGGGCTTTCTGGCCAGCGGCCCGCTTGCCTCTTCCGCGGTGCCCGAATTCTTCGCCCAGCCGCCGCGCCGAGGAGAGGCCCGATGAGGAGCGCCTGGAGACTCGCTGCCGTCCTGCTGCCGGCCCTGGCGGCCGGCGGCCCTGTCACAACCTCTGCCGTGGCAGCCGCGCCCGCGACCGCCTCGCCGGCCGCCCCCGAGATCGCCATCCGTGCCGGCGAGCTCCTCGACGGCCGGGGCGGTGTGCGCTATGACGTCACGGTGACCGTGAGCGGCTCGCGCATCGCGTTCATCGGAGCCATCGCGGCGGCTCCCGCGAGCGCCGCTCCGCCGTCCGCGGCGCAGCCGGCGCCGGTGGTCTACGACCTGCGTGGGCTGACGCTGCTGCCGGGAGGCATCGACACCCACGTCCACATCGGCTGGCACTTCGACCGCAACGGCCGGGCGCACGAGGGCGCCGACCAGAGCGAGCCGCCTGCCCAGAGCCTGCTCTATGCGGTCGAGAACGCGATCGCGACGGTGCGCGGCGGGATCACCACCGTGCAGAGCATCGGCGCGCCGGAAGACGGCGACCTGCGCGACTGGATCGCGCGCGGCACCATCCCGGGACCCCGCGTCCTGACCTCGCTGCAGCCGCTCGACGAGTCGACCGGCACTCCCGAGCAGATCCGCGCGGCGGTCGGCCGGCGGGCCGCCGACGGCGCCGACGTGATCAAGATCTTCGCCTCGAAGAGCATCCGCGACGGGGGAGGCCCCACCCTGACCCAGGAGCAGCTCGACGCCGCGTGCGGCGAGGCGCGCGCCCACAACCTGCGCTCGGCGGTCCACGCCCACGGCATCGAGAGCGCCCGCCGCGCGGTGCTCGCCGGCTGCACCTCGATCGAGCACGGCGTGCTGCTCGACGCGGCGACCCTCCAGCTGATGGCCGAGCACGGCACCTGCTTCGACCCCAACATCGATCTCGTGTTCCGCAACTACTTCGAGAACGAGGCCCATTTCCTGGGCAGCGGCAACTACACCGCCGAGGGCTTCGCGCAGATGCGCCAGGCGGTCCCCAAGGCGCTCGCCATCTTTCGCCAGGCGCTTGCCACCCCGGGGCTCAAGGTCGTCTTCGGCACCGACGCGCTCGCCGGCTCCCACGGCCGCAACTTCGAAGAGCTCATCTACCGCGTCGAGAAGGGCGGCCAGGGGCCGATGGCGGCGATCGTCTCGGCGACCTCGCTCGCCGCCGAGTGCCTGCGCTTGCAAGACCGGATCGGCGCCGTCGCCCCCGGTCTCGAAGCCGACCTGATCGCGGTCGAGGGCGATCCGCTCGCCGACATCAACGCCCTGCGCCACGTGGTCTGGGTGATGAAAGGCGGCCGCGTGATCAAGAACGAGCTGCGCGGCGGGGGGGCCGAAACCCGCCCGCGCCGCCCGGCGTAGTGGAAGGCGATGAGCGAGACCAGCTCCGAGACGGCTGGCACGAGCGGCGGCATGCCGGCGCCGACTTCGACGTCGGCGCCACGGGCGCCGTCGCCTGGCGGATGGAAGGCGCTGTTCGTGGGGAGCCGCGGCTGGCGGCCGGGGTGGCAGCTTCTCCTCTTCGTCGTCCTCTACTCCATCCTCGCCGCCGCGGGGACCTTGACCTATCTGCGCTTCGATCCCGGCATCGCCAAGATGGCCTGGACGCCGCGGGTTGTCATCACGCAGGAAGTGCTGTCGATCGCCGCGCTGGCGATCGCCCTGGGCGTCATGTCGCGCCTCGAGCGCCGGCCGATCGCCGCCTACGGCCTGGCCGGACCGCGCCCGCCGGGCAAGCTGTTCTGGGAAGGCGCGCTCTGGGGAGCTCTCTCGATCGCCCTCGTGATGCTGCTCATCACCGCCGCCGGCGGCTACTCGGTGAGCGGGGTCGCCCTGGGCGGCGCCGGCCTGGCGGTCACGGCTGCCCTGTGGGGGCTCGCTTGCCTGCTGATCGCCCTCAACGAGGAGGTCCTGTTCCGCGGCTACGGCCTCTTCACCCTCGCCCGCGGCCTCGGCTTCTGGGGCGCGGCCGTGCTGCTGTCGCTCGTCTTCGGCGCCCTGCACTACTTCCTCAAGCCGATGGAGAGCTGGATGGACGGTCTTTCGGTCACCCTGATCGGGCTATTCTTCTGCCTGTCGGTGCGCCGGACCGGCAGCATCTGGCTCGCGATGGGCTGGCACTTCACCTACAACTACGGCTCGTTCTTCGTCTTCGGCGGCCCCAACACCGGCAACGACGGCCAGCCCATGCCCGGCCATCTCCTCCACTCCTTATTCCACGGACCGCAGTGGCTCACCGGCGGCCCGGCCGGCCCCGAGGCGAGCGCCTTCATCTTCGTGGTGATCGCCCTGCTCTTTGCCGCGCTGCACCTCCGCTACCCGCGCCCGCTAAGCACGCTCTAGACTAGTCCCCACCGGCTGCGGCCACCCCGAGGGACGAGACCGTGCTGAGCAACAGGGCCGCAGTCCCCTCGACGATCGCCGAGCGGCCGAGCTGGCCGCCGACGCTGGTCCAGCCGCTATGGCGGTAGAACCAGGAATCGAGCACGTCGCGCCGCAGCTGCTGCTTGCGCGGATGCTAGCGACGGCAGCGGCGCCGCGCTCGCCTGGGAGGCCACGGGGCGGGCTCCAAGAGCGGCGAGCAGCGCCATCATCAGCACGGCCGGGGCGAGGAATGGGTGTCGATCGAGCGAGCTCATGTTTTGTCCCCGGGCGCGGGCAGCAGCCACTCCCCCGCCGGCTCGCGCATGTTGTAGCGCGAGCTCATCACCCGGCCGTAGGCGCCGGTGCAGGCGATGAGCAGCACGTCGCCCGGCGCGGCGGGAGCGAGCCGCCGCGACCGGCCGAGGATGTCGCCGGTCTCGCAGATCGGGCCGACGACGTGGGCCAGGAGCGTCGCCGGCTCGTCAAGCCGCGACAGGTTCAGGATCGCATGGTAGGCGCCGTAGAGCGCCGGCCGGATGAGCGAGTTCATGCCGGTCTCGAGGCCCACATAGGTCACCTCCCCCTTGCGCTTGACTTGCGTCACCCGCGCCAGCAGCGCGCCGGCCTGCGCCACCAGGAAGCGGCCGGGCTCGAGCCACAGCTCGCGGCCGGGGTGCGCGGCCTTGAAGCGCGACAGCCCCTGGTCGAGCGCCGCTAGGTCGAGCGGCGGCTGGCCGGGCCGCTCCGGCACCCCCAGGCCGCCTCCCAGATCGAGCACCCGCGCTTCCGGGAAGCGCTCGGCGACGGTCCCCAGGAAGCGCGCCACCTCGCTCCACGCCTCGGCGGTCAGGATGCCGCTCCCGACGTGAGCGTGGAGCCCGACCACCCGCGCGCCGCAGGCCGCGAGCAGTCCGCCCAGCTCGTCGAGCTGCGCCGGCGCCACGCCGAACTTCGACTGCGCGCCGGCGGTGCGCACGTGCGGGTGATGCCCCCGTCCGCGCCCAGGATCGAGGCGCAGGAAGATCTCCTGCCCGCCGAAAAGCTCCGGCCACGATTGGAGCGGGCCGAGGCCGTCGATCGTCACCCGCGCCCCGAGCTCGAAGCCGCGCCGGATCTCCTCGCGGGTCGCGAAGTTCGGCGTGAAGAGGAGGCGCCGCGGGTCGAGGCCGGACGCCAGGCTGAGCAGGTGCTCGATCTCGGGCACCGATACGCACTCGAAGCCGAGTCCCAGCTGCCCGAGGAGGCGCAGCACCCCGGGGTGATTGTTCGCCTTGACCGAGTAGAGGACGCGGTCGACCGCGCCGAGCCCGAGCAGCGCCGCGGCCGCCTCGGCCACGGTCTCGGCATCGTAGACGTAGAGCGGCGCCCGCTCGGCCGCCAGCTCCAGCAGCTCTTGGCGGCGGCGCCGCCACCACTCCTGCGGCTCCTCCGGCCTGCCGCCGCCCCCGCCCCCAGCGAGCTCGCTCCAGGTCGGCCCCAGAACGCCACTCTCCGCGGTCTGCCCGAAGAGCAGGCCGTGGAGCTGGCGGACCAGCTTCTCGCTCTGCTCCTCGGCGACGAAGAAGGTGAGGTTGAGATCGCTCGCCGACTGCGTGACCATGTGGACCTCGAGCTCCTCGAACGCCTCGAGGACCGGGCCGAGCTCGTGCAGGATCGCCCGGATCCCTGAGCCCACCAGCGAGAGCGACGCGGCCGGCGCGATCACCCGTGGCTCGCAATGGCTCGCCAGGTCGCGCAGCAGATCGCGGATCGCCGCCGGCTCGAGCGCGTTGGCGCCCGGATCGAGCGAGATCGTCACGTTGGTCTCCGAGGTCGAGACCGAATCGACCGACAGGCCATGACGGGCGAAGCAGGAGAACACCGCGGCGAGGAAGCCGACCTCCTGCCACATGCTGACGGTCTCCATCGCGATCAGCGTGATCCCCTGGCGCGAGGAGATCGCCTTGACCTGGGGACCGGTGTCGGGACCGGCGTTCGAGACCACCGTGCCCGGCGCCTCGGGCCGGTCGGTGCAGCGGACATGGAGCGGAATGCCGTGCCGGCGCAGCGGCGGGATCGACCGCGGGTGGAGCACCTTGGCGCCGGTCGTCGCGAGCTCCTGCGCCTCCTCGTAGTCGACCGCGCGCAGCAAGCGGGCCCCAGGAATGAGGGTCGGGTCGGCGGTGAACAGGCCGGGCACGTCGGTCCAGATCTCGCAGCGCACGGCGCCCAGCCGGGCGGCGAAGTAGGCCGCCGAGGTATCCGAGCCGCCGCGCCCCAGGAGCACCGTCTCGCCGGCGCCGTTGCGGGCGATGAAGCCCTGGGTGAGGACCGCGGCGGCCGGCTCGGCGGCCAGCCGCGCCCGCAGCGGCTCGTCGCGATCGTCGGCGCACGAGGCTGCCAGGTAGGCGCGGGCGAGATGGGCCTGCGGCTCGGCGCGCGCCGCTAGGGCGGTGCGCGCGTCCAGCCAGGCGGTCGGGATGCCGCGGGCGTTGAGGTAGGCGGCTCCGAGCCGGGTCGACATCAGCTCGCCGAGCGCCATCACCCGCGCCTTGAGCGGCGCGCCGGCATCGCGCAGCAGCGAGGCGCCGAGGGTCAGCCGGCGCAGCTCGTCGAGCTCCGCCTGCAGCAGCTCCGCGGCCTGGAGCCCCAGCTCCGCCCCGAGCGCCAGATGGCGGTCGGCGATCGCGGCCAGCGCCGCCTCGTGCCCTCCCTCGACCGCCAGACCGAGGATCTCTTCGAGCCGGTTGGACACTCCCGAGAGCGCCGAGCAGACCACGAGCGGCCGCAAACCATCGGCGACCCGCAGGGCAACCTGCGCCGCGATCGTCCGCCATCGCTCGGGCGTCGAGACGCTAGTGCCGCCGAACTTGAGGACCACCCAGGGCGCGCTCATCCGCGTCGGAAGAATATCGAGTTCGGGCTGTGAACGGGCGCGCCGCGGAAATAGCCGGCTAGAGTAGAGCCCGTGAAGTCCGCGAAGGAGCAACGATGAAGAGTGAGACGGCCGGTCCCGTCTCCGCCTTGATTCCGACCGGCGAGGCCACGGCGATCCTGCCTGTCGCGGGCAGCCGGATCCCGCCCATCCGGGTGATCGGCACCGAGCCGATCCGCCGCACCCTGGACGAGGTCTGCCTGCAGCAGGCGATCAACTCGCGCTGCGCGCCCGGAGTGAGCGATCTGGTGCTCAACCCGGATGCCCATCGCGGCTACGGCGCCCCGATCGGCTGCGTGCTCGCCTCGCCGACCCACATCTACCCGGGGCCGGTCGGGGTCGACATCAAGTGCTCGATGAGCCTGCTGCAGTTCGACCTGCCGGCGGCCGAGATGGCCGAGCCGCGGACCCGCCGGGCGCTGCTGGAGGAGATCGAGCAACGCGTGCCGACCGGCGCCGGCAAGGGGCAGCGCAGCGTGCGCAAGGCGCGGCGGGTCGGCGAACAGCTCGGCGAGGAGGCGGTGACCGAGGGCGCCTCGGCGGAGGTCTGCGCGGCGCTGGGCATCCCGCGCGACTGGCCGGAGCGGTGCGAGGACTCGCACCATCTGGGCCACGACGGGTCGGTCGCCGCGCTGCGCGCCCGGCTGGCCGAGCTGCGGGCCAAGGGCGGCTTTCCCCAGTTCGGCAACAAGATCGGCCAGCTCGGCTCCTACGGCGGCGGCAACCACTTCGGCGAGTGCGAGATCGTCCACGTCGGCGGCGAGGCGCGCGCTGCTGCGGCGGCGGCGCAGTTCGGACTGCTCGACCGCCACGTCGGCTTCCTCTCGCACTGCGGCTCGCGCGGCTTCGGCCACGACCTGGCGCAGGGGCAGTTCAAGGCGCTGCGCCTGCAGTTCGAGCGCAGGCACCTGCCGCTGCCGGCCGGCGACCCCCATCTGGTCTATGCGCCGCTCGGCACGCCGGAGGCCGACTGCTACCTCGACGACATGGCGCTGGGGGCGAACTTCGCCACCGTGAACCACCTGCTGATCAACGCCCTGGTGCTGGAGGCGTTCACGACGCTCTTTCCCGGCGTCAAGGGGCGGCTGGTCTACTTCATCAGCCACAACATCGCGCGCCTCGAGAAGGTCGACGGCCTGCCGATGTGGGTGCACCGCAAGGGCGCCACGCGCGCCTTTCCGGCCGGCCATCCGGAGCTCGCCGGGACGCCGTTCGCCGACACCGGGCACCCGATCCTGCTGCCCGGCAACCCGCAGGCCGGCTCGGCGGTGATGGTGGCCGACCCGGGAGCCGCGCTCGCCCTTTACAGCGTCAACCACGGCGCCGGCCGGGCCATGGGCCGCAAGCAGGCGATCCGCCAGCTCGACCAGGAGGCGATCGACCGCTCGTTTGCCGAGCGTGACATCCTCACCAACACGCGGGTCTATCCGCTCGACGAGGCGCCGGCGGCGTACAAGGACTTCGAAGAGGTGTTGAGCTCGGTGCGCCTGGCCGGCCTGGCCTCGGAAGTGGCCCGCCTCGAGGCGCGCTTCGTCCTCAAGGACGGCGCGCCGGCCGACGACTAAGACGAAACTCCCCCGTGCGTCAGGGGAGGGGGCGTCCCCTTCCCCCCCGGAGGGGTGGGAAGGGGATCGAGGGGTTGCGGGGGGCGATCCGATCGATGCTTCGAGTAGGCCTCCTCCGCCACAGCGCAGCGCCGTTT
>DASZZP010000049.1:0-2185 GCA_035544875.1 Thermoanaerobaculia bacterium | reverse complement strand
GCTTCAAGCGAACCCCACAGGGGTAAGGAATCAAACCATTGGAGATAACAACCGGCAGCACGTGCCCGAAGTCGGGCATCTGGCAGCCCATCAGCTGCACTTGCAGGACACAGATCGCGCTCAGCGTTGGTGAGCGTGTAGGCAACGCTTGGAAACTGACCCAGGGCAACGGCTGGAAAGTGACCCACCCCAGCGGGTTTCTGTTTCTCCCAAAAGAGTGTATATGACTCGTCGCCGTCGGGGGGTGTGGGAGGTGTGCGAACGGGCGAGGGTGGGTGGTGGAGGGCGGGCGTGATGGGGGGCCGGGAGCCGGTTTGCAAGCGGCTGTGGAAACGGCGGACTGGGGGCCGCGGTGGGAGGGGGCAGCGGAGCGTAGCGACGCGGGCGGCCCCTGTCTAGTCCGCGGTTTCCATCAGACGCGGCACCTTCCATACCCCCATACTTGCGTTGGGTGGGAGGGGGCGGCGGCAGGGCGGGGGCGTAGGCGCGCGTAGCGCGCGCCCGCGTCGCGGCGGCTCGGCCACACGTCGCCGTGGCCCGGTCCATGGCCCCGAGGCCGACGCACCGCGAAAAATCTCGGGCTAGGATGCCCTACAAGCCACGATCTCGACCCGACCCTCACCTGGGTACCCCGCCTTTTACTTCGGCTTACTCGTGTGCTTCGGTTGCCGGTGCGACGGCCCTCGTGTCGTCAGGATGTGCGCGTGGTGGGTCAACCGGTCCAGCAGCGCGGTCGTCAGCTTCTCGTCACCGAAGACCTGGACCCATTCGCCAAACGCCAGGTTCGTCGTCACGATCGTCGAGCGCGTCTCGTAGCGCTCGGACAGTAGGTTGAACAACAGCTCGCCGCCAGCGCGGTCAAACGGCACGAATCCGAGCTCGTCGACGATGACCACGTCCGCGCGTTGCAGTCGGCGATGGAGCTGGCCCAAGGTCCGCTCGTCGCGCGCCTCGCGCAGCGTGCGCACCAACTCGGCCGCGCGCGTGAAGAGGACGCGGAACCGCCGCCGCGCCGCTTCGACTCCGAGCGCGATCGCCAGATGGGTCTTGCCGGTGCCGATCGGGCCGGCGAAGACCACCGCCTCCGCGCGCTTGATGTACTCGCAGCTCGCCAGCTCGAGGATCTGCGGCCGCGAGATGCCGGACAGCGCCTGCCAGTCGATCTGGTCGAGCGTCTTGATGTCGGGGAAGTGCGCCTCGCGCAGACGGCAGGCGGCGGCTCGCTCCTGGCGTGACCGCACCTCGGCCTCGAGCAGCTCGCGCAGGTAGTCCTCGTAGGCCCAGCCGTCGGCGCCAGCCTGCCGCGCCAGCGCTTCGTAGCCGCGGCGGAAGGCCGGCAGCTTGAGCGTCTGCAGGTGCTCCTGGATCACCGCGTTGCGTGCCGCCGTGCTCATGACAGGCCTCCTTGCCCGAGCAGCCAGTCATAGTCGGCGGCCCGCGCCGACTCCACGGCATAGGCCGCCAGCGAAGGTGGCACCGCGATGCTCTTCGACGACACCGCCGGCGCCGAGCCCACCGGCAGCGCGAGCAGGTCGCAGCGCTGCCTGCTCAGCGCCCGCGACAGCGCCTCGGTCACCTCGGCTTCGCCGTGCTCGACGATGGCGCCGACGATGCGCGCGAGGACCCGCGCCGCCTCGCGGTCACCGTGACACAACACCAGCAGCTCCCAGAGCCGGCCGTAGGGCTCGCCCAGCTCGGCGACCAGCTCCGGGGCCACCTGGCGCACCGCCTGCGGCTTTTTGGCCAGCTCCGGCAGGTAGTGCCGATAGCGGACGGCTCGCCGACCCCGACGCTCTCGGGGGAGATCTACCTGCTCGCCGCCGCAGACCACGCGGATGGTCTCGATGCCGACGTAGGCCGTGGCGTCGAGGGCCGCCCACGACGACGGCACCGAGTACTGCGCACCGCCCGCCCGCACCAGCGATCTCCGACTCACCGTCACCAGCTCGACGCGATGCGCGGCAAACGCCGCGTCGGGCAGCGGCAGGCCCTGTCGCGACTCCTGAGCCAAGCGCTCGCTCGCCGGCACGCCCTCGGCATCGACCTTGGCCGCGAACGCACGATCGAGCTCGGCCTGCACGGCCTGGGCGACCGCCGACAGGCTCTCGCCCTGCGGGATCGGCGTCAGATGCTGCAAGCGGATCGCCTTGCCGCGCGCTTCCACACTGCCCTTGTCGTGGCCCTC
>DASZZP010000048.1:0-3657 GCA_035544875.1 Thermoanaerobaculia bacterium | reverse complement strand
CGGCGCGGCGCTCGCCGCCCGCCGCTCCTCGGCCGGGTCGCGGTCGTTCTTGACTTCCAGCAGCCGCTTGGCGGCCAGCTTCCGCGCCTGCTCCAGGGTGAGCACGGAGCCATGCTTGCCGAGGGTCAGCCGCCGGTTGCGTCCATCGGGAGCGCGGTACTGGATGACGAAGGCCTTGACGCCGCGCCGCGAGACGCGGAGGCCAAAGCCGGCGAGGTCGTGGTCCCAAACCAGGGTGTCGCGCTCGGGGTCTGCCTTGACGGTGGCGAGCAGCCGGTGGGTCAGTTTCTTCCTCATCGCCGCCTCCCCGCGTAAGATCTGCGTAAGCAGGCTACGGCGATCTCGCGCGTGCCTCCATCTTACGCTAGGCGGTGAGAAGCAAGCAAGTATAGGGCTTTGGAGTACGCTGGCGAACCAGGGCGAACCATATCCGGCTAATACGTAATCAGCAGGTCGTCAGTTCAATTATGACCGTCGGCTCCAGTAGAATCAGATAGTTACGAGATCAGATCTAAAGGGCTGGTTAACCGGGGGAAGCAGAGGGGAAGCAGCCGGCGGACAAGACCAACGCGCTCCAGCGTGCGCCCTTCGATTTGAGACTCGAGTTCCTGCATAGGACAGCTGCTCTTCAGCCAGCGCAACCTGGAATCGGAGTAGCAATATGCAATGAAGGTGAGTAAGTAGTAGCCCACGACTGAGGCAAGGAGATAGAAAAGGTTTGCCCTCTCGATTTTACGGACAGTAATGCCTTGGAAGCTAAGATCGGAAGGGAACAGGCGGCCCCAAGTCACCGCCAGACAGATAGTCGAGACCAGAAGCAGTGACTTACGACATTCGCGAGTGTGTTCTGTCAAAAGCTCAGAAATCAGAGGGTCCAAGACTGACTCAAGTATCGGCGAGCGCTGCTTCTCGGAAGACTGTGTTGGAGGGGACGGGGCGCCCCCAGATGCCTTGCCCGAGGGACGCTGAAATCTACGAGTCATAGGGAATGGAAGGCCGGTCCACCGGGCGGGCGAGTGGACGGCCGGACATCAGGCGCGCGGTGGTAGCGGCGTGAGCAGTGTTTCGCATATGCAATGATCGCTATGGAGTCATTCGCGCAAAACATCCTAACCGCGCAAAACATCCTAACATGGAAGAGGCAGTGCGCCTCCTCGGCCTCGTGCTGCGCTATCGCCGCGCCTCGATCGACGAGAACTTCGCCGACGGCGACCTGCTGCCGTTCTGGGGCGGGCTGCGGGTCGTTCACCTGCCCGGCCACACCGCGGGGCACTGCGGCTTCTACAGCGAGACGCACGACTTGCTGTTCTCGGGCGACCTGTTCGCGAGCTACTTCTTTCATCCCCACTTCCCGCACGCCATCCTCAACAGTGAGCCGCGGCTGATGCCCGCCAGCTTGCGGCGCGTGCTGGCGATGAATCCGCGGTCGATCGTTCCAAACCACTACGACTTTCATAGCGGCGCCTTGCACGCCCGCCGGTTCCGCGAGCTCTGCGACCGCTACGCCATCCCCCAAGGCGCCGCGCATGCCGCCGGGCGCTTTTGAGCGCAGGAGAAGTTTCGGCTTCCGGAGATCCGCGATGGTCAGATGGAGGTCCAAATCGATGCGACCGCGTGAAGAGGCAGAAGGGCTTCGGGCCGAGTTCGAGGAGGTCCGGAGCTAGGACCGCTCGGGCGAGACGCCGCTCGCAGTGCTCGGAGGCACGCAGGGCACGCTGGTCGTGGATGCGTACACCGGCTACAACCACGTCGTCGAGGTCGATGGCCGATCGCGAGCTGGCACCGCGACTGGCCAACGTAGCGAGAGATGCTGCCGAAGTACCTCGGCGAATGCAATAGCGGTCACCGTGCGGTCGGGCTGGCGCGGCGCGGCTTTGGATCGTGGACGACTTTCAGTGGGTGCTCCTCGCGCAGCACGAGCAGCCCATCGATGACCTCGTGCCACGGCGCAGCCATGGGCTTGCTGTAGTCGAGTGGGTGCGCCGTGCCGGGACCGTACTGCGCCAGGTCGGCTCGCCCGAGGTATCCTACGTCGCTCGAGCCATCGCCGGTAAACGCGCGCGCTTCGAGCGAATCCGCCGGTGCCGGGACGAGCTCGGTCGCCGGCGCCGTGCCGCGCCCGTAGCTGCCTCCCAGTGCGGAGACGCCGATCGTGACGGCAGCGTCTCCGAAGTCGCGATTCACGTACGAACCGAGCGGCACGAACTCGGCGAACCCGGGCACGTCGAGCAGGCTCTTGGCCGCATGGATGGTCGCACACCAGACGATGATCTTGCTGTCCCGCGGCAGGCGAGCGACGTGCCACTGCAGCGCCTGATGCATCGCCCGGTCGCGCGCGTTGAATCCGGCGCTGCGCGACAAGGCGGGATCGGATGCCTCGATCGCGCTCTGCCACGCGATCGCCATCGCCGCCGCCTCGTCAGCAGGCGTCGATCGCGCCCGCCCCGAGACCGCGGTCTTGATCTCGGTCAGGCATCCCCGCAACCGCACGCGCGTGGCGTCGTCGAACGGCGACGCATCGTCGTATTGCCAGCGAGCGAATCGCTGGAGCTCGGCCTGACAGGCCGAGCGGCGAGGGTCGGCGAGGTAACCGGCCAGCTCGTCGGCGAGCCCGGTCTGTGCGTACAGGTTGGTCGAGCCGATCTGTCCATCGAGCCCGGCGAGGACCACGTGCTTGCGCAATGCGCGCTCGAACAACGCCGAGATCAGGGGATCCGATTCTCCGGCCACCGACCACAGCCCACCGATCGCGTCGGCGACGTAGGCCGGGGACGCCTTGCCCGCGGCGAACGCGCGGTTCAGGTCGACGAACTCGGCCAGGCTGGCTTCGAACACCACCGCCGAGAAGCCACACTCGTCGATCAGCCGGCTCACCAGGGTCGTCTTGGCCGCCAGGGTGCCGCCGCCACCATGATGGCTGTCCTCGCCGAGCAACACGACGCGCTTGTTGCACACGTCGCGAACGACGCGATCGAGTGGAGTTGCGGCGGTGGCAGTCGCGTGCGAGCCGGATGGCTGGACGGCGGCGTGGGAGGCGGTCGCGGGCGTCGCCGCGGCGCCCGCACCGGTTGCCGCGCAGCTCGCACAGATCGCCGTGGCGAGGGCTGCCGCCACGACGCTCGACGCCAAGTGGGGCTGAGGGCGTAGGAAGTGCAAGAGGTTCATCGTGCCGGGAACCGGGAGACGTTCGGGGCGCATTTCATTGACACCCTACCAGCTCAACATGCAAAGGTAAAATTGATGGCGGCGCCAGGGGCCACGCCGCCCGGCGAGGTCATCGGCTGTCAGCGCGCGCAGGGTCGGCCGAATATGCTTCCCTGCCCTCGCCTTTTCGCGTGCTTCTGCGGTGGTCGAACCGCCTACCGTAAACTCCCGCGCCGTTGCTCCTAGAGACCGGGCGAGGCACGCTGCGGCTGAGGGAGGCTGTGGCACGTTGGGTGTGTGGGTCGTGGCCGGGCGGCGGGGTCACCAAACCGGGCCTCACAGGCGCACCACGTACCGTTCCTCGCCCGTTCCCTAGTGCTTACCGGCGCAAGTTAGCGATATATCTCTTGGGTGACACGGGATGCACCTCGGCCTTGGTCCACTCGAAAGGCTCGGCGGTCTCATTGTAGACCTCGATGAAGCCGTCGATTGCCTGCCGCAGCTGCGCTGGCG
>DASZZP010000047.1:0-20603 GCA_035544875.1 Thermoanaerobaculia bacterium | reverse complement strand
TCCCAGGTCGTGATGCCGGTATAGGTTCCGGTCTTGAACTCCATGAAGACGTCGTCGCCTACGACCAGAGGGGTCTGGTAGTGCACCCGCAAATCGGGCGGCGCCGGCGGGTTGGCCGCTTCCTGCGCGGTGAAGGGATCGTAGATCACGTCGGCCAGGACGCGCTGCGCACGCTGACCGACGGTGGCAACGCTTCCGGTGTGCCGTGGGTTCTGCCCCCACTGCTGCCAGCTCTGGGCGGAGGCCGCGAGAGCCGCTTCCAGCAGGGCCACGAACAGCGTGGCCACTCTCCATCTCATCATCGATAATCTTAGCACCAGCTTCGCATCATCTCCTGTGCGGCTCCGCGCGCATCCCGAGACCCCCGGCGACCGAGCGCAGGGTCAGGCGCAACGTCCGCTCCCCCACCCGCGGGTGGGGCGCCGCCACCAGGGGTTTGCCCGTCCTGCCATAGATTGCGTCGATCAGCGCCTCGACCTGCTCGGCTCCGAGCCGCGCATAGGGCTTGAGCAGCGGCGGCACCGGTGCTCCGGCGTCGATCATCACCGGAATGACGCAGCGCCCCTCCTGGAGGCGCTGGTAGATCAGGGTGCTGAGCTCGGCCGACACCCAGGGCGAGTCGAGCGCGGTCGAGGAGAAGAAGATCAAGCCCGCGTCATAGCTGGCGAGGCCCTGGTTGATGCTCTGGACGATGTCGTCGCCGGGGCGGATCTCTCACTCGTCCACCCACGGATCGATCCCCGCGGCGGCGAGCCGCGCGGCGATCTCTTTGACCCTGGGCTTGTCGACCGAGCGATGGCTGCAGAAAACCTTGCACGCCGTTCCTCCATCCGCCGAGCCCTCCGGGCCTGCACGTGATGTTTACAGCCTTCTATCAAGGTCGTGCCAACAGGTTGCCCTGATGGGGGGTGTCGATGGCGGTTGGCGGGCTCGAGATCGGGGCAGGGCGCCATCGCATCGGCAGACCAGCGGACCTGCCGGTCAGCTCAGAGGGTGCTACGGCGAGCGATGCTGCAAAAGGAGCTCAATGGGCTCCTGCAGTTCAGTAAACCTCTTCGTGAGTTCCTACCGTCTCTAGCAAGATCGCTTCCGCATCCTCGTGCTGAACGAAGCTGAAAACAATCCGCAAATCGTAGCCCGCGGCGCAAGCCCAGGACCCAGCGAGGTTGCCTTTCAGCTTATGGGTACGCAGCTGCGGGTGAAAGGCGTCGTCGGTCAGCAGCTCCAGCGCGGATTGGACGGCGGCTGCTGCGGCAGGATGCTTCTTGAGCAGGCGCCGCGCGGCGCGCACGAAGGCGGAGGAGGGCAGCAGCAGCCGCTTCACGGTAGGAGTGTCTTGGCAATCTCCGCAGCTGTCGCAGGCCGGCTTTGCCCCGCTTGGTGCTCGTGCCTGGCCTGCTCGATCTCCAGCGCAAGCTCCTCGCGCCGTGTTTCGACGACCCGCCGATGCAGCACGTCCACCAGAGTCTCCTGCTCCTCGATGGAGAGCTGATCGGCAGCGTCCAGAATCTCTCCAAAGCGCATGACGATCTCCCTCTGCTCGATCGTACCACCCCGGGCGGTGGCCGCCTACATTCGCCCGGGACTTGTCTTTTGATTTGGCCCAGCCGCTCCGACCCGTCCTGCGCCGCCACCGCCGCCTGCCGCGCCGGCTCGGGATCCCGCCAGCAGGGCACCCGCGCCCCGCGGATCGGCGCGCACCCCGCCAGGTACACCAGCGCCTCGCCCTCCGGCAGCCGCCGCACCTCGTCCGGCGACAGCAGAGGCCGCGCCGCCTCCGCCTCGCTCCCGCTCCGCCGCCCGCCCAGCCACCATACGATGCTCAATCTTGTTCCATTTACTGGTGGCCGGCGGGAAGCGGCAGACGTGGATCGCGAGGTCCAACTGGCTCGCCAAGTGTTGCCGCCTGACTCTCCAGAGCCGGCAGCGGCTGCCGTTGCTACCGCCGCCGCCGGCGGTGATCAGCAGCTGGCGGGCGCTGGGGTAGCGCCGGACGCGCCGCCCGCTGGCAGCTGCCCGGTACCTGAGTAAGTCCAGACGGTTTGCGACGGGCACCGGCTTCGGCGACCGGCAGTGGGACCGTTGACCCGCAGCGCCATAAGCCACCGCTCGGCCACCCCCGCCCCGCACCGGTTGAACCTCCCCCGCGCAACACCGGCTCGCTGCGATTGACAATCCTTTGTTGAGCAAGAGCTGTTGAAGATAAACTACTGGCTATGACGGTGGGGTTTTTGATCGCCCACTGTTTCCAGGAACTCGTGCCATCCAGCCCTCAGTCGACAGTCTGGTTTCAGGGAATTCGTAACAAATGAGAAAAAACATTCGCCAGTCCGTCTATAAGGAGGCACCGGGGCGGCAACCGACAACCAAGTGCCGGCGATGATGAGCTCGCCCCGAGGGGAAGAACATGGACCGGAGAGCAGGGCTTCCATTCGCCACCGTGGCACTTCTCGCCATCATTGGGTGGTACCGTCCCGCGCCTCAGAGCCCGCAGCAGGAGGCGAGCACAGCATCGAAGGCGGCAGGCACGTCGTCCAAAGCCTCTGTCAAGGCTTCCAAGGCGTCACGCACGGTGTCTAAATCGAGTCGGACGTCCAAGGCGGGTGCCGCGAAGGCCAAGACACTGGCCGGCTTGACCAAGGCAGCGGGCCAACCGGCCGGGCACCGCAAGGCTGCCACGGGGAACGAGGCGCGATCCAATACCCGGACCTGCCCGCCGCAGAGTGACGCGGCGAGCGGAGCGGAGACCGCAGACGAGGGCAAGGCCCCCGGCTGGTGCCAGCCCCTCGAGCTCTACCGGGAGTACTTCGGTCTCGAGCCAGAGTCCGGGCAAGCCGCGATGACCCTCGCCGCAGGCGCGTCGGCCTTGAGGTCGGCAATGCCGCCGAGTTATCTGCTGCGGTTCATCGTCGCTCTCGTCCCCGACCCGATCGACACCCAGATACCCTCCGCCTTCGATCAGGCTCTCGATGGCATCCAAGAGGGGCTCGCCCACAACTCCTACCTGCTCGATCGGAGCTGGGTCCCCTGGACCGGCGCCGCGGCGGAAGGGCAGCTCTATCACCGCTCCCCGGGCCTGCTGCTCTTTCGCCACCGAGCTGCAACAACGGGCGAAGACGAGCTCCTGGGGGTCCTTCTGGTCGGGGAAACGCCCAAGCGCGGCATTCACAAGGACGCGTTTCTCGCAGCCTTGCGGCTGATCGACGCCCTGCGCCCGGGTAATCGAGCCGCTCAGATTCGCGTTCTCGGTCCCTCGTACTCGGGATCAGCCGAGTCGCTGCACCTGGCGCTGCTCAGCGCGGAGCACGAGTTTCAGCGCTCGCTCCGCTTCCTCATCGTGACCGGTTCCGCGACCTCACCCGACCTTGAAGGGCGCCTCTACGCGGACGGTCTGTCGGACAGGGTCGAGTTCTTCCGCACCGTCCTGCCCTCCGACGTGCTGCAGCGCGAGGCCCTGCTCCAACTCCAGCGCACGATGGGCTGGGACCTCAGCCGGCTTGCCCTCGTCACCGAGAGCGACACCTCCTACGGCCAGGGGTTCAGAGGAGCCCGGCTTTGGATCACCTACGAGACCTGCCGCTTCAAAGTAGGCAAAGCCGGCCACGAGGACTGCGCCGCCAAGCGCGCGGCGATGGGCGAACGGGTGGTGCTCTACAACACCGCTGACAAGAGGATCTACAAGCTTGACAAGCAGGACATCGCCAGGCCGCACCTCGGCCGCGAAGTGACCGTTACCGGGGCCGTCAACGGCGACGACGGCGACCAGATCGCGATCGACGCGATAGACGAAGAATCGGCGCCGCTGGTCTTCGAGTTCCCCAGCCACATCTCGACGCTCCGCACCTCCAGCGAGGCCGAGGCCGCGAAGAAGGCGGCCTCCCAGCCCGAACAAGTCGCCCTGCACTCCAAGACAGACCTCGACCTGACCTTGGCCGACAGCGGTCGCGGCACCGACGTGGTGCCCGATTTCAGCCCGCTCACCGCGCCGGACACCGAGCTGGCGATCGCGAGCCTGCTGGAGACGATCTCGCGCGAGGGGATTCGCTACGTCGGCATCGTGGCGACCGACGTCAAGGACAAGCTTTTCCTCGCCGAGCGCATTCGCCGCTTCTCGCCGGACGTCGTTCTCTTCACTATCGGCGGGGACTTGCTCTTCGGTCACCGCGCAGTGCAGTCCAACATGAACGGCATGGTCGTGCTCTCGACGTTCCCTCTCTTCGCCGAAGGAGGCGCCTGGCTGCACGGGATCGGCGGTGCGCTTCATGCCGCGGCCGCCTTTCCAAGTTTGCGCAACGGCCTCTACGAGGCTTCGATCCTCTCCGGGGGTTCGGCGGGGTTCCCGTTCCAACCCCAGTATCGGGAGCCTCGCCGCCAGTTCGGCAGCGAATCCGAACAGGGCATCTCTTATGCTGCCGAGGCGCTGGTGAGCCCGACGCTCCCTGGGAAAAGCGCTGAGCTGATGCAGAACCCGGTCTTTGGCTGGATCTCTGTGACCAGCAACGGCTCGCTCTGGCCGGTGCTCAACGTCGGGATACAGCGGCGCGACCTGCTGCACTCCGGCTATCAGCTTCTGGCCTACCCAGATCCTGACTCGTCGGGAACGGGGCAGGAGAACAACGGGCTCTCCAGTCGAGCTGACTTCGAGCTGTTCGTGGTCGCCTTGCTGCTCGCTGGGCTGAGCTGGTGGCTGCGGCGAGTCGTCCTCTTCAAGCGGTGGCGCGGAGAAGCGCGACAGTTGGGCGCGGCGAGTGCCGCCGGCAGCCGCGCAGCGAAGCGCACCGCTGCCTTCGTCCAGACCGGGCTGCAGTCGCTGGACGGCGACATCCGCCGCAACGCGGGCGACCCGCGGGGGGTAGTCTCCGGTCCGCCGGCCAGAAGGCTCGCGGTGGGGCACAGCCGCGGCCTGCTTCGTGTCGGCGTCGGATTAGCGGCCTTCGCCGGCGCCGTTCTCATCGCGCTCGACAGCTCGGCCTATTTCAAGTGGTGGTGGCCAGACGAGGACTTTCCTGCGGCAAGTCTCCATTTCCAACAGCTCGTCTTCTTGCTGCTCTTGGTGGCGGCGTATCTCTTCCAGTGGGGGGTCTTGGCCGAGACCTTCGTGCCTGTCGCGAGACGGCGGGTAGCGCGATCCTGGCTGCGCAAGCTGCTCTGGGGTGGGCTCTGGCTGGCCGCCGCCGGCGCCGTCCTGGCGCTCGTCATCGGTGCTCTGACCTTCTACGTCGCTCCAGGCGAGCCCGAGTACTTTTTGCTGCGCGCCCGAGTCTTTTCGAGCGGGCTATCGCCGGTGGTGTCGCTCGGCTTGGTGCTCGCGGCGCTCCTGGCTTGGGTGCTGCTCGAGCTCAAGCGCCGGCGCCTGATCGCCCTGCAGGACGTGGCATGGCCGCTCGCCGACGAGTGGAACCCGGTGCTCGAGGGGTCGGGCCGACTGGCCGAGGAGCTACGCCTCCTGACTCTGCCAACGTCGCGCCCAGGCAGACGTTTCAAGGCCGTACTGGCCGCGGCCTGGAGGCGCCGCGTCGACATGCGCGTCGAGCTGCGCGGCCTCATGGGCTCGGTGCGGAAGGGAATGAGCCTATGGATCGCGGTGGCGTCAGCCCTGGCGGTGACCATGATCGCTTTGAAGTGGCCACGAGTGCAAGCGCTCGCCGAGTCCCCGGTCTACGCATATTGCTTCTTGGGCCTCCTGCTCGTCGCGGCGGTGACCAGCGGCCTCTCGTTTGGACGCTTTTGGCAGGTGTGGAGCAGGCTGCTGAAGATCTTGCAACGTCTCGAAGGAACTCCCCTCAGGGGCAGGTTCGCCGCTCTCCACGACGAGGTGGGCTGGAAACCCATGCGCTCGTTCGGCTGGCAGATTCCAAGATTCAAGACGCTGATGCTCTCGGCCGAGCAGCTGAGGGACATCGTCTCCGCTGAGAAGGAGTGCCCAGATAGTCTCCGCAACGCCGGATACGTCGGCCGGCTGGAGAACCTCGTCAGGGACACTTTCGCCGCCGACTGCGAGGACGGTGAGCTGAAGGAGAGACGCCGCCGGCGCCAGCTCCGGTGCCTGCTCAACAGAGCGGGAATGTTTCTTCAAGAACGGATGCTCAAACGCCGCGAGCTTGATCAGCAAGCGCGCCTGCACCAGGATCAGGTGGAACACCTCCGGGTGGTAGGAAGGACCGGTGCCCAGAAGCTAGCGGTAGCCCGAGCGGTAGACGAGGCCGAAGCGCCCACTGCTCTCCGGGACGTACAGCTAGCAGCGGACGACGAGCCAGCGGCCGGCGCTCAGGGAACCCGCGGCAGCTCGCGGAGTTCGACCGCATCCGCCGCCGCGGCGGCCGGCGAGCCGGCGGTCGCGGATTTCCTCGCCCTGCGGGTCATTGCCTACCTCTGGTATCTCTTCGCTCAGCTCAGGAGCTTCCTTATGGAAGCGCTCTTCCCCGGCCTCCTGCTGCTCATCGCGGCATCGTCGTACAGCTTCGAGCCGAAGAGCCTGGTCTCGATGGCGCTGCTCGGCGCCCTGCTCGGCGCTGTGGTGCTCACTCTCGGTGTCTTCGTTGCGATAAACCGCAATCCGGTTCTCACCTTGATCTCAGGCGTGGAGGCCGGCAAGTCGGCTCTCGACGGCGCCTTCTTCCTCAGCGTCCTCAAGTACGGCGTGATCCCGCTGGTCGCGCTGCTTGCCACCCAGGTGCCGGCCGCTGGCCAGTTCCTCAACGAGTGGCTCAGGCCGGTGCTGCGGATCGTCGGCATCGGTTGACCGGCGGCGAGATAGAAGCAAAGGCACTTGCAAATCTGTCGATACGCTTGCGGCCACCCAAGATCGCTCAACGGAAGGGTAATCGCGGACGTACAGATCTGCGGCGACAGCGGGCCTGTTCCGTTGGCTCTAGCGCCTGGCAGCAATGAAGTGACCTTCACGCTCTTCAATGGACCGCCCGGGGGGCCAGACCAGCCCGCAGCCATCGCATTCGGATATGAGTTGCGGCGAAACGGCATGACCATGGCAAGCGACTCCTGCGGTAACGCCTGCACGATTGGCTGTGATGACAATGCTGATTTCCCGCAAGGAGAGATCTTCAGCCGCAGTTATCGCATCAGCAATTGAAGACCGTCTTGTGGCCGCGCGGCGATAGAGTTCTACGGCAAGGCTCTGGAGATCGCAGCGCGCCTGGCGCAGGCCGAGCCCGACCGCGCCGATTACCAGAGAGACCTCTCCGTCGCCGCCGGACAGTGCCTGGGCGAGCCCCTCGATCTCGATTGGCTGCGCTCTGCGATCTCGAGGTCTTTCCTGTAGAACTCCAGCGCCGCCTCGTGCTGGCCCAGGGCGCGGCACCTGCCGACTGTCATCACCGCCAACGTGAGCGACCTGGTCGACCTGGACAAGATCGAGCCGCGCTTGAGCTCAAGGTGCGGCGCGGGAATCGTGATCGGTCTGGCGGGGGGAGACCGGCGGACGGCGAGGGAGGCGGGGTGAGGCGCCGTAGCAGCCAAGGGGGGATCGCCGTCCCATGCCACAGCGGACGGCCGGACTAAATGATCGTGTCGTCGCCGAGCAGCCGGCCAACAAAATGGCTCCCCGCAAAGAGAGACCGACCGAGCGAGGCGAAAGCCGCGTGAACAAGAAGGTTCCAATTCCTCCCGAGTTGCTCCAGCGCACCGGACTGGCAGCACGCGATCTAACTGAGAGGGAGCTTGCGGCCTTGGAGAGCGTCTCGGTTAAGACGGTACAACAGTGGCGGCGCACCGGCGGCGGGCCACCCTTCCGAAAGCTTGGATACGGCAGCCGCGCGCCAGTGCGCTACCCTGTAGCGTCCTATCAAGCGTGGCGGTCTGGTACCCTGGTTAAGAGCACCGCTGAGAAGGTTCGACTGCCACGACGATCCACCCTTTGAGCCTTACCAAGCAGCGTTTCTATTCTCGATCAATCGCACTGCGATCGGAGGAATCGGCTACGCACGCGGTCAGCAGCAGGGTAGTGGTCAGTTTGAAAGTTGAAGGGCACGGGGCGGTTCGCTGCGCGGATGGGCTTCAGAGTACACGAGCGAGGTTGAGCGGTGATGTTACGGTGGGGCGGGACACGAGAAGGCCGAAGTGTCCTGGACCGGTGGAGCCGGATTGCCCAGCGGGTTTACCCAGCTTCGGGAATCACTGCCAGCAATGTCAGTAAACTGGATCCAGAACGCAACGTTGGTCGTTGCGCTAAAGAAGACCCAGTAGTGACCACCGAGGGCACAGCCGTCGACCATCTTCGCCAGCATCTCCGGGTTCGTCTCATCGAAGAACCAGAAGTTGCCGCCGTTGACGGCCTTCCCGTCAAGCAGGGTGATCGGAATGGCCTGGCCCGCTCCCATTTGTCCGGGGTCTTTGCCGATGGACCAGTTTACATCGATGCGATACTTACCACCGAGAGCACAAAGCGTGGTGGGACCCGGCGTGCACGTCCCTGCCGCGACATCGGCCTGCACCGCCTTCTGGAGCTCCTGAACGAACGAACGGAGCTCGGGCGTCAGGCTTTCCATGTTCTGCTGGAACCGAACGGCATGAATGGCCCGCTCGGCCTGGATCCGCAGTGCGCGCTCAGCGGCTGTCTCTTCTGCCGCGAGAGCAGGGATGGCCTTGGCGACGAACGCCATGGTCATCATGATCACGACGAAAAGGCGCTTCGCGTTCGGCTCAAGGTTGATTTGAACGCGCCAGCCCTTCTTGAATATGTTGGATAGCCGTTGGGTCATGCGGCGTCCCCCTCTACCCCGATTCTACTCCTCCCCACTAGCGGGAGTAGAGACGGAGAAGGCTGAGGAAGCTGAGGTGGCTGGGCGGCAGCACCGACTTCGCGCCTCCTCGGTCGACGTCCAGGCCGACGAGTGGTACTTCGGCGCCGACCCACTGGAGATGGCGTCGCCGACCTGCTGATGAAGAGGCAGGACCGATGCACACCTACCCCGGCGGCGCAAAGGCCTACCGCCTGGCCGATCGACCCACCTGGCCAGTCGCCCTCCCCGCGCCGCCGCCGCGCGCGGGCCAGGCGCGAGGCGCGGGATGACGAACAAGACGAGCGCCTTGCGGGCGACGCGGCGCGCCGCCCGCGATGCGACTGGATGGCCTGGTCGATCGGCGCGGCGATTTGGCGCTCTTTCTCGGCCTCGCCAGCGACCGCGACCACACTGCGCTGGCCGCGGTAGGCCGGACTGCGGATCAGGCGCGCTGAAGCGGACGCCTCCTCGGCGTCCCCCGCTCGGCCTCCTCCTTCTCGTCGACCTGCCGCTGGAGCCCCAGCTCCTCTTCCCCGGCGCGGCCTTCGAAAAGGCGGATGGCGCGGGCGGCACAGCGTGTCACCGGACTGCTTGATCGAGTCAGCGAGGAGGCGCGCGAAAGACCGCAAGGGAGTGCAGGGACGTTGCCCTTGAAAGCGTGCACGCGCTGCGCGTCTAATGCTGCCGAAAAAGGTGTACTCAAAGTGTACTTGCGGTACTCGTCCCTAGAAATCAATCCTCAAGCGGCCCGTAAGTCATTGATTTTAAAGGTGATTTGGTCGGGACGCCGGGATTTGAACCCGGGACCCCCTGAACCCCATCTCGGGCGAGATTCTTTCACAATCACCCGCAGATTCCTCTAGGCTCCGCACCGCCAAGGACTTATCGCCCCGTCAGGCCGCAGCCCCGTCCCCCCGAATACCCCCGAATCGCCCCGTAATCCGGGGCGCCCAAGTACAAGTTAAGTACAACCCCCACGGGCTACTCCCGCGGGTCTTTGTTGGAGGTGAACCCATGTCCCGACGCTCTTTACGCCGCACTTCTGTCCCACGCATCACGCCTCAGGTGATTCGGACCGCCTTTGCGAATCCTTCCAAGCACAATCCCTACTTCCTCCGCGAGGAGGGCGGACGCGACTCCATCCGTGGCTGCATGTTGCGGGTCCAGCGACGGACCGTCCAGTTCGGCACGCGGTCGGACGCCGGCAACCGCTGGCACAAGGTGGCTGAGGCCCGCCCAGACATGACCCTGGAAGAAATTGAGGACGCTCGCCTCGCCGTCCGCCGCGTCGTACGCCAGGTCGAGGATGAGGAGCAGATACCCGGGTTACGCCGAGCCACTACCCTGACGGTCAAAGGCCTTATGGAAGAGTACTTGGCCGATTACGAGGAGACACGAGGCCATAACCGCAGTCACCGTACCCTCGACGCCTATCATGACACCTGGAGGGTCCACCTCGTACCGTTGATTGGGCATCTTCGACTCGCCGAGGTGACACCCGATGTCGTTCGACAACTCAAGCGCGAGATCCCCGCAAGAGTGCTCTCGAAGCGGCCGAAGACCCGAGGTGGCGGAAGATACGGCGCCAACCGCGCCCTTCAGCAGCTCGACTCAGCCTTCCGCTTCGCCCAACGCCACGAGTGGGTGACGAGAAACCCAGCCGCCGAGTGGATCGTCCCACGATACGACGAGGCGCGAGCCGAGGACTTCCTCGACGAAGCCAGCTACGGCGCGATCGGCGACGTCCTCCGGCAGGCGGAGGTGATGACCTTCGGGCGTTCCCCGACCGCGAGGGGTTGTCTCTCGATTCGCACCATCTATGCCCTCCGGCTCGCGATCTACACTGGGGCAAGACACCGAGAAGAGCTCCTGTGGGCCAAGCTCGCCTGGTGCCAGGACCTCGAAGGGGCGGTTCCTCGTATCGGCATCCCCCGGGTAAAGAGTGACCGCGAGAGCCCGCGTGGGCGCTGGGTGTACCTCGGGCCAGACTCTGTTCGTCTAATTCGGCAGATGCCCCGTCCGAGTGGCTCCAGCCACCTCCTCGTACCGGGCAGCAAGTCCGGCGCGCCGCTCTATCGGCTCAACGAAGCATGGCACTGGGTCCTCAAGCGCGCGAAACTCCCACCCATGCCAGTCAAGGTGCTGCGGCACTCTCACCGCACTCACGCTGTAGTAGCCGGAATCCCGGAGGAACATGAAGCGCAGCTGCTCGGCCACCGCGGAGCCGCTATCACCGACACCGTGTATCTCCACCGACACGGACCCGCCCTCGCGGCGGCCGCCGCTCACATTGAGGAGCATCTCCGAATCCTCATGGGGGACCCCATCAAATCATCGCCGGGAGATGACCTCGAACTGCGCCAAGTCATTTCTGGCGAATCGTCGTAGGTCCGTCTGCCGGCGTTTGTGTCGAGCCCTCAAGATCACCACGTCCGCCGTCTGGGCCGGCGAGAGCCGACCCAGCGGTGGGCACCTGGTTCAATGAGCAGCGCCGGCGCCAGCTTGAGCTTACCTCTAGCACCTCTCCGGTCCTCGGCCTTCAATCGGCAGGGATTCGTGCCTCTTTTATCACTCACCCTTCGCGGCCGGGTTTCCCGCAAGCCGCGGGAGCGATCCCTTAATAGGACATGCGTGACCATCAGCGACGCCCAGCGCCTTTCCGCACTGTGATCTTGCCGTTACACCTAAAGGCGAGGCGGACTGTACTTCCCTTCGTGCCGAGTACATTCCCTTCGGCAGCAACCCCAGGGGTTTGAAGTGGTGCTCGCCCGGTTGTAGACTCTCGCGCTGTTCCGTGGCCGCCTTTTCGCGCTATTCCGTGGGCGGACGTGACCGTGGGGGGCTGCGGAGGGCGCCATCCCGCACTGTTTTGCCTCATTTCCCGAATTGTCTCGACGCTGGCGGGAGGGTCAAGGGTCGCCTCCGGCGCCCGCTCCGCGGCTTCGCCCTTGACTCCTCGCGCCAGCGTCTGAGCGGGCTGGGTATGAGGCGAAGGCGGAAGATTGCGAACCAGCAATCCGTCGGCGGCCGATCCCGGCTAAAAGGGGCACGGCGACCACGGGATAAATCGAGCCTCTACAATGGGCGATCGTGGGACACGTCGGGACCTTGGTGTCCTTTGGGGTGGGGTCGATCGATGCCCGGATGCTCTCAGGAGAGCTCGTCCTGGGGTTCACGGCGGCCGACGCGCTCCGCCTCGGCTGCGGCGCCCGTGGCCGCTCCACGACGAAGGATCGCCTCGGTCTGCTTACGCGAGGCCCCGGTGAGCTGGCCTTCCGCCTGCTCGATCTCGACAGTGTCCTCGGACTCGAGCGCCTTTCTCGGCGAGCGCCCGCTCGAGCTGGACCTTTTCGTCCGGGCCTAGCTTCACCTAGTGCTCGTTGTAGGTCTTCTCGGTGTTGGAGACCAGGGCATCCAGACGGTTGCGCGCCTCGACCTGCTGGCGGCGCTCGTGGTCCTGGGAGCTGTGCAGCTCGGCCTCTCCTTGACCGAGCCGAACCTCCGCTCGGAACGAACTGCCTCCGGGCCGTCTCGGAGGTCAGGCAGAGCCGAGCGGCTCCGCCCTACTTGGATTGGTAGGTGCGATATAGCAACTCGAATCCCAACAGCGGCCACTGACCGGCGGCCGGCGGCCGCGGCGGAGAACCTCATCCCCTTCCCGGCCGCGCGTCGGCGCGGCAGGGGAAGAGCGTCACCAGAGGGCACCGGTGTCACTTTTTTCGCCCTTAACGCAACTATAAGGTGGAGGTTGCTCATACGGCCGGACCGGGGCGCACCAGCTGATCCCGGCATCCTAGCCGGCGCTGATATGGTTTGAAGGGAGGGGCACCTTGGCCGACTACCACCCAGACCGCGAGGCCCTGGAGCAGTTCGCCAGAGGTGCGCTGCGCGGCGACGACGGGCGCTGGATCGAGGACCACCTGCGCACCGGCTGCGCGCTCTGCCAGCGCACCGTCGACGACCTCCTGCCCAAGCTCGAGCATTCCCCGGCGGGCTCTCCCGGCAGGTCGGCCGGCACATCCACCAATGCCGGCACTCCCGGCGGGTCGCTCCCGGCAGGTCGCGGCGGGCCGGAGCCCGCGGAGCTCCCGATCGAGCGCCCCGACGATCAGACCGCCTGGGACGAGATCTTCGCCAAGCTCGAGCGGCGGCTGGCCCTGCTCTCCTGCGAGAAAGACGCCGCTCCCCAGCTGGCGGGCGAGATCCTCCAGCAACCGGCGCCGGCACGTGCGCCCCTGGCGCGCAGCAGCCGCCGCTTCCAGACGCTGGCGGTCTGCGACCTGTTGATCGAGAAGAGCTTCGAGGCTGGTTTCCACGACGCCGTCGCCGGGGTGGAGCTAGCCGAGCTCGGCATCGCGCTCGCCGAGCTGCTCGACGCCGGCCGTTACGGCCTGGCGGTCGTCCACGACGTGCAGGCCAGGGCCTGGGCCCATCTTGGCAATGCACGCCGGCTCGGCGGCGACCTGCTCGGCGCCGAGGAAGCGCTGGCCTGCGCCGCGATGCTCGCCAAAGAGGGCTCGGCCGATCCGCTCGAAAAGGCGCGGCTGCTCGACCTCCGGGCATCGTTGCTCAGCGACCAGGGCTGGTTCGAGGAGGCCGCGGACGTGCTCGACGGCGTCATCGACATCTACGACGACGTCCAGGATATGCACCGCAAGGGGCGCACCCTGATCAGCAAGGGGCTGTTCTTGGGCAACGCCGGATCGCACTACACGGCGATCGAGCTGTTCACCCACGGCCTGCCGCTGCTCGACCAGCGGCTGGAGCCGCGGCTGGTGCTCGCCGCGCGGCACAATCTGATCTGGAACCTGAACGAGAGCGGCCAGACCGACATCGCCCGGGCGCAGCTCGAGCGCTTCCGCTCCTCTTACCAGGAACTCGGCGACGCGCGCACCGAACTCCCCCTGGCCTGGTTGGAGGCGCGGATCGCCGCTCGCTCGGGCAATCTGCTGGAGGCCGAACAGAGGCTCGGCGACCTGCGGCGCCGCTTCCTCGAGCGCGGCATGGGCTACGACGCCTCGCTGGTGATGCTCGACCTCGCGCTTCTCTTTCTAGATCAGGGGCGGCGGGACGAGGTGCGCCGGATCCCCGAGCAGATGCTGCCGATCCTGCTCTCGCGCGACATCCACCAGCACGCCATCTCCGCCCTCATCGCCTTCCAGCAGGCGGCCGAAGCCGGCCAGCTCACCACCGCCCTGGTGCATGAGATCGCCGGCTACCTGCGGCGAGCGCGCAAGAACCCGCGCCTCAGCTTCGAGTACGCGGCCTGAGCCCGAGCACCCGCCCCGGGCCGCCGGCGCGCGTCCCACCCTCCGACCCCGGGCTTGATCTTCCAGGAATTAGTCCAGAGCCGGCGGCCGTGTTCAGCGACCACCGTCTGCAGAGCGCTACCTCACGTCGAGCTCCACGCGCAGCTTCGTCTGGGGACCCACACCAACGCAGACCCGGCGCAGCGCCGCTCCTTCTTCTCACTCATAGTGTTATTTCTATATTGCCAGAGGTGCACTGAAAATCCGTGCTCGAGACGTAAGCCGAATCGAGCACCTCCGCTCCGAGAAAGCAGTCCAGTCATACAAGGAGGAGAATCGGCCGTTATCCGGCTCACCCGCCGCACAGGCGCACTCCGGCCTGCCCTACGACATGCGCAGCTGCGCGCAGGCCACCATGCTCAGTGCATGACCCAGGCAGCCGCGGACCAGATCTCTGAGCGTGATCCCGCACCCCTCGCTGCGTATTCCGAGCGAAGCCGGCCAGGGATTCCGACGTGAAGGCGGCCACCGTTCCGAGACGAAGGCGGCCACCGTTCCGACGTGAAAGCGGCCATTTGTTGGCGGCTCTCGGAAGGGTGGCCGGCTTGCCGTCGGAATGAGCGGCGCGCAGGGCTCCGACGCCGTGGCATTCTTCACTCCTTCACAGCGAAGGGAGAGGGATGCCGGCACGGAGACTCAGCATGCGGAGAGTTCAGGAGGTGTTGCGGCTGCTGGTGTGCGGTTTGAGTCAGCGGCAGGTCAGTCGGGTGTGCGGGGTGGGGAGGGCGAGCGTGGCGGAGTACGTGGAGCGGGCCAAGAGGGCGGGCCTGCTCGAAGCGGGGGCGTGGGAGAGTTGGAGCAGCGAGGAGCTTGAGCGACGGCTGTATCCACCGGCGCCGCGGTCGCTGCGACGCGAGCGTCCGGAGGTGGACTGGAACCAGGTTCACGAGGAGCTGAAGCTCAAGGGCGTGACGCTGAGCCTAGCAGCCCGTGGTGAAAGCCCGTCCGCAGATCCCTTGGCAGCGTACACGCATATGCGGAACGACATCGCGCAAGCGGAATGAATCGCCGACCAGAGCGCACGTGACCTTCTAAGACAGGTGCAGATGGCAGCGCAAAAAGCGCAAACAAGGCGCAACAACGCCGCCCGAAGGCCCTGCAGCACCCGTGGCTTCCCAATCCCGAAGACCTTGCGCATCACCAGCCCAAGGTTGAACCCGGCCACGTGCACCAGCAGCCGCTTCAGAATATTGCGGTGACCTCGCAGATGAGTCCGGCGCATCCCGCCCGTCTCGTAGCAGTGCGCGAAACTTCGCTCCATCAGCTCTCCCCGACGGCGCATGAGCTGCTTCCCTCGTTCGCCGCGGATGCGCCGACGGTTGCCGTAGACCGCCGCCTTTTCGGCCGCCTTGCCTTGCCAACTCCGGCGGCCGCGTTTCGGCTCCGAAATATAGGTCCGGATGCCCACCTGCTCCCGCGCGGTCAGCACCGCGTTGCTGTGATAGCCCTTGTGGGCGACGACCTCGGCAACGACCTGGTCGCTCAGCGCCTCGCCGGCTTCTTCGTCTTCGATCACATCGCTGAGCTCGCCCATCGCTTCGTCCAGCGTCTCCTCAAGACTCTCCGTGTCACCGCCACCACCGCCCCCGTCTCCATGTCCACCGCATGCTCGGCCTTGTGAGCCAGGTGCGTTCGGCTGTCCTTCATCTTCGTGATCTTCGCGTCGGGATCGTACGGGTTTGTCCACTCCTTGTTCGAACCTTTCTTGGCACGCTTGCGGTCCAGTTTGGCCAGACCCTCCCGCGTCGGAGTCTCAATCCCCGAGGGCCCTGGCCAAGCCGCGCAGAAACTCATCGTAGCTCGCGCCCGTGTCGCGCCGAACAATACTGCGCAGCGCAGCGTTCGCCTCCAGAGTCGTCGCGTCGATCCCCTGGCGGAGGGTGAAGATTCCAGACCTCCTGACAACGTAACTGCTTGTAGCAGCTATGCGGGCGGTTTGCGGGGGTGCGGACCCAAACCTGTCCGCTTTTTTGGCGCCAGCGCGCTGGGCACAGCAAGTGGGTCGGCCGTCGCCGCCCTGGTCGAGGCGGTCCTGACCAAGCATGTCCATCCCCAGCAGGGCTTCCGCTCGTGCCTGGGGATCCTCCGTCTGGGTCAGCGCCATGGCGCCGAGCGGCTGGCTGACGCCGTGCTCGACCGACTGGTGCACAACGCTCACGAGCTCAAGACCACGCTCGCCGAGCATGCGGCCGGCAACCTCCGCGTCCTCGCCACCATGGCCAACGAGCTCCTCGCTCTCGCCGCTCGCCGCGAGCTCACCCACCTCGATCAGAAGCTCTACTTCGAGGCCTTCACCGCGCAGCCGCAGCCCCTCCCTAGAGTCCACAAGACTCGAGCCACTGCCCACCGCACACGCCCGAGTCTGACCCGATGTCACCGTGTCCCACGCCGCGACGCTGCTATGTCGAACGGATCCTCGATCTCTACCGCTGCACTCCTGGCACCTCAGGCATCGTCCGGCCCGCAGACCGACGACTCGCTGCCACCCTGCACGATCGCCATGTCCCCTTCGACACCGCCGTCCACGCCGCGCCGGCCGCCGCACTTACAGACCCGCAGATGCGCCGCCGCTCGCCAAGATCGCCACCTTCCACTACTTCCTGGCCGTGATCGACGAGCTCCTCGCGGCACCCCTCGATCCCGGCTACTTCGCCTATCTTCGACACAAGCTCGCAAGCGTCGCCCCCGACCTTGCCGCTCCAGCTACAGGCCATCGACTACCGTGATCAATGTGCCATCAAATACCGTGACCCTCTCACCTTCCACATGGTCATCATCCTCTCGACTCGGCAGCTACTGTAGCTCGTTCACTGATTGACCAGCGACAGATTGGCATGCAGGAGTTCAATCGACCCCGAACGAATAGACCCTCTCACCGGCCGAGAAGAAGCCGACACTCTCCTGCGGCACGAAGCCGTATTCGCCGGCTTGGAGGGGGGCATTCGGCGTAATCTTGAAGTAGCCTTCCGGCGTCTTCTCGAACTTGAAGGGGACAAGATCCTCGTCCGAGATATGGAAGGAGACGTGAAACGGCATTATATGCCCCACCGATGTGTTGCGCTCGTCGCTACCTTTGTCGAGGCTGAAGTGGACAAGTGGTGCATCCGTGGGGTTGATGCAGCTTAGAAACTGCGCCCGGCCGGAGACTCGCGCGCTCGCTCTGATGGGGTGGAGGACCAAGAGGCTTGAGGTGAAGATGAATCCCACGTGGGCGATAGTGCCGCGTTCGTAGTTCATCTCCACCCGGTCACCCTTGTCGGGTTCCGAGTACCACATCGCGGGCGACGCGCCAGAGAGCCAAGGGGCCTGTCCGCCCGGCAGCACCTGACAGGGTGCCGGCTGGTTCGGATTCCCCCAGGGCGAGCGTCCGACGGGCAGCGTGGGCTCCGCAGCGGGATTCACCATGACCCGGATGATGTCGCCGCTGACCCCGGCCTTCTTGAGCGCGACTAGGGCGTCCGTCGACGTGTCGAAAATGGTCTTCGAGGTCTTGATCTTCTCGACGATTACCTCTTGGGGGAGGCCCGCCTGCACCATGGTCACGATGTCGTCGTTCGTAAGCGGCTTCGGCGCGGCCGCGGCGCTCACCGCCCCTACAGGGGCCGCAACGAGCAGAATGAGCCAGCAGGCCGCCACCGCGGCCCTTACGATGGTGACGAGGTGTTGCGAACTGAACGGACTTGACATTTCATCCCCCCCTCCAAGAAGTTCAGTGTTGCTAAGGAGCTATCTCGCGACGACGAAACGAAGTCGCGGACGACCTGATGCCCCGTCTGCAGCCGCGCCCCTGCCTCCGATGCAGTCTAGTCTAAGTCTAGTGCGGGGCCGCGGCGTAGACCGCCGCAATCTCGCTCGCGCTGCGAGCGATGTCGGAAATCCTGATCTCGTCAAACACCCCGCCGATCCTGCCGTTGGAGCTGGCGGTATGGCTAAAGAACGTATGGTTGTCAAAGTAGAGTGGATCAGTCGTGTTTACGACCATGCCCGGGGAAAGGTTCCCAACTTGCTCCAGGACGCCATTCACGTACACGCGGGCTTTCTGTCCGTCGTAGGTGCCAACGATGTAGTACCACTGGTTTGGCAAGTGGTGGATCGCAGAATGGGCCGAAGACGCTTGTCCGGAGGCCTCGACTACAATATCCATTCCGACCGTAAAGTAGTTGAAGCTCGACGCAGGGTCGTCGTTGCGCGTCATCGACATCCAGTAGATGTCGTAAGGGGACGTCGCATCGCCGCGCCCGACGATGATCTCGGTCGCGTTGAAGTTTCCAAGATCGAATCCTGTCGGATAGACCCATGCCTCGATCGTCATCTGGGCCATGCCGCGGAGCGAAGGATTATCGGACACCGTAATGTAGTGACCCTCCCCGCTGCCGAGAAAGTTGCGGCCGTGGCCAAAGAGGCTCGGCACGATCGCCGTGCCGGTGGCGACGCCGGGATTGACCCCTGTTGCATCGGCGACCACGTTGCCGGGCGGATCCTCGAAATGGTAGAGGGCCACAGTATGGGAATCGACTCCGTACGGTGCGGCCGGCCCGGATGAGCAAGTGGCAAATGCGCTCGTGTCCTGGATCGGCTGGAACCTCTTGTTCGGCGGATTGATGTACGTCTTCTGGATGCGGGTTTGCGTATCCGTCACCGTGATCACGACGTTGACGTTCGTCAGTCCGCCAGCGAAGACCCAATAGTTGCTGTTGAGCCCGCAGCCGTTGAGCACTTTCACGACCGCCTCCACGTTGGAGCTGGAAAAGAACCACAGATAGCCAGTGTCGGTAGTCAGCGGAACGACTTGGGCTGTGCCCGAGTTGCCGCCGCCGGCGTCAAAGTGCGCCGTCACTTGGAAGCGATCGTTGTTGAGGCACAGTGCGGTGGCACTGGCCGTGCAGCTGCTTCCGCTAGTGCTAGGGCTAGTCGGCTCCGCCCTTCCTGACGGCGTCTGCACGGCCGCGCCCGAGTCGAGCAGTTCTTCGATCTTCGCAATCTCCTCCGATGCGGCTTCCTCGACAGCATCGTGTGACGCATTCGTCGGGACAGAGCACGTAGCGAAGGCGCTGGTGTCCTGGATCGGCTGGAACTCCGTGTTGGCCGGATTGGTGTAGGTCTGGATCTTGCCCGTGTGTGTATCGGTGACGGTCATCACGACGTTGACGTTCGTCAGTCCGCCGGCAAAGACCCAGTAGTGGCCGCTCAAAGCGCAACCGTCTAGCACCTTGACGACCGCCTCGACGTTGGAGCTGTCGAAGAACCACAAGTATCCAGTGTCCGGCGTGAGCTGGACGACCTGGGCCACACCAGCGTTTACTCCGCCAGCGTTGAAGTTTGCTGTGACGCTAAAGCGGCCGCCGTTGAGACAGAGTGAAGTCGAACCTGGGCTACAGACAACCGGCGGAGAGCCGAGGTCCAAGCGCCGCACACCCGACGAGGTCGCGGCGTAGAGCGCCGAACTAGAGACTGCCACTGCCGAGACTGCCGTTCCCGCCAAACCGCTGCCTATAGATTCCCAAGACTGTGCAGCGTTTGTGCTCGCGAACACACCTGCTCCAGTCGCAGCGTATAGCGTGCCGCCGGCAATTGCTAGGCCGTTGACCGAGAGACTTGATAGTCCAGTATTGACGGCTTGCCAGGACGCCCCCGAGGTGGCGCGCCGAGAGACACCAGTGCCCGTGGCGACGTACAATGTCGAACCTGTTCCGAGGATGTCTGTGACCTCGGAATCATCAGGCAGCCCCTGGTCGTAGAAGACCCAGGAAGCCCCGCCTGTATCGCTCTTGAATAGCGAATACGCCGCTGGCACGGGACTGTAGGCGCCAACATAGAGTGTGCTGCCGAGAATGATCGCTGCTCCGGGATGCAGCACCGCAGGAATGAAGTTTGTGAACCGCCAAGTGGCACCGCCATCGGAGCTCTTGAGGAGCTGTCCGTAGGAGCCGTCCGCAAACTCGGCGGCTGATACATAGATGACGTTTCCGGCGATCGCGATACGATTCAGAAGGAGATTGCCAGTCCCCGCATCTACATAGAGCGTTTGCCACGATTGCCCCACGTCGGTGCTACGAAGCACAGCAGAGGCACTCACGGCGTAGACTGAACTGCCGACGACCTGAAGGTCGCGAATCCAATCGTGAATGGAAGATAAAGTCCAAGTCGTGCCGCTGTCACGCGACAGATAGAGTCCATTCTGGTTGCCGGCGAACACAACGCTATTCAGCGCAGCGAGTCGGCCTGCGTGCGGACCGGCGGGGGAACTCCAGACGGGGCCCTGCGTGTTCGAGATGGCGCCGAGTTCGTTCCTCAGCGCCGTGGGCGCAGATGCCCCGTGGCCCTCCTTGTCGGCGGCTACGCCGCACAAGGGCGTTCTCAGGGCACACAGGCAGGCGAAGCAGAGCGCTTGGTGCGCGATCGCGTTCATGAGAGTTCTAGCGAAGCCTCCGGCCTCAAACCGACAAGAGAAAGACTCCCCCGCCCTGGCAAGTGGTTGAGGTCTTGCCCGGCGCCCGAGGTAGCATGACGCTATGCCCACCGTCGAGGAGTTGCTGCGCGGTCACGTGACGCTCGA